>NZ_CAXBIA010000009.1:0-123879 GCF_963975735.1 uncultured Parasphingorhabdus sp.
GCGGAACTTCCTCGACGAGAAAAACGATCTCGTCGGCCTCGGTCACATAGCTATCTTGGTTGATTTCGTCGCGCATCGGGCAGGACCTTACCCGACGGACCAAAAATTGAAAAGTCTTTACTGTAAGACTTATTACAGTATGATATCTTCATGACGAAAAAATCGATCAAATTGGCCGGTCAATCCGGCCTTGCCATTGCCGCCAGTGTCGAAGGCGCCAGCGATGGAATGCCGGTCATTCTCGCGCATGGCGGTGGACAAACCCACCGTGCCTGGAAGAAGGTTTCCACGCTTCTCGCAAGTCACGGCTTTCACGCGATTGCATTGGACCTGCGAGGTCACGGGAACAGCGAATGGGCCAAAGACGGGGCCTATGACATTGCCGATTTTGCTGGCGATCTTATCGCCGTCGCTGCCCGATTGGAGCGCAAACCGGCGCTGATCGGTGCATCGCTCGGTGGTCTTGCCGGGATCAAGGCCGAGGGGCATCTAGCACCGGGCAGTTTTGCTTCGCTAACCCTGGTTGATATTACCCCGCAGATGGAGGCAACGGGAGTAGCGAGGGTGGTTGGCTTCATGGCAGCCCATGCCCAAGCTGGTTTCGCTTCACCGGAAGAGGCCGCACAGGTAATCTCCGAGTATCTGCCACATCGGCCAAGCCGTAAGGCATCGTCAGGTCTGGCGAACTATTTGCATAAAAAATCAGATGGCCGCTTTTATTGGCATTGGGACCCCGCATTTATTGAAGGCGTAACGCGCCGCCATAAGCAGAGCGATGGTGCGGTCGAGAACGGGCAAAGCGAGCTTAGCCTTGCAGCAAGCCGTCTTTCGCTTCCGGTGCATCTGGTCAGAGGCGGTTCGAGCGACCTTGTTTCCCCTGATGCGGTTGAACACTTCCGAAAGCTGGTCCCGCATGCCGCTTACAGCGACATTGCCGGTGCCACGCACATGGTCGTCGGAGACCAAAACGATGAATTTGGCGCGGCGATTGTCGATTTCCTGATCGGCACGCACACAGGGAAGGTTTCAAGATGATGGATAACCCCGGCAGGCCCGAATTGGCCGAATTGCGCAATATGCTCCTCATTGCGCCGTTTCATCGCTGGCTTGGGCTGGATGTTGTCGATCTGACCGAGCGCGAACTGATCTTTGAAATGCCTTGGCGCGAAGAAATAATATCCAATCCAATGATTAAAGCGGTGCACGGCGGCATCCTGTCGGCCCTGATCGATCTGACCGGACTTTACACTATCAATGCATTTGGCGGCACGGCGCGCGCAACCGCCGACCTGCACGTAGATTTTCACCGCCCTGCGACTCCGGGTCCACTGCGCGCGATTGGCCGAGTGGTCAAACTGGGCAAACAATTGAGTGTGGCGGAAACCAGAGTCGAGGACTCGGCACAGCGGCTAGTCGCCAGTGGCAGGGCAGCTTATGTCGGTTGATCTGCGGTCTTTGCCGATGTTTGCGATAGTCCTCGCGTTGGCGGGTTGTGTTTCTGTCCCTGAAACAGGCGTCAAACCAGTCATCCGGAGCGCCGAGGCCAGCGACGCGGCCCAGACACTTGCCGCACGCGGGGACATTGACTGGCCCCCCGACCAATGGTGGCGATTGGCGGGCGACCCACAGCTTACCTCACTGATCGAGGAAGGACTTACAAACTCACCGCAAGTTGCAACTGCCGGGGCCAGGATCAGGCGCGCCGAGGCTGAGGTTCAGCGCGTCGGTGCGTCCCGACTTCCCACTATCGGAGCCGAGGCGGAAGCCGGTATCCGCCGCCAGAGTGGCAATAATGGCATTCCCGCCCAGTTCCTTCCCGATGGCTGGAAGGATTATGGCCAGACTGCTTTGACATTTGGTTTTGATCTTGACCTTTGGGGCCGCAATCGCGCGGCGCATGCAGCCGCGATTTCGGAAGCACGCGCTGTGGCGGTTGATGCGGCGCAAGCGCGGCTTGTCCTCTCAGTTGCGATTACCGCTGCCTATGCGGAGCTCGGGAGGCACTACTGGGAACGTGATAACGCCGAAGCGGTGCTAGGCAACCGCCGCGCGGTGCAAGGACTTGTTTCATTGCGCGTGCGCAACGGGCTGGACAATCGCATCCGACTGCGCCGGGCGGACGCGGACGTGGCGAACGCCGAACAGGAACTTGCAGCCGTAGATGAAAGCATCGGATTGCGGCGAAACCAGTTGGCTGCCCTGCTGGGAGCTGGACCGGATCGGGGCCGTTCGATCACGCGCCCGCCGCTTACTCCATCGGCGCCAGCGGGCGTTCCGGCTGGAGTGACAACGGACCTGATCGGGCGGCGCCCGGATATTGTTGCAGCACGCGAGCGGGTTGAGGTCGCCGCAAGCCAGGTCAAGGTCGCGCGCGCCGGATTCTTTCCCGCAGTCAGCCTCAGAGGGCTGCTTGGACTACAGGCCATTGGCCTTGGCAATCTCATCGATTCCGGATCGATTTTCGGAGCCACCGGTCCAGCAATCAGTCTGCCAATTTTTCAGGGAGGTGCGATCAAAGCGCAATATGGCCGCGCCAATGCCGAATATGAAGAAGCGGTCGCCAGCTACAACCAGGTGGTCATTTCCGCCTATCAGCAAGTTGCCGATGCGGTGACACAGCGCGATGCGGCTGACAAACGACAGGCAGCGGCTCGCGCCGCATTGATGGCGAGCGAGGAAGCCGCTGGGCTTGTGCGCAACCGACATGTCGCGGGCTTGGCGAGCCAATTGGACGTGCTGGCCAGTGAAAGTGCGGTTCATAACCTACGGCTCGCGGTGATTGGCCTCGAAACTTACGAACGCGGAGCAACCCTGGCCTTGATCAGGGCGCTCGGAGGCGGGTTCGTGACTGCATTTCAACCTCCAACGGAACCGGTAACACCATGACAGAAGCACTGCCCGAAACGCCTGCGGTTGACCCGGTCTTGTCCGAGGGCCGGAAGATTGCGCGCAAGCGATGGCTCACGCGGCTGGCAGTGGTCTTGGTTGTAGCCGGGCTCGCCTGGGGCATCTGGTATCTGTTGGCAGCCCGGAACTTCGTCACCACTGACAATGCCTATGTCAACGCGCAGATAGCACCGATCACGCCATTGGTCGGGGGGTCTGCAAGCGAACTGCTGGTGCGCGATACCCAGCAGGTCAAGGCCGGGGACGTGCTCATACGGTTGGACCAGGCTGATGCACAAATTGCCTTGGCACAGGCCGAAGCCGATCTGGCGGCAGCACGTCGAGGATTTCGCCATACAGTTGCGAACAATATTGCATTGGCCGCTAAGGTTGACGGATCAGGCGACGCGATGGTTCAGGCGCAGGCACGATTGCGCGCAGCCCGCGCCGAACATGGCAAAGCCCGGATTGACTTGCAGCGCAGGGAAAGCGTTGCTGCGAGCGGCGCGATTTCCGGTGAGGAACTTACCCAGGCACGAAGCGCCTATGCCACGTCGCGTGCGGCGCTTGACGCAGCGCAGGGTGCGTTAAGCGAGTTGAGTTCATCCAAGCGTGCTGCGCAAGGCCAACTCGCGGCAAATTCCGTGTTAGTAAGCGGCTTGACCGAAGACACTGACCCCGCCGTTCTCGCGGCAAAGGCGCGTCGGGATGCTGCACAGCTTAATCTGGACCGCACAGAAATTCGAGCGCCCATCGACGGGGTGGTCAGCAGACTTCAGGTCCAGATCGGGCAACGGCTCAATCCCGGACAGACCATCATGACGATTGTGCCTCTGGCCAATGTTCATGTCGAAGCTAATTTCAAAGAAAATCAGTTGCAGCGTGTGCGGATTGGTATGCCAGCGACGTTGACGGCAGATATTTATGGGTCGAGCGTGACTTATCGTGGGAAGGTGGTTGGCTTTTCCGGCGGCACCGGATCGTCGATGGCTGTAATCCCCGCCCAAAACGCAACCGGCAACTGGATCAAGGTCATCCAACGATTGCCAGTGCGGATCGAACTCGAGCCCGCCGATCTGAAGCGGCATCCCTTGCGTGTTGGTTTGTCGATGGAAGTCGAAATTGATGTGTCGGGCAGCTGAGCGCGATGACTGCCGCAACACAAGGTTTGAAGGGTATTCCGCCTTCGCTTAGGCTCATTGCCGGGCTCGCCTTAGCATTTGCAAACTTCATGGTGATCCTCGACCTGACAATTGCCAATGTTTCGATCCCCCACATCGCCGCCAGCCTTGGCGTTTCTCTTGAACAGGGCGCGTGGGTCATCACGTCCTACGCGATAGCCGAGGCGATCTGTGTGCCTCTGACCGGCTGGATTGCGTTGCGTTTCGGATCGGTGCGGACTTTCCTGTTCAGCATGGTGGGCTTCGGTGTCTTCTCGATGCTCTGCGGGCTTTCGGTTTCGATAGAGATGCTTGTCCTCTGCCGCATCGGCCAAGGTATCTTCGGAGCATTTCTGATGCCCATGTCGCAAACCTTGTTGCTGCGTGTCTTCCCCCCAGAGCAGCAGAATCTAGCGATGGGAATGTGGGCGATGACTTTGCTCCTGGGTCCGGCGCTAGGGCCGATCATCGGAGGCTGGCTCACCGACAATTGGTCATGGCATTGGATATTCCTCATCAACGTGCCGATTGCGGTGATAGCGACCATAGGCTCTGCCTTTCTTTTGCGCCCGATTGAAACGGACCGTCAGATCATCCCGATAGACTATGTCGGGTTGATATTACTGGTGATCTGGGTTGGCTGCCTTCAGATCATTCTGGACATTGGCCGCAACCATGACTGGTTTAGTGATCCGCTGATCGTCGCCCTGGCGATCACCTCAGCCATCGCATTTCTGATTTTTGTCATCTGGGAACTCACTGAGGACAATCCAATGGTCGATTTGCGCGTCTTGCGACACCGGGGGCTGAGCGTCAGTCTCGTCGTTCTCTCCATCAGTTTCGGAGGTTACTTTGCTGGTTTTGTGATCGTCCCGCAATGGCAACAGGCATGGCTGGGATTCACCGCGACACAGGCTGGGTATTCTTCGTCATTCACGGCTATCGCAGCGCTGCTGACTGCGCCGATTGTTGTGTTCTTGATGCCGCGCTTTGATCCCCGCCTTCTGATTTCCGCAGGAATTGTCTGGCTGGCGGTCATCGGGCTGACGCGCACGCTCTGGACCACAGATAGTGATTTTTGGACCCTCAGCTCGCCGCAATTCGTGATGGGGCTGGGAATGACGTTCTTGATGCTGCCAATAATGACCCTGACGCTCAACACCGTGGAAAAGCATGAGGTAGCATCTGCCGCAGGTCTCCAAAGTTTCATGCGGACGATTGCAACCGCATTTGCAACTTCGATTTCGCTGACATACTGGGGCGACACTCAACGCGCGACGCGCAATGATATTGTCGCCGTACTAGAACCTAGCGCTGCAGATAGTGCGATTTCTGGGCTTGGTTTCTCTCCCGAAGCGGCGCTTCAGTTGCTCAGCAATATGGTCGAGCAAGAGGCTACGACACTGTCTTTGATCCATGTGTTCTGGACAACATCCGTAATGCTGTTCATCGCTGCCGCCCTCATCTGGCTAGCGCCACGCCCCAAGCGGGAGGGTGGTGTGTCGATCGGGCATTGATCCGGCTATGGCACGCATAGCTGCCGCCAGCATCGGGCCGTGAACGTCGGCTTTCGGAACGGCAATCACGCCCTCGGAACGGCAGTTATGTTGTCGTTCGCCGTCCTAATATGCGGGCTATTCAGTAGGACGCACCATCGACCAGTTTGCGAGGCAGGTCGCGCCAAAAGTCGGGCTCGAACATCCTGAGATTGATGGCCATGCGCGCGTAAGTTGGATCGGTCGCCGTCCAATGGGTCGTGCAGCCACAATCCGGGCAGTGCCATGTGTCGAGCGAACAATCACCCTGCTGGTATGCAACGCCCTCTCCCTCGACAGAGATCAAGTCCGGCGAGCAATAGTGCCACAATCCAGCGGTGCGCCGACAAATCGAGCAATTGCATTCACTGACTTCAGTTGGTTCGTCGCGTAGTGTCAGATGAATTCGTCCGCAATGGCAGCTGCCGTGATGCTCGGTCATTGTCGCTTCCTTCCCCTCAAGTCGTTATGAACGTCCGCTTTTATAACTCTGCCAAGTTCAAGGCAATGTCCGAAAAGTTGTCGCTTCCTACCGGTCTGCTTTTTTTCAACAAGGTCGCAGCCCTTATGTCGCTAACTGGGTGGTAAGCGGAACGGCTGGTTTCGGTCTGACAACACAGTCATTCGGTGCGTCCTGATCTTGCTAGCAAAAAACACCGCTCTTGTGAGCCTTGAATTACGGTCGAAACAGGACTAAGATTGACGCAGGAAAAATGGAGCTTTGATGTCCTAGTGACGTGGGGAGGAAAACCCTCCCGGAGCAAATCTGACGAAATGTGATCGTCGCCAAGTTCGCCTTGGCGACCCGCTGATTTGCGACCTCAGAACCTTCTGACACTTTACGCCCGAGCAATGCTTGCGGCGGCGACATGAAAGCTATTCAAAATGACCAAGGACTATTCTGTTTTCCTTCCGCCCAAGGATATGGGCACCTCGATCCAACGGCTACCGACAGCTCTCGAAAAATTGGGCTGGCAGCCTTTCTTCTCTCAACAAGTCAGCGCCGCTGAGCTGTCTGACACCTCGCCTGTCCGCATCGTCGAAGTTCACCGCAGCGCGCTGCACGTGGTGGGCGAGAATGTCGACCAGACGATCGTGCCGATAGAAGGCGCTGCTGTTGGCGATTGGATCATGCTGGACCCCCGGCGACCGGGCGCGAG
Organism: uncultured Parasphingorhabdus sp.; assembly: GCF_963975735.1. Taxonomy (GTDB): domain Bacteria; phylum Pseudomonadota; class Alphaproteobacteria; order Sphingomonadales; family Sphingomonadaceae; genus Parasphingorhabdus. The sequence goes on from NZ_CAXBIA010000009.1 coordinate 6,742, forward strand.
CCGCATCCTCGCCAGAAAGAGCCTGATCAAGCGGCGCGCACCGGGCACCGACCGGCGAGTGCAGCTCATCGCTGCCAATATTGATACGATCTTCATCGTGACCTCGTGCAATCAGGATTTCAATGTCGCACGGCTGGAGCGCTATATCGCCATGGCTTTCGAAGCAGACATCGCTCCGGTCATCGTCTTGACCAAGTCCGATATAGCAGACGGCGTGGAGGGGTATCTTGCCAAGGCCCAGGCGATCTCTGATCTGGTACCGGTCATCGCTCTTGACGCCCGCGGCGACGAACCGAGGACGAAGCTTGGTCCCTGGTGCAAGCCGGGCCAGACCGTCGCGTTTCTCGGCTCGTCGGGCGTCGGCAAATCAACCCTCACAAATGCTTTGGCCGGAAGCGATACAATCGCAACGCAACCGATACGAGAGGACGATGCGAAAGGCCGCCATACGACTACGCGCCGCCAGTTACACCTGATCCCGGGCGGCTGCATTGTTCTCGATACACCGGGGATGCGAGAGCTTCAGTTAACCGACGCAGCGTCCGGTATCGACGGTGTTTTTGCCGACCTCCTGGAGCTGGCTTCCCAATGTCGCTTCAAGGATTGCGAGCATGATTCTGAACCGGGTTGTGCGGTCTTGGAAGCTATCGAGCGTGGTGATATCGAGGAGGCCCGGTTGAGCCGTTGGCGCAAGCTTAAGGCAGAAGAGGCTTTCAACAATGCCAGCCTCTCCGAACGCAGATCGAGAGACAAGGAATTCGGGAAGATGGTCCGGCGAATCAAGAAAACCAAATTTGACGAAGGAGATGTATCATGAATGCGGAGAAAATCGGCCGGATCATCTGGCATGACCTGTTCTCAAGCGACCGGGACGGCTCGATGGAGTTTTATCGGCGTGTAGCAGGTTGGCACTACGAAACCGAGCATGCAACGGACTTCGCGTGGGGCGGCGGCGAGAAGGATTTCATTCTCGCGCTGCTAGATGACGAAGCAGGTGCCGGCATTGCACAAACCCCTGAAGCATTTCCGAATAGCTGGATCGCCTACGTGGAAGTCGCGGATGTCGATGCGTCTTGTTCTCAGGCCGAAAAACTCGGCGGAACAATCGTGCGCAAGCCGTTCGAAGTCCCTGGAGTGGGGCGCAACGCCCTGGTGATAGACCCTGCTGGCGCGCTGATCGGGTTGGCGCTCTCACGCCATAACTATCCCGCGCCAACGCGGCAATTTGGGCCCGAAATCTATCTGTCGGGCCAGTCCGAATTCCCCGCTGGGTTCTACTTTGAACTGTTCGACTGGACCCTTGCGCCTCAGTCGGATGGCACTGATGGCGATCGCCGCGTCATCGGCCCTTCCTCTACCGAGATCGCACGCTATGTGCTTGAAGGAAGCGAGAAGGCACAGTCTGTTTGGCTGCCTGGCGTGCGTGTCGCCGACGCTCAATCCGCCGCTCGGGAGGCCAAGCTGCAAGGTGCGCACTTATTTGGGGACAGGCCCTCCAAAGGCAGTGAGAGCAACCTCTTACTTATGCGCGATCCCGACGGTGCTTCGATATACTTGGTGGAAATCTGATGCAGGACTCGATCGAGTTGCGGCTCGATAGGCTGGGCCGGGACATGCCTGCTTTGGTTTCACCGGAAATGGTCTCGAACATGCGCAAATTGAGTCGTGAGCAGAAGGTCTGCTTCATCGAGCGTCCGGCCTAGGAGCAGAAGGTCTGTTATCGGCCCAGTTTGAGCTATCGTTCAATGTCGTAAACTGGGGTGGTAAGCTGACTGGCGGAATTTAGGCTTGTAGCGCGAAGTGCAGACATCCCTGAGGGCTTAGGGGAAGTTGTTACCAAGTAGCAGGCAGGCCATTTCTCGATTGCTAGCGCTTATCTTCCCCGATCCTTTTTGCTTCAAAAAATCAAACAACCGTCGAACCGTTCCAACGTGCAATGAGTATAATAAGAATAGCGGTCGAAAAAATCCGATCCGGTCATCAGCATTCAGTTTCCTGCCGGAACCTCGTCTACTTCGAGCCTACCATATTTTCTGAGCACATCTTGAAGCCTATCTTGCGGCAAGGCATGTGCGGTGTTGCCGTTGATTCCTGTCATCGTGCGCGCTGCTACCAGTGCATTAATAACTGCTTCCTCGGTGGCTTCAACTGTTGCTCGAAAAAGCGGGCTCATTGAATCATTGGGCAAGCTCGTTACGGCCGCAGACGTAGCCCTGTCCCAAGCTCCAGTGTTAGCCGTCGAGAATGCAATAAAAATGTCACCTGAACCATTCGAAGCGTAAGAGCCGGTGCGGGCAATGCCCATGGTGGCACGCTTTGCAATGCGTTTGAGTTGATGAGGTAGCAGGGGAGCATCCGTTGCGACGACAATGATGATCGATCCATTCTCTTGATTGTGATCGCCATAGGTGGTCGTGAGGTCGGTTATTTCGCGGCCAACCGGGACGCCAGCGACGGTGAAGGTATCACGAATGCCATAATTGGACTGAACCAGAACCCCCAGCGTATATTCGGTCTCCCCGATCGAAACCACGCGTGAGGATGTCCCGATACCGCCTTTGAATCCATGGGTGATCATACCCGTGCCCCCGCCAACATTTCCCTCGGCAACACGGCCCGAACTTGCTCCGTCGAGGGCGGCGAAGACATGCGGCTTTTTTATGTGAAATCCGTTGATATCACTCAAATCACCATCATAAGTTTCAGCAACAACAGGCAGCATCCAGAATGTATCTGACTCCCCTGCAAGGGGTCGGAAATACTTGTTTTTGTGTGCCCATTCGATTGTCGCGTCGCGCACTGTGCCAACACTATGCGTGTTGGTTATCATCACGGGGCCTTCCAGCCAGCCCGATTCATCAACCCATGTTGTGCCTGTCATTTCGCCATTCCCGTTCAGCGAGAACCAACCGGCATAAACAGGATCATAGGTTTTGCCGCGCGGTAGAATGGCGGTTACACCAGTGCGTACTGGTCCTTCACCCGTCACCAACTTTCCACTGCCGGATATCAGCGTCGTGTGCCCAACCTCAACACCCGGAACGTCTGTGATAGCATTGAGCGGGCCGGGATTCCCGTCGAACGGGACACCCAGTTCCCTCGCACGGACACTGTTTTCTGCCGGATCAGTTGTTTGAGACCAGGTTGTTTGATGCGAGACGGCCATTAGTGTGACCAGCATCCATTGGCATGCCCTAGAAAGTTTTATCATTGAGTAATCCCTCGGCAGAGCATTCTAACTTTTCCCATTTGAAGCAGAATAGAGCAAACGGAAAAGGAAGGAAACACAGATCTACAAAAATCAATCATAGCCTTCGTTACTTCAGACGTTGTGCCAATAATCTGAAATTCACATTTGCAATAAAACAAATACAGCACGCACAGGCCTGTGGGTCGCGGTCTTCCGTCAAAACCGTCTGCAAAAAGAACGTATTCACTGCTTGGCAATTAGCGCTACAATCAGCTTGACGATATTTAGAGCCAACTTTTCAGAAAGTCGAATTGGAGAACCGGCGTCCAATAGCGCCATTTTCATCGATCGAATACGTCTGAAAGTATGGCTGTTTAAGAAAAACCTTCTTTGAACTCATAACGACCGATAATTGGGGCGGTAGCCGACTGACTGCTTTTATATTGCCATTGCTGCGATCCTATGTCGCAAAGTGGGGCGGTAGCTGAACGTCTGCTTTCACCGACCATGTTAAAATACCAAACAGCCTATAAGCGGCGTCGGTCGATGAAATCTTGCAGGCTGCTGACCAGAATCAACCGCGAACTTCCAAGCTTGATCGTCTCGATCTCACCTGCGCCGATTAGCTCATATAGCTTGGACCGCCCAATACCGGTCATTTGCACCGCCACAGGGATACGCACGGTGATCGGACATATTTCGGGTTTGGAGGGCTTTCCCGGCGTTTCCATCATTGACTGTCCTTTTGAATCTTGGCCCTGCTGCGTTTGAATTCCTTATCGCTTTCCAGAAAAGTCGTGAGCATCGCAGGTATGAGTTCGGTAACCGAGTCAGTTTGCCTATAAGTTTCCGCATAAATGGTCGCATAATCAGCGAGCGCGTCGTTAAGGTCTGGCAAAACCGAGATCGTGAGCTTGATCGGCGTCCGGTCGGGAAGCTTGCTTATGCGAAGAGCCGCCATCTCAATATCCTCCCTCGGTCCAGGGCCGTAAAACCAGATCCTTGTGGACCACGATCCGCAGCGGAAATCCCGGGCGTATCTTGATTGTCGGCTGTATCGCGAGATTCTTGCCAACCAGCTGCTGTCCGGCGCGGTCGGCATTTTGCTGGGTGGATTCACGTAAGGCGCGCACGAGATCGCTCTCGCTGTCTCCAAAGGTGAGTTCCGTACCGACACCGAGCAGCGTAGACAGCGCAATGCCCCTCAGCAGCTTCCAGCTGTGATTGTCGACTGTGTCCGCAAGCCCGGCATATCCTGATGCATCACTTGTTGGCGCATTATCGATCTGGATGGATGATCCATCTGGAAACATGATGCGCTGCCACACCAGCAGGGCGCGGCTCTGACCAAAGGCGATGACGCTGTCATATTCCCCGATCAGCCGGGACCCTTGCGGTATCAAAACAGTACGCCCTGTCAAACTGTCCATGATATTCTCGGTCACCTGGGCGGTCACCAGTCCGGGCAGATCGGAATTGACCCCGGTGATCAGGCTGGCGGCCACTATGCTCCCGGCTGACAATGTCCATGGCGACGGCGATGGCTGCAATGGGTGCCTATTGATATTTTCGCTGCTGCCAGCGGTCTTTACAAAGTCGATTTTGCGGCCTTGTGCGTTGGGATCACGCTCGGGATCGAGCCCTGGCGGTTTTGTACCAGCGGGCAAAGCCGCTTCATTGACTGGCACCGGCGCTGGAACGGCAGAGCTGGCAGTTACCGATCCCGCCCGCTGTAATGGCAACATAACGCCCGCCTCGCGCACCTTGCGCAGTTCGGCCTCCCGCCGCTGCCGTTCAGCCTCCGCTGCCTGCGCTGCATTCAGGGCTTCCTGATCTGCTATCGACGATGGCGGCTCTTCGCTCGCCATATTGCGCTGCGCGTCCAACATCGGTTTTCCCAAATCACCGGGCAGCGGCGGTCCGAGTTTGGGGATATCCGCATAGCTTTTGGGGCCGCCTGCCAGCGCTTCGGGCGGACGTTTGTTCTCCGCATGTATCTGCGTTTCCGTGTCCGCGATCAGCTTGAACGTCGCGGGTTTAAGCGCAATCCAGGTCACACCGACAATGGCAAGCGATCCCATAGCGGCAATAGCAATGATGACACCGCGTTTGAAACGGATGATACGTGGTGCCTTACCGCGCAGCGCTAAGGTTTCCGGATCGACCTTGGGTGGCGGGGCACTCGGTGGATTTTCGGGCGCGTTCACGAGCGCTTCTCCCGGCGCCAGGGTTTCCTGTCCGCTTTTCTCGTGATCCGCACCACGCTTTGCGGCTTGCTGCCCAGTCTCAGTTCGGCGGCTTCGAACAGCCGATCGACAACATAGTAATTCCCGCGCATCCGGTAATTGACCAGCTGCGCCTCCCCCTTCCCGCCGGTCACGAACAGGGGCGGGGCCTCATCATGGGCGATGGTTTCGGGAAAGGCGATAAAGACCTGGACGCCGTCATCAAATACGCGGACCGGACGCCAGGAGGGATTGTCGCCGGAAATCCCGTAGCCGAAATAGAGCCGGTCGATATCCAGACCTTCTGCAATCGAGGAGCGCGCTTGCGCCGCATCGCCCGCGCGTTTGATGGCAAGCAATTCATCTGCCGGGTAGGTCCATGACAGCGCCGCCATCGCCGTCTGCGGCGTTGATTCCAGCTGCAAATGATAGCTGCGGCGATCCGTCGTAATGATCAGATTGGTCTGGATACCCGCCGCAGTGGGTTTGACCAGAATATGCGTTCGCCTGTCAGTACCCGCACCGCTGGTGGTATCACCGACGATCCAGCGCACCGTGTCACCGGCGGCAACCGACACAAGATCTTCGCCCGGCTGCAGAGCGATATCGCTGACCCGTTCGGGCGCTGCATAGAGCTGATAGAGCGCACCTTCTACATAAGGGTAAATCTGGACGGCGTTGACATAGCCGTCCCTGCCCGGCTTTTTGAGCGCAGCTTGGTTCGCCGCTTCAACTGCGGCGGTAGCAGGCAGGGCTTTTCCTTTGGGTTTCTGAGCGAATATTTCCATTAACTGGCCGGGCAGCGGTATGGCCACAGGGATTTCGAGAACCCGAAGGGGCGCTTTGGGGGTTTGCTGAAGAAGTGCGGGTTGCATATCCGGCGACAGTGGCAGAGCTGGTAATTCGGCGCGCCCCCCGCAAGCGGATAGCATTGTCAAAGCGAGCGAGGAGATGAGGGGTTTTCTCATGGATTGGTCCTTTTGGAAGGTTCGGATGGTGTTTGCGCGCGCGTGTCGTCGAGAGCGGTTTCTGGCTCAGATCGAGGCGCTGGTTGATCTACGGGAATTGGAGCGGAAAGTCCTTCTTCCGGCGCAATGATGGTTTCCAGTTCGCGCGACCAGGCTATCGCATCGACATAAAGGCCCAGCGGATTTTTGCGCAATATCTCGGCCGAGCGCGGGGTTTTGACCTTGACGGTCAGGATCGCGGTCCATTCCGATGTTCGCGCGAGGCTGCCGCGTTCATATTCCGATTCCCGCCATTTGACCTGGAAGGATGTATCCGATGCCCGCACCACGCTGGTGACCTGGACCGAAACGGTTTTTTGTCCGACCTCGGCAAAGGGATTGGCCGCGCGGGCATATTCGTTTAGAAACAACGCGCCGCGATCGGTTGTATAATCATAGGCTGCCAGCCAGCCCTCCCGCACCAGTACCGGATCGAGCGACAGCGAACGGACGTTTCCGATAAACTTTGCCAGATGCCATTCAATCTGCGGATCGGTGGGCTGATAATCGGTCCCGGCGACGGAGATGCTGCGGGCAGCCCCGAGCCGGTCGACTTCAACGACATAGGGGACGACCCGGCTTTGCAGCGATTGCCAGATCAAGCCGCCGCCGAGCGTGGCGGACAGAAATAGCCCGCCAAACGACATGAGCCGCCAATTGCGAGCTTGGACGCGGGCAGAGCCGATGCGCTCGTCCCATAGCTGCCCGGCTCGCTGAAACGGCGTATCGGGCTCAGGTGTGCGGCCATATCTTTGAGCCGCGCGTTTGAAGATCATCTAGTCCTCCTTGTCCTTGATATCGGGAATGGCCGAAGCCCCGCCGCGATCGCCTTCTTTGACGCCCTGAATGGCGGCATGGCGGTAGCTGCGATTGCGTGCCTCGGAGCGCAGCTGACCGGCCCAGGCCGGCGCAGCTGCACCTGCAGAAGATTGTTCCGGGCTGCTGGCTGCAGAAGAACTTGAGGAGGCTGAGTTGGTCCCGGCTTGCCAGGCGGCATCACGGCCAGATTGTGCGGCGGCCTTGAGGCCCAGGGCTCCGCCCATCTTTTGGGAGATCGCGCCCTTGGCCGCGCTGCCGACACCGCTCATGCCGGCAGCGATAGTTTTGCTGCCGGAGGTTTCCTGACCAAGTTTGTAGGAGGCTGAAGCTGCCGATCCCATGGCCGTACCCGCCCGGACAGCGCCGAGACCGGCACCTGCCAGCGCCCGCGTGCCTGCGGCCGTTGCCATGCCGCCCACGGCGAGGCCGCCGCCAGCCAGAGCCGCAGTGCCGATGGCCGAGCCCGCCCCCAGTTGCGGTGCGCCCGCGACCAGTCCCGAGGCAATGGCGGGACCAAAAATACCCAAGCCGAACAGGGCGAGGCTGGCTAGGACCAGACTCATTGCGGCACCGATATCGGGTTCCTGACCATCCAGCGCCGTAATGAACCCGGCAAAGAAACCTGAGCCGATCCCGACAATGACCGCGAGCACCATCACCTTGATGCCTGAAGAGATGACATTGCCGAGCACCCGTTCGGCGAGAAACGAGGTGCGGTTCCACAGGGCGAACGGTACGAGAATGAAACCGGCGAGGCTCGTCAGTTTGAATTCAAGGATTGTGACAAAAAGCTGCACCGCGAGAATGAAGAAAGCGACAATGACGACCAGCCAGGCGATGAGCAGCACCGCGATGGTCAGGAAATTGTCGAAGAATGTGGTGAACCCGAGCAGTTCGCTCACCTGTTCGAGTAGCGGATAGGCGGCCTCGAAGCCAGTGCCTGCCAGTTTCCCCGGTCGCAGCAAATCGTCCGCGCTCAAAGATCCACCGCCCGCCGTCAGGCCGAGCCCGGCAAAGGATTTGAAGATGATATCGGTCAGCAGCGGGAAGCTATTGATGATGAGCGCAAAGGCTCCGACATAGAGGATTTTCTTGATAAACCGACCGAGCACATTGTCTTCGCCGCCGAGCGCCCAGAACAGGCCGGCCAGCGTGATATCAATCCCGATCAGCACGGAGGTCAAAAAGCCGACATCGCCGCCAAGCAGGCCAAAGCCGCTGTCGATATAGCGGATGAAGGCATCCATAAACCGGTCGATGACATTGAGGTCGTTCACGCAGTTTTATTCCCAGTTGGCCCTTGAACATGGTGCCGCAGGCCCGGCTTTCCGGAGGGAGGGGGTGTCCTGACCGGTCCTGCGGCGGGATAGCGCCGATCAGGGGATACCGGCGCCATCCAAGCGGGTCTTATTCGGGCGTGTAGGCGTTGCGCTTTCCAAGGAATTTGCGGGTTGCAGCGCGCGCGTCGCTTTCGGCCTGCGTCCGGCGCGCGGCTTCCACCGTCTCAGCTCGAAATTGCGCCGCCATCATATTTTGCAGCTGGAATTGCTGTTTGGCGGTAAGCGCAAGCAGCTGGTTGGTCGCCTGCTGGGCCTGCAAGCTACCGCCCGCACCCTGACTGCGCGCGACGATGGCGGCCAGCGCCTCAGCATCGGCAGTCACATTCTCGACGACCTGCGATTGCACGGCCATGGTCTGGCGAAACGCCTCCATTGCGCCCTCGATCCGGGCCTTGGCATCGCGCAGCGACTGGTTCGAGGTGAGAACCGGACCTGAGCTTCCGGGAAAGGTCTTGCGGAATTTTGTGTCGAGATCGTCGACCTTGAAGCCTATGCCTTGCGCCTGGCCCATCAGCCGGTCGATTTTCTGCATCGTCTCGGTCAGTTCGCGCAGCTGCGGGAAGTCGATTTTTTCCAGATTCTTCGCGCCTTGCGCGATCATCGCTGCTTCATTTTGCAGCTGCTGGATTTGCTGGTTGATCTGCTGCAAGGCGCGCGCCGCCTGAACCAGATTTTGTGCGTAATTGTTCGCATCGAATACGGGAATGGCGAAGGCCGGCGTGGCTGGCAGCGTTATGCTGGCAATCATTGTTGTGCTCATGACCGAGGCGAGCAGGGCGGGCAGAACGTGCTTCTTCATATATTATCTCCTGTGTGGGAGGATGGGGAAGGAAATTGAGCGAGCAGCTCGGCGGCCCATTCGAGGCCGGAAGCTGAAAGGAATTTGGCAGCAAACTGGTCTTTTCCATATTGCGCGCTCAGCGCATCAATACGCTTCTGCGCCGCAGGGTCCGCCGCGCCGCACAGAGTGAGCGCTACGGGTCCGAGCCCCAGCTCGAACAGGCGGTTCCCGCGCGCGGACTGGAGATAATATTGCCGTTTGGGGACGGCCCGCGCGATCAATTCGATCTGCCGGTCATTGAGGCCGAAAGCGTCATAGGCCGATCTGGCCTGCGGTTCGATCGCGCGGTCATTGGGCAGAAATATTCGCTGCGGGCAGCTTTCGATAATCGCCGGCGCAATATTGGAACCGGCAATATCGGCGAGCGATTGCGTTGCAAATATCACCGCGACGTTTTTCTTGCGCAGGGTCTTGAGCCATTCCCTGATGCGCGCGGCAAACAGCGGATTGTCGAGAAATATCCAGGCCTCATCCAAAATGAGCAAACTTGCCCGCCCGTCAAACCGTTCTTCGAGCCGGTGAAATAAGTAGGTCAGTACCGGCGCGACCACGCTTTCCTGCCCCATCAGCGCTTCGGTCTCGAAACACTGGATATCTGTGAGATCGAGACGGCTTTCCGCCGCATCAAGCAAAGCGCCAAACGGCCCTTCCAGCGTATAGGGCTGGAGCGCGGATTTAAGCGCATTCGATTGCAGCAGCAGGGACAATCCTGTCAATGTCCGCTCTTGCGGCGGGGCGCTGGCGAGGCTGCCGAGCGCTGACCAGACCATATCCTTGATCTCGGGCGTGAGGGTCACATGCTCGTGGGCGAGCAGTCCCATGGTCCATTCCGCCGCCCAGATGCGTTCTCTTTCCAGATCGACATCCCGCAGCGGCTGAAAGGCAAGGACGCTTTCATCATCGCCGCTGCCGAGCGCATGATGCGCGCCGCCCATCGCCAGCACCGCCGCGCGGGCGGAAAAGCCTTTGTCGAAAATCGTTATTTGAGCGTCCGCATAGCGCCGGAACTGGAGCGCGAGCAGCGCCAGCAGCACCGATTTCCCCGCACCCGTCGGCCCGACGATCAGCATATGCCCGACATCGCCGACATGGGTCGACAGACGAAACGGCGTGGTGCCGCTGGTCTCGGCATAGAGCAAAGGCGGTCCGTCCAGATGCGCATTGCGCACGGGGCCAGCCCAGATGCTGGAAAATGGCACAAGATGCGACAGGTTGAGCGTGTGCACCAGCGGCTGCCGGACATTGGCGTAGGATTGACCGGGCAGACTGGAGAGCCAGGCCTCTACCGCGTTCATGCTCTCGCGGATGCAGGTGAACCCCAGACCATTGACGATCCGCTCGACGCGGCGAACCTTGTCTTCCGCGCCGGCGCGGGTTTCGTCCGTGACGGTGATGGTCGTGGTGAGATAACCGAAGGCCACCATATCGCCGCCCAGCGCCTGGAGCGCGGTATCGGCATCGAGCACCTTGTTGTCGGCATCGCTGTCGAGCAATTGCGCGGGCTGGTTATACATAACCTCGCGGATCAATGCGGTAATCGATTTGCGCTTGTTAAACCATTGTCGGCGCAGCTTCGTGAGCGTGGCGGTCGCCTCAGTCTTGTCGAGCGCGATGAAGCGCGTCATCCAGCGATAGGCAAAATCCTGATGATTGAGCGCGTCCAGTATTCCGGCGCGGCTCATATTGGGAAATCCCAATATCGTTACGGTGCGCAGATGCTGCGGCCCGAGCATGGGCTCCAATCCGCCGGTGAGCGGCGTGTCCGCGAGCAGGCCGTCCAAGTAGAACGGCGCTTCGGGCACGGCGACCGGGTGGCGTTTCGCTGAGACGGCGGTGTGCAAATAGCTGAGCGTCTCTGCGCTCGACAGCGCCCGCACCTCGGGCATGAACTGGCCCATCAGATCGAGCGCACGGCCCGTTTCTGCGATGAAACTGTCGAGTGCGGCCCGCCAGTCGCGCGCCTTATTGCCGCCTTCGCGTTCGACCAGAGCGCGGCCCGCGCTGTCGCTGCCATCGGCGGGCGGTAGCCAGACCAGCGTGGCGTGATAGCGGCTTTCGAAATGCTGGCGATCGCCTGCGTCCCCATCACTTTCAAAACTGGCCCGCCGCTCTTCGTCGACCAGCCAAGAGGCCGGATCGGGAAATTCGCTTGTCGGATAGCCGATGGCGGGGAGCCGCTCGGCCTCGAAAAACAGCGCCCATCCCGAACCGAAGCGTTTGAGCATATTGTTGGCGCGTGCTGATGCAGCGATCAGTTCGGCCTGCGTTGCGCTCTCCAGATCGGGTCCGCGAAAGGCAAATGTGCGCTGGAAGCTGCCATCCTTGTTGAGAACGATGCCCTCGGCCACCAGCGCCGCCCACGGCAGATGGTCGGCGAGCCGGTCGGCTTTGCTGCGATATTCGTGCAAGGCTAGCATGTGAAATGGCCTTTTTGTTTGAGATGGCGCGCGAGCACGCTGGCAAAATCGGGATCGCGCCTGGCGGCGAACACGGCGACGCCGTGCCCGGCTGCCCACAAAAGCAAACCGGCGAGCCATTGCTGCAGACCGAGACCGAGCGCGGCGGCCACCGTGCCATTGACGATCGCGATCACGCGGGGAGCGCCGGCGAGCAGGATCGGTTCGCACAGCGCGCGGTGGATCGGTGCTTCGAAGCCTTCGAGATTTGGATCTGCGGGTGCCATCAGATTAGCGCTCCGCCGCCGAAACTGAAGAAGGAGAGGAAGAAGGAGGAGGCGGCGAAGGCGATCGACAGACCGAAAACGATCTGGATCAGTTTGCGAAAACCGCCTGCCGTCTCTCCGAATGCCAGGGTCAATCCGGTAATGATGATGATCATCACCGCGATGATCTTGGCGACCGGGCCCTGGATCGATTCCAGCACCTGCTGCAGCGGCTCCTCCCAGGGCATGCCTGAGCCTGCCGCCAAGGCGCTGCTGCTGATCGCCAGCGCGAGCATGGCAGCTACTAAAACTACGCTAGCCTCTATGATTATGGAACGATGGGAAGGCAGGGGATATTTAGGCATGTTGGGTCTCCTTTGGTGTTTGTGGGAAAGGTGGTCAGTTCATTGAGCGCATAGGCCCCGTCCGAACCGAGGCCGGACAGCCGGGCAACGCCCTCGATGCGGCGGCTGAGCCCGCGACCGGCGATAAAGACGATGGTGTCGATACTCTCTGCAATCAGCGCACGCGGGACGGTGGCGACGGCCTCTTGTATGAGCTGTTCGAGCCGGGTCAGCGCAGCCGCCGCCGAATTGGCGTGGACCGTCGCGATCCCGCCGGGATGACCGGTATTCCAGGCCTTGAGCATATCGAGCGCCTCGCCGCCGCGCACTTCACCCACAATGATCCGGTCGGGACGCAGTCTCAGCGTCGATCGGACCAGATCTGCCATGGTGACAAGACCCGGCTTTGTCTTGAGGGCCACGCAGTCGGGCGCCGCGCATTGCAGCTCGCGCGTATCCTCGATGATCAATATACGCTCATCGAGATCGGCCATCTCTGCAAGTAGCGCATTGGCGAGCGTGGTCTTGCCCGAGCTGGTCCCGCCGGCGACGAGGATATTATGCCGCTCGGAGACGGCAGCGCGCAGCATCGCGGCCTGCTCGGGTGCCATGATGCCGTCCTGCACGTAGTCACTCAATGTATAGGCGCGGGTCGCGGGCTTGCGGATCGAAAAGCAGGGTGCGGACGCGACGGGCGGCAAGATCCCTTCGAACCGTTCACCGGCAACCGCGCCGCCATGCGGCGGCAGTTCGGCACTGATGATCGGAGCAGCGCCATGAACCTCGGTGCGGGCATGGCTTGCCACCAGGCGGATGATACGTTCGGCCTGTGCGGGCGCGATATCAATGCCCGTATCGATCCGGCCTTCGCCGAGACGATCAACCCGCAGCCGTCCGTCGGGATTGACCATCACCTCCTGTGTCGCCGGATCGGACAAGGCCGCCGCAATATCCGGCCCCATGGCCGAGAGCAGCATGGCGAGTGCGCGGCTCTCCGACGGCGAACCGGAGGTCACGAGGTGCCTCCTGTATCATCGGTCCTGGCCAGGCTGCGTTTGCCCGTCGCCATCGCTTTGCCGACTTCGCCGACAAAGGCGTGGAACCGGTCGCGGCCAATGGCGCGCGCGGCACGATCGTCCTCAGCCAAGGGCGGACAGATGGTGAGCTGGTAATGGACGAACAGTGCAAAGGCTTCGATCAGCACATGCCCGTCGCGCTCAATCCGTCCAAGCTGGTTCGATATTGTGTTGAGCCGGATTGCAAAGCGCTCTTCGGCCTCACTGGCTGCCCGCCGGCTCAGCCAGGCGGTCAGAGCATCGGTCAGGATCGCCGATTTGGTGACGCCGGGTCCGGCAGCCAGCGCCTCGAATTGTTCGGCGAGCGATTTAGGCAGGAACAGCTGATAGCGGACGGACTGTTTGCGCATGACTCAAAAGCTCGGCAACAGATCGTCGCGATCGCTGCTTTCGTTGACAGCATGAGCGGCGGTGAGCATTCTAAGGCGCGTGCGGTCCATCGCGCGTTTGTCGGTCTGGACCTCGCTATCGTCTTCAGTGCTTCCCAACAGTTCAAGCTGCTCAGGTTCGGGTGTTTTGGCGACCTGTTCTTCGGAAAGACCGGGATGCCGTTCCTGCTGCAGACCTCCATCACCTGCTTCGCCGTCGCTAACATATTGTTCGCCAAGCCGGGCATCGGCCGCGCCAATGCGGTCGGTCCAGTCATGGCCGCGTGATAAGGGCCGGTCGAGATAGTCCACGTCCGTAAGTAGCGGCGGCGGGAGAACCCGGGCGGTGAAATTGCTGTCTTTATAGTAACGCAGCTTCTTTGCGCGGATCGGGGCCAGTCCGGAAACCATGACGATTTCATCGGACGGCGGCAATTGCATGATTTCACCGGGGGTGAGCAGCGGGCGCGCAGTTTCCTGGCGCGATACCATGACATGGGCGAGCCAGGGCGCGAGCCGGTGGCCCGCATAATTGCGCATCGCGCGCTGCTCGGTGGCCGTTCCCAGCGCATCGGACACTCGCTTGGCGGTGCGTTCGTCATTGGTCGAAAAACACACCCGCACATGGCAATTGTCGAGGATGGCGTTATTCTCGCCATAGGCTTTGGATATCTGGTTGAGGCTCTGCGCAATCAGGAAGGCGCGGATGCCATAGCCCGCCATAAAGGCGAGCGCGGTCTCGAAGAAATCGAGACGGCCCAGCGCCGGAAACTCATCAAGCATCATCAGCAGCTGATGCTTGCGTCTGCCGTCCTGCTCGGTTTCGAGCTTTTCGATGAGACGGCGGCCAATCTGATTGAGCACTAGACGAATCAGCGATTTGGTCCGCGAAATATCCGAGGGCGGGATCACCAGATAAAGCGAGCAGGGCCGCTCGCCATCGATCAGATCGGCAATCCGCCAATCGCAGGCGCTTGTCACCTGCGCAACGGTTGGGTCCCGGTAGAGACCGAGAAACGACATGGCGGTCGAGAGGACGCCCGAGCGCTCGTTGTCGCTCTTGTTGAGCAATTCACGCGCCGCTGAAGCAACCACGGGATGGACTTGCGGATTGTCTCTGGTACCCAGATGATTGGTGCTCATCATCCGCCGCAAGGTTGCGACAAAGCTGCGCTGCGGGTCCGAGAGAAAAGTGGCGACGCGGGCCAGCGTCTTGTCCTCTTCGGCGTAGAGAATATGCAAGATCGCGCCGACCAAAAGCGCATGGCTGGTCTTTTCCCAATGGTTGCGCCGTTCCAGCGCGCCTTCGGGATCAACCAGGATATCGGCAATATTCTGTGCGTCGCGCACTTCATACGCACCGCGCCGTACTTCGAGCAGCGGATTATATTTTGCCGAATGCGGATCGGTTGGATTGAACAGCAGGCAATGTGAGAAGCGCGACCGCCAGCCAGCGGTCAGCTGCCAATTCTCGCCTTTGATATCGTGAATGACCGCAGAGCCGGTCCAGGAGAGTAAGGTAGGAATGACCAGCCCCACACCCTTTCCTGAGCGGGTGGGCGCAAAGGCCATGACATGTTCAGGACCATCATGGCGCAGATAGTTGCCGCGAGATTTGCCAAGAAATACGCCGCTGTCATCGTGCAGCCCGGCAACATGGGTTTCCCTTCGCGCCGCCCAGCGCGCGGAGCCATAAGTTGTTATCTTTCCCGACTGGCGCGCCCGCCACAACGACCCGCCGATGGCCCACGCGCAGCCCAGAAACCCGCTTATCGCGGCGAGCGCGCCGGCTTTCCTGAAAACCTCAGGCGCGTAGGCGTCAAAATGATACCACCATGGGAATAGCGACCACGGACGGTAGACCGGCAACTCACCAGCCATGAACCATGCGCTTCCCAGTTGGCCCTGATAGCCGAGCATGGCAGCCGCCCACTGCGTCGCGGCCCAGACGCCCAATATCACGATCGTGAAAACGATCAGGATCTGGCCGATAAGGAGTTTTGTCGGGGTCATGGCTCGCCTTGATCCACGGCGGAATGCGCGTGGCTTCGAGGTTCCGAAATATCCCGATGCTCATAAAAATCGGAGCCACGGACCGGCGCATCAAGATGCTTCCTCGGCGCTGCACGTCTCAATCATTATGGACGAAGAGGGCGATTCACTGCGTTATTGGTGAATGCTTTGTTTCTGAGCGCTGTTCTCGCCGGTTTCGGATTCTGCGCTCACCACCAACGCCAATCCTTCACCGATGATCCAGCGGGCTCGGGCAAGATGGGAATCCCAACATCGGCGCACCGTTTTATCATCTGCAGTCTTATCGCATCCGAGTATCGTGCGAGCGTTTTTTCGCCAGTCCGTGCTTTCATCTGCCGCGTCAAGCAATCTCGCATAGGTTAGGAAATGGGCGCGATCATAGTCTGTGACGACACTCTCATTGGGCGCACAGCTTAGGATTTTAGCAGGATTGGTGTTGAAATGATCTGACATTGTAAGAGGCTCTTCCACCATTAGCAGTCAAACAAATAGCATATCGCGACACGAATAGGAACTATAGTTCCTAGAAAAACTCGCTTTATTGTCGTCGACGATGGGGGATGGAACTCACTGAAGTCGTTGCACTCAATATCCGCCGTATCAGGCATGAGCGGAAACTGACTCAGGAAGAGTTGGCAGACAAGGCGGATCTGAGCGCACGCTATGTCGGTAAAATTGAACAGGGCAGGGTATCACCAACCATTAGTGTTGTCGGGCGACTCGCCGAAGCACTCGGGATTGATCCGAGTGATTTTCTCAAAAACGATCATTCGACGGCGAAACGCTAGTTCGCTCAAATTGTGCGTATCAAAATACCGCGCGGCCCCAGATGCTCCATGCGGCGTGCAAGGGCAATAAGTCTGCGAACATAGGATCGATTGGAATCGCCCGGTCCCGGCCAATCGATTTCATCGCCGCCGCCTATCAGCACCGTCCCAATATCGCGCTGACTTGCTCCATCACATAGTGCGTCCAGAACGCGCAGAGTCGTTATCAGGCGCGGCAAACGCGGATCAGCCGGTTCTCGCCAAGACGCCATCTTGCCGGATCGGCACAGGCTGATAAAATGATGCAATGCAGGTATTTTTAACGCCAGTGCGGAAATACCGGCAAGCCTGTGCTCGATCATCACCGGACCGTTGCATACCGACCCGGTAATAATATCCAACCGCAACGATACACTACCATCGCTAATCGCGACATATTCTGTGTTGGTATCGCGCGCGACAAAGACACGCGATCCAAAACGAGCCAGATCGAAACACTCACGAGCGGGTGCAAAACTTGTGCGGGCAACAACTGTCAGAACCGATGGATCAAACTTGGCCGACCAGATCAGCCGGGCATGGGGTGCTTTGATGGCGGGATCTTCGGCGAAAGTGCAAACCCCAGCGTGCAGC
The DNA here is from genome assembly GCF_963975735.1 of uncultured Parasphingorhabdus sp. GTDB lineage: Bacteria > Pseudomonadota > Alphaproteobacteria > Sphingomonadales > Sphingomonadaceae > Parasphingorhabdus. Next base: position 24,048 of record NZ_CAXBIA010000009.1, read on the forward strand.
TATGCCGCTCTCGGCACCCTTCAGCAAAGTGGGACCGACTTGCTGGCAGCGCAGTTGCTGAGGGGCGTGAATAATCTCTTTCCGATATTCCGGATTGCGCCGCAGTACTTCCCAGGCGAGGCCTGCACGTCCACATTGTAGCAGCGCCCGGTAAAACGCCGCATCCTGCCATCCCGAGCCTATGCCGCCGACGGTCATCTTAAGATTCTGTCTTGCCGGATTGGTCGGCGACAAAGGCTGCCAGCGCTTCTGCCTGATCGGGCCGCAGGGCATCAATCGCAGCGCGGTGCAATGGCAGATCGTCCCTGAGCAATAGCGATGGGCATTGGCCTTCGACATTACCCAAATTGGGTCGGTGCTGGGCATAACCGATCAATGCGGCAAGCTCGGGATCAAAATGCCGGGCGACATGCGGCGGATAGACCAGCCATTGCAGCTCAAACGGCTTGAGCCAGCCAAGGCAATAGCTAATGATGATGCCTCGCCTTGGATTATCGGTAACGTTGCCGCCACCACCATGTAGCGTCGAACCCAGAAATAACATTGCGTCGCCGGGCATCAATTCGGGCGTGATGGCTTCATCGTCTAGAAGAGCGTCGCTACCCGGCAGGTGGTGACTGCCGGGCCAGATCCGGGTTGCCCCATTATCCACTGTGAAGGGCGTGAGTGGCCACATCACGTTGAGCAGATACTCCATCTCTCCCTTCGGGCCTTGCCACATATCCTGGTCGCGATGCGGAAATTGCGGCAATGCGCCGGGATGGATTTCGACGGCCTGGGTGAGATTTAACCCAATCCGATCACAAAAAGGTTTGAGCACTCTCTGAGCTGCTGCAAGGATCGCGGGGTGGCGGACCAATTCGTCGCTATGCGGTGACCGCGCAAGCAGACCTCCAAACCGCTTGGTGCGGGTACCGTAAAAACCGCCTTCACAATGGGGTGTGGCCGCAAAATCGTTGTCGAGGTCAGCAGCAAGTCTTGCTATGATCTCGGGATCGAGCGCGTTCCCGATCACATGATAGCCATCGCGCTGGAGGCCGGTCACTATGTCATTGATCTGAGCCGATTGCTCACCCCGAACCGCGCCGTTCATGCTGATACCTTCTGGACGCGATCCGCAGTTATATTTTCTCGGTAAATACCGGTCCAGTTTAGCCGCTCGGGCGTATCGGAGGAGATGTGAATGGCAAAGGCGCCAAGATTCGCGCCATCAAAAAGCTTGGCGGGTCCAAGTGGTTCAGCGAGCCAGCCCATATTGAGTATGTCATTGCGGAAGCCTGCATCGACAACGCCGGTCAACCGGATAATGCCATTGGCAAGTGCATAATCGACCATGGCGGAAATCAGCTGTTTGCGGGTCTCAAGCCGCTGCGCGCAGCCAAGCCGGGCCGGAAGGCATAATCGAGTGATCTCAAATATCTGTTCGCCTGTCGGCACGCCTCCCGGGCATAAATCCCCAAACAGACTGTCCAATATGTGCGGATGAATGGTCGGGAGTAGCCGGAGCGAACCCTGATGCTGTCCGTCCTCGTCCGCCGCGACGAAATAGACGGCATGCTTGGTATCGAATCTGTCGATCTCGAACCGATTGTCGATCACCGGTACATCCCAGCCCAGCAGATCGACAAACAAACGTTTGCGGTCCTCAAACATACTGTCGAAGATGTGAGCCTGAACGCCGTGTTGCGCTAATGATAGTATCTGGATCATGTTGCTCTCCCGTCAAAACCTGAGGTCTTGAAGGGAGCAAACGGGCGCTGTTGCCGCTACCCGATCATATGATCGTATTGCCAGGGCGCGAGTTCGGACAGGCTGACTTCGCCATCGAGCACCGCGCTCACAACCAGTTGCGTGCGGGTTACGACGCCATAGCGGTCACGCGCGTCGTTGAGATAATGGTTGATGGTGGATCGGCTGAGTCCCAATATCTTGGCGATCTCCCAATTGGATTTTCCCTGACCGACCAGAATCACACATTCACGTTGTCGCGGAGCCAATCTGGGCCGTAGTGCGGGTTTGAGGATATCTTTGGCAATGAGCCGGCGAGCCGCCTGAAAAGCAAAGGCACCAACAATCTGGGTCAGACCGAGAAAGCGATCAACCTTTTTTCCGCGCCGCGGCCCTGCCAGTGAGCATGATCCGGTGCGCTCACCTGGAACACAGGCGGGAATGGTAAGACCTTGGCTCAGGCCTTCCTTGGCAGCGCCGCGCAAAATCCCTTGGTGACGGCGGGTCAGTGAAACGAGTTTTGGTAACTCGTTCCAACTGAAGCCGCAATTTGTGCGCAGGCAAGCATGAACCACCGGATCATCAAGATAAAGCCGATGCTCTATGAAATAGTCAGCCCAGACATCGGGATAGTTTTGCAGATGGATGACGCCTGGTTTTGGTTCGCGCAGATCGTCATGATGGATCAGGGCAAAATAGCGAAATCCAATCTCGTTGGTAAAAGCGTCCATCACGCCGCGCAGTTCCGCGGTGGTTTGAAGGGCTCTCGCGTCGGCGATGAAAGCATCGGCTAGGGCAAAACGAGCGGCAATGTCCAGTTGGCGGGAATGGGATGGCAATGAACAAGCCTCCTGCCAACAAAAGCGTCATAAATATCACCTGACGAACTCAAGCACAGCGTTACTGTTTGGGAAGACAGTCAAAAGCACGAAAGCCGTAACATAAACTTAAATTATGGTGCTAAATTCTAACCCCCTAATCTTGAACAGATCATGTGATTTATTCGCTGACTTTATGGATTGAGCCGATTCGGATTTGGCATTCCGCAAGAGCGAAACCGCCGCGCACCATGCAGTTTTGCAAACATGGTTTTCCTCTTTAACCGCCAGAACACTGGAGGCGTGAATTTCGAGAAAAACTTGTCTATGGTGTTACGGCTTCTGATTGTTCGATTGTCTTGGAGATTAAGCACCGAAATATCTGATGAGGAGATATCCGGCCGGAAAAATGGTTGATGATGATGCCCTGAACCTTTGGTTTTGCCGAGAGGTGCTCCCTCTCGAAGCAATGCTGATGCGCTTCATCCGCAGGAATTGGAGAATAGAGGCCGACGTGATCGATTTAAGGCAGGATATTTATGAACGGGTATTGATGGGCGCGCAAAAAGAGCTGCCCCATAAGCCGCAGCAATATGTTTTTACTACTGCCAGGCACCATCTCATCAACCGGGCCAAGCGCGCGCAGATTGTATCATTCGATTTGGTGGCCGATCTCGAAAGCATCGTGATCGATATCGACAATGACGCCTCCCAGCGCCAGTTGGAAGCGCGCGATGAACTGCGCCGCGCGCAGGCGGGTATCGACAATCTGCCAAAGCGATGCGGCGAAGTCGTCCGGTTGCGGAAAGTGCAGGGATTCACGACCCGGGAAGTAGCCGAGCAACTTGGTGTCGGCAAAGACACCGTTGAGAAACAGATGACGCTCGGCATGCGAGCTTTAGCCGACTTCATGCTAGGCGGATCGGGCAAGGTCGTCAGAACCGTTCGCCCTAAAAATGCCGAAGAGGCGGGCCGGTCATGAGCCAGGAAAACGGCAGGGCCCGGGAGACTGAGGAAAGTGCTGCTTCTTGGCTATTGCGCCGCGAAGAGCCTGAATGGACCGAACAGGATCAGGTTGATCTTGATCAATGGCTCAATCAATCCATGGCACACAAGGCAGCCTTTTGGCGCCTTGAACATGGGTGGGGTCTTGCGGATCGTCTCGCTGCACTTGCACCCCTTAAGCAGGATGCGCCGCCGCAAGACCCACGTTCATGGCAGCGATATTGGAAACCCCTGTCGCTCGCGGCGTCGGTGCTGATCATGATCGGCATAGTTGGCATTATGCGTACGGTGCCGTCGCCAGGCGGCGAACAGAATATCGCGCAGCAAGACGGCTCGGTTTTGCAATCGGGCCAAGTCAGATTGGCGACCGCGATTGGCGAGCACAAGGTCGTTCCGCTCGCCGATGGTAGCAAGGTGGAGTTGAACACGGCAACAAAGATACGCGCCGCCGTTACCGAAGCCAGCCGCGAAATCTGGATCGATGAAGGCGAGGCTTTTTTTGTGGTCAAGCGCTCGGAAAAAGTGCCTTTCGTGGTTCATGCCGGGAACCGTGTCATTACCGTCTTGGGCACCAAGTTTTCCGTCCGCAAGGATGGGAAGAAAATCACCGTCGCGGTGCTCGAAGGCCGCGTGCGCGTTGATGAAATGGCAAACGGACGCGTATCGCGTTCCGCCACTATCACGAACGGCGACATGGCGTTCACCAATGAGGCATCCACCTTGGTTGCGATCAAATCTCCTGAACGTGTCGCAACCGAGCTATCATGGCGGGACGGCATGCTGGTATTTGATCAGTCAACGCTGACCGAGGCGGCGTCTGAATTCAATCGCTATAACAAAACGCAGTTGATTATTGGCGATGTGGAAACCGCCAACATCAGGATTGGCGGGACGTTTCAGGCTTCCAACGTCGACGCGTTCGTCCGGCTGCTCGATGACGCATATGGTTTGCGCGTCGAGCAGATGGAGAATGGTGTGAAGATTTCGCAATAAATGCATTACGGGTTTGTGACACATGATTGTCTGAACCTTATAAGGCGACGAAAAATGTCGCAGACTTAAGGGGGATAAACATGCTTTCCAGAAATCTTGCAGCGGCATTTGCGACCGTTTCCGTAGTTGCGATGGCAACGCCGGCCTATGCGCAGGCACAGCAGTTTAATATTCCTGCGGGCAGCTTGAAAGCCGCGCTTGATGCCTATGCGAAGCAAACGGGGCGTCAGGTCATCTATAAGATGGACGAAGTGCGGTCGGCGCGCAGCAAGGGCGTTAAGGGCGCTAGAACGGCAGATGCTGCCTTAACGGCAATCCTAGCGGGCACTGGATTCCGAGCCAATTCGGACAGGTCTGGTGCAATTGCTATTGTCCGAGGCGAAGGTGCTGCGTCCACATCGGCGGGTGAAGTGCTAGCGAAAAGTGCCACCTCGGAAAACAAAAGCGCTGAGATCGTTGTCACTGGCTCACTCATTCGAGGAACGGAAAAGTCCGTTGGCACAAAAGTCGCAACGATAACTAGAGATGAAATCAGTAAGGGAGGTTTTGGTACAGTGCCGGAAATCCTCGAAAGTTTACCGCAGAATTTTCAAGGCGGCATCAGCGAAGACTCCCGAACGGCAGCCAATGATGTCAATTTGGCGGGTGGGACAAGTATTAATTTAAGAGGATTGGGGGCTGGCAATACGCTGGTACTATTAAATGGCCGGAGGTTGGCATCGGGTGGACGTCGCGGAACATTTGTCGATATTTCCAGTATACCTGCATCCTTGATCGACCGAGTAGAAGTGTTGGCAGATGGCGCTTCAGCAACCTATGGATCTGACGCGATTGGCGGTGTCGTTAACATCATACTTCGCGATGATTTTGAGGGTGTCGAAGCCGGCTTTAGATTTGGTACCGTTACAGAAGGTGGGGCACAAGAATATCGCACGAGCCTCACTCTTGGCGAAAACTGGGCTACCGGTAACGTTCTTGTTTCATATGAGTATTTTGATAAAGAAAATCTCAGTTATCAGGCACGCAGCTTTACGGAAACAAGCGATCTCCGCACCTTAGGGGGAGATGACTTTAGGACTAATTTTAGCGTCCCTGGAAACATCATTGGCGGTCCTGGTTTCGCGATCCCGATCGGCCAGGATGGCACCGATTTGGATCCAAGCGATCTGTTATCTGGTCAAACTAATCTGTTCAATCAGAACTTGGGTAGAAACCTGCAATTCGAAAATCGACGCCACAGTATATTTATCGCAGGGTCTCAAAATGTTAGTGAATCAATCGAACTGTTTGCGGAAGGCAGCTTTAGCCAGCGCGATTTTACTAGAAATTCGCCAGGACAAAATCTTACACTTCGGGTGCCGCCCTCGAATCCCTTTTACGTAGACCCGTTTGGCTCGAACGGTACTATTGTCGTGAGGTATAATTCGTTCAGCGATTTTAGCTCAATTTTGTCGAGCGACGGCGACACCCAAACGATTACTTCTTCCTTGGGTGCCAAGTTTGATTTGGCCAAAGATTGGCAACTACTTGCCTATGCGTCATATAATCGCGACCGGCTGAGGACCGTTTCGAGAGGCTTGGACAATGGGGCGCTCAACCTTGCGTTGGCAGATCCTAATCCAAATACCGCCTTTAATCCATTTGGTGACGGAACCTTCACGCAAAATCCCAGCACGATTCAAGGAATAAGCGTTACGACGGATATTGGGGCTCAGTCCACGATCAAGTCAGTTAATATGGTGGCGGATGGATCGCTCTTTGACCTACCTGGAGGCTCAATAAAGCTGGCCGTTGGCGGTAGTTATGACGATTATTCATCCACAGCGTTTTCCGACAACCGGCTCTCGGGTTTAACCGAGTCTGATTTTGACAGAGATGTTTTCGCCCTATTTGGAGAACTGCAGATCCCAATTTTTGGAAATGAAAACGCGCGTAGAGGTCTGGAGCGACTTATAATCTCCACTTCCGTAAGATATGAAGATTATAGTGACGTCGGCTCGACAACCAATCCAAAGGTCGGGCTACTTTGGACACCTCTTGATGGAGTTGATATTCGCGGTTCCTATGGAACGTCATTTCGCGCTCCTGATTTCGTGGAACTAGATACGACCTCGGCTGCAAATGCGAGCTTCATATTTACGATACCCGATCCAGTTTCGACGACAGGTACGACGGCCGCGCTGTTATTACAGGGTAACAATAGCGAACTCGAAAGTGAGACGGCTACGACATGGACAGTTGGCATCGACGTCTCGCCAATTTCTGTTCCCGGATTGGAGCTCGATCTAACCTACTATAATGTCAAGTTTGACAATCGTATAACCAGCGCAATTGGCGCTGGCTTCGGTTCCATTTTAAGTCAGGAGGCCAGATTCTCGTCTGCGATCGTCAGGAATCCTACCCAATCCCAAATAGAAACCGCCTGCGCTGTAGACGGAACATTTTTTGACTTTGTTGGCGGACCCTGCCTTACCACGCCAATCGGCGCAATCGTTGATTTCCGACTAATAAATGCTGGCGTGACCCAGACTGATGGCCTTGACTTCAACTTACGTTATGTTCTCACCACATCCGAATTTAGTCGTTTTAATTTTCATGTTGGGGGCACCTACATTTTGAATTTTGACGAGGCGTTCGATCCGACGGCGCCAGTAACTGAGTTAATTAACACTGTGGGTAACCCCATCGGCTTACGACTGCGCAACAGTATCGGTTGGAACCATGATATTGGCCTCTCAGCTAATTTGTTTATAAATTATGCCGACGGTTACCAAGACAATATTAGTAATCCTGAACGGAAAATAGATAGCTGGACAACGTTTGATCTAAGTTTGGGCTTCAGCACTGGTCAAAAGTTACGGAATATTGGCTTGGATAATACTACTATATCCTTAACTGCTCGAAATCTGTTTGATAATGACCCGCCCTTTGTAAATAACGCTAATGGCATCGGGTACGACCCTGAAAATGCAAGCGCTTTGGGGCGTTTCATCTCGATTAATGTTACAAAGCGTTGGTAATACGGGCATGGCTTTATGAAGGCTCTTTCATGACGGTTCTTTCGAAAACGGGCGAGGTCAGCTTTGAAGGCTTGGGGGGCAGATCACCAATCCAGTATTGTTTTTTGCAGTTCGGGGCTGTCGTTTTTTTAGGTGTTCTGTTTTTTTCAGGTTCACGTGCAGGTTGGGCAGCTCCATCTCAACAGATAGAACTGCCAAGTAACGCCTTTTCAATTGATGACTATTTTTCAACGACGCAATTTCGCGAACTAGTCATAGCGTCCGACGGCAAAATAATTGCGTACGCGGTAGATTCGATCGATCTAAAAACGAACAAAACGGACCCGGCGGTATATTTGCAGAGTACTACACGTGGTTCTCTGCCAGAGCTGATTGAAGAAATTCAAGACGGAAGAAAGTTTGCGTGGATACCAAACCAAAACCGGCTTGCCTTTTTGTCTGACCGCAGTGGCACGACACAGCTATATTCTTATGATGTCCAGAAAAAGACACTTTGGCTTCGGACCAACAGTTCTTCCCCGATTGTAGATTTTCAATTTGCTCCAAACGGAAATGGAGTTGTTTATTTCACACAGCCGACGGTGGTTGGCGAAACACTTTATGAACGCTTTAGGGGTACCGAACATGGGATCATTGTGGATTCTGACACAATCGGCGCATACGATTTCCTAGACCCGAATTGGGGGGAATGGCCAAGGGATCCAGTAGCTCGCGAAAGCGAGATGTGGATTGACATTGCAGGGTCAGGGCCTCGCAAGGCAAATATTCCGGGCAGTCCTCAATATGCTTCGTGGTCTCCTGATGGAGGGCGACTGTCCGTAACTTACGTTGCCCACCCTAGGGTCGTTTCTAAGGGAGTGGCGATCGGCGTTGAAACAAGTGTTGGGATATATGACGTAGCAAGCAATGGGTTCGCGCCTTTTGCCGAAATGCATATGTTGTCGGAATCTGGCACCAGAGTTAGTTTTGCAGGTGATGAATGGATTCCTGGCACTCAAAAAATCTTAATCAGAAGATACACTGAGAGAGGAGATTTTCTTGATCGCTTCTTCCCTCAAGTAGTGGCGCTTGATTTATCTAGTGAAGTGGACATCAACGAAAATAGTTTAAATTGGGTAACGATAGAGCCTTACGGCGTAGGAAATCGTCCAATGCTTATTCCCTGTGACGATGAGAGAAAGTTCATCAACATTGTTTTCGAAGGGCGAAGATCACTTTTTCGCGTTTCTAAATCGGGCGACATTAAACGTGCAGAGCTGTTGGGCGGACGAAGTGGAAGCCAGTCGTTATTCGATTTTAGTGACGGAGTTGCACAAGCGACATTTGTAGAGCAGAGCTTAACCGAACCTCCTGAGATATACATCTGGCGCCAAGGTGAAGGGATCTACAGGCTCACCTCATTCAACGAAAACATTAGAAGTAAAATATTGCCAAATGCACGGGAAGTATTCTGGAAAAGCAAAGATAAAACGAAGATTCATGGCTGGTTGCTGGAACCTTCTTTCCCTAGATTTGCGAGTAGAACCTTGCCGATGGTCACCTTCGTACATGGCGGCCCACAATACGTCATGCCAGACGAGTTCGCTCATTATTTCAATCTATGGCCATACCCATTCGAAGTCTTGGCTCAAAATGGGATTAGAGTATTTATTCCAAATTATCGGGGCAGTAGAACTTATGGTCGTAAGTTCGTAAGCCCCGACCGGGTTGATGGTGAACCGGTAGATGATATCATTTCTGGAATTGATTATCTCGTGCACATAGGGGTCGCTGACCCTGACCGGCTCGCTATTTCGGGCCAGAGCCATGGTGCCTGGTTGGGACCATTGGTAATGAGTCGTGCACGGGTTTTTGCAGCCGGATCGTTTTCAGAAGGTACAGGTAATGCGACTTTGCTTTATGATTTGACACCAGGTTTGTTGAATCGCGATCTGCACAGCAGAACCTATGGCGGTAGCCTCTATAAGAACCCTCAGCGCTACGTTGAGCTTTCTCCTGAATTGCATTTCGAGGATTTAGATGCAGCGGTATTGTTCGAAGCCGGTGCATACGCTTCCGCAGTGCCCATGCTTGGATATCCGAAGGCAGCGCGACACGCAGGTATGCCGAGCGAATATATAGTCTACCCAAAAACAGGGCATGGAATGACTATTCCTCGTTTACGCCGTGAATCAGCTGAGCGCAATTTAGACTGGTTCCGCTTCTGGTTGAAGGACGAAGAAGATCCCGATCCTTCCAAAGCTGAACAATATAATCGCTGGCGCACCATGCGAGACGAACGGTGCACTTCGGAGAAATTCACCAGTCACCCAAGCTATTGCCCGCAATGAACATTAAGCCATTCCTCTTCGCCCTTGCTAGTTTGGCATGCACTGCGAACGCAAATGCCCAAATCTCGCCGGCCGAAGGGCAAATGGCTCAGACGGTCGATTCCGAATATGAGCGCTCGGTCGCTCTGCTGGAGAAACTGGTAAACGAGAATAGCGGTACCATGAATTTGGCTGGCGTCGAGAAGGTCGGTGCCATGATGCGCGCCGAGCTTGAACCGCTGGGTTTCGACGCGGTTTGGAAACCGATGGCGGAGGCCGGACGGGCCGGGCATTTGATTGCGACCCATAAGGGCAAGCCGGGCCGGAAGCGGCTGCTGCTCATCGGTCACCTCGATACGGTGTTTGAGCTCGATTCACCGTTTCAGACATTCGTGCGAGACGGTGAACAGGCCGAAGGCCCCGGGGTTGGCGATGACAAGGGCGGGATGGTGGTGATGCTCTCGGCGCTGCACGCCATGCATGCGGCGGGAATCTTGCAGGATGCCAATATCGAGATTGTCCTCACCGGCGACGAGGAAGATGTCAGCGATCCGCTGGAGATTGCGCGTGCCGATCTGATCGCGGCGGGCAAGCGTGCTGATGTGGCTCTCGATTTCGAAGGCCTGGTCATTGATGAGGGCAAGGACATGGGATCGATTGCGCGGCGATCGTCCAATAGCTGGACGCTCACGACCAGCGGCAAGACCGGCCATTCCTCCCTGATCTTCAATGCTGAATATGGCGACGGCGCGGTCAATGAAATGGCGCGCATATTGGCCGCTTTCCGCACGCAGCTTCCAGAACCCAATCTCACCTTCAACACCGGCATCGTCGTTGGCGGGGCGGCCGCAGCGCTGGAAGATGACAGTCTCAAGGCCGCAGCTTCGGGCAAGACCAATATCATTCCCTCTATTGCCATGGCGCGCGGCGACTTTCGTACGCTGTCGGAAGAGCAGACACAGCGGACGCGCAAACGCATGCAAGCGATCGTCGATGCGCATCTGCCTGGCACCGATGCGAAAATCGTGTTTGATCCCGGCGGCTATCCCTCGATGCCGCCCACCGATGGCAATCGGACGCTGCTGGCGAAGTTGAATGAAGTCAATGCAGATCTGGGCCTGCCGCAAATGCCCGCGCTCGATCCGGTCAAGCGCGGGGCCGGCGATATCTCCTTTGTGGCGGGCGATGTCGATGGCCTGGCCGGTCTCGGTACCTATAGTCGCGGCGATCATGCCCCCGGCGAAACGGTTGATCTGGACAGCATTCGCCGTCAGGCAAAGCGGGCAGCCATATTGATGACGCGCCTCAGCCGGGAACAGCGGTAGCAGGGCCTGCGCCTGCAAATGGATTTTACCTTTCTGATCGCCTTTGGCCTGCGCCTGTTCCGTCCTTTGCCATCCCCTGATCCTGTGTAATTCAAATGTCCATCCGGGCGCCTCGCGCCTGGGCGCGAGCGCGCTCTATGATTGGGCCTGCGGCCTGCATCACCAAGCCCGTAAACGGTCTTGTCCTGGCGGTGACGATCGCTGGCGCAAGCCAGCCCATTGCCTTGCAATGGTCAGGTCATGCGGGCGCCGCGCAGCTGCGCGGCGGCGCTCTGTATGGCCTGCCTCGGAAAATCGGAGTGGGCGGCGCTTCCCTCTAGGCCCGCCGCAGCCGGCCGCAACCCCTTCGGGGTCTTCCGCGATGCTCCAGTCCTCACGGATGCAGCCGCCCGCTTGATGCGGGCCTGCCAGTCGCTTCTGCCGCCCACCCCGCTTTCCCGGGGCAGGCTGTGGTGGTTTTTGGTGAGGTTTGAAAGGTGCGTCATGGGCAAGAAACGGAAATGGAAAGCAAGAGGCAGTAGCAGCAAGGCGCGCGGATCACTTTATGCCGAGGTCACGGACCAGATCATCGCCGAACTCGAGGCGGGCCGCTTTCCTTGGGCGCAGCCTTGGGATGCCTCCGCCGCCTGTGCAGGTTTGCCGCGCAATGCAATATCGGGGCGCAGCTATTCGGGCATCAATATATTGATATTATGGGGCGCGGTTAATAGCCACGGCTATGCCGGTCAGGGCTGGCTGACCTTTCGTCAGGCCCGTCAGGCGGGCGGTTGCGTGCGCAAGGGCGAGCATGGCGTGACCGTCTGCTACGCTGACCGCTTCACCCCCGAAGCGGAAAAGGCGCGCGCTGCCCAAAGCGGCGAGACGCCGCAGAGCGTTCCCTTCCTCAAGCGCTTTACCCTGTTCAATGTCGCGCAATGCGACGGTCTGCCCGATGATCTGACCGCACAGCAGCCGCCCTTGCCCGAACGCGAGATAGTGCCAGTGGCGGAGCAGCTTATCGCAGCGACCGACGCCGATTTTCGCATCGGCGGGGCGCGGGCTTTTTATGCGCCACTGCAAGATTATGTGCAGGTGCCGCCGCAGCCCGCTTTCGCCGACCAGATCAACTATTACCGCACGGCGTTACATGAGTTAAGCCACTGGACCGGGCATCCTTCGAGATTGCACCGCGACCAGAAAGGCCGGTTTGGCAGCGCCGACTATGCCCGCGAGGAACTCGTGGCCGAACTCGGCTCCGCCTATCGCTGTGCGGCGCTTGGCATCGTGCCGACTGTGCGCCATGCCGATTATCTGGCCTCTTGGTTGACCGTGCTTAAGGCTGATAATCGCGCCATCTTCAAAGCCGCCAGCGCTGCCAGCAAGGCGGCGGACTATTTGCTGACCTTCCATAGCCCTGCGCCATCGCATGCCCAAAAAGCGGGGTTGGCAGCATGAGCGACACCCAAAAATTTGCATCCGAACAGATCGATATTGGCGAACGCGCCGATGTAGCCGCGCAGCAAACAGCGCCCCGCCGATGACGGCCTGTTCGATACAAACGCGATCAATCAACTCGAGATGTTCCACCCTCTTCTGTCCCGAGACGGATGACGCCCGCGCACGTCCTTGCGCGAAAACTAGAAGGAGTAAAGACAATGCAACTGAAAAATATCAAATTGGAAAACCTATCCATATCGCCCGCCAATATGCGCCATGCCAAAAAACCGCCGGATATTAGCGATATATTGCCGTCGGTGCGGGCGCGGGGCGTATTGGTGCCGTTGCTGGTGCGGCCCAATGGGTCTGCGGACAGCTTTGAAATCGTCGCCGGACGGCGGCGTTATCATGCGGCGCAGACCGTGGCGGAAGAAGGCGGCAGCAAGACGCCGCTCCCTTGCGCGATACTGCAAGAAGGTGACGATGCCGCCGCCCTGGAAGCCTCGCTGATTGAGAATATCGTGCGCGAAAATCCCGGCGAGGTCACACAATGGGAAACCTTCACGGCGCTAGTCAAAAAGGGCCGTACCCTTGCCGATATTGCCGCGACGTTCGGCATGGAGGAAAGCACGGTCAAGCGCATCCTAGCACTCGGCAATCTCCTGCCCGCTATTCGCAAGGCCTATGCGGCGGAAGAAATCGATGCATCCACCATCCGGCATCTGACCCTTGCCAGCAAGGCGCAGCAAAAGGCGTGGCTGGCTTTGTTCAAGGACGCGGACAGCTATGCCCCGCTTGGGGGACAACTCAAGGCTTGGCTATTTGGCGGGGCGTCAATTTCAATATCTGCCGCTCTGTTCGATATGACCGATTTCCAAGGGCAAATCGTCACCGACCTGTTTGCCGAGGATGGCTATTTTGCCGATGCTGACCAGTTCTGGGAAGCGCAGAACGCTGCTATTGAAGCGAAAAAGGCGGACTATCTCCACAATGGCTGGAGTGATGTTGAGATCATCGCGCCGGATAGTTATTTTCATACATGGGAATATGAAAAGACCACCAAGCGCAAGGGAGGGCGCGTCTATATCGACGTGAGCGGTAAGGGCGAGGTCAGTTTCCACGAAGGCTATCTGTCCGCCAAGGAAGCGCAAAGGCAGCGAGCAGGGGAAAGCGATATCAAGCCCGACAAGCCCAAACGTCCTGAAATCACAGGGCCGATGAATGAATATATCGATTTGCACCGTCATGCAGTCGTCCGCTGCGAACTCGCCGCCAGTTCCTATGTCGCTTTGCGGGTGATGGTCGCCCATGCGATTTGTGGATCCCCGCTCTGGGCCGTTAAGGTGCAGGACCAACGCAGCCGCAAGGATGCGATTACCGAGAGCATCGAAACCAGCGTTGCGGAAGTCCGTTTTGATGAGCGCCGCCGCGCCGTGCTCGATGTGCTCGGTTTTGATGCCGACGAGCCTTATGTCGTGCTCGGCCATGAGCCGCATAATGGCATAAGCGGCTTGCTCTTACGCCTGCTTGATATACCCGATGCTGCGGTAATGGACATATTGGGCGTGGTCATGGCCGAAACGCTAGCGGCAGGAAGCGATCTGATCGAAACATTGGGTGTTCATCTCGATGTCGAAATGTCCGATTACTGGGTAGCGGATGATGCGTTTATGAACCTTGTCCGTGACCGTGAACTGCTGACCGCGTTGCTTGCCGAAATTGGCGGAGCCACGGTTGCCAGCGCCAATGCCGGTGAAAAGACCAAGACGGTCAAGGGCATCATATCCGACCATCTGACCGGCGAAAACGGTCGCGAAAAGCACGAGAATTGGGTGCCGCGCTGGATGGCTTTTCCGCCATCGGCCTATACGGAGCGCGGCGGTGTCGGAGCGGTCTCGGCTGCCGAGCGGGCCAAATGGCTGCTGGCAGAGGATCAGCCATCCCCCGCCGATGCAGAGCCGGATGAGAAGCTGGCCGCTTGAATAGGGGGAAGGGGCGACTTTTTGCCGCCCCTTTTTTTGCTCTGCTGAAACTCGGGCCGCGCGGGCTTGGCTGTCGCCAAACCTCGCGCGGCCATTAGTTTTGATAGGTACGCTTGCTTGAGCGCTGCACCTGTCAGCTATCTGCGCTGATACTTGTCTGCGATTTCGGCGACTTGGCCGGGATTGGTAGGTCCAACACCAAAGATATCGCGTAACTGATCGACAGCTTCGGTGAGGAGCTCGTGTTGGGCAGCGATATCCCAATTACGTTGGATACGCTCGAACTTGAAGCGGCCTTTCCTAGCCTGCGGCGACATCGACAGAACTTCACCCGGCCAGCGCACGCCATCCAGCCCAACAATACCGAATTCCGCGCGTCGTGTCATATTTGCCCCCATCCGATCAAAGGCCGCATTGGTCGTACGTAAAGCATCCCCCCAGCCAGTTATCAGGCCGTTGACGCTAAGGAAGTGATTTTCCTTGTTTGCGTAGATAGCGTTCTTATCAAGGATCCAGAACTCTCCGGTCTCGTCAAAATACATCGCCACCTGACCGGCTTCGCGCGGTTCTTGGTCTAGTGCCCCGGTGAACCAGCATCGCACATATCCTTGCTCGCATGCCCCATAGTCACCATCTCTGACTCCATTCAGGGGAGGTTGAACTGCATGCGAGCCGTCCAAGGAGCCAATCTCCGTGACGAGTGGGATGCCATTCGCCCAGCCAGCTGGGATCAAACGAAAATATGCGCGAGGTAGAGGTGCGAGCGCGAAACTGCTTCGTCCATTCGCACCAAGCGAGTCGAGATAGTCGACTGTCATCTGCGCATTTACCCAGATCGAAGGATCTTCTTCGTTTGCGGGGACGCCCTCAGGACGGACCTGAGCGTTGGTTTCATCGAGATGTTCTTCCAGATTGCGGCGAAGCGCGACAGTTAACGCCTTCACCAAGGATGCCTTGACCGCTTTTTTGGTTTGTGGCGACGCTCCCTCTGGTAATGAATAGGTCAATGCACGGCGTTGCCGTATGTCAAAAGGTAAGTCATCGGGGCTGAATCCTTCAGCAACATTCATCACGCCCACTAAACGACGCCAGCCTGGCATCTTGAGTGCCCAGCCCAGTTCGATTAACACATTGGGGTTGGGGAGCGCTTTGCCATCCTCTGTTCGGGCGATCGGGGTCAGGTCAGCGACAAATGCAGCAGACACTGCGATCTTGTCGAAAATCTCATTCGTGATTTCAACCATGCCTGCCGTATCCTTGGTGTCATGGTCTAACTCCGGTCGACCGGCTGGCTCCAATTCATACTCGTCAGCGAGCGCTGCAACCGCGTCAGTGAGCGCATCTTGAATAAACCAACGATTGCGCTTGGGAGCATAGTCGTTCTGCCAAGACCAGAATATCTTCACGCTCTGCCTCCTTCATTTACCAACATTAGTTCATTGACTGTAATCCTATGATAATCGACGGCGTGAGGTGCAGAGTTGAGACGAGTCCATGTTTTGACAAACACAAATGTTACTGCAGATAATTTAACCAGCGACATGGAGCCAGCCTTCCTCTTTTGCTTCATAAACTTGACCGCGCCCTGTGCCGAACCCTACGCCATGTTCCTTGAAACAGAGCGCGCAGACATTGGCACCGACACCGCGTTTGAGATGCGCATCCACCATGTAGCGGGCTAAGGCGAAGGGCCGGTCGCAAACATCGCAACCTTTGATCGTTTGTGTCCAGTAAAGGGTACGAGCAGGACTGTTTACTGTTGCAACGAGAGCTTCAAGTTCGTCCTCCGCCTTCATGATATCGCTGTTCAAATAGGCCTCAATTGACTTCGCGAAGCCGTAATCATGTTCCATGAAGAGTGCGACGATCTTGTGGATTTCGTCGACATTGGCGTTGATTAGCCCTGGTACTCCGCCGATTGGTGGTCGGGGCGACGCCGATATCGTTGCCCCCTGAACGCGTATACGCTCCGGCCCGTTCTCGCCTTCCCGCCATACCGCATAGCGGAGGCCGAGGTCATCCATTATATCGACGTTGAGGCTACGGTTGGAGCCAAAATGGACCATCATGAAATAATTGAAGGCGTTACCGTCGAAGTAGTCGGCGATTATTTTATCAAAATCAGGCGTTCGACCGTCCCAGTCGATCACTCCCATAAATTGTTCTATCTCACCTTTACTCTCAATATCAATTCGAAACGTTGCCATGAAGGCAGGATAACCAAATGCTAATCCTGCGATTCCCCGTAAGATATCCTCATTGCTGAACGCAAGTATGTGAAGATCGGCTTGGCTCTTGCGACAGGCATAGTCGATCAAGTCGCGGGCCATACCTCGCCAAGCCGGGTTAAAGAAAAATATATTCTCGACAGCGGCACGCATTGCTTCGATTTGAGGTCGTGAATCGGTATTCGCACGGAGGTCAAGCAGGAAATCAGACTCGCCGCCATGACCGACTATTTCTGTTAGGATGGTTGCGTCGTCAATACCAGCATCAGCGAAGCGGCCAAAGCGCTCAATTATAACGTCACGCTGTGCGTCATCTGCGAACCAGCGCCTCGCTTTTTCCGGGTTTGAAATCTCGCCATGATCGCCCCCAATTGCACGATAAAGCTCACCGCATCCGGTCATCCAGACTTCATCTGCGGCCTCAGCGACGCGGTCTTCCTCTTCTGTTAGTTCGGCGAGATATTCCTTATATTCTATGATGCGGTCTTTGCTCACTTGTGTTTCCAGCAGCTCCATATAGCCTGCAAGCGACAGTTGTTGCTGAGCGAAATAAACGAAACCTTTTTCGCGAATTTCCGGATTATTGGACTGGCTGCGGATGAGCACGAAGTCTTCAAGGCCCGCTGCCTGCATATGCTTTGCAATCAGGGGCACAGCATGGCTTGCTGCTGCCGGATCTACAAACCGCCACATAAAATGCCGTCTACTGATCCGGCGTGCGCCGACTAACGCAGGTAACGTAATCGGATCGACCCGCACCGGAAGACCATCATCGCCGAGCATGATCTTGCCAGCGGACAATTCATATGGTGCATGCTTGGCAAACTCCGAGTAAGGAACTAGCAGTTCGTGCCATTCGACCGAAAGTATGATGAGCCTGTAATCGGTCTCCTTTAACAAGAAACGCTCACGAAGGAGCGGCGCATATTTGACCAGTTCCTGCACCGCTTCGCGCGCAGCCGCATTGGTGCGTTTTATCTCAATAATGACGCGCTGGCCGTTTTGTGCCCGGGCGTAAATGTCGAGAAACGCTGATGCTCCATGGTTGTTCCTGAGGTGAAATTCTGTATCAACCAGAATCAAGCCCGGCTCAATCAAATCTAGTCGAGCGGCCAGAGTGTCTCGTATCGCGGCTTCATTTGGAGGCTTGGATTTCATCAGTCAGGCTCATTTTTCGAGCGCCATTTCGGCGGCAGGAATGTTGGTGTCACCCTTGGTTTTTGAAGAAAAATATATTGCACATAGGTGCCAAATCGTGCGCGGCTTTCCGTAAGAATGTCGGTGCAGCGCACTATGGAGTCGAGATCATCAGCGACTCCTTTCCAACGAATACGTTGATCGCCTTTGGTCTGGAATTGCAGTGCGGTCTTTAGGATATTTTGTGCCCGCCTGAGCCCACCCGTGCTGGTAAATGACTGTACCGCTTGACCATCTTCGACATTCGAGTTTGCTCTGACCCCAGACAAAACTGTCCATATCATCGCTTGCGGTAATTCTGTCTCCGCACGGCCCTCTCCATCATGAAAATAAGCACGGCGTACAGTGAACTCGGCTTGATAACCCTCCTTCGTTGCGATTTTATCGCCAGTACGCTCCATCTCGAACCGTAAACCGGTACCTGTGGTCGGAACGAGATAGAAGTCACCTGCAATCAGGCTCATCAAGTCGACCTTCATAACATCTTCAAGAGTATAGTCGAACCCTCCGGCGCGAGGCAGCCCGATAGCAAAGGGGTCAAACAGCAGCCACATGTCGATGGCGCGACAGCGCCAACCGACTAGCAGCGGATGGCCCAAAATCTCGGCATAGCGTCTCAACCTATCGAGATAATTAGCCTTGAGATGAAGCACGGGATCAGCCGTCGTCTTCACTTCAATAAGCGTGACGATGTGCTCGCCATTGGATTCAAACGTCGCAACGAGATCGGGGATTTGTTGTGCGGCCGTATCGGCGACAAAGGCGTCTTCAGCAAGACGGTGCACCATTCGGCACGGCCCTAACCATCGCAGGATAGCAGATAATTCGAGTTCGGCTGAAAGACCAAACTCGACATGTTCGGCCGTTTTGATGAAGTTCTCGACATTGTCTAGGTCCCAGTCGAGTGCTTCCGCTGTTCGTGTAATGATATGTGCAGCATTGATAGTGTGGAAGGGTCGAGCTGGACGGACGCGAGCATTGGGATGCTCTTGTTTAGATTCGTTATCAGACATATCCAGCATCCGCTCCTTCCACCGATCAAAATAGGGTCGACAGCTTGTCGATTCAATTACGCATCCATAACATTATTGTTCGTTTTCATCTGGTTCGGCTATGATTTACTGCTGACCTAAGCATCAAATCTACCCCAATTACCATCGCTATACTCCTCCACGCCACGATGAGCACCTGTCTCCATGGCTCCCGATCGTCCATTTCGCGTGGGTGATGTCTTGTCCTGACCAGCGCGTTCGACGGCAAAACCTGCACAGACATGCTTATTTCCCCGCCGGGCTTCGCCCCGCTCCTCGCGCAGCAAATAAGCATGTCCTGCAGGTGCTCCACTGCGTTGCGCCCTTCGGTTCGCCGCCGCCCTTTTACGCTGGTCGTTGACACATCACTCCCGAGCGAATGGTCGCTGGGGAGAATTTAAGGAGACAGAAAATGCCTGCAATCGGTTATGTAACCCGCAATTCCAATGGTGGATTTAGCGGCAATCTCAAAACGCTTTCGATCCAAGCCAATGTCGAAATCGTTCCCAATGATGGCAAAACCAGCGAGAATCAGCCCGACTACCGGGTCACCTCCGACGGCGTTGAAATCGGCGCTGGCTGGACCCGCACTGGCGAAACATCCGGCAAGGATTACGTGTCGCTGAGCCTCGCTGCTCCCGAATTCGGGCCGCGCAAGCTCTACGCCAATCTTGGCCGTGCCGCTGGCCATGACGATATCGAGACCTACGCCGTCATCTGGAATCCGGCGGACTGATCGTACCATTGGCCCCGCTCCGGCGGGGCCAATGCACATATCTAATCGCCTCACAGCAGGGTCGAAAACACCACAGGGCGTTTTCGACCCTGCTGCTTTTGTGCTTGGCGCGTCATCTTGGTTGCAGCGGACGGCAGTTCAAAGCAGCCCGTAGCAATGAGGACAATATGGACAAGAATGACGCAATCGAGCGAGCAAGTCAGGCCAAGAAAGGCAGCCCCTTTCTCAATACCGAACAGGCCGCTTTCTATCTCGGCCTATGTCCCAGAAAGCTGCAATCGATGCGCAGCGAAGGCACTGGCCCGCGCTTCCGGCGGCACAGCCGCTATGTCCGTTATCATATTGACGATCTCGATAGCTGGTCGCGAGATACGTCCAACGGCGAGACCGGCGATGCGTAAATCGCGCAAGACAGGCATCCCATTGCCGCTGTGCGAATGGCAGAAAACGCAGCGAATTAAGGCGGAACAGCGCAAGGGGCTGCGGCGCTGGATGTTCGGCATTGGTGTTGGAAGCGCGGTCCTTGTAACCACAATTGCCTTCCCACCGCGGCCTTTTTTCGTTTGGAATGCAAGTGCCAGCACGCCGATTGGCCTTTACTATATCGGCTCTGATGTAGCGTTAAATCGCGGCGATCTGGTCGCGGTCTGGTTGCCGGAACGAATGCGCCAGTTTGCCGCCCAGCGTCACTATTTGCCGCGCAATATACCGGCACTCAAACGCATTGTTGCGATCAACGGCGACACTGTCTGTGCAGCAGGAAAGCATATTTATGTGAACAGAAAGCACACCGCCGACCGGCTGTCAGTCGATACCAAAGGCCGCGCCATGCCCTCGTGGGACGGATGTAAGACCCTAGGTCAGGGCGAGCTATTTTTGCTCAATAGAGACGTTCAAAACTCTTTCGATGGCCGTTATATCGGCATTACTAAAGAATCCGATGTTATCGGAAAAGCGACTTTTCTATGCGCCGGTTGAGGCTTTCTCTCGCGCTCATAACGCTCGTGGTTTCGTCACCAGCAGCCGCTAATTCCGTTGATCACTGGCAACCACATATCACCGAAGCCTCGCTGCGCTTTGGTATTCCGGAACACTGGATTAAGAGGGTGATGCGTGCCGAAAGCGCCGGGAACACAACGCTCAACGGACGACCTATACGTTCGCATGCTGGCGCTATGGGGCTGATGCAGGTCATGCCGGCAACCTGGGCACAGCTCACCAAAACACATCGCTTGGGTCCAAATCCCGATAATCCCCGCGCCAATATATTGGCCGGGACCGCCTATTTGCGCGATATGTATGACCGCTTCGGTTATCCCGGTTTGTTTGCCGCTTACAATGCGGGACCGGGAAGATATCGCGCCTATTTGCAGGGCCGCAGCCGCCTGCCTGCCGAGACAGTTGCTTATGTTCGTATCGTTGCTGGCCGGACAACTTATGCACGTTCAGTGACATCGCAGGAGCGCACAAAGGTGGCCGCGAGACCGCCAGACGTTATCTTCTACAGGGTGCAATCCGCCTCACAGAATGGTTCCGTTGGCACGCCAGCTCAGCCGGAGGGTGGATTGTTTGCGATCCGCAAGAACGATCAATGAAAGGCTCCTCGTACCGGCGTGGCAGGCGGCGATCTTGGCGCGAAGAACGGGGATGCAGTAATCGGGAGAGAAGGAAAGGCGAAGGCAAGATAAAAGCAAAATCTCGCAGAGCGAGCTATATCATTGTCTGCACATCCTTTTTTAGAGAGACTCTCGCCTCATCGTTGCAAATCAGGGAGATCTTTCGGCGAGAACGCCAGCTTTTCCGAGACTTTACACTGTCTCGTTGCTCGTTACGCCACGAATACACCCCGGAATTGGTGCGCTCGGCATGAGCGATGACGAGTTCAAACCCAGGCTTGGGCGCATCCGCAGCAAAGGTGGTAAGAAAGCCAAACGTTTCCTGCATAGAGTGCTGGCGTCCTCAGCCCTGGCGGGCGGTATCAAGCGATCTGGCAGCAAGTCTATATTTACAGGCGCACGGATCGGGCGCGGTGCCGCTATTGGACGGGTGCTCGGGTATCGCAATCACCATTCCGGCGCGCGCACGCGCCGCGCCGTCATCAAATCGCGCTATGTGAAACTGGCTGGCAAGGGACGGGCAGCAGCGCAGGCCCATCTGCGCTATATTGAGCGTGACGGCGTCACCTGTGAAGGCGAGCCGGGTGAGCTCTATGCAGCCGAAAGCGATCATGCCGACGGCAAGGAGTTTTTGCAGCGCGGGCAGGAAGATCGCCACCAGTTCCGGTTCATTGTGTCGGCCGAAGATGGCGCGCAATATGACGATCTCAAACCATTGACCAGGCGGTTTATGGCACAGATGGAATCCGATCTTGGCACCAGGCTCGATTGGGTGGCGGTCGACCATTTTAACACTGGCTATCCGCACACCCATATCCTGCTGCGCGGAGTTGATGATCGCGGCAAGGATCTGATCATCGCGCGTGATTATTTGAGTAGTGGCATGCGCGAGCGATTATCCGAATTGGTCACCCTTGATCTCGGACCGTGCAGTGATCTCGAAATTGAAGAAAGGCTGCGACATGATGTTGGCGAAGAGCGCCTGACGAGCATTGATCGCCGACTCATGCGCGACATGGATGAAGAGCGGATTGTTACCGCCATGGACCGCGAGCCTTTTCAGCAGTCCTTGCGGGCGGGGCGGTTGCAGAAGCTCAAATCTCTGGGTCTGGCAGAGCCGATTGGCAAGGGTCGCTGGCAACTGGAACAAGGCTTCGAGAACACGCTGCGCGATATGGGCGAACGGGGCGATATTATCCGGACCATGCAGCGCGACCTGTCCGCGAAGAATTTGAAACGGGCACGGGCAAACCAGATCATCCATGGTGGCAAATCGCCGCTGACGGAGCCCGTTTTGGGCCGGGTGGTGACACGCGGGCTTTCTGATGAGATTAATGATCGCCAATACATCATCGTCGATGCCGTTGATGGACAGAGCCATTATGTTGAGATTGGCAAGGGGGATAGTCATGAATCCATTCCCAGCGATGCGATCATAAATGTGAAACCAAGACAATCTGGTATCCGCAAAGCCGACCAAACCATTGTCGATGTCGCGGCGCAAAATGAGGGGCATTATGATATCGAAGCGCATCTGCGGTTTGATGCCAATGCTTCCGAACAATTTGCACAAACCCATGCCCGCCGTCTCGAAGCCATGCGGCGGATCATGGGCAATGTGGAGCGCGAAGCAGATGGGCGCTGGATCATCGAGCCAGACCATCTGCAGAAGACCGCCGACTATGCCACACTTCAGGCCCGCGACAAGCCGGTGAACATTGACATCTTGTCGTCCGTTCCATTGGATCAGCTAACTAACATAGAAGCCGCGACTTGGCTGGATCACGAGCTTGTCGCAAAGACGCGTGAAGGTGTTCGTGGCACTGGCTTTGGTAAGGAAGTTTACGTGGCTCTTAACATACGTCGTCAGTGGCTCATTGAGCAAGACTTGGCGAGCGAGCACGGCGGCTCAGTGAGCTATAGCAAAAACATGATTGCGAATTTGCAGCGTAGGGAACTGCTTAGGGTTGCCCGGCAACTAACTGACAAAAGTGGGTTGGCTTTTCGTGAGACGAAGCAGGGCGAACATATTGAAGGTGTTTTGAAACGGCGCGTTAATTTAGTTAGCGGTAAGTTTGCCATGATTGAAAAGTCGCGAGAGTTTACCTTGGTACCTTGGCGACCTATGTTAGAGAAACATATGAGGAAGCAACTGTCTGGGGTTATGCGCAACAGTGGTATAAGTTGGACCGTAGGTAGAAAGCAATCAGGACTGACAATATCTTAAATAGTTGAGGTAAGATAAGTCTGCGCCCCCCTGTCGTTGTAACTGTTGTTTAGTGGTGCGGATATATATTATGCTAAATTAATCGACTTTCTGGCTTCGGTTTACCAAATATAAGCGTGGCAAATCCTGTCCGTAACGGACCAATCTATAGACGGAAGCTCTCGTACAAATACCATAGCAAAATCCGTTGATGACCAGTTATTTAGCGTGCATAGCGCAATTTGGTATAGGTACAAAACGGAGAATTATGTGAGAGGCGGTGCTGGACAGTTTTTTGGTAATAGCTGTGCCTTGTTTGGGCACTTTTACTATAGTTCACGAAGTTTTCACGTTTGCATATAATGGAGAGCGTCGACCTTCCTTTTGATGACTGGTTGCTTTTGGCAGGATCTCCTGCCGACACCGGCCTGCATTTCGTAGGCACTTTTGATCGGCGGATAACTTTCTATTCGCAACAGGTGCGCGCATTGCGGCTAGTACACGCATTAAGCAAATCCGATAAACTGAAGCCATCTGATACAATAGCAGTGGTTGGCGCGGGTGCCGCGGGCGTCACAGCAGCGCTCGGCCTGGCGTTACTAGGGAACGATGTGACGCTGTACGATCCTGCTACATCGATATTGCAGCTGCAAAGCGCATCTCCTCGATTGTTGCATCCTCATATCTACGAATGGCCCGAGCTCGGGTCTCTTGATGATCGAGCCGGTCTTCCATTCTTGGATTGGGTTGCCGGCACCGGCGGTGAGGTCTGCAGTAGATTAAAGGCGGACTTCGACGCTGCGAATGCTCGTCTTACGAATCTCTCATTTAAAGACTCCCACTCGTTGAGCTCCGTCGAGAAAGTTGACGCGCGCTGGCGACTAGGATTGTCAACAAACGCCGCCATGGACTTTCGTCAATTTGATCATGTCATATTGGCGATCGGGTTTGGTAACGAGATTCCCTGCGGGAGCGCCAAACCGGTCCACTACTGGAAGCAGAACTCCGTGGGGTCGACCGCAGCAGAACCGCTCAGCCCCGCGACCTATATTGTCAGTGGCAATGGCGATGGCGGCCTCACCGATCTCCTCAACTTGCTAGTCGAAAATTTTGAGCATGTTGGGTTTACCAAGCAATTCCTGGACTATTTTTCCAACGACACGCTTCGCGCCGAGACGGAATCCGCATACGCTGGAATCTCAGCAGGAGGGGACCTTGAGGCCGCGTTCACCGCCCGGCTATTGCCGCTATTCACTGAATTGAATGTTATCGACCGGATTGGCCAGATGCTCCGCGCCGATCGCCAAGTCACGATCAATAGCTTGGGTCCGTTGTTTGCGGCGGGCCAGGCAGCTCAACTGAACCAAGTGATGGCCTTCGCCGTCCTCGCAGCTGCAACGCACGTCGACCGTCCTGTGGGACGGAGTTCTGGCCAGGTGACGGATGCGACAGGTAACGATGGGGCGTTCCAGGTCGCCGGCTTGAGCGTGGATGGGGTCTCACTGACCCAGACCTTTCAGCATGTTGTGCTTCGGCATGGTCCCGATCGCGCTGACCGGTACAAACCTGCGGGCAGCCACTTCGAGACCTACAGAACACACATTTTGGAGCTCCTCGCGGCGCGACCAGAACTTGTTGTGCCGCCGGTCTTGGCACCGGATACGTACGAATTTTTCGAAGTGCTTCGGATGAATAAACTAGAAGACCACGCATCACGGCTTGCCTCGGAAGCAAACGCCGAAAGCGCGAAATCAACGCTTTTCCTTGGCATTGACCGGGCTACGCGACTTCCGGTCGAACAAGGACGGCAACGCCTGTTGGACGTTGCAGACCAATGCGAGCGCTTAGCCAGCAACGTCTCACTCCATCTCGCGGCCTCACCTTCAACTATGCCAGCTTTTGACGATATCGTGCGTCTTGCAAGGGCCAGCGGCGGCCGAATCACATTATCGACTCTTCCCGAATGGTTGGGCGCATGGCAGAAGACTGCTCCAGCGATCGGCACTGCGCCTAGTGCGGCTTCGCACTACCCCTGCTCTACTCTTGCAATAGATGGTCTGGATGCGGCGATCGATGCTTGCCTCCTCCGGCTGCTGGATCAGCGCATTCAGGCCGCATTGGCTAATCATAATTGCGAGACGTTGGGTCCAATTAATCCAACTATCACTGCCGCCATCGCACCGACATGGACGACCTGGCACGCTTCTTTGAATGCAGACAAAGCGCTGCTCGGCGCGTTTCTGAGCTGGCTGGCCAGTGTCGAACAGCATACGCGAACTGTTTGGACCGGCGATCATGATCGTATCCCGCAACTCGCAACAGCGCTTATCATGATGCTGGCGACACACCATGGTGAGGCGCTCGAACCCGCACTTGTCGAGCGGGGAAATCTTAAATTCAGCCTCAACGCATTGGCCCTCGGGTCAGGTTGTGAAATGGTCGGCCAACAGCCTATTTCCGTCTGGGACCAGCCTGACCAGTGGGGTGTAGACGCGCTCATCCTCTCTGGGTCGTCGGAGATAGAAGTGTCAGACCCGCCTGGGCGCATTTTCGATGCCGGCAAATTTGGCTTGGGAATGACAACTGCGAGAAGGGTCCGGCCCGTTGTGATCCGCAACGACAAGCACTGGCGAGCCCGTTTGACCGAGGATCTAACCACATGGCGGACCGCCATAGAGACTGAATTTGCCGCTCTGCGCGACCGCCAAGATCAGGAACTACAGGAGCTGACCAAGTGACCCCCGAGATATTGCGTGACAAGCTGATAGCGGCAGCCAAAGCAATGGAATGGTCAGCTACGATAGAGCCAGATTTCGTATCTCCAATGTTCAGAGGGCGGCAAGATGCTTCAGGCGCTTCCCTTCCAAGCATCACCATAGGTCTTCGGCTTGGTTCCTATCCCGTCCTTGTGGCACCTGTCGCATTGAACAGCGGCGATGAGATAAAAGCATCATTGAAAGCGCTGCATAATCAAATGGTGATCGCACGGTCGTACATGCGGGCGGAAGAGGTCATAAACGCGCATATCATGCTGTGCGTCACCGAGACGAGCCCCACGGCCGATTGGCGGGGGTTGATCGACCTTGTCGAAAGAGATGAAACAGTCTGCCGAAAGGTAATCTGGATGCCGGACGCGGATGCAGTGGGCGCATCCTTTGCGCGGTTCCTTGCGCGAACCTTTCTCGCCCAGCCCTGGCGATCGTCAAATGCTGTACTCAATGCGCCGCTGGATCACAACCAAGGCCTCGCCGAACGAATTTTGATCAAACACGGGCTCTCAGAGCCTTCGGCGGACCGATGGGTTAAACTTGCGGATATCTACAAAAACGATCCCGATGGACTAATTCCGCAGTTGGTAGCCGCCTTGGAGCAAGCAGAATGACGCCGCTATACCTGCAGCGTATTGCTCTCCGACAATTCCGGAGTTTCGCAACACTTGACGTTGAGATTCCGGCGATGCCCGGGGTTCTTATCGTCCACGGCAGCAATGGTTTAGGTAAATCTTCCCTGTTCGATGCGCTTGAATGGACTCTTTCCGACCGGATTGACCACTTTCGAGACGCAACAGGTGTCAACAAGCCGGGGACGTATCTTTGCCGTTGGCGTGACGGCGACCCAGGTCCAACCAGCGCAACAATGACGTTTTCCGACGACAGCATTATTGCGCGTAGCTTGTTGTCGGCGAGTTCGACAAAATCCCAGCTTGGCGGGAATGTTTCAGACGTCACTTCCTACCTTCGCGCTCCGACATGGCAGCAAAGCATTTCGGAATTGCAGCGCTATCTGCTGCTCACACATTTCCTCGGTCAGTCCACCCTTTCTCGCCTGACCTATCGAAAATCCACTGAGCGCTTTGATATATTGAAAGAAGCCGCTCAAAGCACCGCCATCGAAGCGATCGCTAACTCGCTGCATGGCCAAGGCAATAACACTGTGGTGCGCGCCTATGCCCGTGAGATTGAGAGACTCGAACGCGAATGTAAGGCGCTGGATGACGTGCTCGAGCAGGAGGCTACGCTTTGGTCTGAGACACAGATGTCGGGAGCGATCGATGACGCCGCAGCCGTCCTCGAGGCAAGCGGTATTGCTGACCAATTGATTTTGGCGCAGATCGGCGGCCATCAACTTTCAGATACACTAAGCCATGACTCTGAGCCGACGCCCGACAGTCTGCAGGCCGAAGCCGACCAGATTGAGCGCGATTGTCTTGAAACTGAAGCGAAAATCAGCGAGGCGAAAAAGTTGCATAGCGATCTGCAAAGAGTGCTGGCTGACATTGCCGAAAATGAAGCTTCGCACCTCAGCAGCCAGACACGCATTGATGCGCTTAGCCGGGAACTCGAGCAAGCACGGAACAATCAAGAGCAACGGCGTGCGGATGTTTCTACTCGTCGAGAGTCTATGATTGTTGTGAACTCCGGCCTTGGCCGACTTCGGGACTTGATAGACGCGCGCGAGCTCGTAGCAAAGCTGACCACTCAACATCGCGAGGCAATTGGTGTCTTGTCAGTGGTAGAACAAACTCAGAAAGAAGCCGAACGGACGGTCATTCAAGCAGAACGAACACAACAAATAATTCAACGCCTGAGCGGGGAAATTGAATCATTCAATGCGGAACTGACGCGTCTGCGCAGCGTGGTCACCACCGTTGACCAAGCTATTGAGTCTGGCGAACGTATTCGTGAACAATCAGATATGCTGGCTGAAATTGTAGCTGCCAATCCGAACCTTGATCAGTCCGTGATTGATGTTTCAGCTGCTGTTGCCGCAGTCGAAGATAGGGTCAATGTACAGAAAGGCGCGGTCGAGGCGCTTCGTGATACGGTTGATACCTTGTCGACCGCGCTTGCTTCGATCGCGACCCATTTGCACCCCGATGAGAGCGATTGCCCCGTCTGCAATACTCACTTCGCTAGTCCTTCAGACCTTCAGGCTCGGGCTTCAACGGCCGCTCAGCGTCTCGCACCTACTCTTGTAGTTCAGGAAAAGGCACTCCGAGACCTGATCGCCGACCGTGACGAGCGGAAAGCCAAACTTCAGACATTGAAAGCGGCGCAGGCGACTATCCGCTCGAGCCGAGAAGTGCTGGACGCAGAAAAGTTAGCGAACAACGCGTTGTTCGCGCGTATCACTGAGATATCGAGTGGCGCTACAATCTCGCTATCTGTCGATAGGGCGAAATTGACGAATGAAATTGCGGCGGTGAATACGCGGCTGCGGCGCAAGCAGCGCTGGCATACGCTCTTGTCGTCTGAAGGAATCTCCAGTTATGGTGTTGATCGAGCGAACGCGATCCGCAGCCGCGATACGGCGCAGCGGGCAGTGGAAGCTTCGAAACGTAAAGTTGCAGATCTCTCCGCTTCCCTTAGTCGCGCGAATGCTGACGAGGCAGCGAAACGGTCGGTAATAGATAGTACGGAAGACATTGGGTCTGAGGTTCTTGCGGCGATGCTTCGCGAAGCCGAGTCTGCCACAGGCCGAAGCCAAGCCGAATTGGACGCAGCAATACAGGTGCTTGCTGACACGGACGCAATCATTGCCGCATTGGAAGCAGAACAAGCTGGGCTAAAAGCGCGGCTCATCGAGAACGATTCTCGCAAGTCGGAATTGGAGGATACAGCTCGGCGAATTCGAACCGAGTGGCTCGATCTTGGGCGATTTGATACTGAGCCAGACCTGGTCTCCCCGCACCGCTTAGAACGTCGCGTGTCGGAAGCCAGAGTGTTGGTCAAGAAAGCTCAAGGCCAAATAACTCGACTGCGCCAAGGGCGCCTTGCTTGGGCTAGGCAGCTGAGTCACCGCGCGGTGCTCGAGCAAGTAAGGGAGCAGGTCGACGGGCCGCCCAACGGTGGTCGCAGCGAATTGCTTGCGAGCGCGGACTCGTTGCGAGAAAAATATCGGTCAAATGTACAAGCAATTCGTCAGGTCAAAGAAATTGCTCGAGCAGCGAGCGCTGACATCAATGCAGAACTCGAGGATTTCAATTCTGAGTATATCAAGCCTCTCGGCTTTCTCATGGCAGAAATAAATCAGGCGATCTTGTGCGATCCGAGAGTCGGGATCGATCTGCACGTCAAGAAAAAGAAGATCGAGCAGAGTGCTGTCAAACAGGGCGAGGTTCCTGAGGCAGTCGGCGAAATCGATCCGATGCTAGTGCACAGCGAAGGTCAAATGGCCGCACTGGCAGTTAGTATGTTGTGTGCTGCGAGCTTAACGTTTCCGTGGTCACGATGGAAAGCTCTCGTCCTTGATGATCCGCTTCAGCATAACGATTCCATCCATGCCGCTGCATTTGCAGATCTTATGGGGAATCTAGTTAGCGCTGAGGGTTATCAGATACTTCTCTCAACCCACGATGTGGCTCAAGCCGAGTTCCTTCAACGCAAGTTTCGGTCGCGCCGCATTCCTTGCACTACACTAAGCCTCTTGGGGATCGGTAAAGAAGGGGTCGAGTGGTCAGTGCGATCCCCTACGTCAGGCAACCCTGAAGCAGCGACAGCCTAAATCTACGTATCTTCGATCTCGGAAATCGCTGCGTTCAGTTTGCGCAAATGTCGTGCAAAATAGATGAAAGGCGAAATGTGTTTAGGTCCGCCGGATCGCGGTCGGAGCCGATTCCTGTGCGACCTTGCCGCCACGTCGTATTCTTGTGGTTCTCAGCGTTTCGGCACCTCGATTCTCCACGTCGAAATCGACGAAATTGATTTCATCGGGCTCGCCTTGGAAACAGGCGTTGAAGGCTGACAGTAATTCGACCGATTCCAAGGCTTGGGCTTTGGGCGACGGATTGTTGCGCGGTGCGGCTATGGTAGCGGGAAAAAGATAGATGCATGGCGGCGGCAAGTTATATGGTCCCACTTCGTTGAGCCTCGCATCGTTCCCAATAATTTTCGGGCAGGGTCTTCCTATGGTACCGCACACCATATCCCAGACGATCAGTCCATCGATGCGCTGCGACCTTGCGATAATTTCCGCGCTTAGACGGGTATGGACACCGGACCATACGTTGTGGCGTGGATCGGCACCTGGATTGGTGCAAACGCTCCACAACACGAACTCGTTCGCGTGCGGCGGCCGCTCGAATATGTTGGTGTTATTGCCATCGAGGCAACCCTTAAGCTCGATGGCGGCGATTTTGCCGCTGGCCATCGTGACCGAGTAATCGTGCCGGTTGTTTTCTCCGGCAGATTCCCATTCGCGAATATATTCCCGGTCCTGCATGTGGTTGAGGATATGCGTGACGAACTCTCTCTTTGCCCGCATGGTGGCCGAGAATTGACCGCGGATTCGTTCGATCGCGCCGCGAAAAAGCCCACTATTGTAAAATTCCGTTTCATCAAGACCATGCTCGCCGAGCAGATGAGCTTGCGTTTTTAACGTTTCGGCAAATTCTTCGATCTGCTTACGTAACCCGGCATTTTGTTCGCAAGGAATGACCGTCATGCAACTGCCCTGAGCCGCGCCGAGGCCGAGAGGAGCAGCGGTTCGAATATTTGATCCGCAAGATGCCGGACGACCGGCACGACGACTCCGTCCCCTGTCAGATGATAAGCTTCGTTATAGTTTTCCGGCAGAGCATAGCTATCCGGCAAGCCCATGAGCCTCGCCGTTTCCCGGCTTGAGATAAGGCGGGATTTTACGCGCTTGCCGTCGACGACCAAGATAAGTTGGCGACTGGACCCTCCGGCGGGCGTCCGTAGACAGCCTGCAATGTCGTCGAACCGTACTTCTGCGCGCTGCACTTTGTTGCCCTGCGCGTCCAACCGCGTTCGTTTGTATATCGTCCCCACCATTTTAAGGCCGCTACGTTTCGCGTGATTCACTTTTGCTAGATTGACCGTGCTCATCATTCCAAGGAGCTTTGCCGTCTGTTCTGACGAATGCCATGAAACGCTTTTTGGACTTTCTTCTATCAAATCAGCGAACCGCATGTTCGAGAGCGCTGGGGGCGTTAACCGCCACCATAACCAATCGCGTTTGCTCTTGTTGGGCAATCGATCGAAGGCGGTGCGAAGTGCCTTGGTATGCCACTGCGCGGAGGCTCCGTCGCCAACGAGCCCTTGAG
The DNA here is from genome assembly GCF_963975735.1 of uncultured Parasphingorhabdus sp. Lineage (GTDB taxonomy): Bacteria > Pseudomonadota > Alphaproteobacteria > Sphingomonadales > Sphingomonadaceae > Parasphingorhabdus. Next base: position 55,723 of record NZ_CAXBIA010000009.1, read on the forward strand.
GAATTGGGAAATCTTTGCGCACGCCGATGACGAACAAGCGCGGCCGCGAGTGCGGAACGAATAACGCTGCGTCGATGACAACAGCACCGAAGCGATAGCCGGATTTAACGAATGTATTACATATGGCGGCAAAATCTTCGCCGCCGTGAGACGTCAAGGTGCCACAGACGTTCTCAAGCGCAATGATATCTGGTGCCCGGCCATCGGCGACCAGATCGTCCATCAGACGCCAAAATGGCCAGAAAGTTCCCGACCTGTCTCCGCGTAACCCAGCGCCGCCGCCAGCTAGCGACAAATCTTGGCAAGGAAATGACGCCCAGACCAGATTTGGACTGCCAGGCAAGTCCGAAGAATTGAGCTTGCCGACATCGCCGCAAACGGAAGCCTCTTCGCCCCAGTTTTGGCGGTATATCCGACTTTTTTTATGGTCGAAGTCGTTGGAGAACGCGCATTGCCAGGCATCTGAACCCAACCCGGCCCGTGCCATTCCACCGCCGGCAAAGAACTCAAAAAATGATAACTTTTCGCTTCGCATGGTTTGTTCTCCCTAGCACCGTATATTGATCGATACATCCCGTAAAATCAAGAACAAACAAGGAACGCGTTGGTTTGTCGCAGAAACGCCATTGGCTTCCGTGATTTTTTCAAGCGAACAATAAGCCGACCCTTGGTGTCGCAGGACGTTTATCGATCTCTCACCTTCGTTTTTTCCTTAGTGATGAGATTCCGGCGAATGCGTTCTTGGATGGTTTCGCGTTCGGCTGCCTTAGGTTGCAGACCCTTGACCTTGTTCCCGGCAACGATGGTAACAGCGAGCTGCTTTTTGGTTTCCTCGACAAATTCGCGGCACCGCGCCGGATTATCCGGATGGCTTGAAGCGGCCATGATCGACAAAATCCGTTCCATCAATTGGTACGAAGCCGGGAAGATGTCAGGCGTTTCTTACGTCCCGCGGAAGAAGAATTGTTGATACTCTGGGGCGAGAAGTTCTTTATCTCGAAGCTTGGCAGACTTGTTGCAAGTGCTCCTGAGGCTCAAGCAGGCACCAAATAGAATGCGATGCTGAATTTTTTTCCATCAGACTAAGAAAAAGAGCCTGATGGTTCGAGTCCCAATTTCCTATCAATGACAAAAGACGGTATATTTGTCGGTATATAATCGCCAAATAAGATGTATTTATACCAATATTACAACGCACTAGTCACAAGTCACGGTCCCTCTTCTGGCACCATATTTTCATTGATCGAAATATATCGATATTCGAATCTCAATTCGGGTCGGCTGAGACGATTCACACGTGGTTGTGCGACTACCCACTGTTACGTCGTCGTAGCGCGGAGCATCTGGCCCAGTTCTTTTACCAGCAGTTTCGACTGGATCGGCTTGGCGAGATGGAGCGAGCCGGAGAAGGCTGCCGGCCGGTCGTCGATGCTGCGCCCCGAGACCGAGAGATAGGGCGTTCCCATTCTCGACAAAAGCTCCGCGACCGGTTCCGACGTCTCTTTGCCCAGGTTGATGTCCAGCACCGCCGCGTCACATATTTCATTCTCGAGATATTCAAGAGCCCCGCCGACCGTAGTGACCGGGCCGAGTATGTCGAAACCGGCGTCTTTCAGAATTTCCGCAATCTCGATTCCGATCAGGATCTCGTCCTCCACCACCAGAATCCGGTGGGTTGTGCCGGGTCGCGCTTGCCTGGACCCGATGACCGCACTGCCTTGCTGTGTTGACGGGTGCGGTCCGCTAAGCACCTTGCTTGCCCGGCACGACAATTGGCAGAAAAGGCCGGTTGGTCGCCAATCCAGATCGACCTCTCCCTCGAGACTGGCCTCGAGCAGGCGGTCGATGATCGTGGACCCGAAGCCGCTGCGCGACGGTTTTTCGACTCTCGGGCCCCCATGTTCGCTCCAGCTCATCGAAAAATCTTGCTCCGCTCCAGTCCCTTGTTCGAGCTTCCAGATGATTTCGATGACACCTTCATCGTTTGACAGCGCGCCATATTTGGCGGCGTTGGTGGCAAGTTCATGCAACGCCATTCCGATCGCCTGGGCCGCCGGTGCGGTAATCCTGAGCGGCGGGCCGGACAATTGTATCCGCGGCCCTATCGCATCGCCAAAATGGGCAAGCTGCGACCGCACCAGTTCGTCGAGCGGGACATCTTGCCAGCAGTTGTTCAGAAGCACATCGTGGCTGGCAGACAGCGCGAGTATGCGCTCTTCGAAGCGCTGCACGAAGGTTGTGGCGTCGCTAGCGGCGGTTTGCCGCGCAATGACCTGCACCAGGGTCAGCATGTTTTTCGCGCGGTGGTTCACCTCGCCCATCAGCAGGCGCTCGCGCTCTTCCGCGCGCTTGCGTTCGCTTATGTCATGCGCGATTTTCGAGGCGCCGACGATATTGCCGGCGGCATCGTAAATCGGCGAGACGTTGACAGCGACGTCCACCCGCCGCCCGTCACGACACACGCGGACCGTCTCGTAATTGCTGATCTTCTCGCCACTGTTCAGTCGCGAAAGAATGTCGTCTTCCTCGTACTGACGGTCTTCCGGAATGAGAATGCGGATCGATTTGCCGATCATTTCACCGGCAGAATAGCCGAAGATCTTCTCGGCCCCGTCGTTCCAGCTTGTGATTGTGCTATCCAGCGTCTTGGAAATGATCGCCTCGTCGGACGATGCAACGATGGCGGCGAGATGCGCGCGTGCCTGTTCCGCGCGCTTCCGGTCGGTGATATCGGTGATCGAGGCATAGAAAATATTTTCGACGCCGGGAAAAAACTGCAGTTGTACCGCGACATCATAAGTGGAACCGTCCTTGCGTTCGTGCACCGCTTCAAACAGCAGGTTCGGCACCTCTCCGTTCCGCAGCGGTGTCACGAAATCGATGAATTGTTCCTTTGTATATTGCGGCTTCAGGTCCCAGGGGGTGAGGATCTGAAGCTCTTCCATCGAATAGCCGAGATTTTCCCGCGCGCCCCGGTTCACCAGTTCAAAATAATAGCTGTCGGCGCCGAATATATATATTTCACTGACCGAATCCTCGACGATCCGTCCGAGCCGTTCGTTGAGCGAGGCGGTCGCCAGCCGTTCCAGTTCCGCTGCCGCGCGGCCGGAAAACAGTTCGACGATTTCGGCCGCCTGTTCGGGATGTTCAATGACTTTGTCGTCGAGCGCCGCAAGCAGACCGAGAATTTCCCCGGATGATGATCGAAGCGGGGTTCCGATATAGGCCTCTGCGCCCATATCCTTCAACATCTGGTCGTCGGGGAAGAGATCAATAATATTGTCGGGAAAGCAGCAGGCGCCCTGACCGACAATATCCGCGCAGGGTGAATGTTCCAGCTGATATTCGAAATTTTCTCCGGGACCATTGTCCCAGACCGCTACCGTGCAGGCTTGCCCGGGGTCTACCGGATGGAGGGTGGACAGGAACACCCAACGGACCGACAGCGCTTCCGCCAGCGCCTCTACCATGACGGGGAAAAAGGCTTCTCCCACGACTTTGGAACATGAGGCCAGCTTGGCCTGTACAGAAGAGAAAGACTGTATTGCGCCATTTGGCGTTTGCGTAGCCTGTACCATCGGTTGCTCCCCCAGAAGCCGATATGTAAAAGCTTCGCGCGGTTCCTGCAACAGGATGTTTCGAGCATGATTTGCGTGGGACCTGCTGCATTAGCCTGAGTAGCCATCGATCGGGAGCCATCGCATCCGGCACGCCGACGCGATTATCCGGTTTGGCGGCCCCGACCCTATGTCAGGCGTAGTAGGCCACGCTCTGCATCGCGGTTGCCATCAGCTCGCGGCGGCTGTTCCAGATACTCATATACTGGCTGCTCGCCCCGTGATCGGCGTGGTGGGTGTGGGAATCGATCAGCCACCAGCCATCCCCGGTCGTGAGCTTTTCGGCAATGATATTGACCTGCCAGTTCATCGAGCTGACCATCGCGTTCTGGTCGAGCAGTCCCATCACCGAAGGCGGCAGGCTGTCGCACATGCAGAGGATTTCAGCCATCGGATCAAGTCCGTCGCGCTGTTTCAGCCGCATCCAGCGGGTCAGACGATTGGTTTTGGTGCTGGTATCGATTCGCTTGCCGACATATTCCATGTTCGAAGTGAAAAATTGTGGCGGACCGCTGTGCAGGCCCTCGCTATCCGGAAGGGGCGGGAAATCGGGCTCGACAATGTCTGAAGTCTTGACTTCGGTCGGGCGGGGCGCGGCAAAGATGAAATTGCAGTGGAGCCCGAGACCCTTGTCACCAAAAATCTCCGACTGGACAAATGCGGTATTCTTGCCACGGCGCAGCATCGCGGTTTCCGCCGTCAGTGCGCCAAACAGCGGGCCGGTGAAGGCAATTTGTGCCGAGCGGAGCGGCGGCAGGTCATCCTCGATATGGCTGGCTGCGTGATAGGCAAGCGCGCCGGACAGGCCGCCGAAGGCGGTCCGGCCCTGCGTCCAGCTTTGCGGCAGAGTGACGGGATTGTCCGGTCCGCCGGGTCCGCATTGATCGAGCAGTTCGGCGAGGGCGACTGGTTGAGGATGTTTATCGGTCATCTTTTCCGCATATCGGGCTAATCGGCTGAAATCCACTGGTAAGTTTGCTGCCGACATTTACAAAAGCTCGGATTTGATTTATGGCTTTGGTTAGTTTTCAATCTCTTGATGGAAGATGTTGTGATGAGCTATACAAACACCCTGACCCGCGCCGATCTCGCCGAAACAATGAACCGTCAGGTCGGCCTGTCGCGGGCTGACAGCGCGGTCATGGTGGAATCAATTCTTGATCATATGATCGAGGCACTGGTCGACGGTGAAAATGTCAAGATTTCGGGATTTGGCACTTTCGTGCTGCGCGATAAAGGTGAACGCACCGGTCGCAATCCCAAGACCGGTATAGAAGTGCCGATTGCACCGCGCCGGGTTCTGACCTTCCGCGCCAGCCAAACGATGCGTGACAGGATTATCGCTGCAGGTTAATGGCCCGGTGAACCGGGGGAGTTAGAGTATGACCAAGGAACAAGGGGCTTTTCGGACCATCGGAGAGCTTTCGAAAGAGCTTAGCATCAAACCCCATATTCTGCGCTATTGGGAAGACCAGTTTGCGGTTCTGACGCCGCTTAAACGGGCCGGATCGCGGCGCCATTATCGGCCCGAAGATGTCATGATGGTCAAGACGATCAACCGTCTGCTCAACGAAGAAGGCTATACGATCAAAGGCGCCCGCAAATTTCTGTCCGCACGGCGGAGGGGCCCCGAGATGGTCGAAGATGCGCCGCAATCGGCCGCTGCAGCCCTACCGCTGGCGGGGAATGGGCAGGAGGATAACAGCTTGATTCTGGCCGAACTGAAAACGATCCGCGATCAGCTGACGAACGCGCTGAACCACGCTTAGTCGTAATTCGGGCCCAGTTCCGGATCGAGGTCGCGCGGCCGAGTGAAACGGTCCAGTGTGCCGCATTTTTCTGTGATATCCGCCCAATTGTCGATGGCGAGCGTCATCTCGGCCAGCGTTGCGGTCGGATATTTTGTTTCCACCTCGTCACGCGCCGGGGAACTTCCGTCATCGGGAACGAGATCGAAGATAAGGTCTTCCAGCCCCGGGTTATGCCCGACCATCAGGATATGGTCGGCATCGGCGCGGACACCGCGCAATACATCCAGCAAGGTAGCCGAGGAGGCGAGGTAGATCTTGCGATCCCAGGTCGGTTCCATCTCCAGAGCGCTGGCTTCCTCTACATTCTCGAGTGTCTCGATCACCCGCACCGCCGGCGACGCCAGTATCTGGTCAAAGGCCAGGCCATTGCGCTGGATGAAGCGGCCCATGACCGCAGCGGCGCGTTTGCCCTTCTTGTTGAGTGGCCGGTCAAAATCGCGGTCGACCGGGTCATCCCAGCTGGATTTGGCGTGGCGCAGGAGTGTGAGTTTTTTCATTGCGGATTGTCATGCATCAAACTTGTTTCAGTTGGAAGACCGGATTGTTCCATTTTTGATTTGGCCTGGCGGATCTCGGCCAGGGCCTGTTCCAGCGGCATGCGTTCGATCGGCGTGCCTTCGGGAAAGGCCGAGAACAGGCGCGTGGGAAAGGATGAAGAGAGGATGACGAAATGGCCATGATCGTCGGCGCGGCGGATGATACGGCCAAAGGCCTGGGCCAGACGCGCGCGAATGATCCGGTCGTCATAGGCGTTGCCGCCGCCAGCCATCTTGCGGGCACGGTGGAGGATATTCGGTCGCGGCCATGGCACCGATTCCATTACCACGAGGCGCAGGCTCTGGCCGGGAACATCGACCCCGTCGCGCAAGGCGTCGGTGCCGAGCAGGCTGGCCTTGGGATCGTCGCGGAAAATGTCGACTAACGTGCCGGTGTCGATCGGGTCGACATGCTGGGCGTAGATCGGCAGTCCGCTCTGCGCCATCCGGTCGGCGATTCGGGCATAGACCGTGCGCAGGCGTCTGATCGCGGTGAACAGGCCGAGCGTCCCGCCCGCCGAGGCTTCGATCAACTGGGCATAGGCACCGGCAAGGCCGGCCATATCGCCGCGCTTCACATCGGTGACGATGATGACCTTCGCCTGATTGGGATAGTCGAACGGGCTGGCGACCTCGAATTCCTGCGGGGCATGTTCCAGATGGACAGCGCCGCTGCGCGCCCGCGCGGTATCCCAGCCGCCGCCGCCTTTTAGCGTAGCCGAGGTGATCATCACGCCATGGGCGGGTTTGGTGACGACCTCGGTGACCGGGATGGTCGGGTCGAGCCAGTGACGGCAGATGCCGATATCATATTCGCGGCCCTCGAACCGGTCGATCATCAGCCAGTCGACGAAATCGGGATCGGCAGGACCGCCGATACGCGACAAGAGCGAGAGCCAGCCGGACAAAGTATCGCGGCGCCAGCCGAGGCTCGACAATGCGCCTTCCATACGCGCCCGGGCGGGAGCGTCCATCCAGTCGGGGCCTTCCTCGATCAGATGTTCGATCCGCTGGCCGAGACGGACCAGCGGCTTGAGCAGGGCATCCATCGCCTGTGCGGCTGTGGCGACCGCGTCGATCATCGGCCCTTCGATATGGGTCAGCTCGGTTTCCAGCCCGTAGCCGGCATCGGCGCTCTGGCTTTCATCGCGAGCGAAGACCATCGCGCGCACCTCCTGGAGCAACGCCTCGATCGGACCGGATGCCTCGCCTTCGCCAATCCGCTGGAGCCAGCCGTCTCCGGGCAGGGCCTCGGCTGCGACACGAGCACTTTCAATCGCCCGTCCGCCTTCCTCGTCATAGGATGCAAGATCGGCGAGCCGGGCGGCGAGTCCGCGACGGCGGCCGCGATTCTTCGTTTCCGGTCCGATCACCCAGCGGCGTATTTCTATCGCTTCCTGTCCGGACAGCCGCGCGGCAAACATCGAATCGGCGGCGTCGAACAGATGATGGCCTTCGTCAAAGATCAGTCTGGTCGGCCGGTTCTGTTGTTCGCGTCCGCGGGCGGCATTGACCATGACCAGTGCGTGATTGGCGATGACAATATCGGCCTGCTGGCTGGCGCGGGCCGCTTTCTCGATGAAACATTTGCGGTAATGCGGGCAGCCGGCATAGACGCATTCCCCGCGCCGGTCGGTCAGCGCGGTGGCGCCATTGCGACGGAATAATGTGGGCAGCCATCCGGGCAGATCGCCGCCGACCATATCGCCGTCCTTGCTATAGGCGGCCCAGCGCGCGACCAGATGGGCAAGAATCGCTGCCCGTCCGGTAAATCCGCCTTGCAGCGCGTCTTCCAGATTGAGCAGGCAGAGATAATTTTCCCGTCCCTTGCGCACCACGACTTTCTTTCGGAATGTCTCTTCGTCCGGATAGATGCGGCGGGTCTCGCGGTCGAGCTGGCGCTGCAGCGCCTTGGTGAAAGTTGAAATCCATACCGTACCGCCAGCCTGGCGAGACCATAAGGATGCAGGCGCGAGATAGCCGAGCGTCTTGCCGATTCCCGTCCCCGCTTCCGCCAGCAACATATTGGGCACGCCCTTGATCTTGCGCGGGTTGAAAATCTGGCTGACGGCGGCCGTATAGCTTTTCTGGCCTTCGCGTTCTTCCGATCCTTCCCCGGTCAGGGCGTCGAGCGTGGCAAGTGCCTCTTCCTTGTCCACGGTGATTGATCGGGGAGCCGGGCGCGGCGGCTCTTCCTCCCATTCGGTCAGCTTGGAAAACAGCCAGCGTTCGGCCTCGACCGGCTTCTCCAGTTTGCGTCCGACCTCCTGCGCCCAGGGCCAGCGCAACCGGTAGAGCGCTTGAGCGCTGCTCCACGCGCCTTCCCGCTCCTTCCAATAAGGGGCTTCCAATCCTTCCAACAGCAAGCTTGCGGCTTGCCGGCACAGCGCGGCGATATCCGCCTCCTGCTCCGGCGGGGTGAGCCCCAGTGTCTTGGCGAGACCGGCCGGTGTCGGGACGACGAACTGGGCCGGATGGATGAAGGCGAATAGCTCTAGAAGGTCCAGGCCGGAGAGATCGGGATAGCCGAGTCGTTGCCCCAATAAGGGAGCGTTGAGCAGAATATGCGGCGTTTCCGCGACCCTGCCGATAGCCTCGCCCTTGCCAATCGCGCGGGTTTCGCCATCGATCGAGCAAATCCAGATGCCGCTGTGGCTGGCATGCAGCGCGGGAAAGGGGAGCGGCGCGACCATTAGCCGCCGACGACCGGTACGCCAGCGAACCACGGATGGAGGAACATCAGAACGGCATAGAGTATCGCCGCAATGACCACGCTCAGCAATTCGCGGCCAGCGGTCGCGATCTTGGCCGGCTTCACCCAGACGCCCTCGTTGCGCGATATGGTGATGATCGAGATCAGCGCCCACAGGCCTAGTCCACCGAACAGCACCAGCGACTTGTTGTCGCCATTGGCGAGCAGATGGCCGACCGCCCAGATCAGCACACCAGTCAGCATCGGATGGCGGATCCACTGCCGGATGCGCGAAGCGCCTTGTGCCGCGCCGAGCAGCAGGATCGCCACGAACATCAGCGTCATATTGGCATGGCGGCCCCATGCTGGCGGATCATAGACAAATTCTGCGGTGGTCGAGCGCCAGCCGAAAACCATCAGCGCCAGCGAAACCAGCAGCAATAATGTTACCAGCCCCTTGTGCGGCCCTTCGCCGACAGCGCCCTGAATCGAGGCGCGCAGTCTCGGCATGACGGACTTCATCAGATGTATCAGGCTCCACAGCAGAACCCCGACGATCAGCATTTCCATGTTCATTCTCCCGCTTTTGTTGCGTTCTACCTTGCCATATAGGCTAAGGCTACTATTTGCGCAGCATTGACTGAGAAGGACAAATTGTGACCGATTATCGTGAAGCAGCAGAAAATTCCAAAGCGTGGCCGTTCGAGGAAGCCCGCAAGCTGCTCAAACGCTATCGCGGCGAGCGCGGTGCGCCCGCGCCAAAGCCGGGTGGCGAGCCGATGCTGTTCGAGACCGGCTATGGTCCCTCGGGCCTGCCGCATATCGGTACGTTTAACGAAGTGTTGCGCACGACGATGGTGCGCCATGCGTATGAAACACTGACCGGCAACCCGACCCGTCTGATTGCGTTCAGCGATGACATGGACGGTTTCCGCAAAGTGCCGACCAATGTCCCCAATCAGGATATGCTGGCCGAACATCTGCACAAGCCGCTGACTCAGGTTCCCGATCCGTTCGAAAAGTTCGAGAGTTTTGCCGCACACAACAATGCGATGCTGCGCGATTTCCTCGACCAGTTCGGCTTTGATTATGAATTTATCTCCTCGACCGAGCAATATCAGAGCGGCGCTTTTGACGAGACGCTGAAGCTGGTCCTTGCCCGCAACCAGCAGATATTGGACATCATGCTGCCGACTCTGGGCAAGGAGCGTCAGGCGACATATTCGCCAATACTCCCAATCAGCCCGAAAACCGGCCATGTTTTGCAGGTGCCGGTCGAGATCGTTGATGCCGAAGCCGGGACTGTCCGCTTTGAAGACGATGGCGAGATGATCGAGCATAATATCCTCTCCGGCGGCGCCAAGCTGCAGTGGAAAGTCGACTGGGCGATGCGCTGGACCGCGCTTGGCGTCGACTATGAAATGTATGGCAAGGACCTGACCGACAGCGGTGTGCAGTCGGGCAAGATCGCCAAGGTGCTGGGCGCTCGCAAGCCCGAGGGCCTGATCTACGAGATGTTTCTCGATGAAAAGGGTGAGAAGATTTCCAAGTCCAAAGGCAATGGTCTCAGCCTCGACGACTGGCTGCGCTATGGTTCCGAGACCAGCCTCGCCTATTATATCTTCCGCGAGCCCAAGTCGGCGAAGCAATTGCATCTCGGCGTTATTCCCAAGGCGGTCGACGAATATTTCCAGGCGCGCGCCAACTGGCACGAACAGGATGCCAGCAAGCGGCTCGGCAATGCGGTGCACCATGTCCACAATGGCGATGTGCCGACGGACACGATTCCGGTCACCTTCGGCCTGCTGCTAAACCTTGTCGGTGTGATGGGCGATGCGGATCGCGAACAGATCTGGGGCTATTTGCGGCAATATGCGCCAGATGCCACGCCGGAACGCTATCCCGATCTCGACGAGCTGATCGGCAATGCGATGGCCTATCACAAGGACTTCATCGCCCCGACCCTGCACCGGCGCAAACCGGAAGGGGTCGAAGTGGCGGCGCTGGAGCGGCTGGATAGCGAACTGGGCGCATTGCCCGAGGATGCTGCTGCCGAGGATATCCAGACGATTGTCTATACGATCGGCAAGGAAGGCGGTTTCGACAATCTCCGTGACTGGTTCAAGGCGCTTTACGAGACACTGCTAGGCTCTTCGCAAGGCCCGCGCATGGGTAGCTTCATTGCGCTTTATGGCATATCAAATACCCGCAAACTGATTGCGGAGGCTTTGGCATGAGCGAATATCATCTGGCACAGATCAATATCGCGCGGTTCAAGCGGGCCAAGGACGATCCCGCCAATGCCGATTTCATGGACGCGCTTGATCCGGTCAATGCAGCGGCGGAAGCAGCCCCGGGCTTTGTCTGGCGGTTGACCGGCGAGGGCAATGATGCGGTGGATATTGACGCGGTACCCGGTGACCCCAATCTGGTCGTCAATATGTCGGTATGGGTCGATGTCGATTCGCTCGGCGCCTATGTCTATCGCAACGAACAGCATCTGGTGATCATGCGCCGCCGCAAGGAGTGGATGGAGCATATCGATGTTTATCAGGCGCTCTGGTGGGTGCCGGTTGGCCATGAACCGAGCGTGGCGGAAGGGTTGGCGGCGGTCGACCATCTTGCCGCCCACGGACCGACGGCCAAGGCCTTCACCTTTCGCCAGACCTTTGCTGCGCCGGATGGCACGCCGGCGGTTCCCGTGCTGGACGAATGCGCCTGATGATCGATATTTTCACCACCGGCGGGACGATCGACAAGGTCTATTTCGATGCGTTGTCGGAATATCAGATTGGCGCGACGGCGCTGCCCGATATGCTGCAGGAGAATAATGTCTTTGTCGCGCATCGGGTGACGCAGCTGATGCGCAAGGACAGTCTCGAGCTGACCGACGTGGACCGGGCGGCGATCCATGACGCGGTTGCGGCCAGCGATGCCGACAAGATTCTCGTGACCCACGGCACCGACACGATGGTCGATACGGCGCGGGTGCTGTCCGACATTTCCGGCAAGACGATCGTGCTGACCGGTGCGATGCAGCCGGCGTCGCTGCGGATCAGCGATGCCCAGTTCAACGTCGGCTTTGCCCTCGCCGCGACCCAGACCCTGCCGCACGGTGTCTATATCGCGATGAACGGCGAAGTCTTCGATCCGGCGAAAACGCACAAGGATCGCTCGGCACACAGATTTGTCAGTGAATAGGATTATTTCCGGCATATAGGGAACGACGGGGAGTTTGAGATGGCAAAGCGTACGGTCGAGCAACTCAGCGAGCAACTGCTCGACAAACCTGTGGCAGCCCTGTCCCCGGAGGAGCGTGGGGTTCTCGAAGCGATCGTCTCCCGGCAGATTGTTGCGGATGACGCCGGAAACCTGGCGGACGAGCAAGCCAGTTTCGGCGAACGGCTTTCCGACCGGGTCGCAGCCATTGGCGGTTCTTGGGGCTTCATCATTGCCTTCGCTCTGGTCCTGCTCAGCTGGATGATATTGAACTCGAAAATACTGGGTCGGTTCGATGCGGCTTTTGATCCCTATCCCTTCATCTTTCTCAATCTGATATTGTCGACGCTGGCCGCGATCCAGGCGCCGATCATCATGATGAGCCAGAACCGGGCAGCGAACAAGGACCGGATAGCCGCGGCGCATGACTATGAAGTCAATCTGCGGGCGGAAATCGATATCATCCGCCTGCACGAAAAAATGGATCTGCTGATGCTCGAGAAGATCACCAGCCTTCAATCCGACCTCAACGAGATCAAGGCAGCAGTGAAGCCTGCGGGCTGATTGACCCGCCGATTGGTCTAGGCTGCAACCGGCTGCGTCACCGTCCGCAACACTTCGGCATAGCTGTTGGCGATCGTCATCCGCGGGCCATACCCCTTGGCGATCAGCAGATCATGCGCCTTGGGCAAATTATAGCAAGGCACGCCCATGAACAGATGATGTTCGCTGTGATAGTTGACCCAGTAAGGCGCCAGCGTCATCCGCATCAGCATATTGGCCTTGGTCGTGCGGGCGTGGCTGAACGGGTCATCGCCACCGGTGGTGGTGCAGGCATGTTCGGCGATATTGCGAATCCGCAGGATCAACTGGAAGGTGGTTGCCAGTGCGACGATCCAGATCAGGAAGGGGATGATGCCCAGCGTCGCCAGGCTGACCAGCAGCACCGCCAGCTGGATCAGCAGGAAGCGTCCGACGGTCCGTGTGGTGTGCTTTGCACCCTCCAGATCGATCACCGGCGCGGCGACGCCTGCGGCGCCGTTGCGGTTGAGCGGGGTACCCGCCGATGTGTCGCGCTTGGCCGGTGGACTGGCATCACTTGCACCCGACAGCATTGCTTTCAGGCCTTTCCATGCGACCGCGAACTGGTTGCTGCGTTGCTTGAGAAATGTCTGTCCGGTCAGGTCGCGGGTGATCTTGCGCCGCAGACTGGCCCGGCTGGTCGGGAAAGCCGCTGACAGACCGAGATCGGGATCTTCGCTCTGCTGGGTGTAGCGGTGATGGGTCAGATGATAGGCGCGATAGCTGTGCAGATCGCTGCCGGTTGCCGATCCGGTCAGCCACTGGCCAAGGAAATTGTTGGTCTTGCGTTTGGGGTGGAGCAGGCCGTGCGCGCCTTCGTGCATCAGGATCGACAGGCCGAGCTGCCGCCCGCCGATCAGCAAGATGGCGAAGGGGGTCGCGAGGAGACCGGCGAGCCAGTGCCATTGCCACAACAAAGCCGTGCCACCGGTGACCAGCGCCACCATCAGCCAGGCATGGACAGTCAGCCACAGGCCGTGCCAGCGCGAAACGCGCGTTAGAGCTGCCCATTCCTCGCGGGCGAATATTTCATTGGGTTTGGCAGCTTTTACAGCGGGCATAATGCAATCCTTCTTCACCCAATATACCTGTTTTCTGCGGATTTTACAAATGTCGGCGATGCCGTAGCGTTATCCCGAAGTGCGGGCATTGCGTACGTCCCGAGCCCGTCGAAGGACCGGTCTGCGCGCACTCGTCCTTCGACAGGCTCAGGACGAACGGACCATTATTGCCGCACTAGGCCAGCGCCTGTGCCAGCCTGACCATGAAATCCGCGCCCCGCTCAAATTGCTCGACTGCCAGATATTCATTCGGCTGGTGCGCCTGCTCGATCGATCCGGGACCACAGATCACGGTGGCAAAGCCGACCTGCTGGAATTGTCCCGCCTCGGCGGCATAAGAGACAACGTCCGAAGGGCCATTGTCGCCGGTCAGACTGCGGACAAAATCTGCCGCCTCCTGCGAACCGGCCGGCGCCATTGGCGGGGCGTTGGACAGGCGGGTGATGGTGACACCCGCTTCGGGGAAGGCGCGGCGCAACTCGCCATCAAGCGCCGCGACCTTTGCCTTGAACGGCGCGAGCACGACCTCCGGTTCGATATCGGGCGGGCAGCGCAGATCGAAGACAAAATGCGCGCGGCGGGCAAGGATATTGGGCGCGGTGCCCCCCTGCATCTTGCCGATGGTCAGCGTCGCGTGGGGCGGGATGAAAGGAGAGGCGGGGTCGGCATTCTCCCACAGGCTGCGTGCCAGTTCGGCCAGATCGTGCATCAGTTCGATCGCCACCATATTGGCAGACAGGCCGAGATGGGTGAGGCTGCTATGGGCTTCGTGGCCGAGCACCTCGACCTCGTGGACGGTGATCCCCTTGTGGCCGGTGATCACCTTCATCATCGTCGGCTCGCCGATAATTGCCAGCGCCGGTTTTGGCAGTTTCGCCGCCATCTCCTCGATCATCGCCGGCGCGCCGAGACAGCCGATCTCTTCGTCATAGCTGAACGCCAGATGCACCGGTTTCGCGCCGTCTTTGAACAGCGGCACAGCGGCCAGGGCCAGCGCGATAAACCCCTTCATGTCGCAGGTCCCGCGCCCGTGGAGCAGACCATTGCGCTCGGTCACCGTCCACGGATCACTGAGCCAATCCTGTCCGTCGACCGGCACAACATCGCTATGACCCGAAAGAATGATCCCGCCTTCGATAGCGGGGCCGACAGATGCATAGAGATTGGCCTTGCTGGCATCGGCGTTGACTACGCGCGTCGATGCGACGCCATGTCCGGTCAGATAATCTTCGACCCAGGCGATCAGATCAAGATTGCTGTTCCGCGACGTGGTGTCGAAGGCGATCAGCCTGGCGAGAATATCGCGGGCGGCGGGTAGGAGAGCGCTGGTCATGGGGTATGAGCTTTACAAACTTTACAGTGTTAAAAGAAAAAAACGGTCTGGCCCCAAAATGGTCAGAATTTGCGGGTTCTTGGGTGATATTTTGCGGTCGGTCATATCGGACGACTATCATAATAAGCGCGATGTAGGACAGTATTATCTCGGTAGAGCTTTCTCCGGTGAAGGAGAAGGATACGTCGCCTTATCGCGACTGTGACTAGCTACGTCTACGCAGATAAGCTGCCAAGTCTTCGCACCCTTCTCCCTCACGGGAGAAGGGGGTCGCGTAGCTGATCATCAGCCACCCATTGTACCATCGGATCATAGAGATCGACGATCGCGCCGAGCTCGTAGATATTGCGATAGCCATAGCCGTAGAGATTAATGAAGGTCGGGATGTTGAGCGCGAGCGGTGCGCGTTTGGTCATGATCGGACGGATATTATTGCTGAAATTATTGTTGCAATAGATCAATATTTCCCGGTCGAGATTGTCGCCGATCACGGCCCGCAATTTGCTGTCGGTAAAGTCGGAAAAGGGAAGGTTGATCGCGCCCGCCATATGACCTTCGGCAAAGGCAGCGGCGGAGCGCGTGTCGAGAATCAGCGTGCCAGACTTTGCCGCTCGCTGGCGGAATTCGGCTAGATCAATGAGCCGCTCCGCCCTGACCGTGGCAACTTCATTGCTCAGGTCGAGAAAGCCGGGATAGTCAATCTGCGGCGCGCTATCGGGGGTGGCCTGCAGCGGTGAAAACGACAAGGCCGTTGCTCCACCCAAGGCCAGCATCAATCCGGAATATCGCATGTCGGGGGCTCCTCAAAAGAAGAGAACTATCCGTCAAATATTTTGAACCGGCGCTGAACCCGACAGCGAGCCCGCAATCTAGTGACGCGTTCCGGCCAACTCGTCGGCGATAAAATCGAGGAGTTCGCTTTCCAGCGGATCAAGATTCTGGTCGGCGTGAATTTTCCCGTGCAACCAGCTATCCTCTACAATGGTCAGCTTGCGCGCCTGTTCAACTGCATCGATGTGACCGCATTCAGCATTTTTCTTGCCAAAAATATCTGTGTTGAAGGTTTTTTTGAACGTGGCACCGATGTCGGAATCTTTCATCCGGCCAAAGAAACCGCGGACACTTGCTTCATTGTCGTCCATGAAGCTTTCGAGACGCGCGGCCTCTGTGCGAGAAAGCATGTCATATTCGCCATAGGCCATCAGATAATTGCCAACCAGCTGCACGAACAATTTCGGCCAGTCTTTGCTATTCTCGCTGTTCAGTGTCGCGTCCTTGATCCGGAACAGCATATCGGCTTCGTTGCGGCTGATCCGGCCGGGGCCGTCAGAGCCGGCAGCGTAGCAGACGCGGCGCAATATCTTTACTTCGCTGTCGCTGATCGATCCGGGTTGCAGGGCTCCGCCATCTCGGGTCGGACCTTTGCCGGTCAGAACGGCGCCTTCGATCTGTTTGAGCACATAATCCTGTAGCTGCTCCGGTGTTCCGGTGGCCCGTTCCATCGTGCGGACGAGCAGTTCCAGTTCTGCTGCGGATTCTATTTTGCCGTCATGGTCGATCTTCTGCATCAGCCATCCGGCATTATCATCGCTGACATAGCCTTTGGGTTCGGTCTGGTTGACGACATATTCGGTTATTGTCGCGACGAAAAACTCGAGCCATTCCTCGCTCGGATGGCTGCCAAGATTATTGATCTGGAAAAGGAGATCGGCTTCATCGGAACTGACAATGCCGTCCGGCCAAATCTCCTGGCGCAGCGCCATGACGTCTGCCGCGCTAATCGCCTGTTTGGCTTTGATTTCCCCGATTAGTCCCGACATATCCATTTTCATCGCATTCACCCCGCTAGTTCGGGAATGCGATTAGCCGGAAATGCTTAAAATGCGGTTAGTGCGGTCGGGTTTAGCGATCAGGCCGGTATGAAGGCAATTCTTGCTTCATACCGGCTTTGATCAATTTGAAACGGCCGGATCAGGCCTGCGACTTGATCCAGTCGCGGATCTTGCTTTCCAGCACGGTCATCGGCAGCGCGCCGGTGTTGAGCACCTGGTCGTGGAATTCGCGCGGGTCGAACTTGTCGCCGAGCGCGTCTTGGGCTTCTTTCTTCAGCCGCTGGATGGTCAGCGCGCCGATCTTGTAGGCCAGGGCCTGGGTCGGGATCGCGATATAACGTTCGACTTCGGCGGTAGCATCGGTTTCACCCATGCTGCTGTTGTCGAGCATATACTGAATAGCCTTTTCACGGCTCCAGCCCTTGCTGTGCAGGCCGGTATCGACGACCAGCCGCATCGCGCGGAGCATCTCGTCGTCGAGATGGCCGAAGCGCTGGTAAGGGTCATCATAAAGCTCCATCGGGAAGCCGAGCTTCTCAGCATAAAGCGCCCAGCCTTCGACGAAGGCGGTGTTGCCGCCAAAGCGCATGAAATTGGGCAGATCGGCATTTTCCTGAGCCAGCGAAATCTGGAAATGGTGGCCCGGTGCACCTTCGTGCAGATAGAGCGTGGTAATGCCCGAAGTGCTGCGTGAGGGCAGGTCATAGGCGTTGAAATAGAAGACGCCGGGACGCGATCCGTCGGGCGTGCCGCTCTGATAGGAACCGCCCGCCTGGAATTTCTCGATCGATTCGTCATAGGGACGAATTTCCAGCGGCGATTTTGGCAGAACCTTGAATTGCTCGCCAATCCTGGCATCGACCATCTTGCCCATGTCATAATATGCCTGGGTCAGCGCTTCGCGGGATTCCGGGTGGAACTGTTCATCGGTCCGCAGGAATTCGAAAAATTCGGGGAGGGTGCCGTCGAAACCGACCTCGGCCTTGATCTCTTCCATCTCGGTCTTGATCCGCGTGACTTCGCTGAGACCCAGATTGTGAACATAATCGGCCTTGAGCGGCAGAGTAGTCGTGTTCTCGATCATATTCTCATAGAGGATCGCTCCGCCCTTCATCTGCGACAGGCCGACTTCGGTGCGGGCGACGGGCAGATATTCGTTTTTCAGGAAATCATGCATGCGCTGATTGCCAGCGAAAATATCCTTGGTAGCGGCGGCATATTCCTTGGTCAGGCGGGCCTTGTCGGCATCGCTGAAATCGTCGGGGAAATTCTTGGTCGGCGCCATGAACGGGCTGTCTTCAAGGCCCAGGCCATTTTGCGTGGCGAGCTGCTCGATCACGTTGGTGATCGTCAATTTGGTTTCGAGTACGCCGCTTTCCATGCCTTCGCGGAAACGTTCGATCGATCGGTCGCCGATGACAATATATTGTTTGTGACGTTTGAGATTGTCCTCGTAATTTTTCACTGTCTTGAACGGCGCGCCGCCTTTGCCGGAAGCAAAATTGGGATAGAATGTGTGAAAACCGCTGAAATGATTGACCGGGCGGACGATGGTCAGGGACAATATCTCGTCGGAATAGCCTTTGAGCGCCTGCTCCTTGTCGCGTTTGAACACGTCATAGGCGATTTTGTCGGTGGCGCTTAGTTTGCTGCGGTCCAGCTTCAGCAAAGCCGCCAGTTCGGCTGTCTCGGCCGCCTTCTCACCGGCAAAATATTCGTCGGAAATATAATCACCAAGCTGGTCGGCATAGCGTTCGTCGCCGCGGAACAGGGCGCCGATCGGATTGCGTTTCAGGTTTTCCTCGTCGCTCTTGGCGAACAGCGCCTTCAGCTTTTCGCCTTCGGTCATCTCCGCTGCTTCGTGATGTTCCATCGCTGCTGCGCTGGTTGCTGCAAGCGGCTGGGCTGCAGCAACGCCACTGAAGGCGAGCAGGCTGGTGCCGACGAGAAGGGCGAGAGGTTTCTTGATCATATTCGGTTCCTATCCAAAACTGTTATGTCCAGCTAACACGCTAAAGTTACACTCGCAACGATTTCACCGGTCAATCAATGTCGTTGGTCGAAACCCGTCGTCTGTTGATCGGCAAGCCGGTTTTTACGGGACCCAGGCTTTCTGCCACTGATTGAGCCGGAACCATTTGGTGATGATATATTTGGTGCCCTCTTCCACCGGCGTTCCGGCGTGCAGCGTATCGATATTGGGCGTGCCGTCGAGGCGCATATTATTCCATATCAGCAACATGCCGCGACGCGGTTCGACCTGATATTGCAGCTGCGGGAAAGCGGTCGCGCCACCCTTCTCCGGCTCGTTGAGATAGGCCATCGCGGTCCAGGTGCGCTGGCCACCATTAGGACCTTCATATTGCCAGTATTTTTCGCTCTTGTGGAAATAGTCGTGATGGTCCTTGAACTGCTGTCCCACTTGATAGCGCTGGCCCTGCAGGACTTCGCTATGGGTCTGCGGCAGGCCCATCAGGTCGCAAATCGACTGGTCGATACGGCGGATGTCGGGATTGGCCGGGTCGACATTGCAGCTATAGCTGGTGCGATAGCCTTCGCGTTCGGTGCCTTCGTAAAGCGTCGAGGGTTGGCTATCGCTGTCGATCATGTCGATCAGCAGGTCGCAATCGGAGTCGCTGATAAAATTCTGGCAGACATAGAGCTGAACATAGGGGCTCTCCAGCCACTGGACCCGGGGATGGGCGTTGAGTGTCTCGGTCACCCGGCGGCCCAGCGCGGCTATCCGCTTTGGGCTGGAATAAAGTTCGATCTGCTTTTTCGTAAAGACCCGGGCCATGCTCGGCAGCCTAGTCGATGATGCGGCCGCGGACCATCACCCAGTCGATCTTTTCCAGCACCCGGACATCGTCCAGCGGGTTGCCGTCAAAAGCGATCAGATCGGCGGAATAGCCAACCGCGATGCGGCCGATTTCATTTTCCATATCGAGCGCCTTGGCAGCCGATGTGGTCGCGCTGGCCACAGCCTCGCGCGGGGTCAGGCCGGCATCGACCATCAGCTGCAGTTCCTCGGCGTTGCGGCCATGTTCAAAGACGCCGGCATCGGTACCGAATACGATCGGTACGCCCAGCCTTTTGGCGGACGCAACCGCCTTGCCGATGGTGTTGAGCGTCATCCGGATTTTCTCTTCGACCACCGGCGTGTAAATGCCCTTGCCAAGGCCTTCGCTGACGCCCTTGAACGCCATTAATGTCGGGACCATCGCGGTGCCATTGGCTTTCATGACCTTGAGCGCAGCCTCGTCGGCGAACGTGCCATGTTCGATCGTATCGATACCGGCGCGAGAGGCCGCCTCGATACCGCGCGCACCATGGGCGTGGGCCATGACTTTCAGGCCGAGCGAATGGGCGGTCGTGGCGATCGACTGCATTTCTTCATTGGTAAATTGTGCTTCCAGTCCGCGACCCTGCTGGGAAAGCACGCCGCCGGTCGCGGTGATCTTGATGATATCGGAACCGGCCCGGCTGGCCTTGCGTACTTTTTCCGCGCATTGGACGGCGCCGGTGCAGGCATAGCCGCTGGTCAGCAGCGCGTTGACGTCTTCGGTGAAGCCCGACACGTCGCCATGGCCGCCGACGATCGCCAGGGCTGGCCCGGCGGCGATGATGCGTGGTCCGGGAATGACCCCATCGGCGGTGCCGCGGCGGAGCGAGAAGGCGCTATATTGCGAGGATCCGGCTTCGCGTACCGTGGTGAAACCCGCTTTGGCCGTGACCAGTGCGTTTTTGGCACCGACAACGACGCCCCATTCCGCCGGTTCGGTGGTTTCTCGCCAGAAATCGCCACCCGGATCACCGGTCAGATGAACGTGCAGGTCGATCAGGCCGGGCATCACGGTCTTGTCGGAGAGGTCGATGACTTCTGCCGCAGCGTTGGGAGCAGAATCAGGGCCGATCCGGATTTCGGCAATCTTGCCTTCGCGGACGAAGATCGTGGCCGGACCGGTTGGCTGAGCGGCTGCATCGGTCAGCAGACTGCCTACGCGAATGATCTGCTCTTGCGCGAACGCGCTGCCCGAAATTGTGATCGTTACAAAAGCGGCAATAGCCAAACCAAGCGCACGTCTCATGATATTTCTCTCCAACGTTATAAGGCCTTATTGCGGAGCGCTTTTGCAAGTTGCAACAAGAAAGGAAATTGTCCTGACGGGGATTTTTGCCTTCAGAGGACGGAGGCAGATAAAATCCGTTCGATTGATCGTTTTCTGCGGGAAAAATAAAATCAAACCTAGGTGGGTTGCCGACGCCAATTTTATCCCCAAAAATGGCGATATTTCAGCCGCTAGCCTCTGACAGGAGCTGCTATTTTTTGACCGGTTTGACCGATCGTGTGTCGCCGACAGCAATAGTCGCATTTACAGTTAATAGATCGCTAACTTGATTGGGTTAGGGCTGTGAATTGTCGCCCTTACTATCAATAGGAAATTGATCCCCGTTATGAAGCATGAGAAGTTTGATATCACCGATCCGACACTGATTGATGCTGTGGTCCGTTCGTGCGGGGAAGTCACCGTTGGCTGCGCCGATGTAGGCGGTCTGGTCGAGGAAGTGATGGCGAATGCGGATGAAATGCGCGAGCGCCGGGAAGTGTTGCAGGATGTGATCGCGAAATTGGCTGATGACCAGAAACGCGTCACGGATTCCACCAACGAAGCACGAATGCTGTCGAAGCGTGCGAAGGATGATCTGCACGAAAGCACCCACGTTATCCGGATGTCGATGCAGGAATTCGGTGATCTGACCGGTCTGGTAGTCGCACTTGCCGAGCATATTACCGGATTTGCCGGCGCGATGGATCAAGTGCGCAGGGTTTCCCAGAATATTGACAGAATTGCCAATACCACCAGCATTCTCGCGCTAAATGCCGCGATTGAAGCGCATCGCGCCGGGGCTGCCGGCGCCACATTTGCGGTCGTTGCAGCAGAGGTCAAGCAACTGGCTTTCAATACACGGGAAGCGACCGATGAGATATCGGCCACGGTCAACTCGTTGGGCGTCGAAGCCGAAACTCTGGTCGAGAAAATCGAAAAAGGGGTCAGCAAGAGCAATGATGCCCAGCGAAACTTTCAAAAAATAGACGATACGGTCAACCGGATTTCTGATCTGGTATGGCAGGTTGATGAGCAGAATAGCGATATCGCCAAAAACACCGGCCTGATCCACAATAAGGTGCAACAGGTGCAAGATGTTCTCGATCATTTTTCGGAAAGCGCGGACAAGAATAATATCACTTTGGAAGCGGCGAAAGACAAGGTGGGTGACCTTGAGACCATGTCTAAAGTCATGTTTGACCAGCTGGTCCAGAGCGGTTTTGCGACGGAGGATCGAAAATTTGTCGATCTGGCGATTACCGGCAAGGATGAACTGGTCGCTACAGTTGAAGAGGCTTTGGCCAGCGGAGAGCTGACCAGGGACCAGCTGTTCGACCGGGAATATCGCGAGATACCGGGCTCCAATCCCACCCGATATGATAACAAGTTCAATGTCTTTGCTGACGCGAAGGTTCAGCCCATCCTGGATAAATACCGGCACATGGATGCAATTATCAGCTGCGGCGCGACGAACATTGACGGCTATCTGCCAACCCATGTCAGCGAACGTTCGCGAGAACCCAATGGTGATCCGGCGCATGATGACAAATATTGCCGCAACCGACGTATATTCCTGGACGAGATGACCAAACGCGCGATTGAACAAAAAGACCGGCCATTCAGCGTCTCGGTATACCGGTTCATTCGGACCGCCGACGATAAATCAAGCGCGGGCAAACAGGTCTTCGTTCCGCTCTGGTTTGGCGGCGAATATTGGGGCAATTTCGAGCTGCTGTATCTGGACTAGTCCGCTGGATCTCATGCCGCAGATTGCCGGAAGTCAGGCTTGCCGCCAAACAAAAAAGACCCGCCACCTTCAGGTAGCGGGTCTTTCGATCAATCATTCTGTCTTACCAGAAGAAGTCGTAAATCACGTCGACGACTTCGCCGGTATAGGTGTCGACCAGCAGGACATCGTCATAATAGCGGATCCAGCGGGTGCCGGCATAAGCGGCTGGCAGGCGGTAGCGCCATGGGTCGTTGATCCAGTAGCGTGATCCGTAATAGGCTGACCCAAGATAGACCCCGATGCTCCACCGGTTGTAGCTGTGCGACCGATAGGGTGAATAATAGCGGCCGAGCCGGTAATAGCTGCGGTTTGCCTGGCGGTAACGTTGCCAGTCGTAGCGCTGGTTACTGCGCCAGTTGCGGTTCCAGTTGCGACTGTTCCGCGCGGACTTGCGATTATCGCGATAGCGCCGGTCGATTTTGCCATCGCGGTTGCTGTCGACCCGCCGGTCGACGCGATTATTGTTGTTGCGGTCATAGCGGCGGTCAATCTGGCCGTCGCGGTTGCGATCATAGCGCCGGTCAACCCGGCCATCCTGGTTGCTGTCGCCGCGGCGAGCCGCGCGTTGTTGCGTGACTTGTCGGCTCTGCGTTACATTCCGGTTGCTATTGCGCTGCTGTGTGGCCTGTTGATTGCGCCGGGTGGCGAGATTGACATTGCTATTCGATCTATCCTGACGCGCGCTGCGTTGAACGGCATTGCGATCGACACGATCCGCTCGGCGGTTCTGCCGGGTTTCGTCGCGAGCACTGCGGGTTTGCGGGGTTACCTGCGCCTGTCCACGATTGTTGCGACTCTCGGCCCGCTGCGCCTGACGCTGGCCACTACCGCGATTGCTGCTCCGGTCCCCGCGGTTACTGCTGCGATTGGCACGGCGTTCACTACGACCATCGCGCTGCAGGGCAGCTGCGCTGGTCAGGCCAAGCTGATCCAGTCCCGGTGCGCTATTGAGACTGGGTGCAATTTCGGCTGCGGATGCGGCGGGGGGCGTCAACATCGTGGCCGCCATCAGACCGGTGAAGAAAAATATACGCATGGCTTACTCCTGTTGCTGGCGACTCCATTTGCCGCATCTGTGCAACAGGTGATAGGTTATTAACCCTGTCAGACTCCTGAACTGACTTGTTATGTTCAGGAAAGGTGGAAGTTATCTGAACGCAGCTGTTCGGATAACTTCCACCCCGGACTTAATCCGGGGTCCATCTCGGGCAGGTACAAGCACGAGCGATATTGGTTTTTTTGGCGAGTCCAGCGGTTGATCACAGCCATTGCAGTTGAGGAGCGTGCTCGAGATGGACCCCCGCCTTCGCGGGGGCAGCGCTAATCCTTCAGATTATCCTTTTCCAGCCACTCTTCCAGCCATTTGATCGTATATTCGCCGGACTGGAATTCCTTGTCGTGGACAAGTTTCTGGTGGAGCGGGATGGTGGTCTGGACGCCTTCGATGACCATCTCGTCCAGCGCCCGTGCCAGCCGCATCATGCAGCCGTCGCGGGTGCGGCCATAGACGATCAGCTTGGCAATCATGCTGTCATAATAAGGCGGGATCGAATAGCCGGCATAGAGCCCGCTATCCACGCGCACATGCATGCCACCGGGCGCATGGTAGCTGGTGACCTTGCCGGGCGATGGCGCCCAGGTCTTCGGATTTTCGGCGTTGATCCGGCATTCGATGGCATGGCCGCTGAATACCAGGTCTTCCTGTTTGACCGACAGATCGCGGCCGTCGGCTATGCGGATCTGCTCGCGGACCAGATCGAAACCGGTGATCATTTCGGTGACCGGATGCTCGACCTGCAGGCGCGTGTTCATCTCGATGAAGTAAAATTCATCATTCTCGTAGAGAAATTCGATCGTTCCGGCGCCGCGATATTGCATGCCCTTCATCGCGTCGACGCAGACCTTGCCCATTTTTTCGCGCTGCTCGGCGCTGATCACCGGCGAAGGCGCTTCTTCGAGCACTTTCTGGTGCCGGCGCTGCAGCGAACAGTCCCGCTCGCCGAGATGAATGGCATTGCCGCGACCGTCGCCGAACACCTGGAATTCGATATGGCGCGGATCGCCGAGATATTTCTCGATATAGACGGTGGCGTCACCAAAGGCTGCCTTGGCTTCGGTACCCGCCTGTTTCATCTGGGTTTCGAGCTCGGCTTCGCTGTTGACCACTTTCATGCCGCGACCGCCGCCGCCGGAAGCCGCCTTGATGATGACCGGATAGCCGACTTTTTTGGCAACCTGCTTGGCTTCGGCAATTTCGCTGACCGCGCCGTCGGAGCCGGGGACCAGAGGAATGCCGAGATCGCCAGCGGTTTTCTTGGCCGCGACCTTGTCGCCCATGATTTTGATATGTTCCGGCTTGGGGCCGATCCACTTGATTCCGTGCGCTTCGACGACTTCGGCAAAATGCGCGTTTTCGGAAAGGAAACCATAGCCGGGATGAATCGCATCCGCGCCGCTGATTTCGGCGGCAGAGATGATCGCCGGGATCGACAGATAGCTGTCTGCTGCCGGTGGGGGTCCAATGCAGACCGCCTGATCGGCGAGCCGCACATGCATCGCGTCTGAATCGGCGGTGCTGTGTACGGCAACGGTTTCGATGCCCAGCTCTTTGGCCGCGCGCAATATCCGCAGAGCAATTTCCCCGCGATTGGCAATCAGGATTTTTTCAATGGTCACGCTGTCAGCCTCAAGCGATCACGACCAGAGGCTGGTCAAATTCTATCGGCTGGCCGTTTTCGACCAGAATGGCTTTCACCGTGCCGGATGTTTCGGCAGTGATCGGGTTCATCACCTTCATCGCTTCAACGATCAGCAATGTATCGCCAACCGCAACCTTGTCGCCGACGCTGATGAAATTGGGTGAGCCTGGTTCGGCGGCGAGATAGGCGGTGCCGACCATCGGTGATTTTTGTGCGCCGGCGTGATCGTCGACCGGAGCGGCTGGCGCTGCTGCGGCAGGGGCTGCTGCTGCGGGGGCAGGTGCAGCGGCGACGGGCGCGGAAATATATGTTCCACCACCGCGCGCGACCTTGATCTTGCGGTCACCGTCTTCGACTTCAATCTCGGTCAGTCCCGCTTTTTCGAGAATGGCAGCGAGATCACGGACCAGCTTGATATCTACGTTCATGCCTTCACCCGTTTCTTTTTTTGCAGACATATTTTGTCCCTATATTATATTTAAAACTTGCTTGCGGCGTCCAGCGCCAGTTGATAGCCAAAAGTACCAAAGCCGCAAATGCTTCCTTTTGCAACCGGTGCAATGAAACTCTTGTGGCGATATTCCTCGCGCGCGGCGGGATTTGAAATATGTACCTCGATAACCGGCGTGTTGATTGCCTTGATCGCGTCGAACAGGGCGAGCGACGTATGGGTCAGTGCTCCAGCGTTCAGGATCACCGCATGCGCGCCTTCCGCGGAGGCTTCGTGCAACCAGTCGATCAGATGGCCTTCATGGTTGCTCTGGCGAATGTCGACGTCGAAGCCGAGCGTCTGGGCATGGTCTTCAATCTGTCCGGCAATCTCGTCGAGCGTTGCCGAACCGTAAATTTCGGGTTCGCGCATGCCCAGCAGGTTGAGATTGGGTCCGTTCAATACGAAGATGGTCTTGGCCGCCAAGATATTGCTCCTTCCCAAAGGCTTTTGGTTGCGACTGGAGCGACCTCTTTATATGGCTCGTTTTTGAAAAGCGAGATCAAAGACATGAAAGTTACCGATATGGCTGAAATTCAGATCAAGTTGAACGGCGATGACCACAAGATTGCGGCTGGCGGCTCGATCGCCGATCTGGTGCGGTCACTCGAACTTGATCCGGCCAAGGTCGCTGTCGAGCGCAATCGCCTGATCGTGACGCGCTCTACCCTTGAAGATGTCATGGTCGAGCAGGGCGATGAACTGGAAATCGTCCATTTCGTCGGTGGCGGCTCCGGTGACGACAGCTGGACCGTGGCAGGTCGGACTTTCAAATCGCGACTGATCGTCGGCACTGGCAAATACAAGGACTTTGCAGAAAACGCGGCAGCCGTCGAAGCGTCGGGTGCGGAGATTGTCACGGTCGCCGTGCGCCGCGTCAATGTTACCGATCGCAACCAGCCGGTGCTGATGGACTTTATCGATCCGAAGAAAATTACCTATCTGCCGAACACCGCCGGCTGCTTTAATGCCGAAGACGCGATCCGCACCTTGCGGCTGGCGCGCGAGGCTGGCGGCTGGGATCTGGTCAAGCTGGAGGTGCTTGGCGAGGCAAAGACATTATATCCCAATATGCGCGAAACGCTCGAGGCGACCGAGGTGCTGGCCAAGGAAGGTTTCAAACCGATGGTCTATTGTGTCGATGATCCGATCGGAGCGAAGCAGCTGGAAGACGCAGGCGCGGTGGCGATCATGCCGCTGGGTGCACCGATCGGGTCCGGGCTTGGTATCCAGAACCGGGTGACTATCCGGCTGATCGTCGAGGGCGCCAATGTGCCGGTGCTGGTCGACGCTGGTGTCGGGACCGCGAGCGATGCGGCGGTGGCTATGGAGCTGGGCTGCGACGGCGTTCTGATGAATACCGCCATTGCCGAAGCCAGGGAGCCCGTCCGTATGGCAAGGGCGATGAAGCTCGCCGTCGAGGCAGGGCGGGAGGCTTATCTTTCGGGACGGATGGGCCGCCGGATGTATGCCGACCCTTCGAGTCCGCTCTCCGGACTGATTTAGTGCCTTAATACGGCATGATTCGGTGCCATCTGTAACCACTTGATTCGTAACAAAAGTTACCTGTCGGTACATTTGTCGATCAACGATTGTCGTTGGTCGAAGCCGACTGCCGTTGGCCGAACATTCTGGCGGTTTATCGAAGTCCGGATGCTCGTCCCGGATCGTTCCCCTATCCAAGATGGTGAGGCGGGAGCATGACCCTACGTCTCTCCAGACAGTCCGACCCCGGTCCAATGGATATTTCGCTCCTGACCTCACCCCTAGCGGGTAGTGCCGGTCCCCCTTTTTCCGGCATCGCCCTGAACAAGTTTTGAGGAGAGAGAAAATGTCGAATATTATCTTTACCAAGTCCCTTTGTGCCGCTGCCGCAATTGCTGTCACCGCAGCCGGATTTTCGGTCAGTGCCAGTGCCCAGAACCGGACCGTGCGTTCGGTTGAGGTCAGCTATGCCGATCTTGATTTGGCCAGCGAAGATGGCCAGTCTACCCTGCAAGGTCGCCTGAAAGGGGCTGTCCGTAAGGTTTGTGGAAGCTATGATGCGAGAAACCTGACGGAAGTGCAGGATCACGGCATCTGCATGGATCAGGCCAATGCCTCGGCCCAGCGCGCCAGTGTGACGATCATGGCGGCGGCCAAATCAGACAAGCCCGCCGAAACCGCGATGCTAATCAGCAACTAGAGAAAAACCCCAAGAGCCGCGGTTCCCCAACAAGCGGCCGCACTTTGGCCAAACCAACCTTTAAAAGCCTCGGCGTCCCTTACGCCGGGGTTTCTTTTTTATCTGTTAACCAGAACCAAAAACCCAATCTTAATTGGTGGATCTTTATAGATGTGGAACTGTAACGGGGGCGCTTATCAGGTGCTCCGATACATTTGCACGATGAGACAGCGCAAGACCCCATATTTTTGGAGGTTCTATGGAAGTTCATCGGCACACAAAACCAGTGCAAGTTATCGGTCCTTTCGGTGAATCTTTACGCCTCGCCGATTTGCCGGAAAGTAATACAACCAGATGGGTAATCCGGCGGAAAGCCGAAGTGGTGGCTGCGGTCAATGGTGGATTGCTAAGCCTCGAAGAGGCCTGCGCCCGCTATGATCTTTCGCTGGAAGAATTCTGCTCATGGCAAGAAGCCATCGACAAGTCTGGTTTGCCAGGTTTGCGGGTAAGCCATCTGTCGAAATATCGTACTGAAAATCGGGTAAGCTAGGAGCAGACGGACTATAACCGGGTCATACCCTATGGACGGCCCGCCTGCAGACCTTCACTGATCGAAAGCCTCACA
This sequence comes from uncultured Parasphingorhabdus sp., assembly GCF_963975735.1. Taxonomy (GTDB): domain Bacteria; phylum Pseudomonadota; class Alphaproteobacteria; order Sphingomonadales; family Sphingomonadaceae; genus Parasphingorhabdus. Next base: position 84,282 of record NZ_CAXBIA010000009.1, read on the forward strand.
TCATGTCAAATAAACGGGTTCTTGTCGTTGACGAGGAGAGCGCCTTCACGCGACTTTTGCAAGATGACCTTGAACAACGCGCAATATCGGTGGCTTGTGTTTATTCTCCTGGAGACGAGAATGGAGCTGTGGCCTTTGCTCCGAACGCGGTTGTCATTGACAAGGATATACTCGCCAATACGTCCGCCGACCTTATCCAGGCATTCGACAAGATTTCGCACAAATTGCCGCTGGTCCTGATGACTGGAGCAGACGCGAAACTGACCCACGACAGCTCGGATCCGGTGCAGGGGGGCAACGCGCAAATTGTTGCTACAATACCCAAGCCGTTCGAACCCAATGTGCTCGCTGAGCTGATCGACCAACATGCGGAAGCCAGTCAAAAAACCATATTGGACTCAGAATATATATCCGCCCTGATTGCCAGCAACCGGTTGCTCGACAATCTAGTCGTCGAATTTCAGTCAAAGCACGCGCTCACCGACGGGCGGGTCGTGGGTTATGAAGCCTTGTCGCGGCTGAAGACGAGACGGGCGATCAGTCCGGCGACGATTTTTTCAGCAGCAACCGAAATAAATCTCGAAATAGCGGCGACGTTGAATGTCATCGATCATATGATGAAGCTCGCACGCTCGTTAAAGGGGCGGGGGAAAAGCGTGCCGGTATCATTCAACTGCAGCGCGATATTGCTGACCCGGCGTGATTTCGTCGACGCGCTTTGCAGCCGGTTGCAAAGGCACGGGAATTTGCGCGGGTCGGTGATGATGGAGATTACCGAAGAGAATCGGGTCGCCAATATCAAGGTCGTTGCCGAAATCTGTCACATGCTGTCGCGATATGGACTGAAAGTGTCGATTGACGATTATGGTACGGGCTATAGCAATATCGACCGGATTGCCGCCATTCCCTTTGCCGAGTTGAAACTGGACAAGGAAATTTTCTGGGCTTTTTGTGACGGTCGTTTGCCGATCACGATCATCGAATCGATCATCGATTTTTGTCATATGCGGGGAGCCACGACAGTGGTCGAGGGTATTGAAACACCCTTTCATCTGGGAAAAGCGCGGCTGCTTGGCGCGGATCAGGGCCAGGGCTTTTACTGGGGACACGCGATTCCACCGCAATATCTGGTTAGGGACTGGTGCGGATCGCCGGTCTGATATCCCGGGATTATTCGAGTCCGGAAACGGCCGCTGCTGCTCCTGCTGATCGAAGTTTAACGGATTCGCTTATCGGACAGATTTGCATTACGCTATGGATCGGAAGAGCAGCTTGAGGACATTGTCATGAAACAGCTAAGCGCACTGGATGCGATGTTTGCCTATACAGAAACACCGAACACGCCGATGCATATCGGGCAATTGTTGATTTATGATCCCTCTACCGCACCCGGCGGCAAGGTCGGTTTCAAGGACATATTGCGCTATATCGAGGGGCGTCTCGACGGCGCCCGGATTTTCCGGCAGAAACTGGTGCGGGTCCCGCTCGATCTCGATCACCCCTATTGGGTGGATGACGCGAATTTCGATCTCGAGTTTCACGTCCGCCATATTGCCTTGCCCAAGCCCGGTGACTGGCGGCAATTGTGTATCCAGGCGGCGCGCATCTATGCCCGGCCGATGGACATGAACAAGCCACTCTGGGAATATACGGTGATCGAAGGGCTCGACAATGTAGAGGGCGTGCCAAAGGGCAGCTTTGCGATGCTGCACAAAATGCATCATGCGGCGATTGACGGCCAGTCCGGTCTGCAAATGACGCTCGCGCTCCACGATCTTGACGCGCAGATGAAACCACGCAAATTCGAAATGGAGTTTGAACCGGAAAAAGACCCCAATCCATTTGCCTTGCTGGCCAAGGCCCAGTTCAACAATATCGCCAACCCGGTGCGCGGGCTGCAGAATCTGCAAAAACTGATTCCGATGCCGAAACGGTTGTTCGACGTGCAGCGCGAATTCCGTCAGCGCGACGATGCGAAGGGCTCTATTCCCAAGACACGCTTCAACAAGAAGCTGAGCCCGCACCGGGTGTTTGACGGGCGTGAATTCTCGCTGTCGGACATCAAGAAAATCCGCGAGGCCTATCCCGGGTCGACGGTGAACGACGTCATGATCGCGGTGGTCAGCGGATCAATGCGCAGCTATCTCGAAGCCAAGGACGACCTCCCGGGCAAAACGCTGAAAATCGGTGCGCCGGTATCGGTGCGAACAGACGATGACAAGGACTCCGCAGGCAATCAGGTCACGATGATGCAGGTCGGTGTCGGCACCCATCTCGCCGATGCGGGCGACCGGCTGAAATTCATCATGGAAGAAACCCGGCGTTCCAAGGCGATGACCCAGGCGATGGGGGCAAAGACGCTGATGGAATTGTCCGGAGCAATGCCGGCCGGTCTGACCGCGGCCGGGACCAAGATGATGGTCCGCGCGGGTCTCGTTGACCGTCTTAATCCGGCGGTGAACACGGTTGTTACCAATGTTCCGGGACCGATGGTGCCAATGTATTTTGCCGGTGCCGAGCTGGTCAAATCCTTTGGCATGGGAATATTGGCGGAGGGGCAGGGGCTGTTCCATGTGGTGACCAGTTACAATGGCAATGTCATTCTGACCTTTCTGGCGGATCGCAATATCATGCCCGATCCCGAATTTTACGCGACCTGCATTGCGGACAGTTTCTCCAGTCTGATGGCCGCAGCGGCCAAGGAAACAAAGGCGGCGACGCGAAAGGCCAAGGAGAAGAAAGCCAAGCAGCCGAAAAAGCCGAAGAAAAGGGTTTCCGCCTCTGCCGCTACGGCAGGCAGGACCAGAGCGAAAACGACTGGGAAATAGCGGCCTTGACGCTTGACTCCTCGGGCCTGATTGCGCATCGCTCCCGTTAATCATTCGATTAACAAAAGGGACTCGTCATGAGCAAAGTAGAATTTAACGACCGCGTCGCCATCGTCACCGGCGCAGGCGCCGGTCTGGGCCGCGAACATGCCAAGGAACTGGCACGCCGTGGCGTGAAAGTTGTCGTCAATGATTTTGGCGGCGCGCGCGATGGTACCGGTGGTTCCGCCACTGTGGCAGAACAGGTTGTTGCCGAAATCGAAGCCGAAGGCGGCGTTGCCATGGCAGCCGGTTGCAGTGTCACCGACATGCCCGCGGTTGAAAAAATGGTCGCCGATGCGATCGCCAAATGGGGTCATGTCGACATTCTCGTCAACAATGCCGGCGTTTTGCGCGACAAAAGCTTCCACAAAATGTCGATGGAAGATTTCCAATTTGTCATGGACGTCCATCTCACCGGCAGTGCCAATTGCACCAAGGCGGTCTGGGATCATATGCGCGAACGCCAATATGGCCGGATCGTGATGACCACATCGTCGACGGGTCTCTACGGCAATTTTGGCCAGGTCAATTATGGTGCTGCAAAACTGGCTCTGGTCGGCATGATGAACAGCCTGCACCAGGAAGGCGCCGGCAAGGGCATTCATACCAACTGTATTTCCCCTGTGGCAGCGACCCGCATGACCGAAGATATCATGCCGGAAGCAGCGTTGGCGGCTCTGGTCCCTGAAGCAGTGACCCCTGCCGTGGTTTATCTGTGCAGCGACGGCGCGCCATCGAAGACCATTTTGACGGCTGGTGCCGGCGGTTATGCTGCTGCGAAAATTTTCGAAACAGAAGGCATCTGGTTGCCGGTTGAAGATCGTAGCGCCGAATCGATCGCTGCCAACATCGACCAGATTCTGGACGAAACCGGCATGCAGGAATATGCCAATGGCGGTGGACAGGGCGGCAAATTCTTCCGCCGGATGCAGGAAGTCATGAAGGGCTAAAAGACCCGCGAACAGGAGAAATATTATGCCAACGATCAAAGCAAGCGAACTGGAATCCTGGAAGGGCAAGGAAGTCGGTGTATCCGACTGGGTCGTCGTGGATCAGGACCGGATCAACAAATTTGCCGACTGTACCGAGGATCACCAGTTCATCCATATCGACGAGGAAAAAGCCAAGGCCACACCCTTTGGCGGCACCATTGCGCATGGATTGCTGACGCTCTCGCTGTTGCCGAAACTATCCTACGGTACGACATTGGGCCTCGAAGGCACGGTCATGGGTATCAACTATGGCTTCGACAAAGTCCGCTTCCTCAACCCTGTTCGTGCAGGATCAAAGGTTCGCGGTCGCCATACATTGGTTGACGCGGTTGAAAAACAGCCGGGCCGCTGGCTGCTGACGTACAATGTTGTTGTCGAGATTGACGGCATCGAAACGCCGGCACTGATCGCCACATCACTGGTGATGATCGTGGTCGGCTAGGCTACCGGACGATATAAGCAAAAAGGGCTCCGGACTGTTTCCGGGGCCCTTTTTTATGAGCCATTTGAGGAAATGTGACGCCCGTTCATGGCGCAAAAACGGGCAGATCGAGAACAGCGAGGCGGCTGGTGGCACCTTGATCTCCAACGGGCCGCGCCGGATCCGGGAGATTGCGCGGCTTGCATGAATCATGTCGCTCGACTAGGGCTTTTTCGGATATCGCGAAGCCAAAATCTGTGGCGGAGATATCTGGGGGGAATTTGCAATGTCGATCCGGCAGATAGCTGCACTTCCTTATCGAACAGATGATTTCGCGATAAATTCGCCCGCGCGGATCATGCTGATCACCTCTCGCGAAACCAAACGCTGGATCATTCCAAAGGGCAATATCGGGTCGGGGCAACTGCCTCACAGCGCTGCTGCACAGGAAGCGGAAGAAGAAGCGGGCATATTGGGTGCAACCTGCCCGACGCCGCTCGGCAGCTACCGCTATCGCAAGAAAAAGCGCAACGGCGCATCGGTCTGGGTCGACGTCAGTGTCTTTCCCTTTGCGGTAACCGAGGAATTGTCCACCTGGGACGAACAGCATCAGCGCGAACGCCGCTGGTTTTCTCTGGAGGATGCCGCCGAAGCGGTTGACGAGGAAGATTTGCGGAACCTGATCCACTCCTTTGGAGCGGCCGATTTCTGGGCCGCCACCAGATCAACCAACATTATCGACACAGTCGCACAAAAAACAGGGGTCAATACAATGTTTGCCTGGTTCCAACGCCTGCTCCCGCATCAGGGAAATTTTTTCGACCTGTTTGAACGCCACGCCGCGACGCTGGTGGCAGGCGCCGATGCGCTGGCAAGACTGGTCCAGGGTGGCAATGGCATGGAGGATCATATTCGCGAAATTGTCGAACGTGAACATGATGCCGATGAAATAACCCGCGAAGTATTGAACACCGTGCGCCGGACATTTCTGACACCATTTGATCGCAGCGCAATTTCCGGCCTGATCGCTTCCATGGATGACGCCATTGACGAGATGCAGAAAACCGCCGGTGCGGTCGAGCTCTATGATGTTACCAGCTTCGATCAGGAAATGATCGATATGGCGGCGATCATCGTCGATGCCGCGCGGCTGACCGCGGAGGCCATGCCGTTGCTCCGGGATGTTGCCGACAATGGCGATCGCCTGCACGAACTGACCGAGCGACTGGTGCGGATGGAGGGCCATGCCGACGAAATTCACGCGGCGGGGCTGAAAAAGCTGTTTCAGGAACATGGTGAAACCGACACGCTGCGTTTCATCATCTGGCGGGAACTTTACCAGCATATGGAGCGCGTGGTTGACCGGTTTGAAGATGTTGCCAACGAGATCGACGGTCTCGTGATTGACCACGGCTGAAGCGGCCCGGGATAATGGACAATAGCATCGTTTTTCCGCTCCTGTTCGGGCTTGTCGCGCTCGCGCTCGCTTTTGATTTTCTCAACGGCCTGCACGATGCAGCCAATTCTATCGCGACCGTGGTTTCGACCCGTCTGTTGTCGCCGGTGGCAGCAGTTATCTTCGCGGCATGCGGTAATTTTGCCGCTTACTGGCTGGTCGGACTGCATGTGGCGGAGACCGTCGGCAAAGGTATTATCGACAAAGATGTTGTAACGCCGTCGGTCGTGTTCGGCGCGCTGATCGGTGCGATGTTCTGGAACGTGCTGACCTGGCTCAAGGGCATTCCGTCTTCCTCAAGCCACGCCCTGATCGGCGGGCTGCTGGGCGCGGGTATTGCCCATGCCGGGTTCAGCGCGGTGGAATCTTCCGGCACGACCAAGACACTGGTTGCTATCTTCCTTTCCCCGATGATCGGTTTCATGATCGCAATGGCGCTGATGCTGGTGACGGCATGGCTGTTCAAGCCGGTACAACCACGCAAGGCCGAGGGTGTTTTCAAGGTCTTCCACCTCATGTCATCGGCCGCCTATTCGATCAGCCACGGCGCGAATGATGCGCAAAAGACAATGGGGATTATCGCGGTTCTGCTCTATTCGACGGGCTATCTTGGTGGTGAATTTTATGTCCCGAACTGGGTGGTTATCAGCTGTTATGCGGCGATATCGCTGGGAACACTTTCCGGCGGCTGGCGGATAATCAAAACCATGGGTACCAAGCTCACCAAACTCAATCATCACAACGGATTTTGCGCATCCACGGCGGGCTCTCTCGTCGTGTTCGGCGCCTCGGCAATGGGAATTCCGGTTTCGACGACCCATGCCATTACCGGCAGCGTGGTCGGCGTCGGAGCGGCGCGACGGACCTCGGCCGTGCGGTGGAGCGTCGCAAGCCGGGTCGTCATGGCCTGGTTCATCACCATCCCCGCGAGCGCGGCGGTGGGAGCTCTTTTCTATTGGCTGACCCGCTTGTTCTGACCTGCTCGCCGGAGGTTACAAGAGGATAGCGCGTGGACTTTTCACAGCCGATGTGAAAGGAGTGCGGCCATATATTCCAACAGGAGAACGAGCGTGTCGATGAAGAGCCTATTTGATGTGCAAGGCAAAGTGGCCGTGGTGACCGGCGGATCCAGCGGCATCGGCGCGATGATGGCGCGCGGCCTGATCGAAAATGGAGCGAAGGTCTACATCACGGCACGCAAGGAAGAGCGGCTGATGGCCAAAGCCGCAGAGCTTTCCGAACTGGGCGAGTGTATCGCTATTCCGGCCGATCTGTCCAATGTCGAAGGCATCGAAGCGCTGGTCGCGGCGGTCAGCGAACGCGAAGACAAGATCGACATATTGATCAACAACGCCGGCGCGAACTGGAGCGCTTCGATCGAGGATTTCCCGGAAAAGGGCTGGGACAAGGTGATGGACATCAACATCAAGTCGATCTTCTTCGCCACCCAGAAATTCCTGCCGCTGCTGAAAGCCTCAGGCAGTGCCGATGAACCGGCGCGGGTGATCAATATCGCGTCGATCAACGGCATCCGCAATTCGGGCATGCCGACCTATGCCTATACCGCAAGCAAATCGGGCGTGATCAATCTGACCGAACATCTGGCCACCGATCTCGCGCCCTATAATATCAACGTCAACGCGATCGCCCCCGGTTTCTTCCCGAGCAATATGACCAAGCAGATTGTCGAGAATGACGGCATGACGAAAATGGCGATCTCGCAGATTCCGCGCGGCCGTATGGGCGCGCCGGAGGATATCGCCGGCACAGCATTATTCCTTTGCTCGCGCGCATCTTCGTGGATGATCGGCCAGGCGCTGGTGCTCGACGGCGGTATGATTTCGCGGCCCTGATCCCGGTTGGTCTGGCAGTGGTTATCGATCCGGTGACGGCGATAGAGCCAGCAAAGCCAAGAGGCGGGAACCAAATGGTCCCTTGGGTGTAAGATGATGATGAACTTGCGGCGCCTGCCCTCCTTGCCGCATTGGCTGATTCCCTCCGCCCGTTTGAGAATATACATCCTCTACCTGTGGCGCCATCGCCGATGGCCGGATTTAGCCAATCCGCGCCGGTTTTCCGAGCTTGTCCAGTGGCGCAAGCTGCATGATCGCAATCCGGTGATGCCGGTCCTAGCCGACAAGATCGCGGTCAAAAAACATGTCGCACGGCTATTGGGCAGCGAATGGACCATCCCGACTTGCTGGAGTGGCCGCGACCTGCCCGCTCAGCCTGCCTGGCCATATCCGTTCATCCTGAAGGCAAGCCATGGCTGCAATCAGAATATCGTCTGTCACGATCAGGCCCATTGGGATAAAGCGCGGCGGCGCGCCGTCAGATGGACAGACGCTCCTTATGGTCTGTGGCTTGACGAATGGGCGTATCGCGACGTCCCGCGGGGCTATATTGTAGAACCCTATCTGGGTAGCGGCTCCGCATTGCCCATCGACTATAAAATTTACGTTTTCTCCGGCAGGGCTGCGTATATTCAAGTCCATCTCGATCGCGATTCCGATCACCGGTGGATATTGTTTGATCGACAATGGAAGCAGATTTCCCGGCTGGGTGATGACGATCTTCCGGTGGCTCCGATCAATCTGGAGAAAATTCTGGCTGGTGCTGAAGCGATTGCGAGGGATTTCGATTTCGCGCGCATTGATTTCTATGAAATTGCCGGAGAAGCGAAATTCGGCGAAGTCACTTTTTATCCCGGGTCAGGACTGGATCCGTTCGATCCTCCGGAACTCGATCTTACAATTGGCGCGCTTTGGCTGGCGGGGGCTGACACAGGCACCGAAAGCCAGTGTCCGGACGGAGGATGGCAGGAAGCGGCCTGATCGCTAGCCGCCTGCTTGCCAGAAGAGGCGGAAACGCGAACTATTTGATGGCCTGGCCCCGCTATTCTAGCGCTGGAGCAGGTCTGCCAGCCAGTCGGTATCGAGCATATGGCGCGATGGCTTGTTCGGGTCGACGAGAACCCGCAAATTACGGCCTGCCATATATTCTGTCGGATCGACCCAGATCGCCCCGCTGAGATATTGCTCCAATTTCCCGGTGAACGGGTTTTTGCCCTGGGCGACAATGCGATAGGGGTGGCGGCCATTCATGCTCTGACTGAGATCGCGTTCCACTTCGAGAAAATCGACAGCGAATGCCGTACCATTTGCCCGCAGCCATCGTCTGATCCAGTCGTTGCGGATTTGCGAGAAAAACAGCGTCCCTCCGACCAGCGAAAAAATGCTGCCCATGCCGCCAAGGATCGCCACCATTGCCCAGCGGCCCCAGAAATCATCGATTATCGCATTGGTCGGATTGTCCGGTGCATAGAGCAGATTGACATCCTGCCCCTTGGAATAGCCTGGCGGATTTGAGCTGACATTGTTCACAAATTCATGGGAAACCGACTTGTCATCGGTAAAGCGCACAACCGCCGAGTAGGTTATGCTGTCGCCATCGTCATCTCTTGATACCTTGCGAAGCAGATCAATGACCTCGCCTTCTGCATGTTTGGCGCTGGCGATGAAATCCTTCTGGCTGACATAACTGAAGCTGCTGCCCGCGAGCATCGCCAATCCGGCGACGAAGAAAATGCCCCCAATAAGTTTGAGTATGTTCATCAGTATATCCCCCCAGATTCAGCATAATCGTCCCGCAGCCGGAAATCCAGCAGAGCTTGACGAGGATGGGAATGCCCGCTTCCGGAATGTTGCGGATGGGCCTTGCTTGTCTGACTAGTGGAACTCGGTGAGGGGTTCTTGCCTTTGAAGGGATAACCCCTCACCGACTACGACTAAGCCTGCGGCTAAGTCTTCGTTGCCTCTTCCTATGGGAGAGGGCGAAATCTCTATTCCGCCGCTTCGAGTTCCACTTCCGCCGGTTTCGCCCGCACGCGGATCGGGATCGCGCTCATCAGCGGAATGCCGGTGCGCTTGTCAAAGTCGCGGTCGTTATAAGACAGGCGTCCGGTGTTGCCGCCTGCGCCTAGCGGGTCTTCTTTCTCGTCCGGGTTGGTGCCCCAGCTGTGTGGTGTGGAGACGCATCCCGCGCGCACGGTCTTGTCGGCCTTGGCGACGCAGCTGATGAAGGCGCGTGCTGATTCCAGTTCGACCGGCTGATCCTCGGAAAGGCCAAGCGCCTCCATATCAGCAGGGTTCATGAAGGCGGGGTGGTGCGGGACGCGTTTGCGCTGCACCGGGTCTTCGTGCCAGTTGCTGTTGTGGATTTCGGTCATCCGCCGGCCGATCATCCGGAAGGGGAAGTCGCCGTCCTCGACCGGCTCACCCAGCTTGGCGGCATATTCCGCGAGCTCTTCCATCATCGCGCCGTTGCCGACCGACAGCTTGCCTTCCCAACCGGCGGGCTTGGGTTGCACGAGCAGAGCCTGCGCTTCTACGATCTTGCCCTTCTGCACTTCCTCATCCTCATAGAGCTTGGCGATATCCGCCGGGCATCCGTTGAGCGATGCGCTCCATGCGATGATCGGATCGGGGGTTTCGCCGGGCGGGAAAGGCGTCGCTTTCTCCTCGCGCTCGTCGGGATGGGCGAGGAGCGCCCAGGATTTGACCTTGATCGTCTTGTCCATCTCGGAGGCCAGCGCGTGGATGAACTGATATTCCTCGCATAGATCGGCGCCTTCCGGCGATTCCATGATCGGCAGGCTGGCCTGAGCGTAGTTATTTTCAAAGCCCCAGCCCGCCCCAAAGCCGCCGTAGACTTCCGGTGCCGCTGTATTCCCATGCACTTCATAATGAAGCTTGGGCGCGATGACATAGTCGGCCAGTTCAGCGGTTTTCGACATGCGCGGGTCGATGCAGACGAGGAGATCGAGTTTCTTCATCGCCTCGAACGTCTTGAGCTGGTCAGGCCAGGCAAGCATCGGATTGCCGCCGAGAACAATTAGTGCCTTCACCTGTTTGTCGCCGGGGGTCAGTATCTCGTCAGGCAGCGCCGAGGTCGGCATGCCGGAAATGCTCTGCTCGAGATCACGGCTGTGCAGCTTGCGGCCGAAACCCCATGCCGGCATCGGGCCGGGCGTGGCGGCGATCGGCGGAGCGGGTTTGGTGAACACGCCGGTGCGCCGATTCAGGTCGCCCTCGCGCAGCCAGTGACCCATGATCGAGGTCAACGCTAGGTTGAGATATTCGGTGATATTCCCACCGCCCGACATATTGGTGCCGGTGCCGCCACTGATGCTGGCCTTTTTCCAGCTTCCGTACATGCGTGCCGCGCGCACGATATCCTCTGCCGCCACGCCGGCACGGTCGGCGGCTGGTCCGGCATCGAAGGGTTGCACGGCTTTTTTGAGGGCCTCGAAACCCTCGACATCGCCGGCGACGAAATCCTTGTCGTACAGCTCTTCGTTGATCACCACCTTGGCGATGGCGCCGAGCAGGATCGGGTCCTGACCGGGGCGGCATTGCAGGTGGATGTCGGCCTGCTTTGCGCTGTCGGTGACGCGGGGGTCGATCACGATCAATTGCATGCCGCGCTTCTTCGCGTCGTGCAGTTTCTTCGCCGGGTTCATGCCGAGGCCACCGTTCATCGATACGACCGGATTGGTGCCGATCAGCATCAGCCCGTCCCAGTCGCCGACGCGCGGCGCTCCGGCTAGCCATGGTCCGATCAGCGCGCGGGCAATACCCTTGCCCGGCTGGTCGATGGTGACGCTGTCATAGACCGAAGTCGAACCGATCGAATCCATCAGGGCGAGCATGAAGGCATGGGCGTTGACATTATTATAGCCAAAGGTGCCGACGTAAGAGGCGACCGCATCGGGGCCATGTTCGTCGACGATTCGTTCGAGCCGTGTCGCGATATCACGGGCGGCATCGCGCCAGTGCACCGGCTGTTTCTCGCCGTGCTTCATGCCCTTATAGCTGGTCAGCAACCGCGTATCGAAACTGTGGTAATTGGCCAGCTGACGTCCCTTGATACAGCTATAGCCTTCAAACTCCGGATTATCCTTGTCGCCATGGGTCTTTACCGGAACGCCATCTTCGAAATCGACTATCAGCCCGCAATGGGCGTGGCATGCCCTGCACATCACATGTTTCTGTCCGGTAAACGTTTCGGTGACCATATTTCTCTCCACAGGCTAAATTTAGCGACTTCCGACCATTGCTATTTGCAATTTAATCGTTCAATTAACTCACTAGTGATTCAAACAATATCGCAGGTAATGGGGCTGTGCCACTGGCCCTATTGATAAGAAAACTGGAGCAAGACCATGGCCGACAAACCGAGTGCAGCCGAACTCAAGGAATATGGCGAACAGGCGGATGCCTGGTTCAAGGAAAATACGGTGCGCGACCCCGGCTTCATGCTGCCGCTGACCTTCATGGAAGTCTCGAGTGACCAGCAGTATGATTTCCTCCGCGACTGGCAGCGCAAAGTCTATGAAGCCGGTTATCTTGGAGCGAGCTGGCCAAAGGAATATGGCGGCGGCGGCTTGCACAGCGAGTTTCAGCGCACCGCGACCCGGATGATGAAGAAGCATGATGCGCCGATCATGCTCAACGCGATCGGCAATGGCTGGGCAGGCCCGCTGATTCTCGATCTCGGTAGCGAAGAGCAGAAACAGAAATATATCAAGCCGATGCTGAGCGCCGAGGATATCTGGTGCCAGGGCTTTTCCGAACCGGAAAACGGCTCCGATCTCGGTAACGCGCAGTTGAAAGCGGTCAAGGATGGTGACGATTATGTCCTCAACGGCTCGAAAATATGGACCTCGCTCGGTGACCGCGCCAAATATATGATCCTGTTGGCACGCACCGATTTTGATGCGCCGAACAAATATGCCGGCCTCAGCTTCTTCCTCAATCCGATGAAGATCGACGGCATCACCACCAGCCGGATCAAGAAGCTGACCGGCGAATATGGCTTCGTCCAGACCTTCTTTACCGATGCCCGCATTTCCGGCGACTGCCTGTTCGGCGGCGAAGGCAATGGCTGGTCGATGGCGATGAAGACGCTCGAATATGAGCGCGGCACCAAGGTCAAGCCGGTCGGCGGCTATTTCGTCAAGGAACTGGACGTGATGGAAATTGTCGAACTGGCGAAAAACTCGGTCCGCAATGGCAAGCCTTTGCTGGATGATCCGGTGATGCGCGACAAGATGACGCAATATATGATCGATATCCAGGCGCTTAATCTCAACAATACCCGCCGCCGGATGCCGCAATTGATGCAGGACAGGCCGATGGGACTGCCGCTGATGAACAAGCTGGCGCGCACCGAACTGATCCGCGAGCTGACCGAATTCTCGCTGGCCTTCCAGGGCACCAAGGCGGGCTATTATGTCGGTGACGAGAACGCGGTCGACGACGGTTACTGGCATCGCAGTTATCTCAACAGTTTCTCCGCCACGATTGGCGGGGGTACCTCGGAAATTCAGCGCAATATTGTCGCAGAGCATGCGCTGGGATTGCCGAAAACGAGATAAATCTGGAGCCGTGAACCGCCGTTCGTCCTGAGCTTGTCGAAGGACATTTTGCGACGAGAGATGTGGTTCGACAGGCTCACCACGAACGGTCTAGCGGCCATTTTGGAAATTGAGGATATATATGGATAATCTAGGCACAATCGGAACCACCGAAGAGCAGATCGAACTGATGGACGTGGCGACCAATTTCTGTCGCGACAAAAGCCCGATAGACAAGGTCCGCTCGCTGATCGACGACGAACTGGGCTATGATCCTGCGATCTGGCAGGAAATAGGCGAACTGGGCTGGCTGGCGATTGCGATACCCGAAGCGCATGACGGGGTTGGCCTGTCGATGGCGGAAGTCGTACCGATTGCCGAGCAAATGGGCCGCAATCTGATGAGCACGCCGTTTGGGTCGACGACGCTGGCGGCACAGGCTTTGCTCGCCGGTGGCAACGAAGCGCAGCACGCGGAATGGCTGCCGAAGATTGCGGCGGGCACAGCGGCAACGCTGGCTCTGCGCGAAGAGAATGGCGACTGGGACCTGTCGAATATCGATGCCACTGGTGTCGAGAGCGGTGGCACGGTTACACTATCAGGCAAGAAACAGCTGGTGCTCTGGGCGGATAGCGCAGAACTGATCATCGTCTCGATCAAGATTGACGGCGAAGTGCGCTTTGCCCTGGTCGAACGGTCGGCACTGAGTGACAACGCATTGCGCCGCGAGACGGTCATCGACGAAACCGCGCGCAGCTATGAAGTGAATCTGGATGGCGTGACCCTGTCGGCCGATGCATTGTTCGACGCATCACGGACCCGCGAGACGCTGGAGAAGATCGAGCTCGCTGCGGGCCTGATCCACGCAGCGGAAATGACCGGCGGGGCGCAGTCGGTGATCGACTATACGCTCGAATATCTCAAGACCCGCAAGCAGTTCGGCAAGATTATCGGCAGCTATCAGGCGCTGAAACATCCGACGGTCAACAATTATGTCGAATATGAAAAGGCGCGCACGCATCTCTATAGCGCGGCGCACAGCTGGGGCGAACAGGGACGCGGCGAGGTCGCCGTGCGGATGGCTGCGGCCCAGTCCCACTCGAGCTATTCCACTTCTGCCGACCGGGCGATCCAGTTCCACGGCGGCTTCGGCTTCACCCATGACTGTGATGCTCAGTTGCACCGGCGCAAAGCGATTTTGTCAGGTGCCCTGATCGGCGATGCGGCTTACCAACGGTCGAAACTGGCCAACCTGTTGTTTGATTAAGGACTGATTTCCCGTTCGTCCCGTGCTTGTCGAAGGACAGCGCTAGTCGATAGGCGCACTTCGACAAGCTCAGCGCGAACGGGTGTGAACCAATAAGGAGAAATAAAATGTCTGAAGTACTCACCGATATCCAGGACGGTTTCATCATCGTCACGATCAACCGGCCCGACGCCAAGAATGCAATGACCAAGGCGGCAGCCGAAGGCATTCGCGCGGCGATGGAGCAGCTCGACAATGACAATAGCCTCAACGCGGGCATCATCACGGGCGCGGGCGGGACATTCTGTTCCGGCATGGATCTCAAGGGCTTTCTGCGCGGCGAAACGCCATCGGTCAAAGGCTATGGCTTTGGCGGGATCACCGAAAAGGGCCCGGAAAAGCCGCTGATCGCTGCGGTCGAAGGTTATGCATTGGCGGGTGGCCTCGAGCTGGCTCTGGCTTGTGACCTGTGCGTCGCCAACGTCAATGCGAAATTCGGCATTCCCGAAGTTAAGCGCAGCCTGGTGGCGGCAGCTGGCGGCGTCATCAAGCTTCAGCAACTGGTCGGCAAACGGATCGCCATGGAATGGGCCCTGACCGGCGATTTCTTCACCGCCCAGCGCGCTTATGAAGTCGGCTTCGTTAATCGCGTGACCGAGGGCGCTGCCCTCGAGGCCGCAATCGAGCTGGCGACGACCGTTGCGGCCAATGGTCCATTGGCGCTCAAGGCGACCAAGAAGATCATCAACGAAAGCTATGACTGGACCAGCGAAGAAGCCTGGAAGAAACAGGCCGAAATCACCATGCCGGTCTTCACCTCCAAGGATGCGCAGGAAGGCTCTTTGGCCTTTGCACAGAAGCGCAAGCCCGACTGGAAGGGTGAATAAGCCCGACTTATGGCAAGCACAGATATTGTAGACCAGTGGGCAGCGTCACATGACCTGCCCGCATGGTTCGTCCGCGCGATGGACGTCCCGCGCGAGGAAGCCTTTGTCGACGTGGACGGGTATAAGGTCCATTATTTCCGCTGGGGCACACGCGGCAAGCCGCCGCTGCTGATGACCCACGGCTTCCTGGCGCACGCGCGTTGCTTTGCCTTTATCGCGCCGTTTCTGGCGGAAGAATATGATATCGTCGCCTATGACCTTGCCGGGATGGGCGAGAGCGAGATGATCCCGGACTGTGACGGGATCAAGCGGGCCAAGCGGATGGTGGCCATTGCGGACGCGCTGGACCTGTTTGCCGGACCGGTGAAACCCAAGATCATCGCGCATAGTTTCGGTTCTGGCGTGGCACTGCAGGCAATGGAGCTGGCCGGAGACCGCTTCGGTGGTCTGGTCATTTGCGACCTGATGGTGTTGCGGCCCGAACGGCTGGCGGCGCATTTCAAGGGCGGCGGCGGGCCTCCCGGTTCCGGACGTTCGGATCGCCCCAACAAGCTTTATCCCGATTATGAGTCAGCATATGGACGGTTTGTTCTTTCGCCGCCACAAGCGGTGCAGCAGCCGTTTCTGTTCGACTATATGGCCTATCATTCGCTGCGCCGGGTCGACGAGGGCGAGGCGCAAGGCTGGGCGTGGAAATTCGATCCGATGGTATTCCATCGCCATGATGCCGATCAGACCAAATGGCTGCAGACCGGAAAACGCATTGTCGATCTGCCGCACCGGCTGGCGATCGTCTATGGTGAGAACAGCAAGCTGTTTGACGGCGACAGTGCCGCCTATCTGCGCGAACTTGGCGGTAGCCATATTCCCATGATCGCGATTCCGGAAGCCCAACATCATCTGATGCTGGATCAACCGCTGGCTCTGGTGACGGCGTTACGGTCGATCCTGGCTCTCTGGACGGATTAACGGCCCGCTAGCTGATTGCCAGATGAACGAAAGCGGGGTTCTGCGACACTCTAGTACAAATTAGCTCGAATCTGACAAATGTCTGGGACAGGTCTCTCCTATTTCTGTTTGTGACGCCGCAGTTGGCGCCGGATAGAAAAAGGAATTGAACATGAAAAAGTTTCTGATGGCTTTGGCAGTGACAACAATGGCGGTGTCCCCGGTGATTACCGCTCAGGCTCAGGCCGCCCCGCACCAGACGTCCAAGAAGGTGACGCAAAAGACGGTCAAGAAAACGACTTCGAACAAGCAGGGCAAGCGCGTAGTCACGAAAACCGTCACCCGGCAGAAAGCAGCTCCTGCGCGCTACAACAGGACATCGGTCGCGGTGAAGCAGAACCATAGAAACTGGTCCAAGGGTCAGAAATTCGACCGGCGCTATGCGACCAATTACCGGGTGATCGACAATCCGCGGGCCTATCGCCTGTCGAATGCGCCGCGCGGCTATCAGTGGGTTCGGTCCGGCAATGATGCGGTGCTTATCGCTGTGACCAGCGGCATTATCGGAGCGGTTATCGGCAACGCGATTGCTCGCTAAACCAAACGATCAATCCACAATTAAACAAAAGCCCCCGGAAGCAATTCCGGGGGCTTTTCTGTTCGTTCAGCCTGCCATGAAGCCCTTGAGCCGCTGGTTGATGATCTGGTCCGCTTCGGCCATGATCCGGTCGATCAGTTCCTGACAGGTCGGGATATCGTTGATCAGGCCGGCCACCATGCCGCAACTCCACGCGCCGGCGTCCATCGTGCCTTCCATCATGATCTTCGGATAGACGCCCGCGACTTGCTCGATAACGTCGGAGAATTGCAGGTCGGCGCCTTTTTCCTTTTCGATTTCGAGCAGCCGTTCGACCGCCGCATTGGTCAGCACGCGTTCGGTGTTGCGCAAGGGGCGCATGACGAGGCGGGTATCCAGTTCGCTGGCGGCGACGATCGCGTCCTTCACATTCTGGTGGACCGGCGCTTCCTTGGTAGCGATGAAACGGGTGCCCATGTTCATGCCTTCTGCGCCCATGGCGAGCGAGGCAACCAGGCTGCGACCATCGGCCTGACCACCGGAGGATACGAACGGAATGTCCAGTTCGTCGGCAGCGCGGGGCAGCAGGATCATGTTCGGAATATCGTCTTCGCCGGGATGGCCACCGCATTCGAAGCCGTCGACGGAAACCGCGTCACAGCCGATGCTCTGGGCCTTCAGCGCGTGGCGGACGGCAGTGCATTTGTGGATCACCTTGATGCCGGCGCCGTGTAGTGCGGGAAGCACCTGGACCGGATTGTTGCCGGCGGTTTCGACAACCTTGACGCCGCCGTCGATGATAGCCTTGACCATGCCTTCATAATCGGGGGAATTGACCACGGGCAGAAAGGTCAGGTTCACACCGAACGGCTTGTCGGTCATCTCGCGGCATTTGGCGATTTCATCGGCCAGTGCTGCTGCAGTAGGCTGGGTCAACGCGGTAATGATGCCGAGGCCGCCGGCGTTGGACACCGCAGCGGCGAGTTCGGCAAACCCTACATAATGCATGCCGCCCTGGATGATCGGATGTTCGATACCGAAAAGCTCTGTAATGCGTGTTTTCATAGGGTTAGCTCCTGTTTTTGGAAGATATGGAAGCATCTCTGCTCCCTACCGGAATCATTTAATTGGGCGATTAACTAGCAATCCATTGGCCTGTTGTCACGCCTTTCCAGATCTGGTCGGGTAACGTTACGGCAAGCGCTTCGCCGAGCAATTTCGACCAGTGATGCTCGTTGCCCAGCGCATCGCGCCACGCCCACAGGCGGCGGGTATAATGGTGCAGGTCATATTCCTGGGTATAGCCCATCGCGCCGTGCACCTGATGGAAGGGCACGGTGACCGCCTCGACGCTATGGCCGATCTGGACCTTGGCGATGACCGCCTCGTGCCAGGCCTGTTCCGGATCATCGCTATGACGGGCAATGGCGCTCGCCGCCTGCGTCGCGGCCATGGTCGCGGCGGCGCATTCGGAAGCGGCAACGGCGAGCTGCTGCTGGATCGCCTGGAATTTCGACAGCGGCCGTCCGAATTGCTCACGCTGGGAAACATAGTCGATCGACAGATTCAGCGCAGTTTCCATCGCAGCTGCCATTTGGACGGCGCGAACGGTCAGGACCAGCGCTTCGACTGCCCGGCGGGAAAGATCGGTTTTCGCCGACTGTTCCACGACATGACCGGAAAATACGAATTGTGTCATGCCGTCGGGCGACAGCGATTCTTCCGGCGAACGGACCGCAGCGCGATTGTCGAACAGGGATATCTCGTGATGCGCTTCGTCGAACAGGACAATCTTGTCGGCGCGCATGCCAAAGGGGATATCGGCGCTCGGCGTATGACCGCTAAGCGCGAAGCTGGCGCTGCCGTCCGCCGGTGCTAGACCGGCCCGGTCGAGCATCCAGTTGGCGATCAAAGTCTCGGCAAAGGGCACCGGTGATGCCGCCTGCGCCGAAGCCCATATTGCGCCGAATGTCTCGTCATAGTCCGCGCCAAATCCGCCATTGGCCTCGCTGACCCATGCCAGCGGCAGGCCGTTTTCGGTCAGCGCGTCCCACAGTGCTTGGGGATATTCGCCGGCCTCTGCCTGGTGCGGGACTTCACGACCGCATAGGTCGGTGTAAATTTTCGCCGCGGTTTCGGCGACCATGCCTTCGGTGTTGATCATGATAAAAGGGCGCCTTGAATAGAGCCGTTGGCACTGAGCTTGTCGAAGTGCGGCCGTTGCCGGTGATGGTCCTTCGACAGGCTCAGGACGAACGGTGTGATATGTATGGTTCCTGACATCAGCGTAACCCCAATTGCCGCGCGGTGATCCCGCGCATTACCTCGGTCGTGCCACCCCGTAATGTATTGGGCGGGGAGCGCAGCACGCCGATATTCATGATCCGCCGCATATCCGGGCTCCAGTCTTCGGCGGGAAGGTCGTTGAGCATCGCGCGGACTTGCATCGTCAGGTTATTTTCCAGCCGGTTGCCGAGATCCTTGACCAGTGCCGCTTCGGTTTCGGGCGACACGCCTTGCTTGAGCAGATTGGCAATGCCCCAGGACATGCCTTTCAGTGTGCGCAGGCTGGCGATCAGCTTGCCGAGCCGGGCGTGGCTGTCCGAGCCCATTTTGCCGCTGAGTTGATATAGCGCGGTTTCCAGAGTGATATAGCTCGACAGGAAGCGTTCCGGTCCCGAGCGTTCCATCGCCAGTTCGCCAGTCACCTGAGCCCATCCGCCGCCTTCTTCGCCGAGCAGGCAGTCGTCAGGAACGATCACATCCTCGAAATAGACTTCGTTGAAATGGGCGTCTCCCGACAGGTCGACAATCGGCTTGATCGTCACGCCGGGTAGACTGAGATCGATCATGATCTGCGACAGGCCGACATGGCGGTTGCGGCCATCGGCTGGCGAGGTGCGCAGCAGAGCGACCATATAATGCGAGATATGCGCGCCGGAGGACCAGATTTTCTGGCCGTTGATCTTCCAGCCTTCGGCGACTTTCTCGGCCTTGGTTTTGACATTGGCGAGATCGGAACCCGCGCCCGGCTCGCTGAGGCCAATGGCGAAATAGCATTCACCGGCAGCGATGCGCGGTAATATGTCGAGCTTCTGTTCCTCGGTGCCATGTTTGAGCAACATCGGTGCGTGCTGGCGGTCGGCGATCCAGTGGGCACCGACGGGTGCGCCGGATCGCAAGGTTTCCTCGGTGACGATATAGCGTTCGAGTGCGCTCTTGTCGTGGCCGCCATATTGGCTCGACCAGGTCAGGCCGATCCAGCCGCGCTTGCCCATCTTCTTTGAAAATTCCGGATCGGCGGAGGCCATCCAGCATTCCGGTTCGGGCCGGAAATTGCCGGCCTTGCGCTCTTCGCTCAGGAAGGCCTGCAATTCGCTGCGCAATTCTTCAAGCGCAGGATCGGGCTGGACGACGGGGAAGTTAAATCTTTGCATGGGCAATCCTTATTACAGCAGACCCGTTCGTGCTGAGCCTGTCGAAGCACCTTGGCAAGCGTCCTTCGACAGGCTCAGGAAGAACGGTGATTGGCGCAGATCCGGTCACGGCGTCACAATATCAAATTGCGGGTCTACCTCGTCAAGCGCGCCGAACATAGATGCCATTAAGGCCGCATTGCCGCTGATGACCATTTCCTTGTTCTGGATCAGCTCCAGCGGATTGGCCTCACGCATCAGCAATTTGGTGAACAAGGCGCGGCTGATGGTGATCTGCGTATCCGATCCGTCCGCGGTGATGTCATAATCTTCCCCGCGCGGGAACATCACGCTCTTGCCCAGATCTATGCTGACCGCTTCTTTCCGGTCGGGGAACCAGAAGCGGATGATGCCGCCATCGCCCTGCATCTTGGCCGGGTTGAAGCGGGTTGCCATGGCATCGAACAGGTCGACCGCCGGGATGCCGTTCAGCACCTTTTCACTCGCCGTGCTGATCGAATTCTTGACGTTATTGCCTTCGCGAAGCTCCTTGGCGCCGACCAGATAGATATTCCGCCACGTTCCGGCTTCGGTCTGGAAGCCGAGTTGTTCATAGGTGGAGGCCAGCCATTTTTTGGCCGTTTCATCCTCCGGAACGGCGAACACGAGATGGTTGAAAACGGTTGCTGCCCAGCGGTAATCCCCGGCTTCGAAGGCCTTTTCGCCTACCGCCAGAGCCTTCTTGGCGCCGCCCATAGCCGCGACATATTTTTTCGAGGCTTCTACCGGCGGCAGCGCATGATAATGGGCCGGGACCGCGTCCCACCAGCCGAAATAGCGTTGATAGACCGCTTTGCTGTTGTGGTTGAGCGTGCCGTAATAATCGCGCACACCAAAGTCGGTAGCGGCGAAATCCGGTTCGCCGATATTCTCGGCAATCTCGTCCATCGTTGCGCCCTGATTGGCCTGACGCATGGTCTGGTCATGGACATAGCGATAGATGCCGCGCTGGTTTTTCAGCGCCGCCTGCACCTTGTCGCTGCCCCAGGTCGGCCAGTGATGCGAAGCCAGCATCAGGTCCGATTTCGCGCCATAGCGGGCGAGCATATCATCGATCACCTTGGACCATTTCAGCGTGTCACGGACCAGCGCGCCGCGCGGGGTGAGGACATTGTGGAAGGTACGGGTCACCACTTCTGCAGTGTGCAGCGCCTTGAACCGGGGCAGGTAGAACACCAGCTCGGCTGGCGCTTCGGTTTCGCCGGCGTCCATGAAGTCAAAGGCGATGCCGTCGACTGTCAGGCTCTCGCCGTCCTTGCTGATCGATCTGGTGGGCGGGATCAGCGCGACATTGCCGCTCGATATTTTCTGGCCCAGTCCGCCGCCGACATGACCGGCCTTGCCCACCGGCAAAGCGGTGCCGAATTGAAACTGCACCCGGCGATTCATCGCGGTTCCGGCGATCACGCTTTCGCCGATCGATTCGGCGAGAAAGCCGTGCGGTGCGATGACCTGTATCTTGCCCGACTGGATGTCTTCGGGCGAAGCGACACCGGACACGCCGCCAAAATGGTCGCCGTGGCTATGGGTGAAGATCACCGCCACGACCGGCCGGTCGCCCAGCGTCTTGTTGGCCAGCGCCAGACCAGCCTTGGCCGGAGCGGGCGTGGTCAGCGGATCGATGACGATCCAGCCGGTCTTGCCGGCGATCAGCGTCATCTGCGCCAGATCATAGCCGCGGATCTGGTAGATGCCGGGCACGACCTCGAACAGGCCGTGGATGCTGTTCAGCTTGCCCTGCCGCCAGAGCGAAGGGTTGACCGTGTCGGGTGCTGCGCCCTCGATAAAGTCGAACTGGCGCGAATCCCAGGCGACGGAACCGTCTTCGTTGAGAATCTTGTCGTCGGCAATCTTGGCGAGAAAGCCGCGATTTGCATTTTCGAAATCTGTCTGGTCGGCGATCGGCAGGCTGGCGGCGACCTTGGCATTGGCGGCTTTGGTCGCTTCGGTGGCGATGCCTTGCGGAGGAACTGCCAGTGTTGGTGCTGCCGACATCAAGGCGACGATCAAAATAGCGGTCTTGTTCATTCTATCCCTCCTTCTGGTACCCCTGCGCAGGCAGGGGCCCATCTCCCGAAATTTCCTATATGCACCGGCCGGAGACAGGCTCCCGTCTTCGCGGGAATGCTGTCTCGCTGGCCGCCAAATCAGATTCACGCCCCTTTGAACACGGGCTTTCTTTTCTCGAGTATCGCATCAATCGCTTCCTGATGATCGTCAGCCTGCTGCAACACGCCCTGGAACAGAGCCGCCTGATCAAGATTTTCCTTCAGCGTCACGCTCTGCGCGGTCCGCACCAGTTCCTTGGTCTTGCGGATGGCCTGCGGTGGCAGCCCGACGACCATTTCGGCCAGTTCATAGGCACGCTCGAGCAGCTTATCATTGGGTACGACTTCCGACACCAGGCCGTAATCCAGCGCTTTGGCGGCGTCGATAAATTCGCCGGTGAACAGCATCTGGTTCGCCCGTGCCTGTCCGATAATCCGCGGTAGCAACCATGCGCCGCCATCACCCGGAATAAGTCCGACCCTCAAAAAACTCTCGGCAAAAATCGCGTCCTCGCCAGCGATGCGGATATCGCACATGGTGCTCAGGTCATTGCCCGCGCCGATCGCATGGCCGTTGACCGCTGCTATCACCGGAACGGAAATTTGCGAGAAAGCCAGCGGAATGCGCTGGATACCGGTCTTGTACCAGTTCTCGATTTCCAGCGGCGTCATATTCTGCTCGGCGGTCATCGCCTTGATCTCGTGCAGATTGCCGCCGGAAGAGAAGCTCTTGCCATTGGCGGCGAGCACGACGCAGCTGACGCCGGCATCGGCATCGGCCTTGTTGATCGCATTGACTATCGCCTCGCACAGATCCGTTGACAGTGCGTTGCGCGTTTCCGGCTTGTTCAGCGTGATTGTAACGATGCGGTCATTTTTCTCGTAGAGAATGACGTCAGACATCAAAAATTCCTTTTCCCAGCGTTTCTTATCTTATGCCCCTGTCATTGCAGGGGACAACGGATTCTGCAAGACTCGCTCCGATCAAATCGCTAAATGGAGATCAATGATCCCGCAGAATGATCCCAATACTAGCGATAATGCTGCCGGCTTCACCCTGGTGGAATTGATGGTCGTGCTGCTGATCATCGGGCTGATGGCGTCGGTCGTCGTCTTTTCCTTCCCGGGCGGCAGCAGCGATCTCGAAGAAGATGCCCAGCGCTTTGCGGCGCGCACGGCGGCGCTGCGAGACAATGCGATATTGCAATCGCGCCCGATGGCGGTGCAGGTCACGCCCTCCGGATACAGTTTTCTGGAACGGCGCAAGGGCAGCTGGTCGGTGATCGAGGACAAACCGTTCGTGTCGACCAGCTGGTCCAGCGGCGTCCGCGCGGCCACCGGCGAGACCGGACCGATGATGATCAGTTTTGAAAGCACGGGCCTGCCCAGCGAGCAGGCGGAGCTTGTCTTGCAGCGCGCAGAGCAGAGCAGGCGGGTGTTGATCGCTCCGATGGGTGACGTGAAACTGGCCGGAGCGGCGCCATGAGAAAGTCTGGCGAGCGCGGCTTCACCCTGATCGAAATGCTGGTCGCGCTATCGGTGTTCAGCCTCGCCGCGCTGGCGCTAATCCGGCTGCAGGCCTTTACCACCCATAATGCCGCCGAACTGGAACTGCGGGTTGTCGCACAATCGGTGGTCCGCAACCGGGCGGTCGAAATTCTCACGGACCCGCGCCCGCCAAGCCTCGGCGACAGCAGCGGCGAGGAGCAGAATGGCGGTCGCAACTGGATCTGGACGCAAAGCGCGCGAATCGCAGATGACGAGCGATTCGTGCAGGTCGATATCACGGCGCGGGAAAAGATCAGCGGTGCCCCGGCGTCGCTGACGATATTGCGGCCGGCCGGAGAGTTGCGCGCGGTCGAGCCGCCGCCACCGGCCGACGAGTAGCGTCAAACCGGCTTGCTGTCTCTCTAGCGGAACACCACCGTGCGGTTGCCGTTGAGCAAGATCCGGTGTTCGCCGGCCCATTTGACCGCCTTGGCCAGAACCTGAGCCTCGATATCGCGGCCGATCCGGATCATTTCCTCGACGCTGGCGCGATGGTCGACGCGTTCCACCGCTTGTTCGATGATCGGGCCTTCGTCGAGTTCGGCGCTGACGAAATGGGCGGTCGCGCCGATCAGCTTGACGCCGCGCGCATGGGCCCGGTGATAGGGTTTGGCCCCCTTGAACCCGGGCAGGAAGCTGTGATGGATATTGATGCAGCGGCCGGCCAGTCTGGCGCTGAGGTCATCGGACAATATCTGCATATAGCGCGCCAGGATCAGATAATCGGCCTGTCCCTGCTCCATCACGTCCAATATGGCCTGTTCCTGTTCCGCGCGATTGTCGTCGGTCGCGGGGAAATGGTGGAAGGCGACGCCATGCCATTCGGTCAGGTCGCGCAGGCTTTCATGATTGCTGACCACGCCGACAATATTCGCCGGCAGTCCACCGGTTTTCCAGCGGTGCAGCAAGTCGTTCAGACAATGGCTGCCCTTTGACACCGCGATGACGATATTGGGTTTCACCGCGCCGCTGACCAGGGTCCAGTCGAGCGCATATTGCTTGCCGATCAGCGAGAATTTCTCCGTCAGGGCATCGAGACTCGCCGGGAATTTCGCGCCTGCGCCCTTGAACTCGACTCGCATGAAAAAACGGTCCTGCTCGAGATCGGCATATTGCTGGCTGTCGAGAATGAAGCCCTCATGCTCCGCCAGAAATCCGGCAACAGCGGCAACCAGACCGACCCGGTCATCGGCAGTAAGGGTAAGAATATAGTTATCGGTCATATGGATATCGCCTTTTCGAGCCCCAATTGGCCCAAAGTGGAGAATTTTAAAAGGGGGGATTTACCCTTGTGTTGAGGTCTGCAGCGATTAGAAGCCGAGAGACTTTATACAGATCTGGACATAGTGATGAGCAAACTCGAAGACGCATTAGAAAATTTCGATTCGGACGACCTGCCGGAAGACGAGGAATCGACGCTCGAATGGTGGGATTTTGACGATGCCGACGAGATGGTCGCTGCCGTCGCCGGAGATATCCAGTTCATAATCGAAAGCGCCCTTGATGCGCGCGGCGATGCCCTGCTCGCCTTACCCGTCAGTGACGAAGCGATGCCGGTGCTCGAGGCGCTCGCCGAAAAACAGATCAAGTGGAAACATGTCACGATCATCCCGACTGATGATCTTCTGGTGCGGCTCGACGATCCGCGCAGCCACGTCAAGAAACTGGCGCAACTGTTCCTGACCCGCGGCGCGCGGGTGCTGCCACTGGCACCGGATCACGAGGATTATCATATGGCCGGCGCCGCGGCCGATGCGCGGCTGCGCGATACCAAATGGCCTGCGGACCTGGTCTGGCTCGGCATGGGCGAAGGTGGTAGCACTGCCGGGATCATGGAAAGCGCCGATATGGAAGAGGCGCTTGACGGCCCTCCGGAAAAACTGGTGGTTGGCCTGCTTCCCGATGACGGGGACACGCCGCTGGTCACGCTGACCAAGGCAGCGATTTGTGAAGCGCGAACCGTGATCGTCCTGCTCAAGGGTGCGGCGAACCAGACCGTGCTCGAATCGGAAATTGAACAGGGCGCGACGAGCATGGCGCCAATAGGCCGGATATTCGCCGATTTGGCCGTGCCGGTGGATATTTATGTAGAAAATTAGGGGCAGTTGCCGCTTTCTATCGTCAATCGGTGTGACTATCGATTGATTTAACTGCACGATTAAACCAAGGTGCTGCCATTGCGAATCGCCCGGACGGGTGATCGATCAATTGGAGAGCGCCAACCTATGCATCCCTATCTGCACGCCAAGGAGAATCCCGACATGCCAGCCGTCATCATGGCCGGATCCGGAGAAGTCATCACTTATGGTGAACTCGACAAGCGCTCCAACCAGATAGCCCAGCTTTACCGGTCACGCGGTCTGCAGATTGGCGATACGGTTGCGATCTGCATGGAAAACCATCCGCAGTTTTTTCCGGTCACTTGGGGTTCTCAGCGCTCCGGCCTGTTTCAGGTCGCCATTTCCAGCCGTCTGACCGCCGAAGAGGTTAGCTATATTCTGAAGGATTCCGGCGCGAAGCTGCTGATCAGTTCGGCTAAAATGCTGCCCGTCATTGATCAGATCCGCAAGCTGAACCCCGATGTGGATCAACTGGTCTACGGCGTCGATGATGACCGGAATATGGAAAGGGCGCTCGAATCGATGCCCGATACGCCGATCGCCGATGAGCGGGCCGGAGTCGACATGCTTTATTCTTCCGGCACCACCGGCCAGCCGAAGGGGGTTAAGCTCCCTTTGCCGGAAAATGAAGATATTGCCGGACCCAATAGCATCGCGAATCTGGCGCAGATGATTTTCGGTTTCCACAAGGATTGCGTCTATCTTTCCCCCGCTCCGCTATATCATGCCGCGCCGCTGCGCTGGAATATCGCGGTGCAGGCGCTCGGCGGTACCAGCATCGTCATGGAAAAATTCGATCCCGAACTGGCGCTGCAGCTGATCGAGAAATATAAATGCGATGTCGGCCAGTGGGTACCCACACATTTTGTCCGGATGCTGAAATTGCCGGAAGAGGTTCGCGCCAAATATGACGTGTCCTCGATCAAGAGCGCGGTCCATGCTGCTGCTCCGGTGCCGGTGCCGATCAAGGAAGCGATGATCGAATGGTGGGGTCCGGTGCTGAACGAATATTATGCCGGGACCGAAGGCAACGGCTTCGTCTTCTGCAACAGCGAAGGCTGGCTGGCGCACAAGGGTTCGGTCGGACAGCCGATCAATTGCGTGGTTCATATCTGTGACGAAAATGGCGAGGAAGTCGCCGTTGGCGAAGAAGGCCAGATCTATTTCGAGAGCGGTTCGAAGTTCGAATATCATAATGATCCGGAGAAGACCAAGGCGGCGACTCACGCCAAGGGCTGGACCTCGCTCGGTGATGTCGGGAAGCTCGACGAGGACGGTTTTCTCTATCTGACCGACCGCAAGAGTTTCATGATCATTTCGGGCGGGGTGAATATTTACCCGCAGGAAATCGAAAATCTGCTGATCACGCACGACAAGGTTGCGGATGCCGCCGTCATCGGTGCGCCGGACGAGGATATGGGCGAGAAGGTCGTCGCGGTTGTGCAGCCCATGGATATGGCGGAAGCGGGAGATGATCTGGCACAGGAACTGGAAGCCTATCTGCGCCAGTCGCTTTCCGGCGTCAAAATCCCGCGGCAGATCGACTTTCGCAGCGAATTGCCGCGCCATGCGACCGGCAAGCTCTACAAAAGGCATTTGCGCGACGAATATTGGAACAAGCAGGAAGCGGGATAGTCTGATGGCAACATATGCAGAGCCCATTTTGACCGGCGAAGATGCGCTGGCGATCATCGATCCGGCCAATTATGTCGACTGGGACAGTCTGCTCGACCGTTTCGACAGGTTGCGTAGAGAGACCCCGGTCGTCCGCGTGGTCAATGACGAGGTCCATGATCCGTTCTGGCTGGTCACCAGCTATGACGACGTGATGAGGGTGAGCAAGGATAACAAGCTGTTCCTCAACAGCCCGCGCAGCGTCACCTTCAGCGACAAGAACAGTGGTGCTTTCGTCAAATCGATCACCGGCGGCGATCCCAATCTGGTCCGTTCGCTGGTCGCACTTGATGCGCCCACCCACCCGAAATATCGTCGGCTGACGCAAGA
Organism: uncultured Parasphingorhabdus sp.; assembly: GCF_963975735.1. Classification (GTDB taxonomy): domain Bacteria; phylum Pseudomonadota; class Alphaproteobacteria; order Sphingomonadales; family Sphingomonadaceae; genus Parasphingorhabdus. The sequence continues at coordinate 112,292 of NZ_CAXBIA010000009.1, forward strand.
CTGGTTCATGCCGAAGAATCTCGGCAAGATGGAAGACGAGATCAGGGCGCTGGCGAAAGTCACGGTCGACCGGCTGATCGATGCGGGCGGCGAGGCCGATTTCGTGCCGCTGGTGTCCGCACCTTACCCGCTCCATGTGGTGATGCAGATATTGGGCGTGCCGGAAGCGGACGAGCAGTGGATGCTGTTTCTCACCCAACAGATGTTTGGTGGACAGGACGAGGATCTCAACAAGTCCGGCATGGCGAATATGACGCCGGAGCAAATCATGCAGCTGGTGGTCGGCGCCGTTGCCGATTTCGAAGCCTATTTTGCCAAGCTCACCGCCGAAAAACGCGCCAGTCCGTCCGATGATGTCGCAAGCGTGATCGCGAATGCAAAAGTCGACGGCGAACATCTCAGCGACCGGGACATGGCGGGCTATTATATCATCCTCGCCGCTGCCGGTCACGACACGACCTCGGCCTCGACGGCAGGGGCGATGATGGCGCTTGCTCGGGATCCCGAACAATTTGCGCGTCTGAAAGCCGACCGCGATCTGTTGCCGGGGATTGTCGAGGAAGCGATCCGATGGACGACTCCGGTGCAGCATTTCATGCGCACCGCGGCCGAAGACACCGAGCTGGGTGGACAGAAAATCGCCAAGGATGACTGGCTGATGATCAGCTATATTGCGGCCAATCACGACGAGAGCGTGTTTCCCGACCCGCGCAAATTTGACGCGAGCCGCTCGCCCAACCGGCATCTGTCCTTTGGCGCGGGCGCGCATCAATGTCTCGGGCTGCATATGGCGCGGCTGGAAATGCGGATATTGTTCAACGAACTGCTCGACCGGATCGAGACGCTGGAACTGGCCGGAGAGCCGAAGCGCGCCAAATCAACCTTCGTCGGCGGGCTGAAAACCCTGCCGATACGATATAGTCTATCAAAATGAATGGCGCTTGCGCCCTTGTAATGCAGTATAAGCGACTCAAATAGAACGGAACGGCAGACCTCAAAGGAGAGCGAAATGGTTACCCAATATAAGAATTTGATCAACGGCGAGATGGTCGGCACGACGGACGTGCTGGACGTCGTCAATCCGGCCAATGAAGAAGTCATCGGTCAGGTGCCCGCCTCCGGTGAAGCCGAACTCAACAGTGCGGTTTCGGCTGCGCGTGCCGCGTTCAAGACCTGGTCGAAAACACCGATCGACGAACGCCGCAAGGTGGTTCAGGCGATTGCCGGAGTGATCAACGAGAATAATGACGAGCTGTTCCGCCTGCTCACCGCAGAGCAAGGCAAACCCCATGCGCAAGCTCAGGGCGAAATCGCCGGTGCTGCCTATATGGCGGGTTCGCAGGCAACGCTGGAACTTGATGACGAGATCAACGAGGATACAGAGCAACGGCTGAGCCGTACCCGCCGCGTGCCGGTCGGTGTCGTCGCCGGTATCGTGCCGTGGAATTTCCCGGTGATGATGGCGGTGCAGAAAATCGCCCCCGCACTCTTGTCCGGCTGCACGATCGTGCTCAAACCATCGCCGTTCACGCCATTGACGACCTTACGTCTTGCCGAACTGATCAAGGATGTTGCCCCTCCGGGTGTCGTCAATATCATTACTGGCGAAGACAGCCTCGGTCCGTTGATGACGTCGCATGCCGATATCGACAAAATCACCTTCACCGGTTCGACCGCGACCGGCAAGAAAATCATGGAAGGCGCTTCCAAGGATCTCAAGCGGATCACGCTGGAACTGGGTGGAAATGACGCATCAATCGTCCTTCCCGACGCCAATGTCGAAAAAGTCGCCGAGCAATTGTTCTGGTCGAGCTTTACCAATGCCGGCCAAATCTGTGTCGCTGCGAAACGCATCTATATCCATGAGGATATTTATGACGAGCTGAGCGCGGCCATCGCGGCATTCGCCAAGAATGTGAAAGTCGGCGACGGCGCGCAACAGGGCACCGCGGTTGGTCCGGTCCAGAACAAGAAGCAATATGAGCGGGTGCTCGAGCTGATCAAGGACGCCAAGGATAACGGCTATAAGTTCCTGGTCGGCGGCGATGCCAAGGAAGAGGGCATTCCCGGCTATTATGTACCGATCACGATCCTCGATAACCCGCCGGAAGATGCGCGTATTGTTGCCGAAGAGCAATTTGGACCGGTCATGCCGCTGATGAAATTCAGCACCACGGATGAGGCGATCAGCCGCGCCAATGCCAGCGAATATGGTCTTGCCGGCGCTGTGTGGACCGCCAATCCCGACGAAGGTGTCCGGGTTGCCGAACAGCTGGAAACCGGCACTGTGTGGGTCAATGAATTCCTCCACCTGTCACCTTTCGCACCCTTTGGCGGACATAAACAGTCCGGCTTTGGCGCCGAATATGGCAAGGAAGGGCTGCTGGAATTCACCTATCCTCAGGTGATTACGGTCAAGAAAGACAATGTTCCGGCCTAACTGCCGCTGATCGAATTGAAAAAGCCGATTATCACTATTGTGATGATCGGCTTTTTCATTTGACGCTAGGCTTTCTGGGGTTTAACCGGTCAGTTAAATTTTCGACTCTCAACCTATCAAAGGAATAAGATTATGGCAGAAGCCTATATTGTTGACGCGGTTCGTACCGCTGGTGGTCGTCGCGGCGGCCGTTTGGCCGGTGTGCACCCGGTGGATCTTGGTGCTGCCACGCTTAACGCGATTGCCGAGCGCAATGATTTCGACGCGAGCGCTATCGAAGACGTGATCACCGGTTGCGTCATGCAGGGTGGCGAGCAGAGCGGCGACGTCGGTCGCAACGCGGTTCTCGCATCCAACCTGCCCGACAGCATTCCTTCGGTTTCGATCGATCGCCAATGCGGCTCTTCGCAACAGGCCATTCAATTTGCGGCGCAGGGCGTCATGTCCGGTACTCAGGACATGGTTCTGGCGCACGGCATCGAAAGCATGACCCGCGTACCGATGGGTTCAACCTTCAAACTTTTCAAGGATGCGGGCCTCGGCACCAACATGTCGGAAGGACTGCAGGCAGCCTATCCCGGCATTCAGTTCAGCCAGTTCATGGGCGCCGAAATGCTGGTCAAGAAGCACGGCTTTACCCGTGACGACCTCGACCAGTTCGCTCTGGAAAGCCACCACAAGGCGATCAAGGCCGTCGAATCCGGTGCCTTTGATAAAGAAATCATCGCGATCGAAATCGAAACCGCCGAAGGCAAGGAACAGCATAAGGTCGACGAAGGCATTCGCTTTGACGCCACCAAGGAAAGCATTGGCGCTGTGAAGCTGCTGCAGGAAGGCGGCGCGATTACCGCTGCCAATGCCAGCCAGATTTGTGACGGATCGAGTGCGGTTCTGGTCTGTTCCGAACAGGCGCTGAAAGACCATGGTCTGACCCCGCGCGCGCGGATCGTGAATATGACGGTAACCGCCGGTGACCCGGTCATCATGCTCGAAGAACCATTGTTTGCAACCGACCGCGCTCTGCAGCGTGCCGGCATGAATATCGGCGAAATCGATCTTTATGAAGTGAACGAAGCCTTCGCTCCTGTTCCACTCGCATGGCTGAAGCATGTCGGTGCGGACCGTGACAAGATCAACGTCAACGGCGGCGCAATCGCTCTGGGCCATCCGCTCGGCGCTTCCGGTACGAAATTGATGGCGACCCTGCTCAACGCTATGGAAGCGCGCGGCTCGAAATATGGCCTGCAGACGATGTGCGAAGGCGGCGGTCAGGCGAACGTCACGATCATCGAGCGTCTCGGTTAATGTAAATTATCGTCATCCTGAACCTGTTTCAGGATGACGAATGATAGAAGAAAGACAAGAATATGGAACTCAACAGTAATATTTCAGCCGTCATTACCGGTGGTGCATCGGGTCTTGGCGCGGCAACCGCCCGTCGTCTCGCTGCCAAAGGCGTCAAAGTCGCCCTGTTCGACCTCAACGAAGAAAAAGGCGAAGCACTGGCGGCCGAACTCGGCGGCGTTTTCTGCAAGGTCAACGTGACCGAAGACGACAGCGTCGATGCCGGCTTTGAAAAAGCACGCGCGGCCAATGGCCAGGAACGTATCCTCGTGAACTGCGCCGGTATCGGCAACGCGATCAAGACCGTCAGCCGTTCCAAGGAAGATGGCTCCATCAAGCATTTCCCGATGGATGCCTTCAACTTCATCATTCAGGTGAACCTGGTCGGTACTTTCCGCTGCATCGCCAAATCGGCGGCCGGCATGCTGACGCTTGATCCACTCGCCGACGGCGATCGTGGCGCAATGGTCAACACCGCTTCGGTGGCGGCAGAAGACGGCCAGATCGGCCAGGCGGCTTATTCCGCTTCCAAGGGCGGCGTTGTCGGCATGACATTGCCGATCGCGCGCGATCTTTCCCGTGAAGGCATTCGCGTCAACACCATCCTGCCTGGCATATTCGATACGCCGCTGCTCGCTGGTGCACCGCAAAATGTCCGCGATGCTCTCGGTGCGATGGTTCCGCATCCTCCGCGGCTGGGTCAGCCCGACGAATATGCGGCGCTCGCCATGTGCATGATCGAGACGCAATATTTCAACGGCGAAGATGTCCGTCTCGATGGCGGCATCCGGATGGCACCGCGCTAGACCAAATAATCAGGGGGCTGCGAGAAACTCGCGGCCCTTTTTGTATCTGATGGAGAAGTTCATGACCGACTATACGCAGATCCTCTATGACGTCGCCGACAATATCGCGACGATCACGATCAACCGGCCGGAAAAGATGAACGCCTTCACCGGTACGATGATCCGGGAAATGACCGACGCCTTTGATCGGATCGATGCCGATGACGATGTGCGTGCCGTGGTCGTGACCGGAGCCGGTGACCGCGCCTTTTGCGCCGGGGCCGATCTGACTCCCGAAGACGGCAGGAAACCCTTCGCCAGCGACGATCCGGTGGAGGATTATTCCGATCCGCGCGTCCGCGATGGTGGCGGTCTGCTGATCCTGCGCATCTATCAGTGCCTGAAACCGGTGATCGGTGCCATTAACGGCGTTGCCGTCGGCGTTGGCGCGACCATGTTGCTGCCGATGGATATGCGGCTGGCCAGCGAGACCGCGCGCTTCGGTTTTGTTTTCGCCCGGCGCGGAATTGCTCCCGATGGCGCTGCCAGCTGGTTTCTGCCCAATCTCGTCGGACGGGCGCAGGCGCTGGAATGGTGTCTGACCGGCCGGGTTTTTGACGCGCAGGAAGCGCTCAGGGGCGGTCTGGTCCGTTCGCTGCATAAACCGGAAGAATTGTTGCCCGCCGCTTATGCCCTGGCGCGGGAGATTGTCGACAATACGGCGCCGGTATCAATCGCCGTGACGCGGCAGATGCTCTGGCAATTGCCCGCTGCCGCGCATCCGATGGAAGCGCATAAGGTCGATAGCCGGATCATCTATAATCGCGCCAAATCCGCCGATGCAAAAGAGGGTATCGCAAGCTTTCTGGAGAAGCGCAGTCCGGACTATCCCGATAAAGTGTCCTGCGACCTACCAGACAGCTTCCCTTGGTGGGAAGAACCTGTTTATAAGTGACCGAAATGTGACATAGTGCGTATAGGGGAAGATGAATGACCGTCGACAAACTGGTGGCCAAGGCGAATGAAGCGGGTGCCCGGGACAAGCTGATCGAGACCGCCAGCCATATCATGCGCGATGGCGATACGATTGATATTTCCTTCAGCGAACTGTCGGTCCTGTCCGGTCTTAACAGCGCGCTGGTCAAATATTATTTCGGCAACAAGGACGGTCTGCTCGAAGCTATTCTGGAACGGGATATGGATAATATTCTGGTTCAGGTCGGTCTGCTGATCGAGAAGGACTGGCCGCCGGAAGACAAGCTGCGCCACCATATCGGCGCGGTGATCGATACCTATCATGAATTTCCCTATCTCAACCGCCTGACCATGCGGCTGATTCGGGAGCTGCCGCCGGAAGGCGCGCGCAAAATCGCGGACAAATATCTGAAACCGCTGTCCGACGCCTATAATATTTTTGTCGGTGCCGGCATCAAGTCCGGCGTGTTCCGCGAAATGAATCCCGATCTTTTCTATTCCGCCGTCACCGGCGCGGCGGATCGCTTCTTTACCGGCAAGCTGGTCTGGAAATATTGTTATGGCCGCGACGATTTCGACGAACGGATGCGTGATTCATACCGCGAGCAGACGGTTGATCTGATCATGGCCGGTATTTTGAAACACTGAATTGCCATCGGGGAGCGGGCTGATGAAATTGCGATCGACATTGGCTGGAACCGTGCTTGCGCTTGCTCTTGCGACACCCGCCCTGGCCCATGGCGTCCACGACCATGACGGAAAGACCGCGCCATCCTATGGCACGCTGACGCCGATGGACGAGCTGATGAAAGCATTCGGCTGGGATTTCGACAAGGCGGAAATCAAGACCCAGAAAATCGCCGACGGCCTTTATGTCCTGTTCGGGCTGGGTGGCAATATTGCGGTGTCGGTTGGCGAGGACGGCACGCTGATCGTTGATGACCAGTCGCCAATGCTGATGCCCAAGATCAAGGCCGCGCTGAAGGAAATCGGCAGCGACGACGTCGATTTCGTGATCAACACCCACTGGCATTTCGACCATGCCGACGGCAATCTGGCATTGGGCAAGGAAGGCAGCTGGATCGTTTCGCAATCGAACAGCCGCGACAAGATGCAGCGCGACAATATCGTCAATTTCGGTCCGTTTGCGGCCGAGCAAAAAGCCTATCCGAAACATGCCCTGTCAGACATTACTTTTGACACGACCATGCAGTTTCACATCAACGATCAGAAGATCGACCTACTGCATGTCGGCCCCGCTCACACAACCGGTGATGCAGCGGTTATTTTCCGCGGGGCCAACGCGGTCCATTTGGGCGATGTGTTCAATAATAGCGGCTATCCGTTCATCGACGCCGACAATGGCGGCGATCTCGCCGGGATGATCGCCTTTTGTCAGGCGGTGCATGACGCGATCGACGACAAAACCACAGTCATCCCCGGGCATGGCCCGGTCACCGACCGCGCCAAGCTGGCCCGCTATATCGAGGTGCTGACCATCATCCAGGGCCGCGTGCAGACGCTGATCGATGACGAAAAGTCGCTGGAGGAAATTATCGCGGCGAAACCGACGGCGGATTTCGATGCCGAATTCCAGAGCAGCGAAGCAATGCTGCCAAGCTTCCTCAGCCGTGTTTACGCGAGTCTGACCCGCTAGAAGCGGTCTTTACTCCGCCGCTTCTTCTTTCGGTTCCAGCTTGTCCTGCGTGCGCAATTCGAAATCGCTGGCGTCGTGCCGTTCGCGCAGCTGGCCTTCCAGTTCACCCCAGGCTCGGTTGACCATCTTGCCACGCTGTACGGCAGGACGCTCGGCGATCATGTCGGTCCAGCGGTTCATATTCTTGTATGAAGCAGTGTCGAGAAATTCGGAGGCTTCATAGACGACATTCTTGACCAGCGCGCCATACCACGGCCAGATCGCCATATCGGCAATGCTATATTCGTCACCGGCCATATATTCATTGTCGGCAAGATGGCGGTCGAGAACGTCGAGCTGGCGTTTGACCTCCATCGCGAAGCGGTCGATGCAATATTCGATCTTCACCGGCGCATAGGCATAGAAATGACCAAAACCGCCGCCGAGATAGGGGGCGCTACCCATTTGCCAGAACAGCCAGTTGAGCGCTTCGGTGCGCTTGTTGTGATCGCTGGGCAGGAATTCACCGAATTTTTCGGCGAGATAGAGCAGCATTGATCCGGATTCGAACAGGCGGGTCGGCTTGTCGGTGCTGTGGTCCATCAGCGCCGGAATCTTGCTGTTCGGATTGATGTCGACAAAGCCGCTGCCGAACTGGTCACCTTCGCCGATATTGATGAAATAGGCGTCATATTCCGCGCCCTTGTGGCCGAGAGCGAGAAGCTCCTCGAGCATCACCGTGACCTTCACGCCATTCGGCGTTGCCATGGAATAGAGCTGCAACGGATGCTTGCCGACCGGCAGTTCCACTTCCTTGGTCGGGCCGGCAATCGGCCGGTTGATATTGGCGAAGCGGCCGCCATTGGCCTTGTCCCATTTCCAGACTTTCGGGGGCGTATATTCGGGCAGATTGTCGGTCATGGGATCATTCCTTTTGGATTGGCCGTTGTTGCTTTGGACAAGCGGTAGCATTTGCAATCGCACCGATCACGCAAGTTTTTCTGCGTCCGCTCCAAGCGGATTTATGAGCGCCGCCTAATTGCGCGGCGGGATGGCGTGGACCATGGTCAGAAATTGCAGGGTCGTTCCCGCACGGCGATGCTCGGACAGGGCCTGATATTCCGGATCATTATACCAGGCGGTGGCCGCTTCCTCGTTCGGGAATTTGAACATCACGACCCGGCCTTCGGGTGGCGCCGCCCCTTCAAAGGTGACGCTGCCGTCGTCATAGGTGATGAACTCCCCGCCATGCCGTTTCAGGATCGGGAAAAATCCCTTTTCATATTCACGATATTTCGCCGCATCCTGAACGGTGAAATTGGCGACGACATGGACGGGTTGTTCGGTCATCATCTGGTTCCTAGTTCATTTCCGCGAAGGTTTTGTCTTTGTCGACCCGCACATCCTGCGGCAGGCCGAGTACCCGTTCGGCAATGATATTCTTCAATATCTCGTCGGTACCGCCAGCGATTCTCAGACCCGGCGCCCACATGAAGCTTTCCTGGAATATCGCATCGGAAGGTGCCTCGTCCTTGTCGGCTATGATGCCGAAATGGTCCTGCATTTCGATCGCGCTGTTGCAGATATCCTGCAAATGGTTGGCGTTGATGATCTTGCCGATCGCATTTTCCGGTCCCGGTGTTTCGCCGCGGGACAGGGCGGTCTGGGTGCGGAATTTGGTCAGCTTGTAACCCTGCGCCGCGACATACCAGTCGGCCAGTTTGGCGCGGAACGCCTGGTCGGAAAGGGTGCCGGCCGAGCGGGCGTAATCCATGATTTCCTTCCAGTCCGGACCCGGAGATCCGCCGACCGCCAGCCGCTCGTTCATCAATGTGACCAGCGCGACTTTCCAGCCCATGCCGGGCTCGCCGAGACGGTCGCTGTCGGGAATGCGGACGTCGGTGAAATAGACTTCGTTAAACTCGCTGCCGCCCGACGCCTGATGGATCGGCCGCACGTCGACGCCCTTCTGCTTCATGTCGACGATGAACATGGTCAGGCCCTTGTGCTTGGGCACGTTGGGATCGGTACGGACCAAAAGGATACCATAATCGGAATAATGGGCTCCGGAAGTCCACACTTTCTGGCCATTTATGACCCATTCGTCACCATCTTTGACCGCTTTTGTCTTGAGACCGGCAACATCCGATCCGGCAGCCGGTTCGGAGAAAAGCTGGCACCAGACTTCTTCGCCCATCAAGGCCTTCTGGACATAGCGTTTCTTGTGCTCGTCCGAGCCGAAAGCGATCACGGTCGGCACGCACATGCCGAGGCCGATGGCAAAGGGGCCGGTTGGCGCGTCAAATTTGGCTTCTTCCTGTCCCCAGATGACCTGCTGCATCACGGTGCCGCCACGGCCGCCCATTTCCTTGGGCCAGGTGATTTGCGCAAAGCCGCCTTCCGCCTTTATCTTCTGCCAAGCTTTGGCGCGGGCGAGAAAATCCTCGCGGCCACCGGAGCGCAGCGCGCCCGGCGTTTTGGCCTTCAGATGTTGCGATAGAAAAGCCTGCGCCTCGGCGCGAAATTCTGCTTCTTCTGGTGTATCATTGAAATCCATAGTCTATTCCTTCACTTTATGGCCCGTGCGCGAATGTCCGTTCGTGCTGAGCTTGTCGAAGTACGAGTGCGCGCTAACCTGTCCTTCGACAGGCTCAGGACGAACGGCACTCTGGGTTCGGGATTCAGTCATTTTTTGCTTCTAGCGCGCTGACCAGTTTCTCTTTCCAGACTGCCGGGCTGCCCGCCTGGACGGCGAGCAATTTGGCGCGGCGGTAGAAGAGGTGGCAATCCACCTCCCAGGTGAAGCCCATGCCGCCGTGCGTCTGGATATTTTCCTTCGACGCAAACCAGAAGGCTTCCGACGCCGCGACCCGCGCCGCGGCTGCCGCTTCGGGCAGTTCCGCTGCGTTGCTCGATAAAGCCCAAGCGCCATAATAAGCGTTGGAGCGCGCGACTTCATTCTTCACATACATGTCGGCCAGCTTGTGCTTGATCGCCTGATTGCCGCCGATGGCACGGCCGAAAGCGACGCGCTCCTTGGCATAGGCGTTGGCCATTTCGAGACAGCGGGACGCGCCGCCCAATTGTTCGAAGGCGATCAGCACCGCAGCGCGGTCGTTGATCTGGTCGAGCAGCGTCATGCCATTGCCCGCTTCGCCGAGAAGCTCGGCTTCTGCGCCGTCAAAGCTGATCGTCGCATGGCTGCGGGTCGGTTCGAGCGTCTTGATCGGTGTCCGCGATACGCCGCTCTGGTTCAGGTCGACAATGACGAGGCTCTCGCCGCTGCCGTCTTTGACCAGCACCACAGCATGGGTCGCGATATCGCCATCGGTTACCGGGATCTTCTTGCCCGATATCGTGCCGTCCTTCAGCCGCGTGGCAATATTGCCGGTCTTGATTTCACCCGGACCTTCGCTGATCGCGATGCAGCCGACCAGGCTGCCGTCGGCAACTTTCGGAAGCAGTGCCAGTTTCTGATCTTCGCTGCCCGCCAGTTTCAACGCTTCGGCAAAGAAAAAGGCCGATGATCCAAACGGTACGGGAGCCAGGACGCGGCCCAGTTCCTCGGCGATTACGCAAAGCTCGAGCATGCCGAGGCCAAGTCCGCCATATTCTTCGGGAATGGCGGCGCCGAGCCAGCCCATTTCGACAATCTTTTTCCACACATCGTCATTGTGGCTCATATTTTCATCATCGAGCACGGCGCGAACATGCGCGCTGGTGCATTGGGCTTCGAGGAACTTGCGTGCCTCGTCGCGAAGAAATTTTTGATCGTCAGAAAAATCAAAATTCATGGTTCAAACCTCGTCCTGTTTATTATTATATTAGTCGGCATTAGCGGGCATATTCAGCGCGCCGCGTATTTCGTCATTGTCCGCACCCAATGTCGGCGGGTCGGCGTAGATGTTGGCCGGGCTGGCGGAATAATGGACCGGGTGCGTGATCGTCCGATATTTGCCGATCTTCTCGCCTTCGCGTTCCTGCCAGAAACCGACCTGCTGCAAATGGGGGTCGGTCAGAACATCCTCCATTCTGTTATAACGCATCGCCGGAATATTATGCTTGTCGAGCAGCGGCAGCCATTCTTCGGTGGTCTTGGTCGCGGCAATTTCCTCGATCAGGGCATAGAGCGCGGTGATATTCTTGGTGCGCTGGGAATAGTCGGCAAAGCGTGGTTCATCAAAGACGCCGGGTTTGCCGCCGAGCTCGAAAAACTTCCGCCATTGCGCATCATTATAAGGGACCAGACCGATATAGCCGTCCTTGGTCGGATAGGGCTTGCGGTTCTTGTTGATCGAGCGGGTGTAGGCGAGCTTGCCATTGCCGGGGATGAAGGTCTCGCCCCAGAGATTCTCGACCATGTTGAACCAGGTAAAGGCTTCGAACATCGGCACCTGGACAAATTGCC
>NZ_CAXBIA010000010.1:0-114018 GCF_963975735.1 uncultured Parasphingorhabdus sp.
GCCGACGCGATATACGCGCAACGACTGGCAGGAATTTCCGCAACGGAGATTGACACGGTCAAGACCCTGCTTGGGAAAATGTCTGGCAACCTTGCCGACTAAACCAAGCTGGACTCGTTATCAGGACTTGTCAAAGGGATGGCGGCGTCTAGCACTGTGAATGGATAGACGGCAGATTCCAGAGACTTCTGAATTTTCTTCGAATGTCAGCTTTGCCACCCCCAGTGCTCTAAACCGGGCAGTCATGATCGGCCCATTCTTTTCATAAAGGCGATGTCGGCTTTTGCTGATCGTTGCACAATTGCGGACATTCCGGAATCCACCCACTTGTTGCCATTTAGGTGCCAGAAAATTCTGCGCCCTAAATGACGGCTTTCAGAAACAATCTTCGACCGTGGTAATGACGGCAATTGGGGCGCGAAGCGGACACAGGGCTCTCAGCAACAGGTTAGTAATCATACAACCCTGCGATTGATGCTCCCCCTGTGAATGGCACAGGCTGAAGGTCGCGAGCTATTCCGCCCGAGTCGGCCACATTCCCCGCCCAAAAAGCTGTCGCGGGGTAATCTCCCTTTCCGGTGCCGGGAACCCGAACAGCTGGCGCTGGATGGCCCAGTCGGTTGGGATATTGGAGTTGAGCACAATATCACGCGTCAGGGCCGCCGGCTGGGTACCATCGAGAATTGCCGTGACAATATCGGGTGCAAGGTAGTTCAACCGGATCAGCCGAGCAAAGAATGTCGGTCGGCAATTTTCTTTATAAGCGAGATCTTCGATCGACCACTCTCTGTGTTCGTCTACCAAACGCTGCGCTTTTCTTGCGCGCTGCACCAGATCTACCAGTTTCTTGTCGAGTTTTGCCACTTGGGACACATCGCGAGGTTTGATGTGCAGCGAAGGCCAGCGTTCTGCGGTGACAGCGCGGACTGCAACCTCAAATTCATACCGGGCATCGCTGCATGGCCAATCCGCTGGTCGCCCCCGAAAGGTGGAGTTGTCATCCCAGAGCAGGAACCGGCGCAGTTCCAAGGACCGGAAGCAGATTGAGAGCTTTTCCTCCCCCACTTCAATGCGATTGAGCAATGCCGCGAACAACTCCTCCAGCCTTTCAGGTTGCGTATTGCAGAGGCGGTTTTCAGCCGCTTTACCCTTTGCGGTCAGTTGGTCCAGCTCCTCATACGATATCCCCAGCCCCTTCAGCGCGCTCCTGAGCCTGGCCCGGTCGCACAGGAAGTCGGAAACCGACGCGAAAACGAGCTTGTCCAGATTGTCAGCATTGCAGCGATAGGCGCGGCGATATTCTCGCTGCGACCAGGTGGCATTACTCGACACATAGGCGCAGTATGTAGTGCCGCGGTGCCAGTTGAGATCCAGCCGCATATGGCGCCCAAGATCGTCCCATAACAATCCTGCCAGAAAATGTTTTGTATCCCTGGAATCGGCAGGCCGATTTTTTCTGCTGGCGCACAGTGCCTGAGTCGCTTCCCACGTGTCCCGCGATATGATCGGCTCATGAATTCCCTGATAGTTGGCACCTTTTCCGCGTATCTCGCCGACATAGATTGGATTGCCCAGGATCCCGTACACTGCTCCGGGGGTCATAGGGCCGCCACCACGTGACTCGCCCCGTCTGGTATATTTTACCGAGCTGCAATATCCGGCCTCTCGCACAGCCGTCATAACGATTGTGTAGCGCCTTGTTTGCAAAAACGTCTTGAAAATGAACCGAACTATCGCCGCCTCTGCCTTGTCAATGCGCAGTCCGTTCTTGGCGGCACAATAGCCAAATGGCGGCAGGCCGCCGTGGACCAGTCCATGTTTCTTGCGGGTGCGGATACTGTCGCGAACCCGCTCGGATATCAGTTCGCGCTCGAACTGGGAGAATGTGAGCAGAATGTTCAGGATCATGCGCCCCATGCTGTCGGAGGTATCAAAAGCTTGGGAGATCGAAGTCAACGTGATGTTCTGGCGATCAAAGATCTCGATCAGACGAACAAAATCAAACAGGCTTCGGGTCAGCCGGTCAATCTTGTAGACGATGACCGCATCCACTTTGCCAGCCTCTATGTCCTGCATAAGCTTCGCTAGCGCCGGCCGGTCCAGTCCGCTGCCGGAATGACCTCCGTCGTCATAGCGTTCATTCAACTCAACCCAGTTTTTATACTGCTGGCTTTTGATATAGGCGCTGCAGATCTCTCGCTGTGTCACGAGAGAGTTTACATCATGATCGAGACGTTTGTTTGTGCTTTTTCGTGTGTAAATTGCGCACCGCTTGATCGGATTGCCGTGGTCCACTGACATATGACATCTCCAAAAAAAAAGATGATTTTCAGCTAAATATCGGCGTTGGGTACTTATACCCCCGTCGACTACAATTCAAAGGCGCGTATACCTTTTACAAACCCAGCAACAAAGCAAACAGCCCTCGCATGAACCAATAAGCCGCTGGCAGAGCGAGCAGAAATACGAGCAGTCCAAATGCCAGTTCTTCAAGATCGGGAGGGCGCATGCAGACCGGTTACAAATCTGGCTTTGTGTAGGAAAGCGATAACCGGGTCCGCCGTCATGGCACGTTGACAGGCTTATAGTCAGGCAAAGCCTTCTTCCGCTCATCAACCGATGGATGGATATCTCCATTCCGAATGAGCCGGGGTTCAGCCCAAGGTATGTAGCGCCAAAGAAACGACCAACGCTTCCACTCCCGGTATTTGATATTCTTGGGGATGATTTCGAGCACCCACCAGCCGATGGTAAGCGACCTGTGGATCATGGCGGTTGGTGAAGGCGGCTTATATTGATGCTTGCTGCCTTTGCGGTCTTTTCCGTAAGCCAGATGATTGAGCATCTGCGTGCTGATCCTGAGACCTGCTTTCCTGGCCTCTTCGGCCATCCAGATGAGCGGATATTTGGAAAGAGCGCTGTATTTCTCAGAATAGCCTCCTCCGACATCGGAATGAACGCCTGCAAACCAGACTTGCTTGATGTCCTGATCCTTGGTCAGGCTCTTGTTAAAGGGGTTCGGTTCGAACTTTTGCGGTTCCTGCCATTTTGCGACGCGGAACATGCGCCGGCGTTCATCGATGGCCAAAGCATGGCGGAACCGGGCTACCGAGGGGTTCTGAAGCGTATAGGGCAATGTCTCGAGGCTGGGTATCCAGAACCGGTCAGGGCGCGGCACGAGTACCGAGGCAACAGTGTCCCAGACACCGATAAACTCGATCGGAACGCGCCGTGATCTAATCACGCGGGCAAAGTGCCATGCCAGATCAAGCTGGTTGTCTTTCGCCGCTTTCTTATATGTACCAAGCGCGCTGTCGCTCATGTTGATCTGCTCGGGCTCCAGAAGCCCGATCAGATGGATGAAGCCGGCAAGAACTCTTGCGGTCCATGCGCCTCGGCTGAACCCGAACAGATAGATGCGGTCGCCCTTTTGATAGTTTTGCGCGAGGAAGCGGTAAGCGCCGAGCACATTTTCATCGAGCCCATAGCCAAAGGCGAGGCCCAGAACACCGACGAGCTTCTGACGAAACCGCTGCCAGGGACTTATCCGGCTGATGGTACCAACGCCGGGGCTGTAGTAGACCAGCTGCTGATCATTCTTCTGTGCGATGCGGTAGAGTTTCAAGACGTTGGACAGATTGCGGCCAAGCTCATTGCCTGTACCGTCCAGCAAGATCACCAGATTGCGCGGCGCTGGCGCTTTTCGCGCAGGCTTGGCTTTAGCAGGTGCCTTTTTGGGCTTTGCCGCTGTCTTAGGGGGTGATGCCATCGGCCATTACCACTTCATCTGCCCGAACCTTGTCATAGGTCACGGATTGGACGACGGTGCCTTCAGGTGCAACCAGTTCGATCTTGTCACCGCCATTGTTCAGCGACATTGGCGCGCCGTTTCGTACGAGCGTTTTGTCTTCACCTGCAGCGATGCTTGCCAAAACATCCAGTTCCCAGACATTGCCCGCGAGATCGCGAACGCGCCAGCCGGCAAGATCGATAGGTCCGCTGCCTATATTGCGAAAGGTTATCTGTTCGTTGGTGAAATCATCACCCAGCGGGTCGGGTATCATGGAAACAATGCGAAGGTCAGGCAAATCATCAAGAAGATGGTGAAAGGATGGCGGTTCAAACCAGATCGGCGCTGTCCATACAACATCGTCTTCTGCATGTTCGTCATCCTCGCGCCCAAATTGGGTTATCCGAAGCAGGACATATTCTCCGAGCGCCTCGAGCCTGATGCCTTCCAGAACCAGTGGCACGGTCTGGTTGCCAGAAACCTCGTAGCTTTCGGTCGGCGATGATACCGGCTTGCCGCCAGCAACATCCTTGAACAGGTCAATGCGGTACGAGGCATCGGGTTCGTCGTCATCGACAATTTGCACGCTGAGATCGAGTTCTGCGCCAATCGCTGGAGGGTTGGCGATGTCGCCCTGCAGCGCGTCGCCGGATCTGAATATGACCCGCAGATTCTTGTCTTCACTGGCATAGGCGCGGCGTGCGCGCAGGGCGCTTAGTATTCCAGCGCGCGTAAAATCAGATGTGATGACGGCAACCCGGGCATCGGTTGAAAAACCCCAATTGCGATAATGATTATCCTGACCAACGCTTGGCGCCAGATGAAACCCCAGATTGAGATAGCGGAAATACTGGCCCTGCCGGCTGTGTGTGCGCTGATGTGTTCCGTCCCGCAGGGCAGGGGCGTTGAGCATCTCGATAAGCGACACGTGCGGCGCCATCGACTGCACCCACATTTGCTCGTCCCCGCCAAAATCATCACGGCCGTAATCCAGGCGCGCTCTCTGGCCGCCTGCCGGGTGGTTGAACTGCATGAGCGGCATATTGCCGCCACTGTCCGGGTTAGCCTGCAGCCATCCAAGCAGTTTTGCAAAATCACCATTGGGCGCATCAATGACCATATCGACATCAAAGATATTCGCATGATTGCCGCTCGATATGGTCGAGAATTCCTGGCCGTATATTGTGACACATTCGCCCGACCTGTTGAGTCGGTCGGCGCTCTCGACGAGCGATGAGGGTGTGCCTTTGTAAAGGTCAGGCTGGGTGGCGATCATCAAGCCGTCCTTGCGCTCACCCTTGCCGTCGCCGGCTGCATGATTGTGCTCGGTAACCGCAAAGAAATCGAGACCCGCTTCGCAGGCCATCTCATACGCTTCGGCAGGTTCGCCTAGACCATCGGAATAGGAGCTATGGGCATGAAGATTGCCGAACCGCACCGTCTCGACCTGGGCAAGTGCAGGTGCGGTACAAAGCAGGCCTGCAATCAGTGTGAATATTGCTACTGGCGTCTTCATATTATCCCCCGTTCATCCAACATCTTCACGGCCACACAAGGCCGCGTGCCAGTTTCATTCACATGCTTTACCGTCACCATCCCGGTCGAGATGCGTTCCATATCCCGCCTCGCCCCGATAAATTGGTGCAGCGCCAGCTGCACGGGCTGATGCGCAATTGGGATAATATACAGAACCGTTTGCAGCACGCTGGGGAGGGGGCGGATTGCCGCCATTGCCGCGGTGACAATGGCGGCCGCCGTTCTTGCGGTCATTGTGACAGCCATCAGCCGCCAATCCGCCGCCGTGTGCGTAAGCTGGTGCAGACATCGGCTCTATTTGCGTCACCGCCATAGATAGAACGAGAACCGCCAAGTATCGCATGATTGCCTCCGGCCTGAATATGACCGACTACGGAATGAGAGTCGAATCCATTTAAACCTTGGCCGCGATTATCAAACTGCGATTACCAGAGCTCATGCTGCGCAAATGATTATCTAGTGCGGCCCAGCGAGCTGTTGTTCGTGCGTGTTCTGCCGCGTTATATTGATGGGCTACTTGAAAATTCGGGTGGCTGGCTCGCCGCGCCGCGCAATCCCGCCATGAGCACCGCGCTTGCGCTCATTCACGGTCGTCCTGCAAATGACTGGACGCTCGAAAAACTGGCCACGGAATGTGGGATGTCTCGGGCAATTTTTTCGAAGAAGTTCGGCACATGTTTGGGCGAAACACCGACGCACTATCTCGCCCGTTGGAGGATGCAGCTTGCAGCAGGTTTGCTGCAATAGACCCGCCGACTGATCGAAGCCATTGCCGAGGATGTCGGCTATCGTTCAGAAACCTCGTTCAAGGGATAATCAAAGACTGTTTTCAAGACCAACCGGATCGTCCGAGAATAACAATCGATGTGTCAAAAGTCGAAGGATCGCTTTGATGGTCTGGGCTCCAACATCATCCAGAAGGCTGAGTCTTGGTCAACACAGCTCGCGGCTTTCTGAAATGTCCATGCAGTATCTTTGCACCAGATCGCAATTGGTCCAAATAATCCGACCAGTTTATCATCATTGCGACACGCTCTTCCCAATGCTTCCCCCGCGCGTAAGCCCGTCGCACATCGTCTCTTTCAGAGTGACCCAATTGCCTCTCGATAGCATCAGGATTCCATCTGCCCTGTTCGTTCAGCAATGTACTGGCCATGGCGCGGAATCCATGCGCAGTCATAGTTTTGCCGTCAAATCCCATTCGGCGCAGCGCAAGGTTGATGGTGTTTTCGCACATTGGCCGATCTCGCTTGCCTTGAGCCGGAAAGAGAAAGCGTCGGAAACCACTAATTTCGCGTATGTCATCAATGATTGCCAAAACCTGCCGCGTTAGCGGAACGCGATGCGGCTTGCGCATTTTGGTTTTCTCCGCCGGAATGGTCCAGATTAATTTATCAAAATCAAACTCGCTCCACTCTGCCTGGCGTAGCTCGCCGGGGCGCACAAAAACGTGCGGGGCCATCCGCAATGCCGTATGGGTGATCGGATAACCCGAATAGGCGTCGATCGCACGCAACAACACTCCTGCTTCCTTCGGGTCGACAATTGCTGCTCGGTGCGTCACCTTGGGAACGGTGATTGCCCCTCTAAGATCGGCCGATATGTCCCGATCGGCTCTTCCCGTGGCAATGGCATAGCGGAAAACCTGCCCGCACGTGCTGCGCAATCGTCTGGCGGTTTCATAGTGTCCCCGCTTTTCGACCATGCGCAATACCGCCAACAACTCAGGTGCCTTGATATCGCTGATTTTGCGAAGGCCAATTATCGGATGTGCAAAATCCAGAAGCCAGCGCAGCTTGCGTAACGTAACCTTGGCCCGGCCTTCGCGCTCTGCCTTGTCCAGCCATTCTTCCGCCACAGCCGAAAATGTGTTGGCATTGGCGAGCGGACCGGTGATTTTGTCGATCTTGCGTTTTGCAGCGGGATCGAAGCCCTCTGCGATTTGTTGTTTGATTTCTTTCCTCTTAACTCGCGCTTCGGCGAGAGAGACCTCAGGATATACACCTAAGGCAATCGTGCTCCGCCTTCCAGCGAAGCGATAATCCATCCGCCAATAGCGCTGACCTGCTTTGGTAACGAGCATATAGAGCCCGCCGCCATCTGACATTTTATAGGGCTTTTCTCTCGCGACTGCCTTCCTAACGGCCAAGTCGGTTAACATATGTCACCTCATTTACCGGAAAATATACCGTCAAATGTACTGTAATGTACCGTCAATTGCAACGGATTTCACCGGATAGGGATGGACGAATTTATCGTCATATTTGGCAGATTTACTGGACTTTCATGGACATTTATGGATATGTCCGGAAGAACAAATGGTGCCCAGAAGAGGACTCGAACCTCCACATCCTTGCGAATACATGCACCTGAAGCATGCGCGTCTACCAATTCCGCCATCTGGGCCCATGCAGGTGGCAATCATCTTCATGCCGCCTGATAGAGGCGGGCGATTAGCCGCTTGATGGCTGAGCTGTCAATGATTCATATCGGCAAAAGCGCGTTCCCGGGGGTCGGCGGTGCGTGGCGGCTGGCGAACCGGTGCGGCGCGACCGATATTATGCTATGCCGAGCGGGGAATCGTTGTTGCGTCAACCGCGCGGCTGGGGCAGAGGCAACGCAGAAACCAAGCCAAGGGTGGAAGATGAACATGGATCTTGATGGACAATTGATTTGCATATTTGGCGGCGGCGGCTTTTTGGGCCGCTATGTCGCGCAGGAGCTGCTCGCCCGCGGTGCGCGGTTGCGGATAGCCGAGCGCAATATCAAGAATGCCATGCATATCAAGCCGCTCGGCAATCTCGGCCAGACGCAATTTGCCAGCGCCGACATCACCAAGCCGGACAGCGTCGCCCGTGCGGTCCAGGGCTGCGACGGCGTGGTCAATCTGGTCGGTGTCCTGAACGGCGATTTCACCCGCATCCATGTCGAGGGCGCGCGCAATGTCGCCGAGGCCGCGGCGAAAGCGGGTTGCCGGACTTTGCTGCACCTGTCCGCGATTGGTGCCGACATTCGATCGCCGTCGCGCTATGGCCGCAGCAAGGGCGAAGGCGAGCAGGCGGTTTTGAACGCATTTCCCGACGCTATCATTTTGCGACCTTCGATTGTCTTTGGCCGCGAGGACGAGTTCATCAACCGCTTTGCCGCGATGATCGCGATGCTGCCGGTCGTACCGGTCATCGGCAGCGCCACGAAATTCCAGCCGGTCTTTGTCGGCGATGTCGCCGATGTCGTCGCCGAAGCGCTCAGCCAGCCGGGGCTTTACTCCGGCCAGACCTTTGAGCTGGGCGGTCCGGAAGCCATCAGCATGGGAGATCTCAACCGGCGGATAGCCAGGATGACGGGGCGCGAGCGGACTTTTGTCGACGTACCGGATTTCGCCGCCAGAATATTGGCGATGCTCCCCGGCTCCCCGATCACGTCGGATCAGTACAAGATGCTGCAGAAAGACAATGTCGTTGCACCGGCGGCCAAGGGTCTGAACGCCTTTGGTGTCGCGCCGACCCCGCTCGCTGCGGTGGCGAGTGGCTGGATGGAAAAATATACCGCCCACGGCCGCTTTGGCGCGCGCGCCAAGGCAAGCTAGAAGCCGCCCGCCAAACAAGCTTGGAAAAGCAGGTCTATTGGAATAATGCGAGCAGCGCGATGCCCATGGCGATGCGGTAGACGACAAAGACCATCATCGAAGCCTTGCGCAGGAATTGCATCAGGAAGGTCATGGTCGCCAGCGCCGCGATAAAGGTCAGCACGCCGGTGATCAGCGCTTCCTTGAGTAATTCGGTGCTGGCCCCCATCAGATCGGGAATGATCAGCACGCCGGCACCGGCCACCGCCGGTATCGACAGCAGGAAGGAAAAGCGCGCTGCCTCGACCCTTGTGTAACCGAGGAAACGGGCAGCGGTCATGGTCACGCCCGAACGGCTGGTGCCGGGAATGAGGGCCATGGCCTGCGCCAGTCCGACGATGATGCCGTCCTTCAGCGTCAGATCCTCGAAGGATTTGACCTGCCGTCCGAACCGGTCGGCGACGCCCAGCAGGATGCCGTAGACGATCAGATTGACGCCGACCAATGTGGTGCTGCGGAAACCGTCGAGATAGCCGCCGGTCTTCAGAAACAGGCCGACGATGACCGCCGGGATCGTGCCAATGATGATCCACCAGAACAATCGCCGTTCGGCGGGTGCCTGGCCGACGCCGATGGTGGCGAGACCGCCCCGGCCCAGCGACCAGACATCTTTGAAAAAATAGGTGATGATCGCGAGCAGCGAACCGACATGGACGGCAATGTCGATCATCGGCCCCTGATCCGCGTAACCAGTGAATACCGGCAGCAGGATCAAATGACCCGAAGAGGATATCGGCAGAAATTCGGTAACGCCCTGCACGATCGCGAGGAGCAGCATTTGAATGAAGGTCATGAGCAGCCCGTATATTGTTTGGACGCGCAATAGCGTTTCGCCGAGCGGTTGTCGTGAGGAAAATATAGGTCCGATACGATACCAATAGCCCTGTATAATCCCGGCAGATCAATCGGATGGCTCCGTCGAACATCTATATAGGGCATATTAGCTGTCCTAATAGCAAGAATATGCGTGACTTGCGCTGCCTTTTTGGTTATTTAATCTGCCACAGCCGCCGGGGACGGCCGCTGTTTGCACTCATATATTACGGAAAACGAGTATCTGGCATGGCAAAAAGCCCGCAGAAATTGAAAATGCTGAAATTTGTCGAGGAGGGCCAGGCCTACCCGGAAAAGCGCGACCCTGATCTGCGCGCAGAGGATTTTCAGGAAATCGCCGACCGCTATGCGCCGGACAAGGCAGCGGAACAGGCCGCCCGCTGCTCGCAATGCGGCGTGCCTTATTGTTCGGTCCACTGCCCGCTGCACAATCATATCCCCGACTGGCTCCGCCTGACCGCCGAGGGGCGTTTGCGCGAAGCCTATGAAATGTCGAACCTGACCTCGACCATGCCGGAAATCTGTGGCCGCATCTGCCCGCAGGACCGCTTGTGCGAGGGCAATTGCGTGATCGAATTTTCCGGTCACGGCGCGGTCACCATCGGTGCGGTGGAAAAATATATCACCGACACCGCCTGGGAAGAAGGTTGGGTCGAACCGCTGCAGCCCGGTCGCTCCAAAGGCCAGTCGGTCGGCATCATCGGTGCCGGGCCAGCCGGGCTGACCGCCGCCGAATATCTGCGGGTCGCCGGCTATGACGTGCATGTCTACGACCGCCACGACCGCGCCGGCGGGCTGCTGACTTACGGCATTCCGGGTTTCAAGCTGGAAAAAGAAGTGATCATGCGCCGGGTCCAGCGGCTCAAGGACGGCGGGATCAGCTTCCACGAAAGTTTCGAAGTAGGGCGGGACGCAACACTGGAAGAATTACGCGATAAACATGACGCGATCCTGATCGCAACCGGTGTCTACAAGGCGCGCGAAATCCAGGTGCCGGGCGTGGGCGCACCGGGAGTCGAAGAAGCGCTCGATTTCCTGATCGCCTCCAACCGCAAGAGCTTTGGCGATGATGTACCCGATTTCGACAATGGGCGATTCAACGCGCAGGGCAAGAATGTCGTCGTCATCGGCGGCGGCGATACCGCGATGGATTGCGTGCGCACCTCGATCCGGCAGGGCGCGAAATCGGTCAAATGTCTCTATCGCCGCGACCGTGCCAATATGCCGGGCTCGCAGAACGAAGTCCGCAATGCCGAAGAAGAAGGCGTCGAATTTGTCTGGCTGTCGGCACCGAAGGCGGTCGAGGGCACCGACCATGTCACAGCGGTCAGGGCGAATAGAATGCGACTCGGCGCCCCCGATGCCAGCGGCCGCCGCTCTCCCGAAGTAGAACCGGACAGCGATTTTACCGTCGAGGCCGATCTGGTGATCAAGGCACTGGGCTTTGACGCGGAAGACCTGCCCAATCTGTTTGATTGCCCGGACCTCTCCGTCACCCGCTGGGGCACTTTGCGCGTCGATCACAAATCGATGATGACCAATCTGGAGGGCGTGTTCGCTGCAGGCGACATCGTCCGCGGTGCCAGCCTGGTGGTCTGGGGCATCCGGGACGGCCGCGATGTGACCGAGCATATGCACCGGTTTCTGAAAGAGAAGAAACTGGCTGAGAAAGTGGCGGCATAGACCGCAAACGGAGCATTATCATGAAGCTATTATTTTCAACATTTGCAGCAACTCTGGCGCTTGTCGCGAGCGTTCCCGCAGCGGCGCGAGATACAACGAGCACAACAAACAGCATTGGGCAAATCACTGCCGATCCTGCCCGTCTCGCCGCTGCCGAGGTCACGATCGACTATCTGTTCCCGCTCGGCACCTATGAGCGGATGATGAAGGGTACGATGGACCAGATGATGGACAGCATCATCAGCCAGAGTTTCGACCGTCCGATGGCAGAAACCATGAAAGGCTATGGCGTCGATGATGCGGCGATAGAGGAAATGGGTGATGCTTCCATCAATGACATGATGCTGGAGCGGGACCCGCATTTTAAAGAGCGGATGCAAATATCTACCAAAGTCATGACCAATGAAATGGTCGACCTGATGACCGCAATGGAACCGGCTATTCGCGGAACACTTGCAAATATTTATGCCCGAAAGTTCACGGCTGACCAACTGGCCGAAATGAACGCCTTTTTTGCTACCGAAACCGGCGGCGCCTTTGCCCGTGACTATATGATGGTCTTTGTCGATCCGGAAATGATGCAGTCGATGATGAGCTTCGTGCCGGAAATGATGCAGGCCATGCCGGCGATCATGAGAAAAGTCGAGGAATCGACCGCCCATCTTCCGCCGGTCAAAACAGGGCCGAATCTGCAGGAAGACGACGAATGACCCATCAATATCCCACCCCCGAACATGAACGGCTCGCCCGCGAAGGCATGTACCGTCCCGAATTCGAAAGTGATGCTTGCGGTGTCGGTCTGGTCGCGGCGACCGACGGCAAGCCGTCGCGGCGCGTCGTATCCTCGGCCATCGATGCGCTGAAGGCGGTCTGGCACCGGGGCGCGGTCGATGCCGATGGCATGACCGGCGACGGCGCCGGCCTGCACGTCGATCTGCCCGAGCGCTTCTTCGACGACGCGATTGCCGACAGCGGGCACAAGGTCCGCCCCAACCGGCTGGCCGTCGGCATGATCTTCCTGCCACGCACGGATCTCAATGCGCAGGAGTCCTGCCGGACCATCGTCGAGGCGGAAATCATCGAATCCGGCTATACGATCTACGGCTGGCGTCAGGTGCCGGTGGATGTCTCGGTGATCGGACCAAAGGCGCAGAACACCCGCCCCGAAATCGAGCAGATCATGATCGCCGGTCCGATGCCGGACAAGCAAGACGCCCGCGAATTCGAGAAAAATCTCTATCTCATCCGCCGCCGGATCGAGAAGAAGGTGATCGCTGCGCAAATTCAGGATTTCTATATCTGCAGCCTGTCCTGCCGCTCGATCATCTACAAGGGGCTGTTTCTCGCTGAATCCCTGTCGGTCTTCTATCCCGACCTGCTGGACGATCGCTTCGAGAGCCGGGTAGCGATTTTCCACCAGCGCTATTCGACCAACACTTTTCCCCAATGGTGGCTGGCCCAGCCGTTCCGCTGCCTTGCCCATAATGGCGAGATCAACACCATTCGCGGCAACAAGAACTGGATGAAGAGCCACGAGATCAAGATGGCGAGCCTCGCCTTTGGCGATCACAGCGAAGATATCAAGCCGGTGATCCCGGCCGGTTCCTCCGACACGGCAGCGCTCGATGCGGTGTTCGAGACCATCTGCCGCTCCGGCCGCGATGCGCCGACCGCGAAGATCATGCTGGTCCCCGAAGCCTGGCAGAACAACCCGGATATCGATCCCGCCCATCAGGCAATGTACGAATATATGGCGAGCGTCATGGAGCCGTGGGACGGCCCCGCCGCGCTGGCCATGACCGATGGCCACTGGGCGGTTGCCGGCGTCGACCGCAACGCGCTGCGCCCGCTGCGCTATTCGGTCACCGCCGACAATCTGCTGATCATCGGCAGCGAATCCGGCATGGTCGTGGTTCCCGAAAGCCAGGTCATCGAGAAGGGCCGGCTCGGCCCCGGCCAGATGATCGCCGTC
This sequence comes from uncultured Parasphingorhabdus sp., assembly GCF_963975735.1. Lineage (GTDB taxonomy): Bacteria > Pseudomonadota > Alphaproteobacteria > Sphingomonadales > Sphingomonadaceae > Parasphingorhabdus. The sequence continues at coordinate 13,441 of NZ_CAXBIA010000010.1, forward strand.
GATCTCGATGAAGGCGTCCTGTTCAAGGACCGCGAACTCAAGGACCGGATCGCTTCGGAAGAACCTTATGCCGATCTGGTCAAGGGCTTCCTGACCGTCGACGACCTGCCGCCGGCACCGACAGTTTCCGGCATGGGCTATTCCAGGGAAGAACTGATCCGCCGCCAGACCGCCGCCGGCCACACGCTTGAAGATATGGAAATGGTCCTCGCGCCGATGGTCGAGGATGCCAAGGAAGCAATCGGCTCGATGGGAGATGATACCCCATTGGCTGTGATCAGCGTCAAGCCGCGGCAGATCAGCCATTTTTTCAAGCAGAATTTCTCCCAGGTCACCAACCCGCCGATCGACAGCCTGCGCGAACGCCATGTGATGAGCCTGCGCACGCGCTTTTCCAATCTGGCCAATATTCTCGAGCAGGACAGCCAGAACGAGGACGTGATGGTGCTGGAAAGCCCGGTGCTCAGCTGCGCGCTTTGGGAGCGGCTGAAGCTCGGCTTTGGCGATGCTGTGGCACAGATAGACTGTACGTTGAGCACCAGCGGCGCGGCCATTGAACTGCGCGATGCACTGGCCCGGATCCGGACCGAAGCGGAGCAGGCGGTGCGCGCCGGCAAGACCGAAATCTTCCTCACCGACGAGGATATTGACGAGGACCGGATGGCCATCTCGATGGTGATCGCGACGGCGGCGGTGCACACTCATCTGGTCCGAAAGGGGCTGCGCTCCTACGCCTCGATCAACGTCCGGGCAGCCGAATGTCTCGACACCCATTGCTATGCCGTGCTGATCGGTGTCGGCGCGACCACGGTCAACGCCTATATGGCCGAAGCGGCGATTGCCGACCGCCACGCCCGCGGCCTGTTCGGCGACTTCAGTTTTGACGAATGTCTGCAACGGCACAAGAAAGCGGTCGACGAGGGTCTGCTCAAGATCATGGCGAAAATGGGCATCGCCGTCATCTCCAGCTATCGCGGCGGCTATAATTTCGAAGCCGTCGGCCTGTCCCGCGCATTGTGCAACGATCTCTTCCCCGGCATGCCGACCAAGATATCCGGCGAAGGCTATGCCTCTTTGTTCATCAACGCCCAGGAAAAGCACGAGGCGGCCTTTGAGCCGGCGGTCGTTCGCCTGCCGGTCGGCGGTTTCTACAAACAACGCGATGGCGGCGAGGCCCATGCCTATGGCGCGCATATGATGCACCTGCTGCAATCGGCGGTCGCCCACGACAGCTACTCCTCCTATCTGCAATTCTCCCAAGCCGTGCGCGAGATGGAGCCGATCTATCTGCGCGATCTGATGGAGTTCAACTATGCGCCGGTGCCGGTGCCGATCGACGAGGTCGAGGCGATCACTGAGGTTCGCAAGCGGTTCAACACGCCGGGCATGAGCCTCGGCGCGCTCAGCCCCGAGGCACACGAGACGCTCGCCATCGCGATGAACCGGATCGGCGCGAAATCCGTGTCCGGCGAAGGCGGCGAGGAAAAGCGCCGCTACAAGCCCTATGAAAATGGCGACAATGCCTCGAGCCCGATCAAGCAGGTCGCCTCCGGCCGCTTTGGCGTGACCTCGGAATATCTCGGCGCTTGCGAGGAAATCGAGATTAAGGTCGCACAGGGCGCCAAGCCCGGCGAAGGTGGCCAGCTGCCCGGCTTCAAGGTCACCGAATTTATTGCCAAGCTGCGCCACTCGACCCCCGGCGTCACCCTGATCTCGCCGCCGCCGCATCACGATATCTACTCGATTGAGGATCTCGCCCAGCTGATCTACGACCTCAAGCAGATCAATCCGCGCGCGCAGGTCTGCGTCAAGCTGGTGTCCTCGGCCGGTATCGGTACGATTGCAGCGGGCGTGGCCAAGGCCCATGCCGATGTCATCCTGATCTCCGGCAATACCGGCGGCACCGGCGCATCGCCGCAAACCTCGATCAAGTTCGCCGGTACCCCGTGGGAAATGGGACTGTCGGAAGCCAATCAGGTACTCACCCTCAACGGCCTGCGCCACCGGGTAAAACTGCGCACCGACGGCGGCCTCAAGACCGGCCGCGACATCGTCATTGCCGCGATTCTCGGCGCCGAGGAATATGGCATCGGCACGCTCAGCCTGGTCGCCATGGGCTGCATCATGGTCCGCCAGTGCCACAGCAACACCTGCCCGGTCGGCGTCTGCGTACAGGATGAAAAGCTGCGCCAGAAATTCACCGGCACGCCGGAGAAGGTGATCAATCTGATGACCTATATGGCCGAGGAAGTTCGCGAGATACTCGCGCGCCTCGGCTACCGCTCGCTCGGCGAAATCATCGGCCGCACCGAGCTTCTGCGGCAGGTCAGCCGCGGTGCCGAGCATCTCGACGACCTCGATCTCAACCCGATCCTTGCCAAGGTTGATGCGAGAGATGACCAGCGCAGCTTCAACATCGCCACGCCGCGCAACGAAGTCCCGGACGGTCTCGACGCGGAAATGATCGACGACGCCAGGCCGGTATTCGAGCGGCGCGAGAAAATGCAGCTCACCTATACGGTGCGCAACACCCACCGCGCCGTCGGCACGCGCTTCTCCGCCGAAATCACCGCAAAATATGGCATGAGCAGTCTGAACGAAGACCATGTCCATATCCGCCTGCGCGGTTCCGCCGGACAGTCGCTCGGCGCCTTCCTCTGTCAGGGGATCACACTGGAAGTGTTCGGCGACGCCAATGACTATGTCGGCAAGGGTCTGTGCGGCGGCAAGATCGTCGTCCGCCCGATGGTCAGCTCGCCGCTGGTCAGCCAGGAGAATACGATCATCGGCAATACCGTGCTCTATGGCGCGACCGCCGGACAACTCTATGCAGCCGGACAGGCGGGCGAGCGTTTCGCCGTCCGCAACAGCGGCGCGGATGTCGTGGTCGAGGGCTGCGGCGCCAATGGCTGCGAATATATGACCGGCGGCAATGCCGTCATATTGGGCCCGGTCGGCAGCAATTTCGGTGCCGGCATGACCGGCGGCATGGCCTTCATTCTCGATACCGAGGATGAATTCGGGAAAATGGCCAATGCAGAAAGCATCGTCTGGCAACGGCTCGACAGCGCTTATTGGGAAGGCCATCTGCTCTCGCTGATCGAGCGCCACCACAAGACCACCGACAGCAACTGGTCCGAAGCGATATTGCGCGACTGGGACCGCTGGCGGGACCGCTTCTGGCAGGTCTGCCCGAAGGAAATGGTCAGCCGGATAGAGCATCCTTTATCGGATAAAGAGGTGATGGAAGCGGCGGAGTGATTTGATCGATCCGGAGAGGAAATAGCATGCCCAGGATCACGCCCAATTATCTCGAAATGAAGGCCAGCGACCTGCCCGCGAGCAAAGCCTTCTACGAACAGGCATTCGGTTTTGCCTTCACCGATTATGGTCCGGACTATGCCGCCGTCGAAGGCGGGCCGGTGCAGATCGGCATTGCCGCAGGAGCGGAACCGGTTGCTCCGATGCCGACGCTGGAGAGTGACGATCTGGAAGCTTCGCTGGCGCAGGTCAAAGCGGCCAATGGCGAAATCGTCAAAGAGATTTTCGCCTATCCCGGCGGACGGCGATTCGAATGTCATGATCCGGCGGGAAACCGGCTGGCCGTCTATCAGCCGGACTAGATCGACCCCGGTTACAAGTCTTTACAGCCCGGCGTCCCGTGGTTCAGCAGAGAATCAGGCGTGATTCGCTATTCCGAGGTCATTGATGATCATCTGGAGGAAATTCCCATGCGCCGCTCTACCCTGTCTCTGACCGGACCAATATTCGCCGCCTCGCTGATTCTGGCCAGCCCCGCGCTGGCGCAGGACCATCAACCGGAAGCCGAGATGGTCGACCGGCTCAATGATCCGGCATTTCAGGATGATATGGTTTCGATGATGTCGGGCTTCATGATGGCAATGATGGACCTGCCCATTGGCCAATTTGCGCATGCCATGGGCAAGGCAATGCCGGAGGATATGCGGCGCGATGACGATTTTTCCGCGATCAGCCCCGATGCTACGCTGGGCGATCTGGCCCGGCGTGACGACCCGGATTTTGACCGCGATGCGGAAGCGGAAATGCGTCGTGGCACCGCGATGATGGGGATCATCGCCTCGGAATTCGGCGCGCTGCTTCCGCAGTTGCAGGCTATCGGTAATCGGATGAAACGGCGCATGGATGCGTCGGAATAATGCTGCCCGAACGCGACCTCCGGACAATGTCGAAATCGGGCATCAAAGCTCTTCCACAAACCCCTGTTCGCGACTAACACGAACCCATGTGGCAGTTGTACCAATTCCCCCTATGTCCGTTTTCCCGTAAAGTCCGCTTGCTGCTGGGCGAGAAGTCGGTTGGCTATGAGCTTGTCCGCGAATCACCCTGGGACCAGCGCGACGATTTTCTGGCGATGAACCCGACCGGTCGCACTCCGGTCATGAAACATAGCGAGCGCGATATTCATCTCGTCGATAGCGTGGCGATTTGCGAATATATCGAGGAAACGGTCGAGAAAGTCCCGATGATCAATGGCACGGCGGTCAACCGGGCCGAGATCCGGCGTCTGGTCGCCTGGTTCGACGAACAATTTTATGGCGATGTGACCGCGCCGATGATGCACGAACGCATGCACAAGAGACTGGTCCGGCGCGAACCGCCCGACGCCAAGATCTTGCGCGAGGCGATGCGCCGGGCGAATTCCCATCTCGACTATATCGACTATCTGATCGACCACCGCAGCTGGCTGGCCGGGGCGACGATGAGCCTAGCCGATCTTGCCGCAGCGGCACAGATTTCCGTCGCCGACTATCTAGGGGCGATCGACTGGGCCGGGCACGAACAGACCAAGGCATGGTACGCGATGTTCAAATCGCGGCCGTCGTTCCGGCCATTACTGTCCGAACGGATGGAAGTGATTGCGCCGCCGCCGCATTATGAAAAGGTCGATTTCTGACGCGCATGCCCAGGCGATAGCTACAGCGGCTTGACCATCAACACCTTGTCCATGCCCGGCGCGAACCCGTCTTTTTCGCGGCCGGTTTCGAAAAATCCGAATTTTGCGAAAAAGGGAGCAACTCTCGGCGTGGTCGACAGGTCCGCTTCTTCATAGTCACCGGACCTGACAATTTCCCGCAGCCGATGCTCGGTCAGCAGCCGTCCCAGACCATCACCGTGATGCGCCTGGTCGACCATGCCCCAGGTGAAGCGCGCCTGTTCCCGGTCTTCTCTGGCAAAGCCGCCGCAACCAAGTATACGGCCGTCCTGCTCGATGCAGAAATAATGACCTTTCGGCTGGTCGAGAAATTCGACAAATAGGTCGCGCTCGGTGGCATCGAAGAAATCCGGCACATTGCCGTCAAATATCGCGAGACAGGCCTGTTTGTCCGACAGCATATAGGGCCGGACATCGACCATCAGGCTTTGATGACCGTCATCAGATAGTTGAGCGACAGATTGTCGGACAGGGAAAAGCCGCTTGCCGGACCATATGACAGGCCGGTGGTATCAATGACTTGAAGACCGGCGTTGTGTAGCAATTTTTCCAGCTCGTCCGGCGTGATAAATTGCTCGTGATGGTGGGTGCCGCGCGGGATCTGCCCGGTCCGTTCGGCCAGCTCGACCAGCAACAGTTTAGACAAGGCGGTGCGATTGGGCGTCGAGATTATCATCAGGCCGTCATCAGCCAACGCGTCCGCGAGACCGTCAACGAAGCCCTGCGGGTCATCGACATGTTCGAGCACCTCCAGCGAGGTCACCAGATCATGGTCTTTGTCGAGGAAATTCTCGATCGCCTCGTTGCGATAATCGATGTCCAGTCGCTGCGGCTCGGCATGCGCCCGCGCCGCGGCGATATTCTCCGGTGCCGCATCGAGGCCCGTCACCTGCGCGCCAAGCCGTGCCAGCGGCTCGCAAAGCAGGCCCGCGCCGCAGCCGACATCCAGCGCCTTTTTCCCGGCAAGCGGCTTCAAAAGGCTGGAGTCAGCGTGAAAATGCAGGTCAATCGCATCGCGTATATAGGAGAGCCGGACCGGATTCAGCCGGTGCAGCATGGCCGAAGACCCCTTGGGGTCCCACCATTCCGCTGCGAGCGCACCGAAATGCGCGGCTTCGTCGGGCTTGATTGTGCTACTTGCCTTTGTCATGTCCCCTCTTTATCAGGCTTTTCAATCCTGTTCAGGCCCTTTTTATCGAAAGTTTTACCGACAGCAGCATGGCACGCATAGTGATGAAATTTGGCGGCACCTCGATGGCCGGAATCGAACGCATCCGCCGGGTGGCGCAGATCGTCAAACAACAGTCCGACGCTGGGCACGAAGTCGCGGTGGTGGTCTCCGCCATGGCCGGCGACACCGACCGCCTGGTCAATTTCTGCCGCGAAGCCAGTTCGCTTTATGATCCGGCGGAATATGACGTGGTCGTGGCTTCGGGCGAACAGGTGACCGCGGGCTTGCTCGCCGTCGCCTTGCAGTCTCTCGGCGCAAAGGCGCGCAGCTGGCTTGGCTGGCAAATGCCGATCCGCACGGTAGAGGCGCATAGCAAGGCGCGGATTGACTCGATTGACGCAGAAGCTCTGACCGCGGCCATGAAGAGCGGCGAAATCGCTATCATTCCCGGATTTCAGGGCCTGAGCGAAGAAGGCCGGATCACGACTCTGGGCCGCGGCGGATCCGATACCAGCGCGGTTGCGATCGCGGCAGCGGTCAAGGCGGATCGCTGCGACATCTACACCGATGTCGATGGCGTCTATACCACCGACCCGCGGATCGTGACCCGGGCGCAAAAGCTCAACAAGGTGACCTTCGAGGAAATGCTCGAACTGGCCAGCGTTGGCGCGAAAGTATTGCAGACCCGCTCGGTCGGACTGGCGATGAAAGAAGGCGTGCGCATTCAGGTGCTCTCGTCCTTCACCGATGAAAATAGCAACAAGACCGCCGACGACCTGCCCGGCACGATGATCGTCAGCGAAGACGAAATGGAGATTGAAGATATGGAACGGAAGCTGATCACCGGCATCGCCCATGACAAGAATGAAGCCAAGATCACTTTGACCCGCGTGCCCGACAAGCCGGGCGCGGTTGCGGATATTTTCGCGCCGCTCGCCGATGCCGCGATCAATGTCGACATGATCATCCAGAATGTCGGCCGCGAAAAAGGCGAAACCGACGTGACCTTCACCGTGCCCAGCGTCGATCTCGACCGGGCGATGCAGGTCTTGGAAGGCGCGCAGGAAAAAATCGGTTTCAACCGCCTGATCCCCGACACCAATGTCGCCAAGATATCGGTCGTCGGCGTCGGCATGAAGAGCCATGCCGGCATCGCCTCGACGATGTTCCGCGCGCTGGCCGATCGCGGCGTCAATATCCAGGCGATCACCACATCGGAAATCAAGGTCAGCGTGCTGATTGAGGAAGATTATACCGAACTGGCGCTGCGCGTGCTGCACACGGCTTACGGGCTGGATGCGGTGGACGCCGCCTAGATATTTTCCCTCCCCTTCAGGGGAGGGATTAAGGGAGGGGGAGTCATAATGAACTGCCTCCTTTACCAACCCTCTCCCCTGAACGGGCGCGGGCTTTAGAAAGAAACATATGACCCAATCCAAACTCCAGCATCTCATGCAGCGCGGCACCGATTTTCTCGGCTGCGAAACCGCGATCATGTGCGGGGCGATGTCCTGGGTGTCGGAACGCAATCTGGTCAGCGCGATTTCCAACGCCGGCGGCTTTGGCGTGATTGCCTGCGGCGCGATGACGCCGGACTTGCTCGACACCGAAATTGCCGAGACCAAGAAACGCACCGACAAACCGTTCGGCGTCAATCTGATCACCATGCATCCTGATCTGATGGCGCTGATTGCGGTCTGCGGCAAACATGCGGTGACCCATGTCGTGCTGGCTGGCGGTCTGCCGCCCAAGGGGAGCCTGGAAGCGATCAAGGAAACCGGCGCAAAAGTGATCTGCTTCGCCCCCGCCATGGCGCTGGCCAAGAAATTTGTCCGTTCCGGCGTCGACGCGATTGTCATCGAAGGCATGGAGGCCGGCGGCCATATCGGTCCGGTGTCGACTTCGGTGCTCGCGCAGGAAATATTGCCGGAGATTGCCAGCCAGCTACCGGTCTTCGTTGCCGGCGGCATCGGCACGGGCGAGATGATCGCTGCCTATCTCGAAATGGGCGCCAGCGGCGTCCAGCTCGGTACGCGCTTTGTTTGCGCCCATGAATCGATCGCCCATCCCGATTTCAAGAAAGCCTTCATCCGCGGCAACGCCCGCGATGCGATCACCAGCGTCCAGGTCGATCCGCGCCTGCCGGTAATCCCGGTCCGCGCGCTCAAGAACAAGGGCACGGAAGAATTCACCCACAAGCAGATCGAAGTCGCCAAATTGCTGGATTCGGGCGAGATCGAAATGGGTGAAGCACAGTTGCAAATTGAACATTTTTGGGCGGGTGCGTTACGAAAAGCGGTCATAGATGGCGATATCGAGCATGGAAGTGTCATGGCCGGACAGTCGGTCGGCATGGTCAAGGCCGAAGAATCCGTGGCCGAAATTATCAAATCTTTGATCGATCAGGCGGAAACCGCTCTGGCGCGATAGCTCTGCGACGCGGGAAGCCGGACGCGATCCGTCTTGCCTTGCTAACACAGTTTCGCCATAGCTAAGCCATGACAAAAGATGCTTCCAAATCTTCCATTTCCGATCAATATTCGGCTGTGGAGCCAGACCTGCAAAGCACCTATAATCAAGGCCTTACACCGCTCCATCCGCCGCAGAAAAGCCTGATCCGGATCAACATGGTCATTCGTTCGCTGATCCTGCTGGCGGTGGCGGTGGCCGGTGAAATTCTGCTCCACATGCAATTTGGCGCCAGGCCCGGCATGGTCCTTGTTCCGGTGGCAATATTTGCGGCCCTGCAGGTTGTCGTCCTGCCCCACCGCATCTATCGCCGCTGGGGCTATGACATGGGCGAAGAACAATTGCGGGTACTCCGCGGTTTCCTCTGGCGGACTGACACGATCGTCCCGTTCAACCGTATACAGCATATCGACGTCGCACAGGGTCCGCTGCAGCGACTATTCGGCCTGTCGACCCTGATCGTGCACACAGCCGGGACCCACAACAGCATCGTCACCCTGCCCGGCCTTGCTACCGCCGACGCCGAAGCGATGCGCGAGACGATCAAGGGCCATATCCGCCAAGATATGATATGAGCGAAGAAGCGGCTCCATCGCTGACACCAGACGCTGCCCCCTTCCGGCGGCTGCACCCGCTCAGCATCATTCTGAAATCACTGTCGATGCTCAGCCGGAATATCGTCGCGATCATCGTCCTCCATTTCAGCCTGTTCGACCAGAATATCACCTATACCGCGCTCGCCGCGCTGGCGCTGGTCACGCTGGTTGTCGGGGTCACGACCCTGATCTGGTCCCGCTTCACCTATCAGGTGACAGACCGGGAAATCCGCATCAAGAGCGGCCTGCTCAACCGCAACAACCGCTCGATCCCGTTCGACCGGATCCAGGATGTCAGCCTCGAACAAAAGCTCGTCAGCCGCTTGCTCGGGCTTGCGACAGTGGCGCTGGAAACGGGTTCCGGCGCGGGCGAAGACGGCCAGCTAGACGCGCTGTCGCGCGCCGATGCAGAGGCACTACGCGACACGATACGGGACTATAAAGCCGGCAAAATCACTGCGGATACCATGGCAGACGCCGAGCCCGTCACAACAGAAACTCCACCAATATTTGCGATGGACAACCGGCGTATCTTCATCGCCGGACTGTTCAACTTCTCCTTCGTCCTGCTCGCCATTCTCGGCGCACTGGCCCAGAATCTCGATTTTCTGCTGCCCGACGGCTTCTTCGATCCCCGCACCTGGATCGATGCCCTGCCCGAACAGGAGACGATCAACGGCCTGAGTTCGACCGTCCGTCTAGGCTGGGCGCTATTCGCGATCCTGTCGCTGATCACGATAGGCTTTGTCAGCGGCATCGTCCGGACGTTCGTCCGTGAATATGCCTTCCGCCTCGACCGGGTCGATAGCGGGCAGCGGGGTTTCCGGCGGCGGCGCGGGCTGTTCACCCTGACCGACATGGTGATGCCGATCCACCGGGTTCAGGCCGCCATATTGCAGAGCGGTCCGGTCCGCGAATATTTCGGCTGGTATCATCTCAAATTCACATCACTGGCAGGCGATGCCAGCGGCGAGACCGATCACAGCGCGGCCCCCTGTGCGAAACTGTCCGAGATCGAGCCGATCCTGTTCGAATGCGCCATCAAGCCAGCCTCGCCCGATATCGATTTTCAGGCCGTCAATCCTGCCTTCTGGTGGCGTCGCGCGATCATCGTCTCGCTGGTGCTGACGACTGCTGCCCTCGGTGCCGGGCATTTCATCCATAGCGGCTATTTGGCGATCCTGCTGCTGGCCATCCCGATCATCCTCATCCTGATTCTCAACTGGCGTCATCATCAATATGCCCTTGCAGACAGCCAATTATATGTCCGCTCGGGCTGGTGGCGCCGCAAACTGACTATACTCCTGCTCCGCAAGGTCCAAAGCGTCGATGTCAGCCAGTCGCCGCTCGACCATCCGCTGGAACTGGCAACGGTCACCATCGGTATCGCCGGCGGCTCGACCACCGCGCCGCTCCGGATCGTCGATATTCCCTTGCAAAGCGCCATGGATTTGCGCGCCCTGCTGGTTGCCCATCGAAATCATGCTTGACTAAAGGCTCCGATCATTCACGATAGTTGCGATAGATATTATAGGATTTGTTCAGGGAGAATATGATGCGCAAAACGAGTTTAGCCATGCTGGCACCGCTAGCGATGCTGGTCTGTCCACCCGTCTATGCCCAGGCGGAGACCAACCGGGAAGCAACCGCGTTACACGCCGTCATCGATGCATATTGGGACTATCAGCTGGAACAATATCCGGAATTTGCCTCCTCCCTCGGGGTCGATGATCCGGTTGGCCGGGTCAGCGATGCCAGTCTCGAAGCCGAAGACAGCCGCGTGGCAAAAGCAAAGGCCTGGCTCGCGCAACTGGATGCAATTGACACAGCAGCGCTGAACGAGGACGACAAGACCAACTATGGCATATTGCGACGTTCGCTGGCCGAGCAGGTCGAGGCCAACAGCTACGGCCAGCGCACGATCAATTTTACCAACCGCGGCGGCTGGCACCAGAATTTCGCCAGCATGCAAAACAATCTGCCGTTCCGCAACGCGCAGGATTACCGGACCTATATCAACCGGCTGAAACAATATGCGCAGGTGAATGATCAATCAATTGCGGTCGCCAACAAGGCGTTGGCAGGCGGTTTTGTCCAGCCCTGCGTATCGATGGAGGGCTATGAAACCAGCATTTCCGGCCTGATCACGGATGATGTACGCGAATCACGCTTTTTTCAGCCTTTCACCCGCAAAGTGCCGGAAGGCATGGACCCTGAGGTCTTTGAAGGTCTCGCTGGTAGCGCGATGACGACCATCGGCGCGCTGATCAATCCTGCCCTGCAAAAGCATTACGACTGGTACACCAAGAGCTATGCCCCGAATTGCGCCAAGGCTCCCGGCGTCTCGGCCCAGCCCGGCGGATCGAAATATTATGATTTCCGAATTCGCCAGATGACCACGACGACCAAGACTGCCGACGAAATCCATAACATTGGCGTCAGCGAAGTCGCCCGAATCCGCGCCGAAATGGTCGAGGTTGCCAAGGAAGCCGGCTATGATTCGCGCGAGGCGTTTATCGAGCATCTGCGGACCGACCCGCAATATTATGCCAAAACACCGGAAGAGTTGATGGAAAAGGTTGCCCGGGTGACCAAGATCATCGATGGCAAAATGCCCTCGATCATCGGCAAGCTCGCGCGGCTTCCTTATGGCATCAAGGAAATCCCGGCGGAGACCGCCGAGGGCACGACCACCGCATATTATAATCCCGGCTCGCCGGACGTCGGCATTGCCGGCTTCTATTATGTCAACACGTCGAAACTCGACCAGCGCCCCTTCTGGGAAATTCCGGCGCTGAGTGTTCACGAAGCGGTGCCCGGCCATCATCAGCAGATCGCGTTGCAACAGGAACTCGATATGCCGGACTTCCGCAAACATGGCGCGTTTTTCACCGCCTTTGTCGAAGGCTGGGGCCTCTATTCGGAGCGGCTCGGCATCGAGATGGATCTATATGATACGCCCGCCAAGAACATGGGGCGGCTGTCCTACGAAATGTGGCGCGCGTGCCGGCTGGTCGTCGATACCGGCATCCACAGCAAAGGCTGGAGCAAACAGCGGGCAATCGATTTCATGACCGACAATACCGCGCTCAGCGAGGCCAATATCGAGGCCGAAGTGAACCGCTATATCAGCTGGCCCGGACAGGCTCTGGCCTATAAAATGGGCGAGTTGAAAATCCGAGAACTACGCAGCAAGGCGACCCGCGAACTGGGCGACAAGTTCGACCTGCGCGCGTTTCACGATGTCGTGTTGGGACAGGGCGCAGTGCCGCTGGATATGCTCGAAGCGCAGGTAAACCGGTGGATAGAAGCCCAGAAGGCTAGCTAGTCATTCATCATCCGGACCGGGGGTTTCATCGGCCCCCGGTGGCACGGCCAGATCATTGGTGGCTTCCTGCGCGTCGGTATCTTGCGCATCAAGCCGGTCCCTGGCTTCCTCGGCTGCCGCTTCCCGCGCTTCGCGATCGGCTTCGATTTCCAGCACACGTTCTTCCACAGCATCGGATTCCGCATCGATCCGGGACAGGCGGTTCTGCCGTTCCTCTTCGATCAGCTGTCCCCAGTTGACCGTGTCATCAATGCCTTTTTCCGCATAGGCCTGGCTGAGCAGCGCTTGTGTGCAACCGGTGAAACCCCCTGCTCCGGTGGGCGAGCAGCTGCTGGTTCCGGATTTCCCGACATATTCGTAGGATCTGACCCGCTCCGACCAGGCCTGGTTCTTGGCATCGCCCAAACCGCCGCTTCTCAAGGTTTCGGGAATGCGGTAACGCTCGCCCTCGTCCTTGCGGGCGCAGACGACAATCTCTTTGTCGCTGCTTACCGGACAGGGGTCATCGCCATAGATGACGAGTTGATTGACCCGGTCTCCGGCCTGGTCCTGAGCCTGAGCGGGTACCGCCATCATGCCGACGCTTGAAAGGGCAGCGGCGGAGAATAAAAATTTATATATCATGGCATTTCCTTTGTATCCGCCGTCCTGAACCGACGCTGAAGCGGATTGCGCTTCCTAGATCCGTTTCGACAAACCGATGGCAAATCTGCATCCCAGCCTGATCACGGCGCTCAAGGCCGGATAGCCGGGCGCGTCTTCCGCTCCCGATGCGATTGCCGTTGCCTTATGCTCTAATTCCTCTTCGCGAAACTCCGCAATAATACGGGTTAGCTCGGGATCATTTTCCGATTCCAGCGCTTCAAGCTGTTCTTGGTAATGGTGATCGATTTCGGTTTCTACCGCAGCCGTACAGGCCATCGCCGCTCGTGGTCCCATCGCTGCTGTCGTCGCGCCCAGCGCATAGCCGGCAATTTTCCAGAAGGGTTGCAAAGCGGTCGGCCGCACGCCGCGCTCCGCGATCATCTGGTCAAAAGCCTCGAGATGTCGCTGTTCCTGTTCGGCCATATGGTGGATCGCGCTGCTGTGGGGCGCATTGTCGCCCATCACCGCCAGCTGTCCCTTGTAGATTTGTGCCGCGCCATATTCGCCGGCCTGGTTGACCCGGATCATCGATGCGATATCGACACTATTCCGGCCCAATTTTGTTTCAGACATTGTCGACATCCTTGCGCCCCGTTGCCACCATGATCAAAATCAGAATGGCGCCGCTTACCGACCAGAGAAAATTAAAGCCGGCCAGCGAAATACCGAACAGCGACCATGGTGCCACATCGCAACGGACCAGCGGCGCGTTCATGATCGAATCGAGCATGTCGCCACCCGCAGCAACATTGGTGGTGCAAGAGGTAAGCCCTTCCCACCAGTCATATTCCACACCGGCATGAAAACCGCCGATGAGGCCGCTGATCAATATTGCGATAGCTGCCGCAACCACCAATAGCTTCGACCAGTTTCTGGAACGAAACAGCAGGGCGGGTAATGCTAGGATGATCGCAGCAAGATGCGGCCATCTTTGCCACATACACATTTCACACGGATAAAGGCCAAAGCCATATTGGCTGAGCAACGCGCCGCCCAGCAAAGCGGAGGGCAGCAGGAAAGCCAGCCAATTGGCAGTGCGAATGGATCCCATCATTATGGCCCTAGTTTTTCGCTACCACTGTTTTCTTGGCAGGTTTTCTAGCCGCCTTGTTGATCGCCATTTTCAAGCCTTCGGGACCAAGCCGCCCGATCGTTTGCAGTGCATAATGGAGCTGGAAATCTTCCACGCCCTGCTCCTTCAACTCTTCGGCAGTCTGGGCGAAACGCGGATCGTCCTTGCCATCCTCTTCCAGTACCTCGTCCTCGAGCTTGAGCTCGTTGATCAGATGTTTCCGCAAATCGGATTCGCGGAACCGGGGCCGGGACTTGTAATCCGGGTCGGACAGCTGCGGCACATTGATGTCGGGCTCAATCCCGCCCTCCTGCACCGATTTGCCGGACGGCGTGTAATAGCGCGCCGTGGTCAGGCGCAATGCGCTGTTGTTGGCGAGAGGTAGCAAAGTCTGCACCGAGCCCTTGCCGAAGCTGCGCTCACCCATGACGAGAGCGCGGTGATGGTCTTGCAGCGCGCCGGCAACGATTTCGGAAGCCGAAGCCGAACCCGCGTCGATCAGAATGATGATCGGCAGACCGTTGGCGGCATCGCCGGTCTTGGCGAAATAACGCTCGATATCGGATTTTTGCCGTCCGCGCTGCGAAACGATTTCTCCGCGCGAGAGGAATACATCGGAAACCGACACGGCTTCATCAAGCAGACCACCGGGGTTGGACCGCAGATCGAGCACATAGCCGAGCGGCTTCTTGCCAAGCGATTTGTCGATACCGGCAATCGCCGCGGCAACGTCAGCGCCGGTGTCATTGGAGAAGCTGTTGATACTGATCACGCCGATCTGGTCCTTGATTTCCCATGTGACCGGTTTGAGATCGATGATCGCACGATCCATCGTAACGTCGAACGGTTTGTCGCGGCCGGGGCGGACGATGGTAATGCTGATCGGCGTGCCGGGCTTGCCGCGCATTTCCTCGACCGCTTCATCCAGCGTGCCGCCGTAAATCAGTTCACCATTGATATGGGTTATATAGTCTCCCGCTTTCACGCCGGCCTTGTCAGCAGGCGTATCCTTGAACGGAGCAATGACTTTTACCGCGCCGTCTTCAAGGGTCACCGAAAGGCCGAGGCCACCGTAATTGCCATCGGTCTGGGTCCGCAGATTTTCAAAATCCCGGACATCGAGAAAGCTGCTGTGCGGATCGAGGCTAGCTAGCATGCCCTCAATCGCACCCTTGATCAGATCGGCATCGTCGACCTGATCGACATAGTCATTCCGCACCCGTTCAAAGACGCTCATGAACTGCTCCATCTCGCGATAGGTATTTGCATCCACGGCGGAAATTGCCGACGTCGTCGCGGGCAAAAGCGCGACGGTCAGGACAAGGGCGGTGGCTTGCAATACGGGCTTTTTCATCAATGCTATCCTGTATGTCTAGATCGGGATCAAATATAGGCTGGAATCACCCCTAAAGCCAAGCAGCTTAACCAAAAATGACAGAAGTGTTCGATGAACAACAATTTTTCCGTAATCCCGTCGGATTTCAGCCAATCAGCGCGGCAATATCAATCGGTCGGCCGTTGCGACGCAGTTCGACGGTGACGGTCGGGTCATCAGACCCGGACTGTCCGACCGGCGCGCCCTGCACAACCCGGTCACCGACCGCGACACGGATCGTCGCCAAATTGGTGATCAGACTGGTCCAGCCGGCCTCATGTTCGATGATAATGATATTGCCATAGCCCCGATAGCGTCCGGAATAGGCCACCCGTCCCGCGGCAGGCGCGACAATCTGCGCGCCGGAAGAAACCGCAAGCGTAAGTCCACGCGAGCGATAGCCGCTATTGGAAATTTCGCCAAGACCGGTAACAATCTCCCCGCTCACCGGCAGGAGATAGGCATTGGCAACATCATCGCCGCGAGTTTGCTTGCGGAGCGATGGGTTGCGTCCCTGACCAGGTCGCAGCAACGGCCCATCCAGTTCTGCCAGCGCTTCGCGGACCGCGCCGCTTTCGCGAATCTGGTCCATCAAATCCACGATATCCCGCGCTTCCTCACCCAGAGCGAGGGCCCGGTCCTGTTCGATTCCGGCATCGTCGGAAAATTGCGCCGCTTCAATCCGTTCGTTCGCTTCCAGCGCGGCCAGCTGTCGCCGCCGCTCTGTCAGACGGCGCTGGCTCTCGTCGAGCGACGCAATCGCCCGGGTGGCCTGCAGCCGAAGCTGTTCGCCCTGCCGGACCTCGTCGCGCAGGCTAGCGGTTCGCCGCTCGATTTCCGGCATCACCGCCGACAGGATCGATCGCATATAGATAAGCTCGTCAAGCGAGCGCGGTTCAACCAGCGCAAGCGCGGTCGGCTTTCGGGTCATCATCTGGAGCGCGGCGGTCAGCCGGACCATCGGCCCCTGTTTTTCCGCCAGCCGCGCGCGCTGGCGCTCCTGAAGACGGGCCACGATATCGATGCGGGTGCGCGCAGCCTTTATATCGGCTTCCGCCCCCTGGATGCGCGCCGCCAGAGCGGCGGCTTCGCTGGCGATCCGGTCGGCATCATTGCTTGCCGCCTCGGCCTGGCGTTTCAGGGCATCGCTGCGCTGGCGGGCCCGCTCGGACTGCTCGCGCGCCGAGATCAGACTGCGCCGTTGTTCCGAAAGACTTGGTCCGGGCGCCTGCGCCGAGAGCAAAGCTGCTCCGCTAAATGCAACGCCAACAACTGCAATCATCACGAGAACGGATCGCAGCATCATGGTCACCCTTCCCTGTGATAGGGATGGCCGGCGATAATCGATGTGGCCCGAAACAGCTGTTCCGCCAGCATGGCCCGTGCCATCATATGTGGCCAGGTGGCCTTACCGAATGAAAAGAAATGGTCCGCGCTAGCGCGCTCTTCGGCGCTCAAACCATCGGCGGCCCCGATCAGAAAACGCGCTTCGCGCGCGCCGTCATCGCGCCAGGTAGAGAGCAAATCCGCAAATTTCTTCGAGGTCCAGTTTTCGCCCGCTTCGTCCATCGCGATTATTTTCGTGACACCTTCCAGCTTCGGCGACTTGCCACCCTGATCGGGCAACTCGCTTATTTTAACATCCCATCCGATCCGCTTCACATAGCGGTTCACCATCTCCGCTTCCGGGCTGCGGCCTATTTTTCCGCGAGCGACGATATGCAGTCTCATCGCGCCGCAAAATCAGGCTTCGACGACAGCCGCCGAGTCATCTTCCTCGTCGACCGCCCACATGCGTTCGAGATTGTAGAAACTGCGCACCTCGGGCCGGAACAGATGGATGATGACATCGCCTGCATCGACCAATACCCAGTCGGCATTGGCAAGACCTTCGACTCGGGCGACTCCGCCGGCCTGTTTGATCCGTTCGGAGAGTTTCTGGGCAATTGACGCGACCTGTCTGGTCGAACGCCCCTCGGCGATCACCATATGGTCTGCAATATTGCTTTTGCCCGCCAGCGGGATGGAGACAACATCTTGTGCCTGATCATCGTCGAGCGATTTCATGACAAGCGCATGGAGTGCATCCGACTCGGCCTTTCCTTCCTTGGAAGTGGCAGATTTCAGAGCTTTTACCTTCGATTTCGTCAACTTAAATCCTAATCTTCTGGGCCTATCAGCCGGTGTGTCACCGCGTCACGAACGCGGCAATCATCATATTGCTGATGCCAATGGGGCCGGGCCATCCGGATCGCGGTGGCCGAGCGTGGGTCGGGACGATAGCGCAGGAATGTCAGCGCCGGCGTACTCCAGTTGGTCCAGTTACCACGTTGGCTCGCGGGGTGGACGAAGCGCCGCAGCCAAGCCATTGCGGGAGCCGCAAAAGCATCGTCATCATAGCCGGGTCTCGAAATAACTGCAATCGGCAATAATCTGGCAATTTTTCGCCAGTCTCTCCAGCGGTGGAATTGCGCCAGATTATCGGCCCCCATGATCCAGATAAATTGTCGCTTCGGGTAACGGCGAACCAGTTTTAGCAGCGTATCATATGTATATTTCGTGCCCAATTGCTGTTCTATCGCGGTCGGCCGGATCGCACTCCGCCTCGCCATTTTCCGGGCCGATGCCAGGCGCGCATGCAACGGCGCCATGTCCTTGGCCCCCTCTTTAAGCGGATTGCCGGGCGAAACCAGCCACCAGAATTCGTCCAGCGCCAGTTGCTCCATCGCAAACAGGCTGATCGACCGGTGGGCGCCATGGGCCGGATTGAACGATCCGCCAAGAAGGCCGGTAGTTTTCACCGAATCACGTTCAAGGCCGCACTTGCCCGGTACCGCGAACCACCCATTTATAGGTCGTCAGTCCTTCCAGCGCCACCGGACCGCGCGCGTGCATGCGTCCTGTGGAAATCCCGATTTCCGCGCCGAGGCCGAATTCGCCGCCATCGGCAAACTGGCTCGAAGCATTGTGCATCACGATCGCGCTATCGGCGCGCTGGATGAATTTTTCGGCGATCGCCTTATCCTCGGTGACGATAACATCGGTATGATGCGATCCATGGGCAGCGATATGCTCCAGGGCTTCATCCACGCCGTTGACCATCGCTACGGCCGCGATCGGCGCGAGATATTCGGTATCCCAGTCCGCCGCTTCCGCAGAAACGATGCGTTCGTCCAGTTCGAGCACCGAATCGTCGCCGCGGACTTCGCAACCCGCGTCAATCAACGCCCGTACCAGGGCGCCGGGTGCCGGATAATCCTGATCAATCAGCAAGGTTTCCATCGCTCCGCACACCCCGGTGCGCCGCATCTTGGCATTCACGGCGATGGCAATCGCTTTATCCTGATCTGCATCCTTGCCGATATAGGTATGATTGATCCCGTCGAGATGCGCGAGAATGGGAACGCTTGCTTCATCCTGCACCCGCTTGACCAGCGACTTGCCGCCGCGGGGAATGATGATGTCGATCAGCCCGTTGGCCTTCAGCATCGCGCCGACTGCCGCCCGGTCGGTGGTCTGGACAAGCTGGATAGCATGTTCGGCGAGACCCGCTTCGACCACGCCTGCCGTCATGGCGTCAAAAATCGCCCGGTTGCTCTCTATCGCTTCCGATCCACCGCGCAGGATAACGGCATTGCCCGACCGCAGCGCCAAGGCCGCCGCATCGGCGGTAACATTGGGCCGGCTTTCGTAAATAATGCCGATCACGCCGAGCGGAACCCGGATGCGCTCCATCACAAGGCCATTGGGCTGCTCGCTGCGGTCGATGATTTGTCCGACAGGGTCGGGAAGGTTGGCGACCTTCTCTACTGCCGCAGCGATCGCTGCGAGCCGAGCTTCGTCGATCATCAACCGGTCCAACATGGCGTCAGTCAAACCGCGCGCACGGGCATTTTCCATATCGCGTTGATTGGCGGCGAGGATGACGGCATGGCTCGCGCGCAAATGTCGCGCAGCGGCGGTCAGGGCATCGGATTTCTGGGCATCGCTCACGCCGGCCAGCATCGTGAATGCAGCCCGCGCCTTCTGTCCCATTTCGGTGATAAGTTTTACAGCTTCTGTCATAAGTGGCTGCTAGCATGGCGGCGTGAGCAATTTAACCCTCAATCGCAACCCCGGGACAAATGAAAATTTACTTGTTGGTAAACGGCAGATTCGTACGAATCCCGTCAAATCAAAATTAATTTTCTATGAATATCGCAGTTCGTCGCATGACTCGTTCGGCTCGTCACGAGTCGTTGCCCTGTGATTCGCATCACACCAGACTCTCTGATACCCCTTGGATGGGGATTACGAATAACAACGGCGGGTCATGCAAACACAAAAAACCAGACAAGGGCTTATAGCCCGGCTGGACCATATGTTTACCGATCGCGAGTTTTTCATGCGGTCGCACGGACAGGTCCGTTTTCTAACCATTTCGGCAACATTGCAGAAGCGTGTGGCCTATTCTGTCGCTGCGGCACTGGCTATCTGGCTATTGATCACGCTGGCGATGATGATCAATCAGCTTACCGTCACCGGCGAGCGCGTGGCCCTTGCGCAAAAAGAAGCCAGGGTGAACAGCTCGGAAAGCCGGATCGCAAATTACAAGGCATCGATTGACGACGTCGCGGCCGATCTTGAGCAGCGTCAGGATGTACTCGATCAGATGACCGAGCAATTTGTCGGCGACCAGCCCGAGGCCGCTGAGGCAGCGGGGCAAAAGCAAACCGACGAACAACTGTCCGAAAATACGCAAAAGATCAGCGCGGCTTTCCCGGAAGCGGCCCATCTTGCAGCACTGGAAGCCCGGCAGATCATGTTTGCCCGGCGCCTCACATTGGCAGCCGTGCAACGCACCGAGCAAGCAGCGGAGGCAATTCGCAAATTCGGCCTGAACCCGGACAAGCTGTCCCGGAACTCCATGGATGCCATGGGTGGTCCGCTGATTCCTTTCTTCAAAAAACAAAACCAGCAGCTCCATCCGACGCTTGAACGCCTTAATCTTGCGCTGCAGCGGATGGACGCACTGGAGCGGACGTTGATCGCGATTCCGTCCGGCAAACCGTCCAGCACCGGGATGCTGTCGAGCAGCTATGGCTATCGTCGTGATCCATTCACCGGCGGCGGCGCAATGCACAGCGGCATCGATTTCAAAGGGCCACATGGCCAGCCAATTATGGCAGCGGCCGGCGGCAGGGTCACCCATGCAGGATGGAAATCCGGCTATGGCAAAACCGTGGAAGTCACCCACGGCAACGGATTGATGACGCGTTACGCGCATTTGTCACGGATCGGTGTGACCACTGGTCAAAAAGTTGAACAGGGACTACAATTGGGGGCTATGGGAAGCACGGGACGCTCGACCGGAACGCATTTGCATTTTGAAGTGCGGCTGAACGGAAAAGCAATCAACCCCCGGCCATTTTTGGAGGCGAATACAGATGTTCTCAAGGTCAAAGCCATCGCACGACAACGTGCCAACTCGCCAAAGCGCACCGAGTCAGGCACCAGCCGTGGCTCGTAGTAACGGCAGCAGCGGATCGAGTTTCTCGATCATCGGTGACGGGATCACTATCACCGGCAATATCGAATCGAAGGTCGATCTTCATATCGACGGCGAAGTGATCGGCGACGTAAAATGCCTGTCGCTCGTCCAGGGGCCATCGAGCAAGATAAAGGGCGCGATCAGCGCCCAGAACGCCAGCCTGTCGGGTTCCGTCGAGGGCTCGATCGACGCCGGCGATCTTGCCATCGCGTCCACCGCCCGCATCGGCGGTGACGTCACTTATGAAAATGTGACCATCGAACAGGGTGGCCATGTCGACGGCAAATTCAAGCACCGCAGCAACAAGGCGCCAAATATCGCCAAGACGACGCTGAACAAAAGCGAAATGGCTATCCCGCTGGAGCTGACGGAAGGCGACAAGGCGGCTTGATTCTGCTGTTGTGCGCTAGCAGCATTGATCGACACCCACCCTCAAGCTAATTGCGGGGCGCTTGGCGCCGATAGCTGAGCGCTTCGGCCACATGAATCCGCCCGACTCCGTCTGCGCCAGCCAAATCAGCGATCGTCCGGGCCACCCGTAAAACCCGCGTATAGCCGCGCGCCGACAGCCGCATCGCTTCTGCGGCCTGTGCCAGCAGTTTGCGGCCGGGCTCATCGGGCGTGGCATATGTCTCCAGCGCATCACCATCGATTTCCGTATTGGTTCGCGCGTCGAGATCAGCATAGCGCTGGCGCTGGACCGACCGCGCCCTGGCGACCCGCTGCGCCACCATCTCGGAATTTTCCGCTGGCGGGGGCATGGTGAGATCGGCGGCGGACAAAGCCTCGACCTCTATATGGAGATCAATGCGGTCGAGCAGCGGTCCCGAAACTTTTGCCTGATAGTCGGCGGCGCATCTCGGTGCCCGTGAACAGGCAAGTGCCGCGTCTCCCAAATGCCCGCAGCGACATGGATTCATCGCCGCGACCATCTGCACGCGAGCCGGAAAGGTGACATGCGCATTGGCGCGGGCCACGCTGACTTCTCCGGTCTCGAGTGGTTGCCGCAGCGAATCAAGCACCGCCCTCTGGAACTCGGGCAATTCGTCGAGGAACAACACCCCGAGATGCGCCATGCTGACTTCGCCGGGACGGACCTTGAGTCCGCCGCCAACCAGCGCCGCCATCGAGGCGCTGTGATGCGGTGAGCGGAACGGTCGCTGCCGGGACATTTGTCCGCCCTCCAGCGTCCCTGCGACAGAAGCCACCATCGACACTTCCAGTGCCTCGGATGGCGACAACGGCGGCAATATGCCGGGTAAACAGGATGCCAGTAGCGATTTCCCCGAGCCTGGCGGACCGTTCATGAGAAGGTTATGTCCGCCAGCCGCAGCAATCTCCAAAGCCCGCTTCGCGGTTTCCTGTCCTTTCACATCCTTGAGGTCCGGTCCATAATCCGGTTCGGGCGCATCGCCGGTTTCCGGTGGTGTCAATATAGACTGCCCTTTGAAATGATTGAGCAGCGCCAGCAGGTTGGTCGGCGCCAAGACCTCGACATCACCCGCCCAGGCAGCTTCCGAACCCTGCAACGCCGGACATATCAAACCCAGATTCTCACCCGACGCATGGAGCGCCGCCAGCAAGACGCCCGGCGTAACCGCCAATCGGCCATCGAGCGACAATTCTCCGACGACAATATAGCTCGCCAGCGTCTCGGCATCGACAATGTTCATCGCCCCCAGCAACGCCAGCGCAATCGGCAGGTCATAATGGGAACCGGCTTTCGGCAGATCGGCGGGCGACAGGTTAACCGTGATCCGCTTCGGCGGCAGCGAAAGTCCCATCGCCGCGATCGCAGCGCGCACCCGCTCGCGGCTTTCCGCGACCGCCTTGTCCGGCAGGCCGACGACGTTAAACGCAGGCAATCCCGGCGCAACCTGACATTGCACTTCGACACCCCGCGCTTCCAGTCCGAGATACGCCACCGTCTGAACCAGCGCCACCATCATAGTCGCCCCAATTTCATGCCTGGAATAGTGGCGGCGACCTGAGATTGAGTCGAGCGGCAACCGCCGCTTGGCCGCAACCGTCAAAAGTCCCGGACACTCGCAGGCAATAGGCGGTTAATTTTCTCGCAACCAAACGTTCTTACGCTTTGGCAAGCGCCTGGGCTGCAATGGAGCGGGATGAAACGGCAGAACCAATCAGGATCAACAGGCAATAGCCGCTCTTCGGGCGGTTTTTTTGCAAGCGTCTTCCTGCTTGTGGCATTTTTGGTGCTGCCGGCCAACGCGGCCCATAGCGCCAGCAGCTATGTGGTAACCGAGACAGTCGAGACGCTGGAATATGATATATTCGAACCAGCACCGTTGCAGGCATCGGCGTCCAGTTCCTTTGGCAACGCCTTTGCCCAATACGGACCATTTCAGGTGGTCGCGCCGGACCTGGTGGTCATGACCGGAACCGTGGATAGCTATACCCCGGCGGTCTTTCGCCAAATGCTGAGCCAATATCCCGGAATCACACGGATCGAAATGCGCGATTGTGACGGCTCGGTCGACGAGGAGGCCAATCTCGAACTTGCCAGAATGATCCGCCGCGCGGGAATCAGCACCCATGTACCGGCCAACGGCTCGGTTCGCTCCGGCGCGGTCGAACTTTTTCTCGCCGGCGTCCAGCGGACAGCTCATCCGGATGCGGAATTCATCGTGCACAGCTGGATGGACGAAGACGGACGGGAGGCGAATGACTATCCAGCCAGCGATCCGGTCCATGCCGAATATCTCGACTATTATCAGGAAATGGGCGTATCGGGCCCCACTGCAAGAGCGTTTTACGCCTTGACCAACAGCGTGCCCTTCTCCGATCAGTTGCGCCTGTCCCGCAGCGACATGGCTCGCTTTCAACTCGTCCACTAGGGTCTCCATCCCGACCTTCCGTTCATGGTTTATCCATCTGAAGGAACGATAATCACATCTGCGCGCTTTAGTTGTACCGGCAAGGCTTGCGAGACTGGTCCCGAAGCACCAATTGGAATGTGATGAACGACGAACCGACGAAGAAACGCTGGAAATATACATCAGGATCGCGATTCGCCCTCGCGGTCATCGGATTCATGTTGATTCTGGTTTCACCGATCATCGGCGCGATCCCCGGCCCCGGCTTCATCATCGTCTTTCCGATCGGGCTTGCGCTGGTCCTGCAAAACTCACGCTGGGCCAAAAAGCGCTATGTCGATTTCAAACGGCGATTCCCCCATTATGGCAAATGGACCGACTGGGCCATGCGCAGACGGCACCACAAGACCCTTCCCGAGGATTTTGAACTGCCGATTTTCGGCAAGGTTAAAACCGGCAATCGGGACAAGAAAGTCTAGCGCAAACGCTTGACTTTCAGCGCCTGCCTGCCTAATCGCAGCCACAACGTATCGGCCGCAGTTTATGGCGGCCCTTTTTTATTGAAATTTTGACGTAGGATAACCGCGATGAAGCGTACATTTCAACCAAGCCGCCTGGTCCGTAAACGGCGCCATGGTTTCCGCGCCCGCAAGGCCACCGTCGGAGGCCGCAAAGTATTGGCTGCCCGCCGCGCTCGTGGCCGTCAAAAGCTCTCTGCCTAAAACCAACATGACCGCCAGCGCTGCGCCTGCTGAAGCACGCCCATCGCTGGATCATCTGGACTTGAAGCAGCCTTCACCCGAATCGGCATCGCTCGAATCAGATCCGCTTATCGAGGTGATTCGCAAGCGGGCAGATTTTCTCGCTGCCAATCGCGGCAAACGATTCGTCACCCCCAATTTTGTCCTGCTGGCGCATCGTCGTCGCAGTGACCATCCCGTTCCGCCAGCGACGATTCGCCGCGGCATCACGGTCACCAAAAAAATTGGCAACGCCGTCGCTCGCAACCGCATGAAGCGTCGCTTTCGTGCTTTGCTTGCCGAGACATTGCCCGGTGACGGGATACCCGGCGTCGATCACGTCATTATCGGTCGCAAAGCCAATAAGGAAGCGGACTTCGCCGCCATGAAGGCCGAACTGGAAAAGGGTCTGAAATATCTGGCCAAAAAGCTCGCTTAGCGATGCTCAGGTCCGTTTTCATCTTCTTCGTGCGCTGCTGGCAATGGGGCCCGTCGCGGATATTGCCGCCGACTTGCCGCTACCAGCCGACCTGCAGCAGCTATGCGATTGAAGCGATCGAGAAACATGGTGCAATTAAGGGTGGCTGGTTAGGGGCTAAACGGCTATTGCGCTGCCATCCTTGGGGAAGCTCGGGTTACGACCCGGTGCCTTGATACCCTCATACACCTACCCTATTTGCAACAAATAGCCGAAAACAGGACGATATAGTGGACAACAAACGCAATATAATCATGGCGGTGCTGCTCACCGGAATCATCCTGTTCGGATGGCCGATGCTGATGGAACAGTTTTTCCCGGATATGGCCAACAAGAATGAAGTGGTCGAACAGGCAAATGCTCCGGCCAATGATCAGGTCTCCGGCGATAAAATGACCCCGGTGGCAGGCTCGGCATCCAGTAGCACCGAGATTGCCACGGACGCCGGATCGGGCAAGGTCCGGCCGTTGGCGACCGTATTGCGGGAAAACCCCCGCGTCCTGATCGACACACCCCGCGTCAAAGGTTCGATCAATCTCAAAGGCGGCCGCATTGATGATCTCACGCTGACCGATCACACGGTCGACATGAGCAAGGATAGCGGATCTGTCCGGCTCTTCTCCCCTTCTGGCACCGAGAACGCCTATTTCAGCCGCTTCGGCTGGGCCGGCGAGGGCGTTGCCGTTCCGGATGACAATACGATCTGGTCAACCGATCAAAGCAAACTGACTCCCGAAACGCCGGTGACACTCAGCTGGTCGAACGAGACCGGACAAACCTATGCGATCAAGCTGTCGATCGACGCGGATTATCTGATCACCGCCGAACAGAATGTGACGAACCGCGGTGAGAATGCGATCGCGATCAAACCTTATGGTCTGCTCAACCGGAAACGGGATCTGGCAAATATTCCGGCGAGCGAAGCCAGCACATGGACCATCCACTCCGGTCCGGTCGGCGTCTATGAAGGCGCAGCAAATTACGATGTGGATTATAAGAATCTGGCCGGTGAAGAACCGGGTTTCTTCACCCGGATGTTCGGTACGTCTGCGGTTGCCGGAACCAATTCCTATGACACGGAAGTCAGTTGGCTGGGCTTTACCGACAAATATTGGCTGGGCGCTTTGATCCCTGACAATATTTCGCAAGTCGACGCAAAATTCCGCTCCGGCGGCGGTGATATTTTCCAGGCCGAGATTGCGAAGAAAAGCGCGCAGATCATCGCACCCGGCAAACAGTTGAACACCACCACGCGCCTTTTTGCCGGTGCCAAGGAAAACGCGATTCTCGAAAGATACGAATCAGAATATAATATCAAGAATCTCGACCGGGCGATCGACTGGGGCTGGTTCTACTGGTTCGAGAAACCGCTTTTCTATCTGCTTAACTGGTTATTCCAGCTGGTCGGCAATTTCGGGGTCGCAATCATCCTGATGACCTTCGTCGTCCGGGGTATCATGTTCCCGATCGCGCAGAAGCAATTCAAGTCCATGGCGCAAATGCGAGCGGTTCAGCCGAAAATGAAGGCTATCCAGGAGAAGCATAAAGAAGACAAGCAACAGCAACAGCAGGAAATCATGAAGCTGTACAAGGACGAGAAGGTCAATCCGCTCGCGGGCTGCCTTCCGATCTTCCTGCAGATTCCGATCTTCTTCGCGCTGTACAAGGTGCTGATGCTGTCGATTGAAATGCGCCACCAGCCCTTCATCCTTTGGATCAAGGATCTGAGCGCACCCGACCCGCTGACTCCGGTCAACCTGTTCGGCCTGTTGCCGTTCGATCCGCCCAGCTTCCTTGCCGTCGGTATCTTGCCGATCCTGATGGGCATCACCATGCACTTCCAGTTCAAGCTGAACCCGGCACCGATGGATCCGATGCAGAAGCAGATATTCAGCATCATGCCGTGGATATTGGTGTTCATCATGGCACCCTTTGCCGCCGGTCTGCAGCTCTACTGGACCGTGTCCAATATTCTCACCATCGCCCAGCAAAGCTGGCTCTATTCCCGTCATCCCCAGATGAAGGAAATGATGGCCAAGGAAGCCGAAGAAAAAGCAAGAAAAGCTGCTGCTGACAAGGCCGGGGCATGAGCCCCTGCCCTGTCATTCCAGCGGAAGCGAAGCCGAACGGCCGCCTGTCGCACTTCATTGTGGTGACGGGCATGGCGCGGGTTTGCGATCGTCAGGATGACAAATAGATGACTGCGCCACTCCACCCGAAGCTGTTCTCCGGCCCGATCAGTTTTCTGAAAAGCGCGCCGCAGCTGCAATTTCTGCCGGACCCGAAAGTCCCGGAAATTGCGTTTGCCGGCCGGTCCAATGTCGGCAAGTCGTCGCTGATCAACGCGATGACCAATCGCAATGGCCTGGCGCGAACCTCCAACACGCCGGGACGGACGCAGGAACTGAATTTCTTCGATATCGGCGATCCGCTGATCTTCCGCATCTGCGACATGCCCGGCTATGGCTATGCCAAGGCACCGCCGAAAGTGGTCCAGAAATGGCGCTTTCTGATCAACGACTATCTCCGCGGTCGCGCGGTACTCAAACGCACATTCGTCCTGATCGATTCTCGACACGGCATCAAGCCGGTCGACGAAGAAGTGATGGAAATGCTCGACAAGGCGGCGGTGAGCTACAGGGTCGTGCTGACCAAAGCGGACAAGGTGAAGCAGGAAGAACTGGATATCACGGCTGCAAAAGTCGCGGAGATTGCCAAGAAACATCCTGCCGCGCATCCGGACCTGTTGCTTACCTCTTCGGAAAAGAAACAGGGCATCGACGAACTCCGGCTCGCGGTACTGGAAGCAGTGCAGAGCTAGATCGCTGCCCGGCGACGCTTTTCTATACACAGCGCACCATATTTGGTTATGGGACAGAATATGAAACTGATAATCGGAAACAAAGCCTATTCCAGCTGGTCGATGCGCGGCTGGCTTGCCTGCAAGCAGTCGGGCCTCTCCTTCGAAGAGCTCACCGTGCCCTTATTCGGCGACGATTGGGATCATGTCCGCGAGAGCGAGAATTTCGCCCCGTCGGGTGGTAAGGTTCCGATATTATGGGATGGCGAAACCGTCGTATGGGACAGTCTGGCGATAATCGACTGGCTCGCCGACAAGACCCATCGGGACCGTTTCTGGCCCAAGGACGAGACCGCACGCGGCATGGCCCGCTCGATGGCCGCAGAAATGCATTCCGGCTATATGGCGCTGCGCCGGCAATGTCCGATGAACACACGGAAAATTTACGAAGGCTTGGCGTTGAGCGACGAGGTCAAGGCTGACGCTGCTCGCATCATAGAATTATGGGCTCAGGCCAGGGCACGTTTTGGCGGTGGCGGACCATTTCTGTTCGGCACCTATGGCGCCGCCGACATCATGTTTGCGCCAGTCGTATCGCGCTTCCAGACATATGGATTCCGCCTGCCAGGCTTCGCCACGAGCTATATGCAGACCGTAATCGACCATGAGTGGACTGCGCAATGGATGGAAGCGGCTGAAGAGGAACCATGGGTGATCGAACGCCTCGAACAGCCGGAAACGGCAAAAAGCTGATCGGCCGCCCATGACCCGCACAAATACACTCGACTATGCAAAGCGACTGATCGCGCATCCCAGCATCACACCCGCGACCGGCAGCGTGTTTGACGAGATGGAAGCGATGCTCGCTCCGCTGGGGTTCGAGATATCGCGATTTATCGCTGGCGATGCCCCGGAGGATGCAGAGCTTGGCGGCCCCGTCGAGAATCTCTTCGCCATTCGCCACGGGGCCCCCGGATCGCGTCATTTTGCATATGCGGGCCATCTTGACGTCGTCCCGCCCGGCCAGGGCTGGCAGACCGATCCATTCGTTCCGGAAGAGCGCGGTGACTTGCTCTACGGTCGCGGCGCGGTCGATATGAAAGGCAGTATCGCCGCCTTTGTCGGAGCGCTGGAACAGCTGCCCGATGATCTCGGCACGATCAGCCTGATCATCACCGGCGACGAAGAAGGGCCTGCGCGTTTCGGCACGGTCGCAATCATGGAGCTGATGGCCGAGCAGGGCATTACCCCTGACCTTTGTCTTGTCGGCGAGCCGACATCGGTCAACCGGCTGGGCGACATGATGAAAATCGGCCGACGCGGTTCGGTCAATATGTGGATCGCTGTGAACGGTATGCAGGGCCACGTCGCCTATCCGCATAACGCCGACAACCCGATCACCAAGCTTGGCAAGATTCTCAGCGAGATCGATTCGCTTCAGCTCGACGAGGGGACCGACTGGTTCCAGCCGAGCAATATCGAATTTACAGACCTCCACGTCGGCAATCCGGCACATAATGTCATCCCGGCCAAGGCAGAGGGACGCCTCTCGATCCGGTTCAACGACCGGCATAGCGGCGAAAGCCTGAGCGCGATGGTCAAGGAGATTGTGGAACGGCACGGCGGCGAACTGAAACCGATTATTTCCGGCGAACCGTTCCTGACACCGCCCGGAGAATTTTCGGACATCGTCGCGGGTGCGATTCGCGAAGTAACGGGGGTAGAACCGGAACTGTCGACGTCAGGCGGCACCTCCGACGCGCGCTTTCTGGCCAAGATCATGCCGGTGGTCGAATTCGGCCTTTGCAACGCGACCATGCACAAGCTCGACGAAGCGGTGGCGATCGAAGATCTCGAACAGCTGTCGAGGATTTTCGCGCTTATTGTGGAACGCGCCCTCCGCTAGGCCGCTTTTGAAAACAGCCGTCCGGCAAGTGCGCCGATCAGCGCGAACGGCGCAATATGATATAGAGCGCCCCGGCGCCGCCATGCCGCGGATGGGCACTGCGGACGGTAGCAATACGGGATGCATGGCGCGATGCCGCGAGCCAGTCGGATATAGCAGACCGTATCGCTCCGCGACCACCCGCACGGTTGCGCTCTTCGTCGCTGCGGGCCTTGCCGGTAATCAGCAATATTGCGCGATGGCCGGCCGCGATGCTCAGTTCCAGCGCACTGTCGAGACGTCCATGGGCCGACGACAGGCTGTAGCCGTGAAGATCGACGGTAACGTCCGGTTGAATGATGCCTTTGGCCAGGCGGCGATCCCAGCCGCCGTCGAGACCGTGCCGGGTCGGCACCGGTTTCTGGTCACGCAACGGAACAGCCTTGCTGGGCTCGCCGCCAAAATATTCTGCTGTGATTGGTCCGGCATCTTGCACCCGCTTCCTGGCGACGGGAAGCGATTCGATGCGCTTCACCCGCCCTTGATCGAGCGGCTCTACGGTCTCGATAAATTTCTGCCAGAGCGCCTTTTCACCGGCGGTAAGGGGCCGGTCGGACACGGTTTATTGGCCCGGGGCGCGTTGTGATGCATACAGCCGGGAAACCGTGCCTTTCGGCAGGAAGATCAGCGCCTTGCCGCGCGAAGACATGCCGCCTGCTATCCGGGCGGCTTGTTCACCGGCACCCCAGAATGTGTCGAAACGGTTGGGGCCCTTGATCGCCCCGCCACTATCTTGTGCGACCCAGAGGCCGTCGGCTATATCATGCTCCATATCGAGATAGACCGGCGCGCCCAGAGGCACGAACATCCGGTCTGCGGCGACCGAGGTCCGCGCGACTACCGGATGACCCATGGCGCCCAAAGGACCCGGACCGGTCAGTTCGGTGAAGAAGACATAGCTTTCATTCTCGCGCATGATCTTCATGCCTTCTGCGGGATTCGCCCGCAGCCACTCGACAATGCCCTGCATATTGGTCTTGCCGTCGGCGAGCAGACCGCGTTCGCGCATCACCCGCCCGATACCGGTATAGTCATGACCGTTCTGCCCGGCATAGCCGATCCGCATGACCGAGCCGTCGGGCAGAGCCAGTCGGCCGCTACCCTGAATCTGCAAGAAGAAAAATTCGATATAATCCTGGGCCCATGCAATCTCGAGCCCCTGACCGGCGAGAGCACCATCGTCAATGGCTGCCCGGTCTTCATAAGGGACCAATTTTGTGCCGTCGACCTTGCCGCGGACGCGTTTGTCTTTCAGTTCTTCGGAAAACAGACCCAGATCGACGTCGATCAAATTGGCCGGTCGCCGGTAGACGGGCACTGGATAATTGCTGTTTCTGACTCTAGATCCACGAATTTGCGGTTCGAAATAGCCGGTGGCGAAAGCGTTTCCGTCGCCGACCTGGACGGTTTCGAAATAGGATGTGAAGAAACGTGCCGCATCATTGGCGGGCCAGTTCTGGGCGGCATCGCACGACAATTGCCAATCTGCACCGTTGG
The DNA here is from genome assembly GCF_963975735.1 of uncultured Parasphingorhabdus sp. Lineage (GTDB taxonomy): Bacteria > Pseudomonadota > Alphaproteobacteria > Sphingomonadales > Sphingomonadaceae > Parasphingorhabdus. The sequence continues at coordinate 44,899 of NZ_CAXBIA010000010.1, forward strand.
TCAGTCCGCTATTGTCTTCCCGCCGGACCAGCGAGGAACAGCTGGTGCGAAAGGAGCCGAGGGCCGACGTGGCTTTGGATTGCGAGAGATTGAGCGACGCAATATCCGGCCCGGCAGCAATGCCGGTGCCCAGAGCGCGGGTCGGATCATCGCCAATTCTTACAAGCTGGCTCGCATCGACGGTCTGAAAAGCGCGGCTCGGATCATTCGCTATGGTCGAGCTCTGCCCCGATCCGCTTGCACTCTGCTGCGGGGCAGGTTGGCTTTGTGCTGCCCCCTGCGGGATGATCGACATCGAACAGGCGCTGAACAGCGTCAGCGCGCCTAAAAGCGTTCCGATTTTCATGATGCTGTTCCCTGACGGCTGAGGGTCAGGCCTCATCGGTCTCGTCGAGCAGCCAATTGGGATCGGCGCTGGAAAGATCGCGGCTGAACGTCCAGACATCGTGGGTTTCGGCCGCGTCGGATAGCGAGCCGCCGATCAGCTTACCCTTTTTATCTTTGACCACCGCAGCGATGTCGGCATCAAACTGCACCGTGATACGGGCCACCGGTCGCCGGTATTCGGCTTCGGAAATGCGCGCATTATCGATCCGCACCAGCTGGTTTTCCAGTACTTCACCTCGTTTTTCACGGGCATCTATGACTTCGACAAAGCTCTCGTAAACATCGTCATCGCACAGCAGTTTCAATTCTTCCTTGTCGCCTTTCCAGAAGGCTTCGAGGATCATGGCATAAGCGGCTTGCGAACCCTCGAGGAAACGGCCCACATCAAAATTGCGGTCGGCGCTCAGGATTTCCCGCATGCCGGCTTCGGCGCTGCTGTCATAGACCATCGCCGGCGCACCTGCCTGGGCCGGAACGATATCCGGAACATGCGGCTTGGCATCGTCTAATGATCGGCGTTCATTTCCGCGCGGTTCAATGCTCCGCGGCGTATGTTCCTGCTCGTGGCCGGTGCGTTTGCCCAGCACAGAGTAAAGCCGCAAGCCGAGAAAGGCCGCTACCATTGCCAATAATACGATTTCGATGGTCACTGTAAGAATCCAATCTTTCCTGTTGCCCTATACATAGGCAGAAAAAGGGCCGGTTTCAAACGGCATTAGAGAAAAAGCCGCCAAGCCGCAATCGGCCAGTATCTTGTACCGTCCAATTTGTGAACCAGTGCTGACGAATTCGGCGCAATGCCGGGCTGTGTTACTCCGGTTAACTCTTTAATTGCCCTCGCTTCCGTCGCCTGCTAGGCGCGCTGCGAACGGCGGCGCAATATGCGTCAAAAGACATTTTTGACTGATTTTCCGAAAGGACAAGCCCGATGGCTGACGAGAATGACACAAATGAATCCGGCGCGAATCCATCTGGAACCGTGACGACTCCCGATCCACTGGCCAATGGTGCAGACACCCAGCCGCAAATTGGTGTGATTTCGCAATATGTGAAGGATCTTTCCGTCGAGAATCCGAACGCACCGGATGTGTATCAATGGAACGCCCAGCCGCAAATTGATGTGCAGTTCAATATCGGTTCGTCCAAAGTCTCGGATGAGGTTCATGAAGTCGAACTGAAAATTGAAGTCACAGCGAAAGCTAACGAAGGCGTCGCCTTTGCCGTGGAACTGCTCTATTGCGGCCTCTTCGGGCTGCGCAATGTGTCCGAAGAACAGGCACATCCGTTTCTTTTCGCCGAAGCACCGCGGCTTCTCTTCCCGTTTGCACGGGCGATCATTTCAGATGCCGTCCGCGACGCCGGATTCCAGGCATTGTTGCTCGAACCGATTGATTTCACGGCGCTCTATATGCAGCAACGCGAACAGATGGCAGCAGAGCAAGCGGGCGAACAGCCGGTCGGGAATGCCTGAGCTGATTAGTCACTTATTGAGGGCTTGAAATGAGCCTGATCAAAAATACCGGCACGATTGCCGGATTTACTATCATCAGCCGCATATTCGGTTTCGTCCGTGATATGCTGCTGGCAAGAGTGTTGGGTGCGGGCCTTGCCGCCGATGCCTATCAGCTGGCCTTTACCCTGCCCAACACGTTTCGGCGGCTATTTGCCGAAGGGGCCTTTTCGGTCGCCTTTGTGCCGATGTACAGCCGGCGGCTTGCTGACGAGGATGGCGAGGCGAAAGCCAAGGAATTTGCCGATGACGTCCTGTCGGTGTTCATCTGGATCTTGCTCGCCTTCTCGGCGGTAGCGATGCTCGCCATGCCGTTGATCGTTTACGGCCTGGCCTCCGAATTCCAGTCCCAGCCGGGCAAATTCGAGCTCGCCGTCTTTCTGAGCCGGATGACGTTCCCCTATCTGTTTTTCATCAGTCTGGTGGCAATGCTGTCCGGCCTGCTGAACGCCCGCTCCCGCTTCGCGCCGGGCGCTATTGCTCCGGTTTTGTTCAACATCACGCTGATCAGCGCGATCCTGATCGGCTATTATGTCCGCGGCGACACGAGCAACGATGTGATTGTCGTTGAAATATTGAGCGCGGCGGTGGCCCTGTCGGGCCTCGTCCAGCTGATCTATCTGTGGTGGGCGGTGAAGCGCGCCGACGTAAAACTGCAGATCAAGCGCCCGCGCCTGACACCCGAGATCAAGCAATTGGGGATGGTTATCCTGCCCGCAACATTTGGCGCCGGAATTTACCAGATCAGCCAGTTTGTCGACACGTTTTTTGCCACCTCCCTGCCCCAGGGGTCGTTGACGCTTCTGAAAATGGCCGACCGCCTGAACCAGATGCCGCTCGGCATTGTCGGCATCGCTCTGGGCACGGCCATCCTGCCAATGTTGTCGCGCCACATCCAGAATGAAAACCAGGCGCTCGCGCAACGTCTGCAGGCCGACGCCTTCGAAATGGCGACGTTGCTGACCCTGCCCGCTGCGGCGGCCCTCGCCATCTGCGCGCCGGCCTTTACCAGCGCCTTTTTCGTTGGCGGCAAGTTTACCCCGGCGGACGGCGCGCTGATGTCGAACATCGTTGTCGCACTGGTTGCCGGCCTGCCCGCTTATGTGATCATAAAAATCCTCATACCGGGGTTTTTCGCCCGATCCGACACGAAAACTCCGGTCTTGACGGCTCTGGCTGCTCTCATCGTCAATATTGCGCTCAACATCTATGTCGTCATGTATGCCGGTTACGGCATCGTCGGACTGGCCGCGGCGACGGCGGCCTCTGCCACGCTAAATTGTGTGCTTCTGTATACCATTCTCCATCGGCGCGGATTTTTCCACTTCACCGCCGCCCTGGCGTCGCGGATTTTCCGCCAGTTAATCGCAACTGCGGCAATGGCCGCTATATTGTGGATGCTGATGGGCCCATTGACGCCTTATTTCGCTGCCGATGTCTGGTCGCGGATCTGGTCGCTGGTGGTGCTTGTGGCCGCTGGTGCAGCTGTTTATGCTGTCGTCGGCTTCATGGTCGGCGCGGTGGACAAGCAAAGGATCATCGCACTGGTCAAACGCAAACCCATTCCGACGGAGGAAACATAGAATATGTCGCCAAAAATGCGGACAGTATCGGGCATCCAGCCAACAGGAAATCTTCATCTCGGCAATTATCTCGGCGCGATCAAGAACTGGGTGAAGATGCAGGACGAGAGCGAATGCCTGTTCTTTCTGGCCGATCTCCACGCCATTACCGTCCATAATGATCCCGTTGAACTGGCTACCAACTGCCGCGAAATGGTCGCAGCGCTGGTTGCTGCCGGGGTGGATCCCGACAAATCGATCCTGTTCAACCAGGCCCGCGTACCCGCGCATCCTGAACTGGCCTGGATGCTGATTTGCAACACGCCGATGGGCTGGCTGGACCGGATGACCCAGTTCAAGGAAAAATCCGGTAAACACAAACAGAGGTCGTCTCTGGGGCTGTTGGGTTATCCGGTGCTGCAGGCGGCCGATGTCCTGCTCTATCAGGCGACCCATGTTCCCGTCGGCGACGACCAGAGACAGCATCTCGAACTGGCCCGCGACATCGCGACAAAGTTCAATAACGATACCGGCACCGAAACCTTCGTCCTGCCGGAACCGTTTTTCGGTAAAACGGCGGCGCGGATCATGAGCCTGCGCGACGGCAATGCCAAAATGAGCAAGTCGGACCCGTCCGATCTCAGCCGGATCAACATGACCGACGATGACGAGACAATTGCACGGAAATTCAAGAAGGCCAAAACCGATCCGGAGCCGTTGCCCGACAATATGGACGATCTGGCAGAGCGGGCGGAAGCCAGGAACCTGATCGTCATCTATGCCGCGCTGGCCGACCTCTCACAAGACGCTGTGCTTGCCGAATATGCGGGCAAGGGCTTTGGCGACTTCAAACCGGCGCTGGCCGATCTGGCGGTGAGCAAATTGTCACCCATTCGCCAGCGGTTCGAAGAATTGCGCAAGGACGAGACAGCGATCGACACGATTTTACGCGATGGTTCGGAAAAGGCCTCGGCAATGGCACGGCCGACGGTGGAAGCCGCCTATGCCGCGCTCGGATTGTTGCGGAACTAGCGCGTTTTGCTGCAATGTCGGGGTGCAAGCGGCGCAATAGACTTGCCTGCATCCCCATTTTAGGTAAATGCTAGACCATGGATATTATCTCAATACGCGGCGGCAATCGCCTGTCTGGCACAATTCCCATTTCGGGGGCCAAGAATAGCGCTCTGACCTTGTTACCTTGCGCCCTGTTGACCGAAGAACCGGTCACCCTGCGCAACCTGCCGAGGCTGGCCGATGTCGACAGTTTCGGACATTTGCTCAACCAGCTGGGTGTTTCGACCACGATCGAAGGCGCGCGGCCAGAAGATTTCGGCCGGGTCATGACGCTGAAAGCGGGCCGGATCACCTCGACCGAAGCGCCTTATGATATCGTTCGCAAGATGCGGGCATCGATATTGGTTCTCGGCCCATTGCTGGCGCGCGCTGGCGAATGCCGGGTCTCGCTGCCCGGTGGCTGCGCCATCGGCAACCGGCCGATCGACTTGCATCTCAAGGCTATCGAAGCGCTTGGCGCCTCGATCGAAACCACCAGCGGCTATGTGATAGCTCGCGTTCCCGATGGCGGCTTGCCCGGCGGCGATTTCACCTTTCCGGTCGTCTCGGTCGGAGCGACGGAAAATGCATTGATGGCAGCGGTCTTGGCGAACGGCACCAGCGTCCTCAAGAACGCCGCGCGGGAACCGGAAATTGTCGACCTGTGCAACATGCTGGTTGCCATGGGTTCGGAAATCGAAGGCATTGGCTCGTCGACACTCACGATAACCGGCGTCGATCGGCTGCACGGATGCACCTATCGGGTGATGTCTGACCGGATCGAAGCGGGCAGCTACGCCTGCGCGGTCGGCATAGCCGGCGGCGAAGTCGATCTGCTGGCTGCCAAGGCTGACGAGATGGAAGCGACGCTCGATGCGCTGCGCCACGCCGGTCTGCAAATCGACGTCCATGCCAAGGGCATAAGGGTGGCTTCCGATGGCAAGCTCAAACCGCTTACCCTCTCGACTGCGCCCTATCCCGGTCTCGCCACCGACATGCAGGCGCAACTGATGGCGATGCTCTGCCTCGCCGATGGCGCCAGCGTACTCACCGAAACCATTTTCGAGAATCGCTACATGCATGTGCCTGAACTGAACCGCATGGGCGCGGATATCGAAACCAAGGGCCGCACCGCCGTGGTCCGGGGCGTCAAGAAACTGACCGGCGCGCCGGTGATGGCGACCGACCTGCGCGCTTCGATGAGTCTGGCGATTGCCGGACTGGCAGCGGAAGGCGAAACCCGGCTGCAGCGTATCTACCATCTTGATCGCGGCTATGAGCGGCTGGAAGAAAAACTCGCAGCGGTGGGCGCGGATATCGAACGGATCAGCGGCGATTGATTCACCCCCGCTAGCACTTATGGCAGCTTGTTTTTCCGGCGGTTTTGCCGTGTAGTCTCTCCATAATCAGGAGAGGATCAGTCAATGTTTTCAGGACCAATAGAAGACCGGTTGGCCATCCGGGAATTGCACGACAGCTATTGCGACGCAGTGCTGCGCAAAGACCCAGACGACTGGGGCGCGCTGTGGACCGAAGATGCTGTCTGGTCGCTAATGGGAACCGAAGTCGTCGGCCGGACCAATATCGTCAATCTCTGGAACGGCGCCATGAGCCAGTTCGATGCCGTCAGTTTTCTCGGCATACCTGCGTCTCTGGATATTACAGGCGACACCGCCTCGGGCCGCTACCAGACTCATGAAATTTTGGTTGAAAATGGCGAGCCACGCGTTGCCGGCGGCCGCTATGATGATGAATTTGTCAAAGTCGACGGCCAGTGGCTTTACAGCAAACGCATATTTGTCGTCGTCGCGCAATTTGGCGGCAACAAGCTTTAGGAGAATTTGAAGCATGGCCAAAATACTGATCGCGGCACATATCGACGTCGAACCGGCAACACGCGAAGAATGTCTGAAGAAAGCGCAGCCTTTTATCGATGGCGCGCTGAGCCAGGAAGGGTGCCTTTGCTATAGCTGGGCCGCCGATATGCATAATCCATCGCGTATCGAGGTGTTTGAAGAATGGGCCGACGAGGAAGCTCTCGCCCAGCATTTTCAGGATGTCCATTATGCCAACATGCTTGCCCATATCGGCAGCTTCGGCCTGATCAACGCCGTCAGCGCCAAATACCGGGTCGATGCCGAAGGGCCGGTTTATAATGCCGAGGGCAAACCCACGCCATCATTTGACTAATATGAGCAGGAACCTGTCATGAACGAAGCAGTATCCAAATCCCTTTTTCAACCGGATATTCTGGCCGATCCGTTTGAATTTTATGAAGAGAAACGCGCCAAGACGCCGGTCTTTTTTGACGAGGCAAGCGGCACATATGTGGTTCTGGACTATGACCTGATCTCGGAAGCTGTCGGTCGGCTGGATGATTTTTCTAACAATTTCAATGCGTTGCTCTCCGGCGGAAAATCCGAGGAAGAGCTTGAAAATGACAAGGAATTGCAGGCGATCCAGGCAAAGGGCTGGCCGCAGGTAAACACCCTGCTGACCGCCGACCAGCCGGTCCACACGCGGTTCCGCAAATTGGTCAATCTCGCATTCTCGATGCCGAAAGTGAACAAGCTGGAAGACAGCATGCGGGAGATGTCGAACGAACTGATCGACAATTTCATCGACAAGGGCGAGTGCGAATTTGTCGATGAATATGCGATTCCGATGCCGGTGCGGACGATTGCCGTGCAACTCGGCCTCGACGTGGCCGATGCCCATACGATCAAGCGCTGGACCAATGCCTTTGTCGATCGTCTGTCAGGCATGATGACGCGCGAACGGCAACTGGAGACCGAACGCGAGGTGGTCGAATATCAGCACGCGCTGAAAGCCAATATGGACGAGCGGCGCAAGGAAGCGAAGAACGATATTCTTTCTGACCTGGTGAATGCTCAAGTTGACGGTGAACGGCCGCTCGACGATGCAGAATCCCTGTCTATAGTCCAGCAGTTGATGGTCGCCGGCAATGAAACTACAACGGCCGCACTGGCCGAAGGCATGCGGCTTTTTGCAACCAACCCCGACCAGTATAAGAAAATTCAGGATGATCCGTCGCTGATCCCCAATGCAGTCGAAGAAGTGCTGCGCATGTCGAGCGGCTCATCCGGCATCTGGCGGGTGATGCACCGCGATGCCGAACTGGGCGGCGTGACGCTGCCCAAGGGCGCGATGGTGATGATGCGCTATCACGCCGCCAACCGCGACCCCAAGCAGTTTGAAAATCCGAACGCATTTCAGGTCGACCGCAAAAATGCGCGCACCCATCTGGCCTTCGGAAAGGGCATCCACATGTGCGTCGGCAATATGCTGTCGCGCAAGGAAATGACCGTATCATTCCAGCAATTTGCCAAACGCATGGACAATATCCGGATCAGGGAAGGCGCGGAACTGAACTATCCGCCCAACATGATGTTGCGCGGTCTGAGCAATCTGCCGATCATATTCGACAAGAAATAAGCCAGAGAGACAGGAATATATAATGGGTATGATGGACGGAAAAGTCGCGCTGATTTCAGGCGGCGCGGAAGGCATTGGCGGCACCGCCGGACGGCGGGTTATCGAAGAAGGCGGCTCGGTGATGCTGGCCGATATCCAGATCGACAAGGCGAAGGAGCTGGCAGCCTCTCTGGGTGACCGCGCGGATGCGGTCGAGCTGGATGTGCGCAATCTCGAGCAATGGCACGCGGCTGTCGACGCTACGAAGAAGCGCTTCGGCAAGATCACCACCCTGTTCAATGTCGCGGGCATTTCCGAGCCCGGATCGGTTGACGAGGTCGATCTGGACAGCTGGAACCGGACCATCGATATCAACATGCAGGGCACATTCTACGGTTGCCGTGTCGGCCTCCCCGCAATACTTGAAAGCGGAGAAGACGGCGCTATCGTCAATATCGGTTCGATGCTCGCCATGCGTCCCGGCGCGCAATTCGCAGCCTATTGCGCCAGCAAGGCAGCGGTTACCTCGCTGAGCAAATCGCTCGCGCTCCACTGCGCTGCCGAGAAATATCCGGTACGGGTCAACACCGTCCACCCCGGCGCGATCGACACGCCGATGTACCAGCGCTATCTCGCCGCCTATCCCGGACCGCATGACGAAGCGGTGGAACTGTTCAACCGCAACCATCCGATCAACCGGGTCGGACAGGCGGTCGAAGTTGCCAATGCGATGCTGTGGCTGGCCAGCGACCTGAGCAGCTTTACCACCGCCAATGACATCACCGTCGATGGCGGCGGCAGCTACCGCGAATAAAATGAAAAAAGGTGGCCGGAGCGGGCCACCTTTCAATTACCGGACAATATGCAATGCGAAGTCCGGCGTTGTTGTTTCCGATCTAGCGACCGTTGCTGGCGACAATATCGACAGCCGTCCCGCCGCCCGAACGCTTGTTCAGGGTGATCACGAAGGCACCGTCATCGCTGCCCCGGGTTCCGCCCAGAACATGTTCGCTGCCGCGTAGCAGATATTCGGCATCAAACCCACCGCGCTTGGCCTGGGTATAATAGAAATCGACGACGCTCTTCATCGGCGAAGCGGTCGTGAAACTGACCACACGAATGTCGCATAGACCGCCTTCAACACCGGCAGCTTCCTGCACAGCCGCTTTGGGATAGACCGGAAATTCCGGTGGCATCCGGTTGGCCCAGCCCATGTCATAGCTGAGCTTCTGGTCGCACGTGCCTTTGCCGCGCTTTGCGCTTTGCTGTTCGGCTTTCGCGCCCAGCGTCATGCCTTCGCTTCCGGCACAGCTGGTACATTCGTCATCCGACGTCATCTGCCGCGGTTTCGGGGCACTCAGCATTTTGCCGCCTAGTGCAGCCGCTGCTGCTGCCTTTCCGCCTTCCGCTGCGCCGGCATAGCTGGCACCGGGAGGGACCGATCCGTCGGCGGGACCGTTCGCACCGCGAATAGCATTGCGGTTGGCCTGATCCGTGAGATCGGGATCAACCAATATAGCATCTTCCAGCGCATCATTCATCGCCGGGTCGGAGGTCAGATTATCGTCCAGGTTCGCCAGCTCTTCTTCGCTGGCTTCGTTGCTCCCGCAAGCCGCAAGCGTTAGCGGTAACGCAAAAGCTGCTGCGGACAGCATGAGTGAACGGGAAAAATAAGACATGCAATTTGCTCCTGAATTTAGGGGAACAAATGCATCAAAAAGCGTTAATATTTCGTTAGGGAATTTGGTTAATCCGGTGACTATTCGTTAACCTATTGTCCCAATTCGGGATTTCATCCGAACGTGTCGGGCCCGTCGATTTCACCGAATCGAATCAGGCGGGATGTCAGGACAGCGGCCTGGCGATTGACCACCGCCTTCTGATATTCGGGGTCAGTGACCATTTCCATGAACGCGCCGCTATTGGGATAGCCGGCGATGAAGGAGACATCCCATTGCTTGTCGTCGGGCCCGATCACCATACATTCCATCTGACCCCGCCAGAGGATCGTGCCGCCCACCCGTTTGAAAATCGGCCCGCTGGTCTTGCCATATTCTTCATAGGCCCGCGCACCGTTCCAACCCTTGCCGGCATTGGGATGATCTGCGGGATATTGCGCGACCTGATGGAAGCGCAGCAGATTGAGCATGTTGATCGGCACATCGCGGGGCAGCGCCTTGAACGCATCAAAACTCTCGCGTGTCGGATCAAGATAGCGATCTTCGGCCATGGCTGCTCTCCTACTGGAACTGTTTTCTATTCTCTTGCCATTGTTCGCGCGATTGTCCCCAGTCGTCAACCCGCGCATCCTGATAGGGCTCGGGAAGCCGCGTCGGCCCGCGATTGGTAGAGCCCACCCGCTCGGCCAATTTGATCGAAGCAAGATTGTCGGGATCAATAGTATGACAAATATCGCTCCAGCCGAGCGCATCGACGGCATAGTTCATGCTCGCGACTGCCGCTTCCAGCGCATAGCCCTTGCCCGCATATTCCGGCGCGATGCCCCAGCCGACCTCGGTCCCGGGCCAGCTGTCGGGATACCAGGGGCCGATGCGGCCAATCCATTTTCCGCTATCTTTGAGGATCAGCGAAAACATCGCATAGCCGCGAACATGCCACGCACCGACCATGGCGCATAGATCCCGCCAGCTTTCGGCGCGGCTTTTGACTCCGCCAATGAAGGTCATTGTGGCTTCATCGGATTGAAATCTGGCCCATTGTTCGAAATCGTCACCATTGGGCGGACGCAGGATCAACCGTTCCGTTTCAATTCTGATATCTTCAACAGCCAAGGCCATCCTCCCGCAAGCAGCAAGCCTACTATGACCCTGCCAATTTGGAAATACTTGAAATATCGGTGCATTACGCCTATAATACAGCCATGGCTAATCTGATCTCAATCTTCATCGGCGGTATCGCCCTCATTCTCTCCTTCATAGGTCTGGTCCCCCTGCTTGGCTGGACCAACTGGCTGATCCTGCCGATCGCCGGCATCGGCGCGCTGTTCGGCCTGATTTCGTCACGCACCAGTGGCATGTATTTCTGTTTGATCGTCGTGTGCATATGCGCCTTCCGGCTATGGATAGGTGGCGGCATTATCTGACCCCCCGGTCCGGGTTTCCCCGACAATAGGATTTCTTGATTGCCCGGTGACGGCGCGAAGCCTAGTCGCTGCACTATGTCCGTTGCCCAATCCACCAGCCGTATCGGCCTCTTTCAGGCGCTAACCGCCTGCGTTTTCTGGGGTTTGATGCCGGTCTATTTCAAGCTGCTGCAAAGCGTAGACGCGCTGGAAGTCGTTGCCCACCGGATCATCTGGTCAGTGCCGCTGCTGCTCGTCATTCTCTATTTCCGGAAAAACCTTGTCGGTCTGGCATCGGCACTGGCTGATTCCAGATTGCGCTGGGCGATGCTGGCGAGTTCCTGTCTCATCGCAGCAAACTGGCTGGTCTATGTCTGGGCCGTGCACGAGAATCATATTCTCGCGGCCAGTCTCGGCTATTTTATCAGCCCTTTGCTCAGCGTTTTTCTCGGCCGGATATTTCTCGGCGAGAAGCTCTCCCGCAACAAATGGATTGCCATTGCGATAGCCGCTGCGGGCGTTTCGGTGCTGGCCGTTCAAGCGCTCGATACGCTCTGGATCAGTCTCGCTCTGGCGATTTCGTGGAGCAGCTACGGGCTGGTCCGCAAGATCGCAGACATCGGACCTATAGTGGGCCTGACGGCAGAGACCGGAATGTTGTTCCTTCCTTTTACCCTGCTTCTCGTCTGGCTTACGTTCGGCACAGCGCCGTCTACGACTGGCCTGCATCTCGGCGATGACCGGATGATTGATCTGTTGCTGATCGGCGGTTCCATTGTCACTGCCATCCCGCTGCTGCTGTTCGCCTCGGCGGTCAAGAAGATGACCCTAGGCGCCATCGGACTGTTAAATTATCTCGCACCGACGATCCAGTTTCTCGTTGGCGTGCTGGTTTACAAGGAAGCGCTGACACCATCGCACATCATTTGTTTCTTGCTGATCTGGATCAGCCTGGCGATCTATTCGACCGACAGCATTCTAGCGGGCAAGACAGCGCGGAAAGCGATTGCCGGTCAGGCCTGAACGATATGCCAGGCCAGTTCGGAATCCGCGTGAAAGGGAACAAGCGTGGAGCCGCCGGTGTTGAGGCTCTCGGGCACGGTAAAACTGCCGCCTTCCAGCGTCACCCGGTCTTCGTTGAGCGGCAAGCCGTAAAATTGCGGCCCATGCACGGACGCGAAGCCCTCCAGCCGGTCGAGCGCGCCTTCTTCGTCGAACACAGCAGCGTAGCTCTCCAGCGCATAAGGTGCGTTGAAAATACCCGCACATCCACAGGCCGATAGCTTGGCGTGGATTTCATGCGGTGCGCTGTCGGTACCGAGGAAATATTTCGCAGATCCGGAGGTCGCCGCCTTGCGTAGCGCCAGCCTGTGCAGCTCGCGCTTGGCAACCGGCAGGCAATAAGCATGGGGCCGAATGCCGCCGGTGAACATCGCATTGCGATTGATATGCAGATGATGCGGCGTAATGGTTGCCGCAACATTCGGACCAGCGCCATCGACAAAGCGTACCGCCTGCTCGGTCGTGATATGCTCGAACACGACTTTCAGATCCGGAAGCGTTTCAATCAGCTTTTCCAATATCCGCTCGATAAACACGGCTTCCCGGTCAAAAATATCGATACTGCCATCGGTCACCTCGCCGTGCACCAGCAGCGGCATGCCAATATCCTGCATCCGTTCGAGCACCGGCATGATATGCGCTACATCGGTCACCCCGTGCGCGCTGTTGGTCGTGGCATTGGCGGGATAGAGTTTCGCGGCCGTAAAAATGCCAGCCGCATGACCGGTCGCTATATCGTCCGCATCCGCATCATCGGTCAGATAACAGGTCATCAGCGGTGTAAAACCGGAATCATCGGGCAATGCCGCCATGATCCGTTCCCGATAGGCCGCGGCACTGGCAGCGCTGGTCACCGGCGGGGAAAGATTGGGCATGATGATAGCCCGGGCAAATTGCCGGGCGGTAAACGGAGCAACCGCTTCCAGCATCGCGCCGTCACGAAGATGGACGTGCCAGTCATCGGGGCGACGTATAGTAAGGGTATCGGTCATATAGCTCCGCGCAAGGCTTGGTTTTTCGGTTCGCACACCCTACCTAAATGCCATGACCGAAACCAGACTTAATGAACGCGCCGTCATCCGCCTCTCGGCAACGGACGGGTCCGAAGACATCCGGCAGTTTCTGCAAGGGCTGGTAACGCAGGACACCACCGCTGTCGTAGCAGGCGTGCCGCAATGGGCTGCGCTGCTCACCGCTCAGGGGAAACTGCTGTTCGATTTCTTTCTGTGGGCCGATGGCGAGGATATATTGATCGACTGCGAGAGGGAGCAGGCCGAGGGACTTGTCCGCCGCCTGAAACTCTATCGGCTGCGGCGAAAGATCGAGATCGCTGTGGATGATTCACTGCAAGTCCACTGGGCTTTGGCAGCCGAAAACAGACCGGTCGATCCCCGCCTGGCCGCATTGGGCTACCGCTGGCTGGACGACGCAAGTGATGGTGAAGGTGCGGACGAAGATTATCGAAAGCACCGCCTGTCGCTCGGCGTCACCGAGGGAGCCAGTGAGTTCGGCAGCGACAAGACTTTATGGCTCGAATGCAACGCTGCGGAACTGAACGGCGTCAGCTTTACCAAGGGCTGCTATGTCGGACAGGAAAATACTGCGCGGATGAATTACCGGCAAAAGGTGAACCGGCGGATGGTCGTCGTGCCGATCGCGCAAGCCGACGAAAAACGCCAGCGCATTGCCTATCCCGGCGATGGTCTGTCGGTTGAACATCGGCGTGTCGACGATTTGCAGGGGCTAGATCTTCCCGGCTGGCTGGCAACAGCCATTGAGGGACTGGACGCCGCTTAATCGCAGCGCCGGCGTTGAACGGCCTGATATAAATGTTCGGTTAGCGGCAGTTTTGCGACGAGCAGCAGCCTTGGCTAACATGCTCGTCCCTATTTGATTCCGGCAAAACAGTCGTTAGACGGTATCGCCTTCTTCAACCACCTTCGGCTTGGGTACACGCTTTTTACGCGCCGGCTTCTTCTCAACCTCGACCTCGATCGATTGCGAAATCGCTGGCGGCAGGGCGCTGGCATCCAGACCGTTTGACTCGCCATTCTGTTCCGCTGCGTCGTTGCGGGCTCCGACAGTTTCAACCTTGCGCGGACGACGGCTGCGAACCGGTTTTTTCTCTTCGGTCGTATCATTCGCAGCGATATCGTTGCCATTATCGCGACTTTCGCGATTGTCCCGCTCTTCCCGCGGCGGACGATTTTGCTGTGCCTGCTGTGGCCGGTTACGATTATTGTCGCCATCATTGTCGTTGGAATCGCTCTGGCCTGAACCATTGCCACGATTGTCACCACGATTATCGGGCCGATTGTCCGACCGGTTATCTCCACGCGGCTCTTCACGGGCGATCCGCTGTTCTTCGCGACGAGCCACGGTATCGGCATTGACCCGGAAATAATGATCGGCGAATTGATGATAATATTCGGCCTGAACGCGGTCGCCATTGACCTGTGCGTCCTGCGCCATTTTCTTGAATTTATCGAGCATCTGCGCTGCATTGCCACGCGCGCGACTATCGATCCGGTTATCGCGGTCCGACCCACCACTACGGTTGCCCTGGGGGCGGTTATTATTATTGGTGTTCCGGCCACGTCCACGGCGGCTAGGCTGACGATTGTTCATCAAATTTTAGGTATCCTTATACCGTTTATAAACTTGGTCTTTCTCAAGTTATAGCCACGCGCTGGTGGCAATTGCGCTGCAGACAACCCGTTCACAGCGGCCCATACAAGACAAATACTCGCCGAAAACCAGCAAAATTATCAAGTTGGGGGCAGGCCAGTGATTTAGGGAAAAGCCAGAAATCATCTGCGCCTGAACAAGTCTTAGCGAGTCGCCTCGTCAAAACCAAGCCCTTTTTACCGATGGAGGATTAACAAACGATCATTTTCCCCTAAATCTTTCTTTAACTCAACATGATAGCCGTTGTTCATAGCCAGTTCCGAAACCGCATCTGCTTGATCGAAGCCAATTTCGAGCAGGGCCTTTCCGGTGGGAGAAAGCAGATTTTCAAGCCCGGGAATGATGATCCGATAGTCATCCATTCCATCCTCTCCGGCGAACAGCGCCTGATGGGGTTCATATTGGGCTACATCCGCGGACAACCGGGCGTTGGTCGAGACATAAGGCGGGTTGGCGAGGATCAGATCAAAGCCGGAACCGAGCGGACCCGTCCAGTCGGGCAGCGTCCAGTCGAGCAGCAGGAACCTGGCCCGGTCGGCCAATCCCAGCGCATCCGCATTATTATGGGCAATTTGCAAGGCAGCGGTGCTGGCATCGATACCCAGACCGTTGGCCGCGGGAAATTCGCTGAGCGCGGCGAGCAGAAGCGCGCCACTGCCCGTGCCGAGGTCCAATATCCTTTGCGGATGCTGCGTCGCGCATAAGCGAACCGCTTCCTCGATCAGCAATTCGCTGTCGGGACGGGGGATCAGGACATCCGGGCTGACCTGAAAATCAAGACCCCAGAATTCCTTCATGCCGATGATATGGGCAACGGGTTCGGATCGCCGGCGCCGTTCGACCAGCGCAGAAAATTCGGCCGGAGCGGTCAGTTCGGGCAGTTTCAGCAGCAGATCGGCGCGCTCCATTTTCAGCGCATGCGCCATCAGCAATTCCGCATCGAGTCGCGGACTATCGGAGATTTCGCTTAACATCTGTGTCGCTTCGCGCAAAACACCGGCGACATCACCCATCCAGATTGGCAAGCCGGCTGGCTTCATCCTCTGCGATCAGCGCATCGACCATTTCACCAAGCGCCGTGCCCTCGATGATTTCGGGCAGCTTGTGCAGCGTCAGGTTGATCCGGTGGTCGGTGACCCGGCCTTGCGGATAATTATAGGTGCGGATGCGCTCGCTGCGATCGCCGGAACCGACCATCGACTTGCGCGCTTCGGCTTCCTCGCTTTGCACCGCGTCGCGTTCCTGCTCATACATCCGCGCCGCCAGCACCTTCATCGCCTGCGCCTTGTTCTTGTGCTGCGACTTGCCGTCCTGGCACTGTACAACCAGACCGGTCGGCAAGTGAGTGATGCGGATCGCGCTGTCGGTCTTGTTGACATGCTGTCCGCCAGCGCCGCTTGCCCGATAGGTATCGATGCGCAGATCCTCGGTGCGGATCTTGATATCGACCTCTTCCGGCTCCGGCAGGATTGCCACCGTCGCCGCCGAGGTATGAATCCGTCCGCCGCTTTCCGTTTCCGGTACCCGCTGCACCCGGTGCACGCCGGATTCGAATTTCAGCTTGGCAAACACGCCCTTGCCCTGGATATTGGCGACCACTTCCTTGAACCCGCCGACTTCCGAGGCATTGGCGGAGATCATCTCGACCTTCCAGCCCTGATCCTCGGCATAGCGCGTATACATGCGGTACAGATCACCGGCAAAAAGCGCGGCCTCGTCACCACCGGTACCGGCGCGGATTTCGAGCATCGCTGGCCGGTCATCGGCGCTGTCCTTGGGCAGCAATTGCAGCGCGAGCGCATGTTCGGCCTTTTCCAGCGCCTTCTTCACGCCATCCACTTCATCGGCCGCCATCGCCTTCATCTCGGCATCATCACCGGCGAGCATCTCGGCCAGTTCCGCTTGTTCGTCACGCAGTGATTTCACATTGGCAGCGGCCTCGGCAACCGGTTCGATTTCGGCATATTCCTTGGAAACAGCGACAAATTTTTCGCTGTCGAGATCGCCCGAGGCCATCATCGCCTGAAGCTCGGCAAAACGCGCCTCGATTTGCGCCAGTCTCTGGGGGGTGATGGTGGTCAATCACTCTCTCCCGAAGACTTCACATCCTGTTCCAATGCCAGAAGGTCGGAGTCGAGATCATCAAGGTCGTCGGAAAATCTCAGGTCCCACATTTTTTCCGTGATCTCTGCGACATCCAGCCCAGTCTGCTCGCCAGTGGCGAGATTTTTGAACTGCAACTTGCCGGAGGCCAGCTCGTCCTCGCCGATGATGATTGCCGCCAATGCGCCCGCCTGATTGGCGCGCGCCATGCGTTTCTTGAACTTCCCGCTGCCGAAAATATCGGCTGAAAACCCAGTTTTGCGGAGTTCGTTCGCTACCGACAGCGCCTTAACCGTGGCTTCCTCGCCCATCGGCACAATGGCCAGTTCCAGTGAAGCCTCGGGCACTTCGGTAAGCAACATGCCCAAGCGCTCGATACCGGCAGCCCAACCCACAGCGGGGGTCGCTGGACCGCCGAGAGTCTCGATCAGGCCATCATAACGCCCGCCAGCCAGAACCGTGCCCTGTGCGCCGAGCCGGTCAGTGACAAATTCAAAGGCAGTATGGCGATAATAGTCGAGGCCCCGCACCAAGCGGCTGTTGCGCGTCCAGGCCACGCCGCAGGCATCCAGCCCTTCGGTGACCTGAGCGAAAAATTCTTTCGCCTCGGTCGACAGATAGGCGTCAATATCCGGAGCCGCATCGGCGATTGGCCGGTCCTGCCGTTCCTTGCTGTCGAGAATCCGCAGCGGATTGCGCTCCAGCCGGTCCTGACTGTCTTCCGAAAGATCCTTACGGTGCGCCTGAAAATGCTCGACCAAAGCGTCACGCCAGGCATCCCGGCTTTCCGCGTCGCCCAATGTATTGAGCTGCAGGGTCACGCCATCGGCGATACCCAGTTCCTGCAAAAGCTGATCGGCAAAGCAAAGCAATTCGACATCCGCCGTCGCTTCGCCCGCCCCGATAATCTCTGCATCGAGCTGGTGAAACTGCCGGTAGCGGCCTTTCTGCGGCCGTTCATAACGGAACAGGGGGCCATGGGCGGAGAGTTTGAGCGGCATATGCTGCTGCCACCCGTTGGTCAGGAAAGCGCGCGAGATACCCGCGGTAAATTCCGGCCGCAGGGTCAGGCTGTCGCCGCCGCGATCCTCGAAACTGTACATTTCCTTGGACACCACATCGGTGGTCTCGCCAAGCGAGCGGGAAAAGACCGCGGTCGGTTCAAACACCGGCATTTCGACGCCCTTGAATGCGTACAGCCGTCGCACACGTTCAAATGTCTCCACAACATGCTGGAAGCGCTCCTGCTCTTCGCCAAATATATCCTGGGTGCCGCGCACGGGCTGGGGTGTCTGTATCTTTGCCATAGGGAGCGCTTTAGCCAGTGAAGCGGCAAAGCGGAAGTGGCTTATTTCCAGCAAGCCTCTGGACGAAAGTTGCAAAATCCCCCATTTGCACACGCTGATCACCAAAGGGATTTTCTGCACATGCGTCTGGTTGGCATATTGGCTCTTTTCTTGGCCTTCACCATTTCTACAACGGCGGCGGCAATGCCGGACCGCTTGAGCAAACCGAGCTATGTTGCGCCGCAGGAGACGATCCCCGCGCCGCAGGACATAGCCTATCCCGGCACCATGACTTTGCAGGTCGATGCCCGCGATCATGACCAGGGAATTTTCCGCGTCACCCAGACGATTCCGGTGGCAAAAGCCGGGCGCCTGACGCTGCTCTACCCCGAATGGCTTCCCGGCAACCATGCGCCGCGCGGCGAGATCGAGAAACTCACCGGGCTGGAATTCACCGCCAATGGCGAAAAACTGGCATGGATCCGCGACGATGTCGATGTTTTCGCCTTCCATCTGACGGTTCCTGAGAATGTCAGCACGATCACCGCGAAATTCCAGTTTGTCTCGGCCACCACCAGCAGCCACGGCCGCATTGTCATGGCACCAGCCATGCTGAACCTGCGCTGGCATCAGGTTTCGCTATATCCCGCCGGCTATTATGTCCGGCAAATTCCGGTCGAGGCGACCGCCATCTACCCGGACGGCTGGCAGGCCGCGAGCGCGATGCGACCGAAATCGCGGACCGGCGGCACGATTGTCTATGAAAAGACCGACTATGATACTCTGGTCGACAGCCCGGTTTTCGCCGGACAATTTTTCCAGACCCATCAGCTGACCAGCCGGGTGCATCTCAATATCGTTGCGGATGACGCAAAATTCCTGAAGCCCAAAAAGGCCCAACTCACGCCGCATATAAAACTGGTCAAGGAAGCCGAAGCGCTGTTCGGCAGCCATCCCTATGACCGCTATGATTTCCTGCTAGCGCTCACCGAGGATATGGGCGGCATAGGACTGGAGCATCACCGCTCGTCCGAAAATGGCGTGAACCGGGAATATTTTACCGACTGGGATAGCGGCCCGGGCCGTCGCAACCTGCTGCCGCATGAACTTACCCATGCATGGAACGGCAAATATCGCCGTCCCGCCGGCATGTGGACGCCCGATTTCCGGCAACCGATGCGCGACAGCCTGCTCTGGGTCTACGAAGGGCAGACGCAATTCTGGGGCTATGTCCTGGGCGCACGGTCCGGACTCTATTCGAAGGAGGATACGCTCGACGCCCTCGCTGCCATCGCCGCGGGAATCGATCAGCGGGTCGGCCGGAGCTGGCGTCCATTGATCGATACCACGCTTGATCCGATCATCGCCGCGCGGCGGCCGAAACCCTGGACCAGCTGGCAGCGGGCAGAGGATTATTATAACGAAGGCCTGCTGATCTGGCTCGAGGCCGACCAGATCATCCGCCGCGAATCGGGCGGCACAAAATCGCTGGAAGATTTTGCACGCGCCTTTTTCGGCGGCAAAAATGGTGACTGGGGCGTTGTCACTTATGAGCAGTCGGATGTTGTCGCTGCGCTCGACAAGGTCCAGGCCTATGACTGGGCTGGCTTCATCGAGGAGCGGGTTTACCGGACCGGTACAGAAGCTCCGAAAAACGGGCTCGTCCTCGGTGGCTACCGGCTTGTCTATGTCGATACGCCGAGCGCCTATATTCTGGCCAATGACAAACGCAGGAAGCAGCTGGACCTCAGCTACAGCATCGGCCTGATCATGGGCGGCAAGGGCACGATTAAATCAGTTATCTGGGACAGTCCGGCGTTCAAGGCAGGCCTCAAACCCGGCCTCACTATCTCGGCGGTCAACGGCAAGGCCTATAGCGACGAAGCGCTGAAACAGGCGATCGAGGAAAATCGCGGGGCAGAAGGCACGATCGAAATTTTTGCGAAAAATGGTGAGGCCTATCATAATTTTATGGTCGACCATTCCGGTGGCCTGCGCTATCCGGCGCTCGATAAAATCACCGGAGAGGGTGTTGATCAAGAAAGCGGCATAGACCGTCTGTTGCAACCGAGAACCAGATAAGGACTCCCTTTTCCATGGATATTAACAAAATTCCGATTGGCGATAACCCGCCAGAAGCCCTGAACGTCGTCATTGAAGTTCCGGTGGGCGGCGAACCCGTCAAATATGAATTCGACAAGGCATCGGGCGCGCTTTTCGTCGACCGTATCCTCCACACCCCGATGCGCTATCCGGCCAATTACGGCTTCATTCCGCATACTTTGTCGCCCGATGGCGACCCGCTGGATGCACTGGTTGTGGCCCGTTCGCCCTTCATGCCAGGCTGTGTCGTGCGCTGCCGGCCGATTGCGGTGCTCAACCTCGAAGACGAGCATGGCGGCGACGAAAAATTGCTCTGCGTGCCGATCGACGCGACATTCCCTTATTATCGCAAGATCGACGAGGGCAATGACCTGCCCGAAATCGTGATGCAGCAGATCGAGCATTTCTTCACCCATTACAAAGATCTCGAGCCCGAGAAATGGGTCCGGGTCGGCAAATGGGGCGATGCTGAAGAAGCCAAGCGCGTTGTGCTCGAAGCAATCGAACTGGCGAAAACCGCGAAATGAACGCGAACCGGATAATTTTGGGGGCGATAGCGCTGTCGGCACTCGCCGGCTGCGCCACCCCTGAAACCCGGGTGCGCAACGGGTTGATGAGCGCGGGACTTTCTGCGCCGGTATCGGCCTGCATGGCGGACCGGATGGTTGACCGGCTGTCGCTCGGACAACTCAATAAGCTGAACGGTCTAGGCAAGCTCAAGAATCGCAATCCGGGCGATGTGACGTTCAAGGAATTCGTCAAACAGACCCGCTCGCTTCAGGATCCGGAAATCGTCGGCGTAGTCACGTCCTCCGGCCTAGTCTGCGCGGTCAAATAGGCGCGGCGCCAATATGTCCGGCATCTCCATTCGACTCGCGACCGTCGATGATGCAGCGATATTACCGGATATCGAGAGATCGGCAGCCAAGGCGTTTCTCGCCATAGCCGGTCTCGAATGGATCGCCAGCGGAACCGTAATGTCCGCTGAACAACACCGGATTTACATTGACGAAGGCACCGTCTGGGTAGCGGCGACCGGAAAGCGCTGTTTCGGATTTGTTACAACGGCCATATATGGCGATGCACTGCACATAATCGAACTGTCGGTCGAGGACGGGCACCAGGGCAAAGGTGTCGGGCGACATTTGCTGGAGACCGCAAAAATATATGCGACGGAAAACGGCTTGGCAGCGCTCACCCTGACAACTTTTCGCGACCTGCCTTTCAACGAGCAATTCTACCGCAAGCTGGGCTATCAGACACTGGACGAGACCGCGCTGCCGGACAGACTCGCCGACATACTCAAATTCGAAATCGAGCACGGCCTGCCCGGCGAACGCCGCTGCGCCATGCGTCTGCCGCTGTAAAAGCACTGGGCTGAAGGGCATATATTCCGGAGAGTCGAATTTTTTGCCGATATCCGGGCGATTTTCCCGATTTGCGTGAACATTGTCGATTGCAGTCAATGCTATGTCGGGGAGCAGACTAGGACATCTGATAATTATCACGAAACAGGGTGGAAATAGGGACCTGACTGTGCTTTAGCCGTGCCAAATTAATCGCTTGTCTTGAGACTCAAGACCTCCATTTTGAAAGGTGCTCACCCTTCCCATGAATATCCACGAATATCAGGGCAAGGAACTGCTTGCCAAACACGGTATCGCCGTTCCTGCCGGCTATGCCGCGCTTACCGTTGACGAAGCGGTCGCCGCAGCCGGAAAACTTCCCGGACCGCTTTATGTTGTCAAGGCGCAGATTCACGCAGGTGGACGCGGCAAGGGCAAATATAAGGAACTGGGTCCCGATGCCAAAGGCGGCGTCCGGCTGTCGAAATCGATCGACGAAGTGCGCGCCAATGCAGAAGAAATGCTCGGCAACACATTGGTTACGATCCAGACCGGCGACGCCGGCAAGCAGGTCAACCGGCTCTATGTCACCGACGGCGTCGATATCGAGAAGGAATTCTACCTCTCGATGCTGGTCGACCGGGCCAGTGGCCGCGTTGCAATCGTTGTATCCACCGAAGGCGGTATGGATATCGAGGAAGTAGCGCATAGCACGCCGGAAAAAATCAAGACGATCACCATCGACCCGGCTCAGGGCTTCATGCCGCATCATGGCCGGACCATCGCTTTCGCGCTCGGGCTGGAAGGCGACCTCAACAAGCAGGCGCAGAAGCTCGGCAAGAAACTCTACGACGCATTCATGGCGATGGATTGCGAAATGGTCGAAATCAACCCGCTGGTGGTGACCGAGGATCAGCAACTGATCGTGCTCGACACCAAGATGAGCTTTGACGGCAACGCGCTGATGCGTCATCCCGACATCGCCGCGCTGCGCGACGAGACCGAAGAAGATCCGGCAGAAGTCGAAGCCAGCAAATCCGACCTCGCCTATATCAAGCTCGACGGCAATATCGGCTGCATGGTCAATGGTGCCGGTCTGGCGATGGCGACGATGGATATCATCAAGCTCAATGGCGCCTTTCCTGCCAATTTCCTCGACGTTGGCGGCGGGGCTACCAAGGAAAAGGTCACCGCTGCGTTCAAGATCATCCTCGCCGATCCTGCGGTCGAAGGCATTCTCGTCAACATCTTTGGCGGCATCATGAAGTGCGACATCATCGCCGAAGGTATTGTTGCCGCGGCGAAGGAAGTGGAACTGGATGTGCCGCTGGTCGTTAGACTGGAAGGCACCAATGTTGCGAAGGGCAAGGAAATCCTGGCCAATAGCGGTCTGCCTATCGTGTCGGCCGATGATCTGGGCGATGCAGCGAAGAAGATTGTTGCACAGGTTAAAGCAGCAGCCTGAACGGACGGAAACCAAGGCCGTTCGTCCTGAGCCTGTCGAAGGATGATGGAGTGCGTAATTCCGTACTTCGACAAGCTCATTACGAACGGGACATGCCCTTGTGGCAAAATCGATGATGCTGCACCGCAGCACAAAAACTTGACGTTTACGTGAACGTAAGTTAATCGCGTAGTGAAATTTGAAAAAAGGAAACAGCAATGAAAATCCTGGTACCCGTAAAACGGGTCATAGATTATAACGTGAAACCGCGGGTTAAATCCGACGGCAGCGGCGTCGATCTCGCCAATGTCAAAATGTCGATGAACCCGTTTGACGAAATCTCCGTCGAGGAAGCCATCCGCCTGAAAGAGGCCGGCAAGGCAGAAGAAATCATCGCCGTTTCGGTTGGCCCGCAAAAGGCTCAGGAAACGCTGCGCACCGCACTCGCCATGGGTGCGGACCGGGCGATCCTCGTCGTGACCGACGAAGAAGTCGAACCGCTCGCCGTAGCCAAGATCCTCGCCAAGATCGTCGAAGAAGAAGCACCGAAGCTGGTCATCACCGGCAAGCAGGCAATCGATGACGATTCGAACCAGACCGGCCAGATGCTCGCAGCCTTGCTCGGCTGGGGTCAGGGCACGTTCGCCAATGAAATCGATATTGATGGCGACAGCATCACCGTCAAACGCGAAATCGACGGCGGCCTGCAGACGGTCAAGCTGAACCTGCCCGCCGTGGTCACCACCGACCTGCGCCTCAACGAACCGCGCTATGCGTCGCTGCCGAACATCATGAAGGCGAAGAAAAAGCCGATGGATGAGAAAACGCCAGCCGATTACGGCGTCGACATCAGCCCGCGTCTGACCACCATCACCGTCACCGAACCACCGGTTCGCCAGGCTGGTGAAAAGGTCGAAGACGTCGACGCGCTGGTCGCAAAGCTCAAAGCTGTGGGAGCCATTTAACCGTTTGAGCCCAATCACCCCCGTTCATCCTGAGCTTGTCGAAGGATGGTGGGACAAGGTGCTTCGACAGGCTCAGCACGAACGGAATGGAACAAGGATTTAAGGAGTTACAAAATGAAAACTCTCGTACTCGTAGAACATGACAACAGTAACATGAAAGACGCGACGCTGGCCGTAGTCACCGCCGCGTCGCAACTGGGCGAAGTCCACGCTCTGGTCATCGGCTCCGGCTGTGCCAGCGTTGCCGAACAGGTTGCCAAGGTCGCTGGCATTGCCACCGTCCATGTCGCCGACGACGCCTCGCTCGCCAACCAGCTCGCGGAAAATGCCGCGCCGCTGATCGCCAGCCTGATGGAAACGCACGACGCGTTCCTCGCGCCCGCCACCACCACCGGCAAGAATATCGCCCCGCGCGTCGCAGCTTTGCTCGACGTCATGCAGATCAGCGACATTCTCTCGGTCGAAAGCGAAGACACGTTCACCCGGCCAATCTACGCCGGCAACGCGATCGCCACGGTCAAATCCTCGGATGCCAAGAAAGTCATCACCGTTCGCGGCACGGCTTTTGACAAAGCGGCCACCGAAGGCGGCTCCGGCACCATCGAAGCCGTTGGCGGCGCCAGCGACGCTGGCCTATCCAGCTTCGTCAGTGAAGAAATCGCCAAGTCCGAACGCCCCGAACTGACCAGCGCAAAAATCATCGTTTCCGGCGGTCGCGCTCTGGGTTCGTCCGAGAAGTTCGAGGAAGTGATCACGCCATTGGCAGACAAGCTCGGCGCCGGCATCGGTGCCTCGCGCGCTGCGGTTGACGCGGGCTATGTCCCGAACGACTATCAGGTCGGCCAGACCGGCAAGATCGTCGCTCCGGAAGTCTATATCGCCATCGGCATCTCCGGCGCGATCCAGCATCTCGCGGGCATGAAAGACAGCAAGATCATCGTCGCGATCAACAAGGACGAAGACGCACCGATTTTCCAGGTCGCGGATATCGGACTGGTTGCGGATCTGTTTGATGCGGTGCCGGAACTGACTTCGAAGGTCTGAAGTCCCTTTCCACTGGTTTAAAGAATTAAAAAACCCCGGCGTTTTCACGTCGGGGTTTTTTCATGTCGGCTATTGTTCGAATTAAGAGCTCTAAACCGTAAAACTCTCCCCACACCCGCAAGCGCCCTTGGCATTCGGATTCTCGAACACAAAACCAGCGGTGAAATCATCTTCCACCCAGTCCATCGTGCTGCCGATCAGGTAGAGCACCGAGCCGCCGTCGACATAAAACAGACCGCCGGGGGTGACGATCTTTTCGTCGAACGGGACTTCCTCGGTGATATAGTCGACCGAATAGGCCAGGCCCGAGCAACCGCGGCGCGGGGTGGATAGCTTTACGCCGATCGCGTCGTCGGGGGCCTTGGCCATCAGGTCGGCAATGCGCTGCTCCGCCGCCGGCGTCAGATTGATCGCGGCGGGTATTTCGCGGGTTTTGGTTTTCGTGTCGGTCATAGTCTTGCTCCAAATTCTCCCTCCCCTTCAGGGGAGGGATCAAGGGAGGGGGAGTCATGGTGAACATCCCCCTCTCCCAACCCTCTCCCCTGAAGGGGAGAGGGCTTTATATTACAACATCCCCAGTTCAAGCTTCGCCTCGTCGCTCATCTTCTGCGGATCCCATGGCGGGTCCCAGACGAGATTGACTTCGGCGTGGCCGACGCCGGGTACGCTGCCGACTTGCAGTTCGATCTCGCCAGGCATCGATTCGGCGACCGGGCAATGCGGCGTGGTCAGCGTCATCGTAACAATCGCGTGATTGTCGGGCGTAATCTCGACGCCATAGATCAGGCCGAGATCATAAATATTCACCGGGATTTCCGGATCGAAAATCGATTTCAGCGTATCGATCACCGCTTCGTAGAGATCGCCACCGGCTTCTCCGGCCGGAGCCTCAG
This sequence comes from uncultured Parasphingorhabdus sp., assembly GCF_963975735.1. Taxonomy (GTDB): domain Bacteria; phylum Pseudomonadota; class Alphaproteobacteria; order Sphingomonadales; family Sphingomonadaceae; genus Parasphingorhabdus. The sequence goes on from NZ_CAXBIA010000010.1 coordinate 70,862, forward strand.
TCGGTTTCTGCGCCAGAAAGCCTTCGAGATAATCCTTCTTGCGACTGAGCTTCGCTGCATCGCTTTCCGCTTCGAAAGGCGAAGGCGCCATGACAGGGGTGGGCCTGTCGTTCGTGTCGAGCGTAGTCGAGACATTTTGCTCGCTGTCATCCGGTCTCTCGACTTCGCTCGAGACGAACGGTGTATCCACAGCGTCCTCGACCTTTGCCAGCCGTGGTTTCTCCACCGACTCGACTTCTTCGACCAATATTTTGCGTTCTTCGTTCATATCGTCACCTTACCCGAAAATCTTTCTGACCCGATTGATGCCGTCCACCAGAGCGGCGACATCATTGTCATCACTGTAAATCCCGAAACTCGCCCGCGCCGTCGCCGCTACGCCGAGATAGTCCATCAGCGGCTGCGCGCAATGATGGCCGGCGCGGATCGCAACGCCGCCTTCATCCAATATAGTGGCGACGTCATGCGGATGCACGTCGCCGACCGCGAAACTCAATATACCCATGCTCTTGTCAGGGCCAAAGACCCGCACAGAGTTGATCCCGGACAGGGCTTCGCGCGCCTTGGCCAGTGTCGCATTTTCATGCGCCGAGATTACGTCGAGACCAATGCCCTCGACATATTGGATCGCCGCGTCCAGCCCGACCACGCCAACAATATGCGGCGTACCCGCTTCAAAGCGGCCCGGTGGCGGCGCATAGGTGGTGCGGTCAAAAGACACGCGATCGATCATCGACCCGCCGCCCTTCCAGGGTGGCATGACTTCGAGCGTCGCATAAGGCGCCCACAGGGCCCCGATGCCGGTTGGGCCGTAAATTTTGTGCCCCGAAAAAACGTAAAAATCGCAACCGAGATCCTGCACCTTGACGGGCAGGCGCGGTGCGGCCTGACAGCCATCGAGCAACAGCTTCGCACCAACCTTGTGTGCGATTGCCGCTGCCCGTTTCGCATCGAGCAACGACCCGAGCACATTGGAAACATGCGCCAGCGCGACCAGCTTGTGCTGTTCGGTCAGATGTTCCTCGAGCCAGTCGAGATCAATCTGGCCATCACCGGTCAGCGGCGCGACATCAATATGCGCGCCGACCCGCTCGGCCAGCATCTGCCACGGCACGATGTTCGAATGATGCTCCAGCTGCGACAGCATGATGCGGTCGCCCTTGGCAATATATTTGTTGCCCCAGCTTTCGGCGACCAGATTGATACTGTCGGTCGCGCCGCTGGTGAAGACGATTTCATTCTCGGATGCAGCGCCAAGAAAGCCGGCGACGCGTTTGCGCGCGGCTTCATAGGCGAGCGTCATATTGGCGGAGCGAGCGTAGACGCCGCGGTGGACGGTTGCGTAATCCGGGCCGTAGGCGCGGGCGATGGCGTCGAGCACGGCTTTGGGTTTCTGCGCGGTGGCGGCAGAGTCGAGATAGTGCCAGTCAGCGGCTATGCCGGGGAAGTCGGCGCGGTAAGATGGTGCAACACTGTTCGTGTCGAGCGCAGTCGAGACACCGCTATCGGCCACAACCGGCTTCTCGACTTCGCTCGAAGCGAACGGAAGAGAGCTGCTCTGGCTCACGACAAAGCCTCCAACACCTCAAGCGCCTTGCCCTCGATCGCGTCCCGCGCCGCATCATCATCAAGCGACACAAAGGCATCGGCAATGAACGCCTGCAGCATCAGCTTCTTGGCCAGCGCCGGCGGCAGGCCGCGCGAGGCGAGGTAGAAGAGCGCCTGTTTGTCGAGTTCACCAACGGTCGCGCCATGGGCGCATTTCACATCGTCGGCGAAAATTTCCAGCTCGGGCTTTGCATTGGCAGTCGCACCGCGATCGAGCAGCATTGATTTGACCGACTGCGCCGCATCGGTTTTCTGCGCGTGGCGGGCAACATTGATACTGCCGAGAAAACTTCCGGTCGCCGTGTCCGCCAGTACCGAGCGCACCACCTGGTTGGAGGTCGCATTCGGTTCGGCGTGAATGGTCTCGGTAACGATTTCCAGCGTCTGCTTGCCCGACCCGAGAATCGCGCCACCCAGCTCAAAATGCGAGCCATTGCCCAAAGTCGCCTTGACCTGAATCCGGCCATAGTCGGCATTATGCGCCAGCACATGGATGTTGAACGTCGCCTTGTCGCCAATGGTGACATCAAGGTCGATCATGCCTACGCCGTCGATCACCGGAAGTTCGGAAATCTGACGCGAAACAGTTTCGCCCGCCGGCACTATGATTTTCTCTGGTCCGTCGAGCTTCGCCCAAACGGTTTCAAGCGCCTTGAGGTCAGCATAGCGCCAGGCTTCGTCACGACGCGTAGGGAGCGGAGCGTTCATATCACGTTCCTCCCTGTGCCGAAGGCATGGGGAGGGGGACCATGCGAAGCATGGTGGAGGGGTAATGCGCGAACCGCCCCTCCGTCACGCCTGCGGCGCGCCACCTCCCCATGTCCTGCGGACACGGGGAGGAAAGATGCTTCAGACAACATCATGCCGCCTCCGCGATCGCTTCATAGCCTTCATTCTCGAGCTGCAGCGCCAGTTCCGGCCCGCCGGTCTTCACAATCCGGCCGTTCGCCAGAACATGGACAAAATCGGGTTTCACTTCGTCGAGCAGGCGTTGATAATGGGTGATCAGCAACACCGCCTTGTCGGGCTTGCGCATGATCGAATTGATTCCGTTCCCGACCGTCCGCAGCGCATCGATGTCGAGGCCGCTGTCGGTCTCGTCGAGGATCGCCAGCTTGGGATCGAGAATCCCCATCTGCACCATCTCGTTTCGCTTCTTCTCGCCGCCGGAAAAACCGACATTGACCGCCCGTTTGAGCATATCCATGTCCATCTTCAGCAGCGCCGCCTTTTCCTTGGCGAGCTTGATGAACTCCGCGCCGTTGAGCGCCTCTTCGCCGCGCGCCAGCCGCTGTGCATTCAGGCTTTCGCGCAGAAATTGCAGGTTGGAAACGCCGGGAATTTCGACCGGATATTGAAAGCCGAGGAAGATACCCGCCGCGGCCCGCTCGTGCGGATCGAGTGCGAGCAAATCCTGTCCGTCAAATGTCGCGGAGCCAGCGGTCACTTCATAACCGGGCCGTCCGCCCAGCGCATAAGCCAGCGTCGACTTGCCCGCACCATTGGGTCCCATGATCGCATGGATTTCACCCGCGTTGAGCGTGAGCGAAAGCCCCTTGAGGATTTCTGTGTCGCCGACTGTGGCGTGGAGATTTTCAATTTTTAGCATTAATTCTACTTTCGATTTCACTCTTAAACTCGTCACCCTGAACTTGTTTCAGGGTCCATTTCGCCAAACGGGCAGGCAGTGATTGACGCACGATGGATGCTGAAACGAGTTCAGCATGACGATGGGATGAGAGGCAACGCATCACCCGACCGAACCTTCCAACGAAATCGCCAGCAATTTCTGCGCTTCGACCGCAAATTCCATCGGCAATTCCTTGAGCACTTCCTTGGCAAAGCCATTAACAATCAGGCTCACCGCCGCTTCCGTGTCGAGGCCGCGTTGCTGGGCGTAGAACATCTGGTCGTCGCTAATCTTGCTGGTGGTCGCTTCATGCTCGATCGTCGCGGTCGGGTTCTTGACCTCGATATAGGGCACCGTGTGCGCACCACTCTGGTCGCCGAGCAACAGGCTGTCGCACTGGGTAAAGTTACGAACATTTTCCGCATTGGGACCAACCCGCACCAGACCACGATAGGTATTGTCGCTGTGACCGGCGCTGATGCCCTTGGAGATGATCGTCGAACGAGTGTTCTTGCCATTGTGGATCATCTTGGTGCCGGTATCGGCCTGCTGATAATTATTGGTCAGCGCGACGGAGTAAAATTCGCCAACGCTGCCCTCGCCATTCAGCACGCAGCTCGGATATTTCCAGGTGACCGCGCTGCCGGTCTCGACCTGGGTCCAGCTGATCTTGCTGTTCTTGCCCTGGCAGAGGCCGCGCTTGGTGACGAAATTATAGATGCCGCCCTTGCCGTTCTCGTCGCCGGGATACCAGTTTTGCACGGTCGAATATTTGATCTCCGCATCATCCATCGCGACCAGTTCGACCACCGCGGCGTGCAACTGGTTCTCGTCGCGCATCGGCGCGGTGCAGCCTTCGAGGTAGGAGACGTAGCTGCCGGCTTCGGCGACAATTAGTGTCCGCTCGAACTGGCCGGTATTTTCCGCATTGATCCGGAAATAGGTGCTCAGCTCCATCGGACATTTCACGCCCTTGGGAATGTAGACAAAGGTGCCGTCGCTAAACACGGCGCAGTTGAGCGTGGCGAAATAATTGTCGTGCATCGGCACAACCTTGCCGAGATATTTTTTGACCAGTTCGGGATATTCCTTGATCGCTTCCGAGATCGAGCGGAAAATCACGCCTGCGTCTTCCAGTTCCTTGCGGAAGGTGGTCGCCACCGACACGCTGTCGAACACCGCGTCCACAGCAACCTTGCGCGCGCCTTCGACGCCGGCGAGAACCTTTTGCTCCTCGATCGGGATGCCAAGCTTTTCATAGATGCGCAGGATTTCGGGATCGACTTCATCAAGCGAACCCAGCTTTTCCTTCGGCTTCGGCTCGGCGTAATAATAAGCATCCTGATAGTCGATCATCGGGATTTCGAGCTTTGCCCAGTCCGGTGATTCCATCTTTTCCCACTGACGAAAAGCCTTGAGACGCCAGTCCAGCATCCACTCGGGCTCGCCCTTCTTGTCGGAAATGAACCGCACCGTGTCTTCGTTCAGACCCTTGGGCGCGAAATCCTGCTCGATGTCCGACGACCAGCCGAACTCATAGGCGCTCGCCTTGTCGACCGCTTCCTGCGCCTCGGCATTCATTTCCGTGCGTTCGGCATCATAATCAGATGTTTTGACGTCTTCGCTCATCATGCTTTTTCCATTATTCGAATTTTGGGGGCGACTGGCAAATCCGACAGGCTTGCCAGGCTGACATCGGCCAGCGCCTTGCGGATTGTGCGGTTCACAACGCCCCAATGGGGTTTCACGGTGCAGCCGTCCTCCAACACACAATCATGATTGCCGTCGATGGTGCAACTGGTGATCGCCAGCGGGCCTTCGACCGCCTCGACAATATCGGCAAGACTGATCGCGGAAGGGGGCCGGGCCAGCCGGATACCGCCGCCAATACCGCGCGTCGATTCGAACAGCCCGGCGGCCGTCAAGCGGCTAACCAGTTTCTTCGCCGTTGGCAGCGGAACGCCAGTCTCCTGCGAGAGCTTGGTCGCGTTGAGCTTCCCTTCCGCGAGCAGCGCAGCACCGCAATGGCGCGCGGCGGCGGACATCAGGACTACGGCATAGTCGGCAAGGTTGGAAAGGCGCATTTTTCTCGAATCATTGGGGGTTAAAATCTAAACAAGACTGATTTAGTCTCATTTATCCAACATTGCAAGCGTAGCGCGGCGTCAAGCGGTTCGAAAAAAGCAGAAAACATGCTTCCAATTCTTCCAATCACGTATCGGAAGTCAGCGGTGCAATCTGGCCCTTCAGGTTACCGCGCTGGTCGATCAGCCGGGCGGTTTCGCCTTCGCCCACCCGCAGCTGGGTCGGGGTCACACCAGCGAAGAATTTCACTTCGCGGATCATGTGCGACTGGTCGTAAAAGGCATCGACCAGTTCCAGCAATTCCTCTTCATTATGCTCGGCATAGGCTCGCGCCGCGCGCAAGGCGCGATATTTTCGCGCGAGATATTTGGGCGGCATGCCATAGAGCTTGTTCACCGTGCGCAGGACCTGCCGGGAGCTTTGCGACGACTGTTCCATCAGCCGGCTGACCGGCGGCGAGGGTTCCGACGACAGCCATTCGTCGATCATCTTGGTGAACGCAGCCGTTTCCGGCTTCAGGCGCGGTTTCAGTGCCCGGTAAATCTTGTCCGCCCAGGCCACCATCTCTTCCGGGGTCTGACATCCCCGCAAATATTCAAGATTCTTGTCAATTTCCTGACTGAACACCTCGGCCGCGTTAACCGCCCGATCGGTATAATCTGCTGCCGATTTTCTAGTGGAAATGGCCCAGCCGCCTGGCAATATGCCCACTCCGAACATCCGGAACGGACCGGTCACGTCAAAATGCATCGCTCCCGTTGAAGGCCCCTGCAACATTGTGTCTTTGGCCGGAAAACGGCTGCCGTCTGCGAAACTGATGACTGCACTGCCTTCCAGCAGAAAGCGCAATTGTGCGATGGCTGCTCGCTCGTTATCGGCAAAACGCGCCTGATCCACCTCGAACAAATAATAGACCGAGACCAGATCCCGGACATCCTCTGCAGGCGCAAAATATCTCAAACTAACCAAGCTACGACCCCTTGATCTGTCCCTCCCCAGGTTCAGATAACATATGAATGCGCCTTTATAGCTGGAAAACAAAGACAAAAAAAAGGCCTGACTAAATTAATAGTCAGGCCAATAAGGAAAAGAACCCACATGCCATCACCTGAGCGATGGCGAGAGCCCTTCGGGTCGCAAGCCATCTATGCACCTCTAATCACATTGATTAATTGGATAAAAACGACAGATTCATTCAGAACGTTTGACTATTCAGGCCACGGTGCCTGAATGCTGCCCCAACTCAGCTGCTCGAGTCTATCCACGCGTTCACCCGTTCTTCCATAATATCGAGCGGCACCGGACCACTGTTCAGGATCACATCGTGGAATTCGCCCATGGTGAACTTGTCACCCAGCGCTTCCTGTGCCCGGCCACGAAGCTCGAGGATTTTGAGCTTGCCGATCATATAGGCCGTCGCCTGACCCGGGTAGACGACATAGCGCTCGATCGCCTTGCGGATATCACCTTCGGGATTGGGCGTATTGTCCGTCAGATATTGAATGGCTTCCTCGCGGCTCCAGCGCTTGTGATGGATGCCGGTGTCGACAACCAGCCGGCAGGCCCGCCACAATTCCATCCCGAGGCGGCCGAAATCGCTATATGGGTCCTCGTAAAAGCCCATATCCTTGCCGAGTTCCTCCGAATAGAGACCCCAGCCTTCGGTATAGGCAGTCCATCCGCCAAATCTCCGGAAGGGCGGCAAATCGCCAAGTTCTGTCTGGATCGATCTTTGCAGATGATGACCCGGCAAACCCTCGTGAAACGCTAGCGCTTCCAGCTCGGTCTTGGACATGCTGCGCAGATTATAGAGGTTGACGTAATAGGTCCCGGGGCGTGAGCCATCGGGTGCCGGACCGTTGTAAAACGCCTTGCCCGCTGATTTCTCGCGAAAAGCCTCGACCGGTTTGATGACCAGCGGCGCTTTGGGCAACGTGTTGAAAAACTCCGGCAGCCTGGCTTCCATCGCCGCCAGCTTGTCATCAACATCCGCCAGATAGGCTTCGCGCGTGCCATAATAAAATTCGTCCCCGGCTCGCAAATGCTGGAAGAAATCCTGCAGGTCGCCGTCAAAACCGACATCGGCCATGATTTTGCGCATCAGTCCGTGAATCCGCTCAACATTTTCGAGTCCAATTTGATGGATTTCGTCTGCCGTCAGATCGGTGGTCGTATAATTGTTCAACCGCTCGGCATAATAGGCAGCGCCGTCTTTGAACCGCCAGATACCGTCGCCTTCGACACCCATTGCCTGCTGGCGTTCCATTTCGACAATCAATTTCTCGTAGGCCGGCTTGAGGCTATCGTTCAATGCCGCCGTGCCGCGCGCAACCAGCGCGGATTTTTCCGCATCAGGGATATCGAGCGCCATCACCTTCTTTTTGAGATCGGCAAAAATGGGAGAATCATCACCTTCGCCGAACGGCGCACCGCTGATCACATTTTTTGCGTCGGCGATTACATAGGGAAATACCCAGTCAGGAACGATGATACCATCGTCCGCCCGTTCGGCCGACTGTGCTACCAGAGACTCGATCAACGGGCCTGCCGCACCAAGGCGGCTGACATAGGCTTCCGCGTCCGCTTTGCTCGACACCCGATGAATATTGATCATGAACGCCGGTATCTGGCTTTGCACGCCATTCATCTGGTCAAAAATATAGGCGTTGTGACGGAAGGGAAAGGCGTTGCTCGAACGCTCGGCCCGCGCCTGAAACAGACGATAGCTCAGCTGGCTGGCTTCGCTCAATTGATCTTGGGAAAATTCCGCTTCCATCTGCGCGCGCGCCATCTGGCCACGTTCATATTGCGCCACTTCGGCAGCATCGCTCGGGTCGTCCCATTTGCCATAATCGGCATCCCTTATACCACGATAGGCTTTGGAAACGGGGGAATGCGTCAGTTCCTGATCATCATAATCCTTGAAAAATTCTGATAGCTGGCTGTTGATATCCTCTTTTGCCTCGGTTGCGGTTTCAACGGTTTGCGCATGGGCTGCGGGCGCAGTGGCGACGGCAGACAAAGCCAGGGCAGACGCGGCAGTCAGCAAAAAAGATCTCATCCAAAACATTCCTTATTTGATTCAAATTTCTCCGATCCTATCATTCCGTTTCGATTTGCACAAACCTTCCGGATCGCAGGCGTATCGCCGCAGAGAAAACGTCATTCAAACCAATTGCCGGTTGCTGCCAGGATCGCCCAACGGTAGGTTTCGAACCACCATGAATTCATATTCACCGGACGCATTGATCATCGGCGGGGGCCATAACGGCCTGGTCTGCGCTTATTATCTCGCACGCGCCGGAATGAAGGTCCGGATATTGGAAGCGCGCGATGTGATCGGTGGCGCGGCGGTGACCGAAGAATTCCATCCGGGCTTTCGCAACAGCACTGCCAGCTACACGGTCTCGCTGCTCCAGCCGAAAATCATTGCCGACATGGGTCTGGTGGAACGCGGCTATCGGGTTATCGAGCGACCGAAAAGCAACTTCCTGCCGCTGGGCGAGGGTGAATATTTGCTCCTCGGCGGCTCGCTTGAAGCCACGCAAAAGGAGATTGCGCGATTTTCCACGTCCGACGCGGCGCGCTTGCCGCAATATTACGAGATGCTGGAATCGGCGGCTGCCATATTACGCGATCTGGCGCTGGAAATTCCCCCCAATGTCGGAGGCGGTGGCCATGCCATGTTGGCGGGGATCAAGGCGGCCCGCCGGTTCACCCGACTATCGTTGCAGGAACAGCATGCAATCATCAAATTGTTCACGCTGAGCGCACGCGAACTGCTGGACCAATGGTTTGAAAGCGCGCCGATCAAGGCGGCCTTCGGTTTTGATGCGATTGTCGGCAATTATGCCAGCCCCGATACGCCGGGCAGCGCCTATGTTCTGCTCCACCACGTCTTCGGCGAGGTCAATGGCAAGCAGGGGCAATGGGGCCATGTGATCGGTGGCATGGGGCGGATTACCGAGCTCATGGCCGATGCCTGTATAGAAGCCGGGGTCGAAATCAGTCTCGCAACGCCGGTGGCAAAACTGCTTGTCGAGAATGGGATCGCGATCGGTATTTGTACGGTCGGCGGCGAGCAAATCCATGCGCGAAAGATCATCGCCAATGTCGGCCCGAAACTGCTCTATGACCGCCTGATCGATCCCGTCGACCTGCCCGCCGATTTTCGCAATATGATGGCCGGCTATCAATGTGGCTCCGGTAGTTTCCGGATGAATCTGGCGCTCGACGGCTTACCCGAGTTTATCGACCTTCCCGGCACCGGGGATCATCTGAAATCCGGGATCATCATGGCACCCTCGCTCGACTATATGGACCGGGCCTATCAGGACGCGCGTCGATACGGCTGGTCGCGCCAGCCGGTTGTCGAGATGTTGATACCCAGTCTTGTCGATGACAGTCTTGCCCCTGCCGGCCAGCATGTCGCAAGTCTGTTTTGCCAACAATTTGCCCCTGAATTGCCCGTGGGCCGCAACTGGGACGATGAACGCCGCGCAGCAGTAGATGCGATACTGGACGTTGTCGAAGCTCATGCACCGGGCTTTCGCAAGCTGATCCTGGGACAAATGGCGCTGTCCCCGCTCGATCTCGAACGCAAATTCGGTCTGGTCGGCGGTGATATATTTCATGGTCGCATGTCTCTCGACCAGCTTTGGACAGCACGGCCGGTAATCGGATCTGCCAATTACAAGGGCCCGTTAAAGAGTCTTTATATGTGCGGTTCGGGGACCCACCCGGGCGGCGGTGTAACCGGCGCACCGGGCCACAATGCCGCCAAAGCCATCTTGCGGGACCGCGGTTTTCTGGGTCGATGGTTCGGTTGACGCTACGTCAGACTAGCCAAACCAACTGCCTATTGCACCTGCTCCCCGAGCGGGATAGCTTCGGGTCATTGGGATGGGAGACTCACTATGCGCAAATCACTAATGGTGGCAGCATGCACGGCTGCTCTGGCTTTATCGGGCTGTTCGAAAATCAACGATGGTGACGAGGGCAGCGTAGAGGTTGCGAACACCGAATATCCCGAACAGGTTTTCTGGGGCGACACCCATCTCCACACCGACAACAGCATCGACGCATTCGGGTTTGGCGATCGACTGGACGCCGAGAACGCCCTCAGATTTGCGCGCGGAGAGGAAGTCACTGCGACTAAAGGCGCCAAGGCCAAATTATCGCGGCCACTCGATTTTCTGGTGATCGCCGATCATAGCGACGCGATGGGCGCGACCAAGGCGATCATGGAAGCCCCGCGTATTGCCTTGCTCACCAATAAATTCCTGCTCCGCTGGCACGATATGATGAACGAGAGCGACGAGGGTTCGTTGCGGGTGACAGCGGAACTCATCGATGGTGCGGCCAAGGGCACATTGCCAGCCTCACTCACCGATCCGGAAGAATCCAAAGAACGCACAGCCGATCTATGGGAAAAACACGGCGAAACCGTCGACCAGTATAATGAGCCCGGGAAATTCACGGCGTTCATGGGATTTGAATTTACCTCAATGCCGGATGGCGACAATCTCCACCGGGTTGTCATGTTCCGTGACGGACCGAAAAAGATGGGCGATACCCTTCCTTATGGCGCACTGGGTTCACAGGACCCGGAAAAGCTCTGGGCCTATATGGACGCCTATGAAAAGAATACCGGTGGCAAGGTGCTTGCCATTCCACACAACAGTAATGTCTCGAACGGCCGCATGTTCGCCATGAACAAATTTGACGGCAGCCCGATTGACGCCGCCTATATCAAAACCCGGGCGTTGCGCGAACCTATCGTCGAGGTCACACAAATCAAGGGAGATAGCGAAACCCATCCGTTTCTGTCACCCAATGACGAGTTCGCCGATTTCGGCGTTGCTGGCTGGGACAAATGCAACCTGAGCTGTACGAGGGATATGCCCCCTGAAAGCTATGGTGGCAGCTATGTTCGCGAAGCACTGAAGCGGGGTCTGGAACTGACTTTGGCGGTTGGAGCCAATCCCTTCAAATTCGGAATGATCGGTTCGACCGACAGCCATACCTCGCTGGCAACTGCCGACGAGAATAATTTCTTTGGCAAACACACCGGAAACGAAGCAAACAACAAGGGTCGCGCGCTCGAACCTCAGAATCTCGGTACCCGGGAAGGCCGTTTCGGCTGGAATTATCTGTCCAGCGGCTATGCGGCCGTCTGGGCGACCAGCAACACGCGCGAAGCCATATTCGATGCGATGATGCGCCGCGAAGTCTATGCAACCACCGGTCCGCGGATGCAGGTCCGCTTTTTCGGCGGCTTTGATTTTACCGCCGACGATATCGGTGATCTGGTCAAAACCGGCTATGCCAAGGGCGTTCCGATGGGCGGCGATCTGAGCGGCGGTGACGGCGAAGCACCGAAATTCCTGATCAGCGCGCTGATGGATCCGGAAAGCGCCAGTCTGGATCGCGTACAAGTGATCAAGGGCTGGGTCGATGCGACGGGCAAGAGCCAGGAAAAAATCTATAATGTCAGCTGGAGCGATTCCGATACCCGCAAACTCGGGGCCAATGGCAAGCTGAGCCCTGTTCCCAATACGGTCGATCTGACCAAGGGCACCTGGGACAATGCGACCGGCGCGCCTGAGCTGGTCACCTTCTGGCAAGACCCCGATTTTGACGCGGCGCAGAATGCATTTTATTATGTGCGGGTACTGGAAATCCCGACGCCGACATGGCCGGTCTATGACGCGCTCAAATTCAGCCTGACCTTGCCTGATGAAGTCATCAAGATTCAGCAGGAACGGGCCTATAGCTCGCCGATCTGGTATACACCGGCCGCATAGGCCAGTTCCACCTTATCTCACGGTGCCCGTCATCATACGGGCTCGTGATCCATCGACTGGCTGCGGCTGAACATAATGGGTTACACGATATATGTTGCGTAAATTTATCCGAGAGCCGCTGGTGCATTTTCTTGGCGGCGCGGTGCTGGTTTTTGCATTTTTCTGGGCCACCGGCAGCAGCCGTGATCCGGCGGATTATACGATCAACATCGATGAAACGGATATCGCCCGGCTCAAGACGGACTGGGTGCAAAGTTTCCGCCGTGCGCCGACCCGGCAGGAACTGGACGGCCTGATCGATCAGGAGATTGCCGAAGAAATTTACTATCGCGAAGCCTTGCGGCTGGGACTCGACAAAAATGATCCGATGATCCGGCGTCGGCTCTTTACCAAGATGCGCTTCGTCGATGGCCAGGACGCCGATAATGTCGCTCCTACCGACGCCATTCTCCAGCAATGGATGGACAAGAATCCTGCCAAATATGCTTTGTCGCCACTCTATGATTTCGAGCAAATCTATCTCGGCCAGATTAGCGCGGCGCAAGCGGGGGAGCGGATCGATCAACTGAACGCCGGCACCGGGTCCGCGGCCTTTGCACAATCCATTTCCCTGCCAGAAACTCTAAGGCAGGCCAGCGTCGAAGACATCGGGCGCCAGTTTGGCGATAAATTTGCCGGACAATTGGCCGGGCTGAAAACCGGTGTCTGGAGCGGCCCTGTCACATCGGGTTTTGGAGTCCATGCGGTCAAGATTACTGCGAAAACACCGGCAAAAGAGGCGACTCTGGACGATGTCCGGCAGCGGGTAACCAACGAATGGCACGCGGCGCAACAGACCGGGCAAAAACAACAAGCTCTGGAGCGTTACCGGACGCAATATGAAATTACCGTAGTCGGTCGACCATGAATCGCTGGTGGGCTGTCCTGTGGGCATGTCTGGTGCTCGTCCTTTGTCCGACCAGCGCCCATGCCGATGAACTGCGTCCAGCCTATATCGAGATGACCGAAGACTCGCCGAGTCAATGGTTGCTCCTGTGGAAGGCGTCGGCCAATTCGCGTCTCGGCCATAGCGGCGAGGTGACAATACCCGACAACTGCAAAATCGAAGGCGAGCGCCAGCGCGAATTTTCCGGCAGCAATATTCTCACCCGGTTTTCGTTGCGCTGCGACGGATCGGTGCAGGGGAAGACTATCGGCCTGAAGGGCCTGGAACTGTCGACCACCGATGCGCTGGTACGCATTGCGCCAATCGACTCTGCTATGCAGACCGTGCGCCTGACGCCGGACCAGCCGACCGCCACCCTGGCCAAGCCCTCGATAATCTCCAATGTCGCGGCGACCTATACGATCCTCGGCATCGAACATATCCTGCTCGGCTTCGATCACCTGTTTTTCGTGCTGGCACTGGTGCTGCTGCTCAAGGGCGGGTGGCTCGTCGCGAAGACCGTCACCGCCTTCACCATCGCGCATAGCCTGACATTGGTCGGAACGACGCTGGGTCTGCTGTCGCTGCCGTCCCAGCCGGTTGAAGCGGTGATTGCGCTGTCGATCGTCTTTCTCGCCGTCGAGGTCGTGAAATCCAGGCCTGACGATCTCCGGCTCTCGGAACGTTTTCCCTGGATCGTGGCCTTTCTGTTTGGCCTGCTCCACGGCTTCGGCTTCGCCGGCGCGCTTGCCGAAATAGGATTGCCGCAAGATGATGTTCCGCTGGCGCTGCTGACCTTTAACCTTGGTGTGGAAATCGGACAGCTGGCGATCGTAGCCTTAGCTCTGGCGGCTCTATACGGAATTCGAAAACTGCGGGGGCAATGGTTGCAGCCAACCAAAACCGCCATGGCCTATGGCATCGGCATCATCGCCACTTACTGGTTCGTCGAACGGATGGTGGCCTGAAACGTCAACCATTTCGACCGGCGAACATAAAAATTGGCCTTTGCTCCGTGGCTCGGAACAAAGGCCAGAATTTCGTCTGATTTGTACGTCGGGGGGCGAATGTTATCCCGCGGGCGGTCTGTGCGCGTCTTCTGACCAGTCTTGCCGCGCGGCCCATTGTTCGAGTGTCTCGAATTCGACTTCCGGCAAACGCTGCTGCATGAAATCGGTGTCCACTTCAAAGGGTCTCGTTACATTATTGTTGTTATATTCGTAGAAGGCAGTGATCCCGGCAGCCATGGATTCACGATTTTCCGGTGGCACGTCATCGCCAAAGGCCTTGACCAGATAGTCTCCAAATTCCTTTGGCGTGCAAGGGTCATATTTGATTTCGTGGCCGAATACGCGTGACAAGATCTCGGCTACTTCCGGGGGCTTGATACGCTGTGGTCCTCCAATATTCATCCACGAGCCTTCAAAGTCGGGGCGATCCATCGCAGCGACCATACATTTGCCAACATCGTCCAGACTGATCCAGTTGGCCTCCAGAGTCGCATTATGCGGATAGACATAGCGTTTTTCATCGATAATGAACGGCCGCGCCCAATTGGTCAGCAGATTGTCCATGAACAATACCGAACCGAATACCGTTGCCGGCATGCCGGACCGGAAAATCTCGTTCACCGCGATGGTGTTGTTGCCATAGGTGAACGGATCGCCCGGGCGCTCGGGAATCCAGCTCGACGTATTCCAGACAAAACGCTCGGTGCCTGCTTCCTTGGCAGCTGCTGCCACCTTGCCAACCATGGTCGCGCGATCTTCTCGGGCCTGCAGCGGGTGGGTATAGAAAACGGCATCCGAACCCTCAAAGGCCGGGATCCAGGTTGATTCATCGCTAAGGTCTATCTGCCTGCATTCATCGGCAACGTTGGAACCGCCCAGATCAGGATTTTCACTCCGCGACAAGGCGCGAACCTTGTGGCCGGCCGCTGCCAATTGCCGTATTTGTGCGAGGCCCTGCCGACCGGTTGCACCCACGACTGATACTAATGCCATGATATTCTCTCCTGTTGCATTTGCAGGCGACGCTAGAGCCGAAAAAGCCGAGCCCCAATGCTCCTTTTTGTCAGGACTTTTTTGTTAGGGGCAGAATCTCTCAACACTCTGTCAGGAAGTCTGTTCGGTCAGCATCGCCTGCCAGCGCTGCATACCGGAAATCCAGCGTTCGGGGTCGGCACCCTTCTGCTTGATATAGTCACCGACAACAGGATGGGGCAATATCAGGAACCGCTCGTCGCCGATCGCCTCGACGCAAATATCGGCGACATGTTCCGGTGTCACGATTCCGTCCTTGGCAACCGTGGAAGTGTCGACACCCGCAATCATCGGCGTATCGACGCCTTGTGGGCAGAGAACCGAGACTTTCAGTCCTTCGGCGCCGTGGGTAATCGCCAGCCACTCGGCGAAGCTGACAGCTGCATGCTTGGTCACCGAATATGGCGCGGACCCGATTTGCGCCAGAAGTCCGGCCGCCGAGGCAGTATTGAGCAAATAGCCACCACCACGCGCCAGCATCTTGGGCACCAATATCCGTGCGACCCGGATATGCGCCAGGACATTGATGTCCCAGATATTCTGCCAGTCCGCATCATCCACTTCTACGCCGCCACCGGTGATGATACCGGCATTGGAAACAAACAGATCGATCGGACCGATATCGGATTCGACGGTTTCAATCAGATGGCTGATATCCGCTGCCAGCGACACATCGGTCTTGATCGCCACGCCGCCGATTTCGTCGGCCACCGCCTGCGCACCGGCAAGATCACGGTCAGCACAGACAATCTTCTTTGCTCCTTCCGCTGCGAACCGGCGAGCCATTGCCGCCCCGATACCGCTGGCGCCGCCGGTGATGACAATGGTTTTGTCTCTGATTTCCATGTTCGCTTACACTCCTGCTTGAATAAATTAATCACTCGCTTAAAGATGCGAACCGGCTAGAACAAGAGCAAGATTGCCTTCGGGCCGAGGCTCACCCGAAAGTCTGACCCGGAACAAAGTGACACGGGCCACAAAACGGGTGGCAATGTTGAAAGCGCAAGAATTTGGTGCGGTTTACCGAGAATGAAACAAAGGAGAGTATAATGTACAGTCACATGATGGTCGGATCGAACGATATCGACCGCTCAAAAAAATTCTATGACGCCTTGTTTAAAAGCGTTGGCGGCACCGAGGCCATGGTCGACCCAAAAGGTCGGCTGATGTATATCCACAATGACAATATTTTCATGGTCACTTCCCCGATCGACGGCAAGGAAGCCACCTGTGGCAACGGCATGACCGTCGGATTTGCCATGGAAAATCCCGACCAGGCCGACGCATGGCACAAGGCTGGCCTCGAAGCTGGCGGCACCGCGATTGAAGATCCTCCAGGTGTTCGCGACAATCCGGGCATGAAACTCTATCTCGCCTATTTACGCGATCCGGACGGCAACAAGCTCTGCGCCCTGCACCGGATGGGCTAAGATATATGGCGGACAAGACTATCCGCATTGGCGGCGCGAGTGGCTTCTGGGGCGAAAGCGCCATGGCCACTCCGCAGCTGCTCGGCGCGGGCGTGGATTATCTGGTTTATGATTATCTCGCCGAGATAACCATGTCGATCATGGCGCGAGCCCATGCCAGGGATCCTGCTGCGGGCTATGCCGGCGATTTCATCAGCGCGGTCCTGAAGCCGCATGCCAAAGCCATTGCCGCGCAAGGGGTGAAGGTGATTGCCAACGCGGGCGGGGTCAACCCTGCTGCTTGCGGCGAGGCGGCCCGCGCTCTGATCAAGGAGCAAGGACTCGATCTCAAAGTTGCTGTGATCACCGGCGACAATTTGCTGGCCGATCTGGACGCTATCGCAGCCGATGCGCCAACCGAAATGTTCACCGGAGCGGCCTTTCCGGACAAGGACAAGATCGCCAGCATCAACGCTTATCTGGGCGCTTTCCCGATCGCCCGGGCGCTGGCAGAGGGTGCCGACATCGTCATCACCGGCCGCTGCGTCGACAGCGCGGTGACGCTCGGCGCCTGCATCCACGAATTTGGCTGGTCGGCAAGCGACCATGATCTGCTTGCCAGCGGCAGCCTGGCAGGCCACCTGCTCGAATGCGGACCGCAAGCCACCGGTGGCAATTATACCGACTGGGAAGACGCCGGCGACATCGCCAATATCGGCTATCCGATTGGCACCGTTTCGGCCGCCGGATCGTTCACGGTCACCAAGCCTGAGGGCACTGCAGGCTGCGTGACCGTCGGCACGGTTTCTGAGCAAATGCTCTACGAAATCGGTGATCCTCAGGCCTATATGCTGCCTGACGTGGTCTGTGATTTTTCGAAGGTCGAGATTGTCCAGACTGGTCCGAACATGGTCCAAGTCTCTCCCGCACAGGGTTATCCCGCACCGGATCATTACAAGACCTGCCTGACCTATGCCGAAGGTTTTCGCGGCGGGACCTCGGTCAGCTTTTACGGCTTTGACGCCGCCAGAAAAGCACAGAAATTCTGTGACAATGTCTTGGTCCGCGCCAACAATATCCTGCGCGGTCACAATCTCGGTGACTATAGCGAGACCAGCGTCGAGATCATCGGCGCGGGCAGCCAGTTTGGTGATTTTGCGCCAAGTCATGAACCCCGCGAAGTGGTTGCCAAGATCGCCGCCAAACATAGCGAAGCGGCAGCGATTGGCATATTGCTCCGCGAACTCACCGGCCTAGGCCTTGCAACCCCGCCGGGGCTCAGCGGCTTTTCCGGTGCGCGCGCTAAACCGTCCCCGGTCGTGCGGCTGTTCTCTTATCTCACACCGAAAGGCGCGCTGCCCGTCGAGATCGATGTCGATGGCAAGACAATCGCGTTTCAGGACGCCGACGGTGCGGCTTTTGATCCCGCAGCCATCCAGCGACCGCAGCCTCCTCAAGCGCCAGACGGACAAGATGCCGTTACCAATGTACCGCTGATCCGGTTGGCCTGGGCCCGCTCCGGCGACAAAGGCAATAAGGCCAATATCGGCGTGATCGCGCGCGACCCGGCCTATCTTCCCTATATCTGGGCAGCTCTGACCACGGACTCCGTGGCCGAACGCTTTGGTCATTTTATCGCAGGCGGTGCCGATGCTGCCAAGGTGGAGAAATATAGCCTGCCGGGCTCCCACGCGATCAATTTCCTGATCGACACGATACTCGGCGGCGGCGGTATGGCGAGCATAAGAAACGATGCCCAGGGCAAAGGCTATAGCCAGATATTGCTCGCCCATCCTGTTGCCATACCGGCTGCGCTGGCCGATAAGCTGGACGATCAATAAGGAATATCTCGATGATGCAGGAAGCTCAGGATTTCAAAGACGAGAGCGATACGCTCGCCGCCGTGCTCGCCGATGCCGGGGATGATCTCTTTGCCACAGTCACCCAGTTCAAGAACTGGACCATCGAGGATGTCATCGGCCATCTGCATATCTGGAACGCAGCCGCCCTGATGACCCTGCAGGATCCGGATGCCTTCAAACAGTTTCTCCGCGATATCATGGGCGCTTTCCAGACCGGCAAGGGCCATGTCGATGTGCAATATGAATGGCTCGACGCAAATGCCGGCGGGATCCGCGGCAAGGCTCTGTTCGATGCCTATTGCGATTATTATCCAAAGCTCGCGGCCGCTTATGGCGAAGCCGATCCCGAACATCGCGTTGCATGGGCCGGACCTGATATGACCACGAAGTCGAAAATCATCGCCCGCCAGATGGAGACTTGGTCCCACGGGCAGGAGATATTCGACATATTGGGCAAGGAGCGCCCAGACGGCGACGGGATCCGCAATATCGCCCATCTGGGCATCACCACTTATGGCTGGACCTTCCGCAACCGCCGTCAGGAACCGCCCGCACCAAAACCCTTCGTCCAGTTAACCGCACCGTCGGGTGCCGTCTGGGAATGGAATGACCCGCAAGAAGACAATGTCGTGCGCGGCAGCGCGGTCGAATTCTCGCAGGTCGTGACCCATACCCGCAATATCGACGACACATCCCTCGAGACGGTCGGCACTACTGCCCGCCAATGGATGGAGATCGCCCAATGCTTTGCGGGCGCTCCGGAAACGCCGCCTGCCAAGGGAACGCGGACTATCGCGACCGGCTGACATGGAGGAGATGATGACAGCCAGCGACCGCATAGCCGCCCTCGCCTCGTTTTTTTCCTGCTCGCAGGAAGAAGCGGCGAAGGTCGATGCTGCTACTAGGCTTGTGCATTACGGTCACAAGGATATTCTCGCCCATCAGGGCGATCTCGGAGCCAAGCTGTGGATCGTGCTCGAGGGGCGCGCCCAGTTGCAGATCATTGGCATCGATGGCCAGACCAAATTGCTCGCGTCCCACGGCCCTGGAGAATTATTCGGCGCTTTCCCGCACGAGCGGATCGTGATCTCCGATGTCGTGGCGCAGAACCGTCTGGCGGTCCTCGAAATATCCACCGCCAATATGACTGCCCTGCTGCAAGCGGAAGCGCGGCTCGGAAGCGGTCTGTCGAAAATATTGGGCCGGCAATATAATGCGGTGCTCGACCGGATGGCGGCGCGTATCACCCTGACTGCCAATGGTCGCGTATATGCCGAATTGCTGCACGAAGCCGGGGAGGAAGGCGAGATAGCCCCGCCACCAGTGATCGCCGCTCTCGCTCTATTCGCCCAGACCACGCGCGAAACCGGTTCGCGGGCGATCAATGCGCTGGAACGGCGCGGAATCATCCGGCGCGACGAAGAACGGCTGGAAATCCTGTCGCGCGGGCTGCTCGAGGAACTGGTGGTCTGAACTGCACCGCTCAGGTGAGGGACCATAGAGACAGCGGGCCGTGCGCGGTCTGCAATTCGCCGATCTCCTCGACCGCATGCCTGCCCGGTTCAAGCGTCAGGACCATCGCGGATTTATAATCGGTCAGAATCGCCCCACCGCCCGAAGCGCGCGCCATGTCACCGGCCTGTTCCAGCAACGAAGCCGCAGGCCTTTGCGGATCCATGATATCGATCAGCAGGCTGATCCGGCTGTCGCTATTGTGCTGCAACAGCGACCGGCCGGTCGCCAGCAGTTCCGCAATATTGGTTGAAACCCTGTACTGGCCATCGCCGGCAGGCTGAAACGCGCGGTCAGCTTCGGGAAACTGTGACAGCACGTCCCGGTCAAGATCCTCCACCCGGAGAATCGCGGCAACCTCTCTGGTCTCCTCGTCGGAGAGCCCGGTGATCGACTGGTGATCCGCCTTGCGGGCAACGGATATGGCAAATTGATCGTGACCGGTCTCGGCCCAGACCAGATGCTGGTGGCGCGGTGCATCGCCGATGCCGGTAATCGTGAGCGCCTTCGGGCGGCTCTGCAGTACCCCGGCGTTGCGGACGCACTGGCCCATGGCAACCAGATCGGCCAGTTCCACAGCAACCCCGATCGACCGTTCTTCCTCGTCGGGCAATTCAGTTAGCACGTCCAACCGGGCCGCCACCTCGATCAGCGCATCAAAACGGGCGAGCCAGTGGTCACCAAAAGGCGCCACCGACAATTTGCGGAAGCGGTCGACCGGATAAGGCAATATGATGTGAAGCTCCGCACCCGATTTGTGCAGCGCCTCGGCGATCAATATATCCGCCCCTGCCGCCAGTGCGCCAAAACCGAAACCGGGTTTTTCTCGAGCGACGATCACGTCGATATCCTGCTGGATAGCCGCATCCTTGTCGTCGAGGCCGATGATACCGCTGAAATAGAGACTTGGCGGCGGCCGGTGCCGGTCGAGCCACGCCGCATCCCGGCCCTGTTCGGCGAGGATTAGTTCAAACTGGCCGATGGTCGCGGCATGATCCTCCCACGCCCGAGGCAGTTTCGATATTCCGTCGGCCAACGCCGCGCGGGCAGCGGTGTCATCACCGAGCAGCAGCAATGCCTCCGCCCTCGTCGCTTCGCGCCAATAGGCATTTTCGCCTTGGCCGGGATCACTCTCAAGGAGCGCCAAGGTTTCTTGGGCCAGCGAGCGAGCTCGCTCCGGCTGACCGCCCAGCAACGCAAGCGCAGCAGCATTGATCAGCGGATAACTATCCCGCTCCAGCTCCGCAGCAGCCGCATAAGCCTCAGCCGCTTCGCCATAAAGCCGGGCGCGATCAGCCCCCTCGGAAGCCTTCGCCTGATCCTTGAGCAAGCGGCCCTTTAGGGTGAGCGCTTTTGGGTCATCGAGGCGCGCGTCCCAGCCAGAAGACTGAAACAAAGCCCAAGCCCGCGCGGGGTTACCCGCGCGGGCGATGGAGAGGATTTGGTGGAGGGGGGTCATATTAAGCGATGCTTTATTCAGGGGCTATTTCCTTCTGGATGTCCAATATCAGGATCGATGATTATGGAAATATAGTTACCTTTTTTGCGATCTTTGATTTCGATGTGTATGTTGTATCTGAACACATAATCGTTATTCGATTTTTGCCGTGCTTCTTCAACGTCAAATAGAAAACAAGCCCAATCTGTTGAAGCGTAGGGATCAATACCCAACGGCCTTTCAAACTCATCCGGTTGTTCTCTAATCGCATGATTTTGATCAAAACGTATAAATGCTGCGTCGGAAAAGATGTCTTTCAAATCCTTGATGTTTCCATCTCCGCTGAAAGGAGCATATCGTGTCGAGAACCGCCAGTCAGTTTTGGCTAGTCCTTGGCCTGATGCTAAGCGAATGACAAACAGACATTGATTTGACAGCTCCAGACTTCCGTTACCGCCTTGAACGGGGCCCCGAAATGAAAGGCCCGTGCGGGGCCATCGACCATTCGGGGAACCTTCTGGATGGTAGGTTCCGCCAGATGGATTGGGAAATGGATTTTTGTTGTTACCTCCGCTTGCTTTTTGCATCGCTTTTGTGAGCTCAGAATCAGCTTCAGCCCAATCATTGACACTACACCAGCCGGTTCGTTTCACGGCAAGGCTGATGCCAGAACCGCTTGTGTCAAATCCGATTTCAAAGAACCTAACCTGATCCGGCTTTTTGCCAGATATATGTCTGATCGATTCAGGATTAGGGCTTACTGGTATTAGTTTCGGTGGCTCCCGACTGATTTTCTTAGCCATTTTATTCATTGAAGTTCTCCTTCAGTTTCCTCAATTCGATGAGCTAGTTGAATGCGAAGTAGCCATTCTTGCCACTTTTTGTTGTCGGGATCGCTAGACACCATTGACTGCGCGATTAACTCAGCTTCCTTGTTGTATCTTCGAGACATGGTTATGCCGCCTTGTTTTCGCAGTACCTCGGAAAGCGTCATCTTGGCCCGCATGAGACGGTCTGTTACATCCATATTGACCGAACTTTTTCTATGAAGGTTCACCAACAAGTGATGCTGTTTGCGATACGTCAAAAGACCTGCTTCGTGATCTCCGACGCGAATTTGAGCATCGCCAAGCCACCCGAGCCTATTGGCAAGATCTGCGATTGGCTTAGTTTCGTTAGAGCTCCTCTGGGCAACTTTATTAGCATAGTTTTTTGCGGCGTTGCAGCTCGGAAGCGGGTCATATTTTCGGTCAGTCCTGCTTAGCGCAAGAGAACACAAATTTCCCTCGGCATATCCAGCTTCCCTCAGCCACCCCAGGTTGTTTTGATCTTTAGCCAGTAGTTCCAGTGCGAGGCGCTTATAGGCCTGGAAACGACTTTCAGCCTGGTCCCAAATTTTGCGTCGATAGGCAACATACCCCACCCAATATTCACTCTGTGCATGCCCGAAAATCCGGTCCGGATTATCCGGATCCCTCGCCAGCAAGGCCTCCGTCACCCGGTGCGCCTCGGTGAACTTCGCGAGCGCCTTGTCCAGATCTCCACGCTTTTCATCATCCTCGCCCATCGCATGCAATATCCGCGCGCGCCGCTCCAGACTTTCGGCGGGCATGTTGGACAAGTCGCCCTGATCCTCGTAATAATCCATCGCCCGTTCGTTGACCTTGGTCATCACGTCGAGCCGGCCGACACCCTTCAGCTCGGTACGCAAATCGGTCAGCATATATTCGACCAGCCCCTCGGCTTCGGCCTGCTGGTGCTGCGCTTCGTTGCGCGACTGGATTGCGAATATTGTCATCCCGATCATTGCTAGCAGGGCGACCAGCGCGCCGCCCGTGACCGCCATCACGCGGCGGACGCGACGGGTGGCATCGCGCTGGACCAGCGCGTCGAGGGGGACACCGGCAATGCCCGCAACAATCTTCAAAAAGCCCAGCCGCCAGCCATCACCCTCCTTGCGCAGGTCCGCCGCCAGCGGTTCGGTGCCATCCCGTAACGCTGCGGGAAAAGCCTCTTCCGGCTCGCCGCGAACCAGCGCCGCCAGCACCGGCCGACCGGGATGCAACGCCCGGAACAGTTCGATTTCGCGGGCCACCCATATTGATGCCTGTGCGTCAGGAGAGCAGATTACCACCAGCACCTCCGATCCCGCCAGCGCTTCCTTCACTGATTCCGAAAGATCCTCGGCCGCCGGCAGGTCTTCGCGATCGCGGAATATCCGCCCGAGCCGGCCGTTGTCCGGATCATCGGTCTCACGATCCCGCAAATGTTGCGGCAGCCGGTATGTCTCTATTTTCCTGTGGAGTTTTTGCGCGATCGCGGCATCGGCATGGCTGTAACTGACAAAGGCGCGAAAACGCACCGCTTGCGGATCAGATTTCCCTGCGTCTCCCAATTTTGCCCCGCGATCGAATGTTCAGACGACATTTGCCCGATAGCTACATGTAAAATTCTATAACTTTTCGCTATCGCTGTCACGGTCAAAAGTTTCCAGCCGCATTATACCGATCATCACGCGTCATGTTATCGCGCGACTAGGTTCATGCTGTCGAAATCCGCGTACTAGCCCGAAGGCGTCAGCCGATCAGTTCTTGGGCGGTGTTTGGAAACGGAAAACGTCTAGCTGGCCAGCCGAAGGCCGGTAGCGGCCTGCACATTGTCGGGCTGATCCGGCCAAATGCCGCGCGTGTCATAAACGACTTTCCCGGCGCGTTCATCGAGCGGAATGGATTTGAATATATCATGGTCCGTTAGCGTGATCATGACCGGACAAGTTTCGAGAGCCGCGTCAATATCGATTAGCTCCGCCTCTGTTCCGTCAAAGGCTGCCGGCAATTCGTTGGCGTAGGGTTCGACAATCTTGATCCGTCCACCATATTGCTGCGCTAGTTTAGCGGCAATTTTCAGCGCCGGACTTTCGCGGAAATCATCAATATTGGCTTTGAACGCCAGACCGAAGCAGGCAACAGACACTCCGGGCAGTTCGTCGATCATGCGCGCTGCTTGTTCCAGTACATGATCGATTTTTGAGTCGTTCACTTCTCGGGCGATACGGATAAGCGGGGTCTGATTGGGTGCGCCGTGGATGATAAACCATGGATCGACTGCGATGCAATGCCCGCCGACACCAGGACCAGGCTTCAATATATTGACCCGGGGATGACGATTGGCAAGCCGGATAACCTCCCACACATCCAGCTCCATTTCATCCGCCACGATCGAAAGTTCATTGGCGAAGGCAATGTTGACGTCGCGATAGCTATTCTCGACCAGCTTGGTCATCTCTGCCGCGCGTGCGGTTGTCGTAACGCATTCACCTCGGACAAAACGCCGATAGAAACCCAATGCTTTGCGGGCGCAGCGCGGCGTTATGCCGCCGATACATCGATCATTATTGGTGAGCTCTTCCAGAATTCTTCCCGGCAACACCCGTTCAGGACAATAGGCAATGGCGACGTCCGGAATATCATTGGTAAGTCCGGGTATCTTGAGGTCCGGGCGCAATTTCGCAATCAGATCCCGCATTTTTTCGGTCGTCCCGACAGGAGATGTCGATTCCAGTATAATTGTATCACCGGCTTTCAAGGCAGCGGCAACATTGGTGGCCGCTTCCATTACGTAGCTGGTGTTCGGTACATGATTGTCACCAAAAGGAGTCGGCACCGCAATGACGAACACATCGGCGGGTTCAATATGCAGAGTTGCCCGTAATGTTCCGCGCGCGACAACGCCCTGGACGAGGCCTTCCAGGTCGACTTCTTCAATATGAATCTTGCCGCTATTAACGGTGTCGACGACGTGGGCGGTCACATCAACGCCGAGCACGGCACATCCGGAACGCGCGATGACTGCCGCTGTTGGCAATCCAATATAGCCGAGGCCCAAAACGCAAACGGAAGGTTTCTCGTCGGAAAGCATATTAAAAAATCTCCTGAATGCGCCCTATCGGGCGTAAATCTCAGGATCTGCGATAGTAGAACATCGTAAATATTTCGGTAATGGGGGGCAATCCGAAAAGTTTTTCCAATATGCGTTTTAGGATATCAGACTTTGCTCGATAATGGCGGCAATCCGCTGACTTGCGAGCCCATCCCCAAAGGGATTATGGGCTTTTGCCATTGAATCGTAATATCTTTTATCGTCGAGCAGCTTGCTGGTCTCTTTGATGATCACATCTGGGTCGGTCCCCACCAATTTGGCTGTGCCTGCCTCTATGCCTTCCGGCCGTTCGGTAGTGTCGCGCATAACCAATACCGGCTTTCCTAGCGCCGGCGCTTCCTCCTGCACGCCGCCGCTATCGGTGAGCATCAGGGTGCAGCTATCCAGCAGGGCAACAAAATTGGGATAATCCAGCGGTTCGATCATCGCAACATTGTCGAGACCTCCCAGAGCATCGTTCATGATCGCGCGCACATTGGGATTAAGATGCACCGGAAAAATCAGTGCAACGTCATTGCGGCGGGCGATCTCGCGAAGGGCAGATGCGATATTTGTCAAACCGTCACCAAAATTCTCGCGCCTATGACTGGTAACTCCGATAATTTTCCTGTCGGAGAATTTGTCGAACAAATTCTGCAGATCTCTATTTACGGGTTGGCCGGTCCGGTTCTTTTCTGTCGTTATCAACAATGCATCAATGACGGTGTTGCCGGTGACGCTGATCTGTTCATCGGCGACGTTTTCTTTACGCAATGCACCAGCGGAGGTCTCCGTCGGCGCAAAATGCTGATCAGCGATCGTTCCGATAATTTTCCGGTTCACCTCTTCTGGCCATGGATGATAAATATTGTAACTACGAAGACCAGCTTCAACATGGCTGACCGGAATCTGCCGATAATAAGCGGCCAGCGCCCCGCACATCGCAGTGGCAGTGTCACCCTGCACCACCACCCTTTGAGGTTTGATATCGTCAAGGATTTGGCCGATGCCAGTCAGGAGACGGCCGGTCAGTTCGTCGAGGCTCTGGTTGGCGCGCATAAGGTCAAGATCATAGTCCGGTTGAATATCAGCGATTTCCAACACCTGATCCAGCATTTCCCTATGCTGAGCTGTCACACAGCTGATGGTTTGCAATTTATCGCGTTCGGATAGCGCCCGGATTACCGGGAATAGCTTGATGGCCTCTGGCCTTGTACCAAAAATCGTGACAACCTTCGGTTTGGATATTGGACTATTTTTCATGGCTTACCCGCTAACCGATTAAGGCTAATATTTGCTAAACTATCTATGCTAGAATGTCTCTATCGGCCGTTCATGATGACTGTGGATGGAGGCGACAACAATGACGGCAAGCCAAGGTCGGCTTTGACGATCTTGCCACGCGGCCCCGATCCCTTGAGATCGCTGAGCGAAAGCCCCTTGAAACTGGCGATGCGCCGAGCGAGCGGGGTTGCATTAGCGGCCCGATTATCGCCGTGCCCAGCAATAGCTGGTCCCCGTAGCGGATCTGCAACGGGAGCTGGAGCTGGTTCTGGAGTGGTTGGAGGTGGCCGTCTCTGCTCTTCCACCGGAGCTTCAGCATCAACCGGAGACTTGGCCGCCGTCACGACCGGCACCGCAGCGACTGCTTCGCCGTCTTCGGCCATGGTTGCGATAATCGTGCCGACAGGAACATCGTCAGTGCCTTCCGCGATCAGAAGCGAGGCGATACGTCCCTCATCAACCGCTTCAAATTCCATCGTCGCCTTGTCGGTTTCAATCTCCGCAATCACATCGCCTGATTTGACCGCATCGCCTATTGCGACGAGCCATTTTGCCAGCGTGCCTTTCTCCATGGTCGATGACAATGCAGGCATTTCAAGTTCAATCGCCATCTCAATTCTCCAGAAACAGTTCAGCGGCCGCATCAACGATAGCCTCTGCATCGAGCCGGTATTCGCGGTAAAGGTCGAGCAGATCCCCGGTCTGGCCAAAGCGGTCGGTGCCGAGCGGACTAACCCGCATGCCCTTGACTCCGCCCAGCCAGGACAAGGCGCCCGGCGAGCCGTCCAATATTGTGACCAGACCGGCACCGGGAGCCAGTGCCGACAGCAGATGTTCGGCATGGGAAGGCGCAATGTCCGTTTGCGCACCATTCCAGCGACAAGCACAGCGCGCGGACCATCCGCGGTGCAGCAAGTCGGGCGAGGTTACATTGAGAAGCCCCAGTCCCGGCATGTCTTCCGACAGGCTTTCCCATGCTTCCAACGCTTCGGGAGCAATGGCACCGGTGAAGACAATGGCGGCCTCAGCCTCCGGGCCGGGTTGACGCAGCCAGTAGCCGCCCTTTAAAGCATCGGCCTCCCAGGCATCGCTGTTGCGTTTAATCTGCGGGACGGATCGTGTACTCAGCCGCAGATAGACAGAACTGCCATCCGGCCTCTGCATATGGTCGAAAGCATGACGCATCATCAGCGCCACCTCGTCCGCCCACGCCGGTTCGAAATAGTCGAGATTGGGCTGTCCCATGCCGATAAGCGGCGTGTTGATAGACTGGTGCGCGCCGCCTTCGCCGGCCAGCGTCAGACCAGACGGCGTTCCGACCAGCAGGAAACGTGCATCCTGATAACAGCCATAGTTGAGCGCATCGAGACCGCGGGCGATAAATGGATCATAGACCGTCCCGACCGGCAGCAACCGTGTGCCGAAATGCGGCGCGGAAAGCCCCAGCGATGTCAGCATGAGAAAGAAGTTATTCTCCGCGATACCCAGCTCGATATGCTGGCCAGCCGCATGGGCGGCCCATTTCTGCGCAGAGGGGATTTTTGCCTGCCGGAACACATCGGCCACTTCCTGACGGCGGAACAGGCCGCGCTGGTTTACAAAGGCGCCAAGATTTGTGGTCTGCGTCACATCGGGCGCTGTGGTCACAATCCGGTTGCCGATTTCCTCATCGGATTTGGCAAGGTCAAACAATATCCGACCGAACGCGGCCTGCGTGGATTGTTCATCCCCGTCGGGAATGGAAAAACGCGCTGGTACCGGAACAGCTTCCGCCTCGCCCTCCGGCGGGGTTCGGGCAAAGGCGCTATTTTCCATGAAGGCCTTGAGTTCGGCGGCCATATTGTCACCAAGTCCGGCATAGGGCTCCCATTCATCGCCCTCGGATATGCCCATCCGGTCCCGCAGACAGTGAATCTGCGGCGGGTTCATCATGCCGGAGTGATTATCCTTATGTCCTGCCAATGGCAGACCAAAGCCCTTCACCGTATAAGCGATGAACATGGTCGGCAGTTCGTCATCCGCAGCATCAAAGGCCTCGGTCAGACTGGCCATGCAATGCCCGCCCAGATTAGTCATCAGCGCAGCAAGCTGGTCATCATCATAGCCGGCGATGAGCTTCGTTACGTTCGCCTTGCCGCCGATGTCTGCGAGCAACCGCTCGCGCCATGCCTCTCCGCCTTTGTAGGTCAGCACGGCAAAATCGGCGTTCGGACAATTGTCGATCCATTCCTCGAGCGCCTTGCCACCCGGTTTCCTGAACGCCGCCTGCTGCAACTTGCCATATTTAAGCGTGATCACCCGCCAGCCACATGTCTCGAATATATCGTCGAAGCGCCGGAACATCCGGTCGGCGGTGGTGCTGTCGAGCGACTGGCGGTTATAGTCCACAATCCACCAGCAATTGCGGATATTATGTTTATAGCCTTCGATCAGGCACTCATAGATATTGCCTTCATCCAGCTCCGCATCGCCCATCAGCGCGATCATTCTGCCCGCGTCTTCGTTTTTCACCTGCCCGTGTGCGATGAGATAGTCCTGCACCAGACTAGAGAAAGCGGTGACGGCAACGCCCAGACCGACAGAGCCGGTTGAAAAATCAACAGGAATGCTATCCTTGGTGCGCGAGGGGTAGCTCTGGACACCGCCAAGGCTACGGAAGTTGATCAGATTTTCGCGCGACTGGTTGCCGAGCATATAGTGAATCGCGTGCAGCACGGGCCCCGCATGTGGCTTGACCGCGACCTTGTCCTGGGGCCGCAACGCATGGAAATAGAGCGCCGCCATGATTGCCGTCATCGAAGAGCAGCTCGCCTGATGCCCGCCAACCTTCAAACCATCGCGTTTGGGCCGGATGTGATTGGCGTTATGCACCGTCCAGGAGGAAAGCCAGCGCAAACGCGCTTCGAGCGTTTCCAGCACATTTATGGTTTCCGCGTTAGAAGGCTGCGCCGTTTTCACCATTTTTGAATCTCCGGATCTGGGCTGTCGCTTATAGATCTTTCCAGCCAACATGTTATTGCTACTGGTTGCGCCATATCTTAATAAATTGGCATAATTTACTATATTATCATGCATTAAGGCAGATTATGTCAAATACTGAACTGGATGAATTTGACAGACGGATATTGGACGCCCTGCAGACCGATGGCCGTATGACAAACAGCGATCTGGCAGAAAAAATCGGACTATCGCCTAGTCCATGCCTGCGCCGGGTTCGTCAGCTTGAATCCCGGGGCATGATCTCTGGCTATGTGGCACTGGTTGACCCGCAAGCCATCGGCCTTTCGGTTTCTGCCTTTGTGCGGGTTCGCCTCGACCAGCAGGATGACCGGCACCTGCGAGCCTTCGAAACAGCAATTGCCGATTTTCCGGAAGTAATGGAATGCTATCTGATGAGCGGAGATGCTGATTACCAGCTGCGGGTAATGGTGGAATCGCTGAATGCCTTCGAGCATTTTCTGCGCAACAAGCTGACGATGATCGGTGGTGTAGCGCAAGTCACCACCAGCTTTGCCCTGCGGCCAATCATCTACAAGACGGCATTACCGCTCGGGCACTGAATTAGTACGCCCGCGCAATATCCTCACACATAGCCTCGCAGACGTGCACCGTGGTATATTTGGCCAACCCGGAAGAAACATCGCGTCACCAGACGCGCCGCCCATCTAGCTTTTTAGATTAAAACGAAAAATGAATGGCGGAGACGGAGTCCGGAATACTTCCTAAATAATATCCTGATAAAAAATCACAAAAAAAGTTGATGTGATACTTAGACCCACACTCAGGCCCACATTATCGAGTCAATGCGAGTGAACCAAATTCAAGAGATATCTCGTAAAACAGACGCATTGAATAAGAAGAGGACTCGAATTTATGCGTTAACCTGTTGATTTAAATATATATTTCAATACGGAGATCGAGAAGGCCCATAAAGAAGCCCAGCAACCTGTGCTGCCATCCAGAACGTACGGCGCAGACGAGCATTGCCATACTTGGAAAGCTTAGTGCGCCCCCGGAACATGCCCGACGGCCTCATGGGTCTTCGACATCTCCTGCAGGTCATTGATGCCCGCTGCTAGCGGATCAACATAGCGCTGGGTCGCGCCGATCTGCAGCATATGCAAGATCACCTGGGCATCTTTGGAATCGTTCTTGTCCCAGCCATTGTGGAGCGCCTCACGCGTCCGCGCCAACGCGACCGATGAGATCAGGCGTAGCTCGAAACCTGCAGTCAGCAGCCGGTGAGCCAGCGTCCGGTGATAGTTGCCAGTGGCTTCAAAGCCGACAACAATCGGCGACCAATCGCAGCCAGATCATTGGTCAACCGGTCGTAGTCTACCTTGCTCGCCATCACGGTCATGCGCCTGCGTCTTCCGCCCTCCGGGCGCTCGAGCAATATCTCTTGGCGATGCTTGGACATATCTATGGCTACCAGTACAGCATCGGCGGGAGTAGAATTACGGTTGGTCATGATCGGTCAGCCTCCAAAGTGTTGAGTCGGTAACTTCACTTTAGAGACCCACTGGCCGATTGTGGCTGCCTTGATGAAGCCTGCGGACGCTACGCGCCCTTGCCTTCATCAAGGCAATGCGGCCTTTACAAAAGCCGCTTCCCAATGTGCTATGGCACGGAACTCACCTCCAATGCGGTGCTGGCATGGTGCGGGGATGCAAGGCTTGAGTGGCATTACACGACGCCTGGCAAGCCGACGGATAATGCGTTCGTGGAGAGCTTTAACGGGCGGATGCGTGACGAGTTATTGAACGAGACGCTGTTCATGAGCCTTGATCACGCCCGTGAAAAGATCGCTGCATGGATCGATGATTACAATAACCAGCGGCCACACTCATCGTTGGGATACGCAACTCCGGCAGCGTTCGCTGCCGGAGTTGAAAAGCAAGGGGCTGCTTCGCTCCGCATAGCCGGAGGCTACGCTACGCAGCCCCTTGCTTCACCCGCGCAGTCGCGCAATAACGATGCCGAGACTCTAATCGCAACTGGATGAACGTTGGGGTCACGTCAAGTTTGACACAATTTCGGTAATCTAAGATCAACAAATTGACGAGCGAGTAACGGATAAAACGTCAACCCATTTCAACTTTTCAGGAAATAACGAGTCATGAAATTTGCAACGATTATTGAAGACGGCGACACAGTTGGTACAGTGGGAATTCAGCAAAATCAGCTGGTCCGTCTGTCAGATTTAGGACCGTGGGCCTCAATTCGCGAGTTAATTGAAGGAGGTGACGCCGCGATTGAGAACGTTAAAAAAGCGTTGTCGAGAAAAAAATTGCGTACAATTTCTGCTGCGCAAGCAAAATGGGCACCTCCGATACCAGATCCATCGAAAATGCTATTCATTGCCCTCAACAACGTCGTACTAGATGAAATACTAGTTCATCGACCGGATTTCCCGGTTTACTTTCCGAAAATCAATTCGGCGCTCGCCGGTAGCGGCGCGATTTTGGAATTGCACGCACAATACGGACTCACGCATGCCGAACCTGAACTCGGTGTAATAATCGGTAAGCGCGGTCGATATATTGCCATTGAGAACGCCATGAACCATGTCTTTGGCTACACTGTAATAAATGATGTGACTTCGGCTACTATGCGAATGGAGGACGTATATCTCGTTCGTTATCCAATGCCGAAAGCCGACTTCGCATATGTGCCAGTTGAAGAACATCTCCTTTATCCGGGTCGCTATAAAAATGCAGATGGTTTTGCACCGATGGGGCCGTACATCGTCAGCAAAGATGAAATTGACGATCCTCACAATCTTTACGTAAAGGCATGGATCGACGAAGATATTATTGCCGATGATAATACTAAAAATCTGCACTATTCCGTATCAGAAGTAATCCATTGGATAAGTATGCATTCAACTCTCGAAGCAGGGGACATAATTTCGATGGGTACCGCTCTGCATCCTGATGCTCAATGCGACCCGCTTTCTAGAGGTGACCTGAACAGTAGAGGGGAGGTCGTTCGGGTTGAAATCGAAAGTATTGGAACAGTCGAAACACCAATCAAACGGATCCGCAATGCTGACCCAAAGGAATATTTCGCCGCGAACAAGCGTTTTGTTAAAACATTGAAAACATATTGATGCAGCTGTGTTAATTACATAAGGCCACCTCGAACAGTAGCCTCTTGCCCCCGCGATCAAATTTCGATTCAAGGATGCTGAGACAGCGAGGGATTTTGCATCATGAGCCAACCGGGATTTTTTGATTTGAGCCGCCGTTATGAAGGCCTGGACGCGGCGGGTGATCCGTTAGTGGCGATAGCAGCGGCGGTTCCCTTTGCGCTATTCCGGGGGAAGCTTCAGCGCGCACTTGTCAAAGGCGGGCTACGCAAGGCGGATAGGGACCGCAAGAGCGCGGCGGGACGCAAGCCGTGGGACGAGGTGCTGATTTTCAAGATATTAGTGCTTCAGGCGCTGTATAATCTGTCAGATGACCAGATGGAGTATCAATTGCGCGACCGGCTTTCGTTCATGCGGTTCGTAGGGCTTGGTCTGGAGGAGGCAGTGCCCGATGCCAAGACCTTGTGGCTGTACCGCGAGGCGCTGGGCAAAGCGAAGGCGGTGGATAAGCTGTTTCGCTTGTTTGATGCTTATCTCAAGGATCAAGGCTATCTGGCGATGGGCGGCCAGATTATTGATGCCACCATCGTGCCTGCGCCGCGCCAGCGCAACTCGCGCGACGATAATGCACAGGTCAAAGCCGGGGAGACGCCGCCGGAATGGGAGGCCCACCCCGCCAAAAATCGCCAAAAAGACAAGGACGCGCGCTGGACGAAGAAGCATGGGCAGTGTCACTTCGGCTACAAGAACCACATCAGCATCGACCGGAAGTACAAGCTGGTGCGGCGCTACGTTATCAGCACAGCCTCGGTGCATGACAGCCAGAGACTGGAGGATGTGCTTGACCCTGATAATACCGCCAGCGGCGTGTGGGCCGACAGCGCCTACCGCAGCAAAGAGAGTGAAAAGATGCTTGCCGACCGCGCGATGAAGAGCCACATCCACCGGCGCGGCAATCGGGGCAAGCCGCTTGACCCGCGTCAGGACGCAGCTAACAAGACCCGCTCAAAAGTCCGCGCACGGGTCGAGCATGTGTTTGGCACCCAGCCCACCAGCATGGGAGGCAAGTTCGTCCGCACCATCGGCATCGTGCGGGCTACGACAAAGATCGGGATGCAGAACCTGGCTTACAACAGGCGGCGTCTGGTGGTGCTGGAAAGAGCGGCAATCGTCGCCATCTGATACCGGCGGCCAACCAGAAAGACTATATCAACCCAAAATAGCACTGATCAATCCACAAATGATCGGGCTTCTGGCCCGGCAAGCGGTTCAAGCAACCGCTTTGCTAACCGATAATCGCCATTGTTCGAGGTGGCCATAAGTGAGTGTTTTGGTTTCATTGCGGTGACTGTAAGGAACGGAAATGAAAGCAAAACACTCAAAAGCCCCCGCGGAGCGGGTGGGGAAAGATATCCGCAGAGCAACGCGCAAACAGTATAGCGCGGAAGAGAAAATCCGGATCGTGCTGGAGGGCCTGCGCGGCGAAGATAGCATTGCAGAGCTATGCCGCCGTGAGGGTAGCGCGCAGGGCGTATACTACAAATGGTCGAAGGACTTCATGGACTGAGGCAGCGCCGCCATGCCGGGGGCATGGCGAGAACCGAAGGGCAAGCGCAGGCTCGCTGGCGATACGGCACGCGCTGCCAATAGCGATGAGGTCCGTGATCTTCGTAAGGAAGCCCGTGATCTGAAAGAAGTGGTTACCGAACAGATGCTCGAAATGCGCCTACTCAAAAAACGTATGGCCCGCCTCTTTGCAAGAGTAGATTTTTTGATAGCAATCGCACGGTCTGCGTAAACGTATGCGGCATATCGATCATCTGATCGTCGCCAAGAGGGATATTCGCGCGGCCCGGTCCTCATAAGCTTGTCGGCTTCGAGAAGCCATTTTTTTGACCAGGTGTCCGGTCCGCCGATCAATCGTTCGGCCATCTCACTTTCCACTCGCAAAAGCGTATCTCTCGATAGATTGTAACTCCTTTTTATTAATGCCGCAGATTTGGCGGGCACATTCCGATATGTTTCTTGGTGACGCAAGGTTGCCCACGCGATACGCACTAGTTTGTTGGCTAGCGCTACAACTGCAGAGTTGCGGTGAGACCGGGCAAGCAGCTCGCGCAACCAAAAGCCCAATTGGGTCTCGCTCTTCGCCAGCCACGGTACAGCAGCTCGCGCACCGTGGATAAACAATGTTCGCAAATAGATGTTACCCCGCCTGCTTATGCCCAGAAGCTTAGGCTTGCCGCCGGGTGGTCGTTGTTTTGGAACGAGGCTTGCTGTTCAACGCGGGCGAGCGACACTTGCCGATATCAAGCTGGGCATCTGCGGAAAGCACGGCGGTAATCCGGCTTCGATCGCGTTCTGTGAGTAGGTTGGGCTCGAATATGTCAGTGCTTCGCCATTCCGCGTGCCGATTGCCTGTCTGGCGGCGCAGGCAATTTTAGAGAAATGAAGGGCAGGCTTTTTGACGGCGAAGAATTTTCTTCCCGTCCGTCAAAAGCTCGGCGTACGCAAGATCACCATCCGGCCGTTTGCTTAGTGGGGAGTGATCCACCGCTCGCAGACTGCTCAGAAATGTTTAATTATGTATCGCCCGTAACGGATCGATTCCGACCTCTTTGCAACAGGGTTGCGCTTGCCACCATCATCGCAATCATGGCCGCTGCCACGATTGGCGCATCACTCTGCGCGCCGATCTTGCGGAATAATAGTGCGGCCATCAAGGCACCGAGCGTCTGACCGATCAACCGTGACAACGATAGCATTGCCGATGCAGCTCCCGAACGCGAGTGGGGCGCGGTTGCCAGCATGCTATAGTTGTTGGGAACCTGGAAAATTCCAAAACCGATACCGCAAATTGCCGCAGCCAAAGCTATCAGGAAAGTTGAGACGCCCGGCTGTATTAACGAAAGCAAGATTGCTCCGCCTGCGAGTAGAATTAGCCCCGCACCGCACAGCCAGGCTGATGGATAGCGATTAACCAGTCGGCCGGAGACGAAGGCGGCGATCATGATACCAAGCGGCAAGGGGACCATCAGCAGGCCGATCGCGTCTGGCTCGAATTGAAACCGCTGCTGGAGAATGAAGGGAAATGACAATGTGATCAATATCATCGCGGCGTAGGCTGCTGCCGACATTGCATAGGCTTTACGCAACGAACGGAGCTTTAGCAAATCTAGAGGCACTATCGAATCTTGGCTGGTGGAGGTGCGTTTTCCGAGGAGAAAAATGGCTGGAACCGCGACACAGACTTCAAACAACGTCCAGCCTGAGATGGTATTCTGGGCAAAGTCGTTAAGAGCCAGGAAGATCGCGGCAAAACCCACGGCGGACAGTAGCGCCGAAGAGTGTTCGAAAGGTTGTCTAGCCGACGCCGTCGAGGGAATTGCCCAAATCCCGAGCGCAAGTGAAAGCAGCCCGAACGGAAGGCCCACGGCAAAAACAGCATGCCAACTTGCCAATGACAAAACAAGTGCGCCAACCGCCGGTCCTGCGGCCGAGGCAATCGAAACGGCTATGGTATTGTAGCCAATTCCACGCGGGATGAATTCGGGGGGATAGATTGTCCGAACCAATGCCCCGCTGACCACCATTACCGCCGCCGCGCCAATTCCCTGGACGAAGCGCGATATTGCGAGAACTGGAAGGTTGGTGGCTAAGATACTTCCAGAGGCTGCAAGCATGAAAAGTACGATTCCTGCCAGATAGACCTTTTTGTAGCCGAGGATTTCACTGGCCTTGGCCATTGGCAAAAGTGCCATCACTATGGCAATCTGAAAGGCATTTATAGCCCACACCGATTTTGCCGCAGTTACTTCCAGGCCCTTGGAGATAAATGGGAGCGCAACGCTCGCGATCGATACGTCCATTATGGTTAGAAATATAGCGCACCAAATCGAAAGTGCTGCCCAGAGACGACGAGGTGCCGGAAGTCCAGTTATGGTTTGGGCTCCGTCCGGTCTACTTGGCGGCCACCCTTGGGGCGTCCCATCTTTCGCAATCATGTCTTTGTTGCTTTTGGTTTTCCGCCCATCCTGTTGCACTCCCTACTCAATATGGCGATCCCCGTCGCGTCAGCCGTGAAGTAGGAAGCAAACGGGACGATCTGCTCCGTTTGCCTTCAGAATATATGGCACAAACTGGAAATAGACCGGCGGGTTTCAGCAGAAGCCACTCAGGGCGAACCACAAGTGAATTTCCTGCCCTTCGCCCTTTCAAGTGCCTGCCTGATGATCGGCTTTTCTATAGGGCCGCTTGGCGTAACATTCTAACTGGGGTTAAGCCGATCAGGGAGCACCCTTTGCGGCATTACATCTTGAGAATGGCCTTGATTGCGTTACCGGAAACTTCCGTGTCCTCGACGGCCTGATTGATCTGGTCGAAATCGTAGAACGTGCAGAGCCGTTCGAACGGAAACAGGCCGGCCTCGCGCATCGCAATCAGTTGCGGGATGAAGACTTGCGGAGTGCTCGAACCCTCAACAACGCCGCGTAATTTGCGGCCGAAAAGTATATTGTTCATGTCAAGCGAGAATTCGGTACCCAACGATGCCCCGCCGACTACGGCTGTTTCCCCCATGGTATGTGTACTGTCTACCGCGCTGCGCAGAACTTGAGGAATGGCGGTGGTATCTATCGCATAGTCCGCGCCGCCCCCCGTTAGGGCAATGATCGTTTCTTGGGCATTGGTGCTAATGGCATCAATAATATCGGTCGCACCAAGTTCACGGGCCAGGTTGAGACGCGTTGGATTGCGATCGACTGCGATAATTTTGAGGCAACCGGAAGCCTTTGCAGCCATCACCGCGCTGAGACCAACTGAGCCGACGCCGAAGATCGCGATCGACGAGCCCGGGGCAGGCTGCAGTGCATTGAGGACGGTGCCCGCGCCGGTTTGAATGCCACAGCCCAGCGGACCGAGAAGTTCTATCTGCGCGTCGTCGGCGACCTTGACGCAGTTGTTTTCAGTTGCGATCGAGTAGGTCGCGAATGAGGACTGTCCGAAGAAGCATGCATTCATCTCTTCTCCGTTGCGCCTGATCGGAGTCGATCCGTCGAGTCTGCGACCCATGAAATTGAGTGGGAAGAGGCTCGGGCAATAGGCTTGGTGGCCCTTCCGGCACGATGGGCAGGTTCCGCAATAGCTGAATGACAACACCACCTTGTCGCCAGGCTTGACTGTGGTGACGCCGCGCCCGACCTTTTCGATAACGCCCGAACCTTCATGGCCTAGCACGACGGGAAGTGGCGTCGGATAATATTGGTCGCGGACGGTAAGATCGGTGTGGCACATCCCGGCCGCAGCTATCTTTACGAGTACTTCATTGTCACGGGGCTCTTCGATATCTACGTTATCAAGGACAAATTTCCCGCCCTGGCTTTCAATGATCGCGGCATAGGCTTGCATATTGAGTCTCCCTTTATTGCGCTCTCGGGCGCTCGCTTAACAGAAAAAATACAGGTTCTTATCTTGCGTTACCCTGGCATCGAGCAGGAGCTTGCGCCGGAACACCTTGAAACCATCGCCAACCCGGCGCAAACTGTCTTCGCGACCCAGCGTGTGCACGGTCGTCTCAAGCTGGCGGCGGTTACGATAAACGAGCAGGTTTGAATAAACGTCGAATTCGTCCTTGCCCGCATCGAAAGCTTCAACGTTGCCGATAAAATACCTTATTTTGGAGGGAGGATCCTCCATCCACACGGTACCAGTATAGAGCCGCTCAACCCGCTGATCGAGTTCGCCGTAATCGTCATTATAAATAGCGGCGTCGTCGGGAGTGGGGTCGGAGCGCCGATCGCGGAGAAAGCGCTGTTCGTAGATTGGCATCCAGTAATGGATGTCCTCCGCGATCATATCCTTGAGCCACTCGCGGTATTGTCCGGTTTGCCACAATCGGACTTCGGCTCGGTAATGCGCCTCGATAGCGAACTGCACTTCCGGTCCTACTGAAATCTGCTTAACTGACATAAATTCTCCGGTTTTCGGTACGTTTCGTGTAGAAATTTATCTACTACTCGGCCGCAGCGAGCCTATCGGTCCAATATTCGCGATTGGGGAAAACCAAATCCCATGTGTCGTCGTTTGCCTTCACCGCCGTCCAATCGGGCGCATCCAGCATCTCCTTCCAGAAACGATAGAAACCGCGATAGGATGTTTCGCCGATGAAACTGGATCCAACTATCCCCGGATAGACCGGGTGCGGCCCTTCGAAGCCAGCACCCATGCTGGAGTCCATTCGACCATCGCGGGTGATGTTTCCGCGGTTGACATGGGTCGCCGACGACATATTCTCGCCATCGTCGCTTTCCAACGTCCCGGCAGTCCCGAAACTCCGACTGGCTTCACGCTGGATACTTCTCTTGGTTTCGGGGTCGACGTCGCGTGGCACCATCGTGTAGGTCCATACCTCAATCTCGTGTGGCCCGCGTGGATGCCAGACCTTGAACGTATTGGTGCCATATAGGAACGAGCAGTTCGGGAAGATCGAGCAATTCCAATGGCCGACGTAAAGGTTCTCACGCTCAGGCCCAAACTTTCGGCCCACTTCAGCCCGAGTTTCGGCAAGGTACTTTGCCCAGCCTTCTCGTTTGACGTGGATTGCCGCTGCCGCGTTGTTTATTACTCCGAAGCCGTGCCCGTGCCGGGTCGTGAACTGGAGGCCGAAATCTTCGAAGGGCATGTCAGCGCGGTTACCCGCCAGACCGGCAAGTTCGCCGCCGATTCCGGCCAAGGCAGCGGCGTGGGTCCAGCCTACGTGGTAGGCGTCGCCGACGAAATTTTCAGTCGGCACTTTCCAGTTGCAAGCCAAAAGGCTCTTCATTGGCGGTCCCTGCAATTCCAGCCCGCCTCCGGCGCCCTCCCAAATCGTGTCAAGGTACCAGCGGAATTCCCCCAGATATCCTTCTAGGCATGGCGCTTCAGAATCGCAGCAGCCGAAAATGAAACCCTTGTAGGTCTCCACCCGGACGGGTTTAGCGGCTAGCCGCGATTTGTCGAGCTGGTCGTGGTAGCACCGCGATTCGAGAGGGACATCAACGAGGCTACCGTCCTGCCCATATACCCAGCCGTGGTAGTTGCAGACGAAGGCCTTGGCATTGCCGCTGTCGGCATGGCAAATCTGGTTGCCGCGGTGGGTGCACGAATTGATGAACGCCCGGAATGATCCATCGGGCTGATGCGACAGGACGACCTTGTCTTCGGCCATATAGGTGGTGATGAAATCGCCGGGCTTGGGGAGGAGCGACTCGTGGCCCAGAAATAGCCACGTGCGCCCAAAAATCCGCTCCAGCTCAAGATCGTACACGTCCTTATCCCAGAAAATCTCGCGCGACTGACTCGATTCGATTGTGTCGACAAGGCGGGGGTCTCCGGTCATAATTCTCTCCGTAAAGCTCATTTGGCTTGCACCAATTAGGCCCAGTCATTATAGGCAACGTGATGCACCATATGCAAAAAAGAACTGTTCTGCAAGCAGCTTTTGTCCCACAAGGCGCAGGATTTTGAACGCGTTTGTTAGGCATCTCGCCGGCTGGCGCGGTGCGGGGCCAGCGATCTGGAACTCGCCCACCCTGCTGCTTTGCCTGGCGTCCTTCTTCTGGGCGTTGAACCCGATTGTCGGCCGGGCAGCGCGCGACCTGATCTCTCCCCTGTCGCTTGCATTCTGGAGATGGGTGGTTGCTTTCCTGTTCTTGCTGCCTTTCGCCTGGCGATATATCAAGGCCGACAGCCAGGCCCTGCGCGAGTCCTGGCTGGGGCTCGTGCTGCTCGGTCTTTTTGGTGTGGGGCTGTTCAGCTATCTCGTCTATTCGGCGCTTCAGTACACTACTGCGACCAACAGTCTGATGCTGCAAGCCATCATGCCGATAATGACGATCGTGATACCAGCGGTTGTGTTTGGGGAGCGGTTGCGGCCACTTCTTGTGCTCAGCGCTGGATTGTCATTTGTAGGGGTCATATGGATCGTGACTAAAGGGCATCCGTTCGCCCTGCAATGGAGCGCACTCAACCGCGGGGATTTGCTCGCCGTGACAGCTGTATTCCTTTATTCGGCCTACGCCACCTTCCTGCGCAAGGTGCCGGCCGTACATCACCTTACCTTGCTCGCCGTCCTTTTCGCGATCGGCGCAGCATCGCTGGCAATACCCTACTTCACCATGCTGGCCAGCAAGGGCCTGTCGTTGCCGCCGGCCGAAGTGGTGGCTGCCGTTCTGTATGTCGGGATATTTCCCTCGCTTGCCGCCTATGGCCTGTTCAACCGTTCGGTAGTGCTGATCGGATCGGTTCGCGCAGGGGTCTATATGAACTTGCCGACGGTGTTCGGGGTCGGACTTGCCATACCGCTCCTTGGTGAATATCTATCTTCATATCATTTTGTGGGCGCGATCATGATCATCGCTGCGATCGCCATTTCACGTCGATAACCCCGCGACCCTCCGAATCCGCAACCCAGGACGCTTGAAGCC
This sequence comes from uncultured Parasphingorhabdus sp., assembly GCF_963975735.1. Lineage (GTDB taxonomy): Bacteria > Pseudomonadota > Alphaproteobacteria > Sphingomonadales > Sphingomonadaceae > Parasphingorhabdus. The sequence continues at coordinate 111,934 of NZ_CAXBIA010000010.1, forward strand.
ATGACCAAAAAACAACACAATCAGTCCTATGCCGATGCTTTTCGTCACGCTGCCGAAGACCCTGAAGGCTTCTGGGCGAACGCCGCGCAGGCGATCGACTGGTTTTCCGAGCCCCGGCTGGCCTATGACGAAGACAAGGGCTGGTTTTCTGACGGGATTCTCAACACCTGCCACAACTGCGTGGACAGGCATGTCCTGGCCGGCCGCGGCGACGCAGTTGCACTGACCTACGACAGCCCCGCGACAGGCGCTTATCGCAGCTACACCTATTCACAACTGCGGGACGAAACAGGGCGAGTGGCGGCGATGCTTGCCAGCCTGGGTGTGTCGAAGGGCGACCGAGTCGTCCTCTTCATGCCGATGGTGCCCGAGACGGCCTTAGCGATGCTGGCTTGTGCGCGTCTGGGTGCGATCCATTCCGTAGTTTTCGGCGGATTCGCCGCACCGGAACTAGCCAAGCGGATTGATGATGCGGAACCCAAAGTAATCCTGACCGCCTCGTGCGGGATCGAGGGGGCGAGGGTCATTGCCTACAAACCTTTGGTCGATGAGGCGGTTGAACTTTCGTTGCATGGCGTCGAACATGTCGTCCTTCTGCAGCGCGAGGGCCTGGCGGCCGACCTTGGCCATGACCGAGACATTGACTGGCAGGAACTCCGCAGCCGCACCGCAAGCGATGCAATGCCAGCCTGTTTGCCGCTCGCTTCGACGGACCCGCTCTATATCCTCTACACCTCGGGAACCACCGGAACTCCCAAGGGTGTCGTGCGCGACAATGGGGGTCATGCTGTCGCGCTTTCGTGGTCCCTGACGAATATCTATGGCATAAGCTCGGGCGACGCCTTCTGGGCTGCATCGGACGTTGGCTGGGTCGTGGGCCACAGTTATATCGTCTATGGGCCCTTGCTGGTCGGCGGAACCTCCGTTCTATTCGAGGGAAAACCGGTTGGCACGCCCGATGCGGGCACCTTCTGGCGGACGATTACACGCAACAAGGTCAAGACCTTTTTCACCGCACCCACTGCGATCCGGGCAATCCGCAAGGAAGATCCCGAAGCAAAGTTCCTGAAGGAGATCGGCACGGGCGATTGCCGCGCTATCTTCCTTGCCGGTGAACGCGCCGATCCTGCAACCATTGACTGGCTTGAACGGGAAAGCGGGCTGCCGGTGATCGATCACTGGTGGCAGACCGAACTGGGCTGGCCTGCCATCGCCTCATGTTTCGCGATGGGCGATTTGCGGCGCAAGCCGGGCAGCGCGGGGCTAGCGGTGCCAGGCTACGAATTTGCTATCCTCGACGACGATGGGCGCGCGGTAGACGAAGGCGAAAGCGGCAACGTCGTTATTCGGACGCCCCTGCCGCCTGGTGCCTTCCGGACGCTGTGGAACAACGAGGCTGCCTATCGGAAAAACTTCGCCAGTTTCCCGGGCTATTACGAAACGGGCGATTCCGGCTATCGCGACAGCGCCGGTTTTCTTCATATCATGGGCCGGACCGATGACATCATCAATGTCGCAGGTCACCGCCTTTCAACCGGACAGATGGAAGAGATTGTGGCACGCCTTGCCGATGTTTCCGAATGCGCGTTGGTCGGTGCGAAGGATTTGGTCAAGGGCATGGTTCCTGTTGCATTCGTAACGGCGCGAGCAGGCACAGCGGATGAACTCGCGATTGCCGAACTTGTCATCGAGGCCGTGCGCGCCGAACTGGGCGCAGTCGCGACATTGAAGACCGTGTATGTGGTCGATCAGTTACCGAAGACCCGATCTGGAAAGATTCTCCGCAACCTTCTGCGCAAGATCGTCGATCACGAACCTTTTAGTCTGCCGCCAACGATCGATGACGCCACCATCCCCCATGCTATCGCCTTGCGAGTAAACGGCACCTGATCATTGGCGCGGCCGGTCTCGAGCAGTCTCCATCAAACCGGAATCACTGAAGATCGTAGCGCGGCAAGCCGGGTGCGCGCCGTCAGCGCCTATGGCACAGATTTGAGGTTGTGATTCAAGGAGGATTGACGCGGCTTCAGAGTAAGCGAGAGCTGTAGGCCGCCTTGCGCGTTGTGCCATTGAAGGGTTGAAGGC
>NZ_CAXBIA010000011.1:0-103924 GCF_963975735.1 uncultured Parasphingorhabdus sp.
GTGGCGGCGGTGGTGGCGGTGGTGGAGGTGGCGGTGGTGGTGGAGGCGGTGGTGGCGGTGGTGCCGCTGGTTCGCCGCCGAAGTTGTAAATCAAGCTACCCAAGATAGAGTGGGTACGCAGACGGGTATCGGCTGTACGGCCGATTTGATCTACGAGGTTTACGCCTTCATGGTTGAAGAACCGATATTTCAGTCCAACATCCCAGCTATCGTTCAACGGAGCACGAACGCCTGCAAGCACTTGCCATGCAAAGCCTGTGTCCGAATCATCAATATAAGGTCCGGCAAAGACATTCGTGACTTCGGTCCGTGCAACGCCAACGCCGCCGCCAAGAAAGCCCTGAAGACCATCGTCATCGCCAAAGTCGAACATACCGTTCAGCATGAAGCTGAGAGCATTTACTTCGCCATTAATCGCTGTCGAACCAGAAAAGGTTGTTCCAGCGCCACTTGCTGACTGTGGGATACCAGGCGTACTGGCTAGCACACTATCGGCAGCCGCAGCTTTATATCCGACTTCAGCTTCCAACCGGAAACCACCGAAATCATATCCGACGATACCGTCGAAATCATAACCGGTGTCATGATTAGTTTCGAGCGCACCGTCTACGCCGGCAAGATCGATCGTCAGATCTTCGGCCAACATTGCACCGCCCTCGACACCAACATACCATTGGCCATCACGGGCCATGGCAGGTGTTGCCAGCGCTGTGGAGGCAAGCGCCATTCCTAAGGCAAGCTTCCGCATTTATATTCCCCTTCTCAATTAGGTTCTAAATTCACGCCGCTTTCTAGCGTCTTGCATCGACCAGTGCAAGCGGCCAAATCGCAGAACTGTTGCGAAAATGTCGCCATTTTCGGTGTTTAGCGCAAAAAATGGTCTCCAAATTTGGACGATTTAGGCAAACCGGTGTCTCAAGTGGCTTCAGAAATCGATTTTATGCACCGGACAGGACAATTCCCTGCGCTTCTAGCGCCGCCAATATCGAATCGATCACGCTACGCGCCTCAACATCCACAACGACGCCAGCCACCGGACTTTCGATTGGAGATGCCAATTGCCACGACCCGCGATACACCGCGATACTATCTGTCGATTCGATATAGACGCGCATCAACGAAAGCGGCGTGATATACAGCCAGCCATTGCCGGTCCAACCGGCTATTTCATCATCATGTCCCAGCCATTCGTCTGTGGCACCCGATCCGACAATCCAGCATTGTCCGGGCACCGGTATAATCGCTGCCGGATCGGTTTCGATCGCCTGCACCGCCGGATGTATCAAATGGTCGATGCGCGTGAGGGCTTCGTTATGGAACAGCTCCTTGTGTGCCTGACCTGCAGCGAGCAGCGGAAGCTTAAGACGGGCGGTTTCCAATATAGCCATAACGGGTTCTTTCCAGTGAGTTTACGAGAGTAGAATGGGGTGAATTCAAAGCGGTATTTCAAATACCAGCGCCGCGGACCGGCCGTGCGCCCCCACTTGGAAGATTTGGGCGCTTATATCACTGATATTATTTATGAAAAATGGCTCAATCTGAGCTGCAGGTACAGTGGTCAGCGGCGTTGCGGATTCTTGTAAAACGGGGACAACCGAACCGTCAGATGCCGATAGCTCAACCCTGTATTTCTCGACCTCTTCCGCCAGCGGCACTTCGACATGGTCGGACCAGATTGCTCCCGCCCGGGACCGACGGGTCCAGCCGATCGCCAGATCACCATTATCGAGAAAATTCCAAGTCGGATGAACCGGCGACCAGGGCAGCAAGGCGCGGCCTGGTGATGCTATTGATGCGGAAACCGGAGCGAGATCGTCCCGGCCGAGTGCAAAGACAGTGGTCGGTGAAAAAGCGGGATAAATGGCCGAAGCGATCTCCAGCATCGACGCCGCATCGAGCAATATGAAATCTTCATTCGCGCTATGCCACGCGATTTCGGCCTCCGTACCGCCCAACCCGCGGATCAGCCTGGTCAGACGATATTGCCCGTTCCCCAAGGGAACCGCCTCGGCAAACTGGATGACTTCCCCACCGATAACGGCGACATTGCTACCGGCCAGCAACTGCGATTCATCGGCATAGGCCAGCGCCATGGCCGGATTACGCATTTCGACATCGATAGAATTGAGCTGATCAATCAAGGCGGGGTTCGCGGGATCAAGCGTTCCCAAGGTCGTTCCCATGATTGTGGGCGCAGCTATCTGGCCGATGTAAGCGCCGGTTGCGCCATCAGGGCCGGAAGCAAAAAGCTGGGCGTTTCGCCACCCCACATCACCGGCAGCTGCCGCATAAAGCCTGGCTGAATCCGAAACAGCAGTGGGTGCATCAATAGCGAACGGCAGGTCGACCAGCACAAGGCGGGTCGATCCGGCGATAAGGTCCGAATCCGGTACGTTTCTGCCCTGTTCCGATTCGATTGGAGACAGATTTTTATTGCTATAGGCCCGGGTCAACGAAAGCTGCACGAACCCGCGCCCGATCTCGCATTGCCGGATGCGCCAAAGCCCCTCAAATGCGCCGAATCTGACCAGCAAACCGGGCCGATAGGGCTCTCGGCCCAAAGCCAAGGAAACATGCAACGACGAGCGTTCGTCAAATGCGGACCATAGCCCGTCTAATGCGAGCGCTCTGGCGTCGGTGACAGCCATGGTCGCCGGAAAATCCCGCGCCAGCGATATCCGGCCTGCCCCCGGGCGGGACGCGGACTGGATCCCCGACTGATAGTCGCGCGCCGGATCGTAATAGCGGACCGACAATTGTCTCGGAGTCGCAGAAATCGAAGCAGAACGCTGTTCGGGTAGTGCGATTTCCTGCCTGCCAGCCACGCGCACGAAATCGCCGTCGATCTTCAAGCCGGTCGCAGGATCTGCACCCAGGCGCACCTCCGCTTCGATCCGGTCAATGGCAACCGGATCGGACGAAAAGGATAGCGGAATCGAATCGGTCAGCGAGCGCAAGGCAGCGTGCCTGTCTTCTCCCCCGGCCGCATAGCCGATAAGCGCTTCACCCGCCGGCAGAACAATCCGGTCGCCCGAGAGGTCCGTGACAATTTCTGCAATGGACACCGAACCGTCGTCAGCAATCACTTCGAACGTCAGAGACGGGATCCGGTTGCCATATTCGGTCAGGTCCATGTCTTCGAAAACGGCCAGCGCCAGACCGCGATAGGCCGGTGTCCCGTCATTGGCTTCCGCACTGGCCATCAGCCCGTCGACGGGCTGGTCCTCGCTACCCGCGTGAAAGGTAAATTGCGTGGCCGTCTTGAAATCGCCGGCGACACCCCGGAAGATTTTTCCGTCCGCCCATATCCGGCCGATGCTCTGGACTTGGCGACTGGACAAGGCGACGGCGAAACAGGCAGAATAGCTGTAGATTGTCGTGCTCGGCCGGCCTTTTCCTCCACCTTCCCGGCTGCGGGTCTCTTTAAGATCGGTTGCCCAGACCACCGTCCCCGCAACCCGCATCCTGCCATATATGCGGGGGACTTGCGCTCCATAGCTCGACGTCTGAACGGCCAGTTCCTGCAAGCGCGGCCCTTCCCGCCCCTTTGGCTTGAACAGGACATTCTGGTCGACTTGCTGGCCGATCATGGCGCCTATGGCACCGCCGATGGGCCCGCCAATTGCGGTACCCGCGGCGGTCAACACCAGGGTCGCCATTCAATCCTCCACCAGCCTGAAAATCGAGACAATCGGCCAAGGGGCCTCGCCGGGACAGAATACGACCTTGCCAAGACCGGCATGGGCGTGAACAAAACCATCATTGGCGCGGATCAGGAAATGCCACTGGACCGGGCTTGGTCGGACCAGAACGATATCGCCTTCACATAACCCGGCTTCGGGCGGGAAGCGTATGAAACCGATATCGGCCATAAACGCGTTGATCGAATCCTCGGAACCGCCCCGGAGCGAATAGCCATTGGGTGCTTCGCAATCGACGTCAGCGGCAAGCAGACATTGTTCGGCCAGTCCGATGCAATCCAGACCATCTTTCGCATCCCGACCGTGCAGCCGGAATTCGGCCCCGCACAGAGACACTGCTTTTTTCGCCATTTTTGGTGATCCTTTTCCGGAGAGTTTCATGCGCCGCGATATCGCGTGAGCAAGTCATTGCCGGGGAGATAGGGTTCGCCGCGAAAGTTGAAGCTGTTGGCAAAGCGGTCGCGGCAGGTCGCGAAATTCTTGTTACAACCCTCGGTGAGCAAAACCCTCGCCCCTGGCGCAACCGGTTGAACGGGCTGGTCGGCCAGTCTGACCGCATCCCCCTGCCCGCTGACGATTGCATAGCTTAGCCCGCAATTCGGACCGTCGAGAAAACGCAGCGAACCGAACGCAAAATCCGCACCCGCGTCACCCACCTCATCAATCCCGATCTCATCCCCGCTGATCGTAATGATCCGGCCCTCCCGCTGGTGCCGGTGCAGACTGAGCTTGCACTGGCGATCACAAAATTCGGCCCGGCAGGTGGGCGATGTCAGCGGCGCGATCGGTTCGTCGAGAAAGGATGTCGCGCCCAGCATCTCGACCGTAAAACTGTCGCCCGATCTCACAATTTCACCAAATTCGCCGCAGATCAGCGGTAAAGGCTCCACATCCGGCTGCTCCCAGTCGACCAGCGAAATATAGAGCAGCGCCCCGTCCCAGCGTCCGGCGTCGAGATCCGTCTCCGCTATCGCAGCGCTCGTCACCACGCCGGAAATCTCGACATTGTCGATGTCGAGACTGTCGGACAGCGCGATAGAGGAGGGCACCATCCCCGGTGTCGCGCGATAGCGAAACCCGTCGATGACAAGGTCCCGGTCATGCGAGGCAAAGCCCAGCGCAACGCCGTCTTCGCGCTCCAGCCGCCAGAGATAGGTGCCGGTGGTTACGTCCCGATCCAGCCAGTCGAGGCTCATGATGTTTCCCGAACCTCGACCAGCAGCACCTCGGGAATATCGCCGGCAAGGAATGTCGCGTAATTCACCTGCAATTGATCGCTGGCGAAACGCACCGGCACGTCGAACAGAAAACCGGCGGTGATATCGCTGCCTTCCGTCGGCGGACTGTCAAATGCGATGACGCCGGTCGGACTCAACGACCAGCCACCGGTCAATTGCCCGCCCACCGCGACTTGCAGCGACTCCGGATCGGGCCGCGTGATAAATCGTTGCTGCAGCTCTCCGTCTGGATCACCGTAATTTTTGACCAGTTGATATTCGGTCCGCTGGCCATCACCCTTGCCAAGAAGCTGGTCTGTCGGCGTTGGCTCTCCAACCATTTCATTGGAACTATAATCATAGGGTTCGCGGAACCGAAACCCCTTGGCCGCACCTCTGCGCGCCCGGAAAAAGGCGATCAATATCCGCAATTCTTCCTCGCTCCTGATCCCCGGCCCGACATCAAATTCCAGCCGCGCATCGGCCCAGTCGCTGTTGCGTGTCTCGTGACCGGAAATGGTCGTCACGATATTGGTGGAGAAACCCGGCGACACGCTGGCCCCCTGGCCAATCGCGAGCGGGAATTGCACGTCGTCGAAGCCGTTCACATCCTCTTCCTTTTCCTGAAAATAGGTAAATCCGTCGCGCACAACCTGCGGCAGCGCCCAGACGAATATCTCCGGCGTGCCTCTCGCCCGCGCATCATCGATCGCATCGACCATATTGCTCCAGATGAAGCGATCCACCGATTGCAGCACGAAACCGGTGAAATAATGCTGCTGTTCGACCGGATAGCCGAGCCGCTCGCTTGCCAGTTCAATACCGCTCCCGGTAGCCGACCGGTTACCGGCGATCACCCAGTCATAATCTTCCAGCTGCAATATATCGAAGGCAGGCGAGGCCCAGTCGACCGGCATATTTGCCCGCTTCGCTTCGGGAGCATCTATATCCAGAATCGTCGGCAGATAGGCGAGCAAGAGCGTTTCGACTGGAGCCGCTCCCACTTCGTCTTTCACCGCGTCGAGCAGAGCGCCAGTTGACTCAGCCAGAATTTCTCCGGCCTGATCCAGCATGGCATTTTGCGCCGCCGTCTTCGGTCCGTCGATGCTGGCAATGCTGACCGAATTTTCGCCAAAGACTGCACTGGCCGCAGTGTCATAGAGACAGATACGCTTGTCTGGCATAATCCACCACCATGGCTCGCCGACCTGGAAACGGATCGCCACGCCCGCATCGCGGGCAATGGCAGTGAAGGCCCGCGCGACGGCCTGCAGATAGTTCATCGCGTCGGCGTTGGCAGGCGAAAGCAGCGTTGACGGCGGCTCCCAGCCGGTCAGAGCCGGATCGCCATTCTCCGCCCGCTGCTTCCAGTCACTCCAGCAATGCGCGTCGAACAGTTCGTAGGACAGCGACAGGATCACGGAAAATCCCATCGCTTCCGCACGGGATATCAGGTCGCGGTGCCACACAGCCGCCGGCTGGTTGATCGCGGCAAATTCTTCGCCCGCTTGCGGAGCGGAAAGACTGGCATATAGTCCCTCTCCGACCGTCTCCAGCCGGAAATAATGGCTCATCCCGAGATAATGATTGATCGACCCGCGATAGCCCAACGCCCGCGTCATTCGCAGCAACCGCTCGGGCGTCTGGTTGAAACTATCGTCATAAGCGGTTGCCATCGACAGACCGTTTTCCGGCACCATGATGTCACCAATTTCCAGCACCGCGCCCTGGCCATCGGTCCGGATAGCACTCATTTCGACCCATCCGGTCTTCGGCATGTCATAACGCGTACCAAGCTCGTCATATTCCGGCGGAATGATCGAGATGAACAGCCGGTCGATATCTTCGGGAAACACCGGATCGGCTTCTCCCGGCAACAGGAACCCGCCTTCGATCTTGGAAAATTCTATCGAAATACGCGCATCGGTCGGCGTACCGCTGGCATAGTTCCACAGCCGCACATACCAGGATTTCGGATCACCGGTCGCATCCCGCCCCTCGATGGTCAGCGTCGGACCATTGATCGCATCGAGCGGCATGATACCGTCAGACCGCCAGTGAAATTGCCAGCTGAGCCGCGAATAATCGCGCTCGGTTTCATAGGCGAGCAGCGGATGGTCAAGCGTGTCTTCGCTTTCCCAGATCAGCCCGGCCAGATCGTCGCTATTGTAGAAAACCGCATCCACCCGGAGCGCATCTGCTGCAGTCGTCACCACCGACGCCATCATCGGGCGCGGGAAATTGATCGTCCAGAAGCGAGGATCGAAACGCTGGATGAAGCTGCTCCGCTGTCCCGTTCTTTTTTCTGCTAGCCAAAAGCCCATATCAGCCCGCCTTCGCGCTCAGCGCATTGCGCACCGCCCGCGCCACCTGCCGGCTCGACCGACGCATCTGCTCGGGGGCGCTGCCCTGGCCGTTGTCCGAGATATTGATGGTAAGCCGGATATCGGGGGTAGTGCCAACCGAAGCCGGCTGCTCGATCCGCCCTGCTGCCGTCGGCACGAAAAGCTCCGGCCCGCGCTCTCCGACCATATAGGCGCGGCCACCCGTCACCGGACCACCAGTCGCCCGCCCCGGCACTCCGAGAAAGGCGCTGAGCAGAGATGTCCCCAAGTTGAGCAGACCGCCGCCGGACCCGCTCGAGCCACCGCCAAACAGCCCCGTCAAACCACCGCTGATCGCGGCGCTGGCAATGTCGTTCATCACCGACAGCGCGACCCGCCGCAAATCTTCAAAGCCCAGCGATCCGCGCCGGATAGCTCGGCTGAGCGTGGATTCCAGAGCCGATCCGGCCCGTTCGAGACCAGACGTAAAGGGGCCGTCCAGCTGCCCTTTCATATCGGCCACGTCCTTGGCAAAACCGGCGGTATCGGCACGAACGCTTACCACCAGCCGTTCGATTTCTTCATCCATCGGGGAAATCTTCTTTCAGTTTTTCAAATTGTTCAGTGCCGAGCGGGACGCTGTCGGCGAGGGCCGCAAATATGGTTGCCAGTTCAGCAGGTGTTGCCTTCCAGAACTGGTCGGGTGTCCAGCCGAGGACTGCGGAGACGGCGCCGGATAATTTATGTGTCGATGATGAAAAATCATTGTGCCCCGGCGAAGGCCGGGGTCCATCTCGAGACAGGTCGTCTGCCGAGCCAGCCGGAGATGTATCCCCGCCTTCGCGGGGGCACGCGTCACGCACCGCCGCCCGACAATATCTGTTTCAGCAGGATCTTCAGCGCTGGCGTTACCCCGGCGAGGCCCAGTTTCATCATTCCCTCGCCCAGCTGATCACGGGTCAGATGCTCCGGCCGGTCGCACGTAACATGCCAGAACAGCGTAACAATTTCCGACAGCAAAAGCCGCCCGCCGGCCGCCCGTTCGACCAGATCGAACAGCGACCCCAGTTCCTCCTCGGCGGCTACCAGAGCGGCGAAACTGGGCCGCAGAATCAGGCGCGTGCCGTCAATGACAATCTCTGCCTCGCCGCGCAGGGCATTTGCAGGCCGGTCAGACACTGGCGACCGCCCCGGAGCTTTCGAGGCTCAATGTGTAACTGCGCTCGCCATTATAATCGCCGCTATAGTCCAGCCGGGCGACGAGAAAATCGCCCTGCATCCGCTCGCCGCCCTCGAAGCTGAGTTCATAGGCGTCGATGATGCCACCCAGCGCATGGTTCTTGATCCTGATCTCCGCGTCCGAGCCGGTAAATACGCCGGCACCGGATACCGATACCGACCGCACCCCCGCGCCCGACAGCAACTGCCGCCAGCCGCTGCTATCCTTGCTGGTGATCGCCACCGGTTCGCCGTTTATCGACATTTGCGTGGTCCGCAGACCTGCGATCGTTGTGTAAGCGACCGGATCCTCCCCATCGCCAATTTTCAGGAGAAAGGCGCTGCCTTTTTCTGCTGCCATGTTCCGGTTCCTTTATGTTGTTTTTCTTTTGTCTCGCGGCAGTTCGCTACGCGAACGCCTCCGACAGGGCGGGCTTTCGCCCGGCGCGCGGTCGCGCTTGCCTCCGCTGCGCGTCGGTTCGGCGCTCCTGCTCGTGAGCTATAATTATTCCCTCAATACCCTCGCTCGATACTCGACCAACCCGCTCCAGGGACTGATTGCGCTGCGCAAAATTCGGGTCCGGCGGAAGGTGAAAGTAACGATCTGCCAGCCATCCGGATCATCCAGTCCCGGCTCCAGAGCCTCTTCAACCAGCGCCATCACCCGGTGCAGACGCGCCGCCGTCTCGCCGTCGTCGTGAACGATCAGCGCAAGACTCAACTCGCGTCCAACACCGCCTTTGTGGCTCCAGTCAAGCGAGACCCCGGTAGCCAGCGCGATATAAGGAAAATCGGCTCGTGGCGGCGGTCCGTCAAATATGCCGCTGACCAGATCCATCAACGCCGCATGCCCGACCAGCCGTGCTACCAGCTGCTGCTGTACCGCTTCCAGCGCGCTGCTCATCGCACGGCCCGCATCAGAAAGGCGACATCGCGCAGGCTGCTATTCTCGATCAGCCGTTGTTTCAGGCGCCGGGCTTCCACCTGGATTCCTCCGGCAGTCTCAGTTACCCGCACGTCACCAGACAATTCATCCACCAGCGCCGATTTGATTTCGGTTCTTGCGCGAGCCAGCCGCCGTTCGGCAATCGCCTCCCCGCGCTTCTGCAATTTTTCCATCATCTCGTCTCTTCCGCCTGCAGGATGGTTTTCGGGATCAGCCGATGCTCCAGGATGACGCTCGCTATGGTCATTGTTCGACCGCTCCAGAGCAGCCGGTCACCCGGTTTGATCGCCCGGGTTTCGCGCAATATGAACCGCCAGCGCGGCATCGACGAACGGCTCTCCGCTTCGCTGGCACTGCCCCCGTCCAGGGCCTCTGCCGCAGCCCAATATTCTCCGATGGTGCTATATTGTGGGTCAGCCGAGGCCAGCGCATCTCGACCGGCGGCCTGACGTTCGACGACAATGCGCTCGCGCAAGATTCCGGAAAATTCCTGTCCCATCACGCCATCCTCATACGCCGATAAGGTCGCCACAGCGCGGTCACCGCACTCGGCGGGCCACCGGCATCGACACCGTCGCGATTGGCGTAGAAATATCCCGCCATCCGCACGATCCCCTGGCGCAGACCCGCAGGTAGTTCCTCCCAATCCGTCGCCAGACCGCTCATATAGGCCACCCGGATCCGCGACCCCCCGTCGCTGCGACGCAGCCTTATCCATCCGATTCCTTCGCTATCGATATCGACGGCATAGTCCTCGACCGCCAGCACCGATGCGGTTCCGTCTGCGGCGACAAGCTCGACCGAAATAATGGACTGCACCGGCAACCGCTTCAGCTTTTGCCATGCCTGCCGCGCCGGCAAGATATCGGTCACCGACCGGACGAGCAGCATCTGGCCGGTAAAATCCTCGCACAAGGACGCCGCGCTGCGCAAAAATGCGTCAATCGCGGCATCATCGGCCTGATGATCGATCCGAACAAAATCCCTGACCTCTGCGATCAGCGCTGCCGGTAGTTCCGGCCAGTCTGCAATGGGGAAGCTCACGGTCGCGGCATCCTTTCACTTGGGTTTGAAATATGCGCCCGTGCCGGATCGAGAGGGGGAGCAGCCGGCACGGGCGCGCTGCACCGAAGCGCAGCAAGGGCTTCAATCAGAAGGTTTCAGGACGCGCTGAACTGCATCAGCTTGATCGCTTCCGAATTCATGATCTGCCCGCCAACCCGCCTGGTCGCGTAGAAATGGACAAACGGCTTGTTGGTGAACGGATCACGCAAGATGCTGGTCGCGCTGCGTTCGGCGATCAGATAGCCGGCCCGGAAATTGCCGAAGGCGATCGACAGGCTGTCGGCAGCGATATCGGGCATGTCCTCGGCCTCGACCACCGGATAGCCGAGCAGGGTTGCGGGCTGTCCACTGGCGAGCGAAGGCTGCCACAAAAAGGCGCCATCCGCCGTCTTGAACTTGCGGATATGCGCCAGCGTCGAACTGTTCATCACAAAACTCGCGCCCTGCCGGTAGGCGGGACGGAGCGTGTGGACCAGATCGACCAGCACATCCTCACTGTCGAAACTGCCTGACGCGCCGGACGGCACATATTGCAGCGACCCGAAGTCGCGGATGTCGTCACTCTCGTCGGTCACCGCCGCGTTCAGAAAACCGCGCGGCTGATTGACACCCGAGCCGCCGACGAAGGCCGCTCCTTCCGCCTGGGCAAATTCGCGGGCGATCTCGTCCGCCAGCCAGGATTCCACATCAAAAGCCGCATCATCGAGCATCGCTTGCGAGGCCGCCGGATTGGCGTAAAGCTCACCGCTCGGCGGCGCGATCTCGTTGAAATCCGGCGTATCGGTTTCCGGCCGCCCTGCGGTCTCGCTGACCCAGCCGGATGGCGTGCCGCCGGTTGTGACCAGCTTGCGATAGCCCGCACTGCCAGTCCGCACGACCGTCGCAATCGACCGGATCGGCGAAATATCTTTCAGCGTAGCCCCGATCAGCGCGTCAATTTCCTGCGGCACGGCAAAACCGCCCTCGGGACCGGAAGCACCGGAGAAGCTCTTCAGCTCGACGCCAGCCTGCTCCCCGCGCCGAAGATATTTGGTGACAAAATCCTGCGCGGCCGGAGAAGTCGGCATGCCTTTCGCACCATCGAGTGCCGGCCTGGCCGCAACCTTGCCGATTGCATCGACCTGTCCCTTCAGGCCATCAACATCGCCGCGCAAGGTCGCAATCGCCTTGCCGTGATTTTCCGTTTCCTCGGCGATCAGCACCGCATCGAAAGATGCTTCGAGCGGTTCGGCCTTGGTTTCCAATGGGGTTTCGGGAGAGAGTTCCATAATATTCCTTTCCTTGGTTTTTCCTTCATTCGAACGTGAAAATCGCACGAAGTCACAAAGCCACGAAACAGGTCGTTCCTCTTCGTGACTTCGCGTGTTCGCGCGAAAAAATCAGGGCTATTCAACCAGATGGACGCGCGCCAATGCCTGCATCGGAGACGTCACCAGCGAAATCTCCGCGACATCCAGATCAAGCAATTCGCGCGGCTGTTCGCCCGCCGCTCGCTTGACGCGATAGCCAAAGCTCAGCCCCTTCACCGCCGCACTGGACAGGAGCGCCGCGGCATCCCGCCCGGCCCGGGTTTCCGTCGAGACGGTCCCGATCACCCGCAGACCGCGCCGGTCCTCGCGCGCAAAATCGACGCTGCCGATCCGCCGCATCGGGTCATGTTGCCACAGCAGCGGCAGGGATTTTCCTTCCGCCAAAATGCCGAACGCCCCGGGCCGGATGATATCCCCGCCCTTGTCGACACGATCAAAGATCGCGGCATAACCAGCGAAGCGCACGGTACCGGGATTGTTTGAAGGAGAATCCGTTCGCCCTGAGCCTGTCGAAGGGCCCCTCCCGGCAAGCGAAGCTTCGACAGGCTCAGCACGAACGGGCGTCTGCATCCCCATCACGATACCAGGTGCCCCAGACCCAGCCGCATCGCGATCCCGACCAGCAGCAGCGCCAGCGTCCCCCGCACGATCCAGCGGATCGCCGCTTTCCACGCGCTCGCCTTCGCGTCACGCCAGGCGCGAAGCAGCTCGCGCAGTTCGTCAATATCATCCTCGGCACCGGGATCGGCCAGCCCCAGCCTGTCGAGCACCCGCACAGCGCCGCTGTCCGTCGCTTCCTCGACAATCGCGCGCAGCGTCACAAGATCCGCGCCATCGCCTTCCGCTTGCGCCATCAGGCGGGCGAGCATTTCGTTGTTTTGCATTTGATTGACGTTCCTTTTTTGAGCCCCTCCCCTTCAGGGAAGGGGTTGGGGTGGGGCCTATCGGTCAGCGCAAAATTCGCATTCGCGAGCGATGCTGAAGCATCGCCACCACCCCAACCCCTCCTCTAAAGAGGAGGGGCTTTACCTTCTTCAAACCCCCAGCATCGCCCGTTTCTCTTCCGGCGTTAGAAAATCCGCCTCGCAAACCTGCTTCCACAACCGCTCCCGATCCTCCGACAAGGCCGGAATCTGGTCGCGATCCACCGCCAGCTTCGCGTCCGGCCACCAGCTGCCCAGTGCAGCGGAAAGCCCGTCCAATATCTTCCCCGCCAGCGGCAAGATCGTCAGCCGCCACAAAGCCCGGTTGGCCTCGCGGTAATTGGCGTAGCTATTGTCTCCCGGCAGACCGAGCAGCATTGGCGGCACGCCAAAGGCCAGCGCGATCTCCCGGGCGGCCGCTTCTTTCAGCGCGACAAAGTCCATGTCCGCCGGAGTCATGCTGATCGACTGCCATTTCAGACCGCCCTCAAGCAGCATCGGCCGCCCGGCATTGCCGGACCCGGCAAAACTCGCCTCCATCTCGGCCTTCAGCCGGTCAAACTGCTCCCCGGTCAGCGCCGATCCATCGGCCCCCGGATCATAGACCAGCGCCCCCGAAGGCCGCGCTGCATTGTCTAATATCGCCTTGTTCCACTTCGCCGCCGCATTATGCACCGCCACCGCTTTCGCCGCAGCGCCCAGACAGCCGAGCCCATAATGGTCATCGGTCGGGTGGAAGCCCTTCAAGTGCACAATCGCCGGCCGGCCCATCGCATCCTGCGCCGCAAAGCGGGTGCGATGTTCGCCTGCGCGGTAATTATAGGCGACCGGCCAGCCCTTGGCATCAGGCTCGACGGTAATACGGTCCGGACGAAGCGCGTAAAGCTCGGCCGGCCGATCATCCTCGGCACAGATCACCTGCACGTAGCTATTGCCATGCAGCAACAGATGCGCGGCGATAGTCTCCAGCAACGACTGGCTGGTCCCTGGACCATCGACCAGAACCATGACCTTTTCGTCCACCGGCAGCAGCGGCGCGCCGCCAACCCCCTCGGCGACAATCCGCACCGCCCGCTGGGCAATGGCGTTCTCGACATAGGCCTCGCGCACCCGGCCCTCATATGAAAAAGGCGCGTCCCCCGAAAGAGCCGCGCCACCATAAGTGCCGATATAGCTGCGCCCCAAAGGCGGCCGCGATGGTCCACCCCCGCCCTTGAACGCGAGCGCGATATTTTCCCAAAATGTCATGTTTGTTCCTTTGTTCCTCGGCAAAGATCGAGGCCCCGCTAACGGACCCGCGGCACCCGCGCTTTCCCCAACATCAACTCCGTCAGCGCCCAGACCAGCGCATCCGCGCGATCCGGCGACCGGCCCGGCCCTTCGTAGCCGCCGCCGGTCAGCAACCCGCACATCTCGTCTTCCAGTTGCGGGAACGCGCCGACATGATGCACCCGTCCATTTTCATAAAGCGCCGCCACCGGTTCCGCCCGTGCAACCTTGCCGCGCGCGGCGTGGACCAGTTTGACCGGCAACGAAATCTTCGCCGCGTGCAGCACCGATTTGACCATCGCTCCGCCCTGATTGGCTTCCGCAATCACACGGTCGGCATCGAAGCGATCCGCTGCATCGGCCACCTTGCGGGCCCATGTTTCGGGACTGGCCCTTCCCACGCTGCAGTCGGCCATAACATAAGCTTTGCCATCCGCGCCCAGTCCGGCAACGATGATCCCGCAGGCGTCGCCCCTTGCCGAGGCTGGCGGATCGACGCCAATGACTATTCTGGCAAAACCAATCTCCCGTTCGTCTCGAGCGACGTTGCGAGAAACCCGACACTCCTCGATCATCCCCCTTGTCCATAGCGCGCCCTCGACATCCGTGATCAACTCGCCATCCAGTTCCTGACGCCCAAGCCTTGTTCCACCATAATCCGCTGTCATCGCGGTGAGAAAAGCCACCGGCAGATGCAGGTCATTATCCTGCGTCCGGCCTCTTGTAATAGCCGCCTCGCCGCCAGCCAGAGCCCGCACCAGCGGCACTGGACGCGGCGTGGTTGTGGCAACCATCTGCGGACGATAACCGAGGCGCAGACCCATTTTCAGATTGTCCCAGGCCGCTTCCGCCTGTCCGGCATTGTTCATCCATTTGGCAATCTCGTCGCACCAGCCGTGACTATGTTGAGGGCCACGCAATCCCTCCGGTTCAGCGGCGGAATAGAGATGCGCCTGCGCGCCATTTTCCCAGGTCAGCCGCTTCAGCGACGGTTCCCAGACCGGCCGTTGCGTTGGCGGCGCGATCGACAGCAGGCCGCTCTCCCCTTCGACCATCACCGTCCGGGTTTCGGCATAGTTCGCACCCACAAGCGCGAAGCGGGCACTGCCGTCGCATTCGGCAATCTGCCGCACCCATTCGGCTCCGGCCCGGGTTTTGCCAAAGCCGCGCCCCGCCATGATCAGCCAGATTGACCAGTCACCTTCGGGCGGTCTCTGTTCCGGCCGGGCCCAGAAATTCCAGTGGTACAGGATGTCCTGCTGCTCCCGCCGGTTCAGCGAGGAGAAAAGAGCCCTGCGTTCCCGCGCGCTCGAATCCGCATAAAACTCCGCATCGGTCAATTCATTCATCATTATCGGAGGCCGGCGGCTTTGCCTGACCTTCGGCCAGTTCGCGACGCCTGAGCAGCTTTGTCCGCATATCGGCCAATTTGCGGTCGAGGTTGATGCGTATCTGTTCCGGACTGATATCATCCTCTATTGCGCGGGTCAGCGCCACCATCTGCTTGTGCGCCAGCAATAATTTGACGCCAATGCCGTCATTATAGTGCTTCACCGTCGCAACCTGCTTGCCTTCATGGAAAACGGGTTTCTCGACGCCGTTACGCGCACGGTCGAGCAAATCCATTTCCAGCAGCTCGTAGCCGGCGGCCAGAGACCGCATCCATTCCCGTAGAAACTCCGGATCCCGCTCGCGCCAGTGATACACGGTCGACACCGCAACACCGGCCGCCTTGGCCGAAGCCGACACGTGCGAACTTATGGCAAGATTTTTCAGGAACTTGAGCTTGCCCCTGTGGTCATAACATCCCCCGACTCTTGATTTCGGCATAATATACTCCGCACCGGATCGGCGCGAACCGTCCGGACATAAAAAAGGGCCTTCCGGTCCGAAGGCCTCGCCGGTCCGGCGGGATCATTCAGAGCTGGTCGGCCCGAATCACAATTTCGCGATGTTCCTGATATGTACCCAAATAGCGTGACGATGTCAAGTATTTTGTACCTATTTGGTAAAATTTGAATCGAGATCGATGGTCGGAACCACATGCTCGCTGATATATTCAGCCGCCATTTCCGCCAGTTCCCGGCCGAGATGCCAGTCAAGTATCTGCATATTCGGAATGATCGGCGGATTGACCAATATATCCTGCTCGCCGAGCATTTCCTTTGAAGCCATCCGGCTTGCGACCACCATCGACCGCGACATGATTTCGACAATCGAGGGGAATTCTGCATCCCGTTTGCGGCGGAAGATCACGTCGCGCAGCAAGCGCCAACGGCCGCGAATGTCACCATATAGGGCCTTGGTCCGCCATATTTCATGCGGATCACCTAAAGACACGACAATATTCGGTCCGGATTTCAGCCCGTGCATGACCTTGACCGGGACATTGTCGAGCACCCCGCCGTCGACCAGGATATTGCCGTCCTTGTCGATAAACGGCGGCAATATGGTCGGCAAGGATCCCGAAGCCCGCACGCATTCCCACAAAGGTCCGCGCCGGTGAATATGCAGGCCGTTGGTCGACAGGTTGGTCGAGACCCCGAAAAAATTGATCGGCTGGTCGGCAATATCCCGGGTGCCGTAACGGGTTCTGAGCTCGCTGTCGAACACCGTCGGATCGAGCAGCGAGTAGATTGGCAAAGTAAGCCGTTTCATCGCCTTGGCGTGGATGAACATCGCCTCCATCTGGTCGAGCGTCTCGTCGACCGTCATGCCGCGGGCAATCGCGCCGCCCATCGCCGCGCCGGCGCTGGCACCGCCGATGAAATCGATCGGAATATCCGCCTGCCGCAACGCCTTGATCACGCCAAGATGGGCACAGCCCAGAGCCCCGCCGCCAGCCAGCACCACGCCAACCGCACGACCGGTCAGGAAACGGGCGACCTTGGTAAAATCCGCATCATTGTCGAGCGCGACATGATGATGCAATTTGGGGCCACGCGGATCAATCCACTCGCTGCTCCTGCTGATTGATTTGTCACTGCTTTTCCGAAGCAACAGCAAGGTCCGCTGCGGCTCCGCAATCGAGCGCATCGCCGATATTTCCATCGCGTTCGGTTCGGGATCTGCCTGACCGGGCCGCGCCACCATCACCAGCGCATCGGCGTTGCGGCACACCATCTGCCCCCAGTCCTCCGGGCCGCTGCCGTCGATCAGGACATAGGCGCCCTTGGCTTCCTGCTCTGCCAGCCAGGACTGATATTCCCCGCTGTCCGCCGCTTCGCTGGTTCCGCGATCAAGCGGCACGACCGGCGTGCCTGCCGCGACCACCGCCTCAAACGCCTCGGCCATCCGCATCAGAAACCCGTCGGGCAAGGCGCCGTTTCCCGCAGGCAGCAGCGCAATCACCCGCGGATTATTCGATGTGATCGACGATGTTCGCGCGGTCGCGACCGCCAGCCGTTCGGAAACCAGCTTCAGCATCGCCGCGTATAATTCGGGATGGCGCAGAGCGATTTCGTCAAAGGCCTGCCGCGAGACCTTCCGCACCATCGAATCACGGGTCGCGATGACATCGGCTGTGCGTTTTCCACCGGCAAAAAAAGCCAGCTCTCCGACCGCTTCTCCGGTTTCGATATGGGCGACAATCCGCGCCTTGTTGACCACGACCCGAAACCGTCCGGACTCGACAAAATACAGTGCGTCTGCGTCGTCACCCTGGCGAACCAGCGCCTCGCCGCCCGCAATCTGCTTCATCACAGAGGCATCTTGCAACGCGCCCAGGGCTTCCGGGGACACCCCCTGAAAAAGGGCCTTCCGCCCCAGATCCGGTATTTTTGTTGGTTCAGCCAATCTATGTTCCCTGTCGGCGCGACCCGAACTGGTCCATTATCCAGCCAAATCGTCGCACAATCAAGGCTTTAGACATCAATTCAGATGACACATCAGTCCGCGACTGGGTGCCACCTCGTTCGCCAGCATCGCCAGATAGGCGGTTTGCAGGGCATCGCGTCCGTCCAGCCGCTCGACCGTCAGATAGGCACTGGCGCCTGCAACAAATGCGGAAAACTGCTCGTCTACCCGCGCCCGGAACGCCGCCGGTCCGATTTCCTTCATCAGACTCTCTGCAGCCGTGGGGGCAAAGAACAGCTCCGGCTTGGGACCTTGCAGAGCATCGGCACCGCCGCGTTCGGAAATATGGGTCGCCCCGACCAGGGAGCTGAATTTCAGATTATCGCCCCAATGGGAATGAATAGCGCCAAGCAGCTGGCTATTGCCGGCAAAATCAACCGAGACGGTCGGCTTCGCGGCATCGGCAGCCGACAGATTGTCATAGGTCAGAACCTCGTCATAAAGCCCTGACTGCTCGACAAACGCCTTGTTGCCCGCCGATGTCAGACCAATGCGCCGGATTTTGGGACTCAGGTTTTTCGCAACCATCGCCAGACCGAGCGAGGTTTTTGACGACGCGCTGGTCATCAGCAGCGCCTCTGCCCCGAACCAGTCATTCGAGCGCATGAAATGCTCGATCAGGAAGCTGGTGGTGAAGAGCGGCTGGAAGATCGCCCGTTCTGCCTCGAGCGGACTTTCGTCCTGCCCGAGCCGGTGATATTGATTGTAGATGATCGCCAGCCCCTGCCGGTGCGCAGCGCCGTCGACGAAGCCCCCGTCCTGTACGTTGGTCGGCGTGACCAGCAAATGGCTGGCCATCGGCAAATAGCCGTAGATCCGCTCGCCCACTGCGATATCGGCATTTTCCGAGGCCACCACGCTGGCGAATCCCCAGACCGGAACAATGCCCCATTGGTCATCACCGGTCGGGAAGAAATTCCAGTAGCCAAAGCCGTCACCGACCACGGCATATGTGATATTATTCGCTGTCAGGGCGTATTTCTCGACCGCCAGCAGGATTTGCCCGTCGGCCAGAGCCGGCATATCAGCCTCATGCCATTCGCTTTGTGCGAGATCCTCTTTCTTCACCCACAGACTGTGCATCATTTCGTCTCCATCTTCTTTTCCGGTTTTCGCCAGCATAGGCTCTGGAAAGCAGATGGCAAAAGCATTTGCCAAAAACCATTGGCCTGCTAATCCTGCCGCTCGGGAAAGAATATGCGCGATATGCGCCATCGGGGAGAAGTTTAGTGAGTGCAGCACCGGTTTCAGGTTTTGAAGCGGCGATCGTGCCCGTCACCAATATATCGGACTTTATCTGGGCCGGTACATGGGAAGGAGCCGAAATACTTCCGATCCCGCCGATGGTAGTGATATTGCTCGGTGCCGGCATATATTTCATGATCGGCCTTCGCGGCTATCCCCTGCGCCGGCTATTCCCGTCTCTCGCCGGACTGTTCAAAAAATCATCCAGCAGCGGCGCAGGCGAAATTTCTCCTTTCGCGGCGCTTTCCACAGCATTGTCCGGTCAGGTCGGAACCGGCAATCTTGCCGGCGTCGCGACCGCGATCACGCTCGGCGGACCGGGCGCCATTTTCTGGATGTGGGTAACTGCATTGTTCGGCATGGCACTGGCCTTTGCCGAAGGCTCGCTGGCCGTGCGCTTCCGCGAGCAGGCCGCTGACGGCACCTATCGCGGCGGCCCGATGTCCTATATCACCATCGGTCTCGGCCCGAAATGGACATGGCTGGCGATATTATTCTGTCTCGGCACCTTATTCTCCGCGCTGGTTACCGGCAACGGTATTCAGGCCAACAGCCTCGGCGACAGCGCCAATGAACTGTTCGGTGTCGAAGAATGGATTGGCGGCGCGGTCGCAGCCATTGCGGTTTTCGTCGTCATCATCGGCGGGATCAAATCGATTGGCCGGGTGGCCGAAACCATCGTTCCGTGGATGGCCGGAGCCTATCTGCTGATGGCCCTGATCGCGCTGATCATCAACCTGCCCGACCTGCCGGAAACCTTCGGACGGATTTTCGGAGGCGCCTTCAACGCGCAATCGGCCAGCGGCGGCTTTCTGGGCGCAGCGATCATCATCGCCATTCGTGCCGGTGTCGCTCGCGGTCTGTTCTCCAACGAGGCGGGCCAGGGATCGACCCCGATCGCCCACGCGGTCGCACAAACCAACGACCCCGCGGCACAAGGCCGTTTCGCCATGATGGGCACGTTCATCGACACGGTTGTTATCTGTACGATGACCGCGCTGGTGATGCTGACAGTCGCCGGCGACTTCACCTTTACCGATGCCAATGGCGTCAAACAGGTCGTCGAACACGCATGGCAATCGGATCTGAACGGCTTTGCCATGACCTCCGGCGCCTATGCAGCGGCCTTTCCCTTTCCCATCTTCGGCATTCCGGTCGGCACACTGATCGCGTCGGTGGCGCTGATCCTGTTCGTGTTCACCACTTTACTGACCTGGAGCTATTATGGCGAGCGGGCGATCACCTATCTTTATGACCTGACCCCGGGATCGACCCTGAAGGGTGAAAACCGGCTTCACTTCACGTGGCGAATCCTATGGTGCCTGGTGATCTTCGTCGGCTCTTTCGCACCGCTCGAGCTGATCTGGCGCATGGGCGATATTTCCAATGCGGTGATGACCTTGCCCAATATTGTCGCTCTGCTGGCGCTTTCCGGTGTTGTCTTCGCCCTGGCCAAAGGCAACCGCTCTGCCGGTAGCGACCATGGCCGCGAAACGCCAAAGGAATTGCTGGAAGAAGTGACCGGTGCGCCCGGTCACTAGATGTTGGATTTCTTGAAACACCAGCGCCGGACGCGCCCATCTGCCTGCGCGGCGTTGCTCGCTCTGCCCAGAAAACTACCGAGCGAAGCGAGGCAAGGCCGACTGGCCGCCGCGCCTTATTGGCGCGAAAGCCAAGGGCGCGGATGCGCCCGCCCGGCGACTAAGGTCTAAAAATAATGCTGAAACGCCTCTATGAATGGATGCTCGAAAAGGCAGCCCATCGGCAAGCCACGAAATGGCTCGCCGGGATCAGTTTTGCCGAATCCAGCTTCTTCCCGATCCCGCCCGACGTCATGCTGGCACCCATGTGTCTGGCGAAACCGGAGCGCGCTTATTGGTACGCACTGATCTGTACAATCGCATCGGTGCTCGGCTCGCTCCTCGGCTATGCGATCGGCTATTTTGTGTTTGAAGCGGTCGGCATGCCGATCCTCGAATTTTATGGTGCGGCGGAGAAATTCGACGTTTTTGCCCAGAATTTTAATGAACAGGGCTGGATTGTCGTCTTGCTGGCCGGCTTCACACCATTACCGTTTAAGGTCATCACCATCGCCGCCGGCAGCACCGCAATGCCGCTCTACATATTGATCGGCGCGGCGATTGTTGCCCGTTCCGCGCGCTTCTTTCTGGTTGCCGTGCTGCTGCGCTATTTCGGTCCGCCGATGAAGGCGTGGATCGACAAGAATTTCGCCTTGGCGACGACCGCGGTCGGCGTCCTGTTCGTCGGCGGATTTGCCGCCGTCCGCTGGCTATTGTGACAAGGAACAAAAGCTTTTAGCGGAACAGCTTTTTTTTAATGGTACAGAACCAAAGGATTTCCTAAGGCTGAACGATGAGCACAAGACAGGTTTCAAACAGCAACGATCCTGTGATCGAGAATATCGAGCAGTTGATCAGTCCGATGGCCGAAGGCGAGAAGCCGAAGGATCGCTGGCGGATCGGTACCGAGCACGAGAAATTCGTCTATTCCACCACCGATCACCACGCGCCCAGCTATGACGAACCCGGCGGCATCAGGGACCTGCTGCACGCGATGCAGGAATTTGGCTGGAAGCCCGTTGAAGAAGGCGGCAAGGTCATCGCCATGTCGGGCAGTGATGGCGCGATCAGCCTCGAACCAGCCGGCCAGCTTGAACTGTCCGGAGCGCCGCTCGAAAATCTGCACGAGACCTGCAACGAAACCGGCCGCCATCTGCAACAGGTCAAGGCGATTGGCGAGAAGACCGGCACCGGTTTCCTCGGCATGGGCATGTGGCCGGACAAGACCCGCGCCGAATTACCGATCATGCCCAAGGGCCGCTACAAGATCATGCTCGACCATATGCCGCGCGTCGGCAATCTCGGCCTCGACATGATGCTGCGCACCTGCACGATCCAGGTCAATCTCGACTATGCCAGCGAAGCCGACATGGCGCAGAAATTCCGCGTCGGCCTGGCGCTGCAGCCTCTGGCAACAGCCCTGTTCGCCAATTCGCCCTTCACCGAAGGTAAGCCCAACGGTTACCAGAGCTTCCGCAGCCATATCTGGTCCGATACCGATCCGCACCGCACCGGCATGCTGCCCTTCGTGTTCGAAGAGGGTTTCGGCTACGAACGCTACGCCGAATATATGCTCGACGTGCCGATGTATTTCGTCTTCCGCGATGGCAAATATATTGACGCCGCCGGCCTCAGTTTCCGCGATTTCCTGAAAGGCAATCTGTCAGTCCTGCCGGGCGAAAAACCGACCATGTCGGACTGGACGGACCATCTCTCCACCGCCTTCCCCGAAGTACGCCTGAAAAGTTTCCTCGAGATGCGAGGTGCCGACGGCGGCCCGTGGAACCGCATCTGCGCCCTGCCCGCATTCTGGGTCGGGCTGCTCTACGACCAGACCGCACTCGATGCCGCCTGGGACCGGGTCAAGGGCTGGACCATGGAAGAGCGCGAAGCGCTGCGCAACGGCGTGCCCAAGCTCGGGCTCGACACACCGATTCCCAATGGCCAGACGCTCAAAGACCTGGCCGCGGAAATTCTCGACATATCGTCGGCTGGCCTGACCGCGCGCAATCGCCTCAACACCAGCGGCGACAATGAAAGCGGCTTTCTCGACCCGCTCCGCGAAGTGGTTGCCAAAGGCAAATCACCGGCAGCACAATTGCTGGAACGCTATCATGGCGAGTGGAATGGCGATGTCAGCCGGATCTATGACGAGATGAGTTTCTGACCGGAATCATGCTGCATGCCTGCCTGTAAACCGGGCTAAAACTCGAAAGCGGGCTGACTGTCGCTTTCATCCGATCCGGCGGACGCTTCCGCGCCTTCCAGATTGGCCAGCGTCAATCCGAGCAGCCGCACGCCATTTTCCACCGGCATGATGCTATTCAACAGATCGCGACCGATGCGCGCAAATTCATTCTTGTCCGCGACATAATGGTCCACCGAATGGGACCGCGTCACCTGCCGGAAATCGGCATATTTCGCCTTCAGCGTCACCGTCCGTCCGCGCGCTTCGCATTTCTCGATACTGTTCCAGACGATATCGATAATATGTTCGAACGCGTCGTGCATGTCGCTGTCGCTGACCAGATCATCGCCATAGGTCCGCTCGCCGCCGACCGATTTGCGAATCCGGTTGGACCGCACTTCGCGATGGTCGACCCCGCGCGAGGCACGGAAGAGATAACCCGCCGACTTGCCGAAATGCTGGCTGAGAAATTCCTGCGATTGCGCGCGCAGATCGGCGCCGGTGTGGATATCCAGCTTCGCCATCCGCTCCGCCGTCTTCGGGCCGACGCCATAGAAACGCCGTACCGGCAGCCCGGCGACAAAATCCGCACCCTGATGCGGCTTGATCACGCAAATGCCGTCGGGCTTGTTCTGGTCCGATGCGATCTTGGCGATGAACTTGTTATAGCTGACCCCGGCGCTGGCAGTGAGACCTGTCTGTTTCTTGATCTCCGCCCGGATCATCTCGGCGATCCTTGTCGCATTGCCGATCCCCATCTTGTCCTGGGTCACGTCGATATAGGCTTCATCCAGCGACAAGGGCTCGACCAGATCGCTGTGCATGCGGAATATCGCGCGGATCTGCTGCGATACCTCGCGATAAACCTCGAACCGGTGCTTGACGAAAATCAGGTCGGGGCAGCGCCGTTTGGCGGTGACCGAGGCCATCGCCGAGCGCACCCCGAACACGCGCGCTTCATAGGATGCCGCCGCCACGACCCCGCGCTTCGAGGAGCCGCCCACCGCCACCGGCTTGCCGCGCAATTCGGGAAAATCCCGCTGCTCGACGCTCGCAAAAAACGCATCCATATCGATATGGATGATCTTGCGCTGGAGCAGATCGGGGGTGGAATCAGACATGGCGTCAGTCTAGCGGCAGTTTGCACGCTTGGGGAGCGGCTACATTTCCTCGCTCAGCGATTTCCGATAGCTTTCGATCAGCTCGTCGCTGGCATTGACACGGATCGTCTCGTCCAGGCCCGCGCGCATCCCGCAACTCATGAAATCCCCTGCTTCGGGATATAGTTTATAATCCGGCCGGCCATTGGCAAATATCTCCAGCCGATTGTCCAATATCCGGAAGATCGGTATCGCGCGCCCTTCCGACACCGGGATATACCAGCCCGTTTCCATGTCGAAATAGAGATGCGAAGCGTAGATGCTGCACAAATGGGCGTTGGCACCCACGGAGCTACCCTTGATCTCGTAAAGCCCGTCATCCGCGCGCTCGATCAATATCTCGGTCATCGAGGCACCAACCAATATAGGCGATATTCGGGCAAAAAGCTCGGAGCCCACCACATCTGCGGGAAGCGGCAGAACATCGTCGATGAACAATGCCGCCTCTCCGCGGGTCAGCCACTGGTTCTCGCCGAGCAAGCCCAGCAACTGCCCCTTGCGATCGCCATAGCTTTTCCGGATGCAGTCCGCGGGATATTCGGCCACGCCGCACAGATTGCGCTGCTTCAACCAGGCCCGCTGGCTTGCGATGACGCTGGCATCAATACTCTTCGCGCGTTTGTACAAGATCGCAATATCGCGATCAGCCACGCGCAAATCGCTGGCATATTCACCGCAAATTTCCCGTTCGACCGTGCTGGCCGCCTTGGCACAATCAAAAGACGGCTGCGCATCCGCTGCCTCCTGTGCGGCATTTGCAGTCACCAGTTGCCGCGCTTCTTCGGCGGTCAGACTTACATCGCTTAACCCACCGCGCAGGATGATGGCACCGCGAAAATCGCTCCTCGCCAGATCGGGCAACTGGCGGGGTCCGATAATCGTCCGGTCAATTCTGGCACCGGCCAGATCGACAGCATGCAGACCAAAACTGTGCAGCGTGGCGTCTGTGAAATCCGCTCCCTTCGCACTCATTTTTGCCCCGCCCTGATAGACCGGGCAGCCATCCGGCACCGTGATGCCGCATGCGAAAGTGAAACCGGTCATATCGGCGCCGTCGAGATCCCAGCCCTCGACACTGCCCTCGAACCAGCCGCCGTCGAAATGGCCACGGGAGAAATCGGCACCCTTCGCTGCCACATCCCGCAAACCGGCGTTGCGGAACAGGACACCGGACATATGGACGCCGTTCATATTGGCGCCGCTCAGGTCCGCTTTGACGAACCCGACGCCAGACGCCGACGCACCCGCAAAATTCGCGCCCGACAGATCGCTTTCCTCGAAGCAGACGCCGGGAAAGGACGTCCCGCTGAAATCCCAGCCGGAGAAATCGCCGCCTTTGATGATTTTCAGACCGGCCTCCCGCGTACCGGTCATCCGCATAAAGTCGGATGGGGTCTGTATCGACGCGCCGTCGATCTCGCGGTGAGGCGCATCGGTAAAGTCCTCGGCCCAGATATCGCCATAGGCAGACTGGCAGCCAAATCCTGATTGTGACTCTGCCGCTTCAGCGCTGGCTACGCTCGCGCCGCCCAGCGCCATCCCCGTGAATACCAGTCGCAGCAACATTCCGCTCTTCATGCAATTTCCTCCACTTGCCGGCCTGTAATTGCATCCGGATTATCATTTCGGCTATAGCCACAACCAGCCGACCTTGCCATAGACCGCAGGTGCAAAACAAAGCCCTCCCCTTTCCGATCGGTCGCACCGAACTCATCATCATGATGGCCAGCCTGATGTCGCTGAACGCGCTGGCGATCGATATCATGTTGCCTGCACTCGGATTGATCTCCGACGATTTTGCCCTGCCCAGCGTCAACGACCGGCAATGGACCATCACCTCCTATATTTACGGCATGGCGATGGGCTCTATTTTATACGGTTCGCTCGCGGATCGATACGGGCGCAAGCCGGTGTTGCTGGTGACCATCGCCATATATACGCTGTTTGGCATTCTCTGCGCTCTGGCCTGGGATTACCAATTGCTGCTGATCGGGCGGTTCATCCAGGGGCTCGCCGCCGCGGCAATGGGCGTATTGGCAAACAGCATCATCCGCGATCGCTACGACGGCGATGCAATGGCCCGGTCCATGTCCACCATCATGATGGTGTTCATGATCGTCCCGATCACAGCGCCCCTGGTCGGACAGATGATCCTCCACGTCGCGCCCTGGAAGGCGATATTTCTGGTACTTTCCACCGCCGGACTGGCCACATTTCTGTGGATAATGACGCGGCTCCCCGAGACCTTGCACCCCGACGACAAGACGCCGATCAGGGTCAAATCCGTCGCCTCTGCATGGTATAATGTCATTTTCAACCGCAACAGCTTTGGCCATGTCATCGCCAGCGGCCTGATGATGGCCCCGCTGTTCGCCTATATCGCTTCGGCCCAGCAGATATTTTTCGACATATTCGATGCAGGCGAGATTTTTGCCTATATTTTCGCGCTGAATGCCGGCGCGATGTCGGTCGCCAGCTTCACCAACTCGCGGATCGTCATGCGCTTCGGCGCGCGCCGTGTATCGCAATCCGCGCTGATCTTTTTCATCCTGGTTTCGATAGTCCATTTCATTCTTGCAGAGGCTGACTTGCTCACCATGTGGTCCTTTACCGCGGTGCTGGTGCCTTCGATGGGAATGGTCGGTTTCACCGGAGCCAATTTCAGCTCCATCGCGATGCAACCGTTCGGAAAGACCGCCGGCGTTGCCTCCTCCTTCCAGAATTTTACCCGCACCGGCCTGTCGGCGATGATCGGCGCAGCGATCGGACTGCAATTTGACGGCACCATCCTGCCACTGGCCACCGGCTTCATGGTCTGCGGCATCGCATCTCTGGCGTTTATTTTCTGGGCCGAAGAGGGCAAATTGTTCCGCCGCGTTCAGATTGGTGTAACCAGAGACGCTCTAGCAAAGATTGACAGTCTATAGGCGAAAGTTGAAAATGCCGGCTGCGCGCAGAGGAGCACGACCATGTCGATTCTTACCCCGATGAAACTAGCCTTTGGCCTGATCCCCGCCGCCATGATCTTCGCTACCCCCGCGCTGGCCGCAGATTCGATCCACGGCGACTGGATCACCCAGGACCGCGATGCCATCGTCAAGATTTCCAAATGTGGCACCACGGTTTGCGGCCGCATCCATAAATATCTGGTGACCCCGCCCAACGGCCCCGGCCAGAAGGATGTCAACAATCCCGACAAGAAGCTGCGCAATCGCACCTTGCTCGGCATGGCGATATTGACCGGATTCACGCCGGACGGAAATATCTGGCGCGGCA
This sequence comes from uncultured Parasphingorhabdus sp., assembly GCF_963975735.1. Classification (GTDB taxonomy): domain Bacteria; phylum Pseudomonadota; class Alphaproteobacteria; order Sphingomonadales; family Sphingomonadaceae; genus Parasphingorhabdus. Next base: position 27,278 of record NZ_CAXBIA010000011.1, read on the forward strand.
AGGTCTATGATCCGAAAACCGGCAAGAGCTATCGCTCGGAAGTCAGCCTGAACTCGGCGAACAGTCTGAAAATGAAAGGCTGCGTCGCCTTTTTCTGCCAGGGCCAGAACTGGACCCGGGCGAAGTAATTCTTCCCCGGCTAGCGCCAGAAAGCAAGGCGCTCGCGCTGTTCTTCAGTCCTCGACCCTTGGCCCGTTGCGACCTTCCAGCCACCGGTCCTTCAAAGGCACGTCTACCCAGTGATGGCGCTCGCTTTCCCAGACACTGCGCGATGGCGGCGGCAGGTCATCACCTTCAAAGCAACCGACGGCAATCCCTACAGCATCGGTGTCAAACGCCGCCACCCAATAGACGGTTGTGCCGCAATCCGGACAGAAACGGTTTTTGAACGGCTTGCCGCTTGTCCCCGTCCTGACATAGCCGTTTGAGCTTCCCGAGATATTGCATGTATCCGCCTTGAAATAGGCTCCAACCCCATAAGGTGCCCCGGTCCTCTGCTGACAGCCGCGGCAGTGGCACATCACCACAGCGAAGGGCTCACCCGTCGTTTCGATCCGCAACTGGCCGCAATGGCAATGGGCATTTCTGACGGTCATGCGGGCCATTACTCCATCTCCGCAATCCATCGGCTGAGCAACGCGACGCCCTCGTCATGGACGATCGACCGCCCGACTTCCGGCATGCTGATGCCCGGATCGAGGCTGTTCAGCCGGTAGATCATGATACTGGCGTCCGGATCGCCGGGCGCGATGTCGAAATCATGGGTGCCGCTGCCCCGCCCCGCCGCAACCGGCCGCTTGTTGATCCCGATGCGGACCGGCATATTCTCTTCATAGGTCAGGAACAGACCGGAGTTGCTCGCCGATCCGTTGATATTGTGACAATGGGCGCAATTGACGTCGAGATAGCCGCGCGCGCGGTCGTCCAGCGGCGCGCCGGTCTCTCCCCAGACCGGCACGCGATATTCGATCTTGGGTTCTTGATCGATCAGGCCGAGTTTCGCGAATTCCGCCAGTTGCCCGTCATGGGTGAGATTGCGGGCCTTCGGTCCGACCGGGACAACCGCGTCGGATAAAGCATGACATTCCTTGCACTGGTTCTTGTTGGGAACGCCATAGCTGATCGAGCGCTTTTTACCCGACGGATCGATGAAGGTGACCGGAATGCGCGCCCCGGCGACCTTGAGCACCGCCTCGGTCTGCTCTTCATTCCAGACATAGGGCAGTGCCAGCCAGCCATCGGCGCGGTGGAGCAACACCCTTGTCTCGAGCAGCCGCGGCTTGCCGTCAATCTCGTAGCCGAAGCTCTTGATCAACGCCGATCCGACCGGAAAGTCGATCATTCCGTCGCCATTCGCCTTGGCCTGCTGGCCCTCCGGCACATAGATGAACCGGTATTTCTCCGCATAATCGGTGAACAGAGGCGTGTTGAGCGAATAAGGCACAACCCGGTCATTGGGTTGCCACGCCGACGCATCCTTGAAAAAGCCATAGTCCGACAGGCTGCGCGGCAGACCATCGGACAGGATCACCGCATCGGCGACACCGGCAGGTTCGCTGGCCCCCGCCGACAAAGCCAGCACCGCCATCGCACAAGCAGATACCAGCAACCGCATTATCGGATCGCGGCTTCCATCGCCTCGGGCAGGACAACCGGTTTCAACTGGCGACCGTCAAAGGGCTCGGTAGCGCCTGCGGACAGCGCCGGTTTTGCCTCGGTCAGCGGCTGGCCGGGTCTGGTCAGGCCCAGCGTCATGACCGGAACATCATCTCCGATCAGGATATTTTCGCCGGTACCATCCTCGATAATCGGCGGAATCGCGCCACCAAAGGCCGCTTTCAACAAATCCCCTCCGGTAAAGGCCGGTTTATAGCCTGCCCGGCCATGATTGTTCTCGAAAACCCGGACGCCAATCGGCTTCGGATTATAGTTCGGATCATTCTGCCCCTTGGTATAGGAGACAATCAGGATATTGCCGGTGCCATTTTCGGCGATAATATTGTCAAACACCTCGACCTCGTAATGCGACATCACCATGATGCCCATGCCGGTGGGCACGCTGGCGACAATATTGCCTTCGGGGGCGAAATTGGGGGTGTTGTTGTCGACCACGATATTGTCGAACACGCGGACGTTGCGGCCGCCCTGTTTGGGAATATTCGGCAGATCGAAGACCAGGATCCCGCCGGTATTGTTGACCGCGATATTATTATAGACGTCGGCCCCGATGCTATTCTCGATCTCGATCCCGGCGACATTATATTTGGCCACGCTGTTGCGGACGATGATATTCTCCGACTGGCCGACATAAATGCCCGCGTCGGAGGAGCCTATGGTGGTGACGCTGTCGACCAGTACGTTGGTGCTCTCGACCGGATAGATCGCATAAGCACCATTTTCCGGATGCGGCCCGCGGGTCCATTCCACCCGCAGTTTGTAATAGACGATATTGTCCGCACCCTTTGACTTGATACCGTCGCCTTTGCTGTCCTCGATCGCAAAATCGCGCAGCACGACATGATCCGAGGTCACCAGCAGGCCTTCCCCCGCCCCCAGTTGTCCGGCAAAATTGAGCACCGTCTGGTCCAGGCCAGCCCCGCGCACGGTCACATTATCGACATCAAGCGAGAGGCCGTCGACCAGATCAAATCGACCGGCACCCAGTTCGATGACATCGCCGGGCTCGGCCAGAATCAGGGCTTCCTGCAGCCGCTCCTGGGCATCAGCGCCCGGGGCAACGGCGACGGTTTTTGCGAGTGTCGGAGCGCTCAGGCATAGCGCGGTGGCGACCATTAAACTGCGTATCATATCTCTCTCCTCGAGGAATGGAGGATAATGCCGCAAAAACAGGTCGATGCCAAGAGCATTGACATCAATGTCAGTAAATTTGAAAAGCCGGGACTAGTCCTCGGCCAAAATCCATTCAATCGCCGCGTCGGCATGAATCTCGGTGCTGTCATAGATCGGCAGGATATTCGCCTTGGTATCGACGATCAGATCAAGCTCGGTACAACCGAGCACAACCCCCTCAATCTCCTGTTTGGCAATATTGGTAATATAGGTTTTCATCGTCCGTTCGGACTCGCGCTTGACCTGGCCGAACATCAATTCTTCATAGATGATCCGGTCGATCTCCTCGACCCGCTCTTCGTCGGGCGGAGACAGGGTAATGCCCTTGCCGACCAGCCGTTTACGGTAAAATCCTTCGGTCATCACGTTGCGGGTCCCGATCAGGGTCGCCGACTTGATGCCATCGGCCACCATCTGGTCGCCGACGCAATCAGCGATATGCAGGATCGGCACACCCACTTCGGGTTGCACCCGGTCATAGATTTTGTGCATCGCGTTGGAACAGATCAGCACGGCGGTCGCGCCGCTATTTTCCAGACGCTTGGCCGACCGGGTCATCAGACCAGCGGCGGCATCCCAGTCATCGTCCGATTGCAGACGGGCGTAATCGCTGAAATTGACGCTCTCGATCAGCATATGCGGGCTGGAGAAGCCGCCCAGCCGCTTTTGCACGATTCGGTTGATCCGCGTATAATAGCTGGCGGTCGATACCCAGCTCATCCCGCCAATCAGGCCAATTTTCCGCATTAAAGTTCACATCCCTGAAATAACCGAGCCCGGCATCTAGAGTGCCTTGACTATTTCCTCGCACATTTTCTTCGCATCGGAAAGCAACATCATGGTCTGGTCCATATAAAAGACTTCATTGTCGACTCCGGCATAGCCGACGCCGCCCATCGACCGTTTGACAAAGAATATCGTCTTGGCTTTTTCGACATCGAACACCGGCATGCCATAAATCGGCGATCCCTTGTCGGTTTTCGCCGCGGGATTGACCACGTCATTCGCGCCGATGATGAACGCAACATCGGCCTGGGCGAATTCACTGTTGATATCTTCCAGTTCGAACACTTCGTCATAGGATACATTGGCTTCGGCGAGCAGGACATTCATATGGCCCGGCATACGACCCGCCACCGGGTGGATCGCATATTTGACGCTGACGCCCTGTTCTTTCAGCATATCGCCCATTTCACGCAAGGCATGCTGCGCCTGCGCCACGGCCATGCCATAGCCTGGAATGATGATCACGCTCTCGGCCTGTTTCATCATATAGGCGGCATCTTCCGCCGATCCGCGTTTCCACGGCCGGTCGATCTTGGCTGCGCCATCGCTGCTCGCCGCTTCGGCACCAAAGCCGCCGGCGATCACGCTGATGAAGCTGCGGTTCATCGCCTTGCACATGATATAGGACAGGATCGCACCGGACGAACCGACGAGAGCGCCGGTAATGATCATCGCGGTATTGCCAAGGGTAAAGCCCATGGCCGCTGCCGCCCAGCCGGAATAGCTGTTCAGCATCGACACCACGACCGGCATATCCGCGCCGCCGATCGGAATGATCAGCAGGAAACCGATCAGGAAGCTGAGGCCGACGATGGTCCAGAAGATCGCGCCCGTACCAACGGTCGGCGCAATCGCGAAATAGGCGGTCAGTCCGATGATCGCGCCCAAGACGCCCAGATTGATGACATGCCGTAAAGGCAGCATGATCGGCGCGCCCGACATATTGCCGTTAAGTTTCAGGAAAGCGATGACCGAACCGGAGAAGGTAATCGCACCAATGGCAACGCCAAGCCCCAGCTCGACGCGGCTGACGGTCAATATTTCACCCGTCGCGTCCATTATGCCAAAGGCACCGGGATTGAGATAGGCAGCGATACCGACCAGCACGGCAGCGAGGCCGACCAGCGAGTGGAAAGCGGCAACCAGCTGCGGCATATCGGTCATCGCGATACGGCGCGCGGTGAAGAAACCGATCGCGCCACCAATGGCAATGGCACCGGCAATTTCCGGCAGGCTGGCAATGCTGTGGGTCCACAAGGTCGTGACCACGGCAATCAGCATCCCGAGCATGCCGAAACGGTTGCCCGTCCGGCTGGATTCAGGTGATGACAGGCCGCGCAAAGCGAGAATGAAGAGGACACCGGCGACTAGATAAGCGGTGGCGACCCAGGGGTTTACCGGCTCGCCGGACGAGGCAAGCGCGGGAGAAGCCGCGAATAATGTCATCCCGGCGAAGGCTGGGATCCAACCCGCTATCGATGCGATACGGTGCCCTTGGTTCAGGCCCCAGCCTGCGCTGGGGTGCCGATCAAAAGAAGCACCCATTATTTGCGCTCCTTTTTCTTGTACATCGCGAGCATCCGCTCGGTCACGGCAAAGCCGCCAAAAATATTCACGCTCGCCAGCACGACACCGACCAGACCCAGCCATTTGGCGGTCTGACCACCATCAGCCTGCGAACCCGCCGCCGCCGCAATCAGCGCCCCGACAATGATCACCGAGGAGATAGCATTGGTCACCGCCATCAGCGGCGTGTGCAAGGCCGGAGTAACCGACCAGACGACATAATAGCCGACAAAACAGGCCATCACGAAAATTGATAAGATTGAGATAAAGTCCATAGCTAACCCCTATTTCGCCAGAAGGCGCTCGTTCACAACCTTGCCATCTTTGGTCAGGCGTATGCCAATTGTTACCTCGTCGTCATCGGGCAGAACCGGCCGCTTGGCCTCTTCGTCCCAGTAAGCGCTGAGAAAATTATAGAGATTGCGCGAGAACAGGGCCGAGCTGTCGGCTGCCATGCTCGACGGCATATTATTCGCGCCGATGATCTTGACGCCATGCTTCTCGACAACTTTGCCGGCGACCGCGCCTTCGACATTGCCGCCCTGCTCTGCTGCCAGGTCGACGATCACGCTGCCGGTGCGCATGGTCTTGATCTGCGCGTCCGAAATCAGACGGGGCGCAGGGCGACCGGGGATCAACGCAGTGGTAATCACAATATCCTGCTTGGCGATATGGGCGGAGACCAGCTCGGCTTGTGCCTTCTGATATTCCTCGCTCATTTCCGTGGCATAGCCGCCGGTGCCTTCGCCTGCGATGCCTTCGACCGATTCAACAAATATCGGTTTCGCGCCGAGCGATTGAATCTGTTCCTTTGTCGCGGCCCGCACGTCGGTCGCGCTGACCTGGGCGCCAAGCCGTCTCGCGGTGGCAATCGCCTGCAGACCGGCAACGCCGACCCCCATGATGAAACAGCGCGCGGCGGAAACCGTGCCCGCTGCGGTCATCATCATCGGAAAGACGCGGCCATAATGGGCGGCGGCTTCGAGCACCGATTTATAACCCGACAGATTGGATTGCGATGACAATATGTCCATCGACTGGGCGCGGGTGATCCGCGGCATGAATTCCATCGCCAGCGCATCAATGCCCAGCTTGGCATAAGCATCGACCCGTTTGCGCTCGCCGAAAGGATTGAGGCTGGCAACCAGCCACGCGCCTTTCTTGATGCCTTTCAGTGAAACCGGGTCGGGGCCCTGCACCGCAAGAACGATGTCGGCGTCTTTCAGGACGGCCGCGCGCGTTCCGATTGTCGCCCCCATATCCTGATAATCCTTGTCGGAAACCGACGCAGAAATACCCGCTCCCTTTTCCACGGTTATCGAAGCGCCGAGAGCGATAAATTTCTTGACCGTTTCTGGCGACGCGCTGACACGCTTCTCGCCATCGGCGAGTTCCTTCAAAACCGCGATTTTCACAGTATATTCCAATCAGTTAGGATATGAGTATAACCACCAACGTCGCGACAAGAACGGATCCGATTGTTCCGATTTTCAGCAGTGACAGGAAACGGTTGTAGGATTCCTCAGCTGCGCCAAAATTATCATTCGATGTCATGACTTCCCCATTTTTTCATATTCGTTCAAAACTGGCGCGATGTGTAACGCTATATTAGCTGCTGCTCAAGTCTTACCCACCGTCATTTTGGATAGAAAATTTATCCGTCCTTTAATCGGCTCTTTACCGGTTGGCGCTATTGATATGCCTCATTTTGGGACAATCGGGATAAAAATGGCACAAAACGGCACTAAACTACTGCTGCTCATCGATGATGAGCCAGCGCAATGCCGGTTGATATCCGCGCTGGCCTCACGGGCCGGTTTCCGGACGATCTATGCCCGCGACGCGGAAACCGCGATTGCGACACTGGGCACGCAGGACGGGATGATGCTCGACGCGATCATTCTCGATCACTGGGTGCCGGGTTCCGAAGCCACCGAACTGATCGCCGAACTGAAATCGCGCCGGCCAGCCTTGCCGGTCCTGATGCTGACCGCCGTCGGCTCGATCTCCGAGGCCGTCGATGCTGTACGCGCAGGCGCCACCGACTATCTGATCAAGCCGGTCGCCCCGGAACTGATGCTCAAGGCGCTCGATGCCGCAGTCGAATCTTCGAAAGATGATGGCGAACTGCGCCCGCTCACCGAGAAAATTTCGGTACCGCTCGAATTTGAAGAAATCGTCGGCGCAACACCTGCGTTCCGTACCGCCTTGGCAATCGCCGCCAAGGCTGCCCGCGCCCGGGTTCCGGTATTGATCGAAGGCGAAGGCGGGGTTGGCAAGGAAGTCATTGCCGACGCCATCCACGCTGCCAGCCCGCGTTCCAAACAGCCGATGCTCAAGCTCAATTGCGGAGCGATCACCGGCAATCTGCTCGATTCAATCCTGTTCGGTCACGAAAAGGGCGCCTTCACCGGCGCGTTTGACCGCAAGATCGGACTGCTCCAGCAAGCCGAAGGTGGCACGATTTTCCTCGACGAGGTCGACCGGATTCCACCCGAAACCCAGGTCCGGCTGCTGCGCTTCCTGAAACATTCGGATATTCAGCCTCTGGGCAGCCCGAACAGTTTCCAGCTCGACGTCAGAATTATCGCGGCGACCAATCGCAAGCTGCAACGGGAGGTCGAGAAAGATAATTTCCGCGAAGATCTCTATTATCAGATGAATGTCGTCCAGCTCACCATCCCGCCGCTCCGCGACCGGACCGGCGACATTCCGGCACTGGCGCGGCACTTCCTCGCCCGCCTCGCCCTGCAGCCGGGCCTGCGCAGCCTTGGCATTACCGACGAAGCGCTGAATCTGCTGCGCAGCTATCGCTGGCCGGGCAATGTCCGGCAATTGCAAAGCGTGCTGTTCCGCGCCGCGGTCATGTGCGACCGCAATGCCCTGACCTGCGACGAATTTCCGCAGATCGCCTCGTTTGTCGCCGAAACCGGGGATGACGGCTCGCATCTGATCAGCAGCCCGGAAGGTATCGGCATCACGCTATATTGCGAAGACGGCAATTTGCGGCCACTGGAAGAAATAGAAGCCGACGTGATCCGCCTGGCCATCGGTCATTATCGCGGCCGGATGACCGAAGTTGCACGGCGACTGGGTATCGGACGCTCGACTCTCTATCGCAAGCTTGCCGATCTGGGCATCGATAACGCCGCGTAAATCCGGCTTTTTCTTGTTGGATCATATGTTGGACCCTGTTGGATTTGACATTTTCGGCCAATGGCAAATGCGGGAAATCCAACATCGCCATTGATGTTTCGCATCGCGGGCCTTAAGTCTGCTTCCATGAAAAACATGCTTCCAAATCTTCCAATCGGCGCAGCCCTGACGCTCGCTTTGCTCCTCTCCGCCTGCGGAAAACAGGAAGCGGTGGGCGATGTTCCATCCAGCGAAGAACTTGCAAAACAGGCGGATGCGGCGAGCGAGGCGATCCGTCAGGAAGCGGCGGAGGGCGATGGTGCGACAGCAGAGGTCGACCTCACCAGCATGGAAAGCTATGCCAACGCCCTGCGCGGCTACACCATCATGGTGCCGAGCGGCTGGACCGTTGATAAATCGGCGAGCGACGACAATGGCCAAGTATATACCGAAACGGCGAGCGGCACCAAGCTGGCTGTCAGCTGGGTGGAAAATCGCGAAGATGCCGCCTGGAGCAAAGCGGTCCAGGCGATCGAGGACGGCAATGACGCCATGGAGGGCGCGCCGGTCGGCAAGAATGAATATCGCGCTTCGGGCATATTGACCAACGGTCTGAAATCCAGCCAGCGTCTGCTCCGCAAGCCCGATGGCACGATGGTGCAAGCGGAAATCACCTATGCCGCCGATCAATCCAAGTCGACGGACGCGCTGGCCGCGACAATCCTGGACAGCCTGACGCTGAAATAGCAGCCTGGCGGCGGAACCTATCCAAAGTCTGCTATTTGCCTAGCGGTTGAGCTTGGCACCCAGAAAACTCGGCATCGGGCCGTTCCAGCCGTCATCGGTACCGTCGTCATTGCTATCCTGAACCACAGGCGGTTTTTCTTCGCGGACCTTGGCAGCGCGGGCCGGCTTCTTCGGCGCGTCTTCTTGCCGTGGCGGCTTTGGAGCCTCGTCTTGCTGCGCCTTTTTCGGCCGGTCATCCTGCCGTGGTTTCTTGGGTGCATCATCACGCCGTGGCGCTTTTGATTTTTCCGAAACCGGCTTGTCCGACGCGGATTTCGCCGGAGCCTTGTCAGTCGGCATATTGCCGCCCTTGCTGCCCTTGCGTTCGGTGCGGACCGGAATTGTCATGCCGGTCAGCTTCTGGATACTATCGACATGTTCCGCATCGCTGCGGGTCACAAAGGTGATCGCAACGCCGGTGGCACCAGCGCGGCCGGTGCGGCCAATCCGGTGAATATAATCATCGGGATGCCAGGGGATATCATAATTGATAACATGGCTGACGCCTTTGATGTCCAGCCCGCGAGCGGCGACATCGGACGCGCATAAAATGTTGATTTCGCCGGACTTGAAACGGTCCAGTTCCGCGAGACGCGAGCTTTGATCCATGTCGCCATGAATCTGCCCGGCATCAAAGCCGTCCTTGCGCAGGCTCTGGCAAAGATCCCGAACCTCGGTCTTGCGATTGCAGAAAATGATCGCGGTATCGACGCCTTCATGATCCAATATGTCGACGATCAGCTTGCGCTTGGCCTTCGGAGCAACCTCCATCAGCGACTGATCGATCGAAGTGTTGGCCGTTGCCGGACGAGAGACCTCGATATATTTCGGATTGTTGAGAAACTGGTCCGACAATCGCTTGATTGGCGGCGGCATCGTGGCCGAGAACAGCATCGTCTGACGCGTCGCCGGCAATTTCGAACAGATCGATTCGATATCGGGAATGAAGCCCATATCGAGCATCCGGTCCGCTTCGTCGATGACCAGCAATTCGCAGCCAGACATCAAAATCCGTCCGCGATCGAAAAGATCCATCAACCGGCCGGGTGTCGCAATCAATACATCAACGCCCTTTTCGAGCGCCTTGATCTGGTCGCCCATGGAAACACCGCCGATAAGCAGCGCCATGCTGAGATTATGGTTCTTGCCATATTTCTCGAAATTCTCCGCAACCTGTGCCGCCAGTTCGCGGGTCGGCTCAAGGATCAGCGACCGCGGCATCCGTGCGCGCGACCGGCCATGCGCCAGGATGTCAATCATCGGCAGCACAAAACTCGCGGTCTTGCCTGTGCCGGTCTGGGCAATGCCGATGATATCTTTCATCATCAGTACGGGAGGAATGGCTTGCGCCTGAATCGGCGTCGGTTCGTCATAGCCAGCTTCGGCTACGGATTTCAGCAATTCTTCAGACAGGCCGAGATCGGCAAATTTCATAGTAGTTCCGGAAAAATATAGGATGCACCCTTGCATCCTGTCTTAGCCTTTCGGCCGTGCCGGGCAATGGTCGCATATCCCGAATTTGTCAAGCTTTCTCGCTTGATCTAGCGTCGCGGAACAAGTTCGCGAAATCGTTCAATTTCGCATTTGGCCCCGGTGCGCGAGTGCAGGATATCCCTCCCCGCACATATTTTTCCATCGCCCGACTTTTCCATGTAAAAACCGGAATAGAAACTGCGCGACGGACAATTCTCCTCGAGCTGCGCCCTGATCCGCTTGCGGTCCCGTGTCAGCAGGTCGAGATATTGATCCGCAAACATCTGTACCCCGAGAATATTGTCCATTGGCAGACATTTGCCTATTTTCTTTTCTTTGTAAGTCTGCTGCGGAATCTCTTGTGAAAAATCGGCTCTCGGCGCCAATGAACTGGGCCGCTGGCGCGGCACCCGGATGATCACCCGCTTTTCAATCCGGACCTGCGCATAGGCACGCGGTCGGGCTGACACATAGGTTCCAGCCGCGTCCGTGTCGGGAGACGAAATGTCCACCGGCTGAATTCCCCGCACATCTGGTACAGAGAGCAGCAATATCGCAAGAAGTGACAGGCTCACCGAAATCCCTTAATTAACCCTTGTCTTCGCTATATCAGCGGCGATTGAATATTGCATGAACTGACAACTTATCATCTATTGTGTCGCCTTGCGCCAATTTGCCGATCTCGATAGCCCCTGCAGGGCTTCGACCATCATAAGGCGAAATAGCAAAGCGACAATGCAGGAGCGAAAATATGTCGAAAACGCCGAAATGGCAGGAGCAGATGCAGTCGGTTGTCGGCACGAAGGGCTTTACATGCGCCGATGATGATATGGCACCCTGGCTCACCGACTGGCGCGGACATTATACTGGTGCGGCGATGGCCATGATCTCTCCTGCAACCACGCAGGAGACAGCAGATATATTGAAGATCGCGAATGAAAACGCGATATCGGTCGTTCCCCAAGGTGGCAATAGTGGCATGGTCGGCGGCGCTACGCCTGATGCCAACGGCCAGTCGATCCTCCTGTCACTCCGCCGGATGAACCAGATTCGCGCGATAGCCCCGGAAGACCAATTGGTGTTGTGCGAGGCCGGCGTCATACTCCAGAATCTGCACGATGCCCTCGCAACAGAAGGACAGAGATTCCCGTTAACCCTCGGCGGCAAAGGGTCCGCCACGGTCGGCGGGCTGGTTTCGACAAATGCCGGCGGTACCCAAGTGTTGCGCCACGGAACGATGCGCGCGCTGGTGGCCGGGATTGAGGGTGTATTACCGGACGGCAGCATCTTCGACGGACTGGCAGCACTCAAAAAGGACAATCGCGGCTATGATCTGAAACAATTGTTCGTCGGCGGCGAAGGCACATTGGGCGTCGTAACCGCCGCAACATTGAGAACCGTACCCGCTCTCGTTGATCGCTGCGTTGCCTGGGCCGCGGTCGGCAGCACAGATCAGGCCTATCAGCTATTCCGTTTTCTCAATAGCCGGGCGCCGCAATCGCTGGAAGGCTTTGAAATCATTCCCGAGACCTGCTTGGCTTCGGTGCTGCGCCACATCCCGGGCACCCGCTCGCCATTGGAAGGCGCGCATCGCTGGCATGTGCTCATCGAAATTGTCCGCGATCATCCGGAAGCACAAAATCCGAGGTCAGTGACCGAAGGCCTGCTCGCAACCGCAATGGAGCGGGATTTGATCGAAGATGCAACGCTGGCGGCCAGCGAACGGCAGGCGGAGGATTTCTGGAAGATCCGGGATTCCATCTCCGAAGCAGAGCGTGCCAACGGCCCCGCCCTGCAGCATGACATAAGCGTTCCGGTGCCCGGCATGGCCGGGTTTATCAACGAAGCATCGCCGATCATCGAAGCGAAATTCCCGGGCACCGAGGTTCTTGCATTCGGCCATATGGGAGACGGCAACGTCCATTTTCACGTGAAAGCCCCGCCGGGTGCACAATCACCGGACTGGCCGCGGGAATATGCCCAGAAGATAACCCCGCTGGTCCATGACCTGGTCATCGCAGCGGGCGGCTCGATATCGGCAGAACATGGTATCGGACAGAGCAAGCGCACGGAACTGGAGCGACTGTCGTCCGATGCGCGCCTCTCTGTTTTGCGCGCAATAAAAACCGCGATCGATCCAAAGAACATTATGAACCCGGGCAAACTCGTTCCTCTTGCGTCGGACCAGTCAGGCTCTTAAAGCGCAAGATAACTATTCGGCTTCAACAGAAATTTTTTCGGAGAATTTGACCATGGCGAGCACGTCGCAAGCGCAAGCACTACCAATGTTCTACAAAGACCTCGTCCCGCTCAACTCGAACGAGCATGCGAAATGGAAAGTCAAAGGACTCGACAACGCGTCCTTCATGCAAACGCAGCATGCCATTCCGATTACCTCGGATGAATTCATCAATGCCGCGCGCAGCTATCCGATCGTATTTTCGGTTGGTGAAAATAGTGTTCCCCTGATTCTCATGGGTCTGAACGAAGGCGTGAACACGTTCCTGGGCGACGATGGTAAATTCAGCGAACCGGCCTATGTTCCGGCCTACGTCCGACGCTATCCCTTCATGCTCGCGAAATTGCGTCCGGATGCAGAAGAGCTTTCGCTTTGCTTCGACCCGACAACCGATGCGATCGGTGATCACAAGGAAGGGGACGCGCTGTTTGACAAGGACCAGCCCAGCGAAACCACGAAGAATATCCTGAATTTCTGCGAGCAGTTTGAACAGGCAGGCCAACGCACCGGTCAATTTGTCCAGGAACTGGAGAAACTGGGCCTGTTGATGGATGGCGAAGTCTCCATTCAACAGACCGGCGTTGAAAAACCCTTCGTCTATCGCGGATTTAAAATGGTCAACGAAGAGAAATTGCGCGACATGCGCGGCGACGAGCTCCGCAAGATCAACCAGAATGGCATGTTGCCATTGATCTACGCCCATCTCTTCTCGCTACAGTTGATGCGCGAAGTTTTCGCAAGACAGGTTAGCGCCGGAAAAATGCCACAAGTGACGGAAGCGCCGACCGTTCCGGCCTAGCCGCAGCGCTGGCATCAGCCGCTTCCGGTTCGGTCGAACCGGGGCGGCGGGAGCTGAATAATATTCCGTTGATTGGGACTTGAAAGTCATTTCAATAGCGCCCACATAATATCCTGTATGGGTCTGCATCCCCCGATTGGATCCATGCAGGCATTTCTTTGAAATGCCACCTCCCTGAACCTTGGCCACCTCGCCTAACCGGCGAGGTGGTTTTTTATTGCGATTCTCTTATTCCGCTGCTTCCAGCTGATCGCGGGCAGACAGCTGTTCGGCGAGCATCGTGCAACAGTTCCGGATCAATTCCGCTACGGCCCCCGCTACGGCAATCGGCTCGCGAAGACTTTCATCGAGATACAGGGAACGGTCTACCTCGAGCTGCAATGCATGGATATTGCGCTGGGGCTTGCCATGGCGTTCCAGAATATAGCCGCCGGAATAGGGATGGTTTGCCTGAACTTGATGGCCCCCGCTCCGGAAATGGTCTGCGGCCAGTTCCGCATATCGCGATTCGCAGCTACGGCCGAAGCGGTCGCCGATAACAAAAGCAATCTGGCGGCGATTCTCGTCAAACACCGACGGCATGCTGTGCAGATCCAACAAGAGTGCGCAGCCAAAAGCGGATCGGATCTGCTCGAGAATATGCTCGACCATTGAATGATAGGGTTCGTGGTCCTGGTCTATCCGGTCCAGAACATGCTGATATTGCCACTTCTCCCGCCAGAGATTGCCAGCCCCGTGCAGACGCCGTGGCACAATGCCCAAGCCGCCCCTTACCTTCCTGCTGATCCTCGGTGCCTGTGCCGGATCCATCCCGACGACCATATCCGGATCGATTTCCGTGCGACTACGATTAAGGTCAACCCAAGCCCGCGGCTTCCGGGCAATGATCGCAGGAAATCCGGAAGTAATGGCCGACGCCGCGAGCCGATCGGCATAGCGATCTTCCAGCCGGAGCAGATGGGACGCCGGGACGTTTAGATTGTCGAGCAGCGCCGCCGGATATTCCCTGCCGGCGTGAGGCACGCTGACCAGCACCGGAAATTTCAACGCTTCGACATTGGTCAGGGAAAAGGCCGACACCGAGGGCAAATGTTGGTCAGGATCGACGTTAGTCATGTTCATTCCCTGAAACGCTGACACCAACCAGCAGAAAATTCATCGGCCTCGGGAAAAAATTAACCGATTTGCACTTATAGAGTGGCCTCGGCATAATCGCCGGTCTGAAATCAGACATATTCGGAAAGGCGCGACAAAATGATCAGGATTCTCCTCGCGGAAGATGAACAGGCGATGCGTGAGCATCTTACACGGGCTCTGGAGAAAGCCAACTATGAAGTTGTCGCTGTGGACCGCGGAACTGCGGCTGTTCCGTTGCTCGATTCGGAAAAATTCGACCTTCTTTTGACCGACATTGTAATGCCGGAAATGGATGGAATCGAATTGGCACAACATTGCGCCTCGGTCTGCCCGGAAACCCAGGTCATGTTTATTACCGGTTTTTCCGGCGTGACATTACGCGCGGGACAGTCGGTTCCGAAAGCAAAAATTTTGTCGAAACCCTTCCATTTGCGGGATCTGGTTCTGGAGGTTGACCGGCTGTTTGAACCGGACAGTATCAGCGACTTGAATTAAGCCTTGCGCCAGCCGAAGCGGCTGGCTAGACGGCCTCCAGCGTGGGCGTATAGCTCAGTGGTAGAGCACTTCGTTGACATCGAAGGGGTCGGGAGTTCAACTCTCTCTACGCCCACCATTTTCCGGAATAATTATTCGTCAGGCGGCAAGTGCCGTCGCCGTGCCAGTGTCCTGGCTCGGCGGATGGCCATACCAGCTTGTATAAGCGCGCGTGAAGGCGCTCAATTCACTATATCCCAGTTTCGCGGCTATTTCGGACAGATTTCGCGTCCCTTCGAGAAAATAGAGATGGCAGGTATCCCGTCTGACCTGCTCCAGCAACTGACGATAGGATATGCCTTCTGCCACCAATTTGCGGCGCAATGTCCGTTCTGCCATGCCAAATGTCAGGGCAGCAGCGTCAAGACTGAGCCCGGATTTGTCGAGGAGATATAATAGATATTGATAGGTCAGCTTCGCGAGATTCTCCCGTTCGAATCTGCCCCGTGCGAAGGCGGCCTTCTGGCTCCCGGTAGCGGAAACGATCGCTGGATTGTAACGCGGCAATGGCTTGGTCATCGCCGATCGATGATATTCGAGATAAGTGGACGGGCGATTGAAATGGCAGAAAATCGGCTCGCGCTTCGAATCGCCTTCCCCGAACCCCCTGAACCCTTCGGGCCGGGGGTGCGCAAAATGCACGGCCTTCACTGTACGGAAGCGACGTTCGGCCAGCGCTTCACCACAATAATAGATAAGTGCAAAGACGACATGGACAAGGTCGGACGAGACCTGCCTGTCATCGTTCCAGACAAGACGGTCACCGGAAGAGAGGGGCATGAGTTTTACGACCGGCTGCTCACCGCCCAATCCTTGCTCCGTTACCAGCTGGATCAGCGCCTCGCCAAAATTGGGCTGGAAAAAGGCAGCAAATCCAAGGTCGGAAAACCCCTGCGGAACCAACTGCTGCCCGATCGCCGAATGGATATCCGTTCGGTTGAGCTCTCCTCGCGCCGCGGCGCAAAGACTGGCAATCGAATCATCCCTCAGTTGATAGCCGGGATCTCGCAATTCCGCTTCAGAACATTGCAGCGCATTCAATAGCTGGGGCTTGCGCGCTTGGAGAGCATGGCAGCTGAGATAGGCGCGATATAGAAACTGGGCAGAGATCGTCAGATTTGTGGTTGCTGGATATACCATATTGCCAAGCTAGAGCGGAGAATGGAATATTCTCAACCGGCTTTCGACAAAGATGTAAAATTAGCGACGAAGATGTAAAATCGGGATCAATATATAAGCGAAAACAACATGTTCAGTAACGGATGACCGAGGCTCCCCAGGTAAATCCGCCGCCCATAGCCTCCAGAACCAGCAAATCTCCAGCCTTGATTCTACCGTCACGCACAGCGGCATCAAGAGCCAGCGGGACCGATGCTGCCGAAGTATTGGCATGTATGTCGACGGTCTTGATTACTTTTTCGGGAGGGAGATTCAGCTTCTTGGCGGTGGCATCCAATATCCGGGCATTGGCCTGATGCGGGACCACCCAGTCAACATTTTCGATCGATTCACCCGCTTCTTCCAGAACTTCTTTCAGGACCGAAGCCAGATTGACAACGGCATGGCGGAAAACCTCGCGGCCCTTCATGCGCAGCTTGCCAACCGTTCCGGTCGTTCCGGCTCCGCCATCAACATATAATAGCTGATTGTGCGCGCCATCGGCGTGCAAACGCGTGGCAAGCACGCCTCTTTCACCCTGTTCGGCCGAAAGCACAACCGCACCCGCACCGTCTCCGAAGAGCACACAGGTCCCGCGATCTTCCCAATCGAGTATGCGGCTGAATGTTTCTGCGCCGATCACCAGCGCATTTTTCGCGCTGCCTACCCGGATCATGCTGTCCGCTACCGAAAGGGCGTACAGGAAGCCGGAGCAGACCGCAGCCACATCAAAAGCAACGCAACCGTTACAGTCCAGCGCGTCCTGAACGATCGTCGCGGTTGCCGGAAATGTCTGGTCGGGCGTTGCCGTTGCGACGATGATCAAATCAATATCAGAGCCGGACAAGCCTGCGGCCTCCATGGCCTTTCCACCCGCTTCGATGGCCAGGCTGGATGTCGTCTCGTCATCCTCGGCAATATGACGGAATTTTATACCGGTTCGCTCGACAATCCATTCGTCGGTGGTATCGACCCGCTTCGCCAGTTCGGCGTTGGAGACGCGGGTTCGCGGCAAAGCTGAACCGGTTCCCTTGATAACCGAACGTGTGGCGGCAGCGCTCATTTCGTCACCTCTGTGACCGGGGCTGCTTCACTGATTTTTGTCAGATCTTCGCTGATGCGTTCCAATATACTATCCTCCACGAGACGAGCGGCAACTTCGACCGCATTGGCCACGCCTTTTGCATCTGCGCTGCCATGGCTTTTCACGACCACGCCGTTCAGACCAAGAAATACCGCCCCGTTATGATTGTTGGGATCGAGTTGGTCACGCAGCATTTCGGTCGCTGGCCGGGATATCAGGAACCCGATTTTGGAACGGAGGCTACTGAGAAAGCTTTGCTTGAGCAGATCGGTGACAAACCGCGCCGTGCCTTCCAGCGCCTTGAGGGCGACGTTGCCGGAGAAGCCGTCGGTCACAATCACATCCACCTCTCCGGTCGATATCTTGTCCGCTTCGGTAAATCCGAGAAAATTCATATGCAGGCCAGCGGCACCTTTCAGCGTCGCCGCGGCTTCCTGTATCGTGCCCGTACCTTTTGCTTCTTCGGTACCGATATTCAGCAGCTTTACCTTGGGCCGGTCAAAGCCGTGCATGATCCGGCTGTAGGCAGCGCCCATCACCGCGAATTGCACCAGATTCCGGCTGTTGCATTCGGTGTTGGCGCCGAGATCGAGCATGACGACATCGGTCTCTTTCATCGTCGGCAGCAGTGCCGACAATGCGGGACGGTCAATGCCCGGCATCGTGCGCAGCGCCAGCTTGGCGATGGCCATGAGAGCGCCGGTATTGCCAGCACTGACCGCAGCGCTAACCTCACCGGTCTTCACGGCATTGACGGCCATGCCCATGGATGTTGTCTTGGAATTGCGCAGCGCCTGGCCCGGCTTGTCGTCGCCGGACACAACATCCGGTGCATGCAAAATATCGGATGCCGCGCTGAGATTGGGGTGATCCTTGAGCGCATCTCTGATCTGCGCTTCGTCACCGACAAAAAGGAACTGAAAACCTGCATGGCGGTGCCGCGCGAGCGCAGCGCCTGCAACCATGACTCGCGGGCCTTCATCTCCGCCCATCGCATCAATCGCGATTCGCGGCCTCATTCCCACCAGTTATTCCCCTTGATTGCGCGTCAGAAGTCGAGAGACTAGCTGATTAAAGATCAGCGGCCAAGACTTCACGGCCATTATAATGGCCGCAGCTTCCGCACATATGATGCGGCCGCTTCAGTTCACCGCAATTCGGACATTCCTGATATGCTTCGACTTTCAAAGCATCATGAGACCGGCGCATACCGCGCTTCGACGGTGTAGTTTTTCTTTTTGGTACAGCCATTGCTAAGCCTGTTCTTTAAATTTAATATCAAATGCCTGCATCCAAGCCAAACGATCCAGTCTCCATATTGTTGGAGAATCACCTGGTTGAGGTTCAACAGATTGCACGCGAATTGGCGCGTATAATGAAATTCCTGTGCGTTGCAAGCATTCTGCTTCTATAGACGGCCTATAAATTACACATATTTGGGGGACAAGATGATTTTACCGATAACATTAACCGTAGCAGGCGCTGCGGCGCTGATAAATATCTGGCTGATGATCCGCGTGGGACAGGTCAGAAGCAGCGAGAAGGTCAGCATTGGCGATGGTGGCAATGAAAACGTCATCCGCCGCATGCGGGCTCACAGCAACTATATAGAAAGCGCGCCATTTGTATTGCTTCTCGTTGGCGCGATTGAACTGGCCAGCACAACATCCCCCACATGGCTCTGGATCGTCAGCGGCCTCTATCTGCTCGGCCGCATCGCGCATGGCGTCGGTATGGACGATGGCAAATTCGGCAAAGGCCGGATGATTGGTACGCTGATTACGATGCTGACATTATTGGGCCTCGGCATTTATGCGATCACGATTCCTTATCTGGGGGCGTAACGGGCTTGGATGGGAACAGGGTACCAAAAGAAGGCCCAACCAGCATCCTGTTAATTGAAAACCGTGTCTGATTTCACCAGATTGGAACTTGCTGTTCTCCGGTCCATTTTTGTTGAGACACCTCAATATGCAGATGGACTGGCGGCGCAGCTTGCGGGCGCTTCGGTTGCAGAACGTGAAAACACGGGCGGCGGATTTTTTACAACGATTTCCGTCGCTACTGCAATTCCGCGGGTATCAAGTCCTCGCGTGCTGGGTCACGAAATATATGCAAGCGTGGAAGGCTTGGCTGACGGCATGGGTTTTGTCTTGTTCATGGAAGACGGATATTTGAATCTGCTGGAAGGCTATGCCTTCGGGTATGAAAACACGGATTTATTGGACCTGACATCAGTCAAGTTTACCATATCCCACTCGCCAAATGACTAGGATATAGCGCCATTTCTCAGATCGAAGCGGTGTGGAGGCCCTAACGCGCCGCCAGCACGTCATCCGCGACAAACGCATTGGTTTTGCGTTCATAGCCGAACTGACTGGTCGGACCGTGACCGGGAATGAAGGTCACATCATCACCCAGAGGCCAGAGTTTCTGGGTGATCGCATCAATCAGGTCCTGATGGTTGCCGCGCGGGAAGTCCGTGCGTCCGATCGATCCCTGGAATATGACATCGCCGACCACCGCCAGTTTTGACGGCTGATGGTAGAAAATCACATGGCCCGGCGTATGACCTGGGCAATGGATGACGTCGAGCACGAGATCGCCAACGGTCACCTGATCCCCGTCAACCAGCCAGCGATCCGGAACAAAGCTTTTCGCTTCCATGCCATAGCGGGCGCCATCACCGTCCAGCTGGTCAATCCAGAACAGATCATCCTTGTGCGGACCTTCGATCGGGATACCCAGTTCCTCGGCCAGCATCCCCGCCTGCCCGCAATGATCGAGATGGCCGTGGGTGATGATGATCTTCTCCAGATCCACGCCATGCTCTTCTACCGCTGCCTTCAACCGGTTCAAATCGCCGCCAGGGTCGCTGAGCGCCGCCTTGTTGGTCTTGGTGCACCACAGGAGCGTGCAATTTTGCTGGAGCGGAGTGACCGGAATAATCACGGCCTTGAGGGGTGCATCTGTCATGTCAGACTATTTGGCGGCGCGATGCGCAACTTGCAAGGCCCCAAAATGGAGAGGTGCTACAACCGCCGTCCGGTCCAGACGACTTTACCGATGATGTTGACGCTTTCCGGGCTGACATCATCCCAGTCGGGATATTGCGGATTGTCGCTGCGGACCGACAGTTTTCCGGCAGGCCCCATGGCCACCCGCTTGACCAGAAGCACATCATCCATGCGCAGCACATATATGCCGTCGCGCAAGGGCCGGGAAGCAGCGCTGTGGTCGACCATGATGTCATCCCCATCACCCAGGGTCGGGTTCATGGAATCGCCGTCGACAGCAATCAGCGAAAGATTGGCGGGATCTATGCCAAGCCGCCTCAGCCATTTCGGGCCAAAGCCCATGGATTCAGCATATTCGTCATCCGCCAGAGATCCCGGACCGGCCGAAGCACCAACCTGCAATTGCTTGATCCGGAGCAGACCATCAGATCTGGCAGAGCGGGAACGTCTGGATTCGCGAACCGCAGGGGCACCGAGAAGATGCTCCTCCACTCCATAAAATTCCGCCAGCCGCCGCCGGTCTTCCTCATCCAGTTTTCTCGGTGAACCACGACGAATATATTGCTGGATATAAGCAGCATTTTTGCCGAGCATTTTCGAGATCGCAGCAAAATCATGACCGTTTTCACGGATCAGTTCTTCCAGGTTGGCGCGCGGGTCATCGGTCACAATAGCTGCATCCTATCCGCACTGGCCGAATTTGGCAATAGGATTTTTCCTAGACATGTAGGAAATCACATTTCAAATAGGAATTTCCCTATTCATGGAGTCGCCGAACCGGGCGACAGGCAGAGAGAAGGAGAACACGGTGTCATTGTTGCGAAAAATCGAGATATTCCTGCGTGAAACGGACATGGCCTGGACACGGTTCGGACGACTTTCCGTATCCGATCCACGCTTTGTCCAGGATTTGCGCAACGGTAGAGAGCCTGGAAAGAGCGTATCCGAACGCGCAGAATATTTCATGAATCTATGGCGGACAGACCATGCCGGTTGATGCGACTCATCCCAGGGCCCGTGAACGGGACCCCGCTTCGTCGATCGCCGATCAGATCCGGGCGCTGGCCGGCGGCCGGGTCCGCGTCACCCTGGAACGCGAACGCCCCTGGGCGAGCATTACGTTCACCGGAACGCGGCATAGTTTTCTGATTGAGCTGACGGATGCAACCACACCGGACGATATGGAAAATCTAGCGAGGGCGCTGCCGGAACATGAATTTGCAATGCGGGGTTATTTCCTCGCGGATATATTGGTGACAGACCATTCGGAATCCCGAATGCTCGTCGAAGCCCTCTCGATCATCGATCCCGTCACAAGCTGCCGGGACTAGAGTGCGATTAGCGCTGGACCGTCATTTTTTCCAGAGTACCAAGCGCAGCCTTCAACGCTGCATCCATATCGGCCTGGCGGTTGTCCTGAGCAACGGGTTCATCTGAGTCGACCGACCGCAACGGCGGCATAGCAAGCGGAGCGCGTGCCTCGGGAACTTCGGCCAGCGCAACTGTCTTGTCCACTGTTGGAGCGGGTTCAGCAATCGGCGGGGGCGGCGCAACCTGATCACGCGTTTCCAGCGCTTCCAGACGGCGGAGACCCGCCTCCAGACGGTCGGCAAGCTGGGCAAGGGAAAGGGTGGTCAGGTCTTCGCGGGGAGCAGAAGACTTCTCTTGTGGAGCAACATCTTCCGGTAAATCGACTGACGTCTCATTCTCGGACGGCGGATCCATCATCTTCTCGGCTACGATGGGAGCGCCCGAGGAAATCGACGGCGCGGATTCTTCGACCGGTTCCGCTAGATCTTGGTCAACCGCTGCTTCATCGAATTTCTTGATTTTTTCGGTAAGCGGAACGCCCAGATCAGAGGATGCAAAGATCGGATGGCGCGCGGGCGCATCCGGATGACGATCCGCTGGTTTGATGTCCGGCAGATCCCTGAGATCGGTCACCTGGCCAGCGACCTTTTTCGGCTTTTTCAAAAATTTTGTCAGCGATTTTGCCGACAGGTTCAATTTCGGTACGGTAAAGCGTGATTTACCTCCCCGCCCGTCATCGATTGCATCGGTCGTCAGATTATTGCGAATTGCCAAGCTCATATCGGAGCCTCCTCCAAGAAATTTCGGTTTGTGATTCAAGAATAGATAGATTGCCGAAGTGGAGACCATCCCCGTCATGACGGCAATCAGACCGCGCGCTGTATTTCCCAGAGGCGGGGCCGCAGCCGGAATGATTTCTGACAATCCGGTCGCGCCAATGATATTTTCAAGATAGACATGGGGCAAGGTGGCAATCACCAGGGCGGCTGCAATCCCGCCGGCAACAGCCATTACAGGCTGTTTAAACCGATCCATATCCTGTTCTGTCTGGTCCACATGATTCTCCACCTTGTCAGGCCGCGCGCTCGTAGGATTTACGCGCGATCAACCTTTGGTAAACAGGAGTGTAACGCAAAATGTTTGACGACCAGTTACGATCTGCCTCAACAAATTTCCGCGCCGTTTCAATGGTTTGAGGCCAGGACGCGCTGTTATCCAGCAAACTGGCCAGTTTTTCCGCGATTTTTTCCGGATCACCGGCAGGAAAAAGCGTGCCTGTAACACCATCTGTAATCAGTTCGCGGTGACCGCCGACATCAGACGCTGCCACCAGCCGACCCTGCGCCATCGCTTCGAGCGGTTTGAGCGGAGTCACCAGATCGGTGAGCCGCATCGCCTTGCGCGGATAGACCATGATATCCATCAGACCATAAAAGCGCTCCACTTCGGCATGGGGCACACGACCGGTAAAGGTCACTGCAGAACCGACTCCCAATCGATCCACCTGCGCCTTCAGCGCTTCCTCCATCGGACCGCCGCCGACGAGCAGCAGATGCACGTCCGGATGCAAGCGTTGCAGCATCGGCAGGGCTGCGATCAGATCGTCGAGCCCCTCATAATCATAAAAGCTGCCGATGAATCCCAGAACCCGCTTTCCGGTCAGGCCCAGTTCGGCCAGAAATTTCTCATCGCGCGCCGGTGGCTTGCCGAACAGATCCAGATCGACACCATTGGGCGAGATGGTTATTTTTTCCGACTTCACCCCGCGCGACATAAGATCGGACCGCAGGCCTTCGCAGATCACCGCGACCGCGTCGGCACCATTGATCACATGGTTTTCCAACTGCCGGGTCAACCAGTAGCGGGGGCTGTTTTCCTTGCCCGTGCCATTGCCCACTGCGGCATCTTCCCAAAAAGCCCGTATTTCGTATACCAGCGGCAACCCTGATTTTTCAGCAGCCCGCAAGGCCGCCAGTCCGTTGAGTGCCGGCGAATGGGCGTGTAACATATCCGGCTGCCAGTCGCGGATGACTTGATCGATCCGATCGGACAGCACCGCGACTTCCCGCCATTCACGCACCGGCGATGGTCCATGTACCTGAGCCAGGGTACGGAAGAACTGGAGACCATCTTCCTCTTCCAGTGGCTGCTTCGCGACATAGCCGTGCTGGTTCTGGCGCACGCCGGTGACTCCGGCGACGGTCAGACCGGCAGCAATTTGCGCCTTCATGATCGCACGGGTGCGGAAGCAATATCCGCTGTGCAGGGGCAGGCTGTGATCGAGGATGTGGAGAATACGCGTCATGACCCGGATCCTTGCCAAAAAAGGATTAACGTCCCGTCAACCCAATGTCTGTATCGCGCCAATATGGAAGAGCGTGGTATCACCGCTCGTGTCGGGATGAATTGGGCAAATGATAGACAATTTTTCTATCGCTTTGACGCATGGCTTGCTGCTGATCGCAGCTTGGCGGCTGATCCATCGCGACGATCTTGATGTCGAAGACCCTCCGGAACGCGACAAGGAACCAGCGGGTTTTCTGAAACGACCGACCAGCAACGGATCACGCCCCGATGCGTGATCTCGTCTTCGTCGGATATCTCGTGGCTTTGCTGTTCATCGCCTTCAAACGACCATTTCTGTTTACCCTGATCTATGCCTATGTGGATATCGTGGCACCACAGCGGCTGAGCTATTTCATGCTCAACTCGGTGCCCCTGTCGCTGGTCGTCTTCGCTCTCGCCTTCCTTGGCTACATGCTTGCAGACAATAAGCAGGACAGTCGCTTTTCCCTGCGTCAGGCGATGATGATCCTGTTGCTCATCTATTGCGGATATACGACGATCCAGGCGGAAGTTCCCGATGCCGCGCTGGAAAAATGGGACTGGGTCTGGAAAGCGCTGGTCTTCGCAATATTCCTGCCGTTCACACTGAAAACCAGATTGCGGCTCGAAGCGCTGGCGCTGTTCATGGTGCTTTGCGCCGGTACCCTGATCATCACCGGCGGGATCAAGACGCTGGCCTCCGGTGGCGGCTATGGTGTGCTGGTGCTGCTGGTCGACAATAATAGCGGCCTCTACGAAGGGTCGATCATCTCGACCGTTGCCATCTGCATCATACCGCTGATCCTCTGGCTCGCCAATTACGGGACCATTTTCCCGCCCGACTGGCGAGTGAAGATTTTCGCTTATTGCCTGATCTTCGCCGCCCTGCTGATCCCCATCGGCACACAGGCGCGCACCGGTCTGGTATGCATCGGGGTTCTGGCAGTGCTGCAATTGCGCTTTTCCCGCCACCGCTTGGTCTACGGCGGGCTGGCAATGGCGCTCGGTCTCCTTGCGATTCCGTTTTTGCCGCAAAGTTTCACCGAACGTATGGCGACAATCGAAAATTACGAAGCAGACCAGTCCGCGTCGACCCGGCTCGCGGTCTGGCGGTGGACGATCGATTATGCAAACCAGCATCCGTTCGGAGGGGGCTTTGATGTCTACCGGATCAACAAGCTGACCTATGAATTGTCGGAAGTGGATGTCGAGCAATATGAGCAATGGGGCATTGATCCGGACGATGTCGACGCCCGGCTTATCGAAGATGAATCGCGCGCATTCCACAGCAGCTATTTCGAAATGCTGGGCGAACAGGGCTATCCCGGCCTGATCCTGTGGCTGCTCATTCATGTCGGCGGCCTGTGGCGCATGGAATTGCTGCGACGAAAATATGCGAAATCCGAAAAACAGGGCGAACAATGGGTGGCTCCCCTCGCCATCGCGCTGCAACACGGACACATCATTTTCCTCGTCGGCGCGCTGTTCGTCGGCATCGCCTACCAGCCATTCATCTATATGCTGGTTGCGCTGCAGATCGGTCTCGACACATATATGACTCGCCGGTCGGCAGAAGCAAAGTGGCAGCCGATCGCCAACCAACTGACCGGAACGGCGAAACCGAAGCCATTGCCGCTATCGGGCAGGTCCTTTACAAATTAAATGGCGCTCGTGACGGTCTCCGGTAGAAGCGAGAGATGATACTCACTGTTTCTGTCGCCGTCGAACGATGGCCTGTCGCCGGCTATTTCATCATCAGCCGTGGCGCCAAGAGCCACGTCGATGTCGTGCTGTGCAAAGTCTCGGACGGCACGCATACGGGCATTGCGGAAGCAACTCCGATTTATTACGAAGGCGAAAGCGCTGAAAGCTGCGCAGAAGAAATCACGCGATTTGTTGCCAGATATCCCGAACTGGACCGAGCGGTGCTGCTGCAGAACATGCCCCGTGGCGCCGCCCGCAATGCGCTTGATTGCGCGCTCTGGGATCTCGAATGCCGTCAGAGAAACATGTCCCTGGCGCAATTGGCAGGCCTGCCCGGACCGGTCTCGCTGATCTCGGCCTTTACCATATCGCTGGGTGAGCCGGAGACGATGGAGGCCCAGGCCCGCCAGGCCTCTTTCAACGGCCAGAGGCTGCTGAAACTGAAACTGTCGGGCAAGGACGACCGCGAACGGGTTGCCGCCGTCCACCGCGGCGCACCCGATGCTCGCCTGATCGTCGATGCCAACGAAAGCTGGAACGATCTAGACATCGCCGCCGAAGCCGCACAGCTCGCGCAATATTCTGTCGAACTGATCGAACAGCCGGTCAGTGCCGGTCAGGATCATCTGCTCAGCGGGGTCCGGTCACCGGTTCCGCTCTGTGCCGACGAAAGCTGCCACACCAGCGCCGATGTGGAACGTCTCGCGCCCTTTTACGATGTGGTGAACATCAAACTCGACAAGGCTGGCGGGCTGACCGAAGCGATCGCCATGGCCCATGCAGCGCAGGCCATGGGGATGAAAATCATGGTCGGCTGTATGCTCTCGACATCGCTGGCAATAAGGCCGGCCTTCGCTCTGGCGCAACTCGCCCAGTGGGTCGACCTCGACGGACCCCTGCTGCTCGCAAAGGACCGCGTCGACGCCTTTCAATTCGAATTCGGCAGAATATTGCCCTCGGAAAGCCCGAGCTAGATTCCGTCCAGATATTCGATCACCGGAGCAGCAGCCATACATGGTGCCAGCTTCGGACCGCTCGCCCGGAAATGATCCGACTTGCCGTGCGCATCCAGTGCTGCCTGATCGACATAGCGTTCAAGCACTTTATATTGCTGCGGATTGTCCTTGCACTGAAACACCGCATAAAATTCGTTACCCGGTTCATTGGCGCTAACAGCTGCCATCAACTCGGAAAATGCTGCTTCGAAATCGGCATTCTTGCCTTCGGCCACGGTTAATGTTGCGACGACGCCTACTGCTGCCATGATAGTCTCTCCCTGATAAAAAAAGGGCCGGCGATTTCCCGCCGGCCCGTAAAATATTGATTTCTAGAAAATCTCGAACAATCCGGCTGCGCCTTGTCCGCCGCCGATGCACATGGTGACGACGGCATATTTCGCGCCGCGACGCTTGCCTTCGATCAGAGCGTGGCCGGTGCAACGCGCTCCGGTCATACCATAGGGATGGCCGATCGAGATCGAGCCGCCGTTGACGTTGAGAAGTTCGTCAGGAATGCCCAGCTTCTGCTGGCAATAGAGCACCTGAACGGCGAAAGCTTCGTTGAGCTCCCACAGTCCGATATCATCCATCTTCAGGCCAAAGCGCTCGAGCAATTTCGGAATCGCGAAGACCGGACCAATGCCCATTTCATCAGGTTTGGTTCCGGCAACCGCCATGCCAACATAGCGGCCCAGCGGGTTGAGCCCGGCTTTCTCGGCCGCTTTTGCTTCCATGATCACGCTGGCAGAAGAACCGTCGGAGAGCTGCGATGCGTTACCGGCAGTAACAATATTGCCGGGACCGAGAACCGGTTTCAAACCTTGAAGACCTTCTAGCGTCGTCGATGGCCGGTTGCCTTCGTCCTTGCTGATGGTGACTTCGATATGGGAAATCTCTTTGGTTTCCTTGTCCTGCACACCCATGGTGGTGGTCACTTCGATAATTTCAGCATCGAAATGGCCGGCTTCCTGGGCTGCTGCCGTGCGCATCTGCGACTGATAGGCATATTCGTCGCACGCATCGCGGCTGATATTATAACGTTTGCCAACCACTTCGGCGGTCTGCAACATCGGCATGTAGATATCTTCATGCATCTTCATCAGTTCACGATCCGGCTGCACCCGCATTTCCGGTGTCTGGACGGTCGAGATCGAATCCTGTCCGCCGCCGACAACCACATCCATCATGTCCAGCGTCACCTGTTTGGACGCTGTGGCAATCGCCATCAGGCCAGAAGAACATTGGCGGTCGATCGTCATGCCGGGTACTTCGATCGGGAAGCCTGCACGCAGCGCAACCTGACGAGCCAGATTGCCGCCTTGCGATCCCTGCTGCAGCGCGCTGCCCCAGACGACATCGTCGATCGTGCCTGGATCAATACCGGCTCTTTCGATCGCCGCTTTCGCCGAATAATGGCCCAGCGTTGCACCGGTTGTGGTGTTGAAAGCACCCTTATAGGCACGGCCTATGGGTGTGCGGGCGGTGGAAACGATGACTGCGTCACGCATATTGATGATCCTTCTGATTGATATCGGAGTCGATTTTGAGGCGCATTGTCCCCGTTAATCGGTCAATTAACAAGGAATTTTTTCTGCGACGCTCTGCCGTTACGGAACCCTAGTCGTTGCCGACCGGGACCGGATAGCCGCCTTCGGGATAGGGCATAATCATCTCCCCATCCGGCGCAGCGGTGAAGGTTGTTTGAGTCGGATAGGCAAATTCCAGACCCTCTTCATTGAATGCCTGCAATATCGCCAGTCCGATTCTATGGCGACCTTCATAGACCACGTCATAATCGCTGCTCATGATATCGAAATCGAGTTCGAAATTGATCGAGCTGTCGCCAAAGCCGACAAAGCCCGACCGGACGAACACCGCATCATTGGCTTCGACGATCATTTTGAGCAGAGCCGGAATCCGGCGCGCCTCGTCCGGATTGGTCTGGTAGATCACACCAATGCCATAGCGCGTCCGCCGTCTCGCCAGGCGAGTCATGTTGACGATTTCCTTGTCCAGCAAATTGGTGTTGGAAATGATGATTTCTTCGCCAGTAGTGGCCCTTAGCCGCGTGCTTTTCAGGCCGATTTTCTCGATCGTTCCGATGGTAGTGTCATAGGTGATTGTATCACCCCGCCGAAAAGGCTTGTCGAAAATGATCGACAAGGCCGCAAACAGATCGGAAAAAATGCCCTGGGCAGCGAGACCGATGGCTATGCCGCCGACGCCAAGACCCGCGATCAGGCCGGTAACATTCACACCCAGATTGTCGAGGATCATGATGGCGGCGATTGCGAAGACGACAAAGGTCACCAGCAAGCGGATCAGGGTCATCGCATTTTCCAGCGTCTCATGCTGGTCGGGATCTTGCGAGGTCTTGCGCACGATCAAGCCGAGAATGATTTCGCGGAGCCAGATGGCAACCTGTAAAACCATGGCGATCGTGAACAAGACATGCACCACACGCTCGACGCTGGAGGGCGCGCTGCCAAAGCTCACGACCAATTCGGCCGAGACCATCAACATGAAAAACTTGCTGGTTCGGGAAATCGCAGTACCGATGATCGTTCGATATCCGGTCAGTCCGCTGTTGTTACGGACATAGCGCGAACCAAGCCGCTTGACCGCGCCGAGCAGGAAAAAAATGGCAGTGCCGATGAGGATAGCGAAAATCAGTTCCACATAATGCTCGGTCAGCCAGCGAGAGCCGTCTACGGCCAGCCGCTGTATGGACGCACCCATATCCGGCACGGTTGGCATAAGGGCGGTATCTGTTGTTTTTGTCATAGGCCTCCAGCTAGTGAGCACGACGGAAAATAACAACCCGCGTGATAGAAAGCGACAAGCTAAAGCGTGCCGTTTTCAGGGTTTGTGAGCGCCAATTAAAAACTCCACATTACCCTTCGGACCGGTGATCGGACTTTCGGTAATTCCCATAATATCCCAGCCGGACGTGATCAGCCAGTCTCTCACTTTTTCACAGGCCGCCTGGCGGACCGCTTCGTCACGAACAACGCCACCCTTGCCGACATCGGCGCGCTCGGCCTCGAATTGCGGTTTGACGAGCGCAACCAGTATCGCCTTTTCCTTGGCGAATTCCAGCGGTCGTTCCAGCACTTTCACCAGTGAAATGAAGCTCGCATCGCAAACGATGATATCGACTTTTTCGGGAATATGCTGCTCGGTAAGAATCCGGGCACTGGTTTGTTCGTGCACAATGACCCGGTCATCCTGACGCAGCTTCCAGGCCAGCTGGTTGGTGCCGCTATCGACGGCATAGACTTTTTCAGCGCCGCCGCTCAGCAGCACATCGGTGAAACCGCCGGTGCTGCTTCCTACATCCATGGCGATCATGCCGGTTACATCAATATCAAAATGTTGCAGCGCATGATCAAGCTTGATGCCGCCGCGGGACACCCAGGGATGGTCTTTACCCTTGAGTTCAATCGCTGCGTCGCTCGCTATCTTGTGGCCCGGCTTGTCAATTTTCTTGCCCGCTACGGTCACAAGACCGGCCATGATATAGGCTTGCGCCTTCGCCCGGCTGTCAGCAAGGCCGCGGTCCGCCAGTATCTGGTCAACGCGTTGTTTCACGACTTTGGGTTCAGACTGGGTCATTGCAAATCAGGACTAGCCTAGCGCCGCGCTTTTGGCCATATTCCTTTACCATGAGAATCATTTCTGCACCGCTGTCCGTTCCGCTGCTCCTGCTTGCGCTTGCGTCTTGCTCGCCCGCGCCGCCCGAACCCGCACCCGCTCCGCAACCGACCAAGCCCGTCACAGCACCGACACCGGTATTGACGCAACCGAAAGGCGATTGGATCGACTGGCCAATCACCCCCGGTGGTTGGGTATATCGAAACGATAGTCGTGGTTCCCTCGCCCTATTCGGCGAGACCAACAGGGATGCAGTTTTCATCATCCGCTGCGATAAATCGCGCCGGCAATTGTTCCTGTCGCGCGCCGGTTCGGTTGCTGAAGGCGCCAAAATGGTTCTGCGCAGCAGCGCTGGCCTGCAATCCTATCCGGCGAGCAATAGTGGCGGAACGCCGCATTATGCCGCCATTTCAGTCGCATCGGGTGACATCATGATGGACCGCATCGCCTATAGCCGCGGCCGCTTTGCCGTCGAAACCACTGGCCTGCAATCGCTCGCCATTCCGGTCTGGCCCGAATTCAGTCGTGTGGTGGAAGATTGCCGGGCCTGATCTGTTGGGTCTCAGGCCGGAACGCGCAATTGTGACAGCAAAATAAAAAAATTCAAGACTTGTTCGCGCGCCGGTTCTGATTCACATTTGGATCGTCGAACAGCGGAGAATGATTCAATGCAACAGTTCGTATTATATTCACAAGCGAAAGGAGGTGGTCCGATGTCTCATGGTTCAGCACAGGGGTCGGAAAAATCCGTTCGGGGGGCAAATCTGATCTAGCGATCAGGCAACCCGGCAGCGGCACTTCCTACCGCTGACCCATGTTCAGAGGCTGTTGGTCCTAACGGACCGGCAGCCTCTTTTCATTTCGCTCTATCCGATGCTTCCAGATATTCTTCGCGGATCATGAAATCGCGCACCCCGATCCGTACCTCCCGCAAGAACTGGACAAGGGCCAGCGACAGCAGGCTGATTGAAACAACGAACGCGCCGGCCACGCCCAATGAAAGGTCCACGCTGGCCAGGCCCATGATGAACAGCATACCGATCAGCATGCAGGCGATGATGGCACTGACAACGCTCAGGAAGATGGCGCTGTTGACGACCCTGAGGCGGACCTGCAAATCGCCGAGTTCCGCAACCACAAGATCATGGTCCATGCCGGTCGTGGTCTTGTAGAGCGCCTGAAGATCCCGCGACCGGTCGATGATCCTTGCCAGACGCCCCGCAAACAGGTTCAGCATCGCCCCGATACCCACCAGCAGGAACGCCGGTGCCATCGCGATTTGCAACACGGTGACAATATCGGCACCGTCGATTTCAGAAAATCCGTTCATAATTTCATCCTGATCCGCAAGGTCAGTCCCTCTGTCGGCTGTTCGTCCCAAAGCGACAGCGAGAAACGCTGCGCGTCTGCGCGGGCACGGTCTAGCACCTCTTCGGGCACATCGTCACTCGCAAAGACCTGATCCGCCTGCCCCAGCCAGCGCGCCTGACGAAGGGTCAGGTCATCGGGGTCCCTGCTGGTCAGTTCGAGATCAATAACCTGCGATCGAGCCTGCCCGTGCGGCTGGTCAAGCCATGCCTCCAAATCTTCCAATTCATGATCGACCAGCACGTCCAGCGGACCGCTCGGGTCGAGCACTGCATCAATGGCTTTTCTGCGCGCAGTTCCATCCGGCCAGACCTGCTGTATCCGGTCCCGCGCGTCCAGCAATGCGGCGGCCAGTAATCCCAGACTGGCGGGGAGCAAACGCTCGAGCCTTTGCCGCAGGGCCTTGGCCAGCCCCGCCGAGGCGCCGCCGGTACCGATGGCAATCAGCACCGGGTCCCGGTCGATAATAGCGGGCGTGGTATAATCGCACAGCGCCGACCGGTCGACGGCATTGACCAGCAGACCCCGGTCTTTCAGGCGCGCAACCGCTGCTATCGCTTCTTCGTCATCTTCCAGTGCAACCACTGCCAGCGCAAGATCGCCGGCATTCTCGTCATCGGTAATGACCGCTCCGGCCCGCTCGTAGAGCCTCCGTTTGGCATCGGCCATTTCGCCACTTCCCAGGAGGAGAACCTTGCGGTCCTTCAAATTCAGGAAAATGGGCAATTGGTTCATCGCATCCACCAATAGAGTTGGCCATGACCGCAGCGGCGGGCATGACGCATTATTTCAGCCAGTCAGGCACATGTTCCGCAGCCATGATCGTTGCCGGTTCGATCCGTTCGGCAACCACAGCATAGCGATCGCCATCAACCAGCACCTCCGGCACCAGCGGCCGGCTGTTATAGGTATTCGCCATCGTCGCGCCATAGGCTCCTGCGGTACGGAAAATTCCCAGATCGTCGGTCTCGACGCGATCAACCACCCGTTGCTTGGCAAAAATATCGCTGCTTTCGCAGATCGGGCCGACAATCGAAGCGACCATTGTCTCGCCGCTCGGCTCGACCGCTTCGAAATCGTGCCAGGCGTCATAAATGGCCGGTCGCATCAGATCGTTCATCGCCGCATCGACAATGACGAAATCACTGTTCACGCCCGGCTTGATCCGGATCACCTTGGTGATCATGACACCGCTATTGCCTGCGATGACCCGTCCGGGTTCGAACATCAGCGTGACATCCCAGCCCTTGGTCACTCGCGCCACCATGGTGCCATATTCTGCCGGGCTTGGCGGATTGTCTTCGGGCTTATAAGGCACGCCCAGCCCGCCGCCGAGATCGACATGGGTGATAGCATGGCCGGCACCGCGCAGCTGCGCAACCAAAGCACCCATCCTGGCATAGCATTGCTCGAGCGGGTCAAGACTCTGCAACTGGCTGCCGATGTGCACGGCGACGCCGCGCAGGTTGAGACCTTCAAGCCTGGAAAGCCGCGCATAGATATCCGGCGCGACATCAATCCCGACGCCGAATTTATTTTCCTTCTTGCCGGTCGAAATCTTGGCATGGGTTCCCGCGTCAACATCGGGATTGACGCGCAGGGTCGCCGATGCCTTTTCGCCACGCGAAGCGGCGATCGCCGCCAGCATCTCGCCTTCTTCTTCCGATTCCAGATTGAACTGGCCGATTCCCTTGTCGAGACCGAGCGTCAGTTCCTCGCGGCTCTTGCCGACTCCGGAAAAGACAATATCTTCCGCTTTCATCCCGGCCGCCAGAGCGCGCTGCAATTCACCGCCGGAGACCACGTCGGCACCATAGCCCTGATTCGCCAATATCCTGAGCACGGCGAGATTGGGATTCGCTTTCACCGCAAAGGCGAGATGAATTTTGCCGGCATCTTTCAGGCCTTCGCGAAAGACCCGTGCGTGACGTTCGAGCGTCGCCCGCGAATAGACGTAGACCGGGGTCCCGACTTCTTCCGCAATCTTCGACAGCGGGATATCTTCCGCGTGCAAAATACCATTTTTGAGCTGGAAATGGTCCAATATCTTATACTTTCAAACTTGTGGAACGGGATTAGCCGGGCGGCGGCAGGTCAAATTCGTCATCTTGCCGTTCTTCCGACCGGCGGAGCAATTCATCGCTGCGCTCCGGCATGGCCTGGCTCGACGGAACCAGCAGGTCTTCGCCGCTGGGCGCTTTTGCCTCGCCGTAGATAGCCGGGGGCAAAGCCTCGCCCTTGGCCGGCTGCAAGGCACCACGATTGCCGCAGGCGGCCAATATGAGCGTGGCACCGGTCAGCAGAAGGATCGAATGGACTTTGTTCATTTTAACTCTCCAGCCCCAAAGCCTGTTTGGCCTTTGCAACCTGAACCATTACCTGATCCGGTGCCGTCCCGCCATAGCTGGACCGGCTGGCAACCGAAGCGTCAACGCTCAGCACGCTGAAAACACGGTCATCGATCCGGCTGTCGATCGCCTGAAACTGCTCCAGCGTGAGATCAGCCAGACCGCAGCCCTGCTCTTCGGCAAGCGATACCACCGCTCCGGTAACATGATGCGCCTCGCGAAACGGCAGCTTGGCTTCCCGCACCAGCCAGTCGGCAAAATCGGTCGCGGTCGAGAAACCCGATTCAGCGAGCGCCCGCATCCGGTCTCCGCTGAATTCGACTTCGGCAATCATACCGGTCATAGCGGCGATCGACAGGCCGAGCAGGTCATGCGCTTCGAACACCGGCGGCTTGTCGTCCTGCATATCCTTCGAATAGGCGAGCGGCAGACCCTTCATCGTGATCACAAGTGCGTTCATGGCGCCGGCAATCCGGCCGCAATGACCCCGCACCAGTTCGGCAGCATCGGGATTACGCTTCTGCGGCATGATCGAGGAACCGGTTGAAAAACTGTCCGGCAGCTTGATGAAACCGAACGGCTGGCTGGCCCAGATTACAAATTCTTCTGCCAGCCGGGAAAGGTGCAGACTGCACTGGGTCGACGCCATCAGATAATCGAGCGCAAAATCCCGGTCAGAAACCGAATCGAGACTATTGCCGGTAGGACCATCAAACCCTAGCATCGACGCTGTTTTTTCTCGATCAATCGGGAATCCCGTGCCCGCAAGCGCCGCTGCACCCAGCGGAGATTCGTTCATCCGCTTGCGTGCATCGGTGAAGCGCGAACGGTCCCGCCGGATCATCTCGTAA
Organism: uncultured Parasphingorhabdus sp.; assembly: GCF_963975735.1. Taxonomy (GTDB): domain Bacteria; phylum Pseudomonadota; class Alphaproteobacteria; order Sphingomonadales; family Sphingomonadaceae; genus Parasphingorhabdus. The sequence goes on from NZ_CAXBIA010000011.1 coordinate 62,401, forward strand.
TAGGCCATCATATGGTGGCCGAGGCTCACCGGCTGGGCCGATTGCAAATGGGTGAAGCCCGGCATGATCGTTCCGGCATGTTCTTCGGCACGATCCACAAGAGCCTTTTGCAACGCAGCGAGCGCGCTGTCGACCATGTCCATCGCATCGCGCACCCAGAGCCGGAAATCGGTCGCCACCTGGTCATTGCGGGAGCGCGCCGTGTGCAGGCGGCCTGCTACCGGACCGATAATCTCCGCCAGCCGCGCTTCCACATGCATGTGGATATCTTCGAGATCGAGATCTTCTGGAACGCCACCGGTTTCATATTCCTGGGCAATCTGGTTCAGGCCGTTGATGATTTGCGTCGCATCTTCCGCCTCGACAATGCCCTGATCCGCCAGCATCGCGACATGGGCCAGGCTCGCCCGAATATCGTGGCGCCATAACTTCTTGTCGAACGGGATCGACGCGTTTATCTCGCGCATGATTGACGAAGGGCCATCGGCAAACCTGCCGCCCCACATTTTATTGGAATTTTTCGTGCCTGTTGTGATGCGTACCGTCCTGTTCTTGGTCTTGCTCGTTAGCGTATCGGCTTGCGATAGAGGCTCGAGCGAAGCGGAGCAAGAATTTGCTGGCAACAAATCCCAAGAAGACGGCGAGACCATCGAGAGCAGCCAGGGCATGGTGGGCAAGCTGGATATTTCCCTGCGCGGCACAGCGATGGTCGACACGCCTTTTCAGGCACCCGACGGAAGCACGGTGCGATTGAGCAATTTCATCGGCAAGCCGCTACTGGTGAACATCTGGGCAACATGGTGCGCGCCCTGCATTGTCGAAATGCCGATGCTCGATACACTGGCAACGCGCGAGAAAGAGCGGCTCAAAGTGCTGGTTGTATCGCAGGATATTCAGGGCGCCGAAAAAGTTGTCCCGTTTTTCGCACGCGGCGATTTTCAGGAACTGGAACCCTATGTTGATCCAGAAAATGGTTTGAGTTTCGGCTTCGGTTCCGGCCTGATGCCCACAACTGTGCTCTATGATGCGCAGGGCAAGGAAGTATGGCGGGTCATTGGTGCCATGGATTGGGATGGCGCAAAGGCAGCTACCTTGCTGGAAGAAACGCTGGCGGAAGGTTAGTCACCGCCATCAGCAGAACGGATTGTATTTATACCGCATTTCGCTATTCTCGGACATTCTTGGCTTATTGGAGAATTTGATGAAACGCTGCAAAATACAAATCATGCTACCGGTGATTGCCGGGCTGGCCCTGCTTTCCGCCTGCGGACAGAATAGCGATACAGGCCCGGTTTCCGAAACAGCCAGCGTCGAGCTTCCTAACGGGATGACGGTAAAGGAACAGATCGAGGCGCGGCAGGCCCAGCTCAAGAAAATTGGCAAGGCCTTCAAAACCATCAACGACCAGTTGAAAGCGGGCACCCCCGATCTGGCGCAGATTCAGGCGGCCGCTGCGGTTGTTCCCAAAGAAACGGCCGACATGGCCGACTGGTTCCCGGAAGGAACCGGCCCTGATGCCGGCGTCAAAACCGAAGCACTGCCGATCATCTGGGAAAGCAAATCGGATTTTAACGACAAGGTTGCCGCACTGCAGGACGCAGCGGCCAAGCTCGAAACGGTGGCCCAGGGCGGCAATGTCACAGAAATCGCCAGTGCCTTCCAAACCACAGGTGGTACGTGCAAGGCCTGTCATGACAAATATCGGCTGGATGACTAGCTGACCATGGCATCCGGGTCCCCACGCATATTGGTCTGGGATTTTGCTATCCGGCTGGTGCATTGGTTGATGGTGCTTCTTGTCCCTCTTCTGTGGTGGACCGCAGAAGAGGGACTTATGGACTGGCACCGAAGGCTCGGACTGACCATGTTCGGCCTCGTGCTCTTCCGGCTGATCTGGGGATTGATCGGAACATGGACGGCGCGCTTCCTTCCGATGGTGAAAAGAATAGGCTCGCTAAAGAGCTACGTCGGGAAATTGCAGAAGCGCGACTATGCTCCGACCTTCGGCCATAGTCCTCTGGCAGTCCTGAGCGTGTTCGCCTTGCTATTGGCGCTGGCTACCCAGGTCACGACAGGATTGTTCTCCGTGGACGTCGACGGTCTCGAATCGGGGCCGCTCGCCGTGCTGGTGTCGTTCGATACCGGCAGACAGTTCGCCGAGATCCACGAATTCAACTTCAACCTGCTGGCCGCGCTGATCGGGCTGCATATCGTGGCAATCGCTGTCTATCATTTTGTCGTGAAAGAGAGACTGGTCCGGCCGATGATAACCGGCGGGCGTCCCCGCAGTGACTTTTCCGGCGAAGAGCTACCCGAAAACCGGCTGCGCCCGATGCCGATGATGGTCGCTATCACGCTATCGCTGATCTCTATCGTCGCAATATCAAGTTTTGGCTGAAGCAAGTCGAAGCAGATATGCTTCGAAAGGATATGGTGGGCGATGACGGGCTCGAACCGCCGACATCTTCGGTGTAAACGAAGCGCTCTACCAACTGAGCTAATCGCCCCCAATGACAAGATGCATATTGCATCGCCGGGGTCAGGCGAGCGCCACTGCCAAAACATTGCGCCTTTGGCAAGCCTATTTGCACCGGTTCGCCAACAAGATTTCCGCTAACAGATTTTTGATGCCAATCAGGCGGCGTCATTTTTACATTTGCCGGAACCTAAGCTGACTCCGCGATTCGTTTGTTATACCTTCTTATCCACAGAATATTATTAATATATATCAATATCTTAGAAGGTTATTCAGAAAAAACCACGGCTTGCCGCTGTCAATCGATATATTTCACTTTTTTTACGATGGCGCTCTTGATCGACTCGGACGGACGGGCTTAATAACAAATCTTGGCTGGTGGCTCCGGATGCAATTTCCAGGCCTCAAATGAAAATGAAAATGATCGCTGAAAACATGTTTTCAGCATAGATTCTTCGCGTCTGATTGATTCCCATGGCTGGGGGTAGTTGATGGTCAGATGTTTGAAAGCTGCAGTTGAATGTTGGCATCGCTATCGTGCGGGCCAGAGGGATAGTATCGGGGGATGTTCGTGAACGAAATCAAATCTGCGCAGGTTAACGACCTGCCTGAAAGTCAATCCGTGGCATCCGAGAATATTATTTCAGCCGAGTTGGAAACTATCTGGCAAAAAATCTGTGCGGGTCTGCGACGCGATATGGGAGCGCAGATTTTCGGCCAATGGATCAAGCCGATCAAATTATCCGTTTTTGATTCGGACACCGGTAACATACTTATGTTACTGCCTTCGGAATTTTCCGCCAACTGGGTCCGGGATCGTTATTCAGAGCGTTTGTTGATGGCGTGGAAAGCACATCATCCGGCGGTCTGCGGCCTTGCTTTTGAAGCCCAGTCCGGCGCTGCGAAAATCGCCCAGCTTTCAAATTCCAATAGCGCCCATGGGGTGGCCGCAAATAACCAGTATAATATGGTTCCGGAAAGCAAGTTCCGCCTGGATCTTGATCCGCGGATGACCTTTGACCAATTCATCCCCGGCAATTCCAATGTTCTCGCGCTCAATGCCGCACAGCGGACGGCGGCAACCGAGAAGCCACTTTTCAGCCCACTGTATCTCCAGTCCTCGACGGGCCAAGGCAAGACCCATTTGATGCACGCCATCGGCCATGCCTTTCGTGCAGAATTTCCGTCTTCAAAAATTATCTATATGTCCGCCGAACGGTTCATGATCGAATTCGTTTCAGCCATGCGCCGCAACGAGGGGATGGAATTCAAGGCATCGCTGCGCGAAGCCGATCTGCTGATGGTCGATGACATACAGTTCATTGTCGGCAAAAATTCCACGCAGGAAGAATTTCTGCACACGATCGATACGCTGATCAGCCAGGGCAAACGCGTTGTCGTCGCGGCTGACCGTCCACCGCAAGCACTGGACGGTGTCGACCAGCGCCTGCTGTCGCGCCTGTCGATGGGTCTGGTTGCCGATATCCAGTCTGCCGGACTTGAGCTGCGCCGCGACATTCTCAAGCATCGCCTCGCCACCATGCCGCACCAGCATGTGTCGGAAGAAGTGGTAGATTTTCTGGCCCGCACGATCAGCCGCAATTTGCGCGAGCTGGAAGGCGGTCTCAACAAGCTGCTCGCTTACGCGCAACTGACCGGCCGCGAAATCAGCCGCGAACTGGCGGAAGAACAATTGTCCGACATTCTGAGCGCCTGTCGCCGCCGGATCACGATCGACGAGATCCAGCGCACGGTTTGCGAATATTACCGGCTCGACCGCAACGAGATGTCGTCAAAACGCCGCGCGCGGGCTGTTGCCCGGCCACGGCAGGTTGCGATGTATCTGGCAAAGGTGATGACGCCGCGCAGCTATCCGGAAATCGGCCGGAAATTCGGTGGCCGTGACCACAGCACGGTGATTCACGCGGTCAAGCTGGTCGAGCACCTGCGTGGCGAAGACAGCGAAATGGACAATGATGTCCGGATGCTGCTCCGCCAGCTAGAGAGCTAGGGGCAAGGCGCTAGAAACGCGGGGCCTATTCTTTCTCGGGAGCGACCGAAATCCGGACTCGTTCACCGCTGTTTCCCGGGAAATCGGTAAACATCGCTTCCACCAGATTGGGTACGAGATAGGTCAGATTCTTCGACCGTGACAAGGCCTCTGCCTTGCCTTCGAACAAGCGCTGACCGTCGACCGCACGATCTATCTTCAGATCGAGCTCCGAGGTGTAAACGGTAAAGCTGCGAGCGCCGTTATAGCCGGAAAAGCCGTATCCTCCATAAAGAAACGGGTCGTTGAAACCATATAGATAACGGTGGCGTCCGTAATATCCGCCGAATCGACTGGAAGAATAAAACGGATCATAGTCGGCAACGACTTTGTCCCGGCCCTTGTCGATGTCATAATCCATGCTGACGATCAATTCGGCCGCCGCGGGATCATCGCTGCGACGATAGCCGAGGTCGAGCATCCGCTGTTCGACCAGCATGGCATATTGCCCGAACTCGAGACCGCCGGAAAGATCGGGATCAGCGGCAACAACAGCGAAGCTCTGGCCGGTGGTGTCGGGCAGCGCGACGAAACGCTGAACGTCGGCACGGAAGGGTGTTGTACAAGCCCCGAGAGCCAGAAGGGCAAGCGGCGCAAGCAGCGATAGCGCTTTCCGATTGGAGACTTGTTTGACGAAAATAGTCATATTTTTCCCTTTAGATTGCCCACGATCACGAGCCGCACGATAGAAAAACCGGGCTGAACCGGTGTTGAACGATGGCAGATTGGAGCCCTGCCCCGACTTGAACCCTTTCGGATCAACTGCACAAGGAAAAAACAGGATCACTCGAAGGTCCTGGGGCCGAATCGAATGGCACTCGCGCAAAAGAAAACCCGCCACAATCGGGCGGGTTATTCTTTTTAAACCGGGTAGCCTGATTACGCTGTTTGAAGCGCGGCAACCCGTTTTGTCAGACGGCTGAACTTCCGCGAAGCCGTATTCTTGTGATAGAGGCCTTTGCTCACACCGCGTGCCAGCTCAGGCTGTACGGCCTTGAGGGCTGCGGCTGCTACGGTCTTGTCGCCAGCTTCAACGGCTGCGTCCACGGCCTTGATCTTGGTACGGATCTGGCTCAGGCGATTTTTATTAATCACGGTGCGGCGCGTGTTGCGACGGATACGTTTTTTTGCTTGCGGCGTATTAGCCATGAAAAACCCTCAAAATCTGAAATTAAATGCCGGGGCGCTGCGTATGGCTTCCGGCTCAAGATGGCGGGCAATAGCGTGAGAGCCGATTCCCGTCAATAGCTTAGTGAACCGCTTATTTCTGGCATTGCGAACAGTAAAAGGTTGATCGCCCGCTATCGACTCGGCGCAGCACCGGCGCACCGCAGTGACAGGCCTCTCCTTCCCGCCCATATACCAGCCAGTCCTTGGCAAAATATCCCAGCTCCCCGTCCGGCTTGACGAAGTCGCGCAGCGACGAGCCACCGGCCGCGATGGCAGCGGTCAGGACCTGCTTAATCGCTAAAACAAGCCGTTCGTAGCGCGGCCTGGAGATGGCACCGCCCTTCAGGCCCGGCGATATGCCCGCCATGTGCAGCGCCTCGCATACATAGATATTACCCAGTCCGGCGACCGTGCGCTGGTCGAGCAGCAATTGCTTGATCGGGGCCTTGCGATCCCTGGTCGCGGCTTTCAGATAGGTAGCGGTAAAATCGTCTCCCAGCGGCTCCGGCCCCATCAGCACAAATGGCTTATAGCTGTCCAGAAGCTCCGCACGCACGATGTCCAGCGAGCCGAATCGGCGCGGGTCGTTGAGCGCCAGCCGGTGCCCCGAATCGGTCTCGAGCAGCAGATGGTCATGTTTCTCGATTTCTTCCGGATCAATCCGCCAGCGCCCCGACATGCCGAGATGAAAGATCATCACGTCGCCCCTGTCGGTTTCGATCAGCCCGTATTTTGCCCGCCGGCCGAGCGAGGTCACCACCGCACCGGTCATCCGCTGGCGCAAATCAACCGGAATCGGCCAGCGCAGATCGGCGCGGCGCGGCTCCACCAGCGTGAGCCGCTGGCCCTCGAGCACAGGGCGCAAACCGGCGACGGTTGTTTCCACTTCGGGCAGCTCTGGCATGAGGTTCCTTATTCGTTACGGTCAAAAAGGCAGCTATAGAGTGATTGCAGTGCTGCCAAGGCTCGTCTACTCGGGATTTCAACGAAAATCAGCACGGGCAAAAAATGGCTATCGAAAGCAAAACCGTCTCCTTCGGCTATGAAGAGGTCGAAGAGAGCGAAAAGGTCGGCAAGGTTGGTGCGGTTTTCTCCAGCGTTGCTTCCAAATATGATGTGATGAACGACGCGATGAGCGCCGGAACCCATCGCTTGTGGAAAGACCGCTTCGTGCGCCGCGTCAAGCCGCGCGCCGGCGAGACTATCCTGGACATGGCCGGCGGTACCGGCGACATTGCCTTTCGCATGGTCGACAGCGGCGCCGATATTACCGTTGCCGATATCAACGCGGAGATGCTGGCCGAGGGCGTGAAACGGGCGCTCGACAAAGACGAAACGCGCATGGTCTGGAGCCAGCAGGATGCCGAGCAGCTCAACTTTCCCGACGCACATTTCGATGCCTATACGATTGTCTTTGGCATCCGTAATGTCACCCATATCGACAAAGCCCTGGCCGAGGCCCATCGCGTGCTGAAATATGGCGGGCGTTTCTATTGCATGGAATTTTCGCAAACCAAATGGCCCGGCTTTGACAAAGTCTATGAAACCTATTCCCACAAGATCCTGCCCAAGGTTGGCAAAGCTGTGGCGAATGACGAAGCGAGCTATCGCTATCTGGCCGAATCGATCGCGAAATTTCCGCCGATGGAAGAATTCCGGGCGATGATTCAGGCCGCCGGATTCAGCCAGACCAAAGTCGAACCGATGATGGGCGGACTGGTCGCGATCCACAGCGGCTGGAAAGCCTGAGCACATATCCGATGACCAGTTCCCGCACCCATATATTCCGTCTGCTCAAATGGGGCCGCACGCTCGCCAAACATGGCGCGCTGCGCAATCTGGAGAAGCACAAGGCGACGCCGCCACAAGTCCGCCGCCTGTTCCGCATCGCGCGCATCGGTACATTTCAGCCGAAGGAGCCTAATTATTCGGCTGCGCTGCAGGCCATCGGTCCGGCGGCGATCAAGCTGGGACAAACGCTGGCAACCCGCCCCGATGTAATCGGCGAAGCGGCCGCGCGCGATCTGCTGCAATTGCAGGACAGCCTGCCGCCCGTCTCCTTCGATTTGATCCGCGACGAGATCGAACTGAGCCTCGGCAAGCCTCTGGACGAGCTGTACAGCCATATCGATCCGGTTCCGGTGGGCGCCGCCTCGATCGCCCAGGTTCACCGCGCGACCACGCTGGATGGCAAGGATGTTGCGGTCAAGGTCTTGCGTCCCGGCATCATCAAGAAATTCAACCGGGATATCGAAACCTACGAATGGGCTGCAGCCCACCTCGAGGCTCTCGGCGGCGAGGCCAGGCGTCTTCGTCCGCAACTGGTCATCGCCAACTTCCGTCGCTGGACTATGCGCGAACTGGACCTGCGGCGCGAGGCCGCCAGCGCTTCTGAGCTGGCAGAACATATGGCTCAGGTCGATCAATATGAGACTCCGGCGATCGACTGGGACCGGACCTCGGGCCGGGTGCTGACCCTCGACTGGGTCGATGGCATAAAAATATCGAACCGGGACGAGCTGGTCGCCGCGGGCCATGATCTTGATTCGATCGCCAGCCGGCTGGTTCACACGTTCCTCAAGCAGGCTATCGAGGCCGGCTATTTCCACGCCGACATGCATCAGGGCAATTTGTTCGTGAAGGCCGACGGCACGATTGTCGCCATTGATTTCGGCATCATGGGCCGGATCAACAAGAAAGCCCGCGTCTGGCTGGCGGAAATTCTCTACGGTCTGACCACCGGCAATTACAAACGCGTCGCGGAAATCCATTTCGAAGCGCAATATGTGCCGGATCATCACAGCATGGAGGATTTCGCCACGGCTTTGCGCGCGGTCGGCGAACCGATGCGCGGCAAACCGGTCAGCGAATTGTCGGTCGGCGATATGCTCGACGGATTGTTCGCGATCACCCGCGATTTCGACATGGAAACCCAGCCGCATCTGCTGCTGCTGCAAAAGACGATGGTGATGGTCGAGGGCATTGCCACCGACCTCAATCCGACGATCAATATGTGGGATGCCAGCGGACCTTATGTAAAACAGTGGATCCGCGGCGAACTGGGTCCGGAAGCAGCGATTGCCGACCGGATCAATGACGACCTGGACACCATCATGATGCTGCCCGATATTGTCCGGCGCCTCGATGCCCAGCTCCCCCGCCAGGGCGGCGCGCCACCGCCACCGCCGGTGGCCGATGTCGAGTTGATCTGGGAGAAACGGAAAAAGTCGAGCAACGGGGGCTTCTGGCGTTATGCACTGACCGCGATTGTGGCGGGCGGAGCCGGAGCCGCCGCTATGTTCCTGTGGGGATGAACCAACCGGACCTGCGTCCGAATTAGAGGACACATGTCGCTTGGCTTTGGGCCTGCTTGCCCCTAAATCGGATAGGATGGTAAAACCAAATCATATCCTGCTGATCATTGGCGGTGGCATCGCGGCCTATAAGTCCAGCGAGCTGATCCGTCTGATCAGGAAATCCGGCATGACCGTTCGCTGTGTGCTCACCGAATCGGGCGCGCAATTTGTCACACCGATGACGCTGGCGGCCTTGTCCGAGAATGAAGTACACACCACGCTCTGGAGCCTGAAAGACGAGACCGAAATGGGCCATATCCAGCTCAGCCGCGAGGCCGATCTGGTGGTCATTTGTCCCGCTACTGCCAATCTGATCGCCAAAATGGCAGGCGGGATCGCCGATGATCTCGCGACCACTTTGTTGCTGGCGACCGATACCCAAGTGATGGCGGTCCCGGCAATGAATGTACGGATGTGGCAACATGCCGCCACCCAGCGCAATATCGCCCAGCTCAAAGCCGACGGCATCATCGTCATGCAGCCCGATGAAGGCGACATGGCGTGCGGCGAATTTGGGCCAGGCAGATTGCCGGAGCCGGAAGCGGTGATGGCGGAGATTAGCGCGCTGATGGGATCACCTTCGCTAGTGGCTCAGGAATCCGGGCTGGGTCGCAATCCGCTCGACGGCCAGCCGGCCTTCGCTCCAGACCGGCACCGTCCGTTGCGCGGCAAACATGTCCTGATCACCGCAGGACCGACCCATGAACCGATCGATCCGGTACGCTATATAGCCAATCGCTCGTCCGGCCGTCAGGGCTTCGCCATTGCCGCCGCTGCGGTCGAAGCCGGAGCGCAAGTGACATTGGTCGCCGGCCCCGTACATCTTGCCACGCCGACCGGCGTCACGCGCGTTGATGTCGAGACCGCGCTTGAAATGGAAAAGGCTGTACACGACGCCCTGCCCGCCGATATCGCAATCATGGTCGCTGCCGTCGCCGACTGGCGCGCCGACAGCCAGTCCGGACAGAAGATCAAGAAAAAGGGTGATGCGCCCGCGCCGCTCAAGCTGACCGAAAATCCCGACATATTGGCGGGCCTGGCGGGTCACGCGCAGCGCCCCGGCCTGCTCATCGGCTTTGCCGCCGAAACCGAGAAAGTTGCCGAACATGCCCGGGCGAAGCTGGCGAAAAAAGGCTGTGACTGGATTGTCGCCAATGATGTGTCCGGAGACGTGATGGGCGGCACCAACAATAGTGTGCAGATCGTCACCGCAACCGGCAGCGAAATCTGGGAGCAATTGCCAAAACCCGAAGTCGCGCGGCGGCTAATAGCAAAAATCAGCGAGGAAATTTCCTGATGTTCGAACCCGTCGATATCGCTGTCAAACGGCTGGATCATGCCGGGGGCCTTCCGCTGCCTTCCTATGAAACCAGCGGCTCGGCCGGCATGGATGTCCGTGCGGCAGAAGAATTGACCATCGCACCGGGCCAGCGCGGGCTGGCCGGAACCGGCTTCGCCTTCGCCATTCCCGCAGGCTATGAAATCCAGGTGCGCCCGCGATCCGGTCTGGCGCTGAAAAAAGGCATCAGCATACCCAATACGCCGGGCACGATCGACAGCGACTATCGCGGCGAGCTGAAAGTCATCCTGATCAACCATGGTGAAGAGGATTTCATCATCGAGCGCGGCGACCGGATCGCCCAGATCGTCGTCGCGCCGGTGCAGCTGGCAAATCTGGTCGAGGTCGGTGATCTGGATGATACCGCGAGAGGCTTTGGCGGCTTCGGCTCGACAGGAATATAGATTGACCGAAAGAAACCCCGTGCTGAGAGGCTGCCGTCCCATTTTTTTCTTCCGTTACCCGGCATGACTTCGCTCACTGACGAACAGCTCGACCGCTATGCCCGCCATATCGTGCTCAAGGATATTGGCGGCGTGGGGCAAAAGAAAATTCTCGATGCCCATATATTGGTGGTCGGCGCGGGCGGTATTGGCTGTCCGGCGATTCAATATCTGGCGGCAGCGGGCATCGGCGCGCTTACCATTGTCGATGATGATGTTGTTTCTCTGTCGAACCTGCAACGGCAGATCCTGTTTACAGCCGATGATATCGGCAAAGCGAAGGTCGATGCGGCCGAGAAATTCGCGCAAGGACTCAACCCTGAGATTGTAATAAACAAGGTTAATCAAAGGCTTACCGCGCAGCATTTTTCAGACGATGGCGCAGCATTTTTTGCGCCCTTTGACGCGATTATCGACGGCACCGACAATTACCAGACCCGCCTGCTGGTCTCCGATCTCTCGGTCACTCACCGCGTCCCGCTGGTTTCCGCGGCGATCGGCCAGTTTCAGGGACAGCTCGGCACGTTCCGCGGCTGGGAAGAGGACAAGCCCTGTTACCGCTGTTTCGTCGGCGACGCGCTCGACCCCGATGATTGCGACAATTGCAGCGAAGTTGGCGTGCTCGGCGCGATGGTCGGCCTGATGGGAAGTTTTGCAGCGATGGAAGCGATCCGCGTGGTCACCGGCTTCGGCCAGGATCCGGCCGGAAAACTCCAGCTTTTCGATGGCCTCGCACCGTCGATGCGCAGCATAAACCTGCCCAAGGACCCGCATTGCAAAAGCTGCGGCACACCACCAAAAACCTGATCGGCGCTAACATGGTCAGGTCGTCGACTCGCCCGACCACAGACCTGCCGGTGCTGTTGTGAGTAGCTGATCCAAAGGTCCGCCATGTCACCGAAACGAACCGAAGCCATTCCATATGGGATGGCTGCAATGGAGGGCTCTGCCCCGGTCGCGGCCATTCCTGCCCTGTATCTCTCGCCTGAAAGCAGAAACCTTGTTATCGGGAATATCCAACGCCGCGCAGGATTATGGTTTTTCTGCAGGCGACCGGTTCAAGGGCAATGTGCATGGCAATTAATCGATATATTCTGCTCCCGTTTTTTATGTGCTTTCTAGCAGGCTATTCGGACGCGGCTCATGCTATTGATTGCACAACCGTAGCGACAGAACGGGAAAAAGCCGTTTGTCAGTCGGACGGTCTGCTTGCTCTCGATGCCATGCTGAACAAGGCTTATGGTGAGGCGCTCACCCTGGAAACAAACCCACGGGAAGGCGACAAGGACCGGAACCTGCGCCGCGAGCAACTAGCCTGGATAAGGGCCGCTGATGGGTGCAATTCTGATGTGCCTTGTATTCGCGAGGTCTATGCCAGCAGATATGTAGCGCTGCGGGCCTATTCCGATCCCGGTTTCGCTGACATGGAAGGCCTGACGGGCCTAGCGGATGTGCTGGAAACCTGGGCGGCAACCGATCCATCCACAGGGGGCGTTCCGCTAGCCGTGCGGTCCGATGCAGGCGACACCTATCTGATTGCTGTGCCGGTAAGCTGGGGCAAGCCCTATCCCTATTATGAAGTCTATTTCATGCAGCGCGGCAAAAATCCTGAAAGGATCACTTTTCCCGATCTGCGGGTAGAACAAGACATGGTCAAAGAGGCAAAAAGCGGGAAATTCGCGATCGAGGATCTAACCGTCACGACCGGCGCCCAGTTTCAGAGTGTGTCTTTTGTAGGACGAGATGTGGTCAGCAAAGCCATGACTGGCGGTGCCGGGGGAGAGTGGATCTACCGGCGGTGGCGTATGGACTGGACCGGCGCATATGGCGTCAGCCCGGCGCTGACGGACTATGAAATCGAGAATGTGCGCGATGGATTTACGGTCAAGGTTGTGGGTGCGCCGGATAGGTGAAGATGTTTTACAAACAGGGCCGGACTGACCGATAATCCGCATCAATCGATTTCCCCCTCGAAACCCGCCCTTCCGCTTTGCGCCCAGTTTCGGCCATTCGAGCTGATCGGATGGAAAACGAAAACAGACGTTCCGGAAACGCCCCAGTTTTGGACATTGATCCCAATCCAATTAAATATCCGCTTTGGGCGGACGGATCGCAACTTGGGCATCTTCGATCAACCAAAATTCGGGGAGCCAGCAACGCAATGTCTCACAAGCCAATTTCGGACCGCTTTTTAGCAAGGAGAAGTTCGTCATTGCAGAAGCTCAGTGCGAAAACTCCTGCCGAGCTTAAAAATGGCTCTGAGGACAATAAGTTATTGCACAGTGCAAAATTTCCACTCATTTAGCACACATGAGACCGACGGATCATTCCGAACCTGATACACAGATGACCAGCGAGCCATTGCTCGAAATTATGGCAGGTGTTGCAAACAGGGAAAGAGTGGCACTCGAGAAGCTCTATGAACTGACCTCATCGAAATTATTTGGCGTTTGTCTTCGTATCTGTGGAGACAGAAGCGCAGCGGAGGATGTCTTACAGGAAGTGTATATCAAAGTCTGGTATCGTGCCGATCAATATCAGGCGGGGACCTATAGCCCGATTTCCTGGCTAGCGGTTATCGCCCGCAATGCCTCGATTGACTGGCTCCGGAAAAACGGTCGCAGAAAATATGATGATAACGCTGTGATCGATATCATAGCCGACGATGCACCATTGGGCGATGTTGTGATTGAAGACAAACAACAGAAGGCCCGAATCATGGAATGCCTTGAACAATTGGACGAAGAACAGAGCAGATCGATCCGTTCGGCATTCTTCGGAGGTTTTACCTATTCCCAACTCGCCAAGCAGGTCGAGGTCCCGCTCAGCACGATGAAAAGCCGGATCCGACGAGGCCTGATGAGTTTGAAAAAGTGTCTTGAAGATGGTTGATCTACCTGAAGAACTCGACAAATCCGAGCAGCTGGCTGCGGAACTAGTGCTGGGCCTTCTTGAAGGCGAAGATCTGGCCACAGCCTTGAGTCTGCGCCTGTCGGATCAGGATTTCAGGCAGGCCGTCGACGCTTGGGAAAAGCGGCTGGCGCCTTTGCTCGATGTGATCCCGCCGCAATCGGCGCCGGATCACGTCTGGCAATCGATCAATGCACGGCTGAATACCCGGTCCGCAGAGCCTGCCGATGATGATATTTCCAAGATTTCCTTCCGGAGCCGCCTGAATCGCTGGCGCGTGGCAGCCCTGACCGCTGGCGCGATTGCGGCGTCGCTGGCGCTCGCGTTATTAGTCCGGCCGGCTCCGGTGGTTGTCCCTGAAAATCCTGTGCAGCAGCTGGCATCGGCGCAGATAATCGCCCAGCTCTCCGGCGAACAGGCGGACCTTTCTGTAGCCACCCGTTTTGACCCCGACACGGGCGAGATGAACGTGAGCACCGCGGGTCTCGTTCCCGGAAAGGGTGCCCCGGTATTGTGGGTCGTGCCTGCCGACGGGACACCGCGTGCCCTGGGAATATTGCCGACCAACAGGGCTGGATCAATCAATATTGATCCGGCTTTTCGGTCCTTCGTCCGGGTCGGCTCGCTGCTGGCACTGACCATGGAAGATCCGTCGGGAGCGCCGTTCGAAGCACCGACGATCCCGATCATTGCGACGGCAACAATTTCAAAAATTTAAGAAAACCTGCGTCCAATTCGCGCTGTGTAGCGTAGCTGCCCGTAGTCCGGATCATATTTCCGGTTCGCCGCAATCATTCTATTGCAACTGAAAGGACTTTCTATGTCTTTCCGAACAATATCTTCGCCTACCCTTCCTCTTTTGGCCCTTGCGCTGTCACTTTCCGGCTGCTCAATGTCCGACCAGGGCGGTGGGGAGGTCAGTTCAAGCACCGCCGCCGGTACCAGCAATCCGATGGTGGGCGGTGCCGCCATGTATCCGACCCGCAATATCATAGAAAATGCCGCCAATTCCGCGGATCACACTACATTGGTCGCCGCCGTGCAGGCAGCTGGCCTGGTCGACACGCTCTCCGGTCCGGGACCGTTTACGGTTTTTGCACCGACCAATGCCGCTTTTGACGATCTACCCGACGGCACCGTTGCGACGCTGCTGAAACCGGAGAACAAGGCGACCCTAACCAAGATTCTGACCTATCATGTAGTGCCAGGCCGGCTGACTGCGGCCGATCTCGCTGCCAAGGCAAAAATGATGGGTGGCAAAGTCGAGCTGACCACGGTTGCCGGCGCCAAGCTGACGGTCTCCCATTCCCCGAATGGCGGCTGGATGCTGACCGACACAAAGGGTGGCACTGCCAATATCACCATTGCGGACGTAATGCAGTCCAACGGGATCATCCACGAAATCGACGCAATTGTGATGCCGTGAACCGTCACGCCCTTCCGGGCTAGCGCCCGTCGGGATGATTTTGAGCAGACAAGATCGAAAGGGGCTTGGCGGCCACCCTTTTCGCAAAATAGACATGGCCGCCATTTGCACCCGCTGCGTCTTTTTGGCGTCCGCTTCCCTACCTTCATTTGCGAACCACCGCTTTGCGGG
The DNA here is from genome assembly GCF_963975735.1 of uncultured Parasphingorhabdus sp. Taxonomy (GTDB): domain Bacteria; phylum Pseudomonadota; class Alphaproteobacteria; order Sphingomonadales; family Sphingomonadaceae; genus Parasphingorhabdus. Next base: position 77,742 of record NZ_CAXBIA010000011.1, read on the forward strand.
CACATCAGCAAAATGAAGGGGATTTCAATGTCAAAACATATCAAATTTCTCAGCCGGACCATGATAATTTCAGTGGCAACTGGCGTGATTACACTCGCCAGCCCAGCATGGGCCGACGTGACCGTAACGTGCAACACCAATCTCGAATTGACGGGCACTCATGCACGGCAATACCTGTGTGACGAAATGGTATTAGGTGAATTCTCGCCGAATTTTGTGTAACTGCTTGTAAATAAATTTTTTATTACGCGATGATGTGAAACCTTTCAGCGACCTGAAACGTCACTACGAGTGTTAACAATTTGTTAAATTTTATTTCCTCGAACCTAAAGGTTAAGTTGATGAAGCTAAAAAATGCAATTCTCATCCCTGTAGCAATAAGTGTTTTTTCCGTTGGCACACCGGCCAACGCAGCGACCACTATATTGTTCGATTTCGTCGGCGGAGATCGAAGCTTCAATTTCTCGCTTGAGCAGGGTCAAACACCAGATGCATCTCAACTGTTTGCTGGCGCATCGCAGATCACTTACCGAAATGTCAGCGGTTCGTTCAACGGAACTGCCGGGTCTTCAAATACCGCCACCTCAATTTCTTTTGGAAACAGCTTCTTTTCCAAGTTAGGTCTTAACGCTACCAATTTCGGGTTTGGCAGCTTTGGAGGCCCCGTACTTTTTGACGGTTCTAGGACCAATCCCATATTCAATTTGGGTACATATAACCTGACTCAGGCTGTTACAACTCCTGGTACTGGCGGCGGAATACTCACTATTTCTAACGTAGCTGGTGCTGTTCCTGAGCCAGCCACATGGGCGTTCATGATCTTTGGCTTTGGCGCTATTGGCGGTGCAATGCGGCGTCAGCGTAGAGCGAAGGTCAAAGTTAGCTACGCTTAAGCGACAGTTTAAAACAAGTTTGCTCCTAAGTCCTGGCGGTTGATTTTGGCGGGGTTTTTGTTTGAGCGCTAGTGTCCGCTTGTCCGTATCTGTTGCCCAGCCGTCGTCATTACCGCCAGTGATACACCGAGTGTAAAAATTGTTTTTCTCATAAACCTATCCCTGTTTCTCATGCCGTGCACCTAGCAGAGGGGGGGGGGGCGAGTGCGCACCACCCAATTGGGTGGGTTGGTAAAAAAAAATGTAAGTAACTTATCAACCTTTTGACGCTGATTTTTTTGAGTGAATTACATGAACGGCATTTGATCCACCAAATCCGTGTCCAGAGGTTTGGTATCGATCTCATGCGCTATTGTCGAAATTCACAATGTCATGGGACGCAGAGCACTCTCTGCATCGCATCTTCTTCAATCACCTATTCATAGCGCATTGACGTGCGAATAAATACACCGGCTAAGCCCATTCAACAAAATTTTCCTAAAGCCTCGCTATAGCAATCTTGCAGGGTTTTTTATTTGTGCGCTAATGCCCGCGTTCTGAAATTAGCGGACATAATCTTCAACAAAGCTCAATGTCTGCTTCCCACCCAATTGCTGCCGCTCGAACTAATGGGATCGAAATAGAAGCGGACCAGCCGCCATCTGAACGCAACCTCCCCTCCCTCGCAATTTGCGCTTTGTCCAAAATCGGCTAGGACAAGAAAAAACGCAGGAGGAACATCATGACATTACCGGTAACCGGCCTCGCCGCCGCGATTTGCGCTTTGCTGCTGATCTATTGCGCCTATGCCACGGTCAAGGTTCGCCTTGCGACCGAGATCGGCTTTGGCGACGGCGGCAATCCTGACCTGCTGGCGGCCCGCGGCACCCACGCCAATCTGTCGGAACATGCGCCGCTATTCCTGATCATGCTCGCGATACTGGAGCTGGCCAATGCCAATCATATCGGCATCACGATCATCGCAGCGATCTTCCTGATCGGTCGCGTCGCCCATATCGTCGGCATGAAACAGCATCACAAAGGCGGCTCCCCGCGTTTTCGCCAACTGGGCGTGTTGGCCACCTGGCTGACCACGGTCGCGCTGGCCTTGTGGATCGTGTTTCTGTTTGTGACGATGCATCTGTAAATCCTGCCCGGACCGGCAGGTCAATCACGCTTGAGATAGGCTCCGCCGCTGCCGTCTGCGGGCACCAGGGTGTCGCCCGAGATATCCAGCCGCAGTTCCTTGAACGGCGGCTTTACAAACACCCGGTTGTCCAGCTTCACTTCGAAGACCCGCGCTTCCCGGTCGGGCGGAACATCGAAGCTCGAAGCATATTCCGAACCGTCGTGGCGCAAGCTCAGCTTGATCGCCTTTAGCTGCCGTTCATCGGCGGCGGGCGCGAAGGCGAAGCCCAGCTCATGGCTGTTCGCCGTATCGACGCTGCCATCGGCAAAGGAGAATTCGGCCTCGATGTCCAGACGCGGATTGGGCCGCTCGCGCCGGTTGACCCAGATGCCGACGCCCTCGTTCCAGTCGATCCGGGGTCCGGATCCATCGCCCGCATATTCGGACGTATAATCGGACAGGAAAAAACAGTCGGCGGGCAGCGAGGGCGGCTGATAGCGGGCGGTCTTGCCGGCGGCGCGGGCGCTGCTGGCCAGAATTGCGACCGCGCGGCCCCAGTCCCGTCTCGCGCTTCGTGCGGAAATCTCGAGATTGTCATCCGGGTCGGACAGGTCGCGGGCAAAATAGGCAGCAATCGCCTTTTCATAAGCGTCCCGCAGTTCGCGTTCGCTTTCAACAGCCGCGTCGAAACGTTGCAGCGGCGTCAGCCCTTCCGCAGCGGCATGATCATCCGACGACTGGTAATAGCCGCCCGTGTCAAGAAAAGCGCATTGCCACTTCGCCCGGTTTTTCAGCCGGATATTTTCGCTGGCAAAAGCCGCGTCTCTTTCTTCGCTCCCCCACGGATAACCACCCGCCAGCGCAAATACCGGCGTGTCTTTGTCGAACCGATGCGGCCCGAGTATCACCTGCCCGCCGCTTTGCGTCCATTTACCTTCGCTATAGAGGTCGAGACTGCCGACGATCAGCATCCATTTATAGCTGCCATCGGCGTCAAGCTGGAGCTCTGCCGCGGTTTCCATCACCCCGGCGAGGCGATAGTTTCCAGCCAGACTGCTGACCGTCGTCTGCACGCCCGTTTCATTGACTGTTTTAGCATAAACGGCTGGCGCAAACGCAAATGCATAGATTGTCGACAGCAGACAGATCGATAGGTTTCGCAAAGTCAGGCTCCCTTTGTGTAGCGAATTACTGGGTATAATTCGAACTCCATATGAAGACTGAACAAATGATCTCCCCCCTTCCGCTTTATCTCTAAAGCGACGTTGGATGATATTATTTGTCAGATATTCTCTTCATGCTGTTTCATTTTGGACCGGTGAGCGAAAACTATATATCCGACCATCAACAAAAGCAGAATGATGGAACCAATTATGAATGGCGGCATCATCTTGTTCCATGTCCATCCGCTGTTGAACCCGCCTCGATACTGGGATCGATTATAATTGATCGATATTATTGTTCGTCGGGATAGATCCATATATCTTTCAAGTGCTTGCTTCGAACGGCTCAGTTGTGCGCCTAATTTTGCTATTGCCGCTTGCTGGTATAGATCAGAACTCTCGGTCCGACCGTCCCCAAGCAAGTTTTCGTAGACTTCGACTTCGGCCTCTAGCTCTCTAATCGTCTCATTCAAATTTTCGGTTTGATATTCGGTCGAGAGCCTTCCTCCCGATTCCGTCGTTAGTGAACCGGTAAGGCCATCAACTATCTCGGACGCAATTTTTGGGTCAGCCGCCAATTTCAAAACCGGTTGTCTGGTTGGATAATTTGCCGCTACCGGCTTTTTTCCGTTTACTTCGAAATCTGAGCTGGACTGGATGATGCTGCACTGGCTGTCATAAGATTCGCAATCCATCCGATGCTTTCTTATCAGAGAGATCAGTTCGTCGTCCGGGATTTTAATATCGATATTATAAGTTCGCGATTGCAGCGAAGCATCGCTTAGAACAGCATCTTGTGAAAGTCGATGCGCCGAAGACCTCACCGGCTGCGGTATGACAGGCAACTTCATTACCGGAGCCGGCCCAGGGTTCGGCGATGCCGATGCGGTCATTGGCGCAAGCAATGGAATGAACAAGGACATTGCCAGAGATATTTTATACCATTTGATAGGACGAAATATCACCACAACTCTCCCTCTATATCAGAAGCGAATATCGCATCCTTACTTACCGATCAATTAAACCCGTAGTTGTTATCGAATATGCTGCTTTGGAATATTTTAATATTACCCCAAGTGTAATATCACCTTTTACGTTCGAAATGGATAGGGGCTTTCGAAACCAGACACTCATCACCCACAGGGGTTCGCATATTGCCTGGCACAGACTAAAAGCTCGCTCCATCCACGTCCCGGACCGGCAGATGCTGCCACTCTTCCGGCTCGAACATCCGCATGTTCACGCCCATCCGCTCGGGCGACGCGGTGATCGGGGTCCAGCGGGTGAAGCAGCCGCAGGTCTTGCAGATCCACGATGTGATCATCCTGTCGCCCTGAACATATGGGGTCAGCGCATCCCGCTCCGCCTCGACCGCCACTGCATCCGGATGCCAGTAACCACCGCGCCAGCCGGTCTTGCGGCACAGTGAACAATTGCAGCGCAGCACTTCGGCTGGCGCTGTCGCCACCATGATCTGCACCGCGCCGCAATGGCATTGGCCTTTCACGGCAGCCTCCTCAACACAGCCCGTGCGACAGGACCTGGTCGACCCAGTCCGGCACCAGTTCACCCGCCTTGCCCATCCGGCTTTCGTGGAAATGGAAACTGCCCTCCGACGGATCGAGGTTCATCTCCAGCGTGCGGGCGCCATGATAGCGGGCGGTCTGGACAAAGCCGGCCGCCGGATAGACCGCGCCCGATGTGCCGATCGACACGAACAGATCGCACTGGCTCAGCGCCTGCTCGATCCGCTCCATCTTGTAGGGCATTTCACCGAACCAGACAATGTCCGGGCGCAGGCAGCCGGGCACATGGCAATGCGGACAGACAGGCCCACTCGCCATTACGCCCTCAAAGGGAAAATGCGCGTCGCAGGCGCGACACCAGGCGCTGTTCAACTCGCCGTGCATGTGGAGCAGGCGTTCCGACCCGGCGCGCTCGTGCAGGTCATCGACATTCTGCGTAACCAGCAGCAGCTCGCCCGCCCATGTCTTGTCGAGCCTTGCCAGCGCCTGATGCGCTGCGTTGGGCTCGACGGTCTTGAGCTTGGCGCGGCGCTCGTCGTAGAATTTCTGGACCAGACCGGGATCGCGGACAAAGGCTTCCGGCGTCGCGACATCCTCGACCCGGTGCCCCTCCCACAGGCCATCCGGCCCGCGAAACGTGGCGACCCCGCTTTCGGCGCTGACGCCGGCGCCGGTGAGGATGACGATATTGTTGATAGGATCTAGCATATTGCCTTTCTTCGTCATGCTGAACTTGTTTCAGCATCCATTTCGTCTCATAGAAACTGCTTAGAGGATAAGTGGATCCTGAAACAAGTTCAGGATGACGAGATCGCGCTCAGGACGAACGGGAACAAGCAGAATGACAGCCATCGGAATAATCGGCAGCAAGGGCCGCATGGGACAGGCGCTGGTCGCGGCCATAGAGGAAGCGGGCCACAGCCACGCCGGCGGAGCGGATCAGGGCGATGATGTCGCGGCGCTGGTCGCGGCGAGCGATGTGCTGGTCGATTTCTCCTCCCCGAAAGCGCTGCAGGCGACGCTCGATGCCTGCGTCGCGGCAAACAAACCGATCGTCATCGGCACCACCGGAATGGAGACCGCACATCACGCCGCGATCGATCAGGCCGCAACAAAAATCCCCGTGCTGCAGACCGGCAACACCTCGCTCGGCGTCAATATGCTGGCCGCATTGGTCGAGCAGGCGGCGAGCAAGCTGGGCGATGACTGGGATATCGAAATCGTCGAAATGCACCACCGCCACAAGGTCGATGCGCCTTCGGGAACCGCGAAACTATTGGGCGAAGCCGCCGCACGCGGCCGCGGTATCGACCTCGCCAACCACAGCGAAAGCGGCCGGGACGGCATCGCCGGCGCGCGCGAAAAGGGAGCGATAGGCTTTGCCGCCTTGCGCGGCGGATCGGTCGCCGGCGATCACACGGTGATATTGGCGAGCGACGAAGAACGCATCGAACTGACCCACCGCGCGGAAAACCGCATGATCTTCGCGCGCGGCGCGGTGAAGGCGGCTGGCTGGCTGGTCGGGCAGAGTGCTGGACGGTACGGGATGGATGGTGTTTTGGGGTTGTAAGCATCGCTCTGACCTTCGCAGTCAACATCCTTCTGAAATGAGCAAGAAGCTATCAAAGCCCCGGAAAAGCCCTGTCCTACATCCACGCCCATCGCGTAAGATCGCGGCAGGCTCTTTGACAAACTGGATATAATATTGGCGTTGACGGCTGTCCGCATGGTTCTGGCCACCCCGTTGACGAAGCAAATGCAAAGGTCACGCTAAGATTACACTGGGTGACCGGTTCGCGACCTGGAAATACCGGAAATCTGAGGCTTCAGGGCAAAGTTTACAGAAAATAAAACAAGCCACCGCTGTCAAGTTCCGGGCAACAGGAATATCGCCGGCCGTACCCGGTGACGGGGTTGAAAGAACGCAGCCCCCTTGCCCGATTCAACGCCGCAATTTGTGGACCGAGCGAGTATCGAGTCAGTAATTTTACAGATCAACCCGGCTAAGATCATGATTTCCCAGACAAGAATTTCGCCGACACGCCGCTTCATCTTATCTTTACCCCGATATCGTAAATTCAGCCGGTATCTTTCCGCGTGGAAAAGGGTTCTATTAGTTGCTGCGTTTTCAAAACATCATCCTGGAGATGATCGCTACCGGAGTGTCGCTGGATGTCACGGCGGAGCGATTATGTCACGAAATCGAACTGCTGCTGCCAGACGTCGCCTGTTCGGTACTCCGGGTCGAGCGCAGCGGCTTGCTCTATCCGCTTGCCGCGCCGAGCCTGCCGGCGATATTTTCCGAACTGGTTGCCGGGACGATGATCGGCCCCAATGTCGGATCCTGCGGCAGCGCCGCCTATCTTGGCGAACCCGTGATTGTGACCGACATCGACAATGATCCGCGCTGGACCGGATTCAAGGAACATCTGCTGCCAGCCGGGTTCAAGGCCTGCTGGTCGGTGCCGGTCGAAAATGCGGCGGGTGTCGTCTTCGGTACTTTTGCGCTCTATTTCAAGCAGAAGCGGAAGCCGAACCCGCTCGAAGAGAAACTGGTCAGCGCCTGCATCCATCTTTGCGCGATCGCGCTCGAGCAGCACGACCGGGCGCTCGAGCGGGAAAGGCGGGCCTCGATCGATGCGCTGACCGACCTGCCGAACCGGTCCAGCTTTGATACGGCGCTAAGCCGCCTGTCCTGCGACGAGCCGGGCACCTGGGCGCTGATGGTGGTGGATCTCGACAATCTCAAGACAATCAACGACACATTCGGTCATCAGGCCGGCGACGAACTGCTGCAGAATGTGGCGCAGCGGATACGGGTGAATGTCCTGCCTGATCACGTGTTCCGGCTCGGCGGCGACGAATTTGCGGTGATCCTGCAGGAGGCCGGCGCGGTTGCCAATCTGGACAGAACCGCATCACATATTCTCGATGCGGTGGGCAGCGTCACCAGTTGCAGCGGTCATATGATCCAGCCGCGCGCGACTATCGGCGGGGCCGCGCTTTCGCCGGGCGATGAGGATGCCGAAACCGTCCACAGACATGCCGATTTTGCGCTCTATCACGCCAAGGAAACCGGTCGCGGCGGCTTCGTCCGCTACTGGCCGGGCATCGGCACCGCGATCAAGAAGCGGATCGAAGTGATCCAGGACGTCGACTGTGCGCTGCGGGAAGGACGGATCGAGGCCTATTACCAGCCGGTCATCCGGCTCGACACGCGGGAAATCTCCGGAATGGAGGCGCTTTGCCGCCTGCGGACGCCGGAAGGCAATATCGTCTCGGCAGGCGCCTTTCATCAGGCCACGACAGACGTGGATGTGGCCGCCAAACTGACCCAGGGCATGCTGGCTCTGGTCGCTGCTGACCTTCGGTCCTGGCTGGACCGCGGCATCCCGTTCCAGCATGTCGGCATCAACATCTCTTCTGCCGACTTTCATAGCGGCACGCTCTACGACCGCATCGAAGCCGCCTTTGGTCGCGAGAATGTCCCGCTAAAACATGTCGTGCTCGAAGTGACGGAATCGGTCTATCTCGGGCAGAATGACCCGGTTGTTGCGCAAGAAATCAAGTCGCTTCGCGCCCATGGCCTGCGGATAGCACTGGATGATTTCGGAACCGGATTTGCCTCGCTCACCCATTTGCTGACGGTGCCGGTCGACATCATCAAAATTGACAAATCCTTTGTCAGCCAGTTGCGGCTCGACAACCGCAGCATCGCGATTATCGAAGGCCTTCTCGACATCGCGCGGAAGCTCGACATCCGGGTTGTCGCAGAAGGAATCGAGACCGAAGATCAGGCCTATTTGCTCGGCCAGATCGGTTGCAAACTCGGACAGGGCTATTTGTACTCGCCCGCCGTTGCGCCTGCGCCGGCGACCGAATTGCTGCTGAACCACGCACAGCGTAGCGGACTGGAAAAGGTTGAACCCATTGACAGCCTTCCCCGACGCCCGATCACCGGTCAACCGCTCCCGCCAGAAACCGGAACCGGGAAGACAAATGGGCGGACCGGGCCGGACGATACTGACTTTGCCGCTGCCCGGGCAGTTTGAACAACCGGCAAACACAATAGGTTCAAAAATGGATAGAAAAAGCGCGAGAGGCTTCCCGTGAGTCACCGGCTTCTATAGGCTGCATCTATGCCGAATGATTCTCTCGATCCGCTGATCCGCGACGCCTATGCCATCGCGGCCCAGCCGGAACGGTTGATGAAATTACTGACGCTCCTGCAAAAGCCGGGGGCCGAGAATGAAGGCGACCTTCAGCCGCATTTTGCCAATGTTACCGAGTTGCTGACCGAGATCGATCCCAGCGTCGGCGACGATTTTTCCACTTATGCCCGCGATCTCGAGGGACCCAACGGTCTGCTAGCGCAACCGGACCTGTCGCTCAGCACCTCGATGACGGTGCTAAACGTCGACGAGCAGATCTTCAAAAGCTCCGAACTGAACGATGGGAGATCGGTCCCCGACTGGCTGTTTGGCGTCGATGGCGAGGCTTATGCACAGGTAGAAAAGCTGCTCAAAGGCAGGAGCTCCGGCCCCGCAATTGTCCGTCTATACACGGACAGGGACGATGACAGGGGCGTGCTGTTTGCCGCCCAATTGTCCGGCGCCAGCAATGCCGAACTGGATTTCCGCGTCATGCGGCTGCGCTGGAATGACGTTATCGGCAATGCCTTCGCACGGTCTCTGGAGCTGACAGCAACCGAAGAGCAGCTTGCGGAACATCTGGTCAACGGCCTGTCGGTGATCGAATTTGCGGCGCTGCGAAAGCGGGCCTTGGGAACAGCAAGAAACCAGCTCAAAACCCTTCTGCGCAAACTGGGCATCGGTTCGCAAACCGAGCTTATCTCGCTTTACGCGGGCTTTAGCAGCGCCTTTGCAACCGCAGAATCGCAGGAACAGAACCTGCCCTCCTCCCGTTCGAGCCACAAACTGACCTTGCGGGATGGCAGCGACCTGCCTTTTGAAGTCTATGGCGATCCGGACGGAAAGCCGGTCCTCTATCTCCACGCGACGATCGATGGCGCCTATCTGACCACACGCCAGCAGGACGCCGCCGCGCAGCAGGGCCTGCGCGTCATCGCCCCCTGGCTTCCCTTTTACGCCGGCAGCAAGATGGCGAACACTGGCCTTGCGGTGGTTGACGAATTTGTCGGGCGGCTTGTCCATTTGCTGGACCAGCTGAAAATAAAGCGCTGTTCCGTCGTTTCGGCCAGAGTGGCCGCGCCTTATGGCATGGCCGCCATTCGCAGCCACCCGGACCGCTTTTGCGGACTGGTCATGGCTGGCGCAATTTTGCCGGCGGGCAACGACAATGATTTCTCGCATCTCGCCATGGGCTATCGCGCGCCTCTGCGGCTCGCCCGTATCGCGCCGTCGTTCGTGCGACTATATTTTGCGGCCATCTCGACGATGGTCCGGCGCGGGAAGAGCATGGCCTATTTCCGCAGCATCTATGGCGAAAGCGCTGCCGACATGAAAACGCTCAACCGGCCCGACGTCGCCGACCTGATGCAGCGATCGATGAAGCGTACGTTTGAAGACGGCTACGAATCCACCGCCCAACAGGCGATCCTGACGGCGAGTGACTGGTCGAAATGGTGCCGCGATCTGGAGGTGCCGGTCACGGTTATTAGCGGAGCGGAAGACCGGCTTGCGCCACCCGATATGGTCGCAACATTCTGTGATCGCTATGGCTTCAACCTGATCGGGCCGTTGCAGGACGTCGGCAGTCTGGCGATTCAGCAAGTCCCGCATCAGATATTCGGGGAAGCTGCGAAAATCCACCGGGATTGAGCCAGTGCTCGACATCCCCGCCGACTGATAGCGCCAATCCGCACCGGGCTGTTTCACAAGCATTTTCCGGCGATAATCCGCCACTATGTACTATATGGTATATTCTAATGCCTCCGCGACTTCATTACTTGCCTCGGTAAATGCAATGGAGATCAACAATGAAATTATTGAAACCGGCTATCGCGGCATTATTCACCGTTTCCATGCTCGGCAGCGGAACTGCTCACGCGCAATTTGGCGGTCTGGGCAAGGCGATCAAGAAAGAAGCAAAGCAAAGCAAGCGCGACGCTGAACGCGAAGCCGTAAACGACGCGGAAAATGCGATCGACAATGCGATCCGCGGTAAAACAGGCAAAAGAGCACAAATCGGAAAAGGCGGCAGCAGCGGTGGTGGATCAACTACCCTCGGCACACCCTCCGCGAACCTCACATCGCAAACGCAATGCGCGGGTATCGCCCTTTCCAACGTGACCGTCGGCAATCTTGGCAGTTACACGTTCCAGCAGGGCTTCAGCAAAGAGAAGCGCACCGGTTTCATCAACCGCAAGCCGGGCAAAGTCAGCGGCTCCTGCATCGCGCCCTCGCTGCAACCGCAGGAAATTCTCTATTTTGAAGTCGACGAGAAAAAGTACAAGGCGATGGACAAGGGCAATGACTTTGTCTGGCAGTGCGTGAAATCGGATGATCCGGGCGCCGGTACGGTCGATTACTGGACGTGGCACAGTGATCAATATCTTGGGGACTCCCATATGAAATTGCATTGCGGCAATGACCAGGGTGTCAGCGATTGCGCAACCGGCTCTAACTCGTCCCGGGCCTCTGCCTATACCGCCGACCGGAAAAATCGCGGCAAATATGGCATCAGCTTTCTCGCCCGCCTTAACGAGCACAGCCGCGCGAAAACGGAAAAGCTCTATTGCCAATATTATAACAAGAGAACCGGCAAGAGCCTGGTCGCCTTCGAATATCTGAGCGCGCCGGCGCGATAGTTTCGAACCCGCTTCACTTCATCAAATTTCCAGAAGGAACCACAATATGCGTTACGCAATCGCCTTATCATCACTGATCATTTCCAGTCTGGCCGTTCCGGCGGCTTTCGCCCAGTCGAGCGGCACGACCGTAGCCAAGGACGGCAGTTGCCCGACCGGATTCAAATCGTCGGGAAGCTCGTGCAAATCGAGCTCCGGCAAGGTCGCCATTGCCAAAATCGGCTCCTGCCCCTCGGGTTTCAAATCGTCCGCCAATTATTGCGTCGGTGATAAAGGCGACTATGCCGAAATCAGAAGCGGCAGCTGCTCGAGCGGATTGAAAACCTCCGGCAAATATTGCGTAAAATAGGCCGTTAGAAGCGATTGCGGGCAGATGAAGGCCTGCAATCGCCTCAGCCAATCTGCTTGCCAAGGTCGGGGGGACGCAATAGGTCTTCCGGATGGATTTTGATGACCAGTTGCAACGCTATTTCGGCACCGCCGATCTTGGCTCGATCCAGCCGGAGGCAATGAACGCCGGCATCGAGCATATGCGGGTAGACTTCGGTCTGGAGAAGGATCGCGGGCGGCGCTTTGCCTTGTGGGCGGTGCTCTATATGCTCGGCACCCATCTGGATCTGGACAAGGCCTTCAAAGACGAGGCCGATCGCAATAGCGCGCGGGACTTCATGGATTTGATGGACCGGGTTCCGGAAAACTGACGCGCCATGAAAAAAGCCGATATCTTCGAATTCTACTCCCGTCTTGCCGCCGACAATCCGTCGCCGGAGACAGAGCTCAACTATGACAACACCTATCAGCTGGTGGTCGCGGTGGCGCTGTCGGCGCAGTCGACCGATATCGGCGTCAACAAGGCGACTCGGCTGCTGTTTGCCGAGGTCAAAACACCGCAGCAGATGGTCGATCTCGGGCTCGACGGGCTGAAAGAGCATATCAAGACCATCGGTCTGTTCAACACCAAGGCGAAGAATGTGATCGCCCTGTCGGAAATGCTGATCGCCGATTTCGGCGGCGAGGTTCCCGCCGACCGCGACGAGCTGGTCAAGCTGCCCGGAGTCGGGCGCAAGACCGCCAATGTCGTGATGAACTGTGCTTTTGGCGCCGAGACTTTCGCGGTCGACACCCATATTTTCCGCGTCGGCAACCGCACCGGCCTGGCGCCGGGTAAGACCGTACTAGCGGTGGAAAAGAAGCTGGAAACCCGGACTCCCGGCCCGTTCCGCGTCCACGCCCACCACTGGCTGATCCTGCACGGCCGTTATATCTGCAAGGCGCGCAAGCCCGAATGCTGGCGCTGCCCGGTCGCCGATCTCTGCCGGTTCAAGAAGAAGACGCCCGCGCCCGCATGACAGCCGGCGATTGCAGGCCGGCCGGCCCGCGACATCGCGCTGGTCATTCAGCTTCGGGAAATATTTCCGGATGTAAATTCCCGGCCAAGATGGCAAACATCCACAGGAGAAGACCATGCGCCTGCAATCCACGATCATCATAGCCTCCGCTCTGGCCGCCGGCAGCGTCGCCTTTGCCGCCGAAAAAGCGTCCAAGGACGACAAATATGAAATCCGCGAGGTCGGTGAAGCAAAAAGCTGTATCAACCGCTCGAGCATCCGCTCCACCGATGTGATCGACGACCAGACCATCGATTTCAAGATGCGCAATGGCGATATCTATCGCAATCGCCTGCCCAACAAATGCAGCGGCCTGGCCTTTGAGGAAGCCTTTTCCTACAAGACATCGACCAACCGGCTGTGCAGCGTCGATATCATCCACGTGCTGTCCCAGACCGGCGGCCGGCTCGACAGCCGCGGCGCCTGCGGTCTCGGCAAATTCCAGCAAATCGAGAAAATTCCGAAGGCCGCAACCGAAGACTAGACCGCCGCTCGCAATGGGCCAAATATTTGATTGGCAATCAGGCAATGTCGCTGCTAAACGCCCATCCGGCGGTACACGCCTTGGCACCCGTAGCTCAGCTGGATAGAGCGCTGCCCTCCGAAGGCAGAGGTCACAGATTCGAATTCTGTCGGGTGCACCATTATTTCATTATATTTCAACGCTTTAACGGAAATCATAATTCCGTGAATGTGTAAATTTGTGCATTTTAGCTATGTACAAAAGTTATACAAAAAACTGTTCCCGGGAAATTCGTTTTAGTTTATAGAATCTTAGTGGAAAGCAACCGATCTGGCAGCACTGATGCTGACGAGCGAATTGACCTTCGCGGTGATGGGCGCATCATTTTATACAAACGAGAAGGTTTAAAAAATCCTAAATGGCAAGCGCGCATTCGGGTTCCAGGCGCTTCCGGTTATAAAACCATTTCCACAAAAACAGCTAATCTTCGTGATGCCGAACGATTTGCGGCCAATCTCTATGATGACCTTGATCACCATGTAAGAATGGGCGGCTCCATAAAAACCAAGACTTTTGCAAAGGTTTTCGAAGAATGGGAAAAATCGATAACCTTGATGGGTCCCACAACAAAAGGGGGCTCTTGGACTTCGACAATCGATCGTGTCCGGTCATATGCTCTTGAGTATTTTGGGTCGATGAAGATTGACCAAATTGGCCCAACCGATTTTCAAAACTATTGGCTCTGGCGCAAAGAAAACTACGCCAAGAAGATCCCATCAAATGCCACATTAGGCCGTGAACGAACATCAATCCGCTCGTTGTTCAATTTCGCCGTTAAAATGGGGCATCTTGCGAAAATCCCAGATTCTACTCCGCCCAAAAATAACGGAGAGAGAAGACCAACATTTACGGAACAGGAATGGAAAGCAATTATACGAGCAATGGATGGCTGGCTTAAAGACGGCGAACAGAAAGCCACCTCCAAAGATCGCATTTTGGCGAAGCTCTATTTTCTCATTTTGGTAAATACCGGACTTCGCGTTGGAGAACTTAGAAAATTAAAATGGGGAGATCTAAGACCCATAGAAGATGATGATGCCAAATATGTCGTTGCTGAAGTTCGTGGCAAAACAGGTATTCGCGAAGTTGTCTGTCAAAAGGGAACCGGCAGGATCTTCAACCAGATTATCGATCTGCGCTGCGCGGAGTTGAAAGAACAGCATCCAGATAATCCTGAACTCTGGAAACCCCATCGGGATCAATTAGTATTTTGTCATCCTGATGGGACTGAGATTAGAACCTTCAAACGGTCTTTTCACTCGTTGCTGGAATTTGCAAATGTGCCGATAATGAAAAACGGGACAGCTCGGACCATCTATTCCCTGCGCCATCTTTACGCCACGCAGAGATTATATGAGGATGTATCTCCGTTTCATCTGGCAAAGCAAATGGGGACATCGATTGAAATGCTTGAGAAGCACTATGGCCAAACCGTAACGTCTTCTGCAGCAGCCCAGATTACCAAAACCAGAGCGAAGAAACCTCAAACAACCAATCCAATTCAGCAACGGTTTGAAGATTAGAAAATGTCTGCTTCATCTCATAAGCGGACTTTAGTTTTTTCCCTGTCGAATGACCGAAACTGGGTGGGTAGTTGTCCGTCTGCTGTTGGGCACTCAGGCGGAAGAAACGGACATTTATAGGGTCGGTACAGCGCCACAGCAACGCGCGCGCAATAGGCATTATCTTCGTGCCTGATCCTTATATCTGCAACTTGCCGAAAACGAACATTAGGTTTGCCATTCTCAGAAATTCACGACCGGATGCAAAGGAAACTTTCCGGCTTTGGAAAGCAAAGTGACGTACCGAGCCATTGAGCGATAAATCGGTCGCAGGCGGCTCGTGCACAAATACTGATCCTAATCTGGTCGCACCAAAACCCGGAACGCAGGCTCTGAAAAAACAGCTACCCTGCTGATCTTCAGGTTCAATGCCCAGAGACACATGCTCTTTTAGATGACGCTACCACAGGAAGTTAATTTACCGTCGGTTCGGTATCGGGTGCGCTACCGACGGCCTGATAGAGCCCGATTATTGCGTTTATCTGGTCGGCTTCAACCTGAACAAGAGACAGTTCGACACCGAGCAGACTACGCTGCGCGTCGACCTGCTCAATATAAGGCGTATAGCCTGCCCGGTAACGGTTGCGCGCATGGCGCAATGCGTCGGCTACAGCTGCGCGCTGGGCTTCCAGAGCGCGTTGCTGATCACCCAGTCGAGCCACGACCGCCATCCGGTCTTCCACTTCCCGAAAGGCGTTCAAGACGGTCGAGCGATAGAAGAATGCGGCCTGATCGCGCCGCGCGGTTGCGGCATCAAATTGGCTCTGTAGCCGGCCACCATTGAATATCGGCGCGAGCAGACTTCCGCCGACCGACCATATCGAGATCGGGTCGGCTAAAAGATCGGAGATTGCCGCACCCGCAGAGGCGCTGATCCTCAGGCTCGGCATGAAGCCCGCCCGTGCAGCCCGCATTTGTGCGTCGGATGCCGCCAGTTGATATTCTGCCGCGGCAATATCGGGTCGGTGCCGCAAGAGTTCCGAGGGGACGAGATCGGGAGCCGGTGGCTGCTTAAGGTCGGCGAGCGAGCCACCGCGAATAACATCGCCCGGAATCTCGCCTGTCAGCACGGACAGGGCATTTTCCTGCCGCGCGATTTGCGCCTCGATCTGCGGCACGAGCTGTGCCGTCGCATGATACTCCGCCTGCGCTTGGCGCCACTCGAGCTGCGAGGTGTAGCCGACCTCGGCCCGGTCGCGAGCAAACTTCAATGCCTGTGCGCGCAGTTCCAGCGTATCGCTCAGGACCTTGCGCCGGGCATCGAGCGCCAGCAAGCTGACATAACCGCTGGCCGTTGCCGCGGTAACCGACAGCAGTGCGGCTTCCCGGCTTGCCTCGCTTGCCGCGACGCCCGCTTCCGCCGCATTAATATTGGCTCGGTTTTTACCGAACAAATCCACTTCATAGGATGCGCGAAACGCGGGTTCCGCCACCAGTGAATTCTGCCCTTGGCCAAAGGCCGACACTTCGCGTCGCGCTCCTCCCGCTAGTCCTGCTTCGAGTGTTGGCAACAACAGAGAACGGGACACCGCTTCCGTTGCCCGGGCTTCCTCCACCCTTGCCGCAGCTAGACGCATGTCGGGATTATTCTCTCGCGCCTTCTCGACCAGCGCCACCATCCGGCGATCACCAAATCTTTGCCACCAACTGTGCTCCAGCTCTTCTGTGATCGAAAGTTCGGTCCGCCATTCGAGCGCTGGTTCCACGCCGATCGACGCGGGCAAGGGGCGCACGCCAGGCGCACAAGCACTAAGCGCGATAGCGCCAGCCAGTGTGACAACGGCCAGCATAGGGCGGGATGAAATGTTCATCGGATCACTGCCCTGCCCGTGTATGCACCGTAGCGACAACCGACATGCCCGGACCCAACCGCTTGACCTGCTCCTGATCGGGATCGAACTTTATCCGCACGGCAATGCGCTGCGGGACCTTGACGAAATTGCCGGCACCGGTGTCTGGTTTGACCAGGCTAAATTCACTGCCTGCGGCAGGTGCGATGCTTTGTACCTTACCGGTCAACTCCGCTCCGCCCAGCGCATCGACCGTCAAGGTGGCCCGCTGGCCGACTGCCATTTTGGCAGTCTGGGTTTCCTTGAAATTGGCGGTAACCCAAAGATCATCCGGCACAAGATACATCAGCTGGGTGCCGCCGGTCACCAATTGGCCCAGACGGGCCGAAATCTCGCTAAGCCGCCCGTCGCGGGGCGCACGGACATTTGTGCGAGACAGCTCGATTTCTGCCAGCTCCACCGATGCATTTGCGCCTTGCACTTGTGCCTCGAGAGCGCCGCGCCCGACCTGAACCGACCGTATCTGTTCAGCCGCGATCGCGCGCTGTGCCTTCGCCTGCAGAACACCCGCTTCTGCCTGTTTCAATGCCGCAAGAGCCTGATCGCGTTCACGGAGCGACACCGATCCTTGGCCAACCAGTTCTTCAATCCGTCGCATGTCGGCCTGTGCCTTCTGCAAGCCAGCCTGGGCACTGGCGACCGAGGCGTTTTGCAGGCGCATCTGTGCCTCGCCCGAGCGCAAGCTTTGCTGGCTGTTGGCAAGATTTGCACGCTGGGCCGCCGTATTGGCTTGTCCCTGTTGCAGGCGCTGACGATAGGGCGCCGGGTCGATTCTGGCGAGCAACTGCCCTTTCTTAACGCGCTCGAAATCCTTGACCGGCACTTCGGTCAGATAACCCGAGACCTGCGGACTGATCACCGTCGTCATCCCGCGGACATAGGCGTTGTTGGTCGTTTGATTACCACTGTTGAATGGGGTTAGTCCCCAAGAGAAAAGCGCTATCAACACGCCCGCGAATATCACCAGTATGCCCAGCACAAGTTTTTTGCGAGAGACGTCAGGCTTCCAACCGCCCTCATCCTCGGAGCCTGTTTCTGGCACCTCTTCAGGATCGGAAATATTTTCCACCTCCGGGTCGCCGTCATCTGGCTTGTCGCTATTCGTCTGCTGCTTCAACGCTTGCTCCTGGCGATCATGTTCTCGAGAAAGACGAGTTCCTTGCTGAGTGGGTTCCGTCCCCGGACGCGATTAATCACCCAGGGCACTAGCACCGCGACAAAAGCGATGGAAGCGAGCGATCCGATAAGAAAAAAGACATCGTTAAATGCCAATACCGCTGCCTCGCGACCGACTTCCTGGGAGATGCGCGCAGCCGCTGCCTGCTGCTGTAACAGCGGATCGGTGATTGTCGCCGCAAAACGGGTCGAAAATTGTCCTATCTCGCTGGCGAGTTGCGGATTGGTAGCTGTCAGCGTGGCACCGGCGTCGATCAGATGGGTTTTGAGCCGGATGGTGTGAAAGGCGGAGAGCGCGGATACGCCCGCTAAACCACCTAGCGTCTGGGAGAGAGAAAAGACCGCGATGAAACTGATCACGTAAGCGGGGCCGGCTGCAAGGGCACGCAACATGCCTTCCATCATCACCGGCCCCATCGCAAAAACTGCAGCGAAACCGATTGCGGCCTGGGTCCAATAGAGATCGCTGGGACGAGACATGATGCCGGTGCGCGTATCCGCGAATGCCGCGATCGCAATAACCATTATGGCAAAAAGGATCGGTCGGGTCAGGTCTTTTGGGTCCAAACGCACTAGTGAAAGGATACTGCCGGCAACGGTTGCCCCGGCCAGCACAAAATAATAGCCGGTCAATTGCTCGTTGCCATAGCCAAGTGCGGAGAACAGTCCGCTCGCTCCAAAGCTTTGTTCGGCGACAAGAACCCGCACCCCTGCGCCGGTGATTGCGAGAGACAGGATCGCCCGGCTCGATAGCCAGCTCGTATTGAGCATCGGGCTTTTCCGGTTCATCTCGATAAGAAGGCAGCCGCCGAGACACAGGATAGCAAGCGCCAGCGCCCACCCAAGCCAACTGGCATCCCACCACTGGATCCGTCCCTGGATCAGGAAGGCCAGCAATGCCGCCACGCCGAGCAGAAACAACGTGATGCTTGGCAGATCGAGCTTCTCGAATGTCTTCTTCCTGAACCCTATGGGAAGTCGCAAAAGATAGACCGCTCCAAGCGAAATTATGGACAGACCAAATTGTAACTGGAAAGCGCGGCTAATATTCCCGTCGACGAGCAAATATGGCGATATGGCGCGCGCTAGCGGGAAAGCCGTCTGGACAAGGCCGATGCCGAGGACGAGCGCACCAATCCGTGCGGATGCCGGCAGCCCTTGCATCAGATAATAAATCGATAGCGCGGACAGGCCGCCAGCAGCGATCCCGGCCATCGCTCGCGCGGCGATTTCAGGATAATAGCCGAGTTCCAGCAGCTGGATAAAATTCGCTGCGACAAGGCCGATCATGGCATATTTGACAAATGGCTGGATGCCGAATTCCTGGCGGACGCGGAACAGCAACATGCTCATGCAGGCATAGGTCGAATAGAAGGCAACGCTGATCCACCCGGCCTGTACCGGAGTCAGCGCCA
Organism: uncultured Parasphingorhabdus sp.; assembly: GCF_963975735.1. Classification (GTDB taxonomy): domain Bacteria; phylum Pseudomonadota; class Alphaproteobacteria; order Sphingomonadales; family Sphingomonadaceae; genus Parasphingorhabdus. Next base: position 97,136 of record NZ_CAXBIA010000011.1, read on the forward strand.
ACTCGCCCTGCAGCGCGGCCGTGTTGGCTAGCAAAAATCCGTTCTGGGCTCCTCCGACGAGGCCCAGAAATAGCCCGATTACCAGATAAGCAAATTTGCGGCACGCCGGATGGTCCGGGTTCGCCGGCGATCCGGGCAAGATCGGCAGTTCGTGCTGCTTGAACTTATAACCGGCATTATCGTCAGTCAGATTCTGCTTGTCAGCCACCTGCCCACACCGCCTCGACTGATATTTCGGTCAGAATATTCACAATTTTCTCCATCCAGGGGCTTGTTACGGGCTGTCCGCCGGTGTGGCGGATTTGGTCGCGAGATGTAAGAAACAATTGAGCTTTCCTGACGTCTAACTCCAATTTGATCTGATTCTCTACATTACTTCAAGTTTCAGCTACTCCGATGCGCGACCGGAGCTCTGGCTCAAGACCGCGTACCTTATCCAGCCATATTGCTACGAATAGGCTCCTTCGGAATAGGTCAGTTCATAGCTATGGCTATAGATTTCGAATACAATGCCGAACGGGTCTTCGACATAGCACATGCGATAAGGCTTTTTTCCCGGATAATATTCTCGAACCGGCATCCGTTGCTTTCCTCCGGCGGCGACGATCTTCTCGATCAAGCCTTCGACGTCCGGATCCTGAATACAAAAATGGAAAGTTCCGTGGCGCTTATGATCCAGATTCTTGTCAGGCGCACGATTTTCCGGGAATTCGAAGATTTCGATCCCAACACGGTCGGCAGTCGCAAGATGGGCAATGCGCAAACTCCCCCATCCCTTACCGAAAACGTCGGTACACATGATTCCGACCGGACTTTCGTCTTCCGTCACATCGGTCGGTTTCATGATGATGTAGAGCCCGAGGGTTTCGGTGTAGAATTTTACCGCGGCATCGAGGTCAGGGACCGACAGGCCGATATGGGAAAAAGCGCGTGGTGTAGGCAGCATCAAGGAGTTCCTTCTATTCCGTGTGCCGATGGAAATAAGGAAATTTCTCCATTATTAGAAATAATCAATTGAATATCTTATCATTACATTTAGTAATGCATAATGTTGAATGCGCAATGGTTGGAAACTTTCGTCACACTCTGCGACACCGCCCACTTTACGAGGGCTGCAGAGCAGTTGAATATGACCCAGCCGGGCGTTTCGCAGCATTTGCGAAAGCTTGAGGCCCAAGTCGGTCAATCGCTGATCTCGCGCCAGGGAAAAAGCTTTAGCCCTACTTCGGCCGGCGAAGCTGTTCTGGCCGTAGGCCGCGCGAGACGCGCTGAGGAACAAGCACTGCTCGAAACCGTCCTGCGCGATGACCCGGCGGTCGGAGAAGTTAAAATTGCGTGTTCGGGTAGTTTTGCGATGCTTCTGTTTCCCCATCTCCTGTCGGCAATGCAGGATTCCCCGAAACTGACCATAAGGCTCGAGGCAACTCCGCAGGACAAGGTACTAGCCGGTGTACTGGACGGGCAATTTGATCTCGGAGTTGCTGACCATGATCCGTATCATCCAAGGCTCGATGCCAAACATCTGGGACAAGAGGAACTCTGCCTAGTTGTTCCGCGTAATGCGATGAAGTCTCCGATCAGCTTCAAGAGGCTCGAAGCCCTAGGTTTTGTGGCGCATCCTGACGGGTTTGCCTATGCTAACAGTCTGCTCTCGCTGAATTTTCCGAAAGAGTTTCAGGGATCGGACCGTCTGCATATTCGTACTTTTGTAAACCAGATCAGCCAGATTCCTGCACCCGTAGCGAACGGTATCGGATATACTTTGCTGCCACGCAGCGGCGTGAACAGCTACCCTGACAAAGACAGGCTCCAGATCGCGGTCCTTTCCGTCAGGCTCCGCCATGATCTGTGGATGATTTCTCGACGTGGCCGAACATTGCCTGCGCGGGTTGTGCGCATCGAAAATCTCATTGAGTCCGTCTCCAAAGATCTAGAGAGCGGATGAATGGCTAAAGTTGTGATTTTACGGTTCAATGCGGTTGGGCCAAACAAGCTGCCAATTATTCCGAAATCGATGGCGATCTGACAGTGCTGAAATGAAGCATATGATTGAATTGCTGGGTTCGAGCATCAACCTGCGGCCGCAATATTGCAGACTGGGTCGTTAACCGTCTGTCCGCTTTTAATACTGGCCACTGCCTGCCGGAACGACCGCTATTGGGGCGGTTGCTGACCAACCGCTTCTATTTTCCATCTCACCAGTCGGAATGACCGAAACTGGGTGGTTTGCTGAACGGCAGCTTTTTGATGCCGCAGCCAAGGGAACGGACATTGGTATTCACAAGATTTTGATATCCCGCAACCATTCTACGGCCAGCCCGGGCCATTCGGTCGTGATGGGATCGTCGGTTGGTCGAAGCCCGAACGCATGGCAACCCTTGGCAAAAATTCTCATGTCGACGGGAACGCCAACATCGTTGAGCGCCAGAGCATAGGCCATGGTATTGCGGATATCATTGGAGTCATCGTTCATCGCGTGAATCAACAGTGTTGGAGGCGCCTCAGCGCTAATCTCCATCCATGGAGCAAGCTCCAGTCTTTTCGGGCGTCTTTCGGACATGAATTTTCCTGGGTACATGACGATCGCGTAATTGGGCCGTGCGGACGCTTCGTCTGCCGCGTCAACCGGATCATAAGTGCGTTCGTTCGCATTGCTGACTGCAGCCGCAAGATGTGCGCCGGAAGAGAAGCCGATCACGCCGATTTTGTCGGGGTTGATTTCGTAGGAAGAGGCTTGGGATCGCAACAGCCCCATCGCGCGCTGAGCATCCTGTAGGGGAAGCAGATCACCTTCCGGCGGCAGCCGACTACCGTCTTCCCCTCGACCCCATATTTGTGGCGTCCGATACTTCAAAACGACACACGTCACGCCGTGCTGCGTAATCCAGTCACAGATCTCCGTCCCCTCAAGGTCCATCGCGATGGCAACATAGCCACCGCCCGGCAAGACCAGCATGGTTGCACCTGTATTTTCACCCTTCGGTGGAAAGATTGTCATCGTTGGGCGGGAAACATAGGTCGCCCAATTCCATATACGTCCTGCGACGAGCGGGGAGCCATTCCCGACCATTTCCGGATTGCCGTCGGTTTCTGGCGTTTGGATTTTGAGGTTTTCCGGCCACAGAGGGACTTGATTCCCGCCCGGCCCCGGCTGCCACACGACATTGGGTCTTTCGACCTTCTCGACTTTGGGTCGAGCGCATTCATCTGCAGCTTCCTGACCGTTGGCACCGCTGCTCATTCCGAGCATCAACACGGTAAGGAGTGAGAGCGATTTAATGCGATTCAATGTCTGTTCTCCAAAAGCCGGTCGGAATAGCCCTTTCTTGGTGTTGATTGTGATATAGATAGAATGAACCAGTTCAAGGCACTAAATGCGATGTGAGCAGACGTCGCGATGTGACCTCGAAGCTATCATGCTCTGGGTCGGCGCGAACGGCAAACTTTGGTTTTCGTTGAAGCCGAAAAGATTTTTCTCCGATAAATGGCAGCTTTCAGGCATTGATATGGATCACCCTAAAGTCCGCACCTGGGGCGGTAGCGGAACGGCAGCTAACTCCTCCACAATGTCTGCTTTTACGCTCATCGGATATAGCAATATGGCAAGTTAAAGGGTAGCTTGGCTTACCACTATTGTGCCAACCAATCGCGACTGGAACTCCATCCTTTGATGATTTGGTTTGGAAGTTGTTCTAGGATTACCCTACAGATTTTGAAATGAGGAATCTGATGATGCTGGGTACCAAAAAAACTTCAAAATCCAATGCATCACGAAAATTGCGTATTTCATTCAACTCCAAACTGATTGACAAAATTCCACCTCAGGACAAGCGTCATTATACCGAGGGATTTGAAACGTATGAATTTTCAATTCAGGAGTTTGCGAAGATCGTCTCGAAAGGCTGTGCCTTTTCGTATGATTTCAATGACAACGTCCGCAAAACAGAAAATTTCCTAGCGGCTGACATTCTTTGTGCCGATATGGATGGTGGGCGAACCATCGAAGACACTTTGGATGATCCAATCGTCAAATCCTACGGATCTTTCTATTACACCACTCCGTCTCATTCTGCTGATGGAGATCGATTTCGGGTCGTGTTCATTTTACCACGAACCATAACTGACCCGAACGAACTTAGATGTGCCATGACATCACTAGCTAGGCGCCTTGGAGGTGATCCAAGCGTTACAGATCCTGCGAGGATGTTCTATGGATCAACTAACTGTCGACATAAATTGCTCGCGAATTCGTTAACCGATGAGTATTTAGCTGAGTTAATTACAGACGGTCAGGTCGTTCCGACAAGGGAATCGATCACTGGAAATATAGCTACCGCTAACAGATCAGACCTACAACTAAAGCCAACTACGAACATTAAATTGCACGATGGGTCGATAATTGAACTGGGTGAAATCGATAAAAAGGTTTCCGTACATTGTCCGTTTCATAATGACAAAAATGCCAGTGCCTTTGTCGCACTCAACCAGCATAGAAACAGGTATCTTCACTGCTCCAAATGCCAGCTGACTTGGTGGCAAAAGTCTGCACCACCCCGCTATGATTTTAACGACTTTGAAAACGTCGTCGTTGGCCTAAAAAAGCAAACTTCGACACGTGAAGCTACTAGTCCAAAGCAAGGAATAGAGCGTTTCCTTGAATCGGGTTCGAAGGTTACAATTGAGGCCCGGCATGTTGAAGTTCAAAATCAGAGATATTCTAGTTTAGCTAGTTTGCCTGCAGGACTTAACTTCATCAAAAGCCCAAAAGGCACCGGAAAAACGACGCTCATCGCCAACGATGTACGGGAATATATTCGCGTTGATCCTGATGGTCATTACAAACCCAACGATCCTGTAAGAAAATATTCCAACTCAGAGGGGGATACAGAATTTCCATTTTACCACCCGGACAGGTCGGTGCTTCTCATTGGGCACAGAAAAGCGCTGATTGGGAGCTTATGCGACAAGCTGGATTTAAATTGCTACCTCAATGATAAAAACCACGAAAAGCACAGACTCGATGAAATACGGAATCGTTACGGAGTTTGTCTGGATAGTCTCTGGAAAGTTGAAGGTCGAACTTATGATTGGGTGATAATAGACGAATCTGAGCAAGTTTTATCCCACTTTCTATCGGCAACTATCGGGTCAAGACGAGACTCTCTATTTGCAAATTTCAGCGCGCTATTACGCAAAGCGTCAAAAGTGGTGCTTCTGGATGCAGACCTTGGCTGGATTACATTTGATACCATCATATCGATTTTTATGGAAAAAATGATCCGGAAAACCGGTGAACATGACGAAGCTCTGCCTCCCGAACTCCCGATCACCATATTTGTAAACCAGTACAAACCTCCAGAAAAAAATATCAATGTCTATGGGAACAGAGACCATCTAATAAATGATCTTATTGAATCGGTTGTATCGAAAAAAAGGGTCTTTGTAACTTCCAACTCAAAAGCTCAAATTAAGCGATTGGATGAGATTCTCGGAACGATTGAGTCTAAAAATAACATAACGATTAAGAGAATTGTAGTTACATCAGAGAATTCAACCAGCAAACCGATCAAGAGTTTTATTAGTAACATTGAAACGGAAATTCTAAATTATGATGTGGTTCTTACGTCACCCTCTTTAGGGACCGGAATCGATATCACTTTTCAAAACGACAGCCAGGAAATCGATATAGTATATGGAATTTTTGCAGATCGAATAAACACTCATTTTGATATCGATCAGCAGCTTGGTCGAGTTCGCAATCCGAAGGATATAAATGTATGGGTTTCAGGTAAAGTATATAACTTTGAAACTGAGTTCGGCGTGGTGCAAGCCGACATGCAGGCCCTATTTCTTCAAGATTTGTCTCATAATAACTTTAATATCCAAACGAACCAAACCGCATATGAGATAAGGCCATTTCTCATAATGGCTGCTCAAATTGTAGCTTCTCAACGCCATTCTAAAAACAACCTAAAAAAGCATTTCATTCAATATAAAAGAGATCAGTCATATTATATAAATTATAAGGAATTTGACCAGATTTCCTCAAAAAAAGGGAAAGAACTGAATGATGCCGCCTCGATGGTGGTGCTTGAAAAGCAGGTCCATCGAATTGCTAACGCCAAGCAGCTAAATCTCTATTATTTTCAGAAATTGGAAGATGCCAAAAATCATCTGAATATCTCTATCCCATTGAGTTTTTTAGACAGATATCATCGGACCAAAATTGAGTTATTCTATTGTGAGGCAATAACTGAAGATTTAGTCCGTGAAGACGGAAATGGGAGCTTCCGAAAACAGATAAGTTTATACCGAAAGGTTGTAGATAGTGCAGCTAACAACAACACTTTCGACGCCATAAAAAATAATGAAAGCACCGATGGCACAAGCCTCGAGCTTAAGACATGCAAAAAATTCGCATATGGTTCCTATCTAATATCTACCGTGTTGAAGTGTACGCCAATATTCGACGGCGAGAACTTTAATCCAGATATCGAGGTCTCAAGCCATGATCTGAATGAATTTGTGAAAGCATACAAAGCTCTTGCGATATATTTCGAAGGGCAGTTTGATTTGGAACAACGCGCTGATATTGACAAAAAACCGATGCAGCAACTGAATGAAATTTTGGAATTTCTCGGTCTGATGATGGTTCGAGCTCGGGTAAAAGTGATCAATAAGACAAAATATTATTTTTATCAGCTGGATGAACAAAGCCTAACTCGTGTCGAGGCTGTCCCCCGTCAGCATTCAATAGACAGACTGGCTGCATGAAGTAAGTGAGTGTTT
>NZ_CAXBIA010000012.1:0-94144 GCF_963975735.1 uncultured Parasphingorhabdus sp.
CCTCCACCATCCTGCGGATGGTCCCCCTCCCCACGGCTTCGCCGCAGGGAGGAAAGGGCGGTGATCCACCGTCTGACCAACCTCTTCGCCCTGTGGACAGTTTTGGGGACAGCCTGGGCATGGTTTGTGCCCGACCATTTTCTCTGGGTCGTCGACGGCCGCTTTCGCCCGCTCGGCCAGCCTTTGGTCAGCGTCATGCTCGGACTGGTCATGCTCGGCATGGGCCTGACACTGTCGTTCGATGATTTCAAGCGGATCACCAAAATCCCACGCTGCGTCGCAACCGGCGTTATATTACAGTTCACCGTGATGCCGTTCGCCGGGATTTTCCTCGCCACAATATTCGGGCTGGAGACCGGTCTCGCGGTCGGCCTGATCCTCGTTGCCTGTTGCCCCGGCGGCACGGCGTCCAATGTCGTGGCCTATCTCGCCAATGCCAATCTGGCGCTGTCGGTAACGATGACCATGGCCTCGACCCTGATTGCGGTCATCGCGACGCCGCTGCTGACCGGATTTCTGGCCGGAAAATATGTCGAGATCGACCAGTGGAGCCTGTTTCTCAACATGGTGTCGATTGTGCTGCTGCCGGTGATCGCAGGGGTAATGTTCAACCGGTATCTGCCCAGAGCGACGGAGAAAATAGCGGTCATTTCACCGCTCGTCTCGGTCATCGTCGTTGTCCTGATCGTCGGCGGTATTATCGCCGACAGCAAGGCACTGATCGAAGCGCATTTCGGTGTACTGATGCTGGCAATCTTTCTGCTGCATGTCTTCGGCTTCGGGTTGGGCTATCTGATCACCAGGATGATGGGCCTTGGCGTAGCTGAACAGCGGACGATCAGCATCGAAGTCGGGATGCAGAACAGCGGCCTCGGCTCCAGCCTCGCCTCAACGCCTACTTTCGCCGCGCAATTTGCCAGCCCGATGCAGGCAGCTCTTGCGCCGGTCCCGGCGGCGATATCGGCTGTCTATCATGTCGTGATCGGCAGTTTTCTTGCGGCAATCTGGCGGCGGCAGCAGACCGGCGACGCAGACTAGATCCAGCGGCGAACCCTGGCCTTATAGGCGAGATATTCGTCGCCAAATTTCGCGGCCAGATAGCGTTCTTCCCGTGCGATCACCTGGGTGCGGATGACCAGAAGCGCCACCGGCAACAGAATCATGGCCAGCTGCTGCGGAACCATAAGGCAAGGCCGAGATAGAAGAGTGCCATGCCCAGATACATCGGATTGCGGGTATAGCCGTAGATGCCCGAACTGACGATCTGGTTGCTGTGCTTCCACGGCTCGAGATTATTGCCAAGTTTTCTGAAGCGGCTGGTTCCGGCTAGCATCACAAAAATACCGGACAATAGGACAATGCCCCCGGCGGCCATGATCAAGGGAGACACCGGAATGAAGTCCGGGACCCGGCCGCTCAGACGGTCGATCAACATTCCGGTCAGCAGAAAGCCGACATAGACCAGCGGCGGTGGAAATCTGACCTGCGCGCTGTCTTCTTCGGGGCGGAAAAATTTCGTCATCAAACAAGATGATATCGTAAAACTGACGGACAGGCAAACGCTCGGTCGTCGTAACTGTGCACCAAAACTGCCCGCGCAACGACTCTGACAGAGGAATCCCGAGCAATATAATCTCGCCAATCGGCACCATAAGGCTGGCATTACCGCTTCATCGTCGGCAATAAGCTAGCAAATTCCTTCCGCCCATATCCTTTCGAAAGCATGATTATGAAAATCGACAGCAGCAGCGTAGCCTTCATCACCGGCGGAGCTGCGGGTATCGGGCTTGGCATCGCACAGGCCTTTGCCAGGCGCGGAGCGAAATTGATGCTCGCCGATATCGATCAGTCGACGCTCGATGCTGCTGCTGAAACATTGGCGGCCAATGGCGCTGATGTGGCAACCGTGGTCTGTGATGTGGCGGACGAAGCGCAAATGCGCGCGGCGGCGCAGGCGACCGTCGAGCGTTTCGGTAAAGTCCATATCGTCGTTAACAATGCCGGCGTTGCGCTGGGCGGCATGACCGGCGACATTGATCTGAAAGACTGGCGCTGGATCGTCGATATCAATCTGATGGGTGTGGTGCACGGCGTCGAAATATTCACGCCGCTGATGAAAAGTCACGGGGAGGGCGGTCATATCATCAACACCGCATCGCTGGCCGGCCACATCGCCGGTCCGGGCATGGCGCCCTATCACGCGACAAAATTCGCGGTCGTCGGCTATTCCGAAGCGATGCAACAGGAACTGGCTCCGGCCGATATCGGGGTCAGCGTTCTTTGTCCGGCGTGGGTCAAAACCAACATCCACCGTAGCGGCTTTAATAAGCCGACTGGCGGCGGCGACGAGGCCGATCCGAAGTTCAAGGAAATGAGCAAGGTGATCGATGGCGGTCTCGATCCTGCCGATATTGGCGAGTGGACGGCGACTTGCGTCGAGGACAATCGACTGTATATTTTCTCCCATCCCGAGTTCGCTGCGGGCATCGATATGCGCTATGCAGCGGTGAAGGCCGATTATGACGCAGTTCCCTTCGGGAAATGACGAGAAACAGCAGGTTCCAGCGATGACTGACCCAAAACCGTGGACCATTGATGACGCCGGCTCGAATGAACAGCGCCACGCCCCGGCAACGCTCCGCAACCGCGATGCGATTGTCGAGGTCTTGCGCGATATCCTGCCCGATCACGGCACCATTTTGGAAATCGCCAGCGGCACCGGCGAACATGCCGTCTATTTTGGCCGGACGTTTCCCGATCTGACATTCCAGCCCAGCGACCCCGATCCTGCCTGCTGCGAGTCCATCGCCGCCTGGACGAAGCGCGAAGCCGTGCCGAATATCCTGCCGCCGAAACAGCTCGATGCGCAGGCCACGACGTGGGACGTGCAAGACGTCGCGGCGATCCTGTGCATCAACATGGTCCATATCAGCCCGTGGGAATCGAGCATCGGCCTGTTTGAAAAAGCCGGCAAGCTGCTCGCTCCGGGCGCGCCCTTCTATCTCTACGGCCCCTATCTGCGCGAAGATGTCGAAACCGCTCCCGGCAATCTCGCCTTCGAACGCAGTCTGAAAAGCCGGAATCTGCGCTGGGGTCTGCGCGATGTCGCCGATATGGACGCGCTGGCGAAGAGAAACGGTTTCGTTCACGAGAGCCTGATCGAAATGCCGGCAAATAATATATCTTTGGTCTATCGGAAAACAGACTAGCTCCTCCTTTGAAAAGGAGGGGTTTATCGCCGTTCCCCTTGCCATGCCTTAATCGCCCGATTAACAAGGGCGCAAAGTAACAAGGAGCGGGCAAATGACAGAGACACGACGCTGCATGGGATCTTCCATCGCCCACTGGGCTGCGAATACCCCCGATAATATCGCGATTGATGATCCCGACGGTCTCGTCAGCTATGCCGAACTCGACAAGCGCGTCACCGCATATGCGCAGGCCTTTACCGGCGCGGGCCTTGCTAGAGGCGACCGCATCTGCTGGCTGGGCAAGAATAGCGGCCTCTATTTCACCCTGTTCGCCGCTGCCAGCCGCGCCGGCATGGTCATCGCTCCGATCGGCTGGCGTCTCGCTGCACCGGAAGTGGCCTATGTTCTGAAAGACACAAGAGCGCCGCTGCTCATCTGCGAACCGGAATTTGCCGAGATCGCAAAAAATGCGGCGCAACAGTCACCCGCTACCAAGATGATAATCTGCACAAAGCCCGGTACGGACCTGCCGAATCTGGCCGATTTTGTCGCCAATACTCCACCCGGCGATCTGACCCAATGCGACCCGGCGGAAGGCGTGCTGCAGCTATACACATCCGGAACCACGGGCAATCACAAGGGCGCGGTGCTGACCAGCGACAATCTGTTCAAGCTGCGGCCTCTGGTCGAGGACCATCCCGATCATGCATGGATCGATCTGAAACCGGGTGACAGCACGCTGGCGGTCATGCCCTGCGCGCATATCGCCGGCTCCGGCATCGGCCCGATCGCCTTTTACAATGGCGCGACGATGATGGTCATTCCCGAATTCCACCCCGACAGTGTGCTCGACTGCATCGACAAGGGGCTCAACCAGTTTTTCCTTGTGCCGACCGCGCTGCAGATGCTGGTCAACTGGCCGCGTGCCCAGGATACCGATTTCTCCAGCGTCCGGAGCGTGACCTATGGCGCTGCCCCGATCCCGCTGGAATTGCTGCGCCAGTGTATGCAGACCATGCCCAAAGCTCTTTTCTGCCAGCAATATGGCATGACCGAGACCACGGGAACCATCTGCATCCTGCCGCCCGAGGATCATGATCCGGCGGGCAATGAACGGATGCGCGGCATCGGCATCGCGCTGCCCAGTGTCGAGTTGAAGATCGTCGACGAGAAGCGGCAGGAAGTCCCGCCCGGAACGATCGGTGAAATCGCCACACGATCCGGCCTCAACATGCTGCATTATTACGACAATCCGGAGAAGACCGCCGAGACGGTCGACGCCGACGGCTGGCTCTATACCGGCGACGCAGCGGTGATGGACGAGGACGGCTATTTCTACATCAAGGACCGGGTCAAGGACATGATCATCTCTGGCGGCGAGAATGTCTATCCGGCGGAAGTCGAGAATGCGATTTTCGGCCACCCGCAGGTCAACGAAGTCGCGGTCATCGGCATCCCCGACGCCAAATGGGGAGAAGCGGTCAAAGCGGTCGTCTCGCCCAAGCCGGGCGTCACCGAGATCGACACCGACAGCATCATTGCCTGGGCCAAAGAACGCATCGCGGGCTTCAAGGTCCCCAAGACGGTCGACGTGATCGCCGACTTGCCGAGAAATGCCTCGGGCAAGATATTGCGGCGGGAATTGCGCGCGCCTTATTGGGAAGGCAATGATCGCGGAGTGAACTGAGGAGGCGCCTGCAAGCCGGGCGGCAACCAATGTTGGCTTCGGGCGAACGCTCTCGGTCGATCGACGTAATGATTCAATCTTATTCAGGACAATGGAGCGTCGTCGGAAACGACCGGCGCGGAATATATTTATGAAAAACAAAGAAAAAATAATAGAAGAGAGTAATCAACACAGCCCCAAGTTCATCCGTTTGATGGGCGGGAAGCTGGTTGATGTCGACACTGAAAAATGCGCCTGTACATTCGAATTCGATATCGGGACAGACTATTGCCATTCGATAGACATCGTCCAGGGCGGCTTTGTTACCGCCATGCTCGATGCAGCCATGAGCCACGCGATGTTCTTGCACGATCCCGATATTGTCGGCCTGTCATCGCTGGAAATAAAGACCTCATATCTGGAACCAACCCGGGCTGGAAAGCTACGGGTTGAAGGCTGGGCGATCAAGCAAGGCTATAAAATAGTCTTCATGGAAGGCCATGTTTACAACGAAGACAATGTGTTGACGGCGACAGCCAGTACGGTCAGCAAAATATCCCGCGCGCGCGCCGGCTGAGTAATTCTGGAAATATCCAATCTACGGCACGGCAATCTCGGCATGGAGGGAATCGCCGTGGATCAGACGAATTCCTTTGACCGCATCAGGTTTCGCGGATCGCTGGCGGCTTCGTTCAGGAGCCAATCGCCAAACCAGCGGATCGCACGCCTGCTGCCCGATGCATTTTTGATCGCGAGAAAATAGCTGTAAGGAGTCTCGGCGCTTTCGCCAAAGGGGCGAACCAGTCCGGATGTTCCGGACTTGAAGTTGACCATGTCTTCGAGCACCAACGCCATTCCCAAGCCGTGTTGTGCTGCTGAAACCAGCAATGGACCATTGTCATAATATTCGATCTTGCTGGAAGGCAGCGCATCCAAACCGACAGTCTTCAGCCAGTTGGGCAATATTTCCGGTAAGGCGCGGTGGATCAGAAGCGGCTGCTCTTTCAAGGCGCGCTTTAGCCCGGTGCGCGTGTCGACCAGACTTGGTGCGGTGATCGCAAAGGCGCGCTGCGGGCGCAGTTCGTGCATTTCGATCTGATGTTCATTCTTGTTGGCAAACAGGATGATGGCATCAAGACTCATACCCAGTTTCGCCATCGGCGAACCGGAGCTGTCCAGGGTCAGTTCGACTTCGGGATGTTTTTCCCTGAATTGCTGTATACGCGGCATCAGCCAGGCTGTTGCAAAGGACGGGGGAACGCCCACGGTGATCTTATATTGTTTTTCCTCGCGCAATTCTTCCAGAAGCAGTCCGAGCTTCTCGAACACAGGCTCGGTACCGATCAGCAGACGCTTCCCGGTCGGGGTGAGCTGGAATTCGTGGTGTCGCCGTTCGAAAAGAGGCTGGCCGACATAGGTTTCCAAATTCTGGATGCGCCGGCTCAACGCCGATGGGGAAAGATTCAGATCAGCCGCGGCTGCGCGTAGCGTGCCGCTTCGTGCCGTGGCCAGAAAAGCTTCAAGGGCACCGGTTGGGGGAAGCCTGCGCATTGTTACTCCTGATACTCATTACGACAGCATGATCCGTCATCAGGGACTTTATCCCTGCAAAGGGTGAATCAGGATCAGTTACGCGCTGTGTCGCGACACTAGCCGATTATATGCTGCAATGCACCATTTTTTGAGAAAAGCTTTTTCATCGCTTTTTCTTGATCTCGCGAAAGCGTCGTAGTGGTCTGAAAATATACGATAAAATGAGGTTTTGCAAAGATTGCAACGGGCCGTGCACAAGCTGCGATGGCGCTTTTTGTCTGAATCGAGAATGCTGCAACGCACAAATTCAGAAGGGAATTACATTATGAACACCGTCAAAAGCACAACCCTATTCGCGCTCGCAGTATCGGCGATCGCTACCACTCCTGCGGTGGCCGCAGAGGAAAAAGCGTCGTTTCAATTTGTCGCTCAAGAACTGCAGAGCGAAAGCAGCCGCGAACGGATGATGGTGCGCCTGGAAAGAGAAGCGCGCTCTTATTGCCGCAGCGGAAACTACTCGGTATTGCTTCCCCGCCACACTCTGAGCAAGTGCAGCGATGCAATCAAAACACAGTGGCTGACGGCTATCGACCGCGTTGAGATGAGCAGTTTCAGCGCACATGCAGGCACGAAACTGGCTGACGCCCGTCCCTAATATCTACCGCGTACCTTGGCTATTATTTTGGGCTCGGCTATATGGTGAAGCAGGCCCTTTCCGTCTCTGGCGGAGAGGGCCTGCCTGCCGGTTGCGATAATATATTCAGGCACCTTGTTGCTGACCGCGTCGAGCAGCTTCTTATGGTCTGCAGCATTCTGCGGCAGGGACGTGTCGATCGCGACATTGCTTTCATCGGCCCCAAATCCGTTGTTTACTGCGGTATATTGTGATGCGGAGGTTATCCCAGCCTTATCGAAGCGGAATGACGGCGATCAGGCTGCCTGTACCACCGACAGGCGCGAAGAGCTGCGGGCGAGCGAAAGCTGAATTTGTTCGACGACAAAATCGATAAGCGCGCGGATATGCGGCTGCCGGCGCGCTTCGTCGGTTGTCACGATCCAGCCCGGCATGGTCAGCTCCGCAATCGGCGGCAGCAGCCTGACCAGACGTCTCGTGTCATCTCCCATCAGACAGGGAAGTATCGAAGCGCCAACGCCGGAGCGGACACTCGCAATGATGCTCGATACCGTATTGGCCCGGTGCGCGATTTCCGCGTCCGGAAAATTCTCCGTCATCCAGCGACCGACTTTTCCTTCCCGATCCATCGACATGATAAGCGGATAACAGGTCACCGCTGCCAGACTGTCGGGCATGCCCAGTTTTTCCACCAATTGCTCGTGCGCGTAGAATGTTTCCTGCATGTCGAGCAGATGACGGACGATCAGCATCTCCTCTGTCGGCTTTTCCCCGAATCGAAGTGCAACGTCACATTCTCCGCGCGCGATATCCAGATTCTCGTCTGTGGTCAGGATCTCCAGTCGCAGGTCGGGGTAACGGGTGCGGAGCAGGCCGAGTGAGGGAATGATCCAGGCGTTGGCTGCGGATTCCACCGTCGTCAGTCGTACCGTACCGACAACGCGGCGAGCCTCGGCGGCTATGCCGTGAGAGAAGGACTGCACCGCTGCCTCGACCGATTCTGCTGCGGGTAAAACCGATTCTCCGCGCGGGGTAAGGGTGTAACCGGAAGGCTTGCGCACGAATAATCTGACCCCGAGAATATCTTCGAGCGCAGTGACCCGGCGGGATATTGTCGACTGGCTGACACGGAGATGTTTCGCTGCCGCGAGGGTGCTCCCCGTTCGGGCGACAGCCAGAAAATAACGCAAGTCGTTCCAGTCCAACATGGCCAATTCTCTTCAAGAACCCGGGGCTATGCGTATCTGCATAACATATTTGCAAGACTGGTGTTAGCGCTTCGATCCTGACCGGTATATTTAGAGCTCATGACGATGGCTTGATCCACCGTCGGATTGAAATCCACAGCCCTGGAGACGTGAAATGACGAAGTTCAACACCACCGCCCTGATCGGCGCATTTTTCGCGACGGTAACGAGTTTCTCGCTGGCCCTCGCATCATTCCCGGTGGCGGTTCTAACCGTATAACCGGGAAATTCCAGCTGGTGCGGCGAGCGCGGACTACCCCCGATCCGCTCCGCCGCGCCAGCTATTTTCAGAAAGGAAAATGCCATGTCCAACAACCGCGCAACATTTATTTCCGCATTGCTGGGATTTGTGGTCACCAGCGGGATGATCATATTGACGAACGACCTGATCAATTTGCAGAATCTGATGTGACGCAGGGGTGGCATCCGGTGCCCCTGCGTTAACGGGCCGGTCATCTTTCGCCAGCTAGGTGGGCAGAATGAAGACCCTGAATATATTCCGTATCCTGTTCTGGCTGTTGCTCGGCATCATCCTCGCGATATCGCTCATGCCTGCGGCAGACGCGCCGACGGTTTTTGCCTACGACAAGCTCAACCACGGTCTGGCATTTTTCACCCTGTCGCTGATGGCACGATTGCTTTGGCCGCGCACAAATGCCGCGTTCCTGCTCGTTCTGCTGATGGTCTTCGGCGGCGGCATCGAGCTTCTGCAATTTTCCATGGGATTGGGACGCGATGCCGACTGGATGGATTTTGCCGCAGATATTGTCGCGATCGTGCTTGGCTTATTGGCTGGAAAATTGTTCTGGAGCGTGAGAGGCAAGCGTTCGGTGACGGGATAAAATCCGGGAATTATCTGCCGCTAATATAGCTTCCTATTCCTCCTCTTGGGACGCTTTCCAAGGGCCCATCGAGCCCAGATAGATGTCGAGTTTTCCAAATCCCCGACTGGCCAGCCAGCCCGCTGCCACAGTCGCCCGCATGCCGCTGGCACACATCAATGTATAGTGATGCGCCTTGTCGAGCTCTTTCCAGCGTTCGTTCAATTCGCCGACATAGATATGCTGCGAACCGTCGATCGAGAATTCGCTATGTTCATCCGCATCGCGCACGTCGAGCAAGGTCCAGTCGCTGCGGCCCTCTTGCAGCCGCGTCTTGACCTCGTGCGTTTCGATCATCGGGACTTGTTCCATGCTTTTCCCTGCTGCCGCCGCCGAAACCACCCCGGTATATCCGCCGACGATATTGTCGAGCGCGATACGAACAAGATGCTCGGTTGCACTGGCAAGCTCGCTTTCGTCCGCACCGATCAGCAAAATGCTGTCTTCCTCGCCGATATACCATCCGGCAAATGCCGATATCATGCCGACCGGCAGGCTCATAGATCCGGGAAAATGACCCGAGGCAAAAGCCATCGGATCGCGCACATCTACCCAATGGGTGGCGTTACAATTGTCCAGTTCCGACAGGGTCAGGTTTTTCGGTCTTGGCACCCGCGGTGCAGGATCGCCGCCTTCCATATTGAGCCGCTCCATCAACCGGAAATAGGGCGGCTGATAATGGTTCTCGTTGATCTTCGCTTCGATAAATTCGTCCCGGCTCTGGATTTGCAGCCGGGAATTGTTTTTCCTCTCGTGCCCGACCGTCGAAAACTCCCGTTCAGCCATTCCCGATCCGCAGACCGATCCGGCCCCATGGGCGGGATAGATCATCGCCTGATCGCCGAGCGCCAGAATTTTCTGCAGGGAATCGAACAATAGTCCGGCCACTTCCCGTTTGCGCTCCGGGTAGAAATCGGTGCGGCCGACATCGCCCACGAACAGCGCGTCGCCGGTGAACACGCCGACCGCGCCGTCAGGATATTCGCTGTCATACAGCGCGAAGGCGATATGATCATCCGTGTGGCCGGGCGTTTCGATAATCTCGATCGCCAGTTGCCCGATGGCGAAGCGGTCGCCTTCACGGGCGGTCTTCGCATAAACAACGTCACCCGCCGGATTGGGACCATGATATACCTCGGCACCCGTCATGCTTGCCAAGATCGGCGCGCCGGAAACCAGATCTTCGTTGCGATGGGTCTCGAAGATATGGGTGATCTCGAGCCCTTCGGCCCGCGCGGTCTCGAGATAGATGTCGCAGTCCCGTCTCGGATCGATGACGGCTGCCTTGCCGCCGGAACCGACCAGATAGGAAAGATGGGACAGGCCGGGCGTCTTGATTTTCTTCAACAACATGATTTTTCCTCGCGTCGATCAAATTACGCGGAAACCTGACTCGGGTTCCGCCGAAAATGGGGCCGGTAGCAACGCATTTGCTACAGGATCATCGGCTCCACCAGTTGATCAAAACCAGAAACGCACGCCCACCACATAATTGGTGACGCTTGAGTCCTCACCGGCAAGCCGCGCAAAATCGCGGCTGCCGCCGAGTTTCCATTCCTGCTCGATTCCGACATAAGGCGCAAATTCACGGGCGATCTCGTAGCTGAGGCGGAGGCCGAGTTCGATATTGTCGATACCGGCGCCGATATCCAGTTCGGGAATCTCCTGAGCAGACAGGTTTATTTCGGCGCGCGGTTGCAGGATCAGGCGCTGGGTGAGGCGCTGGTCATATTCCGCTTCGATGCGCGCGGTCAGGTCGCCCTTGGTGGAGAGAAATGCCGCGGCATCAACTTCGAACATATAGGGCATCAGGCCCTGGACGCCGATCACCGCATGGGTGCGGTCGGGGCCGGTCAGGTCCTGCCGGACGCCGGCCTGCAGATCGAAAAAGGGCGCAATGGCGCGGCTGTAGATCACCTGTATTTCAGCGCTTTCAACCGGTTCGCCGAAACTCCCTTCGCCTTCGCTCTTGAACCAGAATTTGTTGATGTCGCCGCCATAATAGCCCTGCACGTCCCAGAGAAAGCCGTCCTCGCCCGCGCGCGCGCGATATTCCAGCCGGTCGCCCTGAAACCAGAAGATCTGCATATTGCCATGCTCCTTATAGAGCGCTTCGCGGGCCGGACGCATGGCATCTGCACCCCAGATCGCATCCGCCGCATTGGGCGGGCCGGTCAGGTTGTACGGGGAGGATGCTTGCGGAGCGGCTGGCGGACTGTGGCCCATAGCGCCATGGTCCATTTTTGAATGATCGACCTCGGGTGCTTCTTCCGGAGCTGCTGGCATCTGGTGCGTGCTGTGATCCATCTGGCTATGATCCTGCGCCAGTGCTGGTGTGGTTCCGATCATCGCCATCAGGCTTGTTGCTAATAGCCGCATCATGCCGCTCCTTCCGGAAAGGCAACGCTGACCGTCTGCATCATCCCGGCGTGCATATGGTAGAGCAGATGGCAGTGAAAGGCCCAGTCGCCCGGCTCGTCGGTGGTCACGTCAAACGTCGCGCTGCTGCCCGGCTGGACGATCACCGTATGCTTTTTCGGCTGGTGATGGCCCTGACCGTTGACCAGTTCGAAAAACATGCCGTGCAAGTGGATCGGGTGGGCCATCATCGTGTCGTTGACCAGCTTGACCCGCACCCGTTCATTATAGGCGAAGCGGATCGGCGCATCGCCGACAGCGCTCATTTTCCTGCCATCAAAGCTCCACATATAGCGTTCCATATTGCCGGTCAGGTGCAATTCCATCTCGCGGTCAGGCGCGCGCTTGTCATGATCCATCTCGAGCGATTTCAGCAGGCGATAGTTGAGCACCCTATGCGGCACATCGTCCAGCCCAAGGCCGGGATAGCCGGTGCGGTCCTGAGGGTTCATCGATACCATATCGATGCCGGGACCGGTCCTGACGCTCGCAGGGAGCAGTGAAGTGTCACGCATATCCATGCCGCCGCTCATATCCATCGCTGCCATGTCATGGCCGCTATGCGCGTCGGCAGGCGCGGCATGGGGCATTGCATGCCCCATGGCGGCGTGGTCCATCTTGCTGTGATCCATCGGCTCGGCTGGCTCAGTACCACCGTCACCGTGATCCATGCCCCCATGGCCCATGTCCACCATCGACAGCAAAGGCGGATCGCGCAGCGCAGGGAAGGCGGCCTTTCGCCCCGGTTGCGAGGTGAGGGAGGCCTGCGCCATGCCGCTGCGATCCATGCTCTCCGCCGCAATCGCAAAAGCACCCGCTTCGCTCGGCGTTACAATCACGTCATAAGTCTCGGCGACGCCGATCTGTAGCTCATCGACCTCTACCGGTTGTACGTTGACACCGTCTGCCTGAACCACCGTCATCGGCAGGCCGGGCAGGCGAATATTGAAGAAGGTCATCGCGCTGCCGTTGATGATCCGCAAGCGCACGCGCTCGCCCGGGCTATAGGGAAGCTCCAGCCCGTCCTCCGGCCCATGACCGTTGATCAGATATGTATAAGTAGGCGCTGACACATCGGCGATATCGGTCGGCATCATCCGCATCCTCCCCCACATCCGCCGCTCTTCCGCGCTCAACGGATAATCGTCTGTGGCACTGGTCTTCTGCATGCTGAAATAGCCTTCGGATACCTTCAGCTTCTTCATGATGGCATGCGGGTGCATCGGCGTGAATTCGCTGAGCAGGATGATATGCTCGCGGTCATATTGCACCGGATCGGGTCCTGCGGGATCAATGATCAGGGGCCCATAATGGCCGACCTGTTCCTGCAGCCCGCTATGGCTGTGCCACCAGTAAGTGCCCGACTGGCGCGGCGTCAGCGGCACATCGAAACGCGCACCCGGCCTGATCCCCGGAAAGCTGATCCCCGGCACGCCGTCAAACTGGAACGGCAACAGCAGCCCATGCCAGTGCACCGAACTGTCGACGTCCAGCATATTGTGCACCGAGAGTATCGTCTGCTCGCCCTCCTTCAGCCGGATCAGCGGGCCCGGCACCGTGCCGTTGACCGCAATCGCGTGCCCCGACCGGCCGCCGGTGGCAAAGCTGCCATCGGCGATATGCAGATCGACCTTGGCGCCGGAAAGTTCATGGATACCCTTGCGCACCGGGCCGCCCATCTGGCCCATTGACCATGCGGGCATGGGCAGGGCGGCTAGACCGCTCAGGGCGGCAAGAGAGCCGATCATGCTACGGCGCGACAGGGGAAGATTGCTTTTTATCATGCGAAATCCTATATACCCCCCATAGGTATATGACAATAAGGGTTTGACCGTGAAAAACAGAACAGCAAAACTCTACCGCATGGTAATGGACCAGCATATCTGTCCTTACGGGCTGAAATCAAAATATCTGCTCGAGCGACAAGGCTTCACCGTCGAGGACCATCATCTGACCACGAGAGCCGAGACCGACGCGTTCAAGGCGGAGCATGATGTCGAGACCACGCCGCAGACCTTCATCGATGGCGAGCGGATCGGCGGCTATGACCAGTTGCGAGTGTATCTCGGCAAGGACAGGCCGAAGGAAGAGCGCAGCGACACCAGCTACCAGCCGGTCATCGCTCTGTTCACGATGACGTTCCTGATGGCGCTGGCCGCCGCCTTTGTCTCCACCGGCGCCTGGTTCTCGATATTGACCGCCGAATGGTTCGTTGCTTTCTCGATGTGCGGTCTCGCTTACCTGAAATTGCGCGATATCGAGAGCTTCTCGACCATGTTCCTCAATTATGATCTGCTCGCCAGACGCTGGGTGCGCTATTCCTATCTCTACCCGTTCGGCGAGGGGCTGGCCGGCGTGCTGATGATTGCCGGCGTCGCGCTATGGCTGGCCATCCCCGTGGCCTTGTTCATCGGCACGATCGGCGCGGTCTCGGTCTTCTACGCGGTCTATATCCAGAAGCGCGAGCTCAAATGTGCGTGCGTCGGCGGAGACAGCAATGTGCCGCTCGGCTTTATCTCGCTGACCGAGAATATTTTCATGATCGGCATGGCGCTGTGGATGAGTTACAAGCTGCTATCTGCGTGATAAGGACGGAACCATGGCAAAAGACAATATCAGCGCGAAACTGAACCGGCTCCACCGCATCGAGGGGCAGGTGCGGGGCATCGCGAAAATGGTCGAGGAAGACCGCTATTGCATGGATATATTGCACCAGATGCAGGCGGTGAAATCGGCGCTCGCCAAAGTCGAGAGCCAGATTCTCAAGGACCACGCCGCCTGCTGCGTCAGCGAGGCGATCGCCACCGGCGACCCCGAAGAACAGCGCGAGAAATTCGACGAGCTGGTCGATCTGTTCGAGAAGATGAAGCGCTAGAAGCCGGGACTATAATCGGCGCTCCCGGTCGCCAGTTCACGCCGCAATATCGGGCTTGATCCGGTAAATCACCGTATCCCCGACTCCTTTCAGCGCGATGGTTTCGGGCGAGTCAAATTCGTGACTTCCGGTGCACTGGAAGAAGGTGGCGGCTGACACCGCTATCCCGTTGGGCTCCGCCGCGCCTTCGATCCGGCTGGCGATATTCATCGTATCGCCCCAGTAATCATAGGCCAGCCGGCTTGTCCCGACCACGCCGCCGACGACCGGCCCGGAATGCACGCCGACCCGCAACTGGATGTCGATCCCGCTTTCTGCGGCCCGGCTCTGCATTTCCGCAATCACATCTTTGGCAAAGCTTACCGCATCTTTGGCGCCGGAGCCGTCGGAAGCGGTACCGCCGCAAACCGCAAGGTAGCAATCACCGATGGTTTTGACTTTCTCGATGCCATAGCGGGTCGCGCATTGGTCGGCGATCAGGAAAAACCCGTTCAGCTGCTCGACCAGATGACCCGGCGAAAGCTGCTTGGAAAGTTTCGAGAAGCCAACAATATCGATGAAAACCACAGAGATATCGGAGAAGGAATCGGCCACCACCTCACCCGCGCGCAGCCGCTGGGCGACCGCTTGCGGCAAGACATTATAGAGCAGTTTCTCCGTCTTCTTGCGTTCCTGGTTGAGCTCCTGGCGAGCCACATACATCGCCCGCGCCCGGCGATCGGCTTCCCAGTTGGAGAAGATCGCGAACAGCAGGAAAAAGCTGATGTTGACGATGGTATGATACATCTCGTCGACGTCGATGCCGTGGCTGTCCATATAGGCGATGAACACCCCCAGCATGCCGATCGCCCAGATCGTGAACAGCCGTACATTGGCGACAAAGGCAACGCTGGCGATGAAATAGATCAGGCCAAAGTAGACGACGGATATCTTGGTAATATCGAGGTCATTGGCCGCCGTGGTACGAACCAATACGGTCATCAGCACGGCCGCTGCGATCGACATGCAAATGAACGGCAAGAGATCCAGCCACGGTTGCTCGATATAAAGGCGGTTGGTCGTTGCAAATATCGCCAGTGCGAAAAAGCCGACGATCGCCATCGTCGTGATATTGAAGGTCGCAAAGGCCTCGTTCGACGAGAAGACCGGGGTCAGCATGAAGAAGCCGAGGAAAATCAGCGGGCCGAGAATGAGCACAGCCCGGGTCGCCTTGAGCCGCGACGCGCGCTCGTCATGCACATAGTTCAGCTCGTCTTCGGCCTCGGCAAAATGATTGATAAATGCCATATATATCCCCCCGGATGAAACGGTCGCTGGTCGGAAAACCGCCAGCGGCAAAGCCTGAAATCCGGCCCTTCTGTCACAGGGCTATAGAGCGCTACTGTTAACCAGTGGTTTTTTTGGATGAATTCTTTCCGGGCAGGGGGAACGGAAGGGAACCAATTCCACTTTGGGCAGAAAAGCGGACATTGCGGATACGGACACTGAATGGCGGCTAACGCCCCAATAGTGGTCTTTGGAGACTTAATCGGTGCATTCCGAAAGCCGTCATTCGTTCAGTGCGAGCCACCTCTCACAACTGACCAAAGCATAAAGCCCGCTGGAAGCGATTCCGGTGGTTTTTTCACATCATGCTACAACTTGCAGTTGTCCCATAATGGCACGAATCAGAGAATTTTGAGGGCCCAGTTGTAATGTCCTTAATGTTGAATTAACAATCACAGAAGGATTGCATCATCTAATACAAATTCAGGAATCACTGAACGTATCTTCGAAAGGCCCAAAATCATGAAAAAGCTACTTTTAGCTACCGCAGCATCATTGTCATTTGTCGCTACAACGCCAGCAAATGCTGCCGATTTTATCTTTACGTTCAGCACCGATACCGGTGATTCTGGAGTTACAAATGGTATTGCCGGAAGTGTCACTGGTCGAATCTTAGGTCTGACAGACAACGCCACTTCGTCAGCAACTCAAGTTTTTGTCGACTCATTTAGCGCTGGCGCATTTACCGGAACTCCCACGGATGTAACTGTTTGGACAAATCAATTTGAGAACAGCTTTACTCTCGCCAATGGTGTTATAACAAGCGGCTCTTTTTGGGCTGATAGAGGTGTAATTGGAACCAACTTCGATCAGCTTTTTATTAATGTAGCTTTGGGTTACGCCAACGGTAACACCAATTATGCATCTGTAGGTGTGAACAACGATACCAGTATTTGGAACAATCAAGGTCTTAACGGAGTGTCGTTTCAATCTTTAGGAGCCGTCCCAGAACCTGCAACATGGGCTTTCATGATCTTTGGCTTTGGTGCCATTGGCGGTGCGATGCGACGTCAGCGCAAAGTCAATCTGAAGGTTAGCTACGCTTAGGCTAAACAATCGATTTACTTAAAAACCCTGTCAGAGCAATCTGGCAGGGTTTTTGTTTGCTCGCTGGCACCGATTGACATGCTTTTCTGCGACCCTTGCCTTCGGGCTGAGCAGATCACAGCTTTGCATCACGGCATTGCACATTGGTCTTTCCTACACTCAACCCAATCGTCTACTTTCGCTTGGCTCTTTGACAATCTGGACAAGACTGCGGCGATATCGCCCGCTCATCTGAACCAATCGGACCAGTTGAACCCCACCGTTTCAAAGATTACACTCGGCGCCTTGGTGGCGGAGAGATAGTACCGGAAGACTGCGGATTTGGGCAGAAGTTTACGGAAAACAAAAGGGTGTGTTTGTGTAAAGTTTAATTGTGCGCGCGCTTGAGGGTTTCGCGTGGCGCAAAAGTCGCTAGCTTCGCTGGCTTGCGGCTCGATAGGCTCAGGACGAACGGATTAGGGGGCACTCGTCATCCTGAACTTGTTTCAGGACCTCGGGCGGCGGTGCGCAATCTCAAGGGGTCCTGAAACAAGTTCAGGATGACGATGCTGTCCAGCTTGCTCGCGCCAAACACTTCGACAGGCTCAGCGCGAACGGTGTTTGCAGAAGCACTATTCCGCCGGGAACCAGCGCCCCTCGAATATCACGCCCTTGATCCCGACTTCGCGCAGTTTCGCCGCGCCGCCCACATAGGGGTCACGGTCGAGCACGGTGAAATCGGCTTTCTTGCCGGTGGCAATACTGCCGACCATCGCGTCCAGACCGATCACCTGCGCCGCCTCGACGGTGATTGCGCGCAACGCCTTGTCGAGCGAGAGCCGCTCTTTCGGCGCCTTGACATTGCCGTCGAGTGTGATCCGGTTGCTCGCCACCCACGCGAGATAGAGCGGATCGATCGGTGCCATGTTGAAATCGCTGTGCAGGCCGAGCGGAACATTCTTGCGCTCGAGCGAACCGAGCCGGCTCATCTGCGCGGCGCGGTCGGGGCCCATGCCGGTCTTCGCGTAAGCATCGCCGAGGATGCGGATATAATTGGGCTGGGCGGAGACATAGAGGCCCATATCGCCGATCCGCCGGTTCTGCGCTTCGGTCGAATAGCCGAGATGTTCCATGACGATATTCTGGCCGTTGCGGAGGGCGAGCTTTTCGGTGATGTCGAGCACCACATCGAGGCCACGATCGCCGTTCACATGGGTGTGCAGGTTCCAGCCAGCGTCCCAGAAACGCTCGGTCTGCTTGAGCAATTCCTCCGGCTCGGTCAGCCATTTGCCCTCGTGACCGTCGCTGTAACCGGGCGGGTTCATCTGCATATATTGGGCGAAGAAGGCGCCGTCGGCGAACAGTTTGACCCGGTTGGAGAAGAAGAATTTGCTGCTGTCATATTTGGCTTTCATGTCCTTGAGCCAGACATTGGGATCGCCGGTGACCAGCGGCGCAACGGGGATCGCGAGAATGCGCGACGGCGTGGTCGGCTGGTCATAGAGGCTCTTGAACAAAGCCGACTCCATCGCCGGTCCGCCGAAGCCGCCAAAGGCCAGATCGGCGCTGGTGGTGACACCATTTTCGAGCATCATCTGGCGCATGTCGGCCAGACCCTGCTGCACCTTGGCCGGCGAGAAGAGATAGGGACGGAGCATTTCGATGCCGTTGAACAAGGCGGTCTCGTGGATGATGCCGCTGGCATAATCGGCATGGCCGGGATCGATATTGGGCTTGCTGAACGCCGCGGTGAAGGCCGCTTCGTCGCCGATGCCGAGCAGGGTCAGCGCCTTGCTGTTGGCGATGATCTCGTGGAAGCTGCGCTGCCAGATCACCACCGGCCGGTCGGGCGCGATGCGGTCGAGTTCGGCACGGTCCATGTCGCCGTGGAACAGCTTGTGATGGCCCCAGGTGATGAACAGGGCGTCGTCGCTCTTCGCCATTTCCGCGCGCAGGCGCTCTTCATATTGCGCCTTGCCGCGGGCCGCGGGATAGGTCTTGCCGGGGAGCTGCCACTCCTCGGGACTGATGAACGGCATCGGCAGCATCATGATGGTCTGCATCGGATGGACATGCGGTTCGATGAAGCCGGGCATCAGGAACTGCCTGGCAAACTGCCGGTCGACGGTGACCTCCCGGTCCCTCGTCCATGCTTCCAGATCTTCCAATGTCTGGCCGAGGCCGAGGATGATACCGTCGGCGGTCGCGACATAGCGGGCCTCGGGATAGCCGGGCTCCATGGTGATGATCTTGGCTGCTTCGAAGATCGTCACTTCGGGATAGGGGAGGGGAGCGGGTCCCTCTTCGGCCTGCGCGTCGGCAGCAAATAGCAGCGTCAGCGCTGCCCCGATGGACGATATGAATTTCAGCATGTCTCTCTCCCTATTGCGGGAGTGATTATGCGCTCGGCTCCGCCTTGGCAACCGTCAGCTTGCTCGCCTTCACATGTTCGCGCCAGGCAATGAACAGGCCGGATCCGATGATGACCGGCGCGCCGAGCCAGATCGACAGGCCGGGATATTGGCCGAAGATGACGATGCCGAAGAAGGTCGCCCAGATCAGCGAACTATAGTCCATGGGCACGATCGTCGACACCGGCGCGAAGCGTAGCGACTGGGTGATGCACAGCTGCCCGAGAGCGCCGAAAATGCCGATGCCAAGCAGATAGCCCCAGGTCTTTGCATCATGCCCGCCACCATAAATGAAGGCGAAGACGGTAAGCGCGGGCAAAGTATAGACCGAGAACCAGAATATCGTGACAACGCTGGTTTCGGTTCGGCCCAGCATGCGGATGACCATGGTAACCGCCGCGGTGACCAGAGCGCCGCCAAGGGCCACGGCGGCACCGAAGGCGGGGATCAGCGATCCGCCGGGCTGGACCACGATCAGCACGCCGACAAAGCCGATCAGGATTGCCGACCAGCGCCGGATGCCGACCTTCTCGCGCAAGAATATCGCGGCAAACAGAGTCGCGAAAATGGGAACGGTGAAGCTGATCGTCGTGGCATCGGCCAGCGGCAGCAGGGTCATCGCCCAGAAATTGAGGCCCATGGCAAAAATGCCGAGACAGGAGCGCAAGATATGGAGCTTATGCTTGTTCGAGACGATGGACGGCCAACCTTCCCGGCTCCGCATGATCAGAAAGCAGATCAGCGGCATGGCAATCAACTGGCGGTAGAACAGGCTTTCGGTGACATGCACGCCTTGCTCGCCGGCCAGTTTGACGAAGGCAAACATGACGGCGAGCGAGAGCATCGCGGCCAGACGCGTAAGGATTCCTGCCATCGGCCGGTTCTGTCCGGCGGCACCGTCATTGCTCATGCAATATTGCCATAAAAGATAGGGGAAGAGCGGTTGTGCATTGTTGCGGTAAATAGCATATAGCGCGCAAATGCAATCAGGAGTCTTTCAATGCGCACTGTAACCCATGTCTTGGCTTCCGGAGGAACCGCAGCAGCGTCCCGCCAGAGCGATATTTTTGATCCCAATAATGGCGGTATCCAGGGCAAGGTCGATCTCGGCGATGCAGCGGTGCTCGACAAGGCGGTAGAGGCTGCGCTTGCAGCGCAACCGGCCTGGGCCGCTACCAACCCGCAGCGTCGGGCACGCGTGTTCTTCAAGTTCAAGGAACTGGTCGAAGCGCATATGGACGAACTGGCCAATCTGCTGTCGATCGAACATGGCAAGGTGATCGCGGATTCCAAGGGCGATATCCAGCGCGGACTCGAAGTGATCGAATTCTGCTGCGGTATTCCGCATGTCCTGAAGGGCGAATATACCCAGGGTGCAGGCCCCGGCATCGATGTCTATTCGATGCGCCAGCCGATCGGCATCGGCGCCGGCATCACTCCGTTCAACTTCCCGGCGATGATCCCGATGTGGATGTTCGGCCCGGCCATCGCGACCGGCAACGCCTTCATTCTGAAACCGTCTGAACGCGATCCGTCGGTACCGGTACGACTCTGTGAACTGATGCTTGAAGCCGGATTGCCAGAAGGCATTTTGCAATGCCTGCAAGGCGACAAGGAAATGGTCGATGCCATTCTTGATCATCCGGCCATTGGCGGCATCAGCTTTGTCGGTTCCTCCGATATCGCTCACTATGTCTACCAGCGCGGCGTTGCAGCCGGCAAACGGGTCCAGGCAATGGGCGGCGCGAAGAACCACGGGATTGTCCTTCCCGACGCTGATCTCGATCAGGTCGTGAATGATCTGTCGGGCGCTGCCTTCGGTTCGGCTGGCGAACGCTGCATGGCTTTGCCGGTTGTCGTTCCGGTGGGTGAAGAAACCGCAGACCGTCTGCGCGAGAAAATGATTCCGGCGATGGCGGCCCTTCGGGTAGGCGTATCGACCGACGAAGAAGCCCACTACGGACCGGTGGTTAATCCGGCCCACAAGCAACGCGTCGAGAATTGGATCCAGACCGGCGTTGACGAAGGTGCCGAGCTCGTCGTCGATGGCCGCGGCTTCTCGCTGCAGGGTCATGAAGATGGCTGTTTCATCGGACCGTCCTTGTTCGACCATGTCACCACCGATATGGAAAGCTACAAGGAAGAGATTTTCGGGCCCGTCCTGCAGATCGTCCGCGCCAAGAATTTCGAGGAAGCGCTCGCGCTGCCGAGCCAGCATCAATATGGCAATGGCGTCGCGATCTTTACCCGTAACGGACACGCCGCCCGTGAATTTGCCAGCCGCGTCAATGTCGGCATGGTCGGCATCAACGTGCCGATTCCGGTACCGGTCGCCTATCACAGCTTTGGCGGATGGAAACGCTCGGCATTCGGCGACACCAACCAGCACGGCATGGAAGGCGTGAAATTCTGGACCAAGGTCAAGACCATTACCCAGCGCTGGCCCGACGGCACTGCCGATGGCGGTAACAAGGATGCCTTTGTCATTCCGACCATGGGGTAAATGCCCGGTAAGGCTTGACCGCAACAGAGTTCCAAATCAGGACAAGTCTCCCGAAATGCTGGAAATCCCGGCATTTCGGGCGGACATGATTATCATGACTGTCCAGCCAACATCATTTTCGGTGCCGCGTTGCTAGCGCTGTCGCCACGGGTGTTCTTGCCATCATTGTTGCTGGCAATCATTTTGTTCGCTTTCTGGCCTACGGAAAACGCGACAAGGGAGACGGTGCCTCTGCCGCAACCCGTTGCGACGTCAGACAAACGCATAGCCTTCAGTTTCGATGATGCCCCGCGCGGCGCGGGTGCTTTTCTGGAACCGGATGAACGGCCGAGATTACTGATCGAGGCATTGCAAACCGCCGGTGTCGAGCAGGCGGCCTTTTTCATCAATCCGGGGCGAATTACCGCTCATGATAACGACGCCGCCGATAT
This sequence comes from uncultured Parasphingorhabdus sp., assembly GCF_963975735.1. Classification (GTDB taxonomy): domain Bacteria; phylum Pseudomonadota; class Alphaproteobacteria; order Sphingomonadales; family Sphingomonadaceae; genus Parasphingorhabdus. The sequence goes on from NZ_CAXBIA010000012.1 coordinate 22,143, forward strand.
CGCCGCTTATGCCAAAGCCGGCCATGTTCTGGCCAATCACACAGCCAAGCACAACAAGCTTTCTGCGGTCTCGGCCAAAGCATTTCTCGCCGACATCGATGCGGCCGAGAAATGGCTCAAGGGCAAACCCAACTACCGTCCCTGGTTCCGCTTTCCGTTCCTCGACGAGGGGAGAACAAACAAGGCAAAGCGCGATGCCGTGCGTACGGGTCTCAAGCAGCGCGGGCTGATGAACGGCTATGTTACGGTCGACGCATCGGACTGGTATCTGGAGGATATGGCGATCTCGGCGGCCAGGGCGGGTAAGCTCATGGACTGGAACGCCTTGCGCGACCTGTTTGTAGAATCCTATGTTGAGTCGGCTGAGTTTTCCGATGATCTGGCGCGGAGAACGCTCGATCGAGCGCCGGTCCAGATGATATTGCTGCACGAGACCGATCTTGCCGCAATGTTCGTTGATGACCTGGCCGCCGCGCTGAAACGGCAAGGCTGGACCATCGTTTCTGCCGATGAAGCCTATCGCGATCCGATTGCCAATATGGAGCCGGATGTCGATTTTGCCGATGGCACCCGCACGCAGATGCTCGCCGCAGAGCGCAATATCGGCAATCGCTGGTACAAGCGCAATGATCAGAAACTAGCGAAAAAGCTGTTTGCCGAGAGGGTGCTGCGCGACTAGACCTTGTCGCATGAAAACCATTAACATCGTTCGCAGCCTCACCCTTGCTGCCGCCTTGCTCGGCGCTGCCTCGGTACAGGCGCAGTCACCCGATCAAATCGCGCAAGACGTGCTCGCCAAAAACCCGGTGATCGACGGGCATAATGACGCGCCGGAACAGATTGCCGAGCGGTTCGCCAGCGATTTCTCGCAATTCGATTTTCGCAACACGCTACCGACCACCGGGACCGGTTCAAAGGTGATGCACACCGATATCGCCCGGCTCCGGCAAGGCGGAGTCGGCGGCCAGTTCTGGTCGGTCTGGATCGACCCGGAATTACCGGAATTTGAGGCCGTTCAGCGGGTGATCGAGCAGATTGATATCGTCCACCGGCTGGTCGATACATATCCGGATGATCTGCAACTCGCCCTGACCGCTGATGACGTGGAATCGGCCCTGCAAAACGGCCGTATCGCTTCGCTGATCGGTATGGAAGGCGGCCATTCGATTGGCAATTCGCTCGCCGTGTTGCGCCAGACCTATGCGCTCGGCGCACGCTATATGACGCTGACCCACTGGAAGACGCTCGACTGGGCCGACAGCGCGACCGATGCGCCAAAAAGCGATGGTCTCTCCGAATTCGGTGTTTCCGTCGTGCACGAAATGAACCGGCTCGGCATGATCGTCGATATCAGCCATGTATCCGAAGCGACGATGAATGATGCGCTGGACGCGACCCGCGCACCTGTGATTTTCAGCCATAGTTCTGCCGATGGCGTAACCAGCCACCCCCGCAATGTGCCGGATGCGGTGCTAAAGCGGCTGCCGGCCAACGGCGGACTGGTGATGGTAACCTTCGTACCCTCTTATGTCAGTGCGGAAAACCGCGACTGGGACGCTGGACAGAAGGCCGAAACAGCGCGCGCGGCAGCACTCTATCCCGGAGACGAGGCCGCACGTGCAGCCCATCTGGCGAAATGGAATGAAGATAATCCGATGCCGCCGGTGACCGCAAAGGATATCGCCGACCATATCGATCACATCCGCGATGTCGCCGGTATCGACCATATCGGCCTTGGCGGCGATTATGACGGAATCAGGTTTACGCCCGACGATCTCTCTGATGTGTCGACCTATCCAGTGCTATTTGCCGAACTGGCAGGGCGAGGATATAGCGCCGCTGACCTTGCAAAAATCGCCCGCGGCAACATATTGCGGGTACTGCAGGGCGTCGAATCCACAGCCGCGCAAATAGCGAAGAAACAGAAATAGATATGACCCAATTTTCCCTGACCGAAGACCAGCTCGCCATTCAGGAAATGGCGCAGAAATTCACCGCCGACGCGATCACGCCCTTTGCGGCCGAGTGGGACGAAAAGCATATATTCCCGCGCGATACGATCAAGCAGGCGGCCGACCTCGGCTTTGGCGGTATCTATGTGTCCGAGGAATCGGGCGGCATCGGTCTCGGCCGGCTCGAATCGGCGATCATCATGGAAGCCATGGCTTATGGCTGTCCCTCGACCAGCGCCTTCATCTCGATCCATAATATGGCGTCTTGGATGATCGACATATTCGGCTCGCAGGCGGTGAAGGACAAATATCTCCCCGATCTCGTGCCGATGGAGAAAATCGCCAGCTATTGCCTGACCGAAGCCGGAGCGGGATCGGACGCGGCCTCGCTGAAGACCAAAGCTGTTCGCGACGGCGACGACTATATCGTCAACGGTTCGAAGCAGTTTATTTCCGGCGGCGGCGAGAACGAGATTTACGTCACGATGACGCGCACCTCCGATGACGGTGCCAAAGGTGTGACCTGCCTGGTCATCGAGAAGGACATGGAGGGTGTCAGCTTTGGCGCAAATGAAAAGAAACTCGGCTGGCATTCGCAACCCACGGCTCAGGTCAATTTCGACAATGTCCGGGTACCGGTTGAAAACCGGGTCGGTGACGAGGGCGAGGGCTTTCGCATCGCCATGGCCGGTCTGGATGGCGGACGCTTGAACATCGGCGCATGTTCGCTTGGCGGCGCGCAGCGTTGTCTCGATGAAGCAGTGAACTATACCAAGGAGCGCAAGCAATTTGGCAAGGCGATCAGCGACTTCCAGAATACCCAGTTCATGCTCGCCGATATGGCGACGGACCTCGAAGCGTCGCGGGCGCTGCTCTATCTCGCCGCCGCCAAGGTCACCGAAGGCACGCCCGACAAGACCAAATTTGCCGCAATGGCAAAGCGGCTGGCAACCGACAACGGCAGCAAGATCGTCAACGACGCGCTGCAACTCTTTGGCGGCTATGGCTATTTGCAGGATTATCCGATCGAGCGCTTCTGGCGCGATTTGCGCGTGCATAGTATATTAGAGGGTACCAACCAGGTCATGCGTATGATCGTTTCGCGCGAATTGCTGCGCCAATAGGAAATTTATGACAGAAGATCTCATTATCAGAAAAACCGGTCGGGTTGGCCATATCAGCCTGAACCGGCCCAAAGTCATCCATTCGCTCAACCTCGACATGTGCCTTGCGATGACCGAGGCACTGCTCGCATGGCGGGACGATGACAGCGTGGAAGCGGTTATCCTCGACCATAGCGAGGGCAGGGGCTTCTGCGCCGGTGGCGATATCGCGATGCTGCGCGAATCCGGCATGACCGACGGCAAGAAAGGTCGCGAGTTTTTCTATCACGAATATCAGCTCAACCATCTGCTGTTTGAATATCCCAAGCCGATAGTCGCTTTCATGGACGGCATCACCATGGGCGGGGGCGTCGGAATTTCGCAACCGGCCAAATATCGCGTGGCCACCGAGCATACCCGATTTGCCATGCCGGAAACCGGAATCGGACTATTCCCGGATGTCGGCGGCGGTTGGTTCCTGTCCCGGCTCGAAGGCCGGTTAGGACAGTTTCTCGCGCTCACCGGTGCGCGGCTGGATGGCGCCGAGTGCAAGGAAGTGGGTATCGCTACCCATTATCTGCCATCGGAAGCTCTCGAAGAAGCCAAACAACGGATTACCGAAAAGCCCGATCGTATCGACGGCATATTGGGGCAGCTTTCGGGCAATATTCCCGAAGCGCGGATCGCCAGGAATCTCGACAAGATCGACAAGTTTTTCGCCTCCGACCGTTTCGAAGATATCCTCGCCGCACTGGAAGCCGACGATAGCGACTGGGCGGCCAAGGAGCGCGATACGCTCGGCACCAAAAGCCCGCAGACTTGCAAGGTGGCGCTGCGCCAGCTCAGGGAAGGCGCGGCGATGAACAGCTTCGCCGATGAAATGCGCAACGAATATCGGATCGGCTATCATGTGCTGGTGATGCACGATTTCCTCGAGGGCGTGCGGGCACTGATAATCGACAAGGATAATGATCCGAAATGGAAGCCGGCGACGCCCGAAGAAGTGACCGACGAATGGATTGATGCGATTTTCGCACCCCTGCCAGCCAATGAAGAATGGAAGCCCCTATGACGTACGAAACAATTCTTACCGAGAAAAAGGGTGCGGTTACCCTGATTACCCTCAACCGGCCGCAGGCGCTGAACGCATTGAACAGCCAGGTGCTGGATGAACTGATCGATGCTTTCGCCGCTTTTCAGGCAGATGAGACGCAAAACTGCGCCGTATTGACGGGTTCAGGTGACAAGGCTTTTGCCGCTGGCGCCGATATCAAGGAAATGTACGACAAGTCCGCCGCCGACTTCTATCTCGAGGATTTCTTCGCCAAGTGGACCAGCCATATCGTCAAGACGACCCGCAAGCCTTGGATTGCGGCGGTCAACGGCTTTTCGCTGGGCGGTGGCTGTGAACTCGCGATGATGGCGGATTATATCATTGCCAGCGACAAGGCGAAATTCGGCCAGCCGGAAATCAAGCTGGGTGTTGCACCGGGCATGGGTGGCTCGCAGCGCCTGACCCGCGCGATCGGCAAGGCCAAATCGATGGAAATGTGCTTGACCGGCCGGATGATGGATGCTGAAGAAGCCGAACGTTCCGGTCTTGTAGCCCGCGTGGTTCCGCATGATGATCTGCTCGATGAAGCTCTGAAATCTGCCGCGCTTGTCGCCTCGATGCCGCCGATGGCCGCGCAGGTGAACAAGGAAATGGTCAATTCGGCATTTGAGAATAATCTCGAGCAGGGTCTGGTCCACGAACGGCGTCTGTTCCAGATCCTGACCGCTACCGAAGACAAGAAAGAGGGCATGGCTGCCTTCATCGAAAAACGCGAAGGACAGTGGAAGGGACGCTAGGAATAGCTGCTTCTACCTTGCAAGGCCGCTGGCTTTGTTTTGCTGACAATCACTGGAGACTATAATGAAAATCGGATTTATCGGCCTTGGCAATATGGGTGGCGGCATGGCCGCCAATCTTGCAAAAGCGGGGCACGAGGTGCATGCTTTTGACCTGTCCGGCGAAGCGCTCGCGAAAGCCGGTGAAGCCGGCTGCCATCCGGTCAGCGACGCTGCACAGGCGGTCCAGAATATGGAAGCTGTGGTCACCATGCTTCCGGCCGGTACTCATGTCCGCAAGGTCTATGAATATGAGATCATCATCAATGCCAATCCGGGCACCTTGGTGATCGATTGCTCGACCATCGATGTCGACAGCGCGCGCGATGTTGCCACGATGGCGGAAGCCAAGGGCCTCGTCCCAGTCGATGCCCCTGTATCCGGCGGCATTGCGGCGGCCAATGGCGGAACATTGACCTTCATGGTCGGCGGCAGCGACGAAGGCTTCAAACGCGCCGAACCGATCCTGTCCGACATGGGCAAGGCGGTGATCCACGCCGGCGGCAATGGTGCGGGACAGGCGGCGAAAATCTGTAATAATATGCTGCTTGGCGCGTCGATGATCGCGACCTGCGAGACGTTCAAGATGGCGGAGAAGCTTGGTCTCGACCTGCAGACATTCTACGATATCTCCTCCAAGGCGTCAGGACAGAACTGGTCGATGACCAGCTATTGCCCGGTCCCGGGTGTCGGTCCGCAAAGCGCGGCAGACAATGATTATGAAGGCGGCTTTGCTGCTGCCTTGATGCTGAAAGATCTGCGTCTGGCGATGGAAGCCGCGCAAAGCGCCGGTGCGGATGTGCCGATGGGCGCAGAAGCAGCGAAACTCTACGAGAAATATGCCGAAACTGAAGGGCAGGGCGGCAAGGATTTCTCCGGCATCATCAATATGCTGGCCAAGGGCTGACCTTCAATGCCGCCGCTGTGGATGGTAATGTGCGGTCTGTCAGGGACAATCGCGGTGATTGCAGAGATCGGCAACCGGCGGCGCAACAATCGCCGCGACATTGAAGATGTCGGTTTCATGCCGTGGTCAACAATCACCGCTTTGGCATTGTTGACCTTCGGCATATCAATAGCCTTCGGTCTCGGATTTATCTCGACCGACTAAGCCGCTGATTACAGGCAGGCTTCCAGCAACGGCTGGTTGAAGCCATATTGACGCGCCTTGTCGAGCGTATAGGGACGCAGGCCGGCGGATTGATATTCGCCGATGATCTTGCCGTCTGCATCCTCATCGATATATTGATATTTGAACAATTCCTGGGTCACGATCACGTCGCCTTCCATCCCGATCACTTCGGTAATGTTGGTCGTACGACGCGAACCGTCGCGGAGACGTTTGACCTGGACAATCAGATCGACCGATTCCGCAATCTGCCGGGAAATCGCTTCCTTCGGAATCTTGATGTCGCCCATCAAAATCATATTCTCCATACGGCCGAGACATTCGCGCGGGCTGTTGGCGTGAAGCGTACACATGGAGCCGTCATGGCCGGTGTTCATGGCGGCGAGAAGGTCGAAACATTCCGCGCCACGAATTTCGCCGAGGATGATCCGGTCAGGACGCATACGCAGGGCGTTCTTCACGAGATCGCCGATGGTGATCGCGCCTTGGCCTTCAAGGTTCGGCGGGCGGGTTTCGAGCGGTAGCCAGTGCGGCTGCTGCAAGCGAAGCTCGGCAGCATCCTCGATGGTCAGCACGCGTTCGCCCGGATCAATCATCTTCGACATCGCGTTGAGCATGGTCGTTTTACCCGAACCGGTACCGCCGGAGATAACCACGTTAAAACGGCAGGCGCCGGCAATCTTGAGCACGGTGCACATTTCTTCGGACATCGAACCGAAGTTTTTCATCATGTCGAGCGTGATCGGCTTTTCGGAGAATTTACGAATCGAGATCGCGGTGCCCTTCAGGCTCAGCGGTGGCACGATAACGTTCACACGAGAACCGTCCTTGAGACGGGCATCGGCAAGCGGTGTGGTCTGGTCGACACGACGACCAACCTGGTTCACGATTCTTTGGGCGATCTGGAACAGATGTTCCTCGTCGCGGAACTGGATCGGCGCGATTTCAAGCTTACCCTTGATTTCGATATAGGTCTGTTCGGGGCCGTTGACCATGATATCCGAAATATCCGGATTTTGCAGAAGCTCTTCCAATGGTCCGAAACCGAGCAGTTCGTCGACCAGCACTTTTTCCAGGGCAAATTGCTCGCGCCGGTTGAGTGTCAGTTTAAGCTCGGTCAGCACTTCCATGATGATCGGGCGGAATTCCTCGGTCAGCTCTTCCTTGTTCAGGGTCGCGGCCGCTTCCGGATCGACGCGCTCGAGCAGGCGAGGGAGCACCTGTTCCTTGATTTTGTGGACGGAGGCACCGAAGCCTTCTTCCTTGTCGCCACCGTCGGCCAATGGTTGCGAGCGTTCGGAAAGCCGCGCCATCGCGTCATTCGGGTCGGTAGGCGCCGCCGGGGCTGGCGCGCCTTCGCCGGGGAGCGGTATGGATTCGATCGGAGGGAATTGATTGCCACCGAGATTATCTTCGGGGTTATCGGATTTGGCGGTTTTCTTGCCGCCGCCATTCATCGGCTTAGCGACACCAAAGGACGACTTTCCGCCGCCCAGTCCATTTTTCTTGCCAAATGCGCTCATGCTGTTCTGTCCGATTTAACTAATATCACAAGATACATGCCCTCTTTCCCCGAAAATGGTTAATAAACCGGAAAATTAGTTTGATTGGATTGGGATGGCTAAAAAAATCTATCTATTTGAGGCTTGTGCAGCGGCTGGCAGCCACTAAGCCCGGGGAAATGCACGAGAGACGTAATTTTGCAGGCTGATCATTCAACCGAACGGAAAACCGCAGCGGGCGGCATCACGTTGGCGCTGGTGGCATTTGCCGGATTTCCGCTGGGCGATGCGATAATCAAGTCCATGGCTGGCGACTGGCCTGCTCCGGCGGTAGCGGCCCTGCGTTTTTCGATCGGCGCGCTGGCGCTGGCCGTGATTCTGTTCCTGCGCGAAGGGCGTCGCGGCTTTCAGGTCAACCGTCCCTGGCTTCATATGGCTCGCGGATTTTGCCTGTTTGTCGGAACGATTACTTTTTTCTCGGCAATATACATCATGCCGCTCGCAGATGCGGTCGCGATATCATTCATCAACCCGATCCTGACCGCATTATTTTCGGGCTGGTTCTTGAACGAGAAGATGCCGCCGCGGACCTGGGGCGCGACGATCATTGCCTTTGCCGGTGTGCTGATCATGTTGCGTCCCAATGTCGCGGCCTTTGGCTGGGTGGCCATTTTACCGCTGATTTCCGCCTTTTCCATGTCGACCATGCTGATCCTCAACCGGATGGTATCGAACCAGCGGTCGATATTTGCAGCGCAATTTTACATTGCTTTCTGGGCGGCAACATTTCTGGTCATCGCCAGTGTGATCGGGCACTGGATGGTTCCGGTCATGACCGTTCCGGGTGCCCCGGACTGGGATGTTATCCTGCGTTGCATGCTCGTGGCTCTGACTGCAACCGGCTGTCATTTCCTGCTCTTCATGGCAACGATGCGCACGACGGCGGCGGCCATTGCGCCGATCGTCTATATCCAGCTGCTGATCGCCACAGCAATCAGCATTTTCATATTCGGGGACCCGATAGACGGGACCGCAATGATGGGTGGATTGTTGATTGTTTTCAGCGGGTTGTTGCTTTGGCGCAGCGAGCGCAAGGCGACCACCGTGCTGGAGGCATAGGCTCAGTCAGGACGCCTATCCCGAGGCCCTGCCAAGGCAGAAAATGATGACAGAAGTGGTTCGACTAGCCGACCACGAACGGCTCGGTCAGGAAATGGCTTCGGCGAGAACCGTCAGGCCCTTGTCATTCACTTCGGCAAAGCCGCCCTGGACGGAAATCGTTTCCGGCGCTCCGCCTTCGGTGGCGTAGATGACCAGATCGGCATCGCGGATCGTCGACATGACCGGCGCATGATTGGCGAGCACGCCAAAATCACCCTCGGTACCGGGCACTACCACCATGAAAACATCATCCGACCGGACGAGCTTTTCAGGGGTTACGAGTTCGAAATGTAGGTTTGCCATTATAGTACCTTTATACCGTTGGTCCTGAGCTCGCCGGAGCGCGTCTGTCGAGTATCCGCGCTGTTCGGCGGCCCAGTGCCAATGGATGTAGCTTAGGCCGCTTCAGCAGCCATTTTTTTGCCTTTTTCGACCGCTTCTTCGATTCCGCCGACCATGTAGAAAGCGTTCTCTGGAAGGTGATCATATTCGCCTTCGACAACCGCCTTGAACGATTTGATCGTGTCTTCGAGATCAACGAACTTGCCCTTGATGCCGGTGAAGACTTCAGCAACGTGGAACGGCTGCGACAGGAACTTCTGGATCTTGCGGGCACGTTGAACGACCAGCTTATCTTCCTCAGAAAGCTCGTCCATGCCGAGAATGGCAATGATGTCCTGCAAAGACTTATATTTCTGCAGGGTTTCCTGAACAGCACGGGCCGTATCATAATGTTCCTGGCCAACAACCCGTGGTTCGAGAACACGCGAGGTTGAATCGAGCGGATCAACAGCAGGGTAGATGCCCAGCTCCGAAATCGCACGGTTCAAAACGGTGGTTGCGTCCAAGTGGGCAAAGGAGGTTGCCGGTGCAGGGTCGGTCAAATCGTCGGCAGGAACATAAATCGCCTGAACCGATGTAATCGAACCCTTGTTGGTGGACGTGATACGTTCCTGCAACGCACCCATGTCGGTCGACAGGGTAGGCTGATAGCCCACAGCCGAAGGAATACGGCCAAGAAGTGCGGACACTTCCGAACCAGCCTGAGTGAAGCGGAAGATGTTGTCGATGAAGAACAGAACGTCCTGGCCTTCAACGTCACGGAAATATTCCGCCTGGGTCAGACCGGAGAGAGCCACACGAGCACGCGCTCCTGGAGGTTCGTTCATCTGGCCGAATACGAGAGCCACTTTCGAGCCTTCCGACTTTGGATTGCCGTCGGCATCCTTGGCGATAACGCCAGCGTCGAGAAATTCGTGATAGAGATCGTTACCTTCGCGGGTACGCTCACCAACACCGGCGAAAACGGATGTACCGCCATGGCCTTTTGCGATGTTGTTGATCAGTTCCTGAATAAGCACGGTCTTGCCCACGCCGGCGCCGCCGAACAGGCCGATCTTGCCGCCTTTTGCATAAGGTGCGAGCAGATCGACAACCTTGATACCGGTAACCAGAATTTCATTCTCGGTTGACTGGTCGACAAAAGCAGGAGCTTCCGCGTGAATTGGGGCAGTGGTCTTGTTGCCGATCGGGCCGCGTTCGTCGATTGGCTCGCCGATCACGTTCATGATCCGGCCAAGCGTTTCAGGACCAACAGGCATCATGATCTGCGAACCGGTGTCGGTTACTTCCTGACCGCGGGTGAGACCTTCGGTCGCATCCATTGCGATGGTACGAACCGTGTTCTCGCCGAGATGCTGAGCAACTTCCAACACCAGCCGGTTGCCGTTGTTGCTGGTTTCCAGAGCCGAGAGAATTGCCGGGATCTCGCCGTCAAAGGTTACGTCGACGACAGCGCCGATAACCTGAGAAATGCGGCCTACATTTTTGGTTTTTGCCATTTTTACGTTTCCTTGCGTACGTGCTTTAGAGCGCTTCAGCGCCAGCGATAATTTCAATCAATTCGGTGGTAATCGCGGCCTGACGGCTGCGGTTATAGACGATGGTAAGGTTGTCGATCAGTTCGCCGGCATTGCGGGTCGCATTGTCCATGGCGGTCATCGACGCACCCTGTTCCGACGCGTTATTTTCCAGCAATGCGCCGAAAATCTGGGTGGTCAGGTTGCGCGGGAGCAGCGCGGCGAGAATTTCTTCCTCGTCCGGCTCATAGTCCACAGCGCCAGCGGATTCGGCGATAGCGCCATCCTGAACCGCTATCGGGATGATCTGCTGAACCGTGGGTTCCTGCACCAATGCGGATTTGAACTTGCCGTAGAAGAGATGGGCGACGTCAAACTTGCCCTCTTCGACCAGCGCAGTCAGGTCCGCAGCAATTGCCTTGGCTTCTTCATATCCCGGCGCTTTGACAACCGATGTGTCGAAATGCTTCAGGATCTGGCCGGGGTAGAAACGCTTGATGATCGGGATGCCCTTGCGGCCAACCATGTAGAACAGCACTTTGTGACCTTCGGCGAGCAGCTTTTCGGCCTTGAGCCGCGCTTCCTTGACGATATTGGCATTGAACGCGCCGCACAGGCCACGGTCCGATGTGGCGACGACCAGAAGATGGGTGTCCCGCTTGCCGGTGCCAGCCAAAAGTTTCGACGAATTTTCGTCGATCGAAACCTTGGAGGCGAGGCTCGCCATCACTTTTTCCATCTGGCTGGCGTAGGGACGCGCAGCTTCCGCAGCCATTTGCGCCCGGCGCAGCTTGGCCGCTGCGACCATCTTCTTGGCCTTGGTGATCTTCTGGGTCGATTTAACCGACGCGATCCGATCTTTCAGTTCTTTAAGACTAGCCATTTCGTTCCTTCAATTGTCATTCCCGCCAATGCGGGAACCCAGTTCCATAAAAATGTCGCTTCGCGGCTTTTCTATTCGCTGGACCCCGGATCAAGTCCGGGATGACAGTTTCTCCTTATACGAACGTCTTGCCAAATGCCGCCAGTGCCGCTTCGAGAGCTGCCTTGGTATCATCTGCCAAATCACCGCTTTCACGGATCGTTTTCAATATGTCGGCATGTTCGCTGCGCATATGGGCAAGCATCGCTGCTTCATAACGCACAACGTCGGTCGCTGCGACTTTATCGAGATGCCCGTTGGTACCGGCATAGATCGACGCGGTCTGTTCTTCGAACGGCAGCGGCGAAAATTGCGGTTGCTTCAGCAACTGGGTGAGACGTTCACCACGAGCCAGCAATTTCTGGGTCGACGCATCAAGATCGGAGCCGAATTGCGCAAAAGCCGCCATTTCGCGATATTGCGCGAGATCGAGCTTAATCGAACCCGAAACCTTTTTCATCGCCTTCGTCTGAGCGGCAGAACCAACACGGGAAACCGACAGACCCACGTTAATGGCAGGACGGATACCCTGGTTGAACAGGTCGGTTTCGAGGAAGATCTGGCCGTCGGTGATCGAAATCACGTTGGTTGGAATATAGGCCGAAACGTCACCAGCCTGGGTTTCGATGATCGGCAATGCGGTCAAGGAACCGGAGCCATTGGCTTCGTTCATCTTCGCGGCACGTTCGAGCAAGCGACTGTGGAGATAGAAAACGTCACCAGGATAAGCTTCACGTCCTGGAGGACGACGCAACAGCAGGGACATCTGGCGATAAGCCACAGCCTGCTTGGAGAGATCGTCATAAACGATACAGGCGTGCATGCCGTTATCGCGGAAATATTCACCCATCGTCACACCGGTATAAGGCGCGAGATACTGGAGAGGTGCAGGCTCGGAAGCGGTTGCGGCAACCACGATCGAATATTCCATCGCACCATTTTCTTCGAGGCTCTTGACGATCTGTGCAACCGTCGAGCGCTTCTGGCCGATGGCGACATAGATGCAATAGAGCTTCTTGCTCTCGTCCTTGCCGGCGTTGACTGTTTTCTGGTTGATGAACGTGTCGATCGCGACAGCGGTCTTGCCGGTCTGACGGTCACCGATGATCAGTTCGCGCTGGCCACGGCCAACAGGAACGAGAGCGTCGAGTGCTTTCAGGCCGGTCTGGACGGGTTCGTGAACCGACTTACGCGGGATAATGCCCGGTGCCTTGACTTCCACACGGCTACGCTGCGTGGTTTTGATCGGGCCCTTGCCATCAATCGGATTGCCGAGACCGTCAACCACACGACCGAGCAATTCCTTGCCGATCGGAACGTCCACAATCGTGCCGGTCCGTTTAACAACGTCACCTTCCTTGATTTCAGCGTCAGAGCCGAAGATCACGACGCCGACATTGTCAGCTTCGAGGTTCAGCGCCATGCCCTGAATACCGTTGGAGAATTCAACCATCTCGCCGGCTTGCACCTGATCGAGACCGTGGATACGGGCGATACCGTCACCGACGGCAAGCACGGTTCCGACTTCGGAAACCTGGGCTTCATTGCCAAAATTGGCGATCTGGTCCTTGATGACCTTTGAAATTTCTGCGGCGCGAATATCCATGTGTATCTTCCTTTAGCCCTTCATGGCCTGCGATAGGGTGTTCAAACGGGTTTTAATCGAGCTGTCGATCATCTGGCTGCCGATTTTCACGACGAGCCCGCCCAATATGGACGGATCAACGGCGGTGGAAACGCTAACATCGCTTCCCACACGTTTCTTGAGCTGCGCCTTGAGCGCATCAATCTGCTTTTCATCCAGGGGATGAGCCGAGGTAACTTCTGCGGTGATTTCGCCGCGATGGTCAGAGGCCAATGTGGAAAAGGCGCGAATGACGGCAGGGATCTGGTCGAGCCGGCGATTGGCCGCGAGCACGCCGAGCGCATTGGTCGACAGCTTGTCGAGGCCAAGGGCCTTGGCCGTGGCTGCAATAGCCTTGCCGGCATCATCGCGGGAGACAACCGGGCTGCTGGTCAGCGCCTTGAGGTCACTCGATTCGGCCATGGCCGCGCTCAATGTCGCGAGACTGGCCTGCACCGCGTCGATGCTCTTCTTTTCTTTTGCGAGCGCGAACAAAGCCGTGGCGTAACGCCCCGCTAAACTCGCTCTAATGCCGCTGGAATGATCCACGCGTTTGCTTCTCCCTGACCGTAAGCACGGTCTGAAAACCGTTGATGAAATGGTCCGCTTAATGGCCGGAAATCCTGCGATTCCGCCCACGGATGCGCGGCGTCTAGCAACCATTTTGCTGCGATGCAAGATGGCTTGGGGAATCATTTTTCCGGAAAGCCAAACCAGCAGTTTTCAGCGGCTTTGAATTGTTCCGCCTATGACTATTAGCTTTGAACGCAAGATACGGGAAGCCGTGTGGGGCGCGGTGATTTAAATCCACTGCAACTTCCAGCATTGGAGACTTTCCATGACCTATCAAATCACCGGATTGAGCCCGGATATTGTCAAACCCTTCGAGGGCGCAACCGCAGAAGAACTCTCGGCGATGGGCGCGGTGCCGATGACAGCGACCGGCAAACCCGGTTTTCCCTGCCGCATATCTCTGGAGGACGCCGAAGCGGGGGAAGAGCTGATTCTGTTCCACCACATGTCCCACGATGTCGATTCTCCCTATAGGAGCGCTTATGCGATATTTGCGAGAACGGGACTGGCAGCCGCGGCGCAATATACGGATGCCATTCCGCCGGTATTCGATGGCCGAACCCTGGGAATGCGGGCGTTCGGTTCGGACGCGATGTTGAAAACGGCGAAACTGTCCTTGCCCGGGGATGCAGACCGGTCGATCCGTGAGCTCTTTGAACTGGACGAGGTTGCCTATATAGATGTGCATAACGCAGCCCACGGATGTTTCGTCGCGCGGGTGGAGAGGTTTGAGCCGTGAACCATCAGATAGTAGATAATGTTCAAGCATGGACGGCCGTGCAGGCCCGCGACCGCAGCTTCGACGGGAAATTCGTTACGGGTGTCCTGAGCACCGGCATCTATTGCCGCCCCTCCTGCGCCGCCCGCCACCCGAAACGCGAAAATGTCCGGTTTTTTACGACAGCAGAGCAGGCAGAGGCAGCAGGCCTGCGCGCCTGCTTGCGCTGCCTTCCCAATGATGTGGCGCGGGACGAAGCAGCGGTGAAGACGGTCATTGATGCGATCCGCATGGCCGAGAGCGCACCGGCGCTTGCCGCGCTTGGCGAACTGACCAGCTACTCGCCGACTCACCTTCAACGGATTTTCAAACGTGAAACCGGATTGTCACCTGCCGCTTATGCGCGGGCGGTGAGAAGGGAACGGGTCAGGGATGCGCTGGATAGCGGTGCATCGGTAACCGAAGCGATTTACGACGCGGGTTATGGATCGGCGTCGCGTTTTTACGAGGAACAGAAAAAGGGCCAGAAGATGGGCATGAAACCGGGAGTCTGGAAAAATGGCGGGGCAGGAGTGACGGTGCGCTGGGCCATTGTCGAAACCTCGCTCGGCGCGATGATGGTCGCCGCGACCGACAAGGGCATCTGCTGCCTGTCGTTCAACGAGGGCGAGGAAGAATTGCGGGACCGCTTCCCGAAAGCGGACTTGCGGGCCGGCGGCGATGCTTTCGCCAAATTGCTCGCGCAAGTGGTTGCTCAGGTGGAAACGCCGGGTCGCCCGCACAATATCCCGCTCGATGTCCAGGGCACCGCCTTTCAGGAAGCGGTCTGGCAGGAGCTGCGCAAAATCCCCGAAGGGGAAACCCGAAGCTATGCCGATATCGCGATGGCGATCGGCAAGCCGAAAGCGGTTCGTGCTGTGGGTAGCGCCAATGGCGCCAACCATGTCGCCGTCCTGATCCCCTGCCACCGGGTGGTGCGTAGCGACGGTACCATGGGCGGCTATGCCTATGGGCTGGAGATAAAGACGCGTTTGCTGGAAAAGGAAGCGAAATGAACCAGAAAATACAGGAATTCGGTGATCTTCACGTACCGGGCGATCCCTTGATATTGGTCAATATCTGGGATGCCGGCAGCGCCAAAGCGGTTGCGGCCGCCGGTGCAAAGGCCCTGGCGACGGGCAGCTATGGCGTAGCCGGTGCCCAGGGCATCGCCGACGGCGAGGCCTTCCCCCTCGATGACGCGATTATCAATCTCGAACATATTGTTGCAGTGTCAGATCTGCCGGTAAGCATCGATATGGAAGCCGGATATGGCGCGGATGCCGGTGCAGTCCGCCAGTCGGTGCAACGCGCTTTTGATGCAGGCGCGAGCGGCATCAACATGGAAGATCGCATGCCCGGAGAAAACAGGCTGATTGCACCAGAGGTCTTTGCCGAACGCGTGGCCGCCGCCGCTTCAACCGGAATTTGGGTCAACGCCCGATGCGACGTTTTCCGCGGCCAGTCGGCAGAGACCGATGGCGATGCCTTGGTCGCGCAGGTTCTCGAGCGGGCAAAAATATATGCCGACGCCGGGGCAGGGAGCCTGTTTGTTCCGTTTCTGAGCGACAGAAAATGCATTGGTGCGATTTGCGATGCTTCGCCTTTGCCGGTCAATATATTGCGCTCGTCCGACGGCCCGGGTGCCGCAGAATTGGCCAGCCTGGGTGTGGCGAGGATCAGCCACGGGCATCAGCCGTGGGCAGCAGCGATGACTTGGCTGACGAGCCAGGCGGAGAAGGTACTAGGCGGCGAAGAGCCTGATTATTGAGCGACTTTCTTGCACTCGTAAACCAGACTCTCGTTCGCCTGAGACGGCAATTCCGCTCTGATCGCCTTCACCATATCCTCGATATCGGCTAGCGCCTCGTTATCCTTTGTGCAGGCCCTGTTGCCATATTTTGCGCGAATTTCCCGGGCCTTGATCATCTGGTCCAGTCCCATCAGGTAGCGTTCCTCGGTAAACTCGCTGCGATCCGGCTGGAAACTGCTGATGGTGATCGTCTGCTCCTGATTGGGAACGAATATCCGTGACCATTTGGCCCCGTCGCGGCCATATTGGGTGCGGCCGTTGACGCAGCCGCCGTCGGCCCATTCGAGCGGCATTTCATTCTGCTGCGACACGGTGATCCGGCTCCGGTTCGGGTTGATCGTGCATTGATATTGGCCCGATGTGACGATTGTTGCTTGTTGGGGCGCAGCCTTGTCACCTTTTTCCTGCAACGCAGCAGCCACGCGATCATCTATTTCGGTGAAATCCGGGCGGGACAGGAAAATGAAAACCGCGCCAAGCAGCAACACGGCCGCGCCGCCAGCCGCCGCTATCGCCGGGTTGCGCTTGCCCTGAACCATCAGAATACCTGCGGCGCCCGCAGCGAGCAGGGCCAGTACGAGCATCAGAGCGGCTAGGGCCATCCGGTTTTCGCGCTCGGCGATGATGTCCTGCGATATGCCTGTGCGCAATTCGGCCTCGGCACGCTGGCGCTTTTCCGCTTCCGCATTCTTAGCCGCGTCCACTTGCGCGCGGGCTGCGGCTTCTCGTAGCTGTTCTTCTTGACTGATCTCCGCAGCGGACCGGCACGGCGTCGCCGTCGATCCCACTTTCACGCCCGCCTTGCGCAGGAAGCTCAAAATCTCGCGCGCCGATACAGCAAAGCCGAATTCCGCATCATTACCGTCACTGATGGACCCAAAGCTGTTCGCCCCCAGCACCCGGCCGCAATTGTCGATCAGCGGCCCGCCGCTGTTGCCCGACGCAATCGGCGCGGTGTGTAGGATCGTGTCGAATTGCTTGGTTGTGCGACCACCGGAAACCGTGCCGGTGGTCTTGACCGGCGACATCGGGTTGATCAGGTCATCCAGATCAAGTCCCTGCGCCCGGTCGACAGAACCGGGATAGCCGATCGCCACCACATCGGCGCCATCGGCAACCTGGCCGCCAAAAATCGTCAATGGCGGCAGTCGTCCGCCATCGAGTACCTGAATGAGCGCCAGATCGTTGCCGGGCGAATAAGCGATGATCTTGCCACCATAGCTGGTGCCGCCCTGCGACGGAATGATGCCGATGACCACGGAGCTTTCCTGCCGCGCGATCTCTACGACATGGGCGTTGGTGACAATCTTGTCCGGAGCAACCACGAAACCGCTGCCATGACCGACAAAGGCAACCTTGTCTCCATCCTTGGCCGCGAGCACGACCCGGACAACCGAACGGCTGGCGGCGCTGATATCGGTCGGATCGGCCTGGGCGGGGCCGGTGACCAGGGTTGCGGTAGTGATTGCGACGAACAGGAATAGCTTTTTGATCATGGATTGGCTCATGCTTTAATTCGGGAGGATTTTCAAAGGACTTTTGAACTTCTCTTCGCCCCTCCTTTTCAAAGGAGCGGTCAGGGTGATTGCGTGCGCAAGCGAGCCTGCGTGACATCGAGGCAAAACCGGCATCGGGCCGGTTGGACATCTCCGACCCAATCCCTCATTGGCTCCGGAAATCAAACAAAACTATAGGGATCAACATCGACCCCGACCCGCACCGCGCGCGGCCATTCCAGCTGTTCCAGCCATTCGCGCATGATATTCTGCAAGTCGACCGACCGCAGCGCGTGGACCAGCAACCGGTGCCGGTGCCGTCCGCGCAGCATCGCCAGCGGAGCAGGGGCAGGGCCGTAAACCGAAAATCCGTCGAGCTTGGGAGCGGTCTGGCCGATCAGGCGCGCCGTTTCCATCGCTTCCTTATTATCCTCGGACGACACGATGATCGCAGCCCAGCGGGCGAACGGTGGGGCAAGAGCCTGTCGTCGCGACTCAATTTCGGCGGCGTAAAAGCCTTCGCGGTCATTCTTGATCAGCGCCTGGATCACCGGTGCGTTGGGCATCCGGGTCTGGACATAGACACGCCCGGGCTTTTCCGCCCGTCCCGCGCGCCCGGCGACCTGGGCAATTTGCTGGAAACTGCGTTCGGCGGCGCGCAGGTCGCCGCCTTCCAGCCCGATATCCGCGTCGACAACGCCTACCAAGGTAAGATTGGGGAAATGATAGCCCTTGGTCACCAGCTGGGTGCCGACGACGATATCAATCGCTCCGGCTTCCATCTGGTGGACGAAATCGGCGGCTTTCTGCGGCGACCAGATCGTGTCCGAAGTGACGATCGCGGTCCGGGCCTGCGGGAACAGCATCTTGACTTCGTCGCAAATCCGCTCGACCCCGGGACCGCAGGCCACCAGACTGTCTTCGTCACCGCATTCGGGACATTTTTCCGGGATCGGCATGACATGGCCGCAATGGTGGCAGGCGAGGCGGCGGGTCAGGCGATGTTCTACCATCCAGGCCGTGCAATTGGGGCAGTCGATCCGGTGGCCACAGGTGCGGCAAAGGGTGAGCGGCGCAAAACCGCGCCGGTTGAGGAACAACAGCGATTGCTCGCCGCGCTCGAGATTTTCCTCCAGCGCGTTCACCAGCGTTGGTGCGAGCCAGCTTCCGCGCGGCGGCACATCCTCGGTAAGATCGAGCGCCTCGATATCGGGCATCGTCGCCCCGCCAAAACGCGCCGGCAGTTCGAGCAGTTCGTAATTGCCCTGCTCGACCTGATGGCGGCTCTCGATCGCTGGCGTAGCGGAGGCCAATATGACCGGAATCTTCTCGTATAGGCCGCGCATGACCGCGACATCGCGGGCGTGATAGCGGACGCCGTCTTCCTGCTTGAAGCTGGTCTCGTGCGCTTCGTCAACGATGATAAGTCCCAGATTGGAGTAAGGCAGGAACAGGGCGGAGCGCGCACCGACGATGACCTTGGCATTGCCCTCGGCCAGCGCCCGCCAGTTTTTCTTGCGTTCAGACTGTTTCATGCCGCTGTGCCAGGCGAGAGGCTCGGCCCCGAACCGCGCATGGAACCGGTCGAGAAATGGCTCGGTCAGCGCGATTTCCGGCAGCAGCACCAGCACCTGCTTGTCCTGACGCAGGGCTTCGGCGACCGCTTCGAAATAGACCTCGGTCTTGCCCGATCCGGTTACGCCGTCGAGCAGAAAGGGTTTGAACTCCGATGCACGCACCGCCTCGATCAAGATATTGCTGACATTCTGCTGATCATCGCTGAGATCAACCTTGTCGAAATCGGGCAAGGGCTTGGCACTGGTGGCAAACGGGGAAACGTCTTCCCGGTCAAACACGCCCAGCTTTTCCAGCCCCCGGACTACCGCGATCGATACACCGGCCTTATTGGCCAGTTCGCTGATCGTCCCTTGCTCGCCGATCAATTTTTCGAGCGCCTGTTCACGCTGCGGCGTTATCCGGTCCGGAACCGAGCCGTTCAGGCGGTACTCGCTGATCGGGCGATTGTCGGCAAAGGCGGCTCCGCTGGAAAGCACCATCCGCAATACCGATGCGGGAGAGGCAAAATAATAAGCCGCCGTCCACTCGATCAGTCGCCGCAATGGTGCGCGCAACGGCGGTACATCGCGAAGTTCGAGCAAGGGACGCAATTTCTTCGGGTCGATTTCCTCCACCGGAAAACTCTCGGCCTCCCACACGACTCCGGGCAGTTTGCGCGGGCCAAGCGGTGCCATCACGATCGAGCCGGGTTCGACCTGCATGCCATCTGGGACACGGTAATCGAGCGGGCCCAGAGCGGCATTAAGGAGGAGTACACGAACGCGATTCATATTCGTGCTATAGGCAGCTTATCATCATCCGTCATTCTTGCTTTGACGAAAACAGGAGAGAGTAATGATCTATCATCGCAGATCAATTTTGGGCTTTGGCGCTGTCGCCGGATTACTGGCGCTTCCCGGCTGTTCAAGCCTTCCGGGCCTCAGCCTCACCGAGGCCATAAAACGGCTTCTCACCCTGTCCTCGCAGAACGCCTTCGCCGAACTGCTCCAGCCGAACGGTTTCTTCGACAGTCAGGTGGCAAGGATTGCGGTTCCGGATTCGCTAGGCGGATCGCGGGTGACCAGCGTCGCAACTGCCCTGTTGCGCTCCAAGCCGATTCAGGACCGTCTGCTGAAGCAGGTTAACCGGGCGGCAGAAACGGGTGCCGAACTTGCCGCTCCTATCGTCGCGGAAACCATCCGCAACATGAGCATCGCCGACGCAGCCGCAATCATCAATGGCGGACCGCGCGCCGCCACCAGCCTGTTGCAGGGGCAGCTGGGCAACACCTTGGTCGACCGGATGCTGCCGGGCGTCGGCAACGGGCTGAGGTTGTTTGACAACGAGATTATCAATCTCGTGCTGTCGCAAGCCACCAATGTCGATTTTTCCAGCATCAGCCGCGATGTGACCAACAAGGTCAGCGACGCCATCTATCGCTCGATCGGCGCACAGGAAGAATCGATTCGGGCCAATCCGCGGGCGACAAATGATCCCTTGCTCATTGCCGTGCTGGGCGTCGGAAAGGCATTTTAGCGGCATTTTATCCCGCAATTTTTCCCCAATCTATCCACAGCTTTCTGTCAGGAAAGTGGGGGCCGCAGTTTCACGCCTCGCGGAAAGCGGATAGGCAAATCGTAACAGCCGCCTTTTTCCTATTTCTGGAGCCAGACCGATGAAATTCTTTGTAGATACAGCCGATACCGCGGAAATCGCCGACCTCGCCGCGACCGGCATGGTCGACGGCGTCACCACCAACCCGTCGCTGATCAAGAAATCGGGTCGCGACATCATGGAAGTGACCAAGGAAATCTGCGGCCTGACCGACGGACCGGTTTCTGCAGAGGTCATCGCGCTCGATCACGAAACGATGATGAAAGAAGCAGAAGTTCTGCGCAAGATCGCCGACAATGTCTGCATCAAGGTGCCATTGACGATCGACGGGCTGAAAACCTGCAAGGCGCTGACCAGCGAAGGCACGATGGTCAATGTCACATTATGCTTCTCGGCCAATCAGGCTCTGCTCGCGGCCAAGGCCGGCGCCAGCTTCATCTCCCCGTTCGTCGGACGCCATGATGACAATGGTCTCGACGGCATGACGCTGATCGAAGACATCCGGCTGATCTACGACAATTATGCCTTTGACACGGAAATCCTGGTCGCTTCGATCCGCCACCCCATTCACGTGCTCGAGTCAGCCCGCATCGGCGCCGATGTCGGAACCATGCCGCCCAATGTCATCCGCAACCTGTTCAAACATGTGCTGACCGACAAGGGCCTCGAAGGCTTCCTGAAGGATTGGGAATCAACCGGCCAGAACATCGGTTGAGCTTATCCGCAATGAATTCGTCATCCTGAACTTGTTTCAGGACCCTTTGAGATAGCGCGCTACCGTTGGAGGTCCTGAAACAAGTTCAGGATGACAAAGCCTTTTTCAAAAATCGATGATGACGAGTTCTATCAAAAACCCTTGGGTGCCGGATCAACCACGACAAAGCTGCCGCTGCGGATTTCCTGAACTTCGAGAGCGCGTTCCGAAACTCCATCTGCCTTGAACCGGAACACGCCGTCGAGGCCGATGAAACCGCCCTTGTCGGTCAGCTTGTTGATCGGGAAGGGTGATCCGACTTTCCAGTCGCGCGCAACTTTGACCGTCAGCAATACCGAATCATAGCCGAGGCTCGACAGCCGAAATGGGGCCGTGCCATAGCGGGCGCGATATTTGTCGGCATATTGCTTGTACAGACTATCGGAAACGCTGGCGAACCAGGCCCCTCTTATCGAGGGCGCACCGGCCAGATTGCTGCTGGTGTTCCACAGGTCGGTGCCGAGAATTTTCGCGGTTTCGCTGGCATTCTTGCGAATATAGGGAGCGGCCTTGATCGCCATGTCGCCATTGTCGGCTATCAGGACTGCTTCGAAATCGCCATTTTGGGAAAGTTTTCTGGAAGCGGCTTCCAGCGACTTGGCATCACGATTGAAAGTCTGGATCGAAACCACCGTGCCGCCGGCATCCTTGACGCTGCGCAGCATGGTGGACGACGCGCGCTGTCCGTAAACGCCATTGGGAACCAGCGCCGCGAAGCGCGACATGCCTTTTGACTTGGCATATCCCACGACCCGGTCGATCGATTGCGACGGGATATGACCGAGAATGAAGACATTATTGCCCGCAACGCCGCTGTCATTGGAAAAACTCAATATCGGTACGCCGGCCGGACGGGCGATATTCGCCGTCGCGACAACATTGTCGCTGAGCAACGGGCCGATGATCAGCTTGTTGCCGTCGCGGATGGCGCTTTGCGCTGCTGCGGTCACACCTTTGGCGGTGTCATAGCTGGTCATGCGGATATTCTCCGCCTTGGTGTCGAGCAGCGCCATGGTCGTCGCATTGGCGAGCGACTGGCCGATGCCGGCATTCTTGCCGGACAATGGCACCAGCAGGGCAATACGGTGATGTTTCTGGTCGTCGGGCAGTCCGGCAGTCACCGGTGACGGTGTCGGCGTGGCTGCCGGCGGTGCTTCTGCTCCGCGCGGGACGACCGTTGCGCAGCCTGCGAGAAAGACAAAAGCCGAAACGCCGGTCCACTTCAAAAAGCTGCGCCTTCTGCTTTGATCTTGTCCTTGATACACCTTGTCTGCCATGACCGTCATATGTCTGCTCCTACCCAACCCGGTCTCTATATCGTCGCCACCCCAATCGGCAACCTTGGAGATTTGTCCCGCCGCGCCGAGGAAACCCTCGCTTGCGCCGATATCATCCTGGTCGAAGATACAAGAGTTACTGCCAAACTATTGAATCATATTGGTAAAAAGACGAGAATGATGGTCTATAATGACCATAAGTCGGCGACTGATCGCGATGCTATTTTGGACGCGGTGCGATGTAAAATTGTCGCACTGGTCAGCGATGCGGGGACGCCCTTGATCTCCGACCCCGGCTACAAGCTGGTCCGCGACGCGCAGGCGGCGGACCTTTATGTCACGACAATTCCCGGCCCAAGCGCCGCGATCGCGGCATTGACGCTGTCCGGATTGCCCAGCGACCGGTTTCTGTTCGAAGGTTTTCTGCCCAGCAAGACCAAGGCGCGGAGCGAATCTCTTGCCGCGCTGAAGACGCTGAATGCCAGCCTGATCTTTTACGAGAACGGCTCCCGGCTTGGCGCGATGCTGGCCGACTCGCTGGCTGTGCTCGGCGACCGCAAGGCGGCGGTTGTCCGTGAAATTACCAAAAGATTCGAGGAAGCCGTAGCCGGTTCGCTGAGCGAGCTTGCCACCCGCTATGGCGCGGAAAAACCGAAAGGCGAGATCGTCGTGATCATCGGCCCGCCGGGCGCGCCGGAAGCGGCCAGCGAAGCGGATATCGAGGCAGCGCTGCGCGAGGCTTTGGAGCGGTTGCCTGCCTCGAAGGCAGCGGGCGAGGTAGCGCGGATATATAACACCGACCGCAAGGCGCTTTATGAACTGACCAACCGCTGGAAGTCGGAAAAATGAACGCTTACGCGCCTCACACCGTTCGTCCTGAGCCTGTCGAAGGACCTCCATCGGCTATAAGGTGCTTTGACGGTCCAGGTGCTTCGACAGGCTCAGCACGAACGGTATTTCCAACATCACGCACGGTATCCAAAAAATGAAACGCGAGGCGGCCGAGAAGCGCGGCCGTCAGGCCGAAAAGACCGCGGCCCGCTTCCTGCGCCTGAAAGGCTGGCGGATATTGGCCGAACGGGTGCGGACAGCGCGCGGCGAGGTCGATCTGGTCGCCAAACGCGGCGGGCTGGTCGCCTTTGTCGAGGTGAAGGCGCGGACCAAGCTGGAGGATCTGGAACAGGCGATCGATCTGAAACGGCTGCAGCGCGTCGCCGATGCCGTGGAAATACTCTATCCGCAATATTGCACCAAGGGGGAAGACGCCCGCATCGACGTGATATTGGTTGCGCCGAGGCGCCTGCCTGTTCACTTGCCCAATGTGTGGCACGGGTTCTGACGCGCCACCGACGGAGGGCGGATCGAACTTTCTCTTTCCCCCGATAAACAAAAAGGCCCTTCGACAAGCCGGGGACGAACGGTTAGAAACACGTCTCCCCCGTTCGTCTCGAGCGAAGTCGAGAGACGCTTGCCGCAATGCCAATGTGTCTCGACTAGGCTCGACACGGACGGTAAGCGGGTTCGAAAATGTCTAAGGAATGCAAATGACCCTGAAAATCGCCGTACAGATGGACCCGATGGAGACCGTGAATATCGCGGGAGACAGCAGCTTCGCCCTGATGCTCTCCGCCCAGAAGCGCGGCCATCAGATTTTCCATTATGACGTAAAGGGCCTGACCCTGCAGGCCAATGGCCGCCTGACCACACCCGCCCATCCGGTGACAGTGCAGCCAGTAAAAGGCGATCATTTCACCTTCGGCGATCCGGTAAAGCTGGATCTCGGCAGCGATGTCGATGTCGTGCTGATGCGTCAGGATCCACCGTTCCACGTCGGCTATATCACCGCGACCCATTTGCTCGAGCGGATCGAAAGCGAGACCTTGGTGGTCAACAACCCCGTTTCTGTCCGCAACGCGCCGGAAAAAGTCTATGTGCTCGATTATGCGCAGTTCATGCCGCCGACCCTGATCACCCGCGACCTCGACGAAGTGCGCGCCTTCCAGAAGGAGCATGGCGGCATCGTCGTCAAACCGCTGCACGGCAACGGAGGCAAGGCGATCTTCCTGGTTCCGGAAGACGGCAGCAATCTCAGTGCTCTATTCGAGGTATTTAACCAGACCTGGCCGGAACCGCATATGGTCCAGCCCTTCCTCCCCGAAGTGCATCAGGGCGACAAGCGCATTGTGCTGATCGACGGCGAATATGCCGGCGCGATCAACCGCAAGCCGGGCGAAGGCGAATTCCGCAGCAACCTCGCGCAGGGCGGCTATGCCGAAGCGGCGGAACTGACCGAGCGCGAAAAGGAAATCTGCGCGGCGATGGGGCCTGACCTGAAACGGCTTGGCCTGATCTTCGTCGGCATCGACGTGATCGGCGGCAAATGGCTGACCGAAATCAACGTGACCTCGCCGACCGGCATTGTCGCGATCGACAAGTTCAACGGCACCGATACGCCGGGCATGATCTGGGACGCAATCGAGCGACGGCTTGCGGCGCAATAGACCCGCGCCGGACAGCACAGCATGAGCAGCTGGGTAACAGACCTGATCGAACAGGGCGGCTATTGGGCAATCGCATTGCTCATGGCGCTGGAAAATATCTTTCCGCCGATCCCGTCCGAGCTGATCATGGGGCTGGGCGGCGTCGGCGTGGGGCAGGGGACATTCCACCCGGCATGGCTGGTGCTGGTCGGCACCATCGGTTCGCTGGCCGGCAATTATGTCTGGTTCATGGTCGGGCGCCACTGGAACGAGGATGATCTGCGCGCCTTCGTCCGCAAACATGGCCGCTGGCTGACACTCGACGTCGAGACGGTCAACCGGATCGACCGGATTTTCGACGACCATGGTCAATGGGTGGTATTTTTCGCGCGTTTCATTCCCAATATCCGCACGATGATTTCCGTGCCCGCAGGCCTGTTCGGCATGTCCCACAAACGCTTCATCCTTGCGACCAGCGCCGGGGCGGCCGTGTGGAACAGTGCGTTGGTGTACGCAGGATATACGCTTCAGCAGAATGTCGAGAATATCGGACAATATCTGGGCCCCGTGTCACTGGGCGTGATCGGGTTGCTGGTCGCGGTCTATGTCTGGCGGATTATTTTCTGGCGGCCAAAGGAAGGTTGAAGCGGGGAATGTTCTGCTTCCGGCAAATGGCTGGCTGAGAACAGCGCCGGACGACAGAATGATTTTGTTCTTCGCTATCGTCCTGATTATCTATCGGGCCGCCAGTTCAATCTGGTTGCGGCCGGAAATCTTCGCCCGATACATAGCCTTGTCCGCTCGAGCGATGCCGACAGCCAGGTCCTCTTGATGATCCCATAATGAAACGCCGAAAGAGCCGGTCACGCTCAGCCCGTCCGGCCATTTCGGATCGGCTTGGGCGGCAATCCGGACACGCAGGCGTTCCGACACGGACGCTGCGGCCTCGATCGGGCATCCGACCAGAGCGATGATAAACTCCTCGCCTCCCCATCGCGCTGTCGCTTCGTCGCAGCGTGCGGACAGGTCATCCGGTCTTGTAACGCTATCGATAATTTCCGCAGTGGAAACCAGCACCGCATCACCGGATTCGTGACCAAAATTGTCATTTATCGCTTTGAAATGATCCAGATCGACCAGGATGAGAGAAATCGCCGCTTCTGGCTGTTCCTGGCGAAGCTCCGACAGTTTTGACTGGAATGCGCGGCGGTTAAGCAGGCCGGTCAGGCTGTCATGTCTGGCGAGATAATCGGACTGTTGCAGGGCATCTTCCAGGTGGAGGGCAAGCCGTTCATTTTGCAGCTCGTTGACAAGCGCGGCTCTGACTTGTTTCGATTGCTCTTTCGTAATCCAGATCAAGGTTGGTGATAGAACCAGAGAGACAACCAACGGAACCGGTCCGAGGACATCATAGAAATACAAGGTTTGTGGAAACAAGGTCACGAAAAACCCTGTGACCGCGGCGACGCTAATGCTCCAGACGGCGGTGGTCAGCATAGCGGAAATTGTGATGGTAACGATCAAGGTTACACATATGAGCAGCGGCCCGGGCCCGCTTCCCAGATGGGCCACGACCGGTAGCATCATGAGCCCCCAGACGGCCCCAGTAAGTCCTTTCAGGAAGACAAATAGTGCAAAGGGGAGACGGTTAGGCTGACGGGCATCCAGCTTGCGCTGTAACATCCTGTTGACCGCTGCGACGACGCGTTGGAGAACAGCTTGAACCGCGATCAACAGCCACATCAGTTTTTCATTGCCGATGCCCACGACCCCGAAGCCGATCAGCGCCGCTGCGATCAGCATGGCTATCTGACTGGAATTGCCGATAGAAAGCACCCGACCCAGCATGATGCTGTGGATCTGGCTTTCGTCAATTTCAGGCAAATTCAGCGGCGTGGCATTAGCCCTGTATTCTGCTGGCGCAGTCATTTTCATAATGTGACTCTGACTTGGAAAATCCCGTCAAAATATTTAACGGCAGAAAACCGACAGTCTTAACAGGGCAATGCAAACGTCCCGTTAACATCGTCAGCAAAAATTGTTGTTAGCTGCCAGATATGCGTTTTAGCCTGCCCGGGGATGCGCGCTGTTACATATAAATATCGGCAAAATGTGCGGTGTAGGTTGTGCAGACCTCCGTCGCGCTCAGGCTAGCATGGCCCGGAAATTTCGCGAAAAACTCTAAAAATCAGCGCTGTCCGGGCATTTCCATTGAAGCAGCACTGTACACAATATCGTCCCGATTATCTATCGGGCCGCCAGTTCAACCTGGTTGCGACCGGAGATCTTGGCCCGATACATAGCCTTATCCGCTTGGGCGATGCCGACGGCCAGGTCCTCTTGATGATCCCATAACGAAACGCCGAATGAACCAGTCACGCTCAGCCCGTCCGGCCATTTCGGATCCGCCTGGGCTGCAATCCGGACGCGCAGGTGTTCCGATACCGACGCTGCAGCCTCGATCGGGCATCCGACCAGAGCGATGATAAACTCCTCGCCGCCCCAACGCGCCGTCGCTTCGTCGCAGCGTGCGGACAAGTCATCCGGTCTGGTGACACTATTGATGATATCCGCGGTGGAAACTAGCACCGCATCACCGGTGTCGTGACCAAAATTGTCGTTTATTCTCTTGAAATAATCCAGATCAATCAGGATCAGGGAAATTGCCGCTTCCGGTTGTTCCTGGCGAAGCGCCTTCAGTTTTGACTGAAATGCGCGGCGGTTAAGCAGGCCGGTCAGGCTGTCATGTCTGGCAAGATATTCAGACTGTTGCAGGGCATCTTCGAGGTAGAGAGCAAGACGCTCATTTTCCAACTCGTTCACAAGCGCAGCTCTGACTTGCTTGGAATGCACATCCGTCATCCAGAATAATGTTGGTGGTAGAACCAGAGTTGCGACCAGTGGAAGCGGTCCGAGAATATCGTAGAAATACAAGGTCTGCGGAAACAGGGTCACGAAAAATCCTGTGACCGCGGCAATGCTTATGACGCGGACGGCAGCCGGCATCAATGCGGAAATTGTGATGGTAACGATCAAAGTGATGCATACGAACAGCGGCCCGAGGCCGTGTCCAAGAACCTCGGCGACCGGCAGCATCATGAGGCCCCAGACGGCTCCTGTCAGTGCTTCCAGCCCGACAAATATTACAAACAGAAAGCGGCCAGGTTGATTCGCATCCAGCTTGCGCTGCAACATGCTGCTGACCATAGCGACGATACATTGCAGAACACATTGAACCGCGATCAAGCTCCACATCAGCTTTTCCGTGCCGATGCCGATGACCGCAAAGCCCATCAGCGCTGCGCCGATTAACATCGGTATCTGACTGGCAATACCCATTGAAAGCACCCGGCTCAGCAAGATGCTATGGATTTTATTCCTGCCAATCTCGGGCAAATTTAATGGCGTTGCATTTGCCATATACTCTGCTGGCGCGGTCATTTTCATAAATTGGCTCTGATTATTAAAATCTCGTCAGGAGATTTAACGGCAGAAAGCCAATATGCTTAACGGGAAAATGCAAGGGTCGCGGCGACCTGACCATCCTGGATTGTTGCTTGTTGTCGCAAATGCGGCTTACCTGCCCCGGGGATGGGCATTCTGATAGACGTCCAGCAAATGCGCCGTATCGACCGCCGTATAGACCTGTGTGCTACTCAGGCTCGCATGACCCAGTAACTCCTGCAGGCTCCGCAAATCTGCACCGCCTGCCAGCAGATGCGTCGCGAAACTGTGCCGTAAGGCGTGGGGCGTGGTGGTGTCGGACAGGCCGAGCTTGGTCCGCGCCTGCTGCACTACCCGGCGGACCAGATTGGGCGACAGCGGCCCGCCGCGCTTGCCGCGGAACAGCGGCGAGCCGCCGATATTGTCATTCTTGCAGCGGGCGAAATCCTGGGCAATCGGATAGGGGCACAAGTCGATATAATGTTCGATCGCCTCTCGCACCTTGGGCAGCAGCGGAACGATCCGGACCTTGCTGCGCTTGCCGGTGACCCGCAATGTGTCGGAGAGGGGCAGGGCATCGCCGGTCAGGTCGAGCGCCTCGCTGATCCGCAGGCCAGAGCCATAGAGCAGCAGCAACACCGCCCAGTCGCGCGCGCCGATCCAGTCCTCGCTGGCGCTGTCCTGTGCGTCTCCGGCCAGCGCCAATATATCGTCTGGCGAGACCGGACGCGGGACGCCGCGCTTGACCTTGGGTCCCTTGATCTTCGGGATTTGCGCTTCATCCCCGCCGACATGTTTCAGGAAAGCGCGCAAGGCCGACAATTCCCGCGCGGCGCTGTTGTTGGTCAGGCCGTCTCCGCGCCTGTAGGCGAGATAGGATCGGATATCGGCCTGTGTTACCGCCTTGACTTCGTCTGCCCCGACACCGCCGCCAATATGCTCCGCCAGAAAGGCACAAAAACGCTCCGCCGTCGTCACATAGGCCCGCACCGTATGCTGCGACCGCCGCCGGTCATCGCGAAGATGGACGGAGAAGGCGTTGATAAGGGCGTTTGCTGTATCGGTCATACACTCCGTTCGTGCTGAGCTTGTCGAAGTACGGTGGTTGCCACCCTTCGACAGGCTCAGGGTGAACGGAAATTGTTTAGCAGACTAGGAATCAAAACCCAAATACCCTCTTCCCGAGGGAGAGGATTACCGTGTCCAATTCCGCTCCCCGCAATGACGGCAATGTGCTCCGCGTCAAGTGCGGAGCACGCGCTCTACAACCGATATTCACCCGACAAAATCTTCGCATGTTCCGCCTTGGTCAGCTCCGCATAGCCCTCCACATCCGGTTTGCAGAACCAGATCGGGTCTTTGATCTTGGTAACGTCAAAGCCCTCCTTGACCAGCTCCACCTTGCGATATTTGAACGTGCCGGTGGTCTGCGCCTCCGGCTCGATCCGGATGAACAGGGGCACGGCATAAGGCGGCATTTCCGCAGCCAGAAAGGCGCGCAGCCCGGAGATATCGAAATCATCCGCCACGGTCAGCGAGGCCATGCCGGCGCGGCCGTCGGTGCCGGGGACTTCGACGCCATAGACATTGGCGGTCCTGATCCCGGGATATTGCGACAGCACTTCGGAAACTTCGTTGGTCGCGACATTCTCGCCCTTCCAGCGGAACGTGTCGCCGATCCGGTCCTTGAAATAGATATAGCCGGAACGGTCGCGGCTCATCAGGTCGCCGGAGCGGAACCAGGCATCGCCTTTCTCGAAAACGTCGCGCAGGATTTTCTTCTCGGTCGCTTCCTTGTCCTGATAGCCGGAAAAATCGGACGGGCTGTCCTTGAAGATGCGGCCGATCAGTTCCCCCGCCTCATCCCAGTCCGCATTGATGCAGAAGCCGTCCTCGCCGCGCACCGGCTGTTCTTCGGCAATATCGAATTTCACGATCCTGGTGTCGCCAAACTGTTTTTCCAGATATTTCGGAATCCGGCCGACCGCGCCGATCTTGCCGTCGAAATTCATCAGAAAGATATTGCCCTCGGTCGAGCCGTAGATTTCAAGCAACTTGGGCACCTGGAAACGGTCGACAAATTGCTGCCAGATGTCCGCCCGCAGGCCGTTTCCGATACCGACACGCACCTTGTGGGCGCTTTGTTTGGGATGTTCCGGCTGGTTCAGCAGATAGCGGCACAATTCGCCGATATAGACGACCACCGTCGCGCCATAATCGGCCGCATCATCCCAATATTGCGAGGCGGAGAATTTGCGCCGCAAGATCGCCGAAGCGCCGCTCAGCAAGGCACCGCCCATGCCGATAAAACCGCCCGTCACATGATAGAGCGGCAGGGTAATGTAAATGCGGTCCTCCGGTGTCAGCGGGCAGGTCGAAATGGCGATGCGGAAACTGCGCCGGGCGCGGGCATGGGAAATGCGCGCCGCCTTGGGCAGGCCGGTGGTGCCGGAGGTATAGACATAGAGGAACAGGTCCTTGCCGGTCATATGGGCGCGGTGGCTCTGATCGGGGCGATCATCGGGCAGGGCGGCCAGGGCGCTGTTGAGGTCCTGACCAACTTCGCCGTCCCAGTCCCACAGCGCCGGTGATCCGTCCAGCTGGGCAGCTATATGCGACACGCGCGGCGCCAGATCCGCGGTGGTGATCACTGCTTTCGTATCGACGATGTTCAGGCAATGGGCGAGGCCGGTGCCTTCGAGATTGCTGTTGATCAGCGCGGTGACGATCCCGACCTTCGACAGGCCGAACCAGGCGGCGACAAAATCGGGCGCATTCTCCATGAACAGGGCAACCGTATCACCCGCCTGATAGCCCTGCGCCAGCGCCCAGTGCGCGATCCGGTTGGCGCGCGCCTCAAACGCCGCATAGGTCACCGTGGTGCCTTCGAAATGAAAGGCGATATTGTCCGGATAGCGGTCGATCGTGGCTTCGATATCGTCGGTGATCAGGATGGGAGCGTCGGCGTCAATATCCTTGACCTGCGCCATCACATTTTTAAGCGACCGCGTGAATTGGACCTCGCGCTTGATGACGCTGAATATTCCCATGGTTTCTCTCTCCTCAGACCTGCGGAGAGTGTGGCAGCTATGCCGATAATATTCAACGCCCCTTGAGCGATAGAAAATGGTTGGGATTTCAGATGTCTGCGATGATCTTTGGCAAGAGCGCATCAAGGAGCGGCATGCCCTTTGGCGAGATTGTCAGCCGCCCGGCTGAGGCGTCGAGCAGGCCCAGTTGGGAGAGATGGTCCACCGCTTTCTGATCGACGAGCTGGGTAGCTAGCAGCCCGGTCTTCTCTGCCAGCGCGGTCAGATCGACGCCTTCGGCCAGCCGCAGCCCCATCATCAGCGCTTCCATCGCCCGCGTCTCCGGTGACAGCGGCTGTTCGACCTTCAAGCCGTTGCCGTTGCGCTCCACGGCAGAGAGAAAATTCTCCGGCTTCTTGTGTCGCTCGGTCGCGCTGTCCAGCCGCCGCCCGTGGGCGCCGGGTCCGATGCCGACATAGTCTTCATAGCGCCAGTAGGTCAGATTATGGCGGCTTTCCTGACCGGGCTTGGCGTGATTGCTGATTTCATATGCGGGCAGGCCGGCTGCGGTCATGATGCTGCGATTGAGTTCGAACAGATCGGCGCAATGGTCATCGTCAGCCGGGATCAGCTTGCCGGTCCGCACCAATGTCTCGAACCGCGTGCCGGGCTCGATGGTAAGCTGATAGAGCGAGAGATGGCCGGTGCCGAAGGACAGCGCGCGCCCCAGTTCTGCTTGCCAATCGGCCAGCGACTGGCCGGGGCGGGCGTAGATTAGGTCAAAGCTGACCCGGTCAAAGGCCCGCTGTGCGGTATCGAGAGCTGCGAGCCCTTCATCGACATCATGCGCGCGGCCAAGAAATTCGAGCGTCTGGTCATCCAGCGATTGCAGGCCCAGCGATACCCGGTTGACGCCCGCTCTGGCCAGATCGTGAAAATTCGCCGCCTCGACCGAGGAAGGGTTCGCCTCCAGCGTGATCTCGATATTGTCGGCAAAGCCCCAATGGCGTTCTGCAGCCGTGATCAATGTTTCCACCAGCCCCGGCGGCATCAGCGAAGGCGTGCCGCCGCCGAAGAATATGCTCGAAAGCTTGCGCCCCGGTGTAAGCGCCGCTTCATGCGCCATGTCGGCGAGCAAGGCGCTCTGCCAGGCGGCTACATCGACTTGATCGCGAACATGGCTGTTAAAATCGCAATAGGGGCATTTGGAGACGCAGAACGGCCAGTGGATATAGAGGGCGAGAGGCCCCATATCACTCCTGTTCAGATTTTCCGTTGTAGAGGCCAGTTCATGCATATATTTCGCGCCCTTAGCCCGATCCTTCTAATCACGCCAGCCTTTGCCGCCTGTTCGGCCGGGACGTCGCACAATCCGGCGCCGACCACGGTGGTTGAAACCCGCACCAGCATGGAGCCCGAGCCACGCGGCGAAAGCCGGCTGCAAAATGCAATGATGCGAGCGCATAATGACGCGAGGGTCAAGGTAGGCGCGCCGAAACTGGTCTGGAATGACGAGTTGGCCAAGGACGCTGCGGTCTATGCTGCTTCTCTGGCCCGTACCGGTAAATTTGCCCATGACCCGCAGGTCGGCCGCAGTCCGCGACAGGGGGAGAATCTCTGGATGGGAACCCGCGACGCCTATAGCTATGGCGAAATGATCAGGGCCTGGGTCGACGAGGACCACTCTTTCAAGCGTGGCCTGGTCCCGGACAACAGCACCACCGGAACCTGGGGCGATGTCGCCCATTATACCCAGATCATCTGGCCGACCAGCCTGCGCGTCGGTTGCGCGGTGGCGAGCAATACGCGCGATGATTTTCTGGTCTGTCGCTATAGTCCGGCCGGGAATATCGTCGGACGCGATCCGTTGCAGGGGTGATTTGCCGTCATGCCAGCGGAGGCTGGCATCCAACCCGCCTATGTGAGTCTCATCGCCCTTGGTTTAGGCCCCAGCCTGCGCTGGGGTGACCGACTAAAAACAAGTCTCAACCAGTTTCCGGAACGCATCCGCCCGGTGGCTCATCGCTTGTTTTTGGGCCGGTTCCAATTCCGCAAAAGTCTGTTCAAAGCCGATGGGCTGAAACACCGGATCATAGCCGAATCCCAAAGTCCCGCGCGGCGGCCAGACAAGATTGCCCTCGATGCGCCCCTCGAAAACCTCGGAATGCCCATCGGGCCAGGCCAGCGCCAGCGTCGCAACAAAATAGGCGCTGCGATCGACATTCGGCCCTTGTTCGGCCAGCTTTCCCTCGACCTTGCCCATCGCCATATACCAGTCACGGCCCGGCTCGCCCTCGAAGCTTTGCCGTTCGGCCCAGTCGGCGGTGTAAACCCCCGGCTTGCCGCCCAGCGCCGCCACGCACAGCCCGCTGTCATCCGCAAGAGCTACGCAATCCGCGCCCTCGGCACTGGCGCGCGCCTTGAGCAGCGCATTTTCGGCGAAGGTGGTTCCGGTTTCTTCCGGTTCCGGCAGATCGAGATCGCCGGCCGACACTGGCTCGATGCCATAAGGCTCGAGCAACGCCCGGATTTCCCGCACCTTGCCCTGGTTATGGCTGGCGATCACGAGGCGTCCGGGTGCGAGTTTGCGGTGGGTCATTCTATTCCCTCATTCGTCACCCCAGCGAAGGCTGGGGCCCAAACCAATGATTGTGAGTGTCGCAATATTGGCTTGGATGCCAGCCTGCGCTGGCATGACTCTGTTCTTCTTTTCTTCTAAATCCTAACCAACCGCCTTGTCCTGTGCTTCAAAAATCTGGCCGCAGCCGATTTTCGCCAGCCGCATCAAGCGCATCAGGCCTTCGTCGTCAAAGGTCTGGCCCTCGGCGGTCGCCTGCGCTTCAGCGATATTGCCATCGCCGGTCAGCACGAAATTGGCGTCGGCACCGGCGTTGCTATCCTCGTCATAGTCAAGGTCGAGAACTGGTGTGCCGTCAAAGATACCGCAGCTGATCGCCGCGATCTTCTGCTGGATAGGATCTTCCTTGAGCACTTTCTGGTCGAGCAAGCCGTTGACCGCCAGCCGCAAAGCTACCCATGCGCCGCTGATCGAGGCCGTCCGCGTACCGCCATCGGCCTGGATTACATCGCAATCGAGCGTGATCTGCCGCTCGCCGAGCTTTTTCAAATCGACGACACTACGCAAACTACGCCCGATAAGCCGCTGGATTTCCTGCGTTCTGCCCGACTGCTTTCCGCGAGCCGCTTCGCGCGAACCACGGGTGTGGGTGGCGCGGGGCAGCATCGAATATTCGCCGGTCACCCAGCCGGTACCCTTGCCGCGCATCCATGGTGGAAGGCTTGTTTCAACGCTGGCGGTGCACAATACCCGCGTATCGCCAAAGCTGATCAGACAGCTTCCTTCGGCATGTTTGGTAAATCCGGTTTCGATAGAAATGGCGCGCATTTCGTCCGGCGCACGGCCCGATGGTCGCATGTGATGTTCCTTTTTTGAGTTGCCGCGTCCTTAACGGCTCCAATGGGGAGAGGCAATCCCTCCTCCTCTCCCCATTAGAGATGAGTAATGCTGGAAACCTCCCGACAATTGACCTATCTATCATCTATGACCAACACCCCCATCACCGAAATGACCACCCGCGCGCAGGACATTTTCCGCGTCGTGGTGGAATCCTATCTCGACACGGGTGCGCCGGTCGGATCGCGGACCATATCCAAGGCACCCGGTCTTGAGCTCTCGCCCGCCTCGATCCGCAATGTCATGCAGGATCTCGAGGAACTCGGCCTGCTCGCCGCGCCGCATACCAGCGCCGGACGGATGCCGACCGAGCTTGGGCTGCGGCTGTTCGTCGACGGCATGATGCAGGCGGCAGTCCCGACGCAGCAGGAGCGCGACGCGATCGAAAGCCAGATCACCGAACAGGGCCCGGTCGAGGACGCCCTGCGCGCGACGACCTCGATCCTGTCCGGCCTGTCTTCCTGCGCCGGCCTCGTGCTGGTGCCCAAGCGCGAGCCGTTGCTCAAGCAATTCAGTTTCGTCAAATTGTCCGAAGGGCAGGGGCTGGCCATCCTCGTCTCCCAGGACGGCGGCGTTGAAAACCGCGTGCTCGACCTGTCGCCCGGCGTATCGGAATCGGCATTGGTCGAAGCGGGCAATTATCTCACTGCCCGCTATGGCGGCAAAACGCTCAGCCAGGCGCTGGCGACTGTCGGAGGCGAGATCAGCGCTGGCGAGCTGGCAATCGACAAGGCATCAGAAGAGCTGGTGAAGGCGGGCATGGTCACCTGGAGCCGCGATCCTTCGGACCGGCCGGTGTTGATCGTCCGCGGACAGGCGAACCTGCTGCAGGACAATAGCGCGCTGGCCGATCTCGACCGGGTGCGGCGCTTGCTCGACGAGCTGGAAGCCAAGCAGGAAATCGCCCGTCTGCTCGACAATGCCCGCGATGCAGAAGCCGCAAAAATATTTATCGGCGCGGAGAATAAATTATTCTCCCTTTCCGGCTCATCTGTGATAGCGGCGCCCTACAAAGACGGCGACGGACAGGTGGTTGGTGTGGTCGGCGTAATCGGTCCGACAAGGTTGAATTATGCGCGCGTGGTACCCATGGTAGACTTTACCGCGCAAACCCTGTCGCGTTTGTTGACGAAATAATAGAAAATAGAGTGACCCAGACAATGAGTGATAAGAAGCAGAACCCCGGACAAGAAAATAGCGATGCAGCGGCAGCAGCCGAGCTCGACGGCGTACCGGAGTCGATGAAAAGCGGCGGAGCCGGAGAAACTGGTGGTGAAGCCTCCCAGCCGGAAAATTCCGACAACCGCATCGAAGCGCTGGAAACCGAGCTGGCCGAAGCCCAGCAGGCGGTTCTCTATGCTCAGGCCGAAACCCAGAACGTCCGCCGCCGCCTCGAAAAAGACGCGCAGGACGCCCGCGCTTATGCCGCAACCGGCTTTGCCCGCGACATGCTCTCGGTGATGGACAATATGCAACGCGCCCTCGAATCCATCCCCGCCGAGGTCAAGGACGAGGAAAAGTGGAAGGGCCTGATCAACGGCATCGAAGCCACCGGCCGCGAGTTGCAGTCCGTGTTCGAGAAAAACGGCATCAAGCGCGTCGCGTCTGTCGGCCTGCCGCTCGATCCCAACCAGCATCAGGCGATGGTCGAAATTCCGACCGACGAGCATGAGCCCGGCACGATCGTGCAGGAAATGCAGGCCGGTTATGTGATCAAGGACCGACTGTTGCGGCCGGCGTTTGTCGGGGTGGCGAAGAAGGCGGAGTAGTTTCTCAGGCTGCACTCGTCTCGTGAGGCAGATTGACTAGTCTTCGCAGGTGAGGGCCAAATCGCCAACAGTTTCATATCAGATGCCGTCATGCCAGCGCAGGCTGGTATCCAACCCGCCTACGTGAGTCTCGCTACTTTTGGTTTAGACCCCAGCCTTCGCTGGGGTGACGGGCGGTGTTTCTGGTCGGGAGGAAACGGGATTGCTGCTCTCAAGCGCTTTCAGCTGATCGCAAATCTGCCCAGTCCTTTTGAGATAGTGCTTCATCTGGCCTGAAGTAAGACGACCGGATTTATGGACGATCGAATGAGCAGCATCGTTGGCATTCTGATAACGTACAACATTTCGCTGCTGCTCGGTGGTAAGTATCGTGAGGGTCGAATGCGCTAATTCTGCCCGTAAATCGGCATAGGGCTGCAAGTGATTTAACAGTTTCAGAATTTTACCGGCGTGCTTTAGTTTTGGTTCGGCCTGTTCAGCCAGTTTACGGACTATAGCAAGCTTATGTCCGAGCGGTTTCTTCCCGATGATATCTGGATCGAGCTTCGCAAACTTCCGCGTCATCCAAGTTTCAATTTCCGCTAATTTATCAATTAATTTGCTACGGAAAATATGGGCGTCATCGATTGTGAGGGATGACGGATTACCGGTCACTTTTTGCGTAGCTACAAAAGAGGAAGCCATATCATTCATCGCGCATCACTAGCGCAAATCATTGAATATATTCTAAACGCCACCGTGCGCACGGGGTGCTGTGGGTGTGACGTAGCAGATGGAATGAAATAGTGTCATGCCAGCGCAGGCTGGCATCCAACCCGCAAGCTTGGGTCTCGCTACATTGATTTAGGCCCCAGCCTTCGCTGGGGTGACAATCGCCCCTATCCCGCCATCGACATATACATGGCCGCCGCCAGCCCGAACCCCCTCGGATCACCCAAAAGCCCGGATTCCATCTTGTTCATGACATAGGAGAAGCACAGTCGTGCATCCTGATCGATGATCACAGATGACCCGCCATAGCCGCCCCAGAAAGCGGTGTTGCTATTGGGGCTTATCGGGGTGGACACGCTGTTCAGGCCATAGCCCATGCCAAAGGTCACCGGTATGCCCAGTACGAGATCGGTGCCTTCGCTCTGTTGCTCGAAAATCCTTCTGGTGCCGGCTTCCGACATGATCGTCTTGCCGAACGCCTGGCCGCCGTTGGCCATCGCGGTCTGGGCGCGGACGATGCTGCGGGCGTTGCCCTGGCCGTTGGCGGCGGGAATTTCCGCGGCGCGCCACGCCCGTTTTCTGGGTTCGGTGGCATCGACGCCGGGATTGGAAAAGGTGCGGCTGGCGATCGAGTCGGGAGCGGGCGAAGGACCGCTTGCCGGCGGAACGAGATT
The DNA here is from genome assembly GCF_963975735.1 of uncultured Parasphingorhabdus sp. Lineage (GTDB taxonomy): Bacteria > Pseudomonadota > Alphaproteobacteria > Sphingomonadales > Sphingomonadaceae > Parasphingorhabdus. Next base: position 60,708 of record NZ_CAXBIA010000012.1, read on the forward strand.
ACCGATCCGCGCATCAAGCGCTTCATCCGCACCGATATGGAAGTCGGCGCCGGTTGGTTCGGCAATTTCCTTACGGAAGAAATTGCCGATCGTCTCGCCGGTCACCCGGCGGACGATTTCGCCGATCAAATGGCCCTGGGTGATGGCATGATAGCCCGACTGGGTCCCCGGTTCCCACCACGGTTCCTGCTTTGCCAGAGCGGTGGTCATCCATTCCCAGTCATAGAGCGCATCGCCCTCGACCTTTTTGTCCATGCCGGACAGACCGGCCGTGTGGCTGAGAAAATGTCTGACCTCGACCGCTTTCTTGCCACTTTGGCCGAATTCCGGCCAATATTTGCTGGCTGGCGCATGAAGGTCGACCTCGCCGCGATCGGCGAGCAGCAGCAAGGACATCGCCGCCATCGTCTTGGTACTCGACCAGACGTTGACCAGGCTGTCCTCCTGCCACGGCTGGGTGCGTTCCTCGTCAAGATGGCCGCCCCACAGATCGACGACAAATTCGCCATCGAGCGTGATCGCAACCGATGCGCCGAGGTCGCCATGCTCGGTGAAATTATTCTCGAATGCCGCTTTGACCGCTGAAAAACGGGGGTCGCACGTACCGTGTATCGGGGCTGTCATTAATCTCTCCATCTCGACTTTAACTGCTTGATTAACAGCTTGTGGTCGCGAGTCCAATATCTTTAACGCGCGGGCTGTCTGTTCCCGTGCCGATATATTGTGAGATATTTCCAATATTTTTCAGACACTTGTAATTATGTGGCCTTTTTCCTGTTGCAAAGATCGTATTAAGATATATCTTAAGAGCATCTTAGATATAAAGAAAGATTAGATAATGAGACATGGAATGAAATTTGGACCCGGTGGGTCAGGACGCGGTCGAGGCGGACCGACGGCGGAGAAATTTGCCCGGGCCTTTGCGGAATCTGCTTTTGAAGGCGGCAAGGGCAGGAGACGCGCACGGATGTTCCGGCGCGGTGAACTGAAGCTCTTGGCGTTGCATCTGATCGCCGAGGAAACACGGCACGGCTATGATCTGATCCGTCAGATCGAGGAACTGACCGGCGGCCATTATGCGCCCAGTCCGGGGATCGTCTATCCGACGCTGACCCTGATGGCGGAAATGGACCTGATCGACGAAAAGGTCGATGATGACGGCAAGAAAATCTATTCGATCACCGAAGCGGGTTCCGCCCGGCTGGCCGAAGACAAGGCGCAGATTGCCGAGATTCTCGCAAGACTGGAAGGCGTATCAAAAATGGGCGAGGCCAGCGATGGCGCATCCGTCCGTCGTGCGATGCACAATCTCAAGAGTGCGATTGCCATCCGGCTGGGTGACGAGGAAAAGGGATCGGACAAGATCCTCGAAGTCACCGCGATTATAGATGAAGCCGCGAGCAAGATCGAGCGGTTGAAATAGGTTGCTGTCATCCCGGCGCAGGCTGGGATCCAGCCCGCCTATGTGAGTCTCAGAGCTCTCGGTTCAGGCACCAGCCTGCAAGGGGTGACCCACTATAACTCCAGAACCATCTGGACATTGCACCGCGCGTAAGGCGTGGGCCACAGATCATCACTGGATACATGCTGAAAGCCGCACCGTTCGTAAAGACGGATTGCGGCTTTCAGGTCTGCATTGGTCTCGAGCCATATCGCATCCGCCCCCATGGCCCGGCCTTCCGCAATCAGCGCGTCCAGCACCGCCCGGCCAATGCCCTGGCCACGCATATCTTTTTGCGCAGCCATCTTGATGATTTCCAGCCATTGCCGGCCATCCTCGGGCTCATGATGCGGCGGCAGGATCGCTCCCGTGCCGACCACGATATCGTCGAGCAGGGCAACGATGATCTGGCCACCTTTGGCCAGAATAGATGCTTCCAATTCTTCCAATTGTTGACGGTCGCTGTCCTCGAGAACAAAATATTCCTCGATCCAGTCGCGGTTGAGATCGATGAAGGCTTGCCGGTCTCCGGGGCGGTAGCGGCGGGTCGTGACAGGCACTAGAAAATCCCGAACAATATTACCGCCATGATCGTCCCGATCACCGGTATGACAACAGTCAACGCACCCACTGCGCCATAAGCGTCTTTGTGGGTTTCGCCGCATACGGCACGGATCGTGGTCACGACATAGCCATTGTGCGGCAGGCTATCGAGCGCGCCGGAGGAGATGGCGACCACGCGGTGCAGCTCGTCGGGCTGCGCGCCGGCATCGATATAATGGGGCGCGATCAGGGGCAGGGCGATTGACTGGCCACCCGATGCCGAGCCGGTGAGGCCGGCGATCACGGTGACCGCAACAGCGGCTCCGATCAGCGGGCTGCCCGGGATATTCTGCACCATGACCAATGCTTCCTGAAAGGCTGGTGACAGCTTGGCGACGGAGCCGAAGCCGACCACCGCGCAGGTGTTGGTGATGGCGACAACCGCGCTGGTTGCACCGCGCGAAAAAGCTTCCGGCATGGATTTCAGCTTCTGGTAACCGACGATCAGGGCGACAACCGCGCCCGATCCCAGCGCTGCAACCAACGCCCATTTGTCGAGCGATTCCTGCGGCAGGATCGCCGACAACGGCCCCATGTCCTGCGGATATTGAAAGACCAGAAAGACCAGCAGCACTGCGACCAGGGGCAGGATGCAGAGCAGGGGCGCAGGCAGATTGCTATAGTCGCTATTCTGATCATCCGTTTCGCGGCCGACGAAATGCTCGCCCCTGGCGACCGCGCGCCTGACCATATGGTTGATCCAATATTGGCCGGTCACCGCCATGAACAGCGCGATGACCAGGCTGACCTGCCAACCGGCATAAGCGGTGGTGCCGAGATATTCCATCGGGATCAGATTCTGGATTTCCGGGCTGCCGGCGCTGGTCATGGTGAAGGTCACCGACCCGAAAGCCAAGGCTGCGGGAATGAAGCGTCTCGGCAGGTCCGCCTCGCGAAACAGATGGACGGCGAGCGAATAGACGCTGAACGACACGATGAACACGCTGACCCCGCCATAGGTCAGGATCGCGCAGGCGGCGACCACGGCGAGCACCGCATGTTTGATCCCGATCTTCTCGATGACCCAGTGGGCGACGCTGGCCGCTGCCCCGCTGGCCCCCATGATCTCGCCGAATATCGCGCCGAGCAGGAACATGAAGAACCAGCTTTTGAAGAAGCCGACAAAGCCGTCCATATAAGCGGTGGCGAAATCGGGTGCCCCTGCGGCAGCGAGCGGCGGCAGCCAGGCAATGCCGCTGCTGAACGCGACAATCGCCGCGGCAACCGGCCCGGCGATCAGAATATTGACCCCGCGGACCGTCATCCAGATGAGCAGTCCCAGTCCGCCGATAAGTCCGATTGCCGATAGCATGAATGTCCCCCAAACTTGACCGCTGCCTAATGGCAGAGGTCAAGTCGGAGGTGCAACTGCTAAAACCGTCATTCCGGCTTGTACCGCTATGTCCGCTTCAGATCAGTTGCGCGCGGTTTTCGTCGCGGTGCTTTTTCAGATATTTCATGAACGGAGTGCCGCCGGTGCCCACCTCGGTATCATTGCCTTTGCCGTTGGATGCCTGTTTATTGATATAGCTTGCCGCATATTCGAGATGCCGGGTCCGGAACCGGGCGACCTGCTCGACACTGGCGTTGAACGCCTTTCTGAGAGCCGCGTCACCGCTGGCAATGGCAAACTCGCGCAATTTGCTCTGTTCGCGCAAATCCTCGATGAAGCGGCGATGCTTAACCGGACGATAGGCGTGCAGTTCGTCGAGAAAGCTGCGCAGCGGATCATTGCCGTGCTGGACCTGGAACAGGGCATCCATGCTCGGCACGATCGAGCTTTGCGATCCGGTCTGGCCGCGAAACGACTGGCCCTTGCCCTGATATTTATCGACACCTTCGTAGATCAGTCCATCGGGCAGCGCCGGATTATTCGCCCAGCCGTGGATATAGGGCCGTACCCGCTGATAATATATATAGGGATCGCAACGGTCCGGCATCCGGTCGAATATCGCGTTTACCGTGTCCCAATGTGCATCCATATCTTGCAACAATGCTGTCACCCGGGCCGCATCTTCCACTTGGGCGGCTTCGACAAGACGACAGGCCAGATCGAGTAGCGGGGCTGCCGCAGCCTCGATCGCGACATGGATCAGCACGAACCAGTTCTCATCCGCTCCGCGATAGAAATTCTGCACCATATAGACATTGTCGAGGGTGATCGGGCCGTCACGGTCAAGCTGTGCCCAATTGTCGAGCACATAGCCGCTGTAGGGCAGCAATGGTGCCTGATCGAGACGCCCGGCCAGTGCGACGATCGGTCGGGCGAGATTGGCAGGCAGGGCGGCCGGCGCTTCGCTTTCGCCCCAGACATAGGCCTGGACGAGAAAGGAATAGCGAACCATCGCCACACGGACCTGCTCTTCCGGCGCGTTGGCCGCCCAGTCTGCAAGATCAAGCAGCGGCAATTGTTCAAGCCAGTGCCGTACCCGGCCGGTGGTCATCAGGCCGGAGAGACTCTCTGCTGCCTCGACGACCGGAGCAAAAAAATCGGGAAGGTCAATATCGACAATCTGGAAATGCGAAAGAAATCCGCGGGAAGCGGACATATCGTAATCTGACAATTTCATAAGGTCACCACTTGGGCAAGCGCGGGTTGGGCCGCTTGCACAACGGGAGGATGGTATCAAATGAAAGCAGTTCGGGCAAATCGTAATTCAGGCAAGGTCTCCGGAGCAGCTGGTCGCGCGGATGACGCGCTCCGGCCCGCAATTTCTATCCGTTCAGGAACCATCGGTGGCGAAACGTGTTCATTCGCCAACGGGGTAGATTTTTGAGGAGTAGGATGATGATCAAACTAGCAAGCAAACTGGCACTGGCCGGAACCGCTGCAATCAGTCTTTCGGCCTGTGCCGGAAATTATGCGGCTGAAGGCGCCGGAGCGGGTGCTGCAGCCGGTGCCGCCATTGGCGCGATTACCGGTGGTGACGTGTTGCAAGGCGCCGCGATCGGTGCAGCAGCAGGCGCGGCTGGCGGCTATTTTATCGACAAGAACGACGGCTGTGACGGCTATGACCGCAACGGACGGCTCGACGATGATTGCTACGGCACGCGCGGTTATCCCAAAGACCCTCGATAGACGCGCTGATCGCAACGCTAGCGCTCAGTTTCGCTAGCTTAGCAACGCGCCTTGGGCTAACGCGCGCCGATGACCGGCGCGCCCCTTAGTCTGCGAGAGCAACATCCCTGGCGGCATGAGCTGCGCGCCACGATTTCGCTTGCCTGGCCGCTGATCCTGTCGAACCTGACGATGGCGCTTATCGGGGCGACCGATGTGCTGATGCTCGGCTGGCTCGGCGCGCGCGAATTGGCAGCGGCCACACTGGGGTTCAACCTGGCCATGACCGCCGCAATTTTCTGCATGGGGCTGATCACCGCATCCGCGCCCATGATGGCGACCGAAATCGGCCGGATGCAGCATAGCGTCCGTGATGTGCGCCGGACCTTTCGGCAGGCCATGTGGGCTGCGGTTGCGGTGATTTTGCCGTTCTGGATATTGCTCTGGAACACGGAATCATTGTTGCTGGTGTTCGGCCAGCAACCCGATCTCGCCGCGATAGCGGGTACCTATATAAGCGCCTATATGTGGTCCATCCTGCCGTTCCTGTTCTTCATCATACTGCGTAATTTCATCTCGGCGCTGGAACAGCCGGTATGGGCGCTGGTCATCAGCGTCATTGCTGTGCTGTCCAATGCCCTGTTCAACTATGCGCTGATTTTCGGCAAGTTCGGGGTACCGGAATTTGGCGTCATCGGTGCCGGTATCGGCAGCGTGATGACCAATGTCCTGATGTTCGGAGGCATGGCGATCGTCGTGATGCGTCACAAGCGCTTTCGGCGCTATCATCTGTTCGGCCGCTTCTGGCGCAGCGACTGGCAACGCTTTCGTGCGATGTGGAAGCTTGGCCTGCCGATTGCCGTGACCATGGGGCTTGAAGGCTCGGTATTCGGCTTCGCGGCGCTGCTGATGGGCTTGATCAGCACAGCGTCGGTAGCGGCCCATGCGATAGCCTTGCAGCTCGCGGCCCTGACCTTCATGGTGCCCATGGGCCTGGGGCAGGCAGCGACCGTGCGCGTGGGCATTCAATATGGCCGCAAGGATCACGCCGCAATAATGCGCGCTGGCTGGGTCAGTTTCATCCTGGGCACCTCCTTCATGGCTGCCATGGCGCTTGTGTTCGTTCTTGCTCCCGACTTCCTGATTTCGATGTTCATCGATGCCAGCGCACCGGGCAATGCCGAGGTCGCCGCGCTGGCCGTCAGTTTCCTCGCGATCGCCGCCATTTTCCAGATTGTCGATGGCGCTCAGGTGGTTGGCGCGGGGATGTTGCGCGGGTTGCACGATACCACCATGCCGATGCTGTTCGCGCTGATGGGCTACTGGTTCATCGGCCTCGGCCTCGGTGCCAGCCTCGCCTTCTGGCAGGGCTGGGAAGGCGTCGGTATCTGGACCGGTCTGGCCGGAGGCCTGGGCGTTGTCTCGGTGCTGATGCTGGCCCGCTGGATGATGCGGGCGAAACTCGGCTTGCTGCCGTAAACAGTGGCATAGGACACCGGCGGCTTTTCATCCCGATTCAATGATATAGCTCTTTCCGGCTCCCTTCAGGAGAATTGCGTATGTCAGTCATTTTTTCCTCCCGCTAATGGCCTCGGTCAGAAACAGGACAGGGAATGAATGACATGAAAAATACACTGAAATGGGCCGCAGCAACGGCGGCATTGGCCATGAGCGGAACGGCAATCGCCGGCTCCAGCGATGGCAAGATTCAGATCAAGGCTCTGGCAACCTTGGTTGCGCCCGACGGCAAGATCACTTCCATCGAACTGGACAATATCGGATTGCCCGCCGGCACACAGACCAAGGCCGACGACAATTTCGTTCCGACCATAGCGGCCGAATATTTCTTTACGCCGAATATTTCCTTCGAAACCATCTGCTGCGTAACCCAGCATGATGTCACCGGCACTGGACCTCTGGATGGTGCCGGACTGGTGTCGAACGCCAATATCATCCCCGCAACCCTGACAGCGAAATATCATTTCGGTGATGGCAGCGGGTTCAAGCCTTATGTCGGAGCCGGGCCTACCTATTTCATTTTCATCGATGAAAAAGCCGGCGCAACGGCTCAGGCACTGGGTGCGACGAGGCAAAAAATGAACGACAAGGTCGGTTTCGCCCTGCAGGCGGGCTTTGATGTGCCGATCAATGACAAGGGGCTGGGCCTGAGTGTCGATGCCAAACGCTATTTCGTCAACACCACCGCCCGCTGGTTTGCTGGCGATACCGAAGTGTTGAGGACCCGTCACAGGATTGACCCGTGGGTTGTCAGCGCCGGACTGGCTTATCGCTTCTAGGAAGCGGGTATTGCGATCAAAGCGATGATGGTCGGGTGGCAGCGCTTTCCGACCATCTTCATTTCTGTCCGTATCATTTTTTAAAAAGGCAGGAAGTTATCATAATCCGCGATACGATAGCCGTTCTTCAATTGCGCTCCCTGCATCAGCAGAAAAAAATGGCTCACAATTTCGGCCTGCTGCTCAATGCCATATTCGGCGAAAGCCTTTCCCGGAAGCAGTTCATATTCATAACGGGAGAAGGGATGGCGCGCCAAGGGTAGGAAGATGCCTTGCTGATGCTGCCAGACATGAACCATTTCGTGAATGAAAAGCGCCTGGACATTCTGCGACGATCCACAAAAATCGTCGCAGAACAGGTTGCTTTTCGGATGAAACCAGAGATTGCCATCGGGCGCCATAGTGACGCGTGGATTCTGGAACAGCCACCATTTGCGATTGAAGACCGTCACCTTGTCATAATCGATTGAATGCCCGAAAACGGACAGGCAAAGCGTGATTTCAGATGGAGTTAGCGCTCGGCCAGTCACCGGAATTCCCGATTATTCAGCAACGGGTGCCGGGTCGCCGGCATTTTTCACCACGGCATTAATCTCGATACGATCGTCGTTCGAATAGATTAATGTCATAGTCAGCAGTCCGCGTTTCTTGGAACCTTCGCCAACGCCCCAGATCATCAAATGCTTCCCGCCGGGCTCCAGCTTCACGGTTTTTCCTGCCGGAACCGGAATAGACTTGAGCTGGGCCATGGTCATCATTCCGTCTTTCTCGGTGGTTTCGTGCATTTCCATGCGCAGCACATCATCAGATATGACGCTCACAAGATCGACATCCATGCGGCCGCCGTGCAAATCCATATAGCCAGCCGACGGATTTCCTTCCACAGGGGACAGATTGACCACTGCGTTGTCGGCGTAGAGTATGTCGCCCTGACCGCAGGAGGCAAGCAAAAGTGATGTCGATGCGGCAAGCATGATGGCGATCTTGTTCATTGTGATACCTCGTTAAATCGTTGCAAATCTATCCTGATATGGTTGTTTTGCGTTGATTTTTCAAATGTAGGAGGTCTCACGTCTTGTGCCAAGAAAAATGCCACCTATATCGCTTGACGAAGCCGTAACGGTGCCGATTGACAGGGCCGGGCGGCAATTTTGCTAATGTTAGAAAATTGATTGAGGGAATTATGGGTAAAGTTATTGGAATCGATCTGGGCACCACCAACAGCTGTGTTGCCGTTATGGATGGCGGAAAGCCAAAGGTTATTGAAAATTCGGAAGGCGCGCGGACGACACCGTCTGTTGTTGCATTCACCAAGGATGGCGAGCGCCTGATTGGTCAGCCGGCCAAGCGTCAGGCTGTTACCAATCCGGAAAGCACGATTTTCGCTGTAAAGCGTCTGATCGGTCGCCGGTTCGATGATCCAATGACGAAAAAAGATATGGAACTGGTTCCTTATGAAATCGTCAAGGGTTCAAACGGCGACGCCTGGGTGAAAGCCGGCGGCGAAGATTACAGCCCGTCTCAGATTTCTGCCTATACTTTGCAGAAGATGAAAGAAACGGCAGAAGCCTATCTCGGTGAAACCGTGACCCAGGCCGTAATCACCACGCCTGCCTATTTCAACGACGCCCAGCGTCAGGCAACCAAGGACGCGGGCAAGATTGCCGGTCTCGAAGTATTGCGTATCATCAACGAGCCAACCGCTGCGGCTCTGGCTTACGGCCTCGACAAGAATGACGGCAAGACCATTGCTGTTTATGACCTTGGCGGCGGTACCTTCGATATTTCGATCCTCGAAATCGGCGACGGCGTTTTCGAAGTGAAATCGACCAACGGTGACACGTTCCTCGGCGGTGAAGATTTTGATGCCAAGCTGGTCGAGTTTCTCGCCGCTGACTTCAAGAAAACCGAAAGCATCGATCTGACCAAGGACAAGCTTGCTCTACAGCGTCTCAAGGAAGCTGCTGAAAAGGCGAAAATCGAACTGTCCAGCGCGCAGACAACCGAAATCAACCTGCCGTTCATTACGGCAGACCAGAACGGTCCGAAGCATCTGGTCAAGGCGATCAGCCGCTCGGATCTGGAAAAGCTGGTTGGCGATCTCGTCAAGCGGACTCTCGATCCTTGCAAAAAGGCTCTCAAGGACGCTGGCGTCGAAGCCAAGGACATCGACGATGTCGTAATGGTTGGCGGTATGACCCGCATGCCGATGGTTCGCGAAACCGTAGAGAAATTCTTCGGCCGGGAACCACATGTTGGCGTGAACCCTGATGAAGTTGTCGCCATGGGCGCAGCTATTCAGGCCGGTGTTTTGCAGGGCGACGTCAAGGACGTATTGCTGCTCGACGTGACACCATTGTCGCTGGGTATCGAAACCCTCGGTGGCGTGTTCACTCGCATGATCGACCGCAACACGACGATCCCGACGAAGAAATCGCAAGTCTACTCGACCGCTGATGACAATCAGGGCGCGGTGACCATCCGCGTCTTCCAGGGCGAACGCGAAATGGCGGCGGACAACAAGATGCTCGGCCAGTTCGATCTGGTTGGTATCCCGCCTGCACCGCGCGGCGTGCCGCAAATCGATGTGACTTTTGACATCGACGCCAACGGCATCGTCAACGTGTCCGCGAAAGACAAGGGCACCGGCAAGGAGCAGCAGATCAAGATCCAGGCTTCCGGCGGTCTGAGCGATAGTGATATCGACCAGATGGTTCAGGATGCCGAGAAATTTGCGGAAGAAGACAAGAAGCGGCGTGCCGAGGCGGAAGCCAAGAATAACGCGGAAAGCCTTGTTCACACCACAGAGAAACAGCTTGAAGAGCATGGCGACAAGATTGACGCCGACTTGAAGGGCCAGATCGAAGCGGCCGTGAAGGAAACCAAGGAAGCCATCGAAGGTGGCGATCCGGAAGCGATGAAGACCAAGTCCGAAGCGCTGGCACAGGTTTCCATGCAAATGGGTCAGAAGATCTATGAAGCGGAACAGGCTGCTGGCGGTGACGCCGGTGATGCGGCTGCAGCAGATGCGGCAGCCAAGGCGGCTGACGATGATGTTGTCGACGCCGAGTTCTCCGAAGTGGATGACTCTGACGACAGTGACAAGAAAGATGACGCCAAGGCGGCTGAGTAAATATTGGAACGTCGCTCGCGCGCAGATCGGTGCCACTGGACTTAATTCCAGCGGCAGCGGTCTGCGCCGGGACGGCGATCTTCTCGCTTTGGGGGAAGCATGAGTATGGCATCCGAAATCGATTATTATGAACAACTGAATGTGTCGCGCGATTGTGATGGCGCGACGCTGAAATCATCCTATCGCAAGCTGGCAATGCAGTGGCACCCGGACAAGAACCCCGGCGATGACGCAGCGGAAGCCAAGTTCAAGACGATCAGCGAAGCCTATGATGTATTGAAGGACCCGCAGAAACGCGCGGCCTATGATCGCTACGGCCATGCTGCATTCACCAACGGTGGCGGCAATAACGCCGGCGGCGGCGGTGGTTTTGGGGGCGCAGCCTTCAACGATATCGGTGATATTTTTGAGACTATTTTTGGCGGCGGGGGCGGCGGCGGTTTTGGCGGCCAGCAGCAACAACGCGGCCCGGCTCGTGGTGCTGACCTGCGCTATGACATGGAAATCACTCTTGAAGATGCCTATCACGGAAAACATACCGAAATAGAAATTGATGTATCGGTTGGTTGCGACGAGTGCGACGGCTCCGGTGCAGAACCAGGTACCGGCGTACAGCGCTGCGGCACCTGTCAGGGCCACGGGAAAGTCCGTGCCCAGCAAGGCTTTTTCGTCGTCGAACGGACCTGTACCAGTTGTCAGGGCCGTGGCGAGGTTATCGAAAGCCCCTGTCACGTCTGTTATGGCGAGGGCAGGGTAGACAAGCCGCAGACTCTGGAAGTCGATATCCCTGCAGGTGTTGATACCGGCACGCGGATACGTCTGTCCGGAAAGGGCGAAGCAGGCGCACGCGGCGCTCCTGCTGGCGATCTCTATATTTTCATTCACCTGATCCGGCACAATATTTTTGAGCGCGAAGGAACTACCCTGTTCACTCGCGCACCGATCAGCTTCACCTTGGCTGCTTTGGGTGGTGAAATCACCATTCCCGGGCTCGATGGCGAGAAACATGCCATCCGCATTCCGGCTGGAATCCAGAGCGGCAAGCAAATCCATCAGCGCGGTGCCGGCATGCCGGTCCTGCGCGGACGCGGCAATGGTGATATGGTGGTCCAGATCGAGGTCGAAACGCCAACCAGGCTGTCAAAACAGCAACGGCAAATCCTGCGTGATTTTCAGGAAACCGAAACCGGTGACGAAACACCCAATTCGACCGGCTTTTTCGGAAAACTGAAAGACGCCTGGGAAGATCTGACCGAATAAGTCGCGTCGTCCGCCGCAATGGCAGTGGGGTTTCGAGACTTTCTAGTCGGAAACCGCGCTATATCTGTCGTTTTTCTGTTCCTGCAGCGAGGCGAAATGCTTTTCTGCTTCGTGATTCGAGGCAAAAATATCGCGTGTTTGTTGCATTATGGTTTCGACATTCTCGAAACCGGACTTGGTCAGATACAAATTGTCGCAGGCAATATTGAAGGATTGCTCGACCGTCTGATCATGAGCGCAAATGATATCGTCGGCCAAAAGGACCTTCAAATATCGCATGACCTGACGATGGTTAAGATCGAGGTTTCTGGAAATTCCATTGGCATCCACCGGAAGGCCATTCGTTTCATGGCTATATAACAACAATATTATGTCCCAGAACTTGCTGGCGAAATATTGTTCGTTAAATAATTTACTTCTGTTTTTCCGGATGCTAACTATTTGATCAATATCAATTTTCATATTGATAAAAATAGATGAGATATTAATTCGAATTCATAAGTCATAATATTCAATTCAACTTTTTTGGGAGATTTGTTTTGCGGCTCCTCTATGGGGCATGCCGTTTGAACACACGTCACGCTACTGCGTGACACATGTTTCGGGCCAATCGCCGGTTTTGGGCATTTATGGCACATTTATCCTATCCCGCAATTTCACTTCGGCTATAGTCAACTCGTCGTAATGTTATGTTCGAGGGCTAATGATCAGGATTTGAGCCGTATTTGAGTGAACATTCCGGCTAGAAATGTGTGGCTAGAGCGTGATATTTCAATGGGATCCGGTAAAAAACGGGAATTCGGTCTATGCCGAGCTGAATGATCTGTCTGATCAATTGATGGCCAACGGCGTGGCCGCCATATCATATCACATTACCCCGCCATTTTATTCCCAGGTATCAAAACGTTCGTCGGTGTTCCATTCCGGATATCCGGAAGACATAGTGGCCGCTTATCTGGATCCGGATTTTATGGAATCCGATCCCATTCCCGATCATGTCATGTCTGTTGGTCATGTGATGACGTGGCAGGAGGCAGTTGCCGATCAAAAACTGACAGGAAAACAACGGCATTTTTTGAAAGTTGCGATCGAGAAGGGCTTTATAGATGGTGTGGCGGTGCCGCTTTTCGGTCCGAAGAGCAGAAACTCCTATCTATCGATGAATTTCGGCAAAACCATCGATTCAAGCGATGAAGAAATTGTCAGACCCTTGGTTAGCATTGCCCAGTCCTGCCACAGAAGAATTTGTTCGATCATCAACGAGACAGGCGACGCAGCAGCGACACTTTCTGAACGGGAAAGCGAGGTCTTATACTGGATCTCTCGCGGCAAATCGAATGGAGATATGGCGACCATATTGGCCATTTCCGAAGCGACAGTAGACACTTATATCCGGCGCCTGTTCAAGAAGCTTGATGTCCATGACCGTATATCTGCCGTAATCGTCGGGCTCAGCAGTTCTCTGATAAAATTGCGGTGAATGCTGCTTTTTCGGCATTGAGAGACCGGGGCTCAGGCCCGACCAGAAGAATGCCAGGCCACCGGTGACGCGTTGATCTGCTATAAATTTGCGATGGCTTCAGGTTCGAGCGAAATAGTAAGCGGGTCAGGAAGGGACCAGCCAACCCGACCCGCTTGATTGATGTCCGGAAGCCTGTGTCATAGCTGCATCGAACTGGACTATGTGGGGATAGTGCCAATCCGAATTGGAATGTTTCCGCCAAATCATCAATCAGAGTTAGGAACGGCCAGAATCTGGATCGATTAACCGCTGGTGCGGTAATTATTTCACCAGGTGCCTTGGCTGCAAGCATGGAGGTCCTGACGGCCGGGAAACAAGGTCTCCCGGCGCGGTCGGATCAACCCGACGACTATGCAGAATATGCCGTGATTGATGGTCGAGGGCGCAATTTACGCAGAAAATGCGTTGGCGGCTTCGACTGTGTTCATGAAATCGCGGAACAGAAGCCATTTTTCGTCGGCTACGGTGATGACATGGACGAAGTCTGACTCGATCTCTCGTCCGGTAGAGCGCGCGGTGAGGCGGAGATGGCCGGTGACGACAACCTTGTCGCCCTCGCAGATGAACTCCTCCGGATCAAACTGGTGAATATCAACCGAGGACAATACCGTTTCGAAAAAGCTGCGCGCCTGTTCGAGGCCGTTATAGGTTCCGGCGTAGGGAATGACTTCGGGTCCGTAAAATTCGATCCGGATATCGCGGTGCAGCCATTCAACAATTGCATCAACGTCGGCAGCGCCAAAGGCGGCGAAGACATTCCTGGTTACATCAATCGGAGCGATCATGGGTGTTTTTCCTTATATTTTCTAACCGTTGGCATCAGAAATTGAACCGTAGGTCGACGCCATAGGTAGCCGGTGTGCCGAGCGGCCCGACAAATTCCGCGCCGTAAACGGTTCCGGTCAGTATCTGGTTGGTGAAATAGGTCTCGCCGGTCAGATTGTCGCCGAACAGACGGACGCTCCACTTGTCATCAGCGCTGGTGAAGCCGAGGCTGGCGCGGAGCAAGCCATAGCTTTCCTGCGACGCGGCATCGATGTTGAACACGGTGAAATAGATTTTGCTCTGCCAGTGATATTCGGCGCGGGCGGTAATCTTGCCGCTGTCACCGACCGGCTGTTCGACCTGACCGGCGATGCTGAACTTCCAGCGCGGGGCGCGCGGCAGGCGAAGACCGTCAAGATCGCGGACAAATGTCCCTGGATCCTGGGTAAGCGGGGCAGGGCGCAGGGCTTCGGTCAGCTGGCCCTCGGTAAATTGCGCGTCGACATAGGTCAGTGCGCCTTCCAGCCGGAAGAAGTCAGTGGGACGAGCCACGGTCTCTACTTCAAAGCCGCGTACCCGTGCCTTGCCGACATTGCGGATGATCGGCTGGTTGCCGACGCTGTCCTGTGCCTGCAGGTTGGTATAATCATACCAGAAGGCCGAGGCGTTGAGCATCAGGGCGCGGTCGAGCAACTCGCTGCGCGCGCCGATTTCATAGGACCAGATTTTCTCCGGTTCGAACGGATCGCGCTGGCTGCTGCCGATATTATAGCCGCCACTCTTGAAGCCGCGCTGGATGGAGGCGTAGAGCATCACGTCGTCGCTCGGTTTGAAATCGATGCCGAGCTTGGGCGTAAATGCGCTGAAGGTCGTCGGCCCGTTGACCGGAGCGATGACGAAACCGAACGGATCGGGCTGCGCAGCATCGCGGTCGTCGGTGATCGCATTGGGAAAGAAGATCGTGTTCGGCGCGATGCGGATGTCCGGGAGCATCACCAGATCGAAATTCTGCCGTCCGTCGCGCCGCTCTTCGCTATAGCGACCGCCCAGCCGGACGGTGACCCGGTCCGAGACTTCCCATTGCGTGTCGAGATAGGCGGCCCAGGCCCTGGTCTCCTGTTCGCCGCTGAGATGCAACTCACAGCACAGGTCGCTGTCGGGGAAGACCACAGGGAAGGGCGGCAGGACGCCGGCAGCCTGCAGGTCCGTGAAGCCCTGGATCAGGATCGGCTCCCAGAAATTGCCGAAAATATCATTGTCGATGATATTGCGTTCTTCAAAATAATAAGCACCGGCAATCCATGAGAAGGGTTTGTCGGTGGGCGAGCTCAGTTGCACTTCGCCGCTCCACTGCCAATGATCTTCCTCGCGCCCGACATAATTGACATAGGCGTCGGACAGATCGAACTCGTTCTGCGAGACCGGATTTGTGTCGCGGTAGCTGCCGATGACTTTCAGATTATAGTCGGCAATATCCCAGTCGAGCGTTGCACCGAGGCCCCAATTCTCGACCTTGTTGAAATAGGGGACATCGGCAAAAATATCGCGGGAAGCGGCCTCTGAAACACGGCCGGCATTTTTCATTCCGAAATAGGGCAGGGTTTGTGATCCCTCCCGCGTCCCGTACCAGCCGGGAATTTCGTCGGCATAGCCTGCGCTCGCGTAGTAATAGGCGTTGGCCTTGTCGTCTGCGTGATAATAGTCGCCGTTGAGGGTCAGCGTTGCATCGGGCGACAGATCAGCCTCCACCGTAAGCCGGATGGAATAATCCTCCTTGTCTTCCACCCGCTCGGTGCTGTCATCGGGTCTGGTCACCGTCGCGTAGCCGTCCCGATCCTCCCATTGAAAGGCCAGGCGTGCGCGGATCGCATCGTTGATCGGTCCGCTCAAGGCGCCGGAGACGGGAAAGCGATCATAATTGCCGACCGTTAGCTGGAGATTGCCCTCGAGTATATCGGAAGGGCGATTGGTCACGATATTGACCGCTCCGCCGGTGGCGTTGCGGCCGTAAAGCGTGCCCTGCGGCCCGCGCAGCACCTCGATGCGCTCGATATCGAAAAATTGCGGGCCGATCGCGGCGGGGCGGCTGATATAGACGCCATCGATATAGGTCGCGGTCGAGCTGTCGGTGCCGGCGATGATTGTCGGCGTGCCGATGCCGCGGATGAAGATAGATGTATCACCCTGATAGGTGGATATCTGGACACCGGGCGCGATGGCGCCGACTTGTTCGATCGAGGTGATTGACCGGTTGGCAAGCTCATCGCCACCGAAGGCGGTGATCGACAAAGGCGCGTCCCGGATCGATTCCGAGCGGCGATTGGCGGTTACAATGATGACATCGCTATTGCTTTCCTGCGTTCCCTCACTTGCATTTTGCTGAGCGTGAAGTGGCGCTGGTACCGCCATGATGGCGAGCAGGCTGGCTGTTGTCAGCACCGCTGTCTTGTTGTTTCGAATGTTCATGTCTTCCTCCCTCTTTCGGTGATTTTGCTCACCGTTGTTTTTGAATATTTTCTGTCGCTAATTCCGGGCGCGAAATATCACCGGGTTGCTGTGCAGGCCGTGGTTGAGCAGGCTGACATCCTGCCAGACCGCTTCGCCTGCGCGTTCAATCTGCTTATATCGTTCGCGTAGCATGCGTGCGGTGGACTCGGCTTCCAGCTGCGCCAGCGGCGCGCCGAGACAGCGATGGATGCCATAGCCGAAGCTCATATGGCGATTGGCGTTCTTGCGGTTCAGCCGGAACTCGTAAGGTTCGGGAAAGGCGTCCGGATCATAATTGGCCGCGCCAAAAAAGCAGGCGACCCAATCACCGCGCTTGATATCGGCATTGCCTATCGTGATGTCGCGGGTCGCGACGCGGAACAGCCGCTGTGGCGGGCCGTGAAAGCGCAGGGTTTCCTTGTAGATCGCGTCAAACTGCGTCGGGTCCTCCATGAAGCCCTGCCAGATGTCGTTGAAGTCGGCGAACACGGCGATCAGATTGCCGAGATAGAACGAAGTCGTCTCGGCCCCGGCGACGGTGGCGGTCATGCAGAAGCGGACGATTTCCTCGAAGGACAGGCTGTCGCCGTCGACCTCGGTGCGGATGAAGGCGTTAAGCAAGGGGCCGGGGGTATCTTCGCCCTTCGCAATCCAGTCCATATGTTCGCGGACATGCCGGGCGAAAAAGGCCATGGCTTTTTCATTATAGGCTTGCCGCTCCTGCGGACTTATATCGGCGGACAGCATGAAGGCGGTCGCCCAGTTGCGTACGTCCCGGTCCATATTGTCCGGCATGCCGAACAGATAGGCCATCACTCTGCTCGGCAGCATGGCGCAATAGTCGGCCATCACGTCGACCGGCTTATCCGTGACGAAGAAATCGTCCATGGTTTTGCTGACCAGCGCGTCTACCGCAGGGGCGAGCGATTTGATCGATGCAGGCTGAAAGATCTTGGTTGCAATTTTTCGCAGGCGGGTATGTTCCGGCCGGTCATGGTTGACCAGCATCAGCGAGGGTGCCGAGGATTCCTCCTGCAGGCTGTCGCGTGAGGAAAAGCTGTCATGGTCCCACGCCACGGCAGCGACATCATCAAAATTGAGCACCACCCAGGACGGCTTTGGCTCGTCTACACCCGGCATCGTGCCAGGAGGAAAATCACGATAACCAAATACAGGCGACTGGTCGCGCAGCAGATCATAATAAGGATAGGGATTCCGGATTACGTCCGGGCTGCTCAATTGGTCGACGCTGAACGCGGGTTTCATATATCCTCAATCCTCAAAACATTATGTGTCGTTGGGACATAGTGTCCGTAAGACATAATATGAATTGGAAAGCGAAATTGTCAACCGATCTAAATCACCGGCGCCTTTCTTGAGTATAATATATTGAATAAACTAGATAAAATTGAAAATTATGAGCTGTATGATGGCGGGTCTGACGGCTGGTATATCAACAGCCGTGCAGGCAAGAGGACAGTTTTTTAGCTGGATGATTAGACTTTAGCGCGATATTCGTTCATCCATCTATTTGATTCGTGGCCAGGGAAATCTGGCGGATATCCCAATGATGGAGCATCGCGTGAAGCAGCAGTCTGATTTCGGCATAGGCTATCCCATAAAACGGGAAACTGCCCCGCAAAACTTCCTCAAGCTATTCTATCCCTTCCATTATTCGGTCGGCATGGCGGTTGAAAAACATCTGAGCGGGTCCAATCTGACCCGGCATCAGACGGTGATCCTGTGGATCATCCATTCCAAGGGCACCGACGGCAATACGATCCATCGCAAGACCATCGAACGGTTGATCGGCGAATGGTATGAACTGGGAAGTCCGGCGATTTCCAAAGTCTTGCGTGCCATGGCGGAAAAGGATCTCAATCTGATTTCGATTAAGGAAAGCAAAACGTCGGCCCGGGAGAAGGTCATTCGTCTGACGAAAAAAGGTCAGGCTACGGTGAATGAAATGATGGAACGGACAGAAGCCTTTATCGCATTGATATCTGACCAGCTGACCGATGAAGAGATCGCAAATGGCATGGAATTCATGAGCAGGGTCGGGGCTATTGTTGAGGGGGGCTTTGCCGGTCGAAAAGGACAGGTCTGACGCGTCCACCTTGAGGTCATCTTGTAGGTCGAGCAATAAAATAATGTCCTACAGCAGGCGATTCATGATAGGGACGAAAAATGTCTAATCTTCCGCCTCCTCAATATTTATCTTATCTTGCCAGTGGGTTGAGGGGCGTTTCTGACGTCGATGCTGCGACAGGATTTTTTTTCTTTAACACTGTAAAGTTTGTAAAGCTCATCGGACTACTGGCTGGCAATATGAACGACTGGGGGCGGATCTCCAGCCATGAGTGCGCCGCGATAATAGTTTTGTCGTCTCGTCGGAGAGTTTTTTGATGCTGCCATCGCTGCTCATTCTGGACGACTTTATCTCCGATCCTTTGGTGGCGCGTAACGCCGCGCTGGCGCTGAACTATGATCCCCAAAACAAACATGGCAATTATCCGGGTCATATCTCGACCACGCCGCTGGATATCCAAGGTCTGAACGAGCGTATCTCCGGGATCATCAACGCGCCGGTGAAAGCAGCGCCGAATACAAGCCATTTGCATTGCCGGGTGACGCTGAAAGGCGATAAAGGCCGCAGCGGTGTTCATATTGATCCGGCCTTTTTTTCAGGCATTCTCTATCTGTCGCTGCCCGAACATTGTAAGGGCGGAACCGAGTTTTTCCGCCACAAGCGGACCGGACTGGAACGGGTGCCGACGGATATGCCGGGGATCATGAAAGCCGGCTATTCCGACATCAACGCGCTGATCGAGGATGTGGTCAACAAGGACACCAATCATCCGGCAAAATGGGAGAAGGTTATGACGGTGCCGATGCGCTTCAACCGGCTGATCCTGTTCAGTCCGTGGATGTTCCACAATAGTGGCATGGCCTTTGGCAAGACGCCGCAGGATGGCAGGCTGGTCAATCTGATGTTTTTTGCCAAGGGATAGCGGTTGCCGCGTATCGATGTTAAGTCGGCAGAATGATTGTCACCCCAGCGAAGGCTGGGGCTAAACCAATGAAGGTGGGGTAAGCGATAGCCACCCAAAACCACCGACCCGACGAGAAAAAAAACAGGAGACCCTTCCCATGTCCAGACCGATATCCAGAACTTTCGCTGCCCTGCTGCTCGCGGCTTCTCCCTTGGCCTTTTTTCCCGTCAACGAGAGCCACGCTCAGGAAACCGACCGCTTCGCCAATGTCGAGATCAAGGCAGAACCACTGGCCGACGGAGTAGCTGTATTATTTGGTGCCGGTGGCAATATCGGTGTTTCCTACGGACCTGACGGAACGGTGCTGATCGATGACCAGTTCGCGCCGCTGACGCCGAAAATTCAGGCTGCCATCGCTGGTCTGGGGGCGGAGCCGGTTACATATCTGATCAACACTCACTGGCACGGCGACCACAGCGGCGGAAATGAAAATTTCGGCAAGGCGGGCGCGCTGATCATGGCGCATGACCATGTCCGCGAACGGATGCTGGGCATCCAGAAGTCAGGGCGCGGCAATGATCCGGCATCAGTGGTCGATGCCTTGCCCACCGTGACCTATCATGACGGCCTGAAGCTGCACCTCAATGGCGACGAGGTGCAGGTCAAACATATGAAACATGGCCACACCGATGGCGACAGCGTCATATTCTGGAAGAAAGCCAATGTCGTGCACATGGGAGACCTGTTTTTCAACAAGATGAGCCTGCCCTTCATTGATCTGGACAGCGGCGGCAACGCGCGCGGCATATTGGCCGCGGCGGACAAAGTGCTGACCATGGTGGATGACGAGACGAAGATCATTCCCGGTCATGGGCCGATGGCGACCAAGGCCGATCTGATCGCCTATCGCGATATGATGAAGACGGTGATCGGCGCGGTGGAAAAGGCGCAAGGCGAGGGCAAGTCGCTGGAGCAGGCGCAGGCCATGAAGCTGGCGGGGCAATGGGACATCAACCCCGATGCCTTCATCAAGGGTGATGCTTTTGTCGAGGCGGTGTACAAGAGCGTGCAGAAGCCGGATCACGCGGAAGACCACGCTCACTAGTCAGAGGGTCGCCGCCTCGATCTCTTCGCGCAAGGCGGCGATCAGCGGTTTGACCCTGGTCAGCCGGGGCTCCTCTTCGTCGACGATCTTGCGGAAGATGGTCTTCTTGAAACCGAGGACCGTGCCGCCATCGGGGCGCTTGGACTCGGGCAGGGTGGAGAGCATGATGTCGATCATCCGGTCGGCGCCGTGCAGGCGGCCCCAGAGATAGTCATTCTCGCGGTAGCTGCGGCTGAAAAAGGCACCGAAATTGTTGAATTCAATGCCTTTTAGCGTCGCCGCCACGCCGCCTTTGCGGATCGTCCTGGCGTCTTCCGGAGAGATGCGGTCAACCTTGATCGGGTCGAATTCGTCGAGCCCTTCGCCCTGCAGTAGTGGCAGGGTCGCGATATCGTAAAAGGGGAAGCCGAGGAAGGCGAGCAGCATCGACCGCTTCTCCGCCTTCGGTATCACCGCCAGTGCCGCCGCCAGTCTGGCGTCGACAATGGCATCGGCTGTCGTAAGATCGCGGGCCTTGGCCAGAGCGTCCAGCATTGCTCCGGGCTGCACGTCCGCCTGTTCGGCAAGGGCAATGAAATCATCGCCAAGATACTCGATCGTCTCGCGCTCGATATAGAGAGAAAGGCAATCATAGATGATATCATGTATCCCTTCCATGACCTCTGCATCGGCGGGATCGGCACGATCAAGATCTTCGGCCAGTTGCCGGGCAAGAAAACGAAGGCGACGTATCCGGAATCCCAGATCATGCTGGCGGAAGAATTCAGCGGCCAACTTGGTTGGTCCGCCGCTCTTCTGTCCGACATTGTCGAGACCAAGGCGGCGTATCTCGGTCCAGAGTGCGTTGCGCAATCCCGGATGATTATGTGCGTTGGGATCAGATTTGGCGCGCCGTACGGTATGCGCGATATCCTCGATCACCGTCGCCAGCTTGAGATGGCCATAAGCGCTGTAAGAAAATCCCGCGAGCTTGGCCGCCCTGTCGTGCGACTTGCGTCGCCACGCCGCCACGCGCGCGGCGGTTGGCCGGTCGAGGAAAAACGTCCGTCCGAACAGGCCTTCGACATGTTCCTCGACCTCGCCGCGCAAATTCTCGGTGATCAGCCGCATCTGGGTGATCCGGTTGGATCGTAGGGCGATTGCGTTGAGATTGTCGCGGATCGGCTGCTCGCGGGGGATATTGGAAATGGCTCCGAAAATCGTCGAGAAGAAACCGGGTAGGGCTTCATTCTCCTCTTCCTGCGCAGCCTGCAGCCGCTGCATCGCTTTGTCGCTTTTCTCTACGTCGAGATCAGGGCGCGGATCGATGTAGACGAAGCGTCGGTCGACTTCGCGCTTGGCCGGTCGGTTCTTCAGCGCTTCGATTGCCTGTGCAAAAGGAGCGTTTGCGAGGACCGAACCATCGATCAGCACGGTATCTTCGGCCGTGCCGGCACGAAACTGGTTGGGCAATATCCGTTTGAGAAAAGCCGAACGACCTTCCCAGACATATTCATGCCCGGCCAACAGTTCGTCCAGTTCTCTTACCGTGAACGGCGGGAAAGCGCCGGGGAAGCTGGCGGTGGCGCGACCGGCGAAGGTCAGGGCTGCCGGATCGGCAATCGCATCGTCTCTCTTGCCTCTCGTCGAGAAGCCGATTGTGATGCGATGCTCCATCTCGAGCGCTTCGGGAGGGCTGTGTAGTTGCAGCTTCTCGGGGTGGCCGACAAAATCGGTCACCGTGACGAACAGGTCCAGCGGTTGGCCCGGTGGGAGCAGACGAGGGCCGCGTTCAGTCGCTTGGACCGCAGCGAGCGCATCCCAGATAAGGCCGCTGAACACCTTGCCGCCAAAGGGAGGAGCAAACCAGCGAGCGCGGACGAAACGCGAGAGCTTCATCTTGACTTCTTCGCGGGCTTCCTTCGACACAGTCTGCTCGACCGCCCCACCCTTGCGGCCCAGCGCCATCCAGGCAATCGGCTCGGCCCAGAATTTGGAGAAACGCGACAGCGGACGTGCATCGGGGTCCAGCAGCTTGTCGACATCGGCGGTATCGAGCCACAAGTCGGTCAGCGGATCGAGCGACTGGCCCGACAAAATCGCCTGCGACAGGAATATCCCGTTGATCCCGCCGGCGCTGGCCCCGGAAATAATGTCCGGCAGCACCCGCAGCCTGGTGCCGGTCTCCTGCTCCAGCCATTCCAATATATCATAATAGATACCGCGGCTGCACTGGTCGACTCTTGCGCCATCGTGGAAATCCCGGCTGGCCTGCGCCAGTTTCCAGATCTCTTTGGTGATACCGTGCATATAGATAGCCAGACTAACGCCGCCATAGCAGATCAAGGCCAGTCTGAGTTCTTTCTGCCGCATGGGTTTTTAACTACAGGATGGCGGGGAGGGTGCAAGCGCGAATGCCATGGATCCAATTTATCCGGGGCCAGATATCGCTAGCGTTCTTTATTTGTTCTGCTAAATAAGCCGCATGGCCAAACCAAAGAAAAAATATGTCTGTCAGAATTGCGGCTCGATCGCGCATCGCTGGGAAGGGCAATGCAGCGACTGTGGCGAGTGGAATACGCTGGTCGAGGAAGCGGGCGAAACGGTGTTCGCGTCCAAGCATAATTTGCAGACAGGCGGGCGCGAGGTGCGGCTGGTCGGGCTGGATAGCGAGATCGCGCTGCCGGACCGTCGCCAAACCGGCATTGCCGAATTTGACCGCGCTGTTGGTGGCGGACTGGTGGCCGGATCGGCGACGCTCATGGGCGGTGATCCGGGGATCGGGAAATCGACATTATTGCTGCAGGTTTCTGCGCGATTGGCCGAGGCAGGGCTATCCGTGGCCTATATTTCCGGCGAGGAAGCCGCGGATCAAGTAAGGCTGAGGGCGCGGCGGCTGGGGCTAGGCAAGGCACCGGTCAAGCTGGCCTCGGCGACCTCTGTCCGCGATATTCTCACAACATTGGGCCGCGATGCGCCGGATTTCGTCGTGATCGATTCGATCCAGACCATGCACAGCGATCTGATCGAAGGCGCGCCGGGAACGGTCAGCCAGGTGCGGGCATCGGCGCAGGAAATTATCAAATTCGCCAAGGAACATGGTACGATGGTGATGCTCGTCGGACATGTCACCAAGGACGGCAATATCGCGGGGCCGCGTGTGCTCGAACATATGGTCGATACGGTGATGAGCTTCGAGGGCGAGCGCAGCCATCAATATAGAATTCTGCGCGCGATCAAGAACCGCTTCGGCGGCACCGATGAAATCGGCGTTTTCGCGATGGAAGAGAAAGGCCTCACCGAAGTGGCCAATCCGTCCGCCCTGTTCCTGACTGACCGCAGCGAGGAAGTTACAGGAGCGACCGTCTTCCCGGCGATGGAGGGCACAAGGCCGGTGCTGGTGGAAATACAGGCGCTGACAGTCCGGCTGGCAAGTGGCGCGACCCCGCGGCGGTCGGTCGTGGGATGGGACAGTTCGCGGCTGGCAATGATCCTGGCGGTGCTGGAAGCGCGCTGCGGGCTCAGCTTTTCCGGTGCCGAAGTCTATCTCAACGTCGCGGGGGGCTATCGGCTCACCGATCCTGCTGCCGATCTGGCTGTGGCGGCTGCGCTGATATCCGCCCATGCCGAACGTCCGATGCCCAGCGATGCCGTGATATTTGGCGAAATTGCGCTGTCCGGCGAAATCCGGCCGGTCTCGCGCACGCCTCTTCGTCTGAAGGAGGCGTCGAAACTGGGCTTCGACCGCGCTCTGATACCGGCGTCCGGTGAAAAAAGCAGCGACAGCATGAAGAAACTGCAATTTGCCAAACTCGCCAATCTCGTTGACCATATGCTCGAGCGTGACTAGCTAGAGCCGATGACCGGTCTCGATATATTTGTACTGATTTTAATGGGCGGAGCAGCGGTGCTCGGTTTCCTCAGAGGATTCGTTCAGGAAGCGCTTTCGCTCTTTGTCTGGATACTGGTCGTGTTGGGTGTGCGGATGCTGCACATGCCGATATATGAGCGATTGATCAGCCCGGTGGGCAGCGAGAGCGGGGCTTCTGTGCTGGCTTTCGCATCTATCGTCATCGTCACTTATGCGCTGGGACGCTGGATCGCGAGATCCATTGGCAGAAAATCGCGCAAATCCGTTCTCGGTCCGATTGATCGCGTGCTCGGTTTCGGCTTTGGCATGATCAAGGGGCTGATCGGTGCCACCTTGCTCTATTTGCTCGTGGTTCTGGTCTATGACACCATCTACGGCGCGGACGAACCGCGGCCGGAATGGCTCGCGGACTCCCGTACCTATCCGTTGCTGCATGCAAGCGGCAAAGCCATGGTCGATTTTGTTGAAGAACAGCGGAAGTCGACCGATGAGCAAGCGGTAGCGGATCAATGAGCGGAGCGCTCTACACCCGTGATATCCTGCGTCTCGCAGTGTCGATTCCGCATCAGCAAAAACTGGATAATCCTGACGGTGCGGCAGAACTACGATCCAAGACATGCGGTAGCAAAGTCGCGGCAGACGTGGTGGTGGCCGATAGTGGAAAGCTGAAGAATCTGGGTCTTGAAATAAGCGCCTGCGCGCTGGGTCAGGCATCTGCCGCCATATTGGGCGCACAGGCTATCGGCAAGACAGCCAGCGATATCGGTATTGCTCGAGACAATCTGGCAGCGTTTCTGGAGGGATCAGGCGAGTCTCCCGGTAAGTGGCCGGATATGGACAAGCTGGCGGCCGCCCGGGATCACAAGGGCCGTCATGCCGCGATATTACTCCCTTATGACACAGTGATCGCTGCTTTCGCAGACGCCTCTGCCAAGCAAAAGGCGGTCTGAGCCATGGAAACCGAAACCCATATGGCCGATCTGTTGCTGGGCGGCTTCGTTATGCTCGGTGCGGCCCTGGTCATGGTGCTGGTGTTTCGCCGGTTCGGCATCGGCGCGGTTCTCGGTTATCTGATTGCAGGGGTATTGATTGGCCCGCACGGGTTCCAGTTGATCAGCAATGCCGGCACGATCCTCGAGTTTTCCGAAATCGGAATCATTCTGCTGCTCTTCATCGTTGGGCTGGAGCTGGCACCGGCGCGACTCATGCGTTTGCGTCAGGCGATATTCGGTCTCGGAATGAGTCAGGTTGTGTTGTGCGGTGTCGCACTGTTTCTGCTGATCATGGCGACGACCAACTTCACTCTTGCCGCATCCATCGCGATAGGCTTGCCATTGGCGCTCTCCTCGACGGCGCAGGTGCTCCCGATGCTGCAATCTTCCGGCAGACTGAATACGCCGACCGGAGAAAAAGCTTTCTCGATCCTGTTGTTTCAGGACCTGTCGATCATACCTCTGTTGACCATCATTGCCGCGCTATCTCGCGCACCACAGGACGAAGGCGGGCCATCAGGTTGGCTGACCGCGCTTTACGCAGTACTTGCCATTGGCGGGCTCATCCTGGCCGGCAAATATCTGTTGCAGCCATTGCTGAAAGTGATCGGCAGGATTGCCGAGCGTGAATTATTCATTGTTGCCGGTCTTGTGGCCGTATTGGGCGGCGCGGCACTGATGGAATTTATCGGTCTGTCGCCGGCTCTGGGGGCCTTTATCGCCGGGGTGATGCTGGCCAACTCTCCCTATCGCCATGAGCTGGAAGCCGACATTGATCCTTTTCGATCTCTATTGCTCGGCTTCTTCTTCCTCGCGGTTGGTATGATGCTGGACCTGAATGTCGTGATGGAAAATCCAGCCTTTATATTGGGGGCAGCCGTTGCGTTGGTGGCGGTCAAAATTGCGATCATTTTCGGACTTGGCAAGCTGTTTGGAATGGAAACCAACCCGGCGTTGGCGATGGGAATGCTGCTGAGCCAAGGTGGTGAATTTGGCTTTGTTCTATTCTCTGAAGCAGAAAAGGCGCTATTGATTGAACCCGAAGCGAGCAGTCTGTTCGGTGCGATTATCACCATCTCAATGGCGACGACGCCCTTTCTGATGCTGCTCGCACGGCGATTCAGCAGTGGAGCAAGCAAGTCGTCAGCGGATCTCGAAGATCCCTCCAACGCCGGGCGAGCATCGGTCATCGTGGTCGGGCAGGGGCGATTTGGCCAGACGGTGTCGCAAGTGCTGATGGCTGCAAAAATCCCGCTGACGTTGATCGATATTAAACCGGAGCAGATTGATGTGCACCAGCAGTTTGGTGCGAAGGTTTTCTATGGCGACGGCACTCGCGTGGATTTGTTGCGGCGGGCGGGAGCGCATGAAGCGGATGCCATTGTCTTCTGTATGGATGATAAGGAATTCGGTCCCGAACAAGCGCGCGCGATCGTTCAGTCTTTCCCGGAAACCAAGATATTCGTCCGGGTCTACGACCGCCGTCAGCTGATCGCGCTCAAGGGGCTCGGCATCGTCGGGATGAAGCGGGAAATGTTTGAATCAGCGATCCATCTCGCGCGGCAGACCATGTTCGCAATTGATTTGGATAGCAGTCTGATCGAAGAGGTCGACGAAGAATTCCGTCAACGCGATTGCGACCGGCTGGAAGCGCAGATGAAGTCCGGCGGTGACATGCTCGCCGGGGGAGAGCTCAGATTCGAAAATAACGCGGCGAAGGAATCCTGATCTCCGATTATTCGCGGTTGGTCAGTCCGACTCGTCCAGAAATTTAGCAACGTCCTCCAGTTCGACATCCTTCGCCAGAAATGACTGTCCGATACCGTTTGCAAGCAGGAAGGGCAGGGTGCCGCCGCTCATCTTCTTGTCGTGCATCATATGGTCAACCAGTCGTTGACCGGATGCATTTACCGACGCACTCGCCAAATCATGGGGCAAATTGACCGACTTCAGATGGGATCGGACGCGTTCCGCTTCGGCCGGGTCGCAATGGCCACGGCGCACCGAATATCCGAATGCCAGCGCCATCCCCGCCGCAACGGCTTCTCCGTGGACCAGCTTGTCCGAAAAACCGGTCTCCGCCTCCAGCGCATGGCCGAATGTATGGCCCAGGTTGAGCAGGGCGCGGCGACCGCTGAGCTCTTTCTCGTCTTCCCCGACGATCAGCGCTTTGGCGCGAACACTGTGGATGATCGCCTTGCTAAGGGCTTCCGGATCGCGATTCAGCACATCGCTGCCATTGGCTTCACACCAGGTGAAGAAATCCGCGTCGCTGATCAATCCATATTTGATCACTTCGGCATAGCCGGCCCGTAATTCCCGGTCTGGCAAGCTGTTCAGCACCAGTGGATCAATCAGTACAAAGAGAGGTTGATTGAAACTGCCGATCAGATTCTTCCCGGCTGAACTGTTGATCGCCGTCTTGCCACCGACGCTGCTATCCACTTGCGCAAGAAGGCTGGTGGGTATCTGGACGAACCTGCAGCCGCGTTTGACAATTGCTGCTGTAAATCCGGTTAGATCACCAATCACACCACCGCCAAGCGCCACCAGCGTATCGGAACGCTCGACGCCTTGGGCCAATAGCCAGTCGGTCACCAGTTCGAGTTGACGCCAACTCTTGCTCGATTCTCCAGCCGGCATGCTTTTAACCACCAGATCGATTCCGCTTCCGGCAAAAGCAGTCTGCAACTTTGGTAGCAGATGACGTCCGACATTCTCGTCGGTGAGAATAAATAGTCGCCGATTATTGGCATATCCCTGCAGATGCGTCGCAACCCGCTCCAATGCACCGGGTTCCACCAATATGGGGTAGCTGTGCTCGCCTAGTTCAACAGTGATTTGGGTCAACGCTGTAATGCCTCGATAATCTTTTCTACGGTAATTTCATGGGGCGAATCATTGCCCATGACATGGATATGTGCCGTGGCATAAACGGGATTTCTTGTCGCCGCCAGATCGGCTAGAATCTTGGCAGGGTCACCGGATTTCAGCAATGGTCTGGTATTGCGCCGTCCCACGCGTTTTACCAACGTCTCCAGGTCAGCGTCGAGCCAGATTGCGATTGCTTTTTCCAGAATCAGCGTCCGGGTTTCGTCGTTCATAAACGCTCCACCGCCGGTAGCGATAATCTGACGCTTGCCTTCCATCAGGCGTGCGATCACGCGGCGTTCGCCGTCACGGAAATAGCCTTCACCGAAACGGCTAAAAATTTCTTCTACCGTAAGACCTGCCGCCCGTTCGATCTCCTCGTCGGCGTCCACGAACGCAAGATTCATGCGTTTTGCCAGACGCCGGCCCACTGTAGTTTTGCCGACTCCCATCAAACCGACCAGAACAATAGGCTTGTCTGAACCGGAAACCGGTTTTTCACCGGAATTTCCTGCTGAATTGTCGAAAGAGGCTTTAATGTTTTTATCCATTGGGGCAAAGGCTATACAGCGGTTGGCTAAGGGTGCAATTTCCAATGCTGATTATGCTAGTTTTTTAACCGTTCGAAAGATTGAACCACATCTATGCCGCGTAAGTTGGTCTATTTAATTTTGTTTGTTGCTGTCCTGGTCGGCGCGGCTGTTTATCTGGCCTCGATGGATGTCGAGCAGCCACTGCAATCGGTTGAAAAGCCTGTTATTGGTGATGATCTGCAGTAAAATGCGAGCGCGTATCAAACACATATCTTTAACTGCGGTGAGTCTTGGTGCTCTATTGGTAGCGATCCCGGTATTGGGGCAGGACTCGCCGGAGTCGTTGCTACCGCCGGGCTTTGGAGATGCTGCGCCTTCGCCCAGCCCCGCACCCGCGGCCGCTCCAACGCCAGCGCCAGGTCCGGTTTCGGCGCGGCCTGCAACCCCTCAGCCTAGTGACTCATCAACCCGACCTGGTGCGGATGGCAATGTTCCTGACCTTGGTTCCGTTTCCCCGTCGTTAACTCTCGATGAGAACGGGGACCTTGATTTGAACGCGCTAGATGATGCGCTGCAGTCCCAATATCGTCTTTCCGCAGGCGAAAGGCGGTCGATGGTAGAAATCGGCGTTTTAACGCCTCAGCACAATGGCTTGGCGGTAGATGCCTTCGGTCAAGAGGGTGGGCAATATCTGACCAACTTGATCAGAAACTTGCGTGGTCCGATCATTTCTCGCTGGGGTTCGATTCTGTTACGACGTACTTTGCTAAGCAAGGTCACCAGCCCTGAGAATGTGAATCCTGCGGATTGGACTGCCGAACGAGCGTGGCGTCTGCTACTCATGGGCGAGGCAGATGCCGCCCGCTCGCTCGTGATGAAGGTTGATGGTGATAATTACACGCCGAGACTCTACGAAGTAGCAATGCAGGCCCATCTGGCGACTGCCGATCCCGCCGGTATCTGCCCTCTCGTTGATGGTGGTGCGCGAGTCAGTGATGCACCGACATGGACCATGTTCCGTCCTATATGTGCATCCTTTGTGGGAGAGCAAAGCCGCGCGACCAGCTTGCTCCAGCAGGCGAGGCGCGACAAGGCGGCCACCGGAATAGATTATTTGCTGGCAGAAAAGACGATCGGCGCCGGTTTCGAAGGTCGTCGAGCGGTAACCATCCTGTGGGACGATATCGAGTTCTTTAATAATTGGCGCTTTGGCCTGGGTGCTGCAACCGGCGTTGAGCCGCCAGATCGTTTATATGCCAAGGCCGGTCGCCATGTTCAGGGGTGGCGCGTCCGCGCTCCCATGCTTTCAATGGATTCTCGGATGAAGGCGGCAGATATCGCGGCTGCGATCGGTGTGGTTTCAAGCCAGGCAATGGTAGACCTTTATTCAGCCGCATATGATGATCCGGAAGCGAGTGATGATCGCAGGGCTCTGGCGTCGGTTTTGCGTCAGGCCTATACCAACGATACAGCGGAATCCCGTTTGGCAGCAATGCATGATTTATGGGGGCGGTCCAAAGGGACGCTCACACGATATTCTGCCAAA
Source organism: uncultured Parasphingorhabdus sp. (assembly GCF_963975735.1). Taxonomy (GTDB): domain Bacteria; phylum Pseudomonadota; class Alphaproteobacteria; order Sphingomonadales; family Sphingomonadaceae; genus Parasphingorhabdus. The sequence continues at coordinate 91,164 of NZ_CAXBIA010000012.1, forward strand.
ATCCTGACTGCTCGTGCCGCTGCAAAAATTCCTCCTGCAGATGCTCTTGGCGATCAGAGCGCGGATCTGATCGCGTCGATGCTGGCTGCTGGGCTCGATCGCAGTGCTATCCGATGGGCAGATATTGTTGATCAAGGCAGTGATGGCTGGGCATTGTTAGCCGTGGCATCACCGACCAGAAATATTCCGATCTCTTATGGTGCACTGGATGACTTTGGCGATGCTGATGCCAGTGAAGGGCAACTGCGTAGTAAATTCTTGCTGGCCGCCGTCGCTGGTTTGGGACGAGCCGATCAGCAGACGATAGATGATTTTGCGAGTGATTTGGAGTTAGACCTAGGCCGCTCGACACGATGGACCAAGGCAATCCAGTCGGCCGCGCAACGTGGGCAACAAGGTACAGTGGCATTGCTCGCGGCAGTTGGAATGCAAGGCCGGAACTGGAAGGCGATGTCGCCTTTGCATCTTTACCATATAATGCAGAGCCTGAAACGGGTGGGCCTCGAGCCTGAAGCGCGGATGATCGCGGCCGAAGCCTTGTCACGGACATAGGCTTTGCTTTAATGGCCTTGAGGCTTATTCGGGCAAGCTATGAGTGATGACGCCAATCTGATCGAACGATTTCTCGAAATGCTGGTCGCAGAAGCCGGAGCGTCCCAGCACACTTTGTCGGCTTATCGATCCGATTTGGAGCAAGCATCGGCAATAGCTGGTGGAAGACTGTCCAGCGCGGGTAGAGATGAGATCAAGAATTTATCTGCTCGTTGGCGCAGTCTGCAAAACAGTACGGTCGCTCGCAAATCTTCTAGTTTACGGCGATATTTCGGTTTTTTGGTGGAAGAGGGTTTTCGCGAGAATGATCCGTCCGACGCACTACCACGACCGGGAGTCGTCCGTTCTTTACCCAAGACGCTGTCCCACGCAGAAATCGCGAATCTGTTCCAGTTGATCGCCGAGGGGCTCAATTGCGATCCGGTTAAGCCAGCCACCATCCGGCTTTCTGCCATCATGGAGCTGCTTTATGGTTCCGGATTCAGGGCGAGCGAACTGGTGAGCTTGCAGCGGTCTGCCATTAGCGGGGACAAACCATATTTGATTATCAAAGGAAAAGGGGAAAAGGAGCGGTTGGTACCAGTCTCCCAACAGGCGCGTGCTGCCGTACAGCGGTGGGCGGAATGTATTGATCCGAAAGAAAAATGGCTGTTTCCTTCGCGAAAGGGCCATATCAGTCGCATCAGACTGTACCAGATTATCAAGCAACATGCTGCCAAGGCCGGAATCAACCCGGCCAATATCAGCCCGCATGTCCTGCGCCACGCTTTTGCCACCCATTTGCTCGAGGGAGGAGCAGATCTACGTGCCTTACAGACTCTATTGGGTCACAGTGATATCAGTACCACGCAAATCTACACACACATAGACAGCGCACGACTGGTCGAACTCGTGAATAATCGTCATCCGCTGAGCGAACGAAATCTCGTGCGTTGACGTTTCGTCTGTCCGGTTCTAACTCAATTTCATGACATCTTATCTCGATTTTGAAAAACCAATCGCGGCGCTCGAAGCCCGTATTCTCGAACTAAGAGATACGGCGGACGAAGGTTCGCTCGACATCGAAGCAGAAATCGAAAAGCTGCAGACCAAGTCCGCTAAAATGCTGGCAGACACCTATTCGAAACTGACCCCCTGGCAAAAAACGCAGGTTGCCCGCCATCCGGAGCGGCCACATTTTAAAGATTTTGTAGCGGGTCTGTTCGACGAGTTTCTGCCTCTTGGCGGCGACCGGAATTTTGGCGATGATCAAGCTATTTTGGGTGGTTTTGCTCGATTAGGGGATCGTCGGTTGGTTGTGATCGGCCATGAAAAGGGCGATGATACACAAAGCCGCTTGCGGCATAATTTCGGGATGGGAAAACCGGAGGGATATCGGAAAGCGATCCGTCTGATGGATATGGCCGACCGGTTCTCGCTTCCAGTTTTGACCCTGGTCGATACATCCGGAGCCTTTCCCGGTGTGTCAGCAGAGGAACGAGGGCAGGCGGAGGCGATCGCCCGCTCCACTGAAAAATGCCTCTCGCTCGGTGTTCCGATGGTGGCCATGATCGTGGGTGAAGGAGGTTCAGGCGGCGCCGTGGCTCTGGCGGCGGCAGAACGTGTGTTGATGTTCGAACATGCCGTCTATTCGGTGATTTCGCCCGAAGGTTGCGCTTCTATCCTGTGGCGGACAAGTGACAAGGCTGATGTTGCTGCAGATGCGATGCAAATCACGGCCCAAAATCTGAAAAAACTGGGTGTCATTGACCGGATCGTTTCTGAACCGGTGGGCGGCGCGCACCGCGACCAGAACCTGGCTATCGCTTATCTAAGTAAAGCGATCGAGGAAGAATTTGAGCAGCTGGAAAAGTTCGATCGCGAGGCGCTGAGAAGAATACGCCGAGAAAAATTTCTTCAAATTGGTGCACTTTAGACCAGAACGTATAGATTTTTCGTCGGTGTAGCGCGGCTGAAACGTCATTTTACACGCGGAACCCTTTACCCCCTGATCCGTTCTTATACAGTGCGACAATGAGGAGCTTGCTATGAGAAATTTTTCGACGCGACTGACAACACTTTTGACGAGCGCGGGGGCGGTCATCGCCTTGGTCGCCTGTACGGGCAGTGGCGCCGATGCCGGTGCGGTAGATTCTGCTGGAAGCCAGTCGGGTGAAGTCCGATCGATATCTGTAGCGGAAAAACAGAAAGGGGCGGAAGCTCACCCCCAATTGCTTGAGGAATTCGGCGGTGCATATACCGGCCCTCAAGTTGCCTATGTCGTTCAAGTAGGGCAAAATATCGCCGTACAGTCGGGACTTGGCAACGCGCGTAGTGACTTTACCGTAACGCTGCTCAACAGTCCCGTTAACAACGCTTTCGCCATTCCGGGAGGTTATGTCTATCTCACGCGTCAGTTGATGGCGCTGATGAACGACGAAGCGGAGATG
>NZ_CAXBIA010000013.1:0-93183 GCF_963975735.1 uncultured Parasphingorhabdus sp.
GCCCCTCCACCACGCTACGCGCGGTCCCCCTCCCCAAAGCTTCGCTTCGGGGAGGAAAAATAATGGCTAAGCCCCCTCGCCCGCCATCATCGCTTCCATCCGTCTACCCATTTCCTCTTCCGAGACATCCTCGACATGGGTCGACAAGGTCCACTCATGACCAAAAGGATCTTTCACCCAGCCGGAACGGTCGCCGTAAAACTGGTCCTCCACCGGGCGCACGATTTCTGCGCCCGCAGCGACCGCCTTGGCGAAGGCCGCATCGACATCCGGCACATAGATCATCAAACTCGCGGTCGCGCCACCCCGCTTGTTCGGGCCGAGCTTGTCCATTTCGGGAAATTCGTCCGACAGCATCACATGACTGTCGCCGATCAGCAGGTCGGCATGGCCTATCTTGTCGCCCATTGGCAGCCGCATATGCTCGGTCGCGCCAAAGGCTTCTGCATAGAATTCGATCGCCGCCTCGGCATCATCCACCGTAATATAGGGTGTAATGCTGTGATATCCGTCTTCCTTCCACGCTGTCATCATCGCTCTCCGCTCTGGTTGATCGCCGTTTATAGCAAATTTCACTCGTTTTGCCGAGTCCGCGAAATTACTGATTGATATATTATATCATTACACCTATCTAGCCCTCCAACGCCACCCTCAAGCAGAGAAGAGATGATCTTGTCCCATAGAAGATTCCTGATTTCCGCCGCGATTCTGACATTGCCTGCCGCTCCCGCCTTCGCTCAAAAAGATGCCGCTGCCGAGCAGCGCAGCAGCGGATTGTCTGACGATTTCCACAATGACGATATGATCGTCGTCACGGCTCCCTATGTCGAGCAGCTCGACATATTGGCCGGCACTTCTGTCCTGTCCGGAGACCAGCTGGCAGAGGATCTGCGCGGCCAGATTGGCGATAGCCTGACCGGCCTGCCCGGCGTTTCGTCCACCTCCTTTGCTCCCGGCTCGTCGCGCCCGGTGTTGCGCGGCTTTCAGGGCCCGCGGGTGCGGGTGCTGACAGACGGCATCGGCTCGCTGGACGCATCCAACACCTCGGTCGACCATGCGGTGACCATTGATCCTCTGACCGCCCAGCGGGTCGAAGTCTTGCGCGGTCCAGCAGTTCTGCTGTTTGGCGGTGACGCGATCGGCGGCGCGGTCAACGTAATCGACAAGCGTATCCCGCGCGACATTCCCGACGACGCCGTCCATCTCGACGCGATTGGCGGCTATGGCAGCGCAGCCGACGACTGGAGCATCGCCGGATCGGTCGACGTGCCCCTGACCTCCAAGCTGGTAATGCACGCCGACGGCAGCTTCCGCGACACCGGTGATGTGAATATACCCGGCTATGTGCTGGCCCCGGCCTTGCGCGCCGAAGTGCTGGCGCAAGCTGCTGAAGAGACCGAGGAAGGTCATCTGGAAGAGGCAGAAGAGCTGACCGAGACCGCTAACCAGAGCGGCCGGATCGCCAATACTGCGAGCCGTACCCAGACCGCAGGCGCCGGGATCGCCTATATTGATGATGGCGGGAATCTTGGTTTCTCGGTGAGCTATTATGACACGAATTACGGCGTTCCTGCCCGCCCCGGTACCGAACATGCCCACGGTGAAGAAGAGGAAGACCATGAGGAAGAAGGCCCGGTCACCATCGGCCTGAAACAGTACCGCGCCGATCTTCGCGGCGGCGTCAATATGGGCGGATTTTTCGAAGCCCTGAATTTCCGTGCCGGCTATTCCGACTATGAACATACCGAATTCGAGGGTGACGAAATCGGCACCGTCTTTTCCGTTTCCGGCATCGAAGCCCGCGCCGAACTGGTGCAGGCTGACCATGACGGCTGGCGCGGCGTGATCGGCACGCAGGTTCTGGTTCGGGATTTCAACGCCATCGGCGCAGAAGCTTTTGTTCCCAAGAACAGCCTCGAAAGCTGGGCCCTGTTCACCGTCCAGGAAGTCGATCTCGGCAACTGGGAAGTGGAAGGCGCGATGCGCGTTGAACAGACCGACATTTCCGCCAACAGCATCGGCTTCGACCGCAGCTTCAACACATTGTCCGGTGCCATCGGCCTCGCTTATGCCCCTGATGCCAGCGCGCTGAAGGTCGGCGCCAATATTTCCCGGTCCGAGCGCGCGCCCTCGGCCGAGGAGCTGCTTTCCGACGGGCCGCATATCGCGACCCAGGCCTATGAAATCGGCAACCCGGATTTCACCACCGAGAAAAGCTGGGGCGGCGAACTATATGCCCGCTGGGACAGCAATGATGTCCAGTTGAGCGCGACCGCCTATGCAAATTTCTTCGACGACTATATTTTCGAGACGGAAACCGCTGCGGAAGAAGACGGCCTGCCCGTGTTCGAGTATTTCCAGCGCGATGCCACCTATTACGGCTTCGAAGCCTCGGCATCGGTGGTATTTGCGCGCGCCGGCGGCTTTGATTTCATCGCAGACGGCGTGGCCGACTATGTCCGGGCCAAGATCAACAACGGCGGCGGCGCGGTTCCGCGTATTCCGCCGTTGCGACTGCTCGGCGGCATCAAGGCGCATAGCGACAATCTTGACCTGCGCGCTGAAGTCGAATGGTCGGACAGCCAGAAAAAAGTGACCACGTTCGAAACCCCGACCGAGGGCTTCACCATGGTCAACGCGACGGCAGCCTGGCGCCCGTTCGGCAAGGATGGCGGTGTTACCTTGCTCGCCTCCGCGAACAATATTTTCGACGTCAGCGCCCGCCGTCATGCCTCGTTCACTAAAGACTATGTACCTTTGTCCGGTCGTGATATTCGCGTCAGTGCGAAGTTCAGTTTTTAGGATATTTTGAAATGCAGAAAATTACCGCAATGATCTTGATTTCTACTATGGTTTTGCTCAGCGCCTGTGCAACCGTCAAGGGTGCCGGTCGTGATATCGAATCGATCGGCCAGGCCGGCCAGGATGCGATTGACTGAGAATAATTGCTTATGATCTTGTCGAACCCGCCGCATAGCGGCGTGGTTCGGCAAGGCCATCATCGACAGAAATCAGGGCGCAATCTCTTTGCTCTTCTTGCGCTCGGTGAACCACATGATGGCCAGCGAGACCTCGTAAAGCATGATCAGCGGAATCCCCAGCATCAACTGTGACACAACATCCGGCGGAGTCAGGATGGCGGCAACCGCGAAAGCTCCGACGATCATATAGCGGCGCGCGCCCTTTAACTGCTCCCGGCTGACAATCCCCGCGCGGTTGAGCAGCAACAGCAGCACCGGCAGCTGGAAACATACCCCAAACGCCAATATGAACTGCATCACCAGCGACAGATAATCGCCCATCGCCGGCAAGGCTTCCTGTTGCAGGCCGCCGACCGGCCCTTCAAATCCCAGAAAAAACCGGAACGCCGTCGGCATGACGATGAAATAAGCCAGCGATGCGCCGGCCATGAACAATAATGGCGTAGCGATCAGGAAAGGCAGAAATGCCTTTTTTTCCTTGGCATAGAGGCCCGGCGCTACGAAGGCCCACAGCTGGTTGGAAATGATCGGAAAAGCCAGAAAGAAGGCCGCGAACATCGCCACCTTGATCTCGACAAAAAAGGCTTCGTAAAGCTTGGTATATATCAGCTTGCCTTCTCCCGCAGGAAAGGCGGCGGTGAGCGGCTGCACGAGAATGCCGAAAATCTCGTCGGCAAAAAACATGCTGATCAGAAAGGCTACAGTCAGTGCCGCAACCGACCAGAGCAACCGCTGCCGCAGCTCGATCAGATGCTCGATCAGCGGCGCCTTGCTTTCATCGAGATCCGGTTTGCTTTGATCGTTCATGACAGGCCGCCGGAAACCGGGTAATATTTACCGTTCGTGCCGAGCTTGTCGAAGCACAGCGCTGATCGAGAGAAGCCCTTCGACAGGCTCAGGGCGAACGGAGCAAAATCACCCGCCACCCTCAATTGCCCGTCGCTTTGTCGTCAGGAGTGGCTGAACTGCTATTGGTCTCGACATCTCCAGCTGCAGGAGGTCCGTCCAGCGGTTCCATCTTTGGTTCGTCGGCCGCACTGTCATCGGGAAGCGCCGGATGCTCTTGCATGATCCGGTCATTTTCAGCCGCCCATTTCTTTTCCATTTCCTGAAGCTCGGCTTCGCGGACCATGGCATCAAGGCCGGTGCGGAAATTGGCCATCACACCACGTCCCTTGGCCATCCATTTGCCTGCCGTGGCCAGAGCGCGCGGCAGTTCCTTAGGTCCGATGAAGACAACGGCAATAATCGCGATAATCGCGATCTCGGATATGGAAAGATCAAACATATATTATGCGGCCCTAAGCCTGGAGGGCGATCGGATCAAACAGCCGTTTTATCAGCGGTTTTACTGCTATCAACTGCCTCGTCACCAGCCTTGCTCTCAATCTTGGCGGCAGGCTTGGCAGCACTCGCTTCTTCCTCGGTAATGCCTTTTTTGAAGGAGCGGATGCCTTTTCCGACATCACCCATCATTTCGGAAATCCGGCCACGGCCGAACAGAATCAGCACAAGCGCTGCTACAATTAAAATCTGCCAAACACTCGGTTGCATGCGATATTCTCCTTGAACATCCTATTTAAGCGCTTTCGATCCCGTTTTCCAGCAAAACACCATCATCATCCGCAATCTCTCGCTCTACGGACTCTTCTGTCGCCTGCTCTGCTTCGTCATCCAGCCCCATTTGCTCCAGCACCAGATCGACGGGGTCCAGCAATCCTGCGGCTTTCAGATCATCAATGCCGGGCAAATCCCTGCGGCTTTGCAAGCCGAAATGGGTCAGAAATTCTGCGGTGGTTGCGTAAATCAAGGGCCTGCCCGGTACTTCGCGGCGACCGGCCGGGCGCACCCAGCCCGCTTCCATCAATACATCGAGCGTGCCCTTGGCAACCTGAACGCCCCTTATGGCTTCGATTTCGGCGCGGCTGACCGGTTCATGATAGGCAATGATCGCCAGCGTTTCCATGCCGGCGCGGCTGAGTTTGCGCATTTCCGCCCGTTCGCGGCGCAAAAGATGGGAAAGATCCTGCGCGGTCTGGAAATGCCAGCGGTCGCCGGTTTTGATCAGCACAATCCCGCGATGCTGGAAATCCTCCTGCAGGTCCGCGAGTATCTGGCGAATGTCGAGCTCATCGCCGACATAGGCCTTGATATCGGCGACCGTCATCGGCGTTTCGGAGGCAAAAAGAGTCGCTTCGACCGCACGCTTGCCGATATCCATCACCTCGGGCATCGGATCAATCAGGCTGGTGTCTTCCCTGTCATGTTCACCCATGTGTTGTCGCCTTTATCCTGAGCGGTGCAAAGCTGCCTTCCTGCTGCAATATCAATTTCCCCTGCCGGGCCAGTTCCAGTGTCGCGAGAAAACTCGAAGCGAGCGCTGATTTCCGTAATTCAGGCGGCGCGCCCGGAGGCAGAAAATGCCTGATATCCATCCAGTCAATCGCTTCGCCCAGCATCAGCGACACCCGCGACAGCGCATCCTCGAGGGTCATCACCATCCGTTGCCGGACGATGTGAATCGCCGGCGCACTGCGTACTTTGACGCGGGCATAAGCAGCAATCAGATCATAATATTCCGCCTGCCACTGCCGGTCCTTGACCACCCGGAGCCCTTCCGGTGCGCCGCGCATGAACACGTCGCGGCCGACCCGGTCCCGCGCGAGCAAACGCGCAGCCGATTCCCGCATCGCATTCAACCGTTCCAGCCGCATCTGCAACCGCAAGGCCAGTTCTTCGGGCGACGGCTCGATTTCCGGATCGCGGGGCAATAGCAGCCCCGACTTCAAATAGGTCAGCCAGGCCGCCATCACCAGATAATCGGCAGCCAGTTCCAGACGCAGCGTCTGGGCACTGGCGATATATTTCAGATATTCCTGAACCAGTTCGAGAATCGAGATTTCACGCAAATCGACTTTCTGGTTACGCGCCAGGGCGAGCAGGAGATCCAGCGGCCCTTCCCAGCCATCGATGTTCAGCGTCAGTGCGCCTTCCTCCGGCGCGACCGATTCGGGCGGAAAAAAGAAGCTTTCGTTTTCCCGTTCTTCGCTCATGCCGTTGCCGCTATCAGTTCGTCGCGCCGGGCAAGCAGTCCGGCCAGTTCATCAGCGGAATCGCCGTCTTTTGTGTCAGCAATTGTGGCCATCGCCCGGTCCAGCCGTTGTTGCGTCTTGTCCGACATCGGTGCCAGCCGTTCGGCAATGCCGGTCATGTCATCCATCCTGGCCCAGCAATTGAGCGCAATGTCGCATCCCGCTATCTGCGCCCGTTCGGCCCGCTCCGGAACGGTTCCGGAAAGAGCTTCCATGTCAAGATCGTCGGTGAACAACAGGCCGTCAAAGCCGATCCGGTCGCGAATGATATCCTGAATCACGGTTTTCGACAGGGTCGACGGTGTCTCCGCATCCCATGCGGTGAACAGAAGATGCCCGGTCATGCCCATTGGCGCCTTGTTGAGCGTCTGGAACGGAGCCAGATCCAACTGCAGTTCCTCGTCGCTGGCCGTCACCGTCGGCAAAGCCTTGTGCGTATCGACGCTGGTCCGGCCATGGCCCGGCAGATGCTTGACCACGCCGACCACGCCGCCGCGCTGCAAGCCGTCCAGAATGGCCCGACCGAGAGCCGCGACCCGCATCGGTTCGCTGCCCAGTGCGCGGTCACCGATGACATTGTCGGCATCAGGTTGGCGCACATCGAGCAACGGATGGCAATCGACGGTGATGCCGACCTCATTCAGGGTGACAGCAATCGCCTGCGCATTGAGCCGCGCCGCTTCGATCGCGGTGGCAGGGGCAATGTCGTAAAGCCTGTCGAAAACCTCCCCTGCCGGGAATTTGGGCCAGAGCGGTCCCTGCATCCGCGCGACGCGGCCACCTTCCTGATCGATCAGGATCGCCAGATCATCACGACCGTGGACAGCGCGCAATTCGTCGGTCAGCGCCCTGAGCTGCGCCTTGCTATCGATATTACGACCGAAAATAATATATCCCGCAGGATCACTATCGCGGAAAAATGCCTTTTCGTCAGCGGTCAGGCTCAGACCCGAGATGCCGAATACCGCAGCTGTTATAGCCATGATGATATTTTCCCACGCAACATATCTTATACTTGCGCCGTTTCAGAGCAGGGTAAAGGTGAAAGCGCCGTTATCCACAGCGCTTCAACCATCAATTGCAAGAAAACTAGCGAACGACGAGGCAGCTTTCGCCGGCAGCCTTCAGATTATTGCACAATTGCTGGGCCGCATCATAGCTTGGCGCCACCGCATTGAGCCGGTAAATCGTACCGCCCTCGACCGTACCGGGAACAATTTTCTTCGGCAATGCCCCGACCGCTTCAAAGCGCCGTGCAGAGCCAGCCCAGCTGCTGTCTGCGAGACTGGCCGAGCTGAATGCGCCAAGCTGGACCATGGCTGTGCCAGCGCCTTCGGTGGCAGGTGCGGCATCCGGCTTGCGGATCGGGGCTTCGGTGACCACGGGATCGCCCATTTGCGCGGGCGTCTCCTTGCCTTCGCTCGCAGCGAAGCTGGCATCGCCTTCGCCTTCAAATTGCCGTGCCTGCGGATCGTCAGGGCGGACCTTGTAATCACCTTCCTGAGCCGCGATCAATTCGCCATTGCCGTCCAGCCCGCCACCGTCGCGGTTCTGCAACCAGTAGATGCCGCCAACAATCGCCGCCAGAAGTAACAATCCGGCGCCGACGAACAGCGCTACCCGGACGGGAGAATATTCTCCGTCATCGTCATAATCTTCGGCTGATTCCAGCCATGGCAGACGATCATCGTCGTCCAGATCAAGATTATCGCGGGTGGTGTCTGACATTATTCGCTCCATAGACCAAAGGGCTGATCACATCGATTCAGCGGCCTCGACACCCATCAGGGCAAGGCCATTCTTGATAGTCTGCCCTATATTCTTGGCTAAGAAAAGCCTTGCTGATGTCATTACCGGGTCGTTAACCATGATGATCCGCTTCTCAGGCCGGTCATTGCCCAGATTATAAAAGGCATGAAACGCCGCCGCGAGGTCATTCAGATAGAATGCGACTCGGTGCGGTTCCCGCGAAGCCGCTGCCGATTCGACAATGCGCGGGAATTGCGCCGCCATTTTGATCAGGTCCAGTTCCTCTTCACCCAGCCCGTCCAGTGCGTCGGAGGACGGCAGGATACCCTCGTCAGCCGCTTTGCGCAAAGTCGACTGGATACGCGCATGCGCATATTGCACGTAGAAGACAGGATTGTCGCGAGACGCCTCCATCACCTTGGCAAAGTCAAAGTCCATCTGCGCGTCCGCCTTGCGCATCAACATAGTGAAGCGCACGGCATTCTTGCCGACTTCCTCGACCATATCGGCAATGGTGACGAAATTGCCCGAGCGTTTGGACATTTTTTCGGGCTCGCCATTGCGCAGCAAGCGCACCATCTGGACCAGCTTTACATCAAATTTGGCCTTGCCTTCGGTCAGCGCCGCTACCGCAGCCTTGATCCGCTTGACCGTCCCGCTGTGATCCGCGCCCCAGATATCGATCAGCTCGTCAGCGGCTTGTGCTTTCTGGAAATGATAAGCCAGATCGCCGCCGAAATAGGTCCAGCTGCCGTCGGATTTCTTGATCGGACGATCCTGATCATCGCCAAATTGGGTCGACCGGAACAAGGGCAGCTCGACCGCTTCCCAATCCTCGATCACCTTGCCCTTGGGCTGTTCGAGGACGCCGTCATAGACGAGATCGCGCGACCGCAGCTCGGCCTCGGCGATATCCGCCTTGCCCGCTTCGTGCAGTTCGGCTTCGGACGAAAATACATCATGCTTGATGCCGAGCAGGGCCAGATCCAATCGGATCATGTCCATCATCTTCCCGACCGCCGCCTTGCGGAAGATCAGCAGCCATTCGGATTCCGGAGCGCCCTGATATTTGTCGCCAAATTCGGCGGCAAGCGCTTCTCCGACCGGTTTCAGATAATCGCCGGGATAGAGACCTTCGGGTATCGTTCCAATATCCTCGCCAAGCGCTTCACGGTAGCGCAAATGGGCAGAACGGGCGAGCGTCGCGACCTGCGAGCCCGCATCATTGACATAATATTCGCGGATCACCTTATTACCGACCGCCTCGAGCAAGTCCGCCAGCGCATCTCCGACAACCGCGCCACGGCAATGGCCCATGTGCATCGGTCCGGTCGGATTGGCAGAGACATATTCGATATTGACGGTAACGCCCTTGCCCTTGTCGGAGCGGCCATATTCCGGCCCGAGCTGCTCGATCTCGAGCAGCTCGCCCAGAAGCACGGGTGCGGCAACCCTCAGGTTGATAAATCCCGGACCGGCAATCTCGACCGATTGCACGTCGTCGAGCGTGCCAAGCTTTTCCGTTATTTTCTCGGCCAGATCGCGCGGTTTCATGCCAGCCGCTTTTGACAATACCATCGCCGCGTTGGTCGACAGGTCACCATGCGAAGGATCGCGCGGCGGTTCCAGAGTGACGTTGGATCGATCAATTCCCGCCGGTAGAGTCCCGGCACCGGTAAGCTCATCCAAAATAGCATCAATATGTTTCTGGAAAATCTGGAACAGCATGATTGGTTCAATTCGTCATAGGAAGAAGGGCCCGGGTTGATCAGGCGCGATTATTCGTCAAGTCAGGCCCCCTATCGGGTAGCGTTATATTGCAACTGTGCCTGGGTCAGCTGAAAACCGATGAGCAGTTCGAACGATGACCGGGCAACGGCCGCCTTGACGGCTGGATCGGCCAGCGGGTCGAGCGCTGCATCGGGATCCCCGGGCTTGCGGCGCTTAGTCAGCCGTTCGATCACATCTTCCGGCAAACGTGCCGCAGAAGCATCAACATAGGAGCCCGCCTTGCCCGACGCGGACGCGCGATAGGCGCCATCGGCAAATTGCAGCGTTACGTTGTTAACGCGCTTGGCCACGACTGCGGTGCCGCCTTGCACGACGGTGGAAAAATAGGGCACTGTGACCGTACGGGCGCCGGAAGTATTGCTCCGCACAGCGCGGACATCAAATGTCGCTTCGGTATAGATCCGCTCGCCTTCGCTATTGCATGTCGACCGGACATTGGTGATGTTTGCAACGACATCGATGGCGCTGGCATTGGTGCTGTTCACCGGATCAAAGATAGTGACATCCCCGGTATAGTCGGGAACCGCAACCGGAGGGCAACCGGACCGGGTAACCGAAACACCTACGCCCGAACTGATATCAATCGCTCCATCTTTTGCACATCCGCTAACAGCCAAAACCGTGACCGCCGCCAAAACTATATTTTTCAACCGGCCATTCGCCATCATTTTCTATCCTTGCCTTTAATCACGGGCGACACACATAGGCTTCATGTGCGCCAAAAAAAGTCTCGCAACCCTTATCGGTGCCTTTAATCCGGTGCAACCGTCCATAAGATGAACGGACGGGCTTTTCGCCGGTGCAGTTATTCCCTAAGGACTTTCATATGATTCATTCGGATAAGCAAAAACGGCAGATTAACTTGCTTGTGGCAGCGCCTCGCGGCTTTTGTGCGGGTGTCGACCGGGCTATAAAAATCGTTGAACTGGCAATTAAAAAATATGGCGCACCAGTCTACGTGCGGCACGAAATCGTCCACAATCGTTTTGTCGTGGATGAATTGAAGAAACTGGGCGCGATTTTTGTCGAGGAACTGGACGAAGTGCCCGACGGTGTCCCGGTGGTATTTTCCGCTCATGGCGTGCCCAAGGCAGTGCCGCATAAAGCAGAAGAACGAGGGCTGGAATATCTCGACGCGACTTGCCCGCTGGTATCCAAAGTGCATCGTCAGGCGGAACGGCAGACGGATGCCGGCCGCCATATCATATTCGTCGGCCATGCCAATCACCCCGAGGTGATCGGTACTTTCGGCCAGGTCGCAGAGGGCCAGATGACCTTGGTCGAAACCCTCGCAGATGTAGCCGGACTGGAACCGGCAGATCCGGACGCACTGGCCTTTCTGACCCAGACGACCTTGTCGGTCGATGACACGCACGCCATCGTCGAGGCGCTGCAGGCCCGCTTTCCCAATATCGTCGGTCCGAAAGGCGAGGACATCTGCTACGCAACCTCCAACCGTCAGGATGCGGTGAAGAAAATCGCGGAAACCTGTGAACTCGTCCTCGTGATCGGCGCCCCGAATAGCTCGAATAGCCTGCGTCTGGTGGAAGTAGCCCAACGATGCGGCGCGACAGCAAAATTGATCCAGCGCGCCGATGAGATCCAGCTTGCCTGGCTGGATGGTGTCGATAATTTGGGTCTGACCGCCGGAGCCTCGGCACCGGAAATATTGGTGAACGAAGTAAAGGCCTTCCTCGAAGAACATTTCGAAATCCGCGAGGAAAAGGTCCAGACCGCTGACGAAAATATGGTTTTCAAACTCCCCCGCGGTCTCGAAACAGCCTGATGGCGGTTTATACGAAGGTCAGCGCGGAGGAAATCGACCAGTTCCTCACCCGCTTTGATGTCGGTACGCTGGTGTCCGCCAAGGGCATTGCCGAAGGCGTGGAGAACAGCAATTATCTGCTCGAAACGACGCAAGGCAAATATATTCTGACGCTATATGAAAAGCGGGTTGATCCGGCGGACCTGCCGTTTTTCATCGCCTTGCTCGATCATCTGGCTGCCGGTGGCTGTCTGGTACCGCCAATGATCGCCGATCGCGACGGCGAGAAGATCCAGCAACTCTGCGGACGCAGCGCTTGCCTGATTACCTTTCTTACCGGTGTATCGGTAAGCCACCCCACGAGCGCTCAAGCCAGGGCAACGGGGCAGGCCCTGGGAGACATGCATCGCGCGTTGACCGATTTTACGCCGGAGCGGCGCAACAGCATGGACCATGATGGCTGGCGGACGCTGGCAGAACAATGCGGTCCGGCAGAACTCGACAAAATTGCCCCTGGCCTGGCCAAGGCGATTTCGCGGGAACTTGATCATCTCGACGAACATTGGCCGCATGACCTGCCCCGGTCAGCCATTCATGCCGATCTCTTCCCCGACAATGTGCTGATGCTAGGCGACAAGGTCACCGGCCTGATCGACTTTTATTTCTCCTGCACCGATATCCGCGCTTATGATCTCGCGGTAACCCACGCTGCCTGGTGTTTTTCCGAAGACGGCACCGACTTTCACGATGCCGTATCGCAAGCACTGATCGCCGGATATATATCAGCCTTCGCGCTCAGCGATGCGGAACGCCAGGCGCTTCCCCTGCTGGCCCGCGGCGCGGCTTTGCGCTTCTTGCTGACCCGGGCCTATGACTGGATCAACACGCCAGCCGGTGCCCTGGTTACCCGCAAGGATCCCCGGGCTTTTCTCAATCGCTTGCAATATTATCAAAATCACCCGGATATTTTCACTATATGACCGAGACGAAAATCGTAGAAATCGCCACCGATGGCGCGTGCAAGGGCAATCCCGGTCCGGGTGGCTGGGGCGCGCTAATCCGCCATGGCGATACGGAAAAGGAAATTTCCGGCGGCGAGCCGGACACGACCAACAACCGCATGGAGCTTCGTGCGGCTATCGAGGCGCTCAACGCGCTGAAGCGGCCGTGCAGGGTCAAGCTCTCGATCGACAGCACTTATGTCAAGGACGGCATTACCAAATGGATATTCGGCTGGCAGAAAAACGGCTGGCGAACAGCCGCCAGAAAGCCGGTCAAAAATGCCGATCTCTGGCAGGACCTGCTAAAAGCGGTCGAACCCCACCAGATCGAATGGCTGTGGGTCAAAGGTCATGCCGGTGACGCTGATAACGAGCGTGCGGATCAGTTGGCGAGCGACGCCGCGCTCAACGCCGCTCGCAATAATTACTAGCTATTGTCTTCAATCTCGGCATTCGGCCCGTTTTTCTGGATCGAACTGATCGCGTTCTTGGCGCTCGCCTTGCTTGTATAGCCTTCGGTCGCGAAGATGATTTCGCTATTATATTTGAAGCGAACCCGAAACTCGCCCTTCTTGTCTTTCCAGATTTCAAATTTGTGCGCCATGTCGATGCTCTCCTTCGATTGAGTCACAAGGAACATAAGCTAACCGGCCGGCGGCGCAACAATGCCGTTGTAAAACATTGTTTCCTAGGAAAAGCGCGACGCCGCGTAGAGACTGGCATCGACCGCTTGCAGACTGTCATCGGGTGCCTGATCCAGCAGAACCGATCGGGCCAGTTTCGCGGCAGCCGGAGCGGTCTGGATGCCAAAACCACCCTGTCCTGCGAACCAGAAGAAATCATCGAGTGCGCCATCAAAACCGATGACCGGCAAGCGATCCGGGGCAAAACTGCGCAGACCGGCCCATTTTCGGCTAACCCGTTTGACCTGCACATCCAGTGCTTTTTCAAACCGGTCTATGGCGATCGCAACGCTCAGTTCGTCCGGCGCAACATCCGCGGGCTCGGACGGTATTTCGTCATGCGGACTAAGCCAATAGCCACCGCCGGCTTCCGGTTTGAAATAGAAACTGCCATCCAGACCAACCACCAGCGGCATATCCATCGATGAAGGCGGATCGGTTTCGATCTGGACCATATTGCGAATCATAGGCTGGATCCCAACCGGTTTTGCTCCGGCCAGCCGGGCGACGCTGTCCGCCCAGGCACCGGCTGCGTTGACCAGCACGGTCGCGCGATAATTTTCGTCCCTCGCGGTCAGTTCCCAACCCCGGCCATCCTTGCGGATTTGCGAAACCGGCGCCCGGCAGACCAGTTCCACGCCTTTCCGTTTGGCGTCCCGCAGATAGGCGGCATGAAGCGCTGCAACATCGATATCACGGCAATCCGGCTCATAAACCGCATGTTTCCATATCGGTTTCAGGTCAGGAACCAGGGAAATAGCCTGTTCCCAGGACCAGCGATCCATGGACAGCCCGCTATCGGCAAAATCGGCCAGAAACTGGTCGGCCAGATGCTGCTCATCGTCCCGGCCTATATTGACCGCACCGCGCGGGCCGAGAAAGGCCGATTCTGAAAAGGCTGCCGGAGGATTGTCGAGAAATGATTGCGAAGCAGAGGTCAGCGGCTGCACCAGCGGTCCACCGTAGGTTTCGGTCCAGAAAGCAGCAGAACGACCGGTAGAATGATATCCGGGATGGTCTTCGGCCTCGAGCAGCAGAACCGAACGGTCCCCGCCGATTTCCGATGCGATACTGGCGCCGGCGATACCGGCTCCGATTATGACGACGTCAAATTGCTTCATTTTTTGGGTGCCACCCGGTCGAGAAAGGAAAAACAGCTGGCGAGTGCGTCGTTGCGCACTTCATCAACTTCACGGAAAATTTCATGCGCGCATTCCTCACCGAAAAGCTTCAACTCGGCATTAGGGATCAGATGCACGGCGCGTTCGATTGTTGGATGATCTACCAGTTCGTCGGTGGACGTCGCCAGTATCAATATTGGGACTTTCATCTGCTTCAGCTTTTTCCGGTTCCGTAACAATCTGGTCGAGGAATAAGCGCGTTCGACCCAGCGCCAGCTCGCCGGCCCCAACCGGACGAAGGGCCGCTCTCGGAACCAGAAAAACTCGTCCGAATAGCGGTCGATATCATGAGTCAGCAAAGCCTGCCGCGGCACATAGGGCTCCAGCGGGTTTTCAATCGGCTTCCAGGCACGCCGTTCGCCGCGACCGCTAATGCACATCATCTTGGCGGCCAGTTGCGCAGTCCATTCGGGCATGCCGCCGCCAGCCGGAGCGAGCATCGGTGCGCTCAAGATCGCTGCATCGGGATGGATGCGCTTTTCGACCAGCGCGCGCAGCACCAGATGCCCACCCATGCTGTGGCCCAGCACGATATGCGGTCCGGCATGGCTGGCGCGCCAATCATCAAATATCGCTACCAGATCAGTCACCCATGTCGCAAAATCATCGATATGGCCAACGTGCGGGTGCGGTCCACAGCGTCCCGATCCGCCTTGCCCGCGCCAGTCGACAGAAGTGACATTCCATCCACGCGCGTGAAAATCGTGAAAGGTCTCCAGATATTTTTCATAGAAATCGGCGCGGCCGGTCATGAACAGGAGCGACCCTCTGGGCTTGTCCTGTCGCCATTCCAGTCGCCGGAATTTCCAGCCATCGGGTCCGGTCCAAGCCTCTTCTACTACGTCTCCGGGAACCGACCGCCGATCAAAGCTCGCCTTTTTCAAGTCTGTCATATCAGGCTTTGTCATTGTCACAGTGTCGGCAGATGAAAACCGCTCCGGAAATCGTGGTTACTATTTGGTAAGGCAAATTAGCTAGACGGACTGTCTATGGATAGCGAAACCTTCATCTACTTGCTCTGGGGCGGATTGGCAATTGCACTGATTGCAGCAGCGATTACCGACATCAAGAGCCGTCACATCTCGAACTGGCTCAATCTCGGCATTGCCGTAGGCGCACCGGTCTTCTGGATCGCCAGCGGCCTAACATTTTGGCCCGACATGATCGGACAAATTGGCTTGGCTGCCATTATATTAACGATATTTGCCGGATTATTCGCGATCGGCGCGATGGGTGGTGGTGACGTGAAGCTACTGGCAGCCCTCGCTTTGTGGCTGCATTGGCTGACGTTTCTGGAACTGATCGTGATCATGTCAATCGCTGGCGGGCTGCTCTCGCTGTTAATGATGATCAGCAAGAGAATCAAAAAGACCGAGGGTCCAATAAAGGTTCCATATGGTGTGGCTATCGCCTTTTCGGGGCTTTGGACCATCTGGGGCATTGTGGGGCAAAGTTCACAAACGATATTTTAACCATTTTACTCGAAAGAGGAAACGACCGCCGATGGAACCATTCGGGCGGGGGCATTCAGGAGGCGTGAGACGTCATGGACAAGAAGAAGATCATTTTGCTGGTTGGTGCACTGATCGTGGCTGCGGTCACGGCATTGCTCGCCAAGAACATGTTTGATGGTGCTTCCGCACCACAGGCCGAGGCGAGAAAAACAGAAGTGATTGGTGACGAGATCCTCGTCGCAACTCGCGCGCTGCCGGTGGGTACGATTATCACGCCCGACAGTTTCCGGTTCCAGCCCTGGCCGAAAAACCTGATTGAAGACGTTTATTTCATGAAGGACGGCACCGACATTGAAGCGCTTGCTGGCACCGTGGTACGTATTCCGATCACCGCCGGCCAGCCAATGACCAAAGGTTCGCTGGTTGCGCCAGGCGATCGCGGCTTCCTTGCTGCAGCGCTCGGCCCTGGCATGCGCGCTGTCACCATCCCGGTATCGGGACTGACCGGCGTCGCTGGCTTTATATTTCCCGGCGACCGCGTCGATTTGATGTTGACGCAGTCCGTGCAAGGCGAAGGTCCCGAACTCAAGGTTTCAGAAACCGTGATCCGCAACCTGCGGGTGCTTGCCACTGATAACCGGGTGACCGCAACCACGAATGAAGAAGGCCAACAAGTCGCTCAAAAGGCTAAACTGGTAACGCTTGAAGCCACTCCAAAAATTGCCGAGCAGATTTCGGTCGCCCAGACGCTGGGTACGTTGAGCCTGTCGCTGCGTTCGCTGGCAGACAGTGCCGCCGAGCTGGAAGAAGCCATTGCGTCCGGCGCAATCAAACTTCCGAAAACGGATGATCCAGTTGTCGAAGCCGATATGATCCGTTCGCTGGCTGCACGTCCTAGCAGCACAAAATCAACCTTCTCGACCGGTGGTGACGTATCGCGCTTTGAAACGCGCTCGCCACCCCCGCTGGCCGAAAAGGAAAAACCTAAAGGTCCGGTAGTCCGCGTCGCACGTGGCAATGCGGTCAATGAAATCGAGTTTGGAGACAAGTAATGGCCGTAAAATATGCACAGCATAGCCGTTCGGCGAAAAAGGTAATGGCCGCTGGCGTCGTTGCCGCTCTCGCCCTGGCTCTGGCTGCCAATAACGCGACACCGCTGAACGCACAGTCGGTCAACATATCGCAACCGGATAGCCGCATTTCTGTTGCCGTCGGTCGTGGCAAGCTGATCACGCTGCCGGCACCAATCGAAGATATTTTCATCGCTGAAAATAATATTGCCGATGTCCAGGTACGGTCGCCGCGCCAAGTCTATATCTTCGGTAAAAAAGGTGGTCAGACCAGCTTTTATGCTACCAGTGCCTCCGGCAAAGTCGTTTATTCGGCTGAAGTCTCGGTCGGCGCGGAAATTTCTTCCATCGACCAGATGCTTGGCCTGGCGATGCCGGAAGCAAAAATAGCGGTCAGCACGACCAATAATTTCGTGCTGCTAACCGGCACGATTGCCAATCCGGATGATGCTGAAGAAGCGGAAAATCTTGTGCAGGCTTTTGTCGGTGCTGATACGCGTGTGGTCAGCCGCCTGAAAACGGCAACGCCGATGCAGGTCAATCTGAAGGTCCGCTTCGCCGAAGTCAGCCGCTCGCTGGCGAAAGAAATTAACGGCAACATTCTGACGCAGGATACAACCGGTGGCTTCCAATTTGGTGTGTCACGCGGCCGTGCGTTCGGTTCGTTCAGCGATAATACATCAGGCTTCCCGCAACTGGACGCTTCTGGGCTATTTGGCCTGCCAGCTGGTTCGGTCTCTCTTCCTTTCAACACTACAACCGGCCAGTTCGTGACGGCAACCGGATCCCAATTTAACTATAATACCGGGTCCGATCTAAACACCGTACAGGCGGCAGGTCGCCTGTTCGGCATCGACATTGCCACCGCGCTGGACGTTTCCGAGAGAGTTGGTCTGGTGAGCACACTGGCGTCACCAAATCTGACCGCGATTTCGGGTGAAACCGCAACCTTCCTGGCGGGCGGCGAGTTTCCAATCCCGATTTCGACCGGGCTGGGCGAAGTCTCGGTTCAGTATAAAAATTACGGGGTCAGCCTCTCCTATACCCCGACCGTGCTCTCGAACGGCCGGATTTCCATCCGCGTCGCACCAGAGGTATCGGAAATTACCTCTAACGGCGCGGTTGTCCTCAACGGTTTCAGTATCCCTGCCGTTTCCACCCGGCGGGCGGAAACCACCGTAGAACTGGGCTCGGGCGAAAGCTTCATGATCGCCGGCCTTATGCAGAATAGCTACAACTCGGCAATCGACAAGACGCCGGGTCTGGCCGACGTTCCAATCCTCGGTTCATTGTTCAAGTCCGACGGTTATCGTCGCAATGAAACGGAACTGATGATCGTGGTAACGCCTTATCTGGTAAAGCCGGTGAGCGACAGCGAGATTGTGCTGCCGACCGACGGCTTCAAGGCCGCCAATGATGCAGAACGGTTCCTGTTAAACCGCAATCATTCCGGCTCCGGTGGTGATCGGCCCAAACCGAGCGTGGCTCCCACTGCACCGGAAGGTCAGACCTTTGGTAGCCTGGAACCACAAGTTCCTGCCAAATCGACCAGGAAATCCGGCAGCGCGGCTCCCGGTTTCAGTTTCGACAAATAAGCCCGATCAGGAGAACAGATCATGCGCATCATTTCAATGGCACTTGTCACCGCCCTCGGGCTCTCGGTTACAGCATGTGGCAGCACTACCGCAAACCGCAGCGTTTATAGCGAACGCCAACCCGTCGTTTCGAAAGCGAACTATGTGCTGGACCTGAGCGCCGGCAACGGTGGATTATCGTCAACAGAGCAAGCCCGCCTGAGCGGCTGGTTCGACGCCTTGGAACTTGGCTATGGTGATCGCGTTGCGATTGATGATCCAGGCTATTCTACAAGCCCCGTGGCAAAGGCCGCCGTTGAAGCCATTGTGGCTCGCTATGGTCTGCTGATCAGCGACACGGCGCCCATTACGGACGGTTATGTACCTGCCGGTTTGATGCGGGTCGTGGTATCGCGGACCTCTGCTTCGGTGCCTGGATGCCCTGATTTCAGCCACCGTAGCCACACCGACTTTCAGGTGCGCACCAGTGAAAATTATGGCTGCGGAACGAACAGTACCATGGCCGCCATGATTGCCGATCCTGAGGATCTGGTTCGCGGCCAGAATAAGGCTGGTGAAGACCAGGCTCAGGCTTCCAAGGCTATCCGATCCTATCGTGACAAGAAAGTTGGAGGACAATAATGAACGCTCCCTGGAAACCCGGCTCGATCAACGGACGTGATCCGTTTGCCGCATTTGTTTGCGATGAAGACACGCTGGATTTACTCCGTCCGGTCGTCGAGGAAATGGGTTGGTCGGCTGACAAATGCAACATGGGCGGACTACGCAATGCCGTGCAAACGCTTTCCGTTTCAGCCAGTCCCAATATCTTGCTGGTAGACCTGTCGGAATCCGGAGATCCGTTGAACGACATTAATTCGCTGGCCGAAGTCTGCGAACCGGGCACGACTGTGATTGCCATGGGCCAGGTCAACGATGTCCGTCTCTACCGCGATTTGATTGTCAGCGGCTTGCAGGATTATCTTCTGAAGCCCTTTACACCGGATCAGTTGCGCGACGTCCTGTCTCACGCACAAGCGGTCATCAACGCTCCGAAAGCCGACGATGCACATTCCGAAAAACCGCATATTTCGACGGCCGTCATCGGCACGCGCGGCGGTGTCGGAGCATCAACCATTGCGACGTCACTGGCCTGGTTGCTCAGCCATGAAAAGGAACGCCTGACCGCGTTACTCGATCTGGATGTCCATTTCGGTACCGGAGCGCTGTCGCTGGACCTTGAACCTGGCCGCGGCCTTACCGATGCGATCGACAATCCAAGCCGGATCGATGGTCTGTTTATCGAACGCGCCATGATCAAGGCCAATGAGAAATTGTCACTGCTTTCTGCAGAAGCACCGATCAACTCGCCAATGATGACCGATGGCACCGCCTTCTTCCAATTGCAGGAAGAATTCCGCGCGGCCTTCGATTGCACCGTGATCGATTTGCCTCGTGACATGCTGATCAACTATCCGCATCTCCTTGGCGATGTGAACGCGACCGTCATCACGACGGAACTGACCCTGGCGTCGGCCCGCGACTGCATTCGCTTGCTGTCCTGGCTGAAATCCCATGCTGCACAGAGCAAGGTCTATGTCGTTGCCAACAAGGTGCAAACCGCCAATCTGGAAATCAGTCGTCAGGATTTTGAAAGTTCCATCGAACGTAAGATCGATATCCTGATCCCTTATGATATCCGAACCGCAGCACAATCTGCGAAATTGGGTCAAGCATTGGTAGAAGCTGGAAAATCGAGCAAAGCTGCCGCGAAGATCGTCGAACTGGCGAATCTGGTTCTGGGATCTGTCGAGAATGATGACGAAAGCGCCAGCGGCGACAAACGATCATTCATGGGAAAGCTTGGCGAATTCAAGTCATTCCTCCCGTCGAAAAAAGTCAAGGAAGAGGCTCCTAAAGTCTGAAGCAGGTGCGAACATTCTTCAGCTTAAAAGGAATTAGACTATGGGTATAATGCAAATTGCAATGTTGAGTGCAGGTGTTTTGGTAGTTTTGCTGCTGATCATATTTGCATTTGCAGGCCCATCGGAGGCCAAGGCTAAGGCCAGACGGCTGGACAAGGTCAAATATCGCCACTCTGAAAACGCCAACGTGCAGGTTGAAGCGCAAATGAAAAAGGCGCTCTCGGCGCGCCGCAAAACCACACGCCCCAAGGGCGACACCATGACCAAGATGGAAACTCTGGCGATTCGGCTGGAGAAAACCGGCAAAGGCTGGCCCCTGTCCTATTTCTTCTACGCGGTCGGTGGATTGTTTGCGGTTATTTTCGGGCTGCTGTTGTTCAAGGGTGCACCGATCCTGTTATGTGTGTCTATCGCACTTCTCGTTGGCGCCGGATTGCCGCATTTCATCGTCGGCTTCCTGATCAAGCGGCGGGTTGGAAAATTTACGGCTTCTTTTCCCGATGCCATCGAATTGCTCGTCCGCGGCCTGCGTTCGGGCCTGCCGGTAACCGAAACAATCGGCGTGGTCGCCAAGGAAATTGGCGGACCGGTTGGCGAGGAATTCCAGAAGGTGGTCGACCGGATCAAGATTGGCCAGACCATGGAAGATGCGCTGCAGGAAAGCGCAAAGCGCATGGAAACACCTGAATTCAAGTTTTTCTGTATCACCCTGGCTATTCAGCGTGAAACCGGCGGTAACCTAGCCGAAACATTGTCCAATCTTGCCGACGTACTGCGCAAGCGCGGGCAGATGAAGCTCAAGATCAAGGCCATGTCATCGGAATCCAAGGCTTCCGCCTATATCGTGGGGTCACTGCCGTTCATTGTGTTCGGGCTGGTTTACAGCGTGAACCCGACATATCTCGGCGGTTTTTTCTATGAAGAACGGCTGATTATCGCTGGTTTGGGCGGACTGACATGGATGAGCATCGGCGTGTTCATCATGGCCAAAATGGTCAGCTTCGAGATTTAGGATGAAGGTACAAGGCAAATGACAACCGGAGGCGGACCAACATTATTGGGCGTAGACGTCCTGTGGGTGGCGACAATATTGTCAGCCGTCGCAGCGGCAGCAGTCTTTTTCGCGATCTACGCCGCCGTAACGGTGCGCGATCCGATGGCGAAACGGGTCAAGGCACTCAACCAGCGTCGTGAACAACTCAAGGCCGGTATCACCGCCTCGACGACAAAGAAGCGCGCAAAACTGGTTCAGCAGAGCGATACGACGGACCGCGTGCGCAATGCACTGTCGTCGATGCAGGTGTTGCAGGACACGCAGGTCAAGGAAGCACAACAGAAGCTGGCGCAAGCCGGCATCCGTTCAAAGGATCTTGCCTTCGTCGTCATTTTCAGCCGACTTGTTTTGCCGATCATTCTGGGCGGCGGCGCGGCACTGGCCATATATGGCTTCGATTATCTGGGGGACTGGTCGGACCTCAAACGTTTCGGCGCGTTCGCCGGCGCGACGATCCTCGGCTACAAAGGCGCTGATATTTACATCAACAACCTGATTGCCAAGCGGACTGACCTGGTTCGGAAGGGCCTGCCCGACGCCATCGATCTGCTCGTTATTTGCGCAGAAGCCGGACTGACGGTCGACACGGCCTTTGCACGAGTTTCCAAAGAACTCGGTAGCGCCTATCCGGAGCTCGCCGACGAATTTTCACTGACTTCCATCGAACTGGGTTTCCTTACCGAGCGACGGCAGGCGTTTGAAAACCTCGCCTACCGCGTCGCGCTTGACCATGTCAAAGGCGTGGTGACGACGATGATCCAGACCGAAAAATACGGTACCCCGCTAGCCTCCTCGCTGCGTGTACTTTCGGCAGAATTCCGTAACGACCGGATGATGCGCGCCGAAGAAAAGGCAGCCCGCTTGCCGGCCATTATGACGATTCCGCTCATTCTGTTCATTCTGCCGGTTTTGTTCATCGTGATCCTCGGCCCCGCGGCCTGCTCGATCTCCGATGCATTGATATAGCGCGGAAACAGAATCAGAAAATCAAGAGAGCGGCAGGCGACTGCCGCTCTTTTTCATTCCGCTGCCAGGGTATCAGCCGATTTTTTTATCTTCGCCAGCATGGCGGATAGTTCGGCTTTCTCCTGAGCGGTGAGCACGGCCATGATTTTCTTTTCCATGGCCAGAGCAGCGGGCATGATCTTTTCGTAAAGATCGCGTCCCTTGGCGCTGAGCATCAGATGGTGGGAACGGCCATCGGCGGTATTGGGACTGCGATCGAGCAATGCACGGTCGACCAGATTTTTCACCGCACGATTGACGGTCACCTTGTCCATCAACGTTGCTTCGACCAAATGCCTTTGGGTCGAGGCACCGCGCACGCCAAGCACCGACATCACCCGCCATTCGGGAATCTTGAGGCCAAAAAGGCTCTTATACTCGCCCGCGATCACGTCGCTGACGACGTTGGAGGTCGTCGACAGCTGGTAGGGCAGATAATCATCAAGTTTAAAGGTCATAAGTAATATTTATTCAATTCTGGCACGAAGTCCAATCCAAAATGTCCGGGGGAAGGCGCGTTCTATTATTCCATTGCTACTAACCGCCGCCTCTACCCGTGCATCGAGAAGGTTTTCAACCCGGGTTTCGACCAGCAACCGATCATTGACGGCCAGCGTCATCCGGCCATCTATCGTGAACGCATCCGCCAGACTGAGGATATTCACGTCATCCTCATATTGTTGGCCGACATAGCGCGCCGACAGGCTGGCGCCGCTACCATTGGCCGTTTGCCACCGGATAGAGCCGGATGCGTTATGCCGCTGGACCTGAGCCGGTCGAAATCCATCAACCGCAGCGGCGTCCCCGGATCCGTCGACCTCTGCATCGATAAAGGCATAAGCGGCACGGACGCTCAGTCCATCGGCCAGAGTGCCGAGATCGAACTCGGCGTCGATTTCAATACCTCTGGATTCTATTGCATCGAGATTCTGACGCTGGCTATATGTGCCGTCTGGCGCAACAAACCCGACGCCAGGAAAAACGCCCGGGCCATTGCCTAGCGTGACATTGGCGACCGCATTGTCCAGCTGGTTGTAGAAAGCAGTAATACCGAACTTTGCCACGCCGCTTTCCCAGTCGAGCCCCAGCTCGGCCCCCTTGACTCGTTCCGGCTCCAGCAATTCATTGGCCGCTGTCGCGTCCGAGCCGACCCGGAAGGGCCGGAACAATTCGTTCAAGGTCGGCAAGCGCCAGCCGAGATAGGCCGCTCCGCGCAGGCTGAGCTTTTCAGTTGCAGCAAAGGCAAAGCCGCCACGCCCGGTAAATTCCGTATCACTGCGTTTGGTGAACATCTCGTCCGTCCGAACCGATCCGGGAAACGGGTTTATCAGCTCGATCTCTTTGCGAAAGCCGTCGTCGATCGACCAGAAATCAACGCGTCCGCCACCGGTCAGAACCAGCGCGTCGCTGGCCTGCAGGCTGGCTTCGACAAAGCCGCCATAGGTGGCGGTGCTACCCCCTGCCCTGCGGCTGCGCTGCGGGGTGTCATCGTCGAGATAGAAGAAATTCTCGTTGGTGGTCCCTTCGGTGCGGCGCCAGTCGCCGCCGATCCGCATTTCAACCTTGTCACCAACCGGTGGCCGTATTTCAAAACGCCCGCCGAGCCCTGTGGAAGGCACGCTGAACTGTTCGAATACCCGGCTGACAGAATTGCGATCATCCGCAACGCCGCCAAAGCTGACATCGAAATTGCGGATTTGCACATAGGCCAGTGCCGACCATTGCCAGTCCGAGGTCCGGTCGACCAGCCGGATGCTGGCGTCCGCTCCGTCATTGTGGTTTTCACTAAAGGCAAAGCCGCGTTCGCGGTCATCGGTGAAGGCGCGGACATTGCTCTGTAATTCAACATTGTCGGAAAGCGGTGCAACGAAGCGGACGGCGAGACCGGCTTGCTCATATTCCGCCGGACGATCGACCGAACCGCGCTGGCCTTCGATGATCGGGATGAAACCGTCGCCACGCGCATAATTGGCGGATATCGTCAGCTGTCCCTGCCCCAGTTCGCGTCCGAACAGCAGATCGGCATCAACGCTGTTGCGGCTGCCATAAGCAGCGCCCAGTTCGATCCGGTCACCGACATTGTCGCTGAACAGTTCGATGGTTCCGGAAATTGCGCCCTGCCCGTCCGTTACGCTGCCGCCGCCGCGGGTGATTCTGGCGCTGCCAAGAGCAAGTGCATCATAGCCGGGCCAGGCCACCCAGCCGCCGAAAGGATCGGCCTGCGGCACACCGTCCAATATCAGTAGGGCGCGCGACGAGGCATTGCCGCCCAATCCGCGCAGCGTAACCCCTTGGCTGGTGGGATTGGCCGAACGCGCGTCCGACCGGCGAAATTGTTGCAGTCCGGGCACGTCGCGCAATGCATTTTCGACAGTTTGTGACGGATCCATCTCAATTTCGGTCGCGTTATAGACACTGTCGCCACGTGTAACGGGCAATCCGGAAACAATGATCTCCGCAATCTGGACATCATCATTGACGGCTTGCTCTTGCCCCCACGCGGGGAGAGCCACCGACGCCATTGATACCAATAGCGGATAGGCCAAAACTGATTTTTTCATGACTTAGTTGTCTGTCCATTTCTGATGGACCGGCATGTCGTCCGGCAGCCGGTGATAGTCCTGCGCGTCACAGGCGAAATGGGCGCTGTCCGCCTTGCCGAATACGCTCGGGTCATCGAGTGTCCCGACTTTGACAATCACAGCCACTTCAAAGCCCGGCGCGCGGGTCGCCAGATGGGTGCCGCAGTCGGCGCAGAATTCGCGGGTTACACCTTTTTCCAGATCGTCCCGTTTAAAGCCCTTCACGGCGCCCTTGGTGATTTCGTATCCGTCCGCCGGCATCGCCATCAGCAGCAGGCTGTTTCCGCCAGTCGTATATTGACATTCCCGGCAGAAACATTCCGCTTTCAGCATCGGTTCGCCCTCGGCCTTGTAACGCACCGCGCCGCAATAGCATCCGCCTTCGATTGTCATGTCAGTCTTCCTTCACTGCTTCGGGAGCGGCCTTCTGGAAAGCCTCCAATTTATTGCATTCGGCATCGATCCGCACGAGCCGGGGAAAGGCCGAGAGGTCCAGATCGAAACGCCGCGCATTATACATTTGCGGCACGAGGCAGACGTCAGCCAGATTGGGTTTTTCGCCGCCGAACAGACCGGCTTCCGGTGCCATGGCTTCCAGCGCGACAAAACCTTCTTTGATCCAGTGGCGATACCAGTTGTCGGTCACCTCCTGATCATGCCCCAGTTCATTCTTGAGATATTTCAATATCCGAAGATTGTTCACCGGATGAATATCGGCCGCGATGACCAATGCCTGCGCCAGTGTTTTGGCCCGCTCAGCGGGGTCACCCGAGACCATCGGAGGATCGTCATAATTTGCATCGAGATAATCGATAATCGCCAGCGACTGCGTGAGATCGTGCCCGTCAATCGACAGCATCGGCACGAAGCCCTGCGGATTGCGCGCGACATAGGCAGGAGCCTTCTGGTCGCCGTCGAGCAGGCTGGTGTTGATCGAAGTGTAAGAGACACCCTTGAGGTTGAGCGCGGTGCGCACCCGGTAGCTCGCCGAGCTGCGCCAATAGTCGTAGAGAATGATATCGGTCATGCGCTGGCTTTGCAGTCGGGACGGCGGGATTGCAAGCCCGCGGACAATTATCCTGTCGAGCCGCCGTCGATCGAAACTTCACCACGCGGTTCAACCGACACCGGCCTGCCCGTCCGCCTCGCCAATTCTTCCAGCAACATCGGTTGCATCTTGTTGGCCACAGCCGGATGCACGTCCAGCCGCATCGCGCCGGTGCCACGATCGCGCTCCGCCTGCCGCAACAGTTGCAGGGCGGCGTTGACCGAGCGGTTGGCCTGCATGATCTCGAGCACCGATGGCCGGAGCTTGCGGCTGACAATCTGCATGAAGCCAAAGCCGTTGATCGCCGTGCGTTCGCAGTTGGCGGTCATATATTCATCAAAAATGGCGGTGACGGCGGCGCGTTCGGCCTTGGCTTGCAAGGTCGGAAAATCGACCCCGATATTGCCGGATATATCGAACCGGACCAGCGCCAGAGCAATTTCTTTCGCCGCCCGTTTCGCCAGTTCAAACGGTGCCAGCGGTCCGTCGACATCGAACAATGTCATCGCCGGGGTCAGCGAGACCAGCAGTCTCCCGCCCTCGAAATCGATCCGGCCGGTTTCGGCCTGCTCTATCGCTTCATGCCAGCCGTGCCGGGCAAAGACATCTTCGTCATGGGCATGGACCTGTTTGACCGGCAGTCCGCTTGCATTGATCTCTGCCAGCAGGTCGGGACCATCGTTCAGGGGACTGTCCGCGTCAGCCGGCCGCGCCCTGGCCCGTTTGGCCTGCCCGCCGCGTTCGGTCATCGCTGCCCGGACAATCTCCACCCGGACCATCGATCCTTCGGTCAAGCCTTTGGGTAGCGGCTGCAACAAAGCTTCCTGCCCGTCGGCCAAGGTGATGATTCCCGATCTTCCGGAAACCCACTGCCGGGTAAATTTTGCTTCGACAACCGCACCGGCTCTGGCCCTGCCATCGGTCCGCTCGGCCCGTATCTGGATCAGCTCGCCATTTTCCAGCCGCATCGCGCGGGTCTCGCCGATCCCGGCTTCGTAAAGCCAGCCGTTGACGAAATCAGCCAAGGGGATAGCCCGCGCTGATCAGCAGATTGCGGGTTTCGTAGAGCGGAAGTCCCATGATCCCACTGTAACTACCCGACATCCAGGTGACAAAGGCTTCCGCCGTGCCCTGAATAGCATAGCCGCCCGCTTTGCCCTGGCCTTCGCCGGTCGCAATATAGGCTTCGATCTCATGGGCTTCGAAGCGCTTGAATTTTACAATGCTGTCGGACAATTTCGTCCGCGCGGTGCCGTCGGCCGCGATCACGCAGACCGCCGACATCACATGATGCCGCCGTCCGCTGATCAATTGCATGGATTTGCGCTGCTCCGCCGCATCACCGGCCTGCCCCAATATCCGGCGACCGACCGCAACCGTGGTATCGCCGGCGACCAGGATTTCCTGATCTTCGCGCTCGACAGCGGCAGCCTTTTCCTGCGCCATGCGCAAGACATAGTCGCGCGGCAACTCGCCCTTGCGGGGGGCTTCGTCGATATCGGGAGAGATGATCCGGTCGGGCGTAACGCCAAGGCGACCGAGCAATTCCAGCCGACGCGGGCTGGATGAGGCCAGAACCAGTTTCATGTTGAACACCCTCTAAACCGTTCGGGCTGAACTTGTAGACGCCATATGGCCGAAGGCAATGCTCGCCGATCGCCGTCCTTCGACAGGCTCAGGACAAGCGGCATACCATCACTTGAAACGATAGGTGATGCGACCCTTGGTCAGGTCATAAGGGGTGAGCTCGACGAGCACCTCATCACCGACCAGCACGCGGATGCGGTTCTTGCGCATCTTGCCAGCGGTATGACCCAAAATCTCGTGGCCGTTTTCCAGCTCGACCCGGAACATGGCGTTGGGGAGCAGTTCGCGAACCATCCCCTTCATTTCCAGTAGTTCTTCTTTTGCCATATGGCGGTACATTTTCCCTGATATTGCGGCAATTCCGCGTGTTGCAGTGCGCCATAACGACAAATGCGCAAAAAGGGAAGGATTAGCTGCATCAACCAATATGATAATATCTATCGCCTCGGCAGCAATTTCTCTGCGACAATTTAATACACAGAAATTATACCATTAGCGCGGTTCACATGGCACTTCGGACATATTCATTCCCCCCATATAAGAGCTAATGAACCAAATCATGATTTCTTCCCCAAAATCCTTCTTCACCGCATCTCCCATCATTTTGGCAAGCATGTTATTCGCGCCGTCCGTAGGCGCACAAATCCCTGACGCAGACACCGATTATGCGGACGAGGAAATCATCGTCATAGCGGAGCGCCCACGCGGTGCGGTTGTCAGCGAAATTCCCCCAGTGGTTGAACTGAGCGAAGCAGACATCGCCAGCTATGGCGCTTCGTCGGTACAGGACCTTCTCGAGGCAATTTCTTCGCAAACCACTTCCAGCCGGGGACGCGGCAGCGGACGGCCGATTGTTCTGATCAACGGCCAGCGCACTTCCGGTTTCCGCGAAATCCGCGATCTTCCGCCCGAAGCCATCCGCACGGTCCAGGTCTTTCCGGAAGAACTGGCGCTGCAATATGGCTATCGCCCCGATCAGCGGGTGATCAATTTCATCCTCAAGGACAATTATACCGGGGTCAGCGCGTCAGCCGAATATGGCGTGCCGACACGCGGCGCGCAGGGACGATCCGAGGTCGAGACGACCATCACACGCATCGGCAAGAACAGCCGGGTCAATATCAATCTGGAATGGCAGAATAACACCGCGATCACCGAGAGCGAGCGCAATATCATCCAGGATGAAGCCGGTGACCTGGTCAACCTGGGGGAGTTCCGCACATTGGTCGCGCCATCGGACAATGTCGAACTCAACGCCAATTACAGCCGGAATTTCGACAACGGCATGTCGCTCTCGCTCAACGGCGGCTATATATATGATAAATCCAATGGTCTGCAGGGTCTTCCCAGCGGCACGCTGCAAGTAGCAGGCGATCCGCTGTTTCGTTATTTCAACGAATATGGCCCGCTGAACCGGGTGCAGGAAACGAATACAGCGCAGGCCGGACTGACTTTGAACGGCACGCTTAGCGACTGGCGCTGGTCGCTGACCAGCGATTACACCCGCACGCAGGTCAACACCGACACCGACAGGTCCGGCGACATCACCGCACTGCAGGCGGCAATTGATGCCGGTTCGGTCGATCCTCTGGCGACCAGTTTCGGTCCCCTGCTCGGCGCGCCCGTTACCGACAGCGCCAAGGTTGTCGACCAGACGATCAACAATCTCGCCACCCTGTCGGGCACCTTGCTGGTTCTGCCATCCGGCGCCGTGACCACCACCGTCCGCGCCGGCTATAACCGCGAAGATCTGGACAGTCGGGAAACGCGCGGTGCGATTGTTACCACCACAGGTCTCAGTCGCGACGAGCTCAGCACCGGGATCAATATCGATATCCCGCTGGCCGACGAGAATATCGATGTCGTGGAAGCGATCGGCAAATTGTCGATCAACGGAAATTTCGGATATTCCGACCTGTCCGACTTCGGCGGCCTGGTCGAATTCGGCTTCGGCCTGAACTGGGAACCGTTTGACGGGCTGGTCTTCTCAGCCTCGGCCATCGGCGAAGACGCAGCACCGAGCATCGCCCAGCTTGGCAATCCGGTCATCATCACACCCGATGTCACGGTCTTCGACTTTACCAATGGCGAAACCGTGCTCGCTGCGATTACCACCGGCGGCAATTTCTCGCTACCGGCAGAGAAACAGCGGGATATCAAGCTGGCGGTCAATTATCGTCCCGAATGGCTCGACGGCTTTACTTTTCTTGGCGAATATTTCCGCAACAACAGCGATAATGTCGCGTCCAGCTTCCCGCTGCTGACGCCCGAGATCGAGGCAGCCTTCCCCGACCGCGTGACTCGCGATGCCAGCGGTCAGCTGATTGCAATCGACCGGCGACCGGTCAATTACGCCAATGTCAGCAGCGAACGGATTCGCTACGGCATCGATTTTTCCAAACGCTTTGGTCAGGAACGCGGTGGCGGATCGGGAAGACCGGACCGGGCAGCGCGCCCGGCTGGCGGAGGAGCGCCTGACGGTCAGCCGCAAGGCGACAAACCGGCTGAGGGTGCCACTCCCGAAGGCAACGCGGAAGCGCGGCCACCAGCACCGCGCGGTGGTCCCGGCGCAGGCGGTCGCCCGAGCGGCGGACGCTGGCAACTGTCGGCATTTCACACCATCCGCCTCGAAGACCGTATCAAGATCAGGGACGGCGTCGATGAACTGGACTTGCTGGACGGCTCGGCTGTCGGCTCGACCGGCGGCAGCCCGCGGCACGAGTTCGAGATCAACGGTGGCTGGTTCAACAACGGCATCGGCTTCCGTCTCGACGGCAAGCATCAGGTGGCAACGCGCGTCAACGGCGGGCTGACCAGTTCCGACCTGCGCTTTTCCGATCTGACCACGTTCAACCTGCGCATGTTCATCAACCTTGATGACCGCGGCAATCTGACCGAGAAAATCCCGTTCCTGAAAGGCAGCCGTATCGCCTTCAAGGTCGACAACATCTTCGATGATATCCAGACCATCCGCGACGGCAACGGCCTGATCCCGCTCAGTTACCAGAGCGGCTTCGTCGATCCGGTCGGGCGTTATGTCGAGATTGATTTCCGCAAGCGGTTTTGACGAAGTCACCCGGCGCAGGCCGGGATCCAAACCGCGTTCACTTCTCTCGCAATACGCGGGCTAGGCCCCAGCCTGCGCTGGGGTGACAAGCTAAAAACTAGCTCAGGTCTCCCACCGAGATAACGTCCGCCCGGTGGATCTTAATCTTCGGTTGTTCGCCAAGCAATGTGGTCAATCGCTTCACAAATTCGCCCGATTCCGGAACCGCGAAATGGGCGGCGACGGCGGCTTCATCCTGCCATTCTTCGTGGAAGAACAGCCGCGCCGGATCTTCGCAATCCGCGTGGATATGATGCGAGATACAGCCCGGTTCGGCGCGGGACCGGGCGCTATGCTCGACGCACAGCGCGACAATGTCTTCGGGAATGGCGGCAAAGGCGGTGGAAATGGTCGCGGTGATAATGATCATAGTTTCAGTGTCGCCCTGGTGGTGCTCTTCGACATGAAATAGGCCAGTACCGCCGCGATGATCGTGACAATCACCGTAAAGGCCATCGGAGTGAACCGCAGCGCCGGCCCCGCGCCCTGCAGGACCATCACGATCAGAAAGGCCGGGATCAGCGTTATTGCCAGATGTTTGAACGCCAGAACAAAGGGCGCCAGCCCGACCCGCCTGTCCGCCGGCAGCCCCGGCGTGACCTTGCCCGATTTGCGCTGCGACACGGTGATCGGATAGACGATCAGCGTCAGCAAAATGCTCATCAGCACAGCAATGGCAATCAGGGTTCCGCCCAGATTGGGTGCCGAATCGCCGAAGGGCAAAGTAGCGGGAACAAAGGCCAGATCGCGGGTCAGCCAGTAATTGATCCCGCCCGCCAGCACGATATTCACCACCGCATCCGCCCGCGCCTGCCTCTCGACAAAGGCGTCCATGGTGGTTGGTGCGGCTGCGGCGACAATGGTGGCCATATTCTCTCTCCCTGTCTTTTTGGTGAGAGTGACGGTGGTGGGGGGAATGTCAAGTGGTGGTTGGTTTTTGGGGATATGGGGATTGCTGCGCCTGTCACGATAGCGCCCCAAAATTTGAACCACTCGGTATTTTTCTACGTAAAAGCCCGCGCCAGTCTAAGCCTTATTAAACCCCTCCTCTTAAGATGAGGGGCTTTTACCAGCGCCTATTCGATCACTAGCCAGCAAACTTCCGCAAGACCCGCCACGCCAGCGCCTTCGCCTTGCTCCGCGCCGGAAACCGCCCCGGTGCCTTGGGCGTGATGCCACGCTTGCGCAACCAGCCATTAAAGGCCCGCGCATCCGCCTCTTCAAAACTCCAGTCGCTGCGCCAGGTAATCGACAGCGATATGCTCGGCTCCGGCCCGTTCTGCACATAATGCGGGGCCATGACGGGCACAAATATAGCCTTGCCCGGCGTCAGATGGTGCCGCGTGCCTTCGCCTTCAAAATGATCCTGCCAGACGAGATTGCGATGGCCGCCGACATGATAGCCCTCGTGGATCTCATCGGCAGCAAAGCGGGCGTTGCCGGCGGGAAATGTCGTCATCCATTTTTCGCCGCGCAGCTGCAGCAGGATATTATGCTCCGGATCGAAATGATAAGGGGTGACCGCATCGGGCGAGGAGACGAAGATGAAGCCCTGCGGTTTCAGCATCTTGCCGGTCTTGGCTTCCAGTATCGGGCGGATTTCACCGAGCAGCGAAAGCAGCAATTCTTCATATTCCGGCATCTGCTCGATATTCTTGAGCACAGCCCAGCTTGCCGACTGGTCGATCATCCGGATCGTGTCGCCGATGGTCATGCCGTTTTCCGGCACATCTTCAGGCTTGATCCCGACCGGTAGATCACCGGGATTATACTCGACGCTGGCTTTCGGGAGCGCCGTGCCCAGCCGGGCCAGCGCTTCGAGGGTCAGCAGGTCGTGCGACGCCATCGCATGATCGAGCACCCGCGCCTGTTCGGGATAGCAGGCATCGAATTGCCGCCGGGTTTCTTCGCCGAAAACCGCTTGCCGAAAGCTGTCCCTGCCGGAAATCTGGTTCATTGCTGCACCTCTGTCGGATCAAAAATTGTACGGCCCTTGATCTTCCCCATCAGATCTTCGCCGAGCCGCAAGCCACGGAAGATAGCGCGGCGGGATACGCCCTTCAATTCGATCGAGAAGCGCCCGATATGCCGGCGATCCGACCATAAGCTGTCGATCATCGGGTGATTTTCCGAAGCACAGCTGTCCATCCAGTCGATTGCCGGATTCTCGAGTATCTTGAGATTTTCCAGTTGCAGCAGCACACCGGGAGAAAAACGGGCAAAGGCTTCGTTAAAGGCGGTCTTGAAGGAAAAGCTGCCGCGACCGCTATGGAAATTCACCAGCATCACCAGCGGGCTTCCCTCGAGGCGGATGTCATGGCGCTCCAGCTGCCCTGCCCGCGCTGCGCCCAGCAGAGCCTCGCGGAAAAAGGCGCGCGTCTGCCCGGAGGAATCCAGCGCCGATCCGTTATGGCCTTTCCAGCCGCTGCGTTCGAGCTGCAGAAATTCGTCGATCCACGGCTCCAGACCGGTGGCGTCTTCAAGGTGGCAAAATGTTACCTCGCCCAATTCGCTCAACCGCTTGGCCTGTCGCCGCAACTCCTTGCGCTTTTTCCCGCGAACCGTCGCGTTCAGATAGTCCTCGGAGCCAAGGTCGCTCTGCAACAGCGCCCGCGCTTCGCTATGGACAAGGTCACAGCGGCGGTGCTGGTCGCTGCACAGCGCCCGCAAGGCCCTATCCAGCTGTCCGCCGATGGTCATGCCATTGATATGCAGAAAACCCGGCCAGTCCCCTTCGTCTAGCGCGGCGAGCAGATGGTCCCAGAAAACCGTTTCGAAACCCTTGCGGACCAGCGGGGTACCGAGAAAACAATTATGATGCAGCCAGTTCTCGACATGTGGCACCGGCCAGCGGCCGAACCGGTTGTCCGGCCCCAGCGGCAGCAGGCCGAGCAGTTGCGATTGCCCCGGCTGCCCTGCCCAGAGCAGGAACAGCTGCAAGTCTGGGTGATGATCAAACTGGGCCAGAGCGGGATTGAGGAACCAGTGCTCGTAGAAAATATTCGGCTCGCTCGCCTGGTTGGCCAATTCGCCCCACGCCGCCGCCAGATTGGCGTCTATCGCGCTTACCGGATGGAATATCGCCCGGACTCCGGATTCGGACAGGCTGTCGCGAAACCGGCTGGCGCGGATATCCTTGCCTTCCAACTTCTGTAACCCGTTCAAATTCATCAAAATCCGCCTGCTCACACTGGTTTCTGGTCTGGTCATCAGGCTAGCAGCAAAGGGGTAATATGTGATTAACGCTATGCCTGGCCATGACCAGTGGCATCAACCATGAAAAAACCCCGCCGGAATCGCTTCCGGCGGGGTCTTGTTTCAAACCAACGGGAATGACGTTCTAGTGAACGCCGCCCTGCGCCGCATAAAGCGCTGCGAGCAGCAGCAACGCGACGATATTGGTGATCTTGATCATCGGGTTGACGGCCGGACCCGCGGTATCCTTGTAAGGATCGCCTACGGTATCGCCGGTCACCGCAGCATGGTGGGCGTCCGAGCCCTTGCCGCCGTGATTACCGTCCTCGATATATTTCTTGGCATTGTCCCAGGCTCCGCCACCCGCTGTCATCGACAGGGCAACGAACAGGCCGGAGACGATCACGCCAAGCAACAAGGCGCCGAGAGCGGCAAAGCCGTTTGCCTGCCCTGCAACCGCGGTGATCACGAAATAGACCACGATCGGTGCAAGAACCGGCAGCAAGGACGGCAGGATCATTTCCTTGATCGCCGCCTTGGTCACCAGATCCACGGTCCGTGCATAGTTGGGACGAGAAGTACCCGCCATGATGCCCGGATCGCTGGCAAACTGCTCGCGAACGTCCTTGACGACGTCACCGGCAGCACGACCAACAGCGGTCATGCCCATGGACCCGAACAGATAGGGCAGCAATGCACCCAGCAACAGACCCACGATCACATAGGGATTTTCAAGGCTGAAGCTGACTTCAAGGTTCGGGAAGAACTCCTTGAGGTCGGCCGTGTAAGCCGAGAAAAGCACCAGTGCCGCAAGACCGGCAGAACCAATGGCATAGCCTTTGGTTACAGCCTTCGTGGTATTGCCCACGGCGTCGAGCGCATCGGTCTTGTTCCGGACGCTTTCGTCCAGACCAGCCATTTCAGCGATGCCGCCTGCGTTATCCGTTACCGGACCATAAGCATCGAGCGCCACAACCATACCGGCGAGTGCCAGCATGGCGGTTGCCGCAAAGGCGATACCGATCAGACCAGCGAGCTGGAACGCGACAACGATGCCGACAACGATGACGAGCGTCGGCAGGGCCGTTGCTTCCATCGAAATCGCCAGTCCCTGGATCACGTTCGTGCCGTGGCCGGTTTCCGATGATTTGGCGATCGACCGCACCGGACGATATTGCGTACCGGTGTAATATTCGGTGATCCAGATGATCAGGCCGGTTACGACCAGACCAACCATCATCGACCAGAACAGGGCCATGCCGGTAAATCCGCCAGAACCATCAAGCTCGGTTCCGATTGCCGTGTTCATGTCACCCAGCGTACGCATGGTGACATAATAGATCGCCGGGATCGAAAGCACCGCAGTGGTGATGAAACCCTTGTACAGCGCACCCATGATATTGGTGCCACTGCCAAGGCGAACCATGTAGGTACCGATGATCGAGGTCAGGATACAGACACCGCCAACGATCAGAGGCAGGGACATCAGGTCATAGAGCATTGCGCTACCGACCAGATCGCCAAACAACAGCGCCAGAAGCACCATCGTCGCGCCAACGGTCACGACATAGGTTTCGAACAGATCGGCGGCCATGCCGGCGCAGTCACCGACATTGTCGCCGACATTATCGGCGATGGTCGCAGGGTTGCGTGGATCATCCTCGGGGATGCCCGCTTCCACCTTGCCGACCAGATCGGCACCGACGTCCGCAGCCTTGGTAAAGATACCACCGCCGAGACGCGCGAAGATCGAAATCAGCGAAGCGCCGAAGGCCAGAGCGACCAGCGAGTCAATGACCGTACGGTCATTGGCGGCCATGCCCATCTGGGTGGTCAGCACGTAGAAGAAGATCGAGATCGCCAGCAATGCGAGGCCGGCCACCAGCATACCCGTCACCGCACCGGCGCGAAATGCCACGGTCAGACCGGTTTGCAGACTTTCGCTGGCACCTTGAGCCGTCCGGACATTGGCACGAACAGAAATGTTCATACCGATATAGCCTGCGACGCCCGAAAGGATCGCGCCGAGCAGAAAGCCTACTGTTGAAATAGCACCGAGGAACACGAACACCAGAACCGCGACCACGATTCCGACGAGCCCGATTGCCCGATACTGGCGGTTCAGATAGGCTTGTGCGCCTTCCTGAATTGCCCCTGCGATAGATTGCATTTTTTCATTGCCGGCTGGCGCATTGAGCACCTGACGGCTGGTTATAAAGCCATATAATATGGCGATAAATCCGCATAAAATTGAAATGGTGACAACGGTCATCGATTCAAATCCCCTCCATTGTTATAGTTAAACGCCCCGTCAGACGCGGGGCTGTCGGCTCAAACTATAGGGCGGGAGTAAAAACCTGCAAGCGTTGATTTTGAGGGGGTGACACGGCACATTTCAAACATGTCGCATGAAACCGGCTTGGCCCGGATCAGACGTGCACGAAGCCGAGATGCTCCGGCAATTCCAGTCTTTCCCCATGGCTGTGCAAGCTCACTCCCGATCCCGGCCGGCAAACGCCGACGCAGGTCAGCGGAATGGACAGTACGGTTTCCGGGCTGGCGGTGAGCAGCAGCTGATAGTCATCGCCACCGGTCGCTGCCTTGATCCGTGCCTCGCGATCGTCACCGACCAAAGTCTGGAATTGTTTGGATAGCGGAATTTCCGCCAGATCGATTTCAATCTGTATGCCACTGGCCGCTGCGATCCGCGATGCGTCGAGCAACAGCCCGTCCGAAACATCCATCATGCTGCTGACCAGATTGGACAATGCCCGGCCCTCTTCCAGTCTCGGCACCGGACGCGTGTGCGCTTTCAACAGCGACGCCGTGACGTCGATGTCGGTTGACCGGAGCAATCCCGAAGCGATCTGCAGGCCTGCCCAGGCGTCACCAATGGTTCCGGTGACATAGACGGCGTTGCCCGGCTTCGCGTTGCTGCGCGAGGGCACGATATGGCCTTTTGCTTCGCCAATGGCGGTCAGGCCAAAGGTTCTCGGAGCATTTTCACCCATTGCCACCGTGTCGCCGCCAAGGAGCGGCACCGCAAAGCGGTCAATTGCCTGCTTCAGACCCTCGACGAAAGCGGCATCCCATTGATCACCGGACGTGCGGCCGTAACCGAGCAGGACGCCGAGCGGCTTCGCGCCCTTTGCCGCCAGATCGGAAAGATTCACCGCAACCAGCTTCCACGCGACATCGGCAGGGTCGGCATCGGGAAGGAAATGCACCCCCTCGACCATCATGTCATGGGTCATCACCAGCTTGTGCCGGCCGAACGGCATCATCGCGACATCGTCGACCAGTCCGCGTGCTGCCGGATGGGTGGTGATGGCCTTTAAGCGGTCGATAAATTGTAATTCGTTCAAGAGAGGGCGTGCTCCAGTGCCATTCTGATGGAAGCGTTGGCGCGCTTGCTGACCGCTGCCTGTGGGGCAAATCCAATGAATATATGCGGCGCGCCGGCCCGCATAGCAGGCGCAATTGGAACAGCGGATGAACAGAGCGGTCCTGCCGCGAAGATTTCCGGAACGGAAATGTCACGGGCTATAATATCAGTCTGGCCCGTGAAGTCTGACAATCCGTTTCCCCCGTGGCAGCCGGGGGTTTTCGATCAACCCCGAACCTGCTTCGCGATACTATCCAGCAGCCCGTTTACAAAACCGGCATCCTTTTTGTTGAAAAAGGCATGCGCCACATCCAGATACTCGTCAATCACGGTTGCGATCGGCACATCCTCATGTGCGACCAATTCAAATGTTCCGCAGCGAAGTATCTGGACCATCGTCTTGTCGAGACGCCCCAGCGTCCAGCCCGAGGCCAGTTTCGAAGCCACCAGTTCGTCGATTTCCGGCTGGCGCGATGTCACGCCAATGACCAGATCATCGAAAAAATCACGCTCGGCCGGATGATATTGGTCATCCTCGATTTCCTTGCCGAGACGGTGATCATGAAATTCCTTGATCAGCTTCGTCACCGGCGTCTTTTCCATCTGGTGCTGGAACAGCGCCTGGACCGCTGCCAGCCGGGCGGCGGAGCGGGATGTGGATTTTGCGGTCATATTTTTTTCATCCGTGGCATGCCGAGAAAGTCACGTTTGCCAATCCGTAGTCCGTTCTCGCGGAGCAGGTCATAGGCCGTTGTGGCATGAAAATAGAAATTCGGCTGGGCAAAGCTCAGCAGAAAATTCTCGGCGGTGAAAGGCATCACGGCATCCTTGAACCGGAATTCCATATGCTGGCCGATAAATCCCTCCATCTCGGCTTCCGTGACCGCTTCCAGCCCGGCCTTTGCTT
Organism: uncultured Parasphingorhabdus sp.; assembly: GCF_963975735.1. Classification (GTDB taxonomy): domain Bacteria; phylum Pseudomonadota; class Alphaproteobacteria; order Sphingomonadales; family Sphingomonadaceae; genus Parasphingorhabdus. Next base: position 38,136 of record NZ_CAXBIA010000013.1, read on the forward strand.
CGTCGAGCTTTTCATACAGGCCGGCCCAGTCGGTGGGTGGCGCGGCCAGACTTGGCGTAAACACGCCTTCTCTGACAGCTTCAATCGCGCCCAGAGAATGTTCGCGGCAGCATTTCACCTGATAGGAAAATGGCTGCATATCCTCGATCAGCCGTGCGCCAATAATCTCGTCCGGCGCCATGCCCTTTTCTTGGCAATGGGCTTTCGCTTCGTCAACCAGCTCGCGGACGGCTGCGATGATCTGCAACTGGGTTGGAATTACGGCATCATATAGGGAAATAGTCATGGATATCTTCTTTCTGCTGATTGTCAGCGCCGGTCGAGCCGCTTCTGTACGCTGGCGGCATGTGCTGGCAAGCCCTCTGCTTTTGCCAAAGCAACCGCAGCCGGACCGATGTTGCGAAGAGCCTGTTCATCGCAATGTATGAAGCTGGTGCGTTTCATGAAGTCGGTGACCGAAAGGCCGGACGAGAAACGCGCCCGCCTTCCGGTTGGCAATACATGGTTGGGCCCGGCGACATAATCACCAACGGCCTCGGGCGTGTGCCGACCGAGAAAGACCGAACCGGCGTGGCGGATCTTCTTGAACATGGCGTCGGGATCGTCGACCGCCAGCTCGAGATGTTCGGCAGCCAAACGGTCGACCAGAGGAAGCGCCTGTTCCAGCCGGTCGACGATGATGATCGCGCCATTGTCATTCCAGCTGGTCGTCGCGGTCTCCGACGTTGCCAGAATCTTCAACTGTTCATCAATTTTTGCAGAAACTTGTTCGGCAAACTTCTCATCATTTGTGAATAATATTGATTGGCTGGTCGGATCATGTTCGGCCTGGCTGAGCAGGTCGGCGGCAATCCAGTCGGGATCATTCTTGCCATCGGCAACGACGACAATTTCCGATGGACCAGCGACCATATCGATGCCGACAACCCCGAAAACCTGCCGTTTCGCTTCCGCTACCCAGGCGTTGCCGGGGCCGGTGATGACGTCAACCGGCGCAATTTTTTCCGTACCATAAGCCAGCGCCGCCACCGCTTGCGCGCCGCCAATCCGCCAGATTTCGTCGACTCCGGCCAGTTCGGCTGCGGCCAGCACCAGCGGGTTTATATAACCGCCGGGTGCCGGGGTCACCATGATGATCCGCTCGACACCGGCAACCTTGGCCGGAATGGCGTTCATCAGCACCGAAGACGGATAGGCGGCGCGGCCACCGGGAATATAGATGCCTGCGCGCTCTACGCCGTTCCAGCGAGCGCCGATGCGCACGCCGGCATCGTCCATATAGTCCCTGTTATCAGGAAGTTGTCCCTCATGATAATCACGAATTCTTAAGGCCGCCAGTTCCAGCGCGATCCGCAAAGATGCTTCCAAATCTTCCAATGCAGCGGCTGACTCGGCCTTGTCCACCCGCCAGCCGGTCTGCTCCAGATCATGCTGGTCAAACTTGCCGGTCAGCTGCGCAACGGCTTCATCGCCGCGATCGCGGACATCCTGGATAATCGCCCGCACATCGGCAGACACATCGTCGTCCGCCTCGCGCCGGGCGTTGACCAGCGCGTCAAAGGCTTCGGCAAAACCGGTGTCGGTGATAGCCATCCGCATCGACATCAGACCTGCCCCGCCAGCTCGCGGAATTTCTGCACCAGCGGCGTCAGTTCGGCGCTGCGCATCTTATACGCCGCGCGGTTGACGACCAGACGGCCGGAAATATCCAGTATCCGGTCGGTCTCGACCAGATTGTTCGCTTTCAACGTGCTGCCCGATTCGACCAGATCGACGATATGCCGCGACAGGCCCAATGATGGTGCCAGTTCCATCGCGCCGTTCAGCTTCACGCACTCGGCCTGAATGCCCTTGCTCTCGAAATAGCGGCTGGTGAGATTGGGATATTTGGTCGCGACCCGGAGATGGGAAATATTGCCGACCTGCTCCGCATCATCCTTCGGCTGCGCCACCGACAGGCGGCAGCGGCCGATGCCGAGATCGACCGGCGCGTAAAGCTCGCTATAGCCGAATTCCTCGATCACATCGGATCCGACGATACCGATCTGCGCTGCGCCGTGGGCGACGAAGGTCGCCACATCGAACGCCCGCACCCGGATGATCGACATATGCGGCAGATTGGTCGCGAATTTCAGACTGCGGTTGGACTTGTCAAAAAAGGCGTCCTCTGGCACGATCCCCGCCTGCTCCAGGAGCGGCAAGGCATCGTCGAGAATCCTCCCTTTCGGAATTGCAAAGATTAGTGGTTTGGCCATGGTGGCCGCGGCTTTACGGGTTCGCAGATGAAAGGGCAACGAGTTATGGACATTTTGGACGTGGAAGATATCGCGCAGGGAATGCGCAGTCAGGCGGAACATTGTTTGCGTAACGATGCACCGGTTACCGCCTCGATCATCATCGCCCAATTGGCCCTGATCAACGGCCCGACGGCCTGCGGAAAGAAAATCGCCAACTGGCCGGGAAAACCGCTGGAAGACGCGATGCCGCTGCGCCTTACCGGCGGCCTCCACCATCTCTATCTCAGCGGCAAGGAACCGCGTCTGGCCGAAATTTACGAAGGCCGGACCAGCGATCAGGATGCGATTGACCTTCTCGTCGGACAGGTCGTGGCCGACCATGATGCAGAATTACTGCCCTGGTTCGACAGCCCGCCCCAGACCAACGAGTCGGGTCGTTCGGCCAGCTTCATGGCGGGGCTATTGTGGTTATCGGAACCTGTCGGCCCCCGATTCGAACTGCTCGAGCTCGGTGCCAGCGCCGGGGTCAATACGATGATGGAACGCTATCATTATGACCTGAATGGCGTGCTTGCCGGGCCGAAGGATTCGCCGATGCGGATCAAGCCGGAATGGCGCGGCCCCCCGCCCCCGCAAGCACCGGTCGATATCGTCAGCATCCGCGGCTGCGACCAGAATCCGATTGATCTAACCGACGACGAAACCGCAGCCCGGCTCAAAGGCTATATCTGGCCCGAAATGCCCGCCCGCTTCGAGCGCATGGAAGCATCCATCACCCTGGCAAAACAGGCCGCGCCCGATCTGGTAAAGGCCGATGCCGCCGACTGGACCGAAGAGCAGCTGACCCGGCCGCAGGAAAGCGGCGTGGCCCGGGTGTTGATGCATTCGATCGTCTGGCAATATCTGCCCCAGCCAACCAAGGACCGGATCACCATGGCGATGGAGACGGCAGGCAAAGCCGCGACGGCGGACAGGCCGCTCGCATGGATGTCGCTGGAAACCAACCGCAAGACCTTCCGACACGAACTGACCATCCGCTACTGGCCCGGCGGCGAGCAACCGACGCTACTGGGCAGCGCCCATGCCCATGGCGCGTGGGTCGAGTGGCTTGAGGAGTAAAAATATTGAATTTTCCTCTCCCAAAGGGAGAGGGTTATCTAATCCGTAATCGTATTGGGCCGCCCCTCGGGCAGCGGAATAAACTCGTCCGGATCACCCGGTACCTTGGGAAAGCGCCCTTCGAACCAGTCCGACTTTGCCTGCTCGATCCGTTCCTTGCTCGAGGAAACAAAATTCCACCAGACATGCCGTTCGCTGGTAAAGGCCACTCCACCGAGCAGCATCGCACGGCCACCTGACAGAGACGAGAGCGAGACTTTCGCCCCCGGCGCGATGACATAGAGCACATATTTTTCCAGCGGCACCCCATCTAGCGCGCCGTCGCCGTCAACCAGCATCACCGCCCGTTCGTCGGCCTCCGCGTCAACCGGTATCCCGCCATTGGCGTAGAGCAGGATATCGGCATAGATCGTCTCGGAATGACAGGTGGTCGGAGCAGTCTGTCCCCAGAGCGACCCCATGATGATCCGTGCCTTTGCGCCATTGTCCTCGACCAGCGGCAAATCATCTACTCCGACATTCTCGAACGCCGGATCAATCTCTTCCTTGCCATCGGGCAAAGCCAGCCATGTCTGCATGCCGAACATCGGCTTCTTTTGATCGCGACTCTCCAGCGGAGACCGCTCGGAATGGACAATCCCCCTGCCCGCCGTCATCAGGTTCACCGCACCGGGCCGGATCGTCTGGAATGTGCCCAGACTGTCGCGATGATCGATCGCGCCTTCAAACAAATAGGTCACCGTCGCCAGATTGATATGCGGATGCGGGCGGACGCCCATGCCATCGCCTTCCGGCAGGACCGCCGGACCAAATTCGTCGACAAAGATAAACGGCCCGACCGTCCGGCGGTGCCGCGAAGGCAGAACGCGGCGAACTTCAAACTCGCCAAGATCGTGGGTGGTGGGAGTGATGGTTTGCATGATGTTGGTCATAATTTATCCAGCCTTCCATTGGTTTTCTCTGTTATCGCGCTGCCCCTATTCAGGGTCGATTTTGCCTCAAGCTAAAGCACATGACGTTCGCGAGGCTTGCTGTTTCGATCATGACGCCGCCAACTCGCTCTGCAATTGCTCCACCAATATTCTGACAGCTGGCGCCATTCTGTCGCGTTGGTCAAAGCCCAGATAAGCAACTTCCGACACCTCGGCGGTTGCACGCATGTCGCCAGCCCATCGGGCGCGAAAACAATTCAGCTCGACATCTCCGGCTCTGCCAAGCGCTGGCCCGACGACAACCCGCTCAAACCCGACCGAAGCTTCGTCGATCCTGACGTTCAGCTCTTCAGCAATTTCACGGATCAACGTATCGGGGGGTGTTTCACCATCTTCGATTGTCCCGCCGGGCAAATACCACAGGTCGTTGTCACGAACCCGTACCAGCATGATCGCCTTGTCTTTTGTCTCCAAAAGGCAGGCGCAACGGATCACTCCCCCGGCGCCCTTGCTTGAATCACCATCGCGTGGACCTTGTCACGCATCATGTCGCCCAGCGCCTTGTTGACCATCCGCTGGCGGTTGAGACGGGACAGCCCTTCGAAGGCCGCGCAAACAATCTCGACAGTAAAATGCGATTCGCCGCTGCCGTCATCGCCGGCATGGCCATGATGGCTGGCGCTATCGTTGATGACATTGAGCGATATTGGCGAGAGTTCGGCGGTGAGCCGCTTTTCGATCTCGCTGTGGACTGGACCTTTTGACATCGAATCTCCATATTGCATTTTCACTCAACATATTAGCCGTTTTTGCTGCGCTTGTCGAAGCGCCTTTGCGGCTTTCAAACCGTCCTTCGAACCGCGCGGGACCAACGGAGCAAGATTGACCGTTTCTCCCAAAAGAAAACCCAACCGCTTTCATGGCCGCGTCGAAACCGATGGCCAACCTTGCACCATCGAGGGATGCCCCGAAGCGGGAGAATTTCGCGCGCCGCCAATCTATGGCAGTAGCCGCAGCTCCGACGGACCCGGCGAATATCGCTGGCTGTGCCTCGACCATGTCCGCGAGTTTAATCAGGGATATGACTATTTTGCCGGGATGGATGCGGAGCAGATTTTCGACGCGCAACATCCGGTGCGCGGGTGGGACTCGACGCGACGAGTCTATGACGGCGGTGCCGGTGCACAACCGGCATGGGCGGATTTTGCCGACCCGCTCGATGCAATCGGCGCACGATTTGCAGGCGGTCTCAACCGCCGCCAGACCTCGGGACCCGCTGTCTCTCGCGCAGACCAGAAAGCTCTGAAGACGCTAGGGCTTGGCGACAGTGACGCCGGGTCCATAGGCCGCAGTGACATCCGCCGTGCCTATTCCGCGCTGGTCCGCAAATATCATCCCGATCGCAACGGCGGCGACCGCAGCCACGAGAAACAGTTGGCAAATGTGATCGAGGCCTATACGCAGCTTAAGGAATCACCGGATTTTCGATGAGAATCCAATTCCCGTTGGTCCTTAACTTGTCGAGGGACGCTTCAGGTCCTCGGCGCCTGTCGATTTTGATGAACGTGTTTCGACAGGCCCGATGATAGGGGCTAGGGCCAACGGATGACCAATTTCGAAGGGCGAACATGACTGAGATACCAAATACCAATTCCGACACCAGCGGCGAAACCATAATGGATGCACCCGACAAGATGGTCGATGCGCGCGAAATATTTGGTATTGATCTCGACATGCAGGTGCCTGCGTTCAGCGTGAAGGACGAACGGGTTCCCGATCTCGATCCCTCCTATGTTTTTGATCCCGAAACCACTACTGCCATCCTGGCCGGCTTCGCTTTCAACCGCCGGGTGATGGTTCAGGGCTATCACGGCACCGGAAAATCGACCCATATCGAACAGGTTGCCGCACGTCTCAACTGGCCCTGTATCCGGATCAATCTCGACGCCCATATCAGCCGGATCGATCTGGTCGGACGCGATGCGATTGTCCTGAAGGACGGCCAGCAGGTCACCGAATTCCGCGAAGGCCTGCTCCCTTGGGCGCTGCAGACGCCGACCGCCCTGGTGTTCGACGAATATGACGCCGGTCGCCCCGACGTGATGTTCGTGATCCAGCGGATATTGGAAGCGGAAGGCAAGCTGACCCTGCTCGACCAGAACCGCGTCATCCGCCCCAACCCTTATTTCCGCCTGTTCGCCACCGCCAACACCGTCGGTCTCGGCGACACCAGCGGCCTTTATCACGGCACGCAGCAGATCAACCAGGGCCAGATGGATCGCTGGAACATCGTCGTGACATTGAACTATCTGCCCGCGGCGACCGAAGCAAAGGTGATCCTGTCGAAAGTGCCGGACGCCGGTGACAAGACGGTCGAGAATATGATCAAGGTCGCCGATCTGACCCGGCAAGGCTTCGTCAATGGCGATATTTCCACGGTGATGAGCCCGCGGACGGTGATCAGCTGGGCGCAAAATGCCGCGATCTTCAAAAATATCGGCTTCGCCTTCCGCCTCTCCTTCCTCAACAAATGCGACGAAGCGGAGCGGATGCTGGTCGCCGAATATTATCAGCGGGTCTTTGGTGAAGATCTGCCGGAAAGCGTGATGGGTAGTTAGGCTTACAGTCAGGCATTCTTGATCGCGTCCTAACTATATTGGCTGAGAACTAACTCACCCCGTGCTGCTAAGCTACCGGCTATTTGATGCCGATTGCGTTCACTTCATGCTTTTGTTATAACGCCCGTATGAACAAGATGACCCCGCTTCCCTCTGGCCATGCGCTCAAGCTGGTCAAAATCGGCAACTCCACCGGCGTAATCCTGCCCAAGGATTTGCTCGAGAAGCTTCGCGTTTCTCAGGGCGATACAGTCTTTTTGACCGAGTCACCTGATGGTGTCAGGCTGACCGCGATCAACCCCGACTTCCAGAAGAAAATGGCTGCCGCCGAAGGTGTGATGCGCGAAGATCGCGATATCCTTCGTGTCTTGGCAAAATGACCGGCGACCGAATTGAGCCAATCTGGCTCGGTGCCGACATTGCCCTTGCCATTCACGATCGACAGCTTGCCGAACATGGCGGCCCATCGGGTGTCCGTGATCAAGGCCTGCTCGAGTTCGTTCTAGCAAAACCGGTCAACAAATGGGGTTACGGCGAAAATGATTTGTTCGCCTTGGCGGCGGCTTACGCTTTTGGCGTTGCCCGCAACCACCCATTTACCGATGGCAACAAGCGTACGGCCTGGGTGCTGGCGCGAACTTTTATGGTACTGAACGATCTCCAGCTAGTTTTTGACCGGGAGGAGGCAATTGCAACAGTCCAAACCCTCGCAGCCGGAGAACTCCCGGAAGAAGAACTCGCCTCATGGTTCCGCGAACATATTACCAAAGATTGATGTTCATCGGCCAGCAATTGCTAATCGACTATTTCCGCTCGCTTATGGCGTATTATTTTTGTAATACAGCAAATTGATGCACGATAGAACCTCTTCTGAAACCGGGCGACGTCGCTGGTACTGGCCATTCGGCCGGAACAAGACCGCCGAAACCACATTCTACGAACCCTATGGCGATGCCATCCCGCCGCGCATCGAGGAACCGGTTGCATCGCTCAAAAAGCCGCGTGGCAAATGGTGGTGGATCAGCAGAGGCTCGGCGGCAGCGCTTTTCATATTCATCCTGCTGGTTGCCTATCTCGCGATCACAGCGCCTTTGTCCAAATCCCTGCAACCGATTGTTCCGCCGCAAATCACGCTGCTGACCTCTGACGGCCAGCCGTTCGCACGCAATGGCGCAGTGGTCGATGATCCGGTACAGGTCGTAAAATTGCCCGATCATGTGATGCAGGCCTTCATGTCGATTGAGGACCGGCGCTTCTATACGCACTGGGGCGTTGATCCACGCGGGTTCGCTAGAGCGCTGTTGAGCAATATTTCCGGCAGCGGGATGACACAGGGCGGCAGCACGATCACCCAGCAACTGGCCAAGACCACATTTCTGACACCGGAACGCAGCCTGACCCGCAAGGCACGGGAAATGCTGATCGCCTTCTGGCTGGAGGCATGGCTGACCAAGGACGAGATATTGGAGCGCTATCTGTCCAACGTCTATTTCGGCGACAATGTATACGGCCTGCGCGCCGCATCGCTGCATTATTACTATCGCCAGCCGGAAAAGCTGACGCTCGAGCAGTCAATCATGCTGGCCGGACTGGTTCAGGCCCCGTCCCGCCTCGCCCCGACCCGAAATCCGGAACTGGCCGCGAAACGGGCCAGTCTCGTCAAGGCAGCGATGGTCAGTGCCGGCTATCTGACCCAGAAAGAAGCCGATCGTCTCGGTATCGCCCGACTGGATGTCCGCGCCAAAAACGCTCTGCCCACCGGTACCTATTTTGCCGATTGGGCGATGCCGCAAGCGCGGGCTTTGACCGACCTCAGCTATGAGAAGCTGAACCTCACCACCACCCTCGACGCGCGGATGCAGGAAATTGCCCGCCGCGCGGTCGCTCGCGCACCGCTTGGACAGGCGCAGGTTGCCTTGGTCGCGATGCGGCCGGACGGCGAAGTCGTGGCAATGATCGGCGGCAAGGATTATGCAAAATCCGCCTTCAACCGGGTCACCCAGGCACAGCGTCAGCCGGGTTCGACCTTCAAGCTGTTCGTCTGGCTGGCCGCATTACGTTCGGGCATGAGCCCCGATGACATGGTCGACGACAGCCCGATCACCAAAGGCGGCTATCTCCCGAAAAATGCCGGTGAAAATTATCGCGGCACGCTCAGTTTGAAAGACGCTTTCGCCAAGTCGAGCAATGTCGCGGCGGTCCGCCTGTTCGGTCAGGTCGGCGACAAGGCCGTGATCCGCGAAGCGCGCAATCTCGGGGTCAAATCGCGACTGGCCGAAGATGACCCCAGCCTCGCGCTGGGCACATCGACGATGAACCTTATGGAACTCACCGCTGCCTATGCAGGGGTTGCCGGTAACAGCTGGCCGGTCGAGCCTTATGCGTTTAAAAAAGAGAAACAGACATGGTTCGAATGGCTGTTCGACTGGCCGGGACGTTTCGAATCCAGAATCCATGGCAATATGGAAGCGCTGCTGCGGTCCGCGGTCAACGACGGCACCGGGCGCCGCGCGATGCTGACCATCCCCAATTACGGCAAGACCGGCACCAGCCAGAATAATCGCGATGCGCTATTCGTCGGCTATGCTGGCGACGGCGATGACCGGCTGGTTGTCGGCGTCTGGATCGGCAATGATGACAATAAGCCGCTGAAAGGCGTGAGCGGCGGTAGCCTGCCCGCAAGTATCTGGAAGGACTTCATGCAGCAGGCCCTCCAGTCGAAAAAGCCCGCCAGCAGCGTCAAATCCGACACCAAGCCCGATCCCGAAGGACCGGTCACCCCCCTCGATCTTCCGGAAATCCCGGATATTCCGCTAGATATCGGCGGCGCCGAAGTCAGGATAAACGGCGATAGCGGCGTCCGGCTCGGTACCGAAATTGGCGGCGTGCCGGTAGATGTCAAGATCAACGGCGACGGCGTGGCGATCGAACGGCGACAAGAGGAAGCGCCCGCCGGACAGGATCGCTAGGCGCATTGCTCCGCCTAACAAAAATGCAGGAAATTAGGCCTTTGATTCCCTTCGCCTTTCCGCTTAAAGCTGTTCGCTTCTATGGCTGACCGTTCCAAACTTGATGACCTGAAAGACGTGCTGGGCGGCGCGGCGCGCGCTATTGCCGGAGATCCGGACCTTGAGCTGGCCTATACCGCAGAAGCCCCTTCCCAGGCTGGCCAGCATCTCAAGGTGCCGATGCCGGCCCGCGACCTGCCACCGGCGCAAGTCGCCGAAGCGCGGGGGTTTGCCGACAGTTTCTCGCTGAAATTGCGTCATCACAACGAAGCCATGCACCGCAAGAACGCACCCCACGAAGCAGTGGCACGTGCCTGTTTCGATGCGCTCGAACAGGTCCGCACCGACGCGCTGGGATCGCGGGTCATGGCTGGCGCCAAGGAGAATCTGAACGCCGCGCTGGAAATGCGGATGCGTTCCGACCCGATCGCGCGGGCCCAGAATCGCGATGAAGTCCCGATTTCCACGGCTCTTGCCCTGCTGGCCCGCGAAAAACTGACCGGGCAGGCACCGCCAGCGGGCACGATCAAGGGCCTCGACATGCTGCGCGAGTGGATAGAGGAAAGCGCCGGCGCCGATCTCGAAGGTCTCAACCTGACGCTCGACGACCAGAATAGCTTTGCCAAATTGTCGACCCAGCTGCTCCAGCATCTCGATCTGATCAAAAGCGATGACCAGTCCGAAGCCGACGACAGCGACGATGACGATAGCGACGAGGATAGCGACGACAGCCAAGATGACGGCGCCGACGAGGAAGCAACCGGCGATCAGGGCGAATCTGAAATGCGGTCGGAACCATCGGACGATGATAGCCAGGACGGCGAAAGCGACCAGAATGCCGAAGAGCTGGAAGAAGGCGCCGAAGAGGAAATGGGAGATGCCGGCGACGACGGCATGATGCCGGTCCGTCCCAACCGGGCGATGTCCGACCTGCCCCCCGGCTTCAACTATGCGCCGTGGACCGAAAAATATGACGAAGTGGTCAGCGCCACCGAGCTGTGCGACGAAGAAGAACTAACGCGCCTGCGCGCCTTCCTCGACCAGCAACTGACCAATTTGCAGGGCGCGGTGACCAAGCTCGCCAACCGCCTGCAACGCCGCCTAATGGCGCAACAGAACCGCAGCTGGGATTTCGATCAGGAAGAAGGCATGCTCGACGCCGCCCGGCTCGCCCGCGTGGTCAGCAACCCGTCGCACAGCCTGTCCTACAAGATCGAGCGCGAGACCGATTTCCGCGACACGGTCGTGACCCTGCTGATCGACAACAGCGGTTCGATGCGCGGGCGTCCGATTTCGATCGCCGCAATCTCTGCCGACATCATGGCTCGCACGCTGGAACGCTGCGGCGTCAAGACCGAGATTCTTGGTTTCACCACCCGCGCCTGGAAAGGCGGCCAGACCCGCGAAGACTGGCTCGCGGCGGACCGCCCGGCCAATCCCGGACGACTCAACGACCTGCGCCATATCGTCTACAAGAAAGCCGACGAGCCCTGGCGCCATGCCAAGAAAAATCTCGGCCTGATGATGCGCGAAGGCCTGCTAAAGGAAAATATCGACGGCGAGGCCCTGCTCTGGGCCCACAGCCGGCTGATCGCCCGCCCCGAAGAACGCCGCATATTGATGGTGATCTCCGACGGCGCGCCGGTCGACGACAGCACCCTGTCAGTCAACCATGGCGCCTATCTGGAAAACCATCTGCGCAAGGTGATCGAATGGATCGAAAGCCGTTCGCCGGTGCAACTGGTCGCCATCGGCATCGGCCATGACGTGACCCGCTATTACAAGAAAGCCGTGACGATCATGGATGCCGAGCAACTGGGCGGCACGATGGTCGAGCAGCTCGCCGGGTTGTTTGATGAGGATTGATTGAATGAACGTAACCGAAGCCGTCACCTCCCGCCGGTCCGTCCGCCAGTTTCTCGACAAGCCGGTTGACCAGGCGACGCTCGAACGCGTTCTCGAAACCGCCCAACGCTCCCCTTCCGGCGGCAACACCCAGCCTTGGAGCGCGGTTGTCGTTGGCGGCGATGCGCTCAAGGACATCACCGCCAAGATCAAGGCCAAGGCCGCGACTGCGCCAATGGGCGAGAATATGGAATATGCCATCTATCCCAAGGATCTCGACGGCCGCTATGAAGAGCAGCGCCGCGCAGTCGGCAAGGGGATGTTCGACGCCGTCGGCCTGGAACGGGGCGATAGCGCCGGACGGGTCGCGCAGATGGCGAAAAACTGGGACAGTTTCGGCGCACCGGTGCAATTGTTCACCTATACCAGAAAATATATGGGTCCGCCGCAATGGTCGGACATGGGCATGTGGCTACAAACGGTGATGTTGCTCCTCCGCGAAGAGGGACTCGACAGTTGCCCTCAGGAAATCTGGGCGATGTACGGCACCTATATGCGGGAATTGCTCGGCATCAGCGACGATTATATTTTCTTCTGCGGCATGGCCATCGGCCACCGCGACCCCGAAGCGCCGATCAACAATTTCGATGTGCCCCGCGTCGCGATCGCCGATGCAATTGAGTTTCGCGGTTTTTAACCATTGAAGCTTCCGGGTTTCGGGCAATCTTCGCCCGGAAATGTCCCGCGATGTGACAATCATCACTCCATTCGACATCAAAGTCGATATTCTCCTATCCGAGACTGGGATTCTCCAATTAATTGGTGTAGTTAGGAGGATAACAGGGTCGCTATCGCGGTTGCCGGTGTCTGAGGGGACATGGCAATGCACAAATATTGTGGGGAGAATATCGTGCACCGGACGAGTATCGGTTCAATAATATTGGCATTGGGATTGGCGTCGACCCCGGTCACTGCTTTTGCTCAAGGCAAGCCGGTTTCCCTGCGTGACAGTTTTCCCATAGGGAACAGCCAGGGCATTTTGTGCCAGGTGCAGGATCGCAGCATCGAGAACAAGGCGAAAGCCGATATGTTCGACCGCAGCTGGGCAGTCGTCTGCCGCGATTCCGCAAGACCGGTCGGCTTTGTCTATTCGTCCCGATCGCCGGAGCAGAACCTGCTTGACCGTATTGCGCCCCATCGCAACGAACCCGTATCTTGTGCCACTAGCGGGGCCGCAACCGCGCTCGGAAATTTTCGTCATAACGAATGCCATCTGACGACCGAACCGGTTGCCTTTTCACAGTTTCTTGGCCGGCAAAACGGCGTTTCCTATGTCGCAGAGGGATTGGCCGTTTACGATGGCGCGACCTTGCTGGCACTCAGATCCATCTTGAATGACTCAATTGCCGAAGGCACAATCGATGTCGCCTCTACCTCTGTAGAAGATCCCTTTGCCTTCGCCCGGGTTCAGGCGGCAACGCTGAAACCCGATCAGGCACTTGCGGAAGGGTACAGGCGGAATCTCAGCGGCGACTATGCGGAGGCAGCAGCCTTTTTCGAAACCCTGCAACAACGGACGTCCGGCATGGAGGGGGAGGACATCAACCCCCACGAATATCTGATCAACCGGGCCTTGCAAAAGTCCAATCTGGGTGAATTTGCGGAAGCCAATGATCTGTTCGAACAAGCCCGGGAACTGAATGGCGCTGACCCGGTGACCGAGCGGCTGCAACGCAATTTTGAAGCCATGCACCTGCTCAACCACGGGCTGTTTGATGCGGCCGTCGAGCGGCTCAATGTCCCGCTACAGACGTCGCTGGCCCAGCAAATCGCGCTGACAGAGCGCCTCGAAATTACCGATCCGATTTCGATGCGGATTAACGGCAGCATTCGTACCCGCAGCCTGCTCGGCTTCGTTGACGAAACGAAATTGAGCGAGCGGGAACGTGCCGAGATCATCGATGCACAAGCCTTGCAACTTTTGGGCACTGCCCAGCGGATAAATGGCGATTACAAGACCGCGCGTGAATCGCTGATAACCGCTTATAACCGCGCCATCACCGTTCGCGATGGCCGGGTCACGTCGATCACACGGCTGAGAGTCCAGATTCTCTCCGAACTGGCCCTGGTTGCGGAAGCCAACGGCAACTTGGGCGAGGCGGAACAATTGCTCCGCGACGGTCTGGATTTGCTGAACGTTCAATATCCGGAAACGCGGGCGGTCAACGCTGCCAAGGCGCGGCTCGCAGCCTTTCTGTTGCGATATGGAGAAGAAGCCGAAGCACGCCAGCTATATGGTGAAGTTGTGGACAATTCGCTGGGCAAACGGAGTGCAATTTCGGGTATGGCGAACCAGCTCGCACCTTATTTCAGACTTCTCGCCGCAGATACAACTGCGGCAGAACAATTTTTCAAGGCTTCCCAGATACTGGTTCGCCCGGGCGTCGCCGAAACACAGGCGGTTCTTTCACGTGAACTGAGCGCGGGCACAGATGATGCCGCGCGACTGTTCAGACAATCCACCAATTTGGCGCGCAACATCGAACGATTGCGGATCCGATTTTCGGCGTTGAGCAAGAGCAGCCAGTCGGCATCGACGCTCAAGCAGAGCAATGATCTCGCTTCCGAAATTGAAACGCTGGAACGAAGCCAGCAGCTCACCCAGGTCCGGCTTGCCGAATTTCCGCAATATCGTGCGGTAGCGGCCCGCTTTCTCAGCCTCGACGAATTACGCGCCACCATGCGACCCGGCGAAGCCTATATGCGGCTGACGGTCATCGGCAGCGATATTTTCATGTTCTATTCCGATCAGACTGAGGCGAAGACGTACAAGGTGCCGCTTGACGAGAACACGCTCGATAGAAAGGTCGACACATTGCGCGCCTCGATATCGGCTTATGAAAATGGTCAATATGTCACCTATCCCTTCGATATCGAAGCAGCGCGCGCGCTATATGCCGATCTTTTCGAGCCGGTCTCGGATCGGCTCGCAGCAAAGAAACATCTGATATTCGAACCGGACGGCGCGATGCTCCGGTTGCCGATCAATCTGCTGGTTGCGGATGATGCCTCGGTCTCGCGATATCTCGCAGAAAGCGAAGCACCCGATAGCGATCCTTTCGATTTTTCCGGGGTCAAATGGCTTGGCAGAAATATTGATATCAGCACGGCCGTTTCCGCACGGGCATTCGCCGACGCGCGGCAGGCTCCCCAGTCGGGTGCTTCTCGACAATATCTCGGTCTGGGAAAGAACGTACCGGTATCGCCGGGCAGCAACATGTCCGGTATCCGTGGCGGCTCCCAGAATATGAACGCCAATTGCCAATGGCCACTCAGCCAGTGGAACAGTCCGATATCCGATCGCGAACTGCGCGAAGCCCAGTCTCTGGTCGGCACTGGCAGTTCCGACATCGTAACCGGTGCCGCCTTCACCGATACCGCCATCCTTTCGAACGATAAAATCAGCGACTATCGCATCCTGCATTTTGCAACCCATGGTCTGGTCACTGCCCCTAACCCGTCATGCCCTGCGAAGCCCGCGCTGCTGACGTCTTTCGGGGGACAGGATTCAGACGGGCTTCTGGCCTTTGATGAAATTTTTGATCTCAAACTGGATGCAGATATTGTCATTCTCTCCGCCTGCGATACAGCGGGCAAGGCCAGCATAGCGGCAACCCGCAGCGCGGGTGTCAGCAGCGGCGGCGGGACTGCTCTGGACGGTCTGGTCCGATCCTTCATCGGAGCGGGCGGACGTTCGGTACTGGCCAGCCACTGGCCTGCTCCGGATGATTTCCGCGCCACGGAACGGCTGATAAACGGATTTTTCAGCGACGGTCGCGGACGATCGATAACCGAGGCACTCAGATTATCCCAGCTGGAATTGATGGATGACCCGGTCACTTCACATCCCTATTACTGGTCGGGTTTCGCCTTGATCGGTGACGGGGCCCGGCCGCTCTTGCCCGGCACGACGGACACGGCGATGAACAATGAAGCGTCCACAACGGAAGCAGCGCTGAAATAATGGCGGCATCCGTCAAGCCATCAAACCCGGTTGATAATAACCGCGATGTGAAAGAAGGTGCCAAGGGCATATTGCAATCCATGCGCCGGCTGTTCGATCAACTCGGACCAATCCGCCTCGGATCCACGATAATATTCATGATCCTCGCGCTTCTCGTCGCGCGGTACAGCTGGACGACGCCGCTGATCCAGGAAGCCGAACGCGCGCTCTATGATTTGCGCGCCTCCGTCTTTGCGCCGGAAGTGGAGAAAGACGAAAATATCGTCATGATCGTCTATAATGAGGACACGCTGAAGCTGACCGGCCAGCGGTCTCCGGTTGACCGGACAATTTTGGCGCAAGCGCTCGAAAGCATCGACGCAGCGAAGCCCAAATCGATCGGCATAGATATTCTCTTCACCATGCCGCAGGATGACGATGACCTGCTCATTTCGGCCTTCAAGAACATGAAAACGCCGACCTTCCTTGCCTATGCCGATCCCAAGGAAAACCCCGAAATCACTTTCGCTGAACACGAGTTTCTTCAACAATTTTTCGAAGATGCCCGCAGCGAGAATGTTCAGCCCACCGATATCAAGCTGGAAACCGATAGCGATGGTGTCCAGCGCCGGTGGACGCCGCACAGACCCGGTGCGCCGCCGTTCATGGCTATTGCGCTGACCCGCCCCAATCCGAAATTTGCCAAAAATGACGGTGCAATCCGCTACCATGTTCCGGCAGCGACCGATGTTCCCGTTTTCGACAAATTCCCGATCGAGAGTTTCGCAGATCCGGACATTGCGGAAATGCTCGGTTCGTTCATTGCCGGCAAACACGTACTGATCGGCGGCGATTTCATCGACCGCGACCGGTTCGAAACCCCGGTTGGCGGATTGACCAACATCAGCGGTGATGATGGCAAGATGATCGGACTGGAAGTGCATGCCCATATGCTCGCCCAGTTGCTCAATGACGATCTGCCTACCCCGATTGCCACATGGACCCTGTGGGTCGGCGCCCTGATTGTCGCAATTTGCGGTGGCCTGTCGGCTCTGATCATCGGGGACGCCCTGAAAGTCGGCTTCATCCTGCTCGGCCAATTCGTGTTTTTTCTCATCTTCCCGTTCCTGCTGCAGAATATCGGCATCGATACGCTGACCCTCCCCGCCTTCGGCTGGGGTGTCGGGTGGCTGCTTGGCTATGCTTCGGTCGGTTCCGCGGCGCGGACCATCAATTCCAAACAGAGGGCCTTTGCGCAAAATGCCCTCGGCAAATATCTGCCAAAATCGATCGCAACAGAGATATTGAAGGATCCGGAGAAACTGGCTTTGCACGGCGAGAAACGGAAGATTTTCGCGGTATTTACCGATCTCGAAGGTTTTACAAAATTGACCCACGCGATCGAGCCGGAAATGGTGGCAACGTTGCTGAATGATTATCTCGACCGGTTGAGCGATGTGGCGCTGGAATATGGCGGCACAATCGACAAATTTGTCGGCGATGCGCTGGTCACCTTCTGGGGTGCGCCCATCGCCTATCCGGATGATGGCGAACGCGCAGCCAAAGCGGCCTACGCACTTTATCAGGCGGGTGAAGAGTTTCGCAAGAACGTCCCCGAGGGTGTGCCGCCGATTGGCAGAACGCGGGTCGGCATGCATTATGGCGATGCCATTGTCGGCAATTTCGGTGGTGAAGGCCGTATCCAATATACCGCTCTCGGTGATGCCATGAACACCGCGGCACGACTGGAAGCGGCGAACAAGACCCTCGGGACCAAGGTCCTGCTGAGCAGGGAAGCGATGGAACGGACCGGTCTCGACTGGTTCCGGCCGATGGGCCGGATCACCCTGCGCGGTCGATCGACGCCGGTCGATGTGTTCGAACCGGTCCCCGACTGGGCAGAAAAAGATCGCGCAGCAGTGACCGCAGTCATAGCGGCCCACGAAATTGGTGATACTGGTTCTATTCAGGCACTGGGTGCCATGATCGATCAAAATGGCGACGACCAGGGTCTCGTCAATTTGCTCAAACGACTGCAAACGACAAAAAATGGAGAAAGCTATGCACTTGGATAAGATTGATCCGGCAAAATCCGGCGGAGCCCTTCCCCTTCTTGCGAAAGCGGCGCTCGGTTCGCTTCTGCTGTTCGGCGCTGGCGGCGTTGCGATGGCACAGAATATGGTCGTCCGTTCGACCGGACCTTCGGCCAGCAGCTATCCTGCCGGCAAGAAAATGGCCAATGACGCAAAAGTCTCGCTGAAGGCGCAAGACCAGGTGACCATTTTGACCAAATCGGGAACGCGCGTTCTCAAGGGTCCGGGAACCTATTCCCTTGCGCAAGGCGCAGGATCCACATCCAGCGCATCGCGCCGGCTGTCGAGCTTCATCAGCAATCGCGGCAGCAGCCGGGCGAGGACCGGAGCGGTTCGCGCTGCAGGCAACGTAACGGTCGAAACACCGAACAATCCGAATCTCTGGTATCTTGACGTGACCAAGGGCGGAAAATTCTGCGTTGCCGATCCGGATGGACTGGTTGTCTGGCGGCCCGACTATACAGGGTCGGCGACAGCATCGATTGTCGAACCGAAAGACGGCAACGTCACCGAGATAGCATGGCGGAAAGGCAATCCGTTAAAAGCATGGCCGAAGGACGTTCTGCCAGTCACTGACGGCGCACGTTATCGCCTGCTCGGTTCAAATGTACCACAGTCTGTCGAGGTAAATTTCGTGGTATTGCAGAATCAGCCGACAGACCTCGATGATACGGCATCCATGCTGATAGAAAACGGATGTAGCGGCCAACTGGATCTGCTGGTCGAAACACTTGAACTGAACAACGGGGAACCCGCAGATCAGGGTTAGCTTATATGAATAGATTCTGCCGTCCGGAATGAGGGCTGGACGGCAGAATGGGGATAAGATGGTTCAGTGGGTCGCAAATGGATCATCGAAAAACGGGGATTAATATGTCGCGCGCGCGCACAACAATTCGAACAACCACTATGGCGGCGGGGATCGCCATGTTGACAGCAAGCCTGCCTGCCTGGGGGCAATCGTCTGTCGCGGGACCGACCAGGGAAGAAATCCAGCGCGGGGTCGTGGACAAAGCGCTCAAGGGCCAGTCCCAGACACTGTCCGTTGACGGCGACGTCGAGCGGTCCGCCTGCCCGCTAGCCGGACCGGAATTTTCCGATGTCCGTTTCACACTGAAGACGGTTGATTTTACCGGGCTGATTTCAGTCGACCCCGGTTCGCTGGCTTCGTCCTACGCAGACTATGTCGGTCAGGAAGTTCCGGTTTCGGTCGTCTGCGATATCCGTGACCGGGCAGCGACGATATTGCGCGGCAATGGTTATCTTGCCGCCGTGCAAGTCCCCCCTCAGACAATTGACCAGGGCAATGTCCGTTTCGATGTGCTGATGGCACGCATGACCTCGGTGCAAGTCCGGGGAGATGCCGGACCGTCCGAAGGCCTGTTGCAGAAATATATCGAAAAGCTTGCCGCACAACCGGTTTTCAATATCAATACCGCAGACCGCTATCTGTTGCTCGCGCGCGACATTCCGGGTCTGGATGTACGACTTTCGCTGCGGCCGGTATCGACGGAATCCGGGGGACAGCCCGGGGAAGTGGTCGGTGAGTTTAACGTTATCCGCACGCCGGTCTACGCCGACGTCAATTTTCAGAATTTCGGGTCCGAAGCTGTCGGCCGCTTTGGCGGACTTGGCCGGCTCCGGTTCAACGGGCTCACCGGAATGGGTGATGAAACCGTGATCAGCGGCTACACGACCTCCGATCTGAAGGAGCAGCAGGTTCTGCAGGCCAGCCACGAATTCCGTGTTGGCGGCGAGGGTCTGAAATTCGGTGCCAATGTCACCTATGCCTGGACCAAGCCGGAACTGGCCGGCGGATTATCGATCAAATCCGAGACATTGGTCGCCAGCGCCTATGCAAGCTATCCCTTCCTCCGCAAACAATCGCGCAATGTCTTCGGAACCATCGGCCTCGACTATATCGACCAGCGCACCGATATTCTGAGCGCCCGCACCAACGAAGACCGGTTGAGCGTAGCGTACGCCCGCCTCGACTTCAGCCAGATCGAACCGGGAAGCATTTCAGGACGCGGCGGCTATTCCGCCTTTGAACCCAAATGGGGAATCGGCGGTTCGCTGGAGCTCCGCCAGGGCCTTGACATATTGGGTGCCAGCGAGGGCTGCGGTGCGGCGTTCGTCAACTGTATTGGCCAGACGGTCTTTCCAACCCGCGCTGATGGCGACCCGACAGCATTTGTCGTCAGGGGACAGGCAAAAATCGACTATCGCCCTACCCCGCTGCTTGCCTTCACGCTGAAGCCGCGCTTCCAATATTCGCCGGATGCCTTGTTCTCCTACGAAGAAATATCGGGAGGCAATTACACCACCGGCCGTGGCTATGATCCCGGAACGATCATCGGCGATAGTGGCTATGGCCTGCAGACAGAGATCAGCTACGGCTCCCTGGTGCCCGATTCACCCGAAGGCATCGCGGTGCAGCCTTATCTGTTTTTTGACCTGATGGGTGTCTGGAACAAGAACAGTCCGGGTGATCCGCAAAAACTCTATTCCGCTGGCGGGGGGGTCCGCACGACCATTGGCCAGCACGCCAGTCTGGACCTGACCGCGGTCGTACCGCTCAAACGCGCTGGTTTCCAAACCCGGCGTGATAGCGCGCGGGCGCTGCTGAGCTTGACCATCCAGCTCGCGCCGTGGAAGCGCAGATGATGAGATCATCATTCGACCAGAGAATACGCAGTTCAACCGAGGACAGCAAGATGACTATAAGAACCCAAAACAGTAGCGCAAAAAGCGCCCCGAAATCAGCCAGAAAAATGCGCTGGCTGGCTGGAGGCTCGATGGCTGCGGCAGCGTTCTTGTTGGCCTCGGCTCCACAAACCGCGCAGGCGCAGTCTCAGACCATCGGCTCCAGAATTGACGCCGGGAGAGCATTTCAGGCAAATATCGATTCCGTGTCGGCACCCGTGATAATCCAGAGGGGAGCCAGTGCGGATATTTACACGCTTGGCTCGGCGCAAACAGTTATCAACTGGTCTCCGCAGGACACGGCGAACAGCGATGACCTGATCAATATTCTCCCTTCCGGCACGGCGCTGACATTTGTTGGCCCCAATACCGGATATACGGTGCTGAACCGGATTATACCCACAGGTACGACCGCGTCCGGCGACCTCCGTGGTATCGCCTTCAGTGGCAGTGTTGCCAGCCTGCTGGGCAATCCCAGTGGGCCGGTCGGTGGCGACGTCTGGTTCTACAGCCCCGGCGGTATCCTCGTGGGCGGGAACGCACGTTTCAATGTGGGCAGCCTTTTGCTGACAACCAATGACATTGATACAACCGGCGGACTATTCGGTCCTTCGGGCGAGATACGGTTCAGGGGCGACTCCTCGAGCGGTGCCGTCACCATAGAACCGTTTTTGAACGTCAGCCCCGGCACAGATCAGATAACCGTCAATGATGCCCTCGGCGGAGAAACCTATGTGGCTTTGGTCGCGCCGCGTGTCGTGCAAGGCGGCAGGGTCAACGCCGACGGTGCCGTCGCTTATGTCGCTGCGGAACAAGCCGATCTGACCATCAACAACGGGCTATTTGACATTTCGATCGGCGTTGGAACATCCGATGCCAATGGTATTGTCCATACAGGATCGACCATCGGTCCCGCTTCTACCCCGACATTGAACGGCGACAACCAGATTACCGATGCCGATGCCCGCGCCATTTACATGGTTGCAGTACCCAAGAATGATGCCGTGACCATGCTTGTCGGTGGTACAGTGGGTTATCTGCAAGCAGCTTCCGCCATGATTGACAATGGCAAAATCATCCTCAGCGCTGGCGGGAATGTCACGGCATCCGGGTCGCTTGCCGCACCGGTTAATGCAATCGAAGAAAATGCGACGTCAACCGCTGCCACCAATGTTCAGATCGGCGGCGCGGGCCTGACTGCATTCGGCTCGACGCTCGAGATGTTTGCGTCAAATGACATCACAATTTCCTCGCAATCGGAAACCGGCAGAGTCGTTATCAGTAACTTGGTTGGAACGCAGGACTTGAACCTGACTGCGGGTAACCAAATCAATCTGAACACATCGGCCGGTGGCCAGATATTGGTCAACGGTGATGTGAACCTGACTGCCGGAACCGGTGCCACCGGCGGCGACATCAACCTCAACATCGATCGCACCGGCTTTGGGTCTCAGTTCAATACCGGACTTGCCCTGTCCGGCGATCTGAACTTCGACAGCCGCGGTATCGGTGCCGACGATTTCTTTACGGTACTTAACAATGGCGGTACCGGGATAGGTCAGGATGCCACCGGCGGAGACGTCACCATCAACATCACCAACGGCGGCGTGCTGGATGTAGGTGGAAACGCATCCTTCCTGACCAGCGCCCAAGGCGGAAAAGGCGAGATCCAGAACGGGTTCAGTCAGGCAGGCAATATCGCGTTCAACATGGACAGCGGCACAGCGCAATTCGGCGGCAACATTGCTTTCAACGCTTCGGCCATAGATACAGGGTCGGGAAAGATTGGCGGAAACGGAGCCGGCTTACTGGGTAGTGACGGCATCGCCGGCAATGTCGGGCTGAATCTGTCGGGCGGCGAGATGACGGTCGACGGAAATCTTCAGATAACAACCGATGCGGAACGTACCAGCGGGTCAGACACTTCAGCAATCCAGAACAATGTCGCCGTCGCAGGCGCAGTTGATCTTGCCATCTCAGGTGGGTTGCACAGTTTTGGAAGCGTGGGAATCTCCAGTTTTGCAGAGGGAGGAGTATCCCTTGACGCCGGCGGCAACGACATCGCAGGCAACCTCAGCCGCGGCACGGTTAATTTTGCCGTCAGCAATTCCGGCACCAATGTATCCATAACCGACAACATGGTTATTGACGCCAGAACATCCGGCAATATCGTGAGCGATCCTGCGATAGACGCGGTAACAATCAGCATTCTCAACACAAGCGACGAAGGTGCAGGACTCGATGTTACGAACGGAATCTCGATACTGACCGAGGCGTCCAGTGGTCTTGCAGGCAGTAGCCTCACCTCCGGATCAGTCTCTATAACTGCCGACAACGGCACTATAGGCTTCGGCAGCCTGGCCGTCGATACCAGCGCCTCAATTGGATTTTCCTCAACCGAATTGAGTTCGCTTCTGACCGCAGGTGATATCGATTTAGTCGCCCGGAATAATGGACGAATTTCCGGTGGCGATGTCGATTTTTATAGCTTTTCTGACACCACAGGCACGAACGGCGTGAATGCGGCCGGAGGAAATATTCTGGTTAACGCGAATGATGGTTTCATAACCCTGACCGGACTTTTCTCCGTAAATGCCAGTGCACAAGCGGGCGCAAATGACTCATCAACTTTTGCACCGACATCTGCCCAAGGTGGTTCAACCACAATCCTGCTGGAAGGCACGTCGCCAATCACCAGCAGAATGACTTTTACCGACATTGATTTCAATTCCGACGGATCGATTGTTTCCGGTCCGGAATTTTCAGGGCCGTTTGAAGGAAATGGCGGCTCCGGTGTTGGTGGCAGCGTGATCTTTGACCTTCTCGGAGGTACATTCATTGCAGGCGATATCGAAGTCAGTGCGGGCGGTGCCGGTGGCCGGGGCGGATCCGAAGTGACAGAGAATCTGCTGATACCTGCCGTTTCCGCTTTTGCCGCGCCGATGGATCTTACGGTGGTTGATACGCCATTTGCAGGCGGCGTTTCGGCAGGCGATGGCGGGGATGGCCAGGGCGGAAGTGTGACGTTCAATCTCAATGGCGGCAACGCCACCGTCACCAATTTGACGATTAGCGCGAACGGCTTTGGCGGCGATGGCGCTTATGGCGATATCGACAGCGGAACCGCCGGTGGCGATGGCGGTCGTGGCATCGGCGGCGACGCGACCTTCAACGCCATAACTGGCAACCTGACCATCACCAATACCCTGACCGTGTCGGCAGATGCGAATAACCCGGCCTCTGCTCCGTACGGGGCTAGCGCCTCAGGTGGCTTCGGCTATGGCAGCGACGGCGGCGACGGTGGTGCCGGACTGGGTGGTACGGCAACATTCAACATGGCAGGAACGGCTACCATTAACGCCGGAGACATACAGGTTAGCACCTCCGCAAGCGGCGGCGACGGGGGCTCTACCAGCGATCGATTCGTCGTCAACACCTTCATCAGTGGCGGACCGGCGGGGTCTGGTGGCGATGCGACCGGCGGTGATGCTGTTATGAACGACACATCCGGCACGCTAGACTTCACGTCTGCGACGATACAGTCGGTGGCTGTAGGTGGTGACGGAGGGAGCAATTCCGACAACCGCGGCTCATTCTACGGGAATGGTTCGGGCGGGAATGGCGGAACCGCTCGAGGCGGGAATGCAACACTCAATCTTAATCAGGATAATGCCACAAGCAGGACGGTCACCGTCGATGCCAGCGCTACCGGCGGGCAAGGCGACTATGGCTCGACCGGCGGCAACGGAGGCAGCGCCTATGGCGGTGTCGCCGCAATCAACGTCAATAATGCAGCCGTCGATCTGGACGATCCGACGATATTGGCGAATGCCACCGGCGGTGATGGCGGTCAGGGCCGGATTGACCCGGCAAATAACACCGGCAACAGCGGCAATGGCGGCGATGCGACCGCGGGCACGGCACGATTACAGGTCACTGGCGCGGGCGGGAATATCGATCTCGGCTTCATTGCGTTGGAAGCCGATGCAACCGGCGGCAGCGGCACAGACGGCTTCTATCAGTTTGGCGGTGGCCTAGATGGCGGTGATGGCGGAACGGGCGGTAATGCCACAGGCGGCACCGTCGAACTGATCGCGCGCACGGGCGGAACCCTTACATTGTTATCCAGCGATTTTACCATGACCAGCACCGGTTCCGGTGGAACTGGTGGAGATGGCGGCAACTCTTATGACAGCGCTGCCGGCGACGCGGGCAATGGCGGGGACGCAACTGGCGGTACCGGCCGCCTGCTCGCGCAAGGTGGCACGATTTCCGGCAATAATCTGACCATTACCACAGCCGGTTTGGCCGGTGATGGCGGGACCCGCGGCTATTATGGCGCTTTCGGCACCAACGGGGTCGACGGCACCGGCGGGAGCGGCACCGGCGGAACCGGCATTATCGAAGTTCAGGAAGGCAGTCCCGGTATCGTGACCTTCGCCGATGTCGACATAAATTCCAGCGGTACGGGCGGCGGCGGCCCTATTGTCGGTTCCGGCGCGGGTGGCCGCATCGAAATTTCCGACAGTTCGACCGATCCTGCCGGACTGATAACGCTGGGCAACCTGACCGCCACCGCCTTCGATACCGCGATCGGCCCCGGGGTCGGTTCGGCTTCGGCCCCTCTGGGCGGCTTTTTCGTGACCGGTGACAGCGGAGCTGTGTCGGTTCTCGGCAATCTGACGGTGATCGTCGCCGGCAATATCGAATATGATCTCGACGGCGACGCGCAGATGACCGTCGGCGGCAATGCCGCATTGGTCAGCGACCAGGACATATTGATCAATCACAGCAACAACTCGACGCTAGTGAACTCCCTCGACGTCGCCGGGACTTTCGATGCGACGGCGCAGGGCGATTTTATCAGCACTGACGGCTCGCGGATCAATGCAGGCGACGCCGCTACGGTTCGCGCAGAACAAAATGCCACCGTCGCCGATATCGCAGGTGTCGGCTCGGTCGACATTTCGGCGCTGCAGAATGTCGCTGTCAACAATGCCGCCGTTACCGGGATTCCCGCGGTCATTTCAGTGGGACTGATCTCCTATGTGATAGCCCCGCAATTGACGATCAACGCAGGATATGATCCGACCGGATCGCCCTCGCCGATCTTCGATCCGAATTACAACGCCACCATAACTGGCGATGTCACATCGACCGGGCTCATCGCCATCGGTGCGGGTGGCAACGCCTATTTCCGCACCGGCAGCAATGTCGTGTCAGACAATGGTCTGGCCGTCCGGACCGGCGACGATATCATCATCGAATCTGGCGCCAGTCTGACGGCGGGCGCTAATCCGTCGACCACACCCAGCACTGCGTTTACATTCACTAATCCAGGCAATCTCATTTTGCAGGCGGGTGACTTCACCGGTCTGTTCGGCACGCCGATCGGGACGCTCGGCACCACGCCGCTGACGCCCATTGCGTCAATCGTCGCAGCCGGTGATCTCGACGCCAATGACTTCGCCGTCGTCATGACCGCCAACGCAGTCGACGGTCTTGGCGGCACGATCACCGCCAGTTCGATCAGCGCGGACGTCAACGACGCTCCCGCCAATGGCGTGACCCAGAGCGATGATAACGGCCTGCTGAGCGCCCAATGTCTGGAAGGCAATGTCTGTCTGGGCACGCTCAATGCCGACAATCTGGTCTATATCGGCCAGGCGAGCAACAATGATGTGATCCAGGCGATCGTCGAAAGCGGGACCGTCTCGTCCACTGACATATTGGTCACCACACGCCGCGACATAGTCATGGGTACGACCGGCGTCGCAACCACGCTAGACGCCAGCAATCAATTGGCACTCCAAAGTACCGAGGGCGATATCGATCTGGCCGGCGTTTCCGCGACCAGCAACGCCATAACCGTCAACGCCGCTGGCAGCCTGCTGGGAACCGCCAACCTCAACAGCGCCAATGATATCGGTATCACGGTCGGCGCGGACATCAACGCTGCTTCGATCACAACCGGCGGTCAATTGACGACCGTCGCGCTGGTCGGTGCTCCGCTTGAAACCAGCTATACGGTGCCGGGCAGCATCAATGTTGGTGCCCTGTCGCAAAGCGCCGATATCGATATCGACATCAGCGCTGGCGGCGACATCAGCTTTGACCAGATCAACCTGCCCGCAAACCGTTCCATCACGCTGACCGCCGCTACCGGAGACGCTTTTCTCGGTAGCAACAGCAGCGCGACATCAATCTCGGTTCTGGGCAATAATGTCGGCTTCAATGACTTGCTGTCATCCGGCGGCATCACGCTCAGCGCCACGACCGGCGACCTGACCGGAACCGGTCCCGGTGACCTGACGGCAGGCGGCAGTGTCAATCTCGACGCTGTCAATGCTATCGATATCGGCAACGCCACTACCACGGGTCTTGGACAAAGCATCAACATGTCCGCCAATAATATCGCAGCCGATGCTCTCACTGCAAATAGCGGTGACATTCTGGTTTCAGCGGCACAGGATATCACGCTCGGCTCCGCGGCCACCAGTGCCGGCACGCCGACGGCAGGCTCGATCGGCTTGCTCGCCGGCAACGACATTGCCTCGACCGGCACTCTGAACGCCGGCGAAGACGTGGCGATCCGGGCGCTGGGCGATGTTGCCCTGACGACCGTATCGGCGGGCGACGACATGTCGGTTGACGCGGACGGTTCGATCAGCCTGACCAGCGCAACCACCAGCGGCACCGGAATCGACCTGTTCGCCTTGTCGTTCAACACCGCCAATGCCGGTCAGGCCGGATCGATCGCCTTTGCCGGCGAGACACTGACCGGCTCGAACATCCAGCTGGACAGCGGAAGCGATGTGACGGCCACCGGTGCGCTTGATGCATTGGATGATATCAATGTCACCGCAACCGGAACGCCGACCGTTGCCAACGCAATCAGCGGGGGCGACACCACTATCACCGGTGCCTCCGTTACCCTCAACAACGGCACTATTGGGGGCAATTTGACGCTGGCAGCTCTATCAGGCGATATCGATGGCAACGGTAGCGTGATTGTGGGCGGCGACATCGACCTCGATGCCACCGGCAATGTCGGATTTGGCGACCTTGATGCCCAGGGCGGCACTTTCACAGTCGATGCCGGCGGCAATATAAACTTCGCCAGCGCAGCCAGCACAAGTGGCACGACCCTGAATGCCGGTGGTGATATCACCGGCGACGATATGACGTCCGACGACGATGTCACGATCATGGGTAGCGGTGACGCCAATCTGGGGTCGGTTAACAGCAGCACAAATGTCAGCGCCCAATTGCAGGGCGCCTTCGTTGCAAGTGAAGTTAATGCCGCCAAGGCGGACGAGGGCGAAGTCGATATCAGCGCCAATAATGGAATCGATATAGCCGATGTCTCGGGCAATGACATATTCTTGACCGCGGCAACCGGCCTGGTCAATGTCACCAATAACGTCGACGTGACCAACAGCATTGTCGCGTCGGGTGAAGCCGTCTCTATCGTTACACAGCAGGATATGACGGTCAGTGCCGAAGCCACGGATGGTGACGTGAATCTGTCCTCAGCGACCGGTTTGGAAGTCGAGGCCGCGCAAGCCACAGGCGACATCACCCTCAGCGCCGGCGACAATGTTTTGATCAACGGCTCGGTAAGCGCGTCGAATGACCTGCAGATCACAGCTGGCCGTGCAATCGACATTCAGGCGGATGCAATGGGCGGCACTATCCAGACGGTCAGCGCCGATATGAATATCGGATCTGCCGGCAGTCTGGGCCAGAACGCTTCAACCAGCGACATCCGGATTTCCACCGACGGCACCACGCAGATGAGGCTCGGCGACGAAACGGATCTGGGAGGCGTATTCTCTCTCACAAATGACGAATTCAGCCGGATTCATTCGGGCGGCGATTTGACGATCAACGCAGCGGATACCGGACTCAGCGGATTTGACTTAACGATCCAAACCCTTTCGGCAAGCGCCTTTTCCGAGGGCAATTTCGGTGCGGATGGGACCTTCAATATTACGGCCGATCAATCGATAAATGTGATCGGCGACCTGTCCGTCCAGGGCGACTCAAACACGAATCTGAACCTCGCCGCCGGCGATGATCTGTTTGTAAACGCCGCAACCGGTTCAATCACGATGGCCAATGACGCTAGTCTGGCTGGTAATCTTTCCCTCACCGCGCGCAATATATATGCGATGACGGATCAGGCTTTTGACGATATTCAAGGCATGAGCACCGCTGAAATTGATGCGCGTCTTGCCGAGAATGACGGCAATGTCCGGGACAACGGGTTTATCCGGGCGGACGCTATCACCGTCACTCTGCTTGCCAGCCAGTTCTATGTCCAGAATACCGGCAGCGGCACCGCCTTCGATGCCCGGCGCGGCTTTGTTGCCGGTTCTGGCGGGCTGTCGATCAATTCTGGTCCCAGTGGCATCACGCCCATAGTCATCAACGGCACTGTCAATGGCGCAGCGGGTATACCTGCGATCCCTGCAACAAATATAACGGGGGCTGGCTTCAATGCTGCGTCCACCATCAATGGCTGCGTTATCAACGATCCGGCGAGTTGCGCGCCGACGCCGACGCCAACGCCTACTCCGACCCCAACGCCTACTCCTACGCCAGATCCCACTCAGGAACCGGTTCAGGATGTGATTGAAGAAGAGGTAACGCCGGAAGAATATGCTGCGGATCCGTTCGCGAGCAATCTGATCGAGATCAAGGAAAATGAAGAACGGGTGGATGATCCGCTGATCGATGAACCGGTGACCGGCGCGGGCAATGATGATCTGTGGGTGAACGGCTTCGATTGCGAGCTCGACAATGACGGAAAATGCCTGATCGACAAGGATGAAGACGTGGAAGAGGTCCAACCCGCAGAATGACACCTGCAAACAATTGATCGGTTGACCTTTTGCGCGGAAAGCCATTAGGCGATGGATGATGAATGACACTGCCGCGCATCCGCTAAAACTGTTCAACAGTCTGACTCGCCAGATGGAAGAGTTTGTCCCCGTTCACCCCGGTGAAGCACGCGTCTATACCTGTGGCCCCACGGTTTATAATTATCCCCATATCGGCAATATGCGGGCCTATATCTTTGCCGACCTTCTCGGGCGCACGCTGAGCTGGAAGGGCTATAAACTCACCCATGTCATCAACATCACAGATGTCGGCCATCTGACCGATGATGCGGACGATGGCGAAGACAAGCTCGAGAAAATGGCGGCCGAGAAAGCCCAGTCGATCTGGGATATCGCGAAACATTATACCGAGGCCTATTGGCAGGACATCAAGGCGCTCAATATCCGGCAACCGGCCCACTGGTCGATTGCCACCGATTATGTTCCGGCGATGATCGACTATGCCAAAGGCATTGCCGGCAAACATTGCTACGAGCTCGAGAGCGGTCTTTACTTCGATGTCTCGACCGTCGCCAATTACGGCACCCTCGCCCGCGCATCCACCGACGATGGCGAAGGCCGGATCGAGACAGTCGAGGGCAAGCGCAACGCTGCCGATTTCGCGATCTGGCGCAAGACACCGCCCGGCGAGAAGCGGCAAATGGAATGGGACAGTCCCTGGGGTAAGGGCGCGCCGGGCTGGCATCTGGAATGTTCAGTCATGTCGGAAGCCCTGCTCGGACTGCCGTTCGACATCCACACCGGCGGCATCGACCATCGCGAGATTCACCATCCCAACGAGATCGCGCAGAACCAGGCGCATAGTTGCTCCGATCACAGCGGCGCGAAAATCTGGATGCACAATAATTTCCTGATCGACCGGACCGGGAAAATGTCCAAATCTTCGGGAGAGTTTTTGCGGGTGCAGTTGCTGATCGACAAGGGCATCCATCCCCTCGCCTATCGCTTGATGTGCCTGCAGGCCCATTATCGCAGCGAGCTGGAATTCACCTGGGACAATCTGGTTGCGGCGCTGACACGGTTGAAACGCATCGTGATGGGCGTGGAACGCCTGCAGGAAAAAGCGGACGGACAAACGGCAAAGTTAGTCCACCCGGCCCTCGTGCAATTGCGGGACAAGTTTGATGCTGCGTTGAGCGAGGATTTGAACAGTTCGAAAAGCCTGCCTCTGCTGGAAGAATTGCTCGGCCTCAAAAAACTGCCCGCCGATCAAAGGCTCGCGCTGCTGACTGAAATGGACTCGGTTTTGGGTCTGGAGCTTGCAACTCTTAAACGCGATCAATTGCGCGTTCGACCGGCAGACGCGAAAATTGATGAAAGCAGTATCGAGGCAAAACTCGACCAGCGCCAACAGGCGAAGGTGGAAAAGGATTTCGCGACCGCCGATAGCATCCGCGATGAACTCACCGCCCGGGGTGTGGAATTGATGGATGGCGATCCGCTGCGCTGGGACTGGAAGATAGAAATATAGTTTTTGCTTCCTGTTATCCGCATCCAGACGGGCGAGCCGGTTGCACAACGTTTGAATAGAAATAGAGATTCCCGTCAAACGGGAACGGTAATTTTAGGAGTATGACGCTATGACCGCCAAACCGAAAGCCGCGATGGCTTCTCTCGTCCGTCCGCTGGTTGAACCGCATTGCGGCGACCTCGATGTCACCTGGTTCACCAGCACCGAAGAAGCGATGGCAATCGCGCCGCACGCCGAGATCGGCTGGTTCGACATGTATGACAAGGAGAAGATGGCGGAAATCATCTCCGCCGCGACCAACCTCAAATGGCTCAACAGCATTTATGCGGGTGTCGAACATTTCCCGCTCGATCAGCTCAAGGCACAGGGCACGAAACTGACCAATGGCGCCGGTCTCAACAGCGCTCCAATCGCTGAATTCGCCGTCATGATGATGCTGGCCGCCGCCAAGCGCATGGATCAGATCGTCGACAACCAGCGTCAGCACAACTGGCTGGAAACGGCACCGGGCACAACCGAGATCGACGACAGCAAGGCGCTGATCATCGGCTATGGCGGTATCGGCCAGCAGATCGCCAAAAAACTTTCCGGCTTTGACGTCGATGTGACCGCCGTCCGCCGCACCGCAACCGGCGAAGCCAATGTCATCGGCCTCGAGGACTGGCGCGACCGGCTCGGCGAATTTGACTGGGTCTTTGTTTCCGCGCCCGCCACCAGCGATACGAAACATATGTTTGGCGCCGACGAATTTGCCGCGATGAAATCCTCTGCCTGGCTGGTCAATGTCGCGCGCGGAACTCTGGTCGATCAGGATGCCCTGCTCGCAGCGCTCAATGACAAGGCGATCGGCGGCGCTGCCCTCGACGTCACCGACCCCGAACCGCTACCGGCCGACCACCCGCTGTGGGACGCGCCCAATTGCATCATCACCATGCATTTGTCGGGGGTAGCACAAACCCGCATGTTCCAGCGTGCCGCTGCCCGCTTCGTCGAAAACCTGAAGCGCTATAAAAATGGCGACGATATGATTGCCGTCGCCGACTTTGATCGGGGATATTGAGGGGGTGACTTCGCGGCTTTTTTGACTTACCATCCAAGAACATAGGGGTAGAGTGAGTCTCGTTCTTGAGGGGGATTGAGGATCATTGGGGTCGTTGCCAATTACTCGCACAAACACTGGTCATCACGATCAGGGAAGGACCCACATGACCAAAGCATCCGATCTTTTTGTAGAATGTCTGGAAAACGAAGGCGTTGAATATCTGTTCGGCGTTCCCGGCGAAGAAAATCTCGACATGCTCGACAGCCTGTCGCGCTCGAAGAAAATCAAGCTCATTCTCACCCGTCACGAACAGGGCGCCGGCTTCATGGCCGCGACCTACGGACGCCATACCGGCAAGACCGGCGTCTGCATGGCGACACTCGGTCCCGGAGCCACCAATCTGGTGACCGCGGCGGCTTATGCCCAGCTCGGCGGCATGCCGATCCTGATGGTCACCGGCCAGAAACCGATCAAGAAATCCAAGCAGGGCCGCTTCCAGATTCTCGACGTCGTCGACATGATGGGACCGATCACCAAATTCACCCACCAGCTCGCTTCGGCGGATAATATCCCAAGCCGCGTGCGCGAAGCGATCCGTCTCGCCGAAGAAGAAAAGCCCGGCGCCACCCATATCGAATTCCCGGAAGATATTGCCGACGAGGAAACGGACTCCACCCCGATCAAACCGAGCTTGGCCCGGCGTCCCGTCGCCGAAGCGAAAGCCGTCCGCGCCGCGACCAAGAAAATCGAAAATGCCAAATCCCCGATCATCGTCGTCGGGGGTGGTGCCAACCGGACCACCACCGGCCGCATGCTCACGCAATTTATAGAGAAGACCGGTATACCTTTTGTCACCACCCAGCTCGGCAAGGGCGTGGTCGACGAGACCCACAAGGAATTCATGGGTTGCGCAGCGCTATCGGCCAATGATTTTGTCCATCGCGCCATCGGCGCCGCCGACCTGATCATCAACGTCGGTCATGACGTGATCGAGAAGCCGCCCTTCTTCATGGCGACCGGCAGCACAGAAGTCATTCACGTCTCGATGAACAGCGCCGAGGTCGATCCGGTCTATTTCCCGCAGATCGAGGTGATCGGCGATATCGGCAACGCGATCTGGCAGATGAAGGAAGATATCGTTCCCTCCGGCAGCTGGAATTTCGACGCGATGTACAAGGCGCGCCGGGCCGAGGAAGAGCATACCGATTCGATGGACGACGATGTCCGTTGCCCGATCTATCCGCCCCATCTCGTCAAGGTCGTCCGCGAAGCGATGCCGGCCGACGGCATCATCTGTCTCGACAATGGTGTCTATAAAATCTGGTTCGCGCGCAACTACAAGGCGCGCCAGGCCAATACCGTCCTGCTCGACAATGCGCTGGCGACAATGGGTGCCGGCCTGCCGTCGGCCATGGCATCAGCGATGGTCTATCCCGACCGCAAGGTCATGGCGATTTGCGGCGACGGCGGCTTCATGATGAACAGTCAGGAAATGGAAACCGCTGTTCGGTTAAAGCTCAACATCACCGTGCTGGTGCTGAACGACAACAGCTACGGCATGATCCGTTGGAAACAGGCAAACATGGGCTTCAAGGACTGGGGCCTGACTTATGGTAACCCCGATTTTGTTAAATATGCAGAGGCTTATGGTGCCAACGGCTACCGGATCACCAGCGCGAAAGATCTTCAGGAAACGATCGACAAATGCCTGAACAGCCATGGCGTGCATCTGATCGAGGTTCCGGTCGACTATTCCGACAATGACCGAATCTTGAATCACGAGATCAAGGAACTCAGCGCGAAGGTTTGAACGAGACACGTATGACACAGTTAAAAGACGTCTACCCGCTTTATCTCAACAATGAAGCGGTGCAGCCCAATACCGATCTGGAAGTCACCGACAAATATACCAATGAAGTCGCCTTCCGGACTGCCCTCGCCACCCCCGATGTCATTGAAAAGGCAATCGCGGGGGCCGTGGAGGCAGCGGCGCCGATGGCGGCCATGGCCAGCTACGAGCGGCAAAATGTGCTGCAACATTGTGTCGACCGGTTCAAGGAGCGGTTTGACGAACTCTCATATGCCCTCTGTGTCGAGGCGGGAAAGCCGATCAAGGATGCGGAAGGCGAAGTCGGACGTTTGATCGACACCTTCCGGATAGCCGCCGAAGAAGCGGTGCGCAATTATGGCGAGGTCCAGCCGCTGGACATTTCCGCTCGTGCAAAAGGCTATATGGGCATGTGGAAACGCGTGCCCATCGGCCCGTGCAGCTTCATTTCCCCGTTTAATTTCCCGCTCAATCTGGCAGCGCATAAAATCGCACCGGCCATTGCTGTGGGCTGTCCGTTCGTGATGAAACCGGCAAGCAAGACACCGCTCGGCGCGATCATCATGGGCGAGATACTGGCAGAGACCGATCTGCCAAAAGGCGCCTTCTCGATTCTGCCCGCAAGTCGGGACGGCGCCGATTTGTTCACGGTCGACGAGCGTCTGAAACTGCTATCCTTTACAGGTTCGCCGGGCGTTGGCTGGGATCTCAAGGCCAAGGCCGGCAAGAAGAAAATCGTGCTCGAACTGGGCGGCAATGCAGCCGTGATCGTCGATCATGACGCCGATCTGGACGATGCGCTGGAGCGTGTCGTTTTCGGAGCATTTTATCAATCCGGCCAAAGCTGCATCGGTGTGCAGCGGATCATCATCCACGAGAGCATCTACGACAGGTTCAAGGACATGCTGGTCGCCAAGACCAAAAGCCTGATCGCTGGCGATCCCAAGGAACGCGAGACCTTCATCGGTCCGATGATTTCCGAGGGCGAAGCGAGCCGCCTGCACGGCTGGATCGAAGCCGCTGTGGCGGGAGGCGCGACGCTTCTCTGCGGCGGCAATCGCACGGGCAATATGCTCGAAGCCACGCTGCTGGAAAATGTCGACACCAGCGCGGACGCCTATCGCGAAGAAGCCTTTGGTCCGCTCGCCCTGCTCTCAAAATTCAGCGATTTCGGTGCCGCGCTGAACGAAGTCAACGACAGCAAGTTCGGGCTGCAGGCCGGTATCTTCACCCGCGATCTGTTCAAGTCGCTCGACGCCTGGGATCATCTTGATGTCGGCGGCGTGGTGATCAATGATGTACCATCCTACCGCGTCGACAATATGCCTTATGGCGGCGTCAAGGACAGCGGTCTGGGCCGTGAAGGGATCCGCTTCGCCATGGAAGATATGACCGAAATCCGCAATCTGGTGATCCGGCGCAAACCGGGCTAGGCGATCAGGCGACAACCGTTGCCTGTGCGCAACAGACTGTTTCCGTTACTCAACAGTTCGAGCAGCAAAGCCCTAAAAAATAAAAGAAATCGGGCGATTTTCGTTTGCATTGAGCATGGGTTGGAGGATAGGTAACGTGATCGTTATATTGAACGGCAAGGGTCGCGTCGTGCTGGATCAGGGGATCGGTTGCAAAACCGAAATGGGCAACGATGCAAATGGGGAATATAAAATCTTGGATTCCTGGCTGGTCGTTACTGGCCGCTAGCCTGTTCTGCTCGGCACTCGTCGGCACGGCATTGTTCATCTCGACCATGGCCAGCACCACTCCCGTCGAGGCCGCCACAGATGTCGCCAGCGGCACCTATCTGGGCGTGGCTTCCTGCGGCGCGACGACCTGTCACGGACGGCAGGAAGCGGACGGAAAAATTGTCAGGCAGGATGAAATTATGCGCTGGCAGGAAGAGTCGACGCCCGGCGGAGCCCATAGCCGCGCCTTCCGTGTTCTCCGCGAACCGCGCAGCATTGCAATAGCCAAGCGTCTCGGCCTCAAGGATGCGGCGTCCGCATCGGAATGCCTCGGTTGTCACACCACGACCGCAGCAAGCAAGGGACCAAGGTTCCAGCTAAACGACGGCGTCGGGTGCGAATCCTGTCACGGAGCATCGTCCGGCTGGCTCTCCAGCCATTATGCGGTCGGCGCCAGCCATGCCCGCAATGTTGCCAAGGGACTTGTGCCACTGGACAATCCCAAGGCCCGCGCCAGCGTCTGCCTCGACTGCCATTTCGGCAGTGCCAAAAAGGGCCAGTTTGTCGACCACAAGATCATGGCCGCCGGCCATCCGCGCATTTCCTTTGAAATGGATCTTTTCTCCACCCTGCAACAGCATCATGACGAGGATGTCGATTACGTCCGCCGCAAGGGCCGGACCAACAGCGTCCAGTTCTGGGCGGTGGGTCAGGCAATGGCGCTCGAACGCTCGCTGAACCTGTTCACCAAACCATCTCTGGGCACCGAGGGTATTTTTCCGGAATTTTATTTCTACGACTGCCACAGCTGTCACCGCCGGATTTATGACGATGCATCCGCCCGTCCGACATCGATCGACAATCCCGGACGCCCCATTCCCGAAGGCATGCCGCCCTATAATGACGAAAATATGATCATGCTCAGCGCTGCGATCAAAATAGCGGCGCCAGACATTGCGGCTGATTTCGATAGCCGGTCCAAAGCCTTCCATGCGGCGATGGCACAAGGTCGGGAGCCCGCCGTTCAGGAAGCGGCGAAATTGCGGCAATATGCGAACCAGCTGGCCGATCGTTTCTCCCGCGCCAGCTTTGGCCGGGACCAGACCTTCCAGATCATGGAGACCATTGCCGGTCAGGCGATATCGCCACGCTTCACAGATTATGAAGGCAGCGTACAGGCGGTCATGGCCGTCGACACTTTGCTCAACGGACTGGTCAACAGCGGTCAGGTCAGCGAATCCGCCGCATCCAGCCTGCGCGGACAGATCAATGTCGCTTATGCCGCCGTTGCCGAGCCCAATGATTATGAACCGCTGAAATATCGCCGGGCACTCGGCAGCGCCGTGCGCACGATCCGGTCGCTCAGGTAGGGGATCTGATAATGCGCAACCCCTATTTGACCTCCGCCATCTCTGCCTTCGCGCTGGTGCTGACCTCCTGCGGCGGCGGTGGCGACAGCAATGATTTTGGCGGGACACCGGCACCCTCGCCAACTCCGACACCCGCACCAGTAACGGTTGACGGCAATGGCGGCGCTTATACGCCACCGGCACAAGAATCGCTTAGCGTTACCGACGTACAGACCATTATCGCGCAGGCCGTCGGTGAAGCGACCGCCCGCAACCTGCCTTCGGTTATCGCGGTGACGGACAGGGTCGGCAATGTGCTGGCGGTGTTTGAAATGAACGGCGCAAGGCCGACCGCAACCACCAGCGCGCGCACCGCATCGGGAGCGATCAACAATCCCCTGGTCGACGTTCAGGGCGTCGTTGTGCCATCAGCAGCAGGCGCTATCGCAAAAGCCGTGACTGGCGCCTATCTGTCCAGTGCCGGCAATGCATTTTCCAGCCGTACCGCCAGCCAGATCGTTCAGGAACATTTCCCGCCCGCCCCGACCACGGCGGGTCTGGAAAGCGGCCCGCTATTCGGCGTGCAATTCAGCCAGTTGCCATGTTCCGATCTCAACCAGAGATTCGGTAATATCGGAAGCGCAGCGCTGATCGGACCGAAGCGTTCTCCGCTCGGCCTGTCTGCCGATCCCGGCGGCTTGCCGCTTTACAAGAATGGCGTCGTTGTCGGAGCCATCGGCGTGATGGGTGATGGCGACTATGGGTTCGATTCCAACACCCTCGATATCGATGACGATGACGAGGAAGCGATCGCCCTGGCAGGCATTCAGGGTTTTGCTCCGCCCGCAGCGGTGACCGCCAATCGAATCAATGTTGATGGCACGCAGCTTCGGTTCAGCGACGTCGTGGTAAGCGTTCTGTCCCCGCTTCAGAATAATTTTGCTGCCATCAACGGCACTGCGGGCAATTTGATCGCCGTTACCGGCTATGCCTCGAACGTCATCATCGCTGGCACAGCTTATGGTACGGAAGCTTCCGGCATCCGCGCATCGACGGCAGCCGAGTTCAAGAACCGCGATGCTTTCGTGTTGACCGATGGAGCCGGAACCAATCGTTTCACAATACGCGCAGCAACCGATGCTGCGGACGTCCCTGTACCGCTGACAGCCGCCGAAACACGGGCGATCTTGGAAGAAGCCTTTATCGTCATGTCGCGCGCCCGGGCACAGATCCGTCAACCACTCGACAGCCGCGCGCAGGTGTCGATTTCCATAGTCGATACCCATGGCGAGATACTGGGCATTGTCCGTTCGCCCGATGCACCGATTTTCGGGACGGATGTTTCCCTGCAGAAAGCACGGACAGCCTCCTTCTTTTCCAACAGCACTGCGGCATCGGACCTGCTCGGCAATCCCGACGGCGATGTTGCCGCCTTTGTCGGACGGGTCAGAACCTTTTTGAACGATCCCAATGCCCTCACCGGTACGGTTGCCTTTGCCGATCGCTCGGGCGGCAATCTCTCCCGCCCTTATTTTCCGGATGGCGAACTGGGTCGCCCCAACGGGCCATTATCGAGACCAATTGAAGATTTTAATCCGTTCGCGACCGGACTGCAGGCGGCGTTGATCTTCCCCAATTTGGGGCAGCATCTCGCCTTTGTTACCGGAGCTTCCGCCATGGACACGCCCATGCGCTGCACCAACACGCCGGATGTGGTCGCAGGACAGAACCGGCTCGAAAACGGCATCCAGATTTTCCCCGGCAGCGTACCGATCTATCGCGGCAATCAATTGATCGGCGGTCTCGGCGTGTCGGGTGACGGTATCGATCAGGATGATATGATCAGCTTTCTCGGATTGCACAATGCCGGCCAGCGTCTCACAACCATCGGCAACGCGCCAAAGGCGATGCGGGCCGACAATATCGTGGTAGATCTTGGCAACGCCAATGTCCGCTTGCGCTATGTAAACTGTCCCTTTGCGCCATTTCTCGACAGCGCCGAACAAAATGTCTGCGAGGGACTATAGGACCGATGTCGGGACTCTCAGCCTCCTTTGTGCCGATCATGGCGGTGATGTCGGGTCAGGCCGAGCAGATGGAGGCGCAGCGTGCCTCGGTCGAGGATATGGAAGCGTCGTTGACGGCGCTGCTGGCCGGGGAAAGATTTGCATGGATAAGTAGTAAATCTGCCGGTTTTGGTCAACAAACGGGCATGGGCGGACCGGATCCGGACGAAGAAGAGGCTGAAAAGGACGGACAGGACAGCGCCGGACAGCCAGACCAGAAAGATGCTTCCAAATCTTCCAATTTAGAGCAATCCGAAACCCCCGATCAGCTGGAAATGGACTTTGATGGACTGGCCGCCGATGACGCCCTGATCGACGGCCGCCGCCGCCCTGGTGTCCAGAAAACACTGCCGGATCGGGTGACCCAGAACAACCCCGGCGCGGTCAATGCCCCGCCACCGGAAGCCTTTCCGACCGACGAATTTCCGGTTCCTGATCGCTGGCGGATCATGCAAAGCCTCTGCCCTGCCAAAGGCGGCGATGAAGCAATCTACACTTTGTTCGGAGCACTGCGGAACAATTGCCACAGCACGCTCAATCCCTATCATCAGAATGTGTTGAAGGGTGACAAGCCGATCCCGGCTGACAAAAAGCCGGGCTTTCTCAAGGGCGATGACTGGTTCTTCGTCGCCAATGTAATTTCCGACACGGTCGTCGAACCCCGTAGTTTTCCTATTCCCGTCGGCGTCCAGACCACCGAACGGCCAAACAGCATCGACGTGTTCGGACGCTCCGGTTCGGAAGTCTATGCCCAGACATTCATCACCGGCTTTGCCCTGATCAAGGGCTCCACCGCCTACAAGCCACCTGATGTGGAATATCGCCTGACTTTGGCGACCCAGGTGAATCATGTGAATGTGCCGGAACGCCGGGTCCTGTTCGTCGAGCCGTCGAAATCCTCGCATCGCACCGACTGGTTTGTCGGCGTGCAGGAAGCCTTTTTCGACTATCATATCCGCAACACTTCGGCGCGCTATGACTTCGACAGTTTCCGCATCGGTATCCAGCCGATGCAGGCAGATTTCCGGGGTTTTCTGTTTCAGGACAACCAGCTTGGCTTCCGCCTGTTCGGGACCCGCGACAACAATCGGATCCAGTATAATCTGGGGGCCTTTGTCCAGCTGGAAAAAGACACCAATTCCGGTCTCAACGACATCACCCAGACCCCGCGCGAAAGCTATATTTTCTTCGCCAATCTCTACCGGCAGGATTTGCCCTTTGTCGGCCTGACCAGCCAGTTCAGCCTGACCTATAATATGAACCGCGAGAAATCGGATATCGAGATTGACGACAACGGCTTTCCGGTTCGCCCCGCCCTGCTCGGCGACCTCAGGGGCCGGGCCTATGATGTCGTCTATCCCGGCTATGCCTTTGACGGCCGGATCGGTCGGATCAATCTCACCGGACAGGTTTACGGCGCCTTTGGCGAGGACCGGAACAGCTTCTTCACCAGCGAACCGGCGAAAATCGAAGCCTATTTTGGCGCTTTGGAAGCCAGCTATGACGTTGATTTCTTACGCTTTCGCGCTTCCGGCCTGTTCGCCAGCGGCGACGGCAATCCCTATAACAATACAGAAGCCGGCTTTGACGCGATATTCGAGAACCCGATTTTTGCCGGGGCCGACACCAGCTACTGGATCCGCCAGACTATTCCTTTCGCCGGCGGTGGTCGGGTGATCTCGATCAACGGCCGCAACGGTATCCTCAACAGCCTCCGTTCATCCAAGGAACAGGGCCAGAGCAATTTCAACAACCCCGGCACGATATTGGCCGGCGTGGGCGTTGACGCTGATCTGACGCCTGATTTCCGGCTTTCCGGCAATGCCAACCATCTCTGGTTTCACAAGACCGAGAGTCTCGAAACCCTGCGCGTTGAAGGATCAATTCCAAGGGATATCGGATGGGACCTGTCGCTGGCTGCCATCTACCGCCCGAAAGCTACGCAGAATATGGTATTTCGCCTCTCGGGCGCTGCTTTGATACCCGGAAAAGGATTCAAGGATTTGTTCGACCAGACCGACAAACGCGACTTCCACTATTCGATTCTGCTCAACGCGATACTGGCTTTCTGATGGGCTTTCGGAACCTCCTGACCGGCAATAGCAAATTGATTCTCGCGGGACTGGGCGCTTTGGCGCTGACCGCCACCCCTGCCTCTCTGCTGCTCGCTGCAGGCAAGGAAAAGCCGCAAAAGGTAGACTATAGTTTCACGCCCCCTGCCCCCCAGAATCAGACCTGGGACGAAGCCCAAGCCAAAAGCAGCGGTTGCCAGACCTGCCATACGGACAGTGACCAGAAGACCATGCACGAAACGCCGGCAGTGGTTCTTGGCTGTGTCGATTGTCACGGCGGTGATGCCTCAATTGTCGGTGACAACAAATGGGGCAAGAACAGCCTCGCCTATATGGACGCGCTGACCAAGGCGCACGTCCTGCCCAAATATCCGGAAAGCTGGCACTGGCCCTCCTCCGCCAATCCCAAGCGCAGCTATGGGCTGCTGAACAGTGAATCGCCGGAATTTGTGCGATTCGTCAATCCATCGGACTATCGGGTTGCGCGCGAATCCTGCGGCGCTTGTCATATGGAAATCATCGAGGCTTCGGAACGGTCGCTGATGGCCACCGGTGCGATGCTATGGGGTGGCGCGGCCTATAATAACGGCATTGTGCCGTTCAAAAATTATGTGTTCGGCGAGGCCTATACCCGCAAGGGCGAACCAGCGACGATCAAGTCTCCCGGCAACCCGCATGGCACGGTGACCGAGGCAGAAAAGAAACGCGGCGCGCTGCCAATCCTCTATCCGCTCCCGACCTGGCACACGGTTCCGCCGGGCGATATCTTCCGTGTGTTTGAACGCGGTGGCCGGAATATCAACACCCAGTTCCCCGAGATCGGCTTGCCCAATATCGGTGGCATCATCCAGCGGCTGGAAGAGCCCGGCCGTCCAGATCTCAAGCAAAGCAATCGCGGCCCCGGCACCGGCCTGCGCGTCGCCATTCCGGTGCTCAATATCCACAAGACCCGCCTCAACGATCCCTTCATGTGGTTCATGGGCACCAATGACCAACCGGGCGATTATCGCCAGTCAGGCTGCGCCGGTTGTCACGTTGTCTACGCCAATGACCGCGAACCGCGGCACAGTTCGATCTGGGCGAAATTTGGTCGCGACGGCCAGACGCAGACGGTGGACCCGACGATCCGCAATCTGAAAGAGGGCGAACATCGTTTCGGCAGTTTCGGCAGCTATGATGCATCTCACGGCGCAAAAGACGGTCATGGAGGTGACACCGGCCATGGCGACGATCACGCCGCCGACATAGATCCCGCCAAGCGCGAAAAAGGCCATCCGATACAACATGCCTTCACCCGCGCCATTCCGACCGCCCAGTGCATGAACTGCCACATGCACCAGCCGAATATATTCCTGAACAGCTATCTCGGCTACACGATGTGGGACTATGAATCCGACGCGCCTTACATGTGGCCGGGCCCGGACAACAAGACACCCAAGCCCGAAGGCATGAGCGACGAGGAATATCAGAAGACCTACAAACAGCAGAAATATCCCGATGCCGAAGAAGTCCGCAAGGTGCTCGACAGAAACCCCGAAGGCGCGGCGCCCAAAGGTCTCTGGGCCGACATCGATTTCCTGCGCAATGTCTACGACGTCAACAGCGACGCCAAGGACACGCAATTTGCCGACTATCACGGTCATGGCTGGAATTTCCGCGCGGTTCTGAAGCGTGATCGCGACGGCAATCTGCTCGACGCCGAGGGCAATCAGGCAAGCTACAGCACCGATACCGAGAATATCGTGGCCAATGACGATCCTGAAAAATTCCGCAAGAAAGGCGAAGGAAAATTCGTCGAACCGGGCGTAAATCCGGGCAAATCCGTCCACATGATGAGCATCCATGCCGAAGTCGGCATGCAATGCGCCGATTGCCATTTCTCGCAAGACAGCCACGGCAATGGCCTGATCTACGGCGAAGTCGCCAATGCTGTCGAAATCAGCTGCAAGGATTGCCACGGCACCGCCGACGCCTATCCGACACTGATGACCAGCAATCTGGCGGCGCGGCCGAAGGGCAAGAATCTCGGCCTTCTGCGCAACGCCAATGGCGAGCGGCGCTTCGAATGGTTCGAAGAACCCAATGGCAAACGTGTTCTGATCCAGAGGTCCATCGTCGATCCAAAACTCAGCTGGCGGGTCAGTCTAGTCAAGAACAGCGTCGACCGATCCCATCCTGATTTCAACGTCAAGGCGGCGCGAGCCAAGCTCATGTCAAAAAGCGGAGCAGAAACGGGTAATTTTGCCTTCGGAAGCGGCGTTGCCAAAGACGATCGGGCGCATAAAGATGAGAATATGGTCTGCTTCACCTGTCATCTCAGCTGGACCACCAGCTGTGGTGGTTGCCATCTGCCGATCGAAGCAAACTGGCAGGCCGACAATCACAAATATGAAGGTGGCACGACCCGGAACTACGCGACCTATAATCCGCAGGTTGCCCGTGACCAGATGTTCCAGCTCGGCCGTCACCAGACAACCAAGGGCAATGTCATCGCTCCGGTCCGTTCAACCTCGGCACTGATCCTGTCCTCGACCAACATCAATCGCGAACGCATCTACGTCCAGCAGCCCCCGATTTCCGGTATCGGCTTTTCGTCACAAGCTTTTGCGCCGCATTTCCCGCATACCGTGCGCAAGACCGAAACCAAGCAATGCTCGGATTGTCACGTTAGCGAGGCCAATGACAATAATGCGATCATAGCGCAAACATTGTTGCAGGGCACCAACTTCGTCAACTTCATCGGCCTCCACGCCTGGGTCGGTCTGGAAAAAGGCTTTGAAGCGGTCAG
This sequence comes from uncultured Parasphingorhabdus sp., assembly GCF_963975735.1. Classification (GTDB taxonomy): domain Bacteria; phylum Pseudomonadota; class Alphaproteobacteria; order Sphingomonadales; family Sphingomonadaceae; genus Parasphingorhabdus. Next base: position 81,901 of record NZ_CAXBIA010000013.1, read on the forward strand.
GGTTACCGAATGGGATGAACCGCAAGCGGTCATCGGTTCGTATCTGCAAAAATATGCCTATCCCGACTATTGGCGGATGCATGTCGAGAATAACGGTCGCGAACTGATCGACTGGGTGCGCGGAGAGCGGCTCGACAAGGACCTGTCCGGCGAGACCAAGGCGCTCGAAGAATTCAAGAATGTCGTTCAGGGAACTGGCGATGCGGTCCGGTGCTTGCAATTACGCGGCGAATATATGTTCGTAGCCGAAGGCAAAGGCGGTTTCCGCGCTTATGACGTCGCGTCGATCGGCAACAAAGGCTTCTCAGAACGCATCATCAAGGCACCCTTCTCGTCGCTTGGCCATGACACGCATGTCGACACCAAGAACGCGACCTGTATGGCGCTGGCGACCAACCAGCCGATTGCGCCAACGCGCAACACAGAGGAGCTACGGGAAGTCAACGAAGAACAGGCATTCCATCCGATCTACAATTACGCCGTGGTTACCGACAGCGAAGAAGGCCTGATCCTCGTCAATATCAACACATTAGCCGACGGCGAATTCCGCAACAATTTCTTCAAGCGCAGCCTGACTTGGAACGAAGGCGGAGTGCTTGACGGAGCGCAGCATATCACCCTGGCCGGTCATTATGCCTATATTACCACTGCGGCAGGATTGACCCTGATCGATCTGGATGATCCGCTGAAACCCCGTCACGTCATCACTTTGCCATTGACTGACGCACGAGCATCGGCGCTGCAATTTCGCTATCTCTGGGTGACCGATGCCGATGGCGTAAAATTGTTCAACGTTACCGACATGGAAAATCCGGTTGCGGTGCCGTCAGGAACAATCCCGCTGCGCAACGCCCGCCGACTCTATCTCGCGCGCACCTATGCCTATATCGCGGCCAAGGATGAAGGCCTGGTGATTGCCAATATTACCCGGCCTGAAGCACCGACGGTCTACCTGAAGGAAACATTCGGCGGCACGATGAATGATGCAGAGGACGTCATCGTCGGCTCGACCAATGCAACACTATTTGCTTACGTGGCCGACGGACGCAATGGCTTGAAGGTAGTCCAGTTGACCACCCCGGACAGTCAGAAGAACTTCTATGGTTTCTCACCGGCACCGAAGCCGGAACTGATTGCCTTTGCCCGCACGCCCAAACCGGCACTGGCGCTGTCTAAGGGGCTCGATCGTGACCGGGCGGTGGATGAGACTGGCGGGCAGATGGCTGTTTTTGGTCGGCTGGGTTCGCGACCGTTCACCCGCAGCGAGATGCAGCGCTTCTACCTGAACAGCAAGGGCAAGCCCTATTTCGTCAAAGACGAACCGGATTTGGCGGACTGGATTGGTCCCGTTCCAGCGATGCTAGCCAAACCGTAAAAATGAACGGGGGCCGGACTGTCTAAAGACGCCGACCCCCTGTCCCCCAATACACAACTCGAGGGAATGGAATCCCCTGCGCGCACGTACGCAGGGGTTTAACTTTATAGCTTAGAATAGAAACGGATCAGCAATTGCCGTCGATCGCGCGGCCAGCCAGTGCACCGACGGCTCCGCCAATGATTGTGCCTTCGGTTTTGCTGCCGCGCCCCGCGACTTCGTTACCGAGCAAACCACCGGCTATTGCACCGATAATGGTACCGCCGGTTCCGCGATCGCAACCCCGGTAACGACTGTTGTTCGAATAACGGGTATCCCGGTAACGGCGCTGGTCACGATAATCGCGACGATCCCGATAGCGATCACCGCGATAAGTATCGCCCCGACGGTATTCGCGGCGGCCATTGCTTCGGACTTGCTCATATGAGGCGCCATTATAATAGCCGCCACGCGCTTCTGCCGGAGCAGCGAAGGCCATTGTCGCCATGGCTGCTGTTGAAATTGCTAGACTTCCCAAAATCTTGTTGATCATTTTCTTCACTCCAAAAGGGTTCTTCCGGAACCCGAATCAATTGCTGCCCTACATTTGCCGGTTTACTAGTGCGGCCTTGTCCACATACTGAATGGCCGTTTTATCTCAGGTTCATATTCAATACGGTTTTTCTGAATAAGATGACCGGAAGCAGAGGGACTAGCGTTTTAGGCCATTGCCGAGTTTCATCCTCTCCGATAGCAAATGGCGAATATAGCGAAGAGGAAAAATGATGAAACTGAAGGGCAAGACAGCTGCGATTACGGGCGGCACGGCGGGTATCGGGCGCGGGATTGCCGAGGCGTTTCTGGCAGAGGGGGCGAATGTCGCCCTGATGGCACGCAATCCGGACAAGGGTGCGAAAGTCATTGCGGAACTGGATGCCGGAGACCGGGCGATATTCATTGCCGGCGACGTGATGGAGCAGGACCAGGTCGAGTCTTTTATCGACCAGACTGCCGCGCATTTCGGTTCGATCGATATTCTCGTCAACAATGCGGGCGGCGCCGGAGATCTCGCGCCTCTGGTTGACCTGACTGACGAAGCCTTTGATCAGGCGATGAAATGGAACATCTACTCCACCTTCTGGGCGACCCGCCGGGCACTCAAACCCATGATCGCGCAAAAATGGGGTCGCATCATCAATATCAGCTCGACCGAGGGCAAGATGGGCAAGCCGACCTTTGCACCTTATACGATCGCCAAACATGGCATCAACGGCATGACCAAGGCAGTGGCGCAGGAAGTCGGCACTTCGGGCATCACCGTCAATGCTATCTGCCCCGGACTGATCCTGACCGACCTGATCATGGAAGGCGGTCCTGCCACAGCCGAAGGCCTCGGTATGACCTTTGACGAGATGATCGATATGTTCTCTCAGGAAAGTGCGCTCAAGCGGCCGGGCAAAGTCGAGGAAGTCGCGGCGATGGCGGTGTTGCTGGCATCGGACGCAGGCGGGGGCATCACCGGCGGGACGCTGAGCGTCGACGGCGGCACCTCACAATATTGAGGTGGCCTGACTGAACCCTCGCGACACCGTTTGCGGGGGTCAGCGCAGCAGTTCTTGGCGCTTTTTCGCGACATCCTTCATAGCGGCCCAGGGATCTCCCGATTTCTCCCCGGCGTGGGCCACCGCGGCGTCTGGCGCTGGTGCCACTTCGGCGGGGGGATCGGCGGCGACGCAATAGGCCGTGACCAGCACCATGGCTGACCACCAAAGTGCATTGGCGCGGCTGGCGAAGACTCGATTGAGGCGCGGTCCGAACATGGCTTTGCAGATAGCAGAGCAGCGTTAACAGATTACCCCATACTTACGCGACCCACCCAAGCCAATCATTGGTAATTTTTACCATTATTCAGTTTCGGTTCACATTTGGCCGACTGGCTAATTCCAATAACATTCTGATATATATAGATTTTCCTGAACTGGCACGGCCTGTGCAATGTTATTGGCATCTTCGCAGAACAATTTGTGAAGCACCCAATTGAACCAAAAAGGAACTTCATCATGACCAACAGCAACATCCAGAACCAGATCGCCGCCGCCTTTGCCGCAATTTTCGCAGCCGCTGTATTTGTCAGCGCCAGCGTTGGCCCGGCTGTCAACAATGCCGCCGCCCTGATCGCCTAGACCTTCATTAGCCAGACCCCCATCAAAGGAACCCTGACCATGTTATCCCCCGAATTTCACAACCGCCTCGCAGCCGCCTTTGCCGCGTTCGTTTCGGCTGCCGTCTTCGTCACGGCCTCTATCGGCCCCGCGGTGAACAACAGCGCGTCCTTGGTGATCTGATCACCGGAGACGCCGCTATTGGCAGGCGCGCAAGAATGTGATCAGTGCGTCGCCCGATCCCTTCAGATGAAGGGAGAATTTATTGCCGTTGAGATTGACAAAGGCACGATTGCCCCGCGCCAGCGCCGGAAACAGCGCATGATTATTGGGCAGATAGAATTGCGGCATTACTAGGTCCTGGCCCTCGATCTGCGTCGGCAACATCCGCGCCAGCACACCGATCGATGCGCCGTCGTCGACCCGGACGGTGAATCCGAACTGGTCTTCCGCGACCATCTCCCGCGGCGTCGCGATGATCATATGCGCGATCCGGACGCTGCCGTTGTCGAGCTTTTCACAACGCATGGTCCATAGCCGGTTGTCGGTCTCCGGCACCATGAACGTCAGCATTGGCCGTTTGCCATCGCTTTCATTGTGCCAGACCATCCCGAACGCCTGACCGGCATCGGGATAATCTTCGCGCGACGGGATGGCCGGCTTGGCCATTTCATCTTCAACAGCACCGGATTGGGTAGCGTTGCCAGAGGATGCCACCAAAGCGAGGACGATGGCGGCGGCGGACAAGGTGTATCTTTTCAACATGATAGATGTCCTAACAGCAAGATGGGCCGTCGGGTAGACAGAGATAGACTCATATTGGTTCTAATCTCCGCTCGCAGCAGCCGCTGCCGCGATGGCTCCCGGTTCCGCCGGTCAAAACGATCGCGCTTCAATCTCTTTTAACATTTCTCCACTATTTTCAGACGGATGGATAACATCCGCTGGCCCACCTTCATCACCATCACCGCGGCCATGTGCGCCGCGCTGTTTCTGGCGATCTTCCTCAGCGGCGGCCCGGCCACCACCAGCGCAGCGGTCGGCATTGATCCCCATCGCGCCAGCTTCGGCATCTGCTTCGGCTCCGACCGCACCACCTGCGTCGTCGACGGCGACACGATCTGGTTCGAGGGCCGCAAGATCCGCATCGCCGATATCAACACACCGGAAATCTCCAGCCCCGGCTGCGCCTCCGAAAAACGGCTCGGCGAGCAGGCCAAGTTCAGGCTTCTGGCCCTGCTCAACGAAGGCAGTTTCTCCCTGCAATCGATCGACCGCGATCAGGATAAATATGGTCGCGACCTGCGCATCATTACCCGCGGCGGGCACAGCCTGGGCGAGATATTGGTCACCGAGGGGCTAGCCGAACGCTGGCAGGGTTATCGCCGCGACTGGTGCTAGCCGGACTGCCCCGCCCTGCGCGAAACCAGCCACGCAAGCGCGAACAACAGCATCAACAGCCCGTCGACCATTGCGCCGACAAATACGGGCCCCATCGCCACCCTGCCCTGTTGATAGAGAATCGCGACCGGCAGGAAGAAAGACAGCTTTTCCAGTATCGCGATCGGAATCAGCGCGCGATAACGGGCCGGATAAAGGGCGATCAGGATGAAGATCAACTGGAACACCAAAGCCAGCCCGATGAAACCGTAATAATATTCGGGTCGGGGCCCTGCTTCTGCAAATAATCCGGGGACCAGCGCGACGAAGCCCCAGGCGGCGGCAACGGCAAAAATGATTCGGACAAATTTCATGATAGCTCCGGCATGATCTTGACAAACTTTACAGTGTTAAAAGAAAAAAGTCCCGCTCCCCCCGAAAACGCAATTTACGGCGTTTTTACAGGTGGTTGAACCGGACGGGCGCGATAGTGTCTCATGAGCGCGTCTTTACCACAATGCGATGGTGTAGGACAGAGGCCGGTCCGGAAAAACGCAAGAAGAGATGGCAAATCCGGCGGGCTATGATAATCGGTCGGCATGAAACAATATCGCGAATATATCGGCTGGGGCGCGATCGTCGTTGCGGCGCTCAATTTTCTCCCGCTCTCCTTCCTGCCCGCTCTGCCACCGATGCTGTCGGCCTCGATGTTCCTGCTGCTGCCCGCCATCGGTCCGATCCTGATGATGATCTCCCCGATGCTTCTCTTCGCCGCCGGCATCGGTCTGGTCAAAGGCTGGGACGGCGGACGGAAGCTGTTTGTGATCTGGGCCGCGATCTCGGGTCTGGCGGCGCTCGCCGGGCTGCAATATGATCCGGTCGCACCCGTGGTTGATCTTGCGGTGATCGGAGCGTGTCTGGCGGTGGTGTTGTGGGGCGACTGGCGGCGGTTGTTGCCGCAGCGGTGAAACCAGACTCGCGGTCACTATCACTTTTTCCTCTCCCATAGGGAGAGGCAAGTGGAGCTTGTCAGCTTGCCTGACTAGCGTAACTCGGTGAGGGGTTTGAACTGTCGAGAGGGTGAAAACCCCTCACCGACTGCGACTAGGTCCATACGGACCAAGTCTTAGTTGCCTCTCCCTATGGGAGAGGGAAAAAGCTTAGCGCCCGCGATAGGGTTCGCAGGCGATACCGTCATTGTCGCGGTCCAGCGCTGGCCGATAGCCGGGATTGCCGCTATAAAGCGGCGCAGCGCCAGCGCTTCTGGCATCGGAGCAATTAGAATAATAGGCGAGTGATCGGGGTTGCTCGACGAAAGTCTGCACAATCTCTGCCTGCGCTGGCGTGGATAGACCGCCCGGTTCATAGAAATAGACGCCGCAAAAGGTTAGCGCGACCAGCTGGAAAAATCCGATTGATTGCAGGGCAGTATTGAAGGATTTTTTCCGTGTCTTGTGCCGGAACAAGGCCCGGCCCGCATAGGCCCCGCCAATACCGCCGATCAGCGCAAGACTTAGCAGACTGGTCTCGCTAACCCGCCAGCCGCCCTGTTCAGCCCGCATCTTGTCCCAACCGAACAAAACAAATGTCCACAAGTTGAGCGCCGCGAAGGCCAGCACCAAAGTAAGAATGAATGCCATCGTACAAATTTACAGGATCATGCTTAAAGACCGGTAAAAAACGGTTTAATGCCGATAATCAATCGTGAACCAACGCTCGCCGTCCTGAAATTGTTTCGCTTCGCTGTTCTTCGGCTAAGGCAGAGCGTGATCATCAAGGGGTCCTGAAACTAGTTCAGGATGACGAAGTCCTAGCCGCCGAAAGCCAGCAACAGCGATAATGTCCAGGTCATGCTGTCCTCACCATGGCCGGTGACATCATCCAGCTTCCAGCCGCTGCGCTCCCGGACCCAATAATATCGGATCATTGTCGGGCTGTCGAAATTCTTGAAAGAGGCAGTCACGATTTTGCGGTCAAACTGGTCGAGCGCCTCATCGCCATAATCGCGCATCGGCACCTCCATGGTCTCGATGCCCAATTCCGTGATCAAAGCATCCTGACCATTTACCATCCAGTCGAAATCGAGTCGGTCGAACGGGTGGCCGCTGGCTTCGAGATAGTCGCGCTCCCGCAGGAACAGGCTCTCCAGACGCTGCGACATTGGCAGTGCGTCAACATCAACCGCTTCGGAATAGAGACCGCGCACAACTGTCTCCGGATCGTCCACAGAATGATTCGCTGTCGGCGCATCTTTGACCGGCTGGGCTAGGACAGGCGACATCGCGAACAGCGTGACGGAAAAGGCAAAAACAAATCTGATCATGCGCAATCATCCCCCACTTGGCGGGGAAGGCTATGCCATGGCAGCAGTGGCGTCAATGGAGCGGAAGCGGATAACGACGAAGGGGGATGAATTACGCTTCCCCCCTCCCCCTAATCTACTGACACTTCATCCCGCCGCGATCGATCTCGCGGCCCAGCAGCGCGCCACCGGCAGCGCCCAATAATGTGCCGACCGTACGATCGCCCCGGCTGTCGATTTCGCGGCCGACGAGAGCGCCGACGGCGCCGCCGATGATCAGACCGGTGGTGCCATTGTCGCGCTTGCAATGATAACGCCCGTCCTTGCCGCGCCAGATGCGTTCGTCGCGGCTCACGCGGCGAGGCTCGTAATAGCGGCCGCGGTCATCATAGCGATGCTTGTGCTTGCTCTTGGCATAGGCCGGCGCGCTGTCGAGGACGGCGGCGGCGGGCACGACCAGAGAGGCGGCGGCGATGGACATGAGGATATTGCGCATGATGTAACTCCCGTTGCGGTTTTTCTTATAACGTGACCGGGATTTACAAGTTGCAATATGAACGGCCTGTGACGCGAAACACCCGCACCGGCGACCCGTCGCGCCGCAGCCTCGTCTTATCCCCGCTTGCTATCGACGCTCCAGATACCGGCACCGCGCGCGGCGATGTAAAGGAAGATGAAGCAGTAGAGCGCGACCAGTTCGCCGCCATTCGCAATCGGGAACAGGCCGGTCGAGCCATGCGCCATCCAGTAAGCCGCTGCGCTCATGCCGCTGGCGATGAAGGCGACGGGACGGGTGAACAGCCCCAGCGCGATCATCGCGCCGCCGATCAGCTCGATCGCGCCGGCGGCATAAAGCACCGGGTTCAGCGGATAATCAAAGGCGACCGGGAAATTGAAGAATTTTTGTACGCCATGCGCCATGAACAACAGCCCCGCGACAATCCGCAGCAGCGCGTAACTATGCTCGGTATATCCATCCAGAAATTTCATGAATTTTTCCTCCCCTGTTTCTATGCGCCGAAGCTATGCCAAGCCCGTCGTAGCGTCAATCGGCTTTTGTCATTGCGAGCGCAGCGAAGCAATCCAGTGCGTCGCTCGCCGTTCTGGATTGCCGCGTCGCTCCGCTCCTCGCAATGACGGGACCTTCCCCTATGATCGCTCCATCCTCGCGCTCCACGGAACAAATGCCTCGCCTCTGTGTTGGAATACCAACAGAAAGAGGAACATCATGACCGAAGAACGCAGCATCAACCAGTCCCAGCGGGACGACGCGCAAGCCCAGAAAGTGGCCGAGCAGGCGCAGCGGCAGACCAAGGCCAAGCGCGAGGATATCGCCGACAGCACGCACGGCGGCCACAGCGACCCGGCGCAGATCATCCCCGACGATACCCAGGACACGGTCGACCATATGAAACAAATGGTCGAAAGCGGCCGCATCGAAGGCGGTGCCTTTGCCGGCGAGCGCAACGACGACGACGAGGAAAGCGACCTCGGCATCCTGGACGCAGCGGAAGATGATGCGCCGCTGAGCGAGAAGGGCGGCGCGGATTTCGGGAATAGTGGTTGAGTTTGAACGGAGCTTAGGCGCTCTACTTTCCTCTCCCGCAGGGAGAGGCAACGAAGACTTAGCCGAAAGGCTTAGTCGCAGTCGGTGAGGGGTTTAACCCTTCAGAGCTTCCCAACCCCTCACCGAGTTCCGCTAGCCAGCAAGCTGGCAAGCTCCCCTTGAGTTTGTGAGCGGCTCAGGTCGAAACAGTTCCCCGAACTGTTTCTAAATTATGCTGGGAGCATAATTTACCTGACCCGATCCCAAACTCCCTATGGGAGAGGACCCAAAGCCCAAAGTTAGTCAAAGTTAGGGCCAAGGACGCGTTATTTTGCGCGATGTTGGATGGATTGTTGCGAATGTAGGAAATATTGTTGTTTACTATTTTCTAACCGAAACTCGCTTAGCTATCTGCATGACAAGCGCGGCGACAAAATGGCAATATTATCCGGGAAAGTCATGGTTCTTCCAGCGGAAGGCCAAGAAGTCCAAACTCGCTGCCGTGCGACAGCGGGACGGGGACGACTGCTGGTTTTGCGGCAATGTCATGCGCTTCGGCGGCATTCCGAATACACGCAAATATGCGACGCTTGAACATTTGCAGCCTCTTTCCAAAGGCGGCACCTCTGCAATGGAAAATCTCGCGCTCTGCCACAAGAGTTGTAACGGCCATCTCAAGGATTTTGACCGTGCTCACAAAGAGAAAATGCAGGCCGGTATGAAGGCGAGGAGTTAGTGCATTTAGTAAACTGTCACCGTAATTCACCGTAATTCGATGTGCACGGGTTCCCGGGGATTGCCTTCGTTGGAATAAAAGTAAAAGCGATAGCCCTGCCATTCGAAAATCTTCGGCATGCGCGGCCCCCAGCAATGCGTTCGCCATCGGGATTAGGACAAAGGTCGGGTCCGATCACCCGCGCTTCGACCCATTGACCGGAACTATCAATCGGCTTGCGGTCCGGGGGATATAACCTTTCGGAGAGGGAGATTTATGGGCGGTGACAAGTGGTGTATTTGGTGCATTTAGTAACCTGTCACCCTAACTGGCGATAGTTTGAACACTGTCGCCGAATTCAGGGACTGTTACGCCTGTCACCGTAATGCCTAGTCTCTAATCACTGGAATATCTAAGTTACGCCAAGTGCTGCTAGTATACCCGTGGCAGCTAAGCTTCCTCCCGTGTTTTGGAGAAGCACAATCATAGCATTAACTGCCTTCTTTACCTTTCCTTGGTCCTGTTGCTTCGCGGCGCCTTCAAGTCGTTCAATTTCAATATCTAGTTTGGGCCGAATATCAGAAGGCAGACCAAGACTCGCCTCCCTAATTTTTTTGACCAATGACAATATCTCTTCAAAATTATTTAGGTCCTTGCGTACTGAAAAGTCACTGACTTTTGCGTTTTTTCCCACATTACCGAGCACACCAACATTACTATCATAAATATTTGTAACCACAGATTGTGCCTTTTCTAGTTCATCGGTTGAGAACGTAACTCCTTCTCCGACAATTCCTTGTGATTCTAGATCAATCGCCCAATCGAGTATTAAATTTCTCACACCCTCCAGCGCACCGATCAAAACTGTTTTGGATACGTGCAGTCCGCAATTAAATTGGATTTGCAAATTATCATGAAGGAAATCGTTAATTGGTGGTAGAAAGCCAATGATAATAAACTGGCCTTCACCACCTGCTAGTGACTCGATCTCAGCTATAGGTTGGGCAAAATAGGCTGTGCTCACCATCTCCTTAGTTGATGAATTCGTGATTACAATATCCAACCATCCGTGGACCGGATTATGAAACTTTGGTTGACCTATTCCAATTCTGTATTGCGGCAAATCTCCCAGTGGACAACGGAACCCATTTAGTTCGGATTCGATCCACTCCTGCGATTCTTCCAACTTCAACTTTGATGCAATTAATTTGGCTTTGCGGAGCAAGATCGATATGGGCGCATCCGCTTTCAAGCAATCTTTCTGAAGCCCTATGACGATCGGATCCAAACCACCCTACTCCGCAGCAACGCCAGCCTCTTCAAACATATCCGGCCCGTCATCAACCGGCGCATCTTCGTTGGCGACCTTGCCCTTGCGCTGGTCGAAGCTTGACCAGACGTCGTTCCATTCGCCCTTGGTCGCGCCTTTTGAATATTCGGTGGCGCGGGCTTCGAAGAAATTGGCGTGTTCGACGCCGTTCAGGAGGGGCGCGAGCCATGGCAGCGGGTGGTCTTCGACCATGTAGATCGGCTGGAAGCCGAGCTGTCCAAGACGCCAGTCGGCGATATAGCGGATATAGCGTTTGATTTCCTTGGCGGTCATGCCGGTGACCGGGCCGTCGCTGAACGCGAGGTCGATGAACGCATCTTCCAGCCGCACGGTCTTCTGGCAGCAGTCGATGATATCGTCGCGGACCGACTTGGTCAGGCAGTCGCGTTCCTGCACGAAGGTGTGGAACATCTTGATAATGCCTTCGCAGTGCAGGCTTTCGTCGCGGATCGACCAGGTGACGATCTGGCCCATGCCCTTCATCTTGTTGAAGC
>NZ_CAXBIA010000014.1:0-65443 GCF_963975735.1 uncultured Parasphingorhabdus sp.
CCACCACCGCCTCCACCACCACCGCCACCTCCACCACCGCCACCACCGCCGCCACCAGCGTCGGTATGTGCGCCTGGCCCTTATATTGTGTTCTTTGACTGGGATCAGTCGGACATCACACCAGAAGCGGCTTCGGTTCTTGACAATGCGGTTACCGCATATGGTGATTGTGGTTCGGCTCAGGTCATGCTGGCTGGTCACGCTGACAAATCTGGTTCTGCCAGCTACAACGTCGGTCTGTCCCAGCGTCGCAACGGTGCTGTTCGTGCGTATCTTGAATCGCGCGGAATTGGCGGCGGCTCTATCTCGAGTGAAGCCTTCGGTGAATCGCGTCCTCGCGTTGAAACCGCAGACGGCGTTCGCGAGCCTCAGAACCGTCGTGTTGAAGTTATGTACGGACCTGGTTCCGGTAACTAATACCGACATATATACGAATTGTGGAAAGGGCTGGTCTTCGGACCGGCCCTTTTTCGTTTGCAGACCAGTGATATGATTGATCCGCAACCGACATGTGCAACGGTGCTTCAACCGATGCAGTTGAAAGTCTTTCGTATTTTTAATGCTGCAGCAATCGGCGCGCGGACGTGCCGTCTTGGCTGACCAAGTCAGTTATGATCGATCAAAAATATGGGTGATCCATGTCGATCGATATGAAGGTGGATCAGCTTGAACCGCCATCCTGTATCTCGGCGGTTCTACCGGCTGGTCGGGCTAGTCCGGGCAATGCGCTATTAGCGCAGCAGGCTTTCGAACAATGGCAGCCCGTCCGTCCCGCCATGCTGTTTGTCAATCGCACGTTCCGGGTGCGGCATCATGCCAAGGACATTGCCCGCTTCGTTGATAATGCCGGCAATATTGCGCGATGAACCGTTGATATCGTTGCGATAGCGAAACGCGACCCGGTCCTCATTCTCGAGCCGGTCAAGCGTGTCCTGGTCCGCAAAGAAATTACCGTCATGGTGGGCTACCGGTATCGAGACAGCAGCATTTTTGGCATAGCCAGACGTAAATATGGTGTCGTTATTCGTGACATCTAGATCCGCGTCTTTGCAGACAAAATGAATGTCGCTGTTGCGCATCAGCGCACCGGGCAACAGGCCCGTTTCGGTGAGGATTTGGAACCCGTTGCACACACCCAATATCCTGACGCCGCGCTGGGCCGCTTCGACAACCGCCTTAATAATATTGGATCGCGAGGCCATCGCGCCTGACCGCAGATAATCCCCGTAGGAAAATCCACCCGGAATGGCGATGACATCCAGGCCTGAAGGAAGTTCACTGTCTCCGTGCCAGACCATATGCGGTTTTTTGCCCGAAACTGTTTCCAGTGCGACAGCCATATCGCGGTCGCAGTTCGAGCCAGGAAAGACGATCACTGCGGATTGCATCAGGACATAGTCCCCGAGGCAGTTTCCGGTAGCTCGATTTCATAATTTTCGATGACAGTATTTGCGAGCAGCTTGTCGCACATTCTGTCGATTTCTTCCCGACTGACGGACGGGTCAACATCCAGTTCGATCAGCTTGCCGGCGCGAACGTCATTGACCCCGGAAAAATCCAGGCTTTCCAAAGCGTGATGTATGGCTTTCCCCTGAGGGTCCAACACACCGTCTTTCAACGTTACAAAAATTCTGACTTTCATGCTTCGCTCTCGCTCTGTTCCGCCGGCCAATATTGCCTTGCTATAGCGCCAAGATTAGCCGGGGCAAGAGCAAGAAAGAAAAATGGAACAGACATATGGTGGAATGAGATCACGACAGCCCGTCAATTTTGAAACGGCGGATGCCGGTCACCGTGACCGAGCATCCTCCGACCGGATATTCATTGGCGACGGGCCTGGAAGCGCTGGTTATTTTCCGCGCTTCTTCCGTTCGCTGTCCAGATCCGCCACTTCGCTGACTCCGCCTTCGGGGAATAGTCCCAGGCGTCTTGCAACTTCCTGATAAGCTTCGGCCTCCCCGCCCAAATCCCGCCGGAAACGGTCTTTGTCCAGCTTTTCATTGGTTTCAATGTCCCACAGACGGCAACCATCCGGACTGATTTCGTCGGCCAGAATGATCCGCGAGAAATCTCCTTCGAAAACTCTCCCGAATTCGAGTTTGAAATCGACCAGCCGGATGCCGATTCCGGCAAACATTCCGGCCATGAAGTCGTTTATCCGGATGGCCATGGCGGAAATATCCTGCATTTCCTCCTGACTGGCCCAACCGAAGCAGGCGATATGCTCTTCTGCAACCAGCGGATCGCCGAGCGCATCATCCTTGTAGCAATATTCCAGCAATGTGTGCGGCAGCGGTGTGCCCTCTTCAATGCCGAGGCGTTTGGAAAGAGAGCCGGCTGCGACATTGCGGACGATCACTTCAATCGGGACAATCTCGACCTGTTTGACGAGCTGTTCGCGCATGTTGAGGCGACGGATGAAATGGCTCGGGATACCGATATGGCCGAGCAGCGTAAAAATATGCTCGCTGATGCGATTGTTGATCACGCCCTTGCCGTTGATCGTGCCCTTTTTCTCGGCGTTGAAAGCGGTGGCATCATCCTTGAAATACTGGATGATGGTACCGGGTTCGGGGCCTTCGTATAGAATCTTGGCCTTGCCTTCGTAGATTTGGCGGCGACGGGACATTGCTTGGTTCCACTTCGCAAAGAGAGCGACAAAAAATCATGCCCCGATTGTTCGAATCATGACGGATTGAACGGATCGGGGCAACCGAGCCTTCCTATATGCGAAACCGACTTGCGGCGCAATCAATCCCGTTTCATGATGGTTGGCCGAACAAACCGAGAGATTGTGATCGCGATGACCCAATATACGACCATAGATGAAGTCCTGGACACGCTCTACGATTGTATATCGGGGCCGCCGGGTGGGCAGGACTGGGAGCGCGACCGCGGAATCTATCATCCGCGCTGCGTGCTTGTCCGGACGCGGATCGAAGATGGCAAGCCGGTCGCCTATCCGTTCAGCTATGATGAGTTTGTCGAGGCGACAATCCCGTTGCTGGAAGGCAAATCCTTTTACGAGATCGAAATCGGCCGCAAGATCGATATTTTCGGTCAGGTCGCCCATGTCTATTCCGCCTATGAGGCGCGCGAGACCCCGGACCATCCTGAAATCCAGTTTCGCGGCGTAAACATGATCCATCTCTGGAATGATGATATCGGCGAGGACGGAAAACCGAGTGGCCGCTGGTGGATCATGGGGATTATCTGGGACAATGAGCGCGAAGGGTTGGCATTGCCAAGAGAGTGGCTGACTCGATGACCAACATTCCGGGAAAGCTGTTTGCTGCTTTGGCGCTAACAGCACTGGCTGCAACAATAGCCATCGGCTTGCTGAGTTTGTTTGGCCCAGACTGGTCGCGGTTCGCTTCGGCAACCTGCACCGAAACGAGATGCTTTTGCGAAATGCCGAGAACCGGCGCGTTGTTGTTACAGCCCGCGAACAGCCTGTCGTCACTAGGCTTCGTCTTCATCGGTTTTCTGATGATCCTGATGGCCCGGTCGCGTGACTGGAATTCGGCCTTGCCGCCTCTTTCCGCCAACATGCTTGGGGTGGCCGCGATCATCGTCGGAACTGGATCCGTCCTGCTCCACGCCACGCTCACATTATGGGGGCAGTTTTTCGATGTGCTTGGCATGTATCTGGTCAGCGGATTTTTTCTGGTCAGTGCACTGGCGAAATGGCGGAGCATCCCGGACCGGCGTGCAATGATCTATTACGGACTGCTTTGTGCGGTGCTTGTTGCGATCCTCTATGCGCTCCCCGAGGTCCGCCGCTGGCTCTTTGCGGTCATCCTGCTCGCCGCGATTGTCCTCGAACTTGTCTTTGCCAGACCGCTGCGCCTTCAGGTCCGGACCGGCTATTATGTTGCGGGTCTTGTCGCCAATATTGTCGCCTTCACGATCTGGAATCTGGATCAGCGCGGCCAGCTTTGTGCGCCCGACAGCCTGTTGCAGGGCCATGCAATCTGGCACTTGCTTGGCGCTGTCGCATTGTGGTTTGTTTTTCTCTATTATCGCAGCGAGCGGCCGGTAAGATAAAATCGTGTCACGAAGGCAGGCTCCATCGTCATTCCGCCACTTTCCCACTACCAAGCATGAATCCAGCCTGCTATCGCTTCTCGCATGAGTGATGTAACCGAAGCCCCGCCCGAAGAACCCGAAGATGAATTTGATGCGATAGTCGAGGCGCCCTTTGATGCGGCGCTATCCGAACGCTATCTGATTTACGCGATGTCGACGATCACCGCGCGGTCGCTGCCGGATTTGCGTGATGGCCTAAAGCCTGTGCATCGGCGCCTATTGTGGGCGATGCGGCTGCTCAAGCTCGATCCCTCGCAAGGTTACAAGAAATGTGCTCGCGTGGTCGGCGATGTTATCGGTAAATATCACCCGCATGGCGACCAGTCGGTCTATGACGCGATGGTCCGCCTCGCCCAGACATTCTCGCTGCGCTATCCGTTGGTCGACGGGCAGGGCAATTTCGGCAATATCGATGGTGATAACGCAGCTGCCTATCGTTACACAGAAGCCCGGCTGACCCGCACGGCGATCGAGTTGATGCACGGTCTCGACGAAGGCACGGTCGATTTCAAACCCACTTATAATGGCGAAGACGAAGAGCCGGAAGTCATGCCCGGCCTGTTTCCCAATCTCCTCGCAAATGGCGCGAGCGGCATTGCCGTGGGCATGGCGACCAGCATCCCGTCTCATAATGTTCACGAGATTATCGATGCAGCTACGCTGTTGATTGATTCGCCCAAGGCCGAGCATGCCGAGATCATGGAGATCATCAAGGGCCCCGATCTTGCGACGGGCGGCACTCTGGTCGATCCCAAATCCGTCATTGACGCTGCCTATGAAAGCGGACGCGGCGCGATGCGGGTGCGCTGCAAGTGGGAGAAGGAAGACGCCGAAGGGCGCGGTGCATGGCAGATTGTCGTCACCGAAATTCCCTATCAGGTGCAAAAGGGCAAGCTGATCGAGCAAATCGCCCAGATCATCGCCGACAAGAAACTGCCGATACTCGCCGATATCCGCGACGAATCCGACGAGCAGGTACGGATCGTCCTGGAACCGAAGAGCCGCGCCGTCGACCCCGAAGACCTGATGAACGCGCTGTTCCGGATGTCCGATCTGGAAAATCGTTTCTCGCTCAACATGAATGTGCTCGACAAGGACCGGGTGCCCAAGGTGATGGGCATCACCGAAGTGCTGAAACAATGGATTGTCCATCAGATCGAAGTGCTGCTCCGCCGCTCGCAGCATCGTCTCGACAAGATTGATGCCCGGCTGGAATTGCTCGAAGGCTATATCATTGCCTATCTCAATCTCGACCGCGTGATCGAGATCATTCGCAATTACGACGAACCCAAGCCGATGCTGATGGAAGAGTTCAAGCTAACCGACCGGCAGGCCGAGGCGATTCTCAATATGCGGCTGCGGTCGTTGCGCAAGCTCGAAGAAATGGAATTGCGCAGCGAGCGCGACAAGCTGCTCGCAGAACGGGATGGACTTGAAAAGCTGATCGAAAGCCCGGCGCGGCAGAAGACACGGCTGAAGAAGGACCTGTCCGACCTTCGCAAGCTTTACGCCGAGGACACGGCGCTGGGCGCTCGGCGGACTATGCTGATCGAGGCAGCACCGGCACGGGAAATTTCGCTTGAGGCGTTTATCGAGAAAGAACCGGTCACCGTGATCATGTCGCAGCGCGGCTGGATCAAGGCGATGAAGGGGCACGCGGACCTCTCTGCACCGGACAGCTTCAAGTTCAAGGAAGGCGATGGTCCGAAATATGCGTTCCACGCACAGACTACCGACAAGCTTTTGATGTGCTGCGATAACGGACGTTTTTATACGATCGGGGCAGACAAGCTGCCCGGCGCGCGTGGCTTCGGCGAGCCGGTCGGGTCGATGGTCGATCTCGAGGCGAATGCCGAGCCGATGGCGCTGATGGTCGCGGACATGAAAGCGAAGCTGTTGATTGCCTCCACCTGGGGACGCGGTTTTATCTGCAATATTGCCGATGTCGTCGCGGAAACCAAAAAGGGCCGTCAGGTCGTCAATCTGAAGGGCGATGCGCGGCTGACTGTAGTCCGACGGGTTCCCGAAGGCGCCGACCATGTCGCGGCGATTGGCGAGAACCGCAAGCTGGTCGTTTTCTCTCTCTCTGAAATGCCGGAAATGGCGAAGGGACAGGGAGTCATGCTGCAACGTTACAAGGATGGCGGACTGTCTGACGCGACTGTGTTCAGACTTGAAGATGGCCTGAGTTGGGCGATGGGTGGAGACAGTGGCCGCACGCGGACCGAGAATGATCTCACCATGTGGCGGGTAGCGCGCGGCGCGGCGGGACGTTTGCCACCGACCGGATTTCCGAAGAGCGGGAAGTTTGATTGAAGCCAGACATGGGCGTTCTGACAGGCATTTCCTTCAGAGACTAACCCATAATGGTTTTGAAATCGGGGGCAGTGATATTGATAATATTTCTGTTTGCATATACTGGTTCGATGTTTTTCTCGTCGGACAGTTCTGCACAATCATGCGGACAATTGATCGATAATTTTATATACTAAGACTTAGAATTAATTTACTTTATGTTACATCGGCTTGCGTGAGGGGGCAGTTACGGCCACTGTCGAATATTCAAAAAAATATTCAAGATCGAGTCTAGTTAATGTGCGTTATTTGTAAATAGTTGACTTTTTGATGAAATAGAGTCAAATGCAACTGGTCGGATTTAGTCGCTCAATCTATAGCAGAAAGAATTCTCTAAACCTATGAGCAGTGACAACCAGACTATGCGAGATTGGATTGATCAACTCGAACAGATATTATCGCAACTTGACTCTATCAACGCAGATATAGCTGCAATTCATGTTGATATAGCAATTGTTGAACTTTGTCAGATTGCAGACGTCGAAAGGACATCTGCGGATACAAGAGCTGCTTAGTTTCTGACGAAAAACTGGTCAGAAATTTGCCAGTTCCTGACTGATATCATGAAGAGCAGCGCGGATCAGAACATCACCGGATGCGGTTAGTTTTAATGGCGCCTTTTGCTCAGCTTCAGCCTCAATATCCTTGTCGATCAGCCCAATACGGCTCAAATAGCGGACATATCTGGACACTGTATTCATTGCCAAATTATGTGTCGTGGCAAGATCATGCATCGCCACCGGTTTTTCCATATTCGTTGAAACCATCAGATCCAGCAAGATGTGCCAGCCTATATCATCAATTTCGGGCTGGCGATCCTGGAAATGCTCCAGTCGGACAGCGCGGCTTTTCAACAGTAATGCTGCGGTAGTCACCGGATCTACAGCGCGACCTTCTTTCAGCTGGACGTTTGAAGCAGAGATTTCAATTTGATCGAGGGCATTATCGATCGGATTGCTAATATCGACATTAAAAAAAAGCGGATCTTCGTGCTCAGTCATATATCGCCCCGCTCTGTCGCACATTAAACTCGCTCTACCGTATCGACCGATCAATCGGTCGTCAATCGAGACCAGCGGTAATATTCGGGCAAATCTCCGATCAAGGATTTCTGTGACAATTCCCATGGCTGCGCTGCGTTCTCCGTGGGAGAATATCCGAAATCAGAACCTAGCGCTTCTTGGCGATTTTTACCTTGTCCAGTTTCGACCGTGTGCGGATCGATTCTTCGCTGCGGGTCAGGGCTTTGGAAATGGCTTTGAGGGTCATACCCTTTTTTGCAAAGGCATGAAGCTTCTGGATTTCTTCGCTGGTCCATGCCTGCTTGTGGCGTTCAAAATGTTCTTTCATGGGCTATGACTTAGCAGATTATAGCTGCCATGCACCCAATATCGCGGCCGACTTGTCATCGGCGACCTAGACCTTATGCCGCACCGCTGATGATAGTGGGGTTTGCATGTGACCATTTGTCCGCTAGCCAGCGACAAACATTTTAATCGGAGCTACTTATGAAGTTTGACGAAGTTGTCCTCGGTCGCCGCAGCATACGCGGTTATAAACCTGAACCAGTAGCAAAAGAGCTGATCGAGGAAATTCTCGGACTGGCGATGCGTGCGCCTTCGTCGATGAATACGCAGCCCTATAATTTCTACGTCATCACCGGCGAGCCGCTCGAAAAAATTCGTGCAGGCAACACCGAACGGATGCTGGCCGGAGTGCCGCAATCGCGCGAGTTTCGTCAAGGTGAGCCATTTGCGGGCGAGCACCGCGAGCGGCAGATTGGCGTGGCGAAGCAGCTTTTTTCAGCGATGGGAATCGAGCGCGATGACAAGGATGCGCGGCAGGACTGGGTCATGCGCGGCTTCCGGCAGTTCGACGCACCGGTATGTGTGATCATCACCTATGACCGCGCGGTCGACGGCAGCGACGACACGCCATTTGACTGCGGCGCTGTTGCGACGGCGCTCGTAAACGCGGCCTGGTCACGCGGCCTGGGTACGGTCATCAACAGCCAGGGTATCATGCAATCGCCCGTGGTTCGCGAACATGCCGGGATTGCCGATGATCAGGTGATCATGAAGAGCATCGCTTTGGGCTGGCCAGACGAGAGTTTCCCGGCAAACGCAGTAGTATCGACGCGCAAGTCGGTAGACGAAGCTTCGGTGTTTGTCGGCTTCGACGGCTAGTTGGAGCCGCGTGCCCCTGCGAAGGCAGGGGCCCATCTCCCTGATGCACCAAGCCGAACCGACTGGAGAGGAATAGCTGCCTTCACAGGTGAACGGATTATCTGTTCAAGCGCCCTTCGACCAGCGCATCCACAACACTCGGATCGGCCAGCGTTGATGTGTCACCCAGCGCGCCATGTTCATTCTCGGCAATCTTGCGCAAGATGCGCCGCATGATCTTGCCGGAGCGGGTTTTGGGCAGAGCGGGGGTAAGATGGAGATGGTCGGGCGTAGCAATCGGTCCGATTTCCTTGCGAACGTGACCGCGCAGTTCGGCAACCAGTTCCTCAGATGTTTCCACGCCCGCGTTCAGCGTGACATAGCAGTAGATGCCCTGTCCCTTGATATCATGGGGATAGCCGACCACCGCCGCTTCGGCGACGTGCGGGTGCGAGACCAGCGCGGATTCGACTTCCGCCGTGCCCATACGGTGGCCTGAGACGTTGATTACATCGTCGACCCGGCCGGTGATCCAGTAATAATCGTCGGCATCGCGCTTGCAGCCGTCACCGGTGAAATATTTGCCCTTATAGGTGCTGAAATAGGTCTGGATGAACCGCTCATGGTCGCCATAGACGCTGCGCGCCTGTCCTGGCCAGCTGCCGGTGAGGCACAGATTTCCGTCCGTTGCTCCTTCCAATATCTTGCCGTCTCCATCGACCAGCTGGGGCTGAACGCCGAAAAACGGCTTGCCGGCGCTGCCCGGTTTCATGCCATGCGCGCCGGGCAGGGTGGTGATCATGATGCCGCCGGTCTCGGTCTGCCACCAGGTGTCGATGATCGGCGACTTGCCTTCACCGACCACGTCATAATACCAGCGCCAGGCCTCCGGATTGATCGGTTCGCCGACGGTGCCGAGCAGACGGATCGACGAGCGGTCATGGGCCTTCACCGGCCCGTCGCCTTCGCGCATCAGGGCGCGGATGGCGGTCGGTGCGGTGTAGAAGATATTGACCTTGTGCTTTTCCACTACTTCCCAGAAACGACCGAAATCGGGATAGTTGGGGATGCCCTCGAACATGATCTCGGTGGCCCCGTTGATCAGCGGCCCATAGACGATATAGCTGTGGCCGGTGACCCAGCCGATATCGGCCGAGCACCAGAATATTTCGCCCGGCTGATAGTCGAACGCATAATGAAAAGTCGTCGCCACCCATACCGCATAGCCGCCGGTTGTGTGGAGCACGCCTTTGGGTTTGCCGGTCGAGCCGGACGTATAGAGAATGAACAGAGGATCCTCGGCGTTCATCATTTCGCACGGACAATCCGCTGGGACGTCGGCGGAAATTTCATGATACCAGTGATCGCGGCCAGCGGTCATTTCTACGTCGGTGTCGGTATGGTTGATCACCAGCACAGCGGTGACGTCCGTGCCGGCGCGAGTCAGCGCTTCGTCGACATTGGTCTTGAGCGGTACAAGCTTGCCGCCGCGGCGTCCTGCGTCGGCACAGATCACGAACTTGCTGTCGCAATCCTCGATCCGGCCGGCCAGCGCATCGGGCGAGAAACCGCCAAAGACAACGCTGTGGATCGCGCCGATACGGGCACAAGCCAGCATGGCGATCGCGCCTTCGGGGATCATCGGCATGTAGACGGTTACCCGGTCGCCCTTTTGGACGCCCAGTTTCTTGAGACAGTTGGCCATTTTGATGACTTCTGCCTGCAGCTCGGCATAGCTGATGGTGCGGCCGGGCGACTTCGGGTCATCGGGTTCGAAAATCAGGGCGGTGACATCGCCTTTTCCAGCAGCAACATGGCGGTCGACCGCGTTGTGGCAGATGTTCAATATGCCGTCTTCATACCATTTGATCGAGACCGGATCGAAGGAGCAGTTGGATATTTTTGCGGGCGTTGTCTGCCAGTCGAGGCGCTTGGCCTGTTGCGACCAGAAGCTGTCGGGGTCAGAGATGCTTTCCTGATAGAGCCGGTCATAGTCCGCTGCCGTGCAATGGGTGGGCGCATCGCCGCGTGGCGAAGGGATCAACGCGACCAGATCCTTGTTTCCTGCATTGTCTGTCATCTCTGTCTCTCCTGTTTCGGCGTCTGGTGGAATATCTTCCACGCCGTAAATAGCAATCCTGTCACCGCCGGTGTTCCGGTTCATGTCAGAAGCGTCAAATCCTGATCTGCCACGAATTTACGGACCCACTGCTCGTCCGGAAATCCTTGGGCAATCCAAGCCGCTTCTATTTTCGCCAAACTCTTCGCTATAATCGGGCCGGGTTTCAAGCCCTGTTCGATCAAATCACCGCCGGTTAGCGGAAAGATTGGCGGCTGCCAGCCTTTAAGCTGCGCAAGCATCTCGGGCAGGGCGGTCTCTTCGGCGAACAGCAGCGCGACATCACGTGCTGTGTCTACGCTGGTGCGATAGGCAAGTGCGCGAATGTCTGTTGGCGCGATGTTGGGTTCCGGGGCGTTCCCGGCTATCCGCGATGAAAGCCGTTCACCGATCGCCTTTTGCTGTTTCCTGGACAGTTTCAGGCTCTTGGCAATCTGGCTCGCTTTGTCCGCGTCTTTGGGAAGCAGAGCCACGAGGCGACGTAGCGCGGTCGGTGCCAAATGCAGTCGCTTCTCTCGCGCGACCAGCTGGCCCAAAGCGGCGCTCGCGTCTTGATCAAACGCTTCGATGATATGGGCGAAAATTCCGGCCTCGAGCATCTGGCTCACCGCGAATACCGGGTCTTCGGTGCCGAGCAGTTTCAGAAGTTCGTCCGCCACCCGTTCGCGGGACAGGTTCTCCAGTTTTGCCGCCGCCGCAGTGCAGGCAAGGAAAGCCTCGTCATCAAGCTGATCCTGGCCAAAGCGGGCGAGAAAGCGGAAATAGCGCATGATCCGCAGATGGTCTTCGGCGATCCGTTCTGCGGCCGAGCCGATGAAGCGGATCTGGAGATTTTCGAGATCCTCCAGTCCGCCGAAATAGTCAAAGACCTCGAAAGTCTGCGGATCGGCGGAGAGCGCGTTGATGGTGAAATCCCGGCGCGCGGCATCTTCCTGCCAATCATCACTGAATGCCACGGTTGCCCGGCGCCCGTCGGTAGAAACATCGCGGCGAAGCGTTGTGATTTCGACCGGGCCGTCCGGCAATACGGCAGTAACCGTGCCATGGGCGATGCCGGTGGGAATGACCTTGATCGAGGCTGTGGTGAGCCGCTCGATCACATCCTCGGGCAGCAGGGGTGTAGCGACGTCAATATCTTTCACTTCCAGCCTCAACAGGGTGTCGCGCACGGCCCCTCCGACAAAGCGTGCTCTGCCATCGAGCGCTGCAATCAACGCCGCAAGGCCCCGTCTTTCCATCCAGTCTGCCGGTGGTAATATCATGGTTCCCAGCCTAGCCTTTTTCCGAGATTATTCAAAATCCCGGCGGTAATTCCCCAGATGCGATATTCTTGCCAGTAGATTTCGTAATAGTGACGCTTGCGCCCGTTCCAGGTCCCCTCGTGGATGGTGCGATTCTTGGGGTCGAGCAGGAAATCCAGCGGTGCTTCAAACCAGCTTTCGACCTCGCCGGGGTCGGCGATAAAGGGCAGATCGGGCGGAATGACGCTTAGCACGGGCTGGATATTATAACCGCTTCCCGACTGGAAACTGTCGGTCATGCCGATGATATCGACATGGCTGCGATCGAGGGCGACTTCCTCGTGCGCTTCGCGCAGGGCCGCGTCGATCGCATCCCGGTCACCCGGATCAATCTTGCCGCCAGGGAAGGCGACCTGTCCCGGATGATTGCGCATATGCTGGGGCCGCTGGACGAAAATTATACCCGGATCGGGGCGATCGGTCACCGCGATCAACACCGCCGCGTCGCGCAGGACCTTGAGGTCATCGATATGGTCGCGTTCGTTGTAGAGGAGATGGTCAAGATCAGTTTCGTGACCTTTCACCAGCGCTTTCTCCAGCCGGTCGCGCAAAGTCATGAATCGGTCGCTATCGGGAAGAAAGTTCCTGCTGACCAGATGCCGAGCGGATTGCTGTCCTCTTCGAGCGCCAACTCCGCAAGCTGATAATAAACCGGCCGTGCCAGCACTGCTTCCAGCCCGTTTCGCACATGCAGATAGGGTTGCGGCTTGTCCGTGCCAAATCGCAACGGATGACCGGCACCGGCGATCACCAGATGATCGGTGTTGAGGCGGAAGGCCAGCGTCCGTTCTGCGCCGCTGCCTTCGCTTTCCAGTTCAACCGCGACGAACGGCGCATCGTCGACGATGATGCCCAGCTTCTGATAGGGTGTGACCAGGGCATAGCTGGCATCTGCTTCTCTTCTGAGAATGCTGGAAAAGGCGCGCACCATCGCGGGGCGCAGAATCGGGTCGCCCTGATGATACCAGATTCCGTCGGCGGCGATACGCATCTCGCTATCGCCAGTCTCCTGCGGATCCCATTGATCGACAGGGGGAAGTTTCTGCGCTTCGGCCAATTCCGCGATTTCCGCGATGGAGAGCGAGGCAAGTTCGGGTGGCGGCGTATAGGGCATGACAACGGCCTATTGCGCGGCGCGATTTCTGTAAAGCCTAAGACTCGCTATCTTGTCCAGGGACCAAGCGTGCCGGTCTTGGGCAAGGGGTTTTTCGGGTTGGCGCGGACTAGCAGCCGCGATGGTTCCCATGGCCCGGGCAGCCTCCATCCCGCGGTTCCCTCGGCGGAAAATCCGAAGAAACGCTCGTAATATTCAGGGTCGCCGATCATCACCAGCGGCAACGGATCATCGGCATGGATTTCTTTCAGCAGGGCCGCCATCATTGACCGGCCAATGCCCTCGCGTTGGAAATCGGGATAGACCGCTACCGGCCCGACCATGATCATCGGATGTTTCCGGCCTTCTTCATCGGTCAAGGCAATCGGCCAGCACTGGATCGAGCCAAGCAATTCATGCTTTTCCTGATCGACTGCGGCAAGCGAAAGGCCTTCGAGCATGTCCATGCCGTCGCGCAGCTTATAGGCAGTCCGGTCATGCCGGTCCGTGCCAAAGGCGGAGTCTAGCAGGGCCTCGACAAGTTGCGGGTCGATTTCCGCGAGAGGAATGATGCTGGCCAATTCGTGGGTCTCGTCTATCAGGAAAAGCGCGCGCTACCCCGCTTTGTGGTAAATGTCGAGCCACATAGGTTGCAATTGCATGATTGCGGAGCGCCAGCTAAAAGATTGATCTGTTAAGGGAGTTTGCGCGTGATGGACCAGAACAAGCCTACCGAACCATCTACCGGCGATTTGCCACCGGCAGCCGCGTCAGCGAAGCCGGTCCGATTGGCGTCGCTGCGCCGCGATCCCAGGGGCTGGCTTATCCTGCTGCTCGGCCTGGGGACGCCTCTTGCATTTGTCATCGCTGCCGCTGGCGGCGGCATTGGTTTGTGGGGCTGGCAAGCGGGTCTGGGGGCGATACCGTGGATCCTTCTGGCAGCTTTGCTCACGCTCATTCTGGCGATAGTCTTCATCTTGCTCGACCGGCGCAAGGCACGCAAGACGCGCTGGCCCCTGTTGGGCATCGGCATCGTCGGGACGCTCGGTTTTCTGGGTTTTATGGTCCCCTATGCTATAGCTATTCTGACGCTTCCGGCCATTCATGACATTACCACCGATCTCGCCGATCCGCCTGAGTTTACCGCTCTGACCCTGCGGGCTGACAATTGGGACAATATACCGGGTGCGGATGATGGTGATATGCGCGGCATGAACCCGCGCCAGCGCTGGGCTACGGCGCATCAGGATGCTTATCCGGATATTCGTTCGGTCCGCATTGATCAACCGGTCGCCGTGGTGATCGAGAAAGCCAAGCGGCTGGCAGCAGATCGTGGCTGGAAAATTGTCAGCGTCGATCCGGCGTCCGGTAATCTGGAGGCAACCGATACGATTTCGCTGTTCCGGTTCAAGGATGATATCGTCATTCGGGCCCGTTCGGCAGAAAATGGTGCAGCGAGCATCATCGACATGCGCTCGGTCAGTCGCGTCGGTGTGCATGATCTTGGTGCCAATGCAAAGCGCGTCCGCCGCTTTCTGAGCGACTTGTCAGGAACGACGACCGCCGCTTCGCAATAGATTTCTTGCAGCGACGGGCTATTTGGTCGGTGTCAGCCTGAGCATCCGGCCGCCTTCGCCGTCTTCCAGCACATAGATCGCGCCGTCGGGTCCCTGTTCGACTTCCCTGATACGCTTGCCCATCAGGAAACGCTCGGCTTCCTTGGCGCTATCGCCATCGAAACTGACGCGGATCAAGGCCTGGCTGGCGAGGCCACCGATGAAGGCGCTGCCCTTCCAGGCAGGGAACATATCGCCGGAATAGAAGATCAATCCGCCCGGTGCTATCGTCGGCACCCAGGCTACTTTGGGCGCTTCGAATTCGGGGTGCGTGTCATGATTCGGGATTTTCTTCCCATCATAATGATTGCCTTCCGAAACGATCGGATAGCCGTAATTGGCGCCACGCTGCACCAGATTAAGTTCGTCGCCATCGCGCGGTCCCATTTCCTGATTCCACAGGCGGCCTTTGCTGTCGAAGGCGAGGCCCAGGATATTGCGGTGACCCAGCGACCAGATTTCGGGAAGCGCGCCTTCCTTGTCGATAAAAGGATTGTCCTTGGGGACGGTGCCATCCGGATAGAGTCTGACAATCTTGCCGAGATTCATTGCCATATTCTGGGCCGGGTCAAATTTCTGCCGATCTCCCGAACCGATGAACAGATACTCGCCATCAGGTGAAAATGCGATTCGATGGGAAAAATGCCCATTGCCGGTCACTTTCGGATTTTGCGTCCAGATGGTTTCAAAATTTCTCAGTGCGGGCTTCGGGCCTTTCAGTTCCAGTCGGGCGCGGCCAACCACGGCGCCGCGTGTGTCCTTCTCGCCAGCCTCGGCCCAGCTCAGATAGACCATATTGCTCGTCGCAAAATCGGGTGCGAGCACGATATCGCCGAAGCCGCCCTGTCCGCCATAATCAACTTCGGGCACGCCGCCGATTTCTGTTTTCTGCCCCTTGGCATCGACCAGCTGCAATTTGCCCGCTTTCTCGCTGACCAGCATCCGGCCATCGGGAAGGAAGGTCATCGCCCATGGCTCATCGAAACTGGCGATTTCGGTTGTTTCAAAAGGTTTGCGATCGACTGGAGAAATATCGGCCAGCGCCTGCGCTTCTGTTGTAGCGCCTCCATTCGCCTGTGCGTTTTCCCCGTTGGTGCAAGAAACCGCGAGGATTGAAATTGCGAGTGGAAGTCCAATATTTTTCATGAGATTCCCGTGTTTTATGATCAAATTATGCCGATCTGCCATTTGCAAAACACCATAAGGTAACCGGAGTAATTTTTCTAGGTCAAACCGACGATAATCCCCATAATATGGCGCTGTTCACGGCTTGCTTACTATTTTTGGTTAAAGCATCCGCATGTTCGGACAGAAATCCAGAAGCGTAGACCCGCGCCCCCGGTCGGCGGTCTCCCATGGCGTGGGCGTGGCGGGTTTGATCGGACTGGCCTCATGGGTCCTGATTGCCCGTCAATATGGCATGGATGGGCCCTATTCCGCGCTCGCTGCTTGTGTCGCCTGTGCCGCGCCGATGGTGATCTGGTCGCTGCTGATGGACAAGGTCCATTTGCGACCCTCTACCGGGATGGACTGGCAGAACCCGAAACCGTTCAAACAGACTTTTGACATCAGTCTGGTGAAGCTGGCCAGCCTTTGGGCAACATGGGGAATTATCGCCACCATTTATTGTGTCGGACGCTGGTACTGGACCGGACAATATCAATTTTCGATGCAGATGATGGAAATGGTCGCGCCCTGGCTGTTCGTGTTGTCCATCCCCTATATCCTGTTCATGGACCGCTATACGATCGAGCCACGTGATGGAGCGTGGCATTTCGGCCAGCTGCTGACCGGCAGGAAGAGCGAATTTGATCGCGAACAAATTTATCATCATCTGCGCGCCTGGGCGGTGAAGGGTTTCTTCCTCGCCTTCATGATCTCGATCGTGCCCGGCGGATTTGGTGATCTTGTCCGGCTTGATATCAACGAGCTTGCCGGCGACCCGGTGGCTATTGCAGGCTGGCTGATCACCGCGATGTTCGTCGTCGATGTCCAGTTTGCGACGGTTGGCTATTTGCTGACGATGAAGCCGCTCGATGCCCATATCCGCACTGCCAATCCCTATCTCGCAGGCTGGGTTGCCGCCCTGATGTGCTATCCGCCGTTCATCCTGATGGGCGATAACGGACCGCTCAACTATCATGTCAACACCGCCGACTGGGCTTATTGGTTCGAGGGCCAGACCACGATCCTCTGGATATGGGGCGGCATATTGGTCATTCTCACAGCCCTCTATGCCTGGGCGACGGTTGCTTTCGGTCTGCGCTTTTCCAATCTCACCCATCGCGGGATATTGACTCACGGTCCCTATAGCTGGACCAAGCATCCCGCCTATGTCGCGAAAAATGCCTATTGGTGGCTGGCGAGCATGCCGTTTCTGGTGACCTCCGGCAGCTTCACCGACTTTGTCCGAAACACGGTACTGATGGCGCTGGTCAGCGGGGTCTATTACTGGCGCGCCAAGACCGAAGAGAAACATTTGCTCGGTGACCCTGCCTATAAGGATTATGCCGAGTGGATGGACCGCAACGCGCCGATTCCGCGGCTGCTCAACGCGACCAAGCGACGGATCGGCTGGTGGACACCGGATCAGGGCCGCGCACCGGAAGTGCAGCCCGCTGAATAAAATTGTCAGAACCAGCCGGAAACGCTAATTTGCCCGCATGACAGTGGTTGGCTCAGACGGGAAACACCGATGCTTTGGCGGACAACCGGGCAAGGAATTTTATGGCGATTATCATGATCAGGAATGGGGCGTGCCCGTCCATGATGACCGGTTATTATTCGAAAATCTGATTCTTGAAGGCGCGCAGGCCGGCCTGAGCTGGGAGACAGTGCTGCGCAAACGGGACGGCTATCGCCGCGCCTTTCACGATTTTGATATCGCGCGGTGTTCTATCATGAACGACGATGAACTGGAGGCGCTGCGGGTAGATGAGTCGATCATCCGTAACCGGCTCAAGATTTACTCGGTTCGCAAAAACGCGCTGGCTTTCATGGAAATCCAGCGGGAATTTGGCAGCTTCGACAACTGGCTCTGGAACCATCTCGACGGCGTTCCGCCGGTGAACCGGCCGGCCCGTTTTTCTGAGATGGCGAGCACGTCGCCGGTCAGCGATGCGATCTCCAAGACGCTCAAGAAGCGCGGTATGAGCTTTGTCGGCAGCACCATCATCTATGCCTATATGCAGGCCATCGGCATGACCGACGACCATCTCGCCGGATGCTGGAAAGCCTGATCAGCTTGGGTTTTTGAGATAGGCAATCAGGTTGGCGCGTGCCTGTGCGTCCGGCATGCCGGCATAGAACATCTTGGTTTTCGGGATAACCCGCGCCGGCTTTTCGAGAAACTGGTTTAATTTTTCTTCCGTCCAGATGATACCGCTATCGGCAGTGGCTGGGGAATAGTTGAAGCCTGCGACCCCTCCGGCTTCTCGCCCAACAATATTGGCCAGCGAGGGACCGAGACGATTCATTCCGGGATCGATTACATGGCAGGTGCGACACTGGGCGAAACTCGACTTACCGGAGGCGGCATCACCGGTCAGGCTTGCATAAGCAACGCCGTCCAATGTGGCGACATCGTCAGCGGCTGGCGGTCCGGTATCGACCGGTGCTTCTGCTTTCACTGTATCTGCCGCCGGTTCGCTGGATTCTGGACCACCACCTGAACAGCCTGCAGCCAAAATAGACAAAGCCATGACAGCCGCTACCGTCTTCATGCGAACCATATTCTTTCCCATCGAGTCATATTATCAGGATATCCGATTTCACGATTGCCTAATGCCGATTGCTGCAAAATTAAAGCGTCCATCTGGCATTTTTATTTTCAGCAGCCTTCGTGGCTGCCGATCGGATAGCGAAAGCCGTGCTGGCCGGGCTGTTCAAATGCCGCTATCCTTGCTGGATGAACTGATTTTGGCCGGTTAGAAGCCGGATTGAACTGACGGGAAAGAACGGCAAAATGATATTGGCAGTGAAGAAATATGTGTCGCGGTTGCCCGAAAAGATCTGGTTCCGGGCAATGCTGTTCAGCCTGGGGGCGATCGCCGCCGCGGCTGCGGCGGAATGGGTCGGCCCATTGATCCCCTATGAAGCGGATCTCGAGATCGCCAGCGGTTCGGTCGGCGATATATTGACGATATTGGCATCAAGCATGCTGGCGGTCATTGCCTTTTCCGTCTCCATCATGGTGTCGGCTTACGGTTCGGCGACCAGCACCGCCACGCCGCGAACCATCGCGCTGATGCTTGCAGACGACCGGTCGCAAAATGCGTTGTCGACCTTCCTCGGTACGTTCCTGTTCAGCATTGTCGGTATTATCGGCTTGTCTGCCGGCTATTATGACGATCAGGGGCGGATCATATTATTCTTCGCCACGATTCTGGTGATTGTCCTGATCACCGGGACGCTGATCAACTGGATCCAGCAGCTTTCCACGTTCGGCAGGATGAATGACCTGATCGGGCGCGTCGAGCAGGCGACCTCGAAAGCGCTGCGCTGGCATGGCCAGCACCCCTTTCTGGGCGCGCAGCCGCCAGTCGAGATACCGCAGCAGGCTTGTCCCGTCAGTTGCGATATCGCCAGTGGTGTTGTGACCTCGGTCGATATGGGACGTCTGGAGCAAGCCGCCGAAAAATATGGTGTGACAGTCCATCTCTCTATTCACCCGGGAAAGCTCGTATATCCGGCGCGCCCGTTACTCTATCTGTCCGGCGAGGATGCAAATGGCGTTGATCCGCAACCGTTTCGGGATGCGATATTGGTCGAGCATGACCGCAGCTTTGATCAGGACCCCCGCTTCGGACTGGTGGTGCTTTCCGAGATCGCCTCACGGGCGCTGTCTCCCGCGGTCAACGACCCGGGCACCGCGATCTCGGTACTGGTCAGTGGCTTGCGCTGTTTCGAGATATTTGCCGAAGCATGCGCGTCGCCCGAGGATGCCCGATGTTCCAGAGTGCATGGTCCGGCCATCGAGACGGGAGATTTGTTTACAGATTTTTTCATCAAAATTGCCAGGGACGGGGCCGCAGTCGTGGAGGTGCAACAGCGCATCCAGTTGTGCCTGCTGGCTCTTGCCCAATCATGGCCGGATATATTTTCGGCAGATGCTTCCGAGGCGTCCCGCAATGCCCTGGCGAGAGCGCTAGAGCATATCGTCCATGAGCAGGACATAGAGGATCTCAAGGCAAGATCGCAAAAGGTCGTGGATGTCGAGGAGAGGTAAAGCCGGAAAACGCGAACCTCGAAATATAATATAGTTCGGGGCCGCGCTTTCCGGCGGAGGTCTATGGGTCGAAGGTGAATTCGGACATCGCCCAGAGATTAGTGATTAAACGCCGCCGATAGGCAATGGTTCCACGGCGCGCGATTTTTTGATGTGGCCCGCTCATGCCATTTCCCGGTTTTTAGCTTGCCGCAAAGGCGGCCATAATATCCGGGATCGCGACGGGATGGTCCATTTTTTGCAGTGCTGAAATCGCGACCTCGATGTCGAGACTATATTGCGCGACGGACCCTTCCATTGCGCCGGGCACTGCCCCGATGGCCCGGATCAGGCCGGACGCCTTGTTATTGCTACGCAGTATATCGATCTGCAAGTGTCGCAGGCCTTCACAATAGCAGT
The DNA here is from genome assembly GCF_963975735.1 of uncultured Parasphingorhabdus sp. Classification (GTDB taxonomy): domain Bacteria; phylum Pseudomonadota; class Alphaproteobacteria; order Sphingomonadales; family Sphingomonadaceae; genus Parasphingorhabdus. Next base: position 20,365 of record NZ_CAXBIA010000014.1, read on the forward strand.
CGAGGAATATTGCCGTCATCAACAACCGCGCGACGCCAAGACCATGATATTGGTCGAGAACAGCGATTGCGAACTCGCCGCTGTCGCTGCTTTCCGTTTCCCGGAAAACATGCGCGGCAGCCATTGCCGGATGATCTTTCTCGTCCATGTTGATCATGCCCCATGCGAGATGTTTGATGCCATCAACGCTCGCCAACCGTTCGACGACCGATGGCGGCATGGTTTTCGATCCGGAAAAAAAGCGCAAATAGCGACTTTGATCGGACAATTGGCTGATGCCTTTTTCAATCTCGCCCAGATCCGAATGGCGGACGCGCCGCAGGCAGACATGGGTGCCATCGTCGAGCCTGGCTTCCACCGACTGGACCTGATTCTGAAACGCTGCTGCCTCAGCCATCGACTTCTCCTTCTTCTCGCCACGGTCACCTCATGGCGCGCCGGGCGCCTCAACCTGGTCGGTTCCCCCGGGGCTCCCGTCAGTCGCCGGATGAGGATATCGGCAAGGGCTCTTTGAATGTATGTGTCATATAAGGGAATGGAATCTCAATGCCCGCGTCATCCAGCGCCCGTTTAATCGACCGGATTACAAAATCCCGGCTTTCGTGCATGTCGCGCTGGGCCGAACCCGACCACCAGCGAACTTTGAAATCGACGGAACTGGAATTGAACTCGCTAGCGAATATATCGATCGATTTTTCGCCATCAACGACATCAGTGGATTTCACGCCATCGCGAATCACAGCGCGCGCCTGTTCGAGATCGGTGTCGTAGGAAACACCAACGACAATTTCGTGCCGTCGCTGCTTTTGATCAGTCAATATCTCCACAGGATTTTTGAACAGGACCGAATTGGGAACGATTGTCAGTTCGTTAGATGGCTTTCGGATATGCGTTTCACGGAGCAAAATCTGCTCAACTTTCCCTTCGATACCTTCGCATTTGACATAATCACCGATCCGCATCTTTTCGCGCGCCATGATCAGAATTCCGGCGAGAAAATTCTCAAATATATCCTGAAAGGCGAAGCCGATTGCGACCGTTCCGATACCCAGTCCGGCAACCAGACTACCGGGCGTCAAATCGGGCAACAGGATCGTCAGTGAAACCAGCAGTCCTACGGCCCATATTGCTATTTTGACAAGCGTATCAACAAGTTCCCGAAGCGAGGGCCGCATTGACGTTCTTGCGGTAAGCTTGTCAGAAATCCTGGTGGCAAATTTTGCGATGATCCATGTAAAGATCAGGAATGCAATCGCGATGACCAGACTGGGCAAGAGAGCGATAATACCTTCCCACATTGACTGTAGTTGTGCGATTAAAATTTCAAGCGTGCTCAGCGATTTATTGACCTGTTCATTCATTCGTCCAAAACGCATAACTTTGAGTTTGGTTGCATGACCAATGCTTCAGTGGGAACCGTTATCGTGCAGGAACGTTGTTCTCCCATGGCGAACATATTCAAACCCGGTAAAAATTGCTGGCGCGTGGAGCATGCAGATCGTTCTGCGGTGCTTATCGATGGCGAAAATTATTTTCGGGCGGTGCGAAAGTCGCTCGCGCAGGCAAAACAGCGGATCATGCTGCTGGGCTGGGATTTCGATGAGCGTGTGGAAATGCACGATACTGTGGAGCAAATGGAGGGGCCGCTGCAGATCGGCGCCTATTTCGACTGGCTGCTCAAGAAGAATCGCGATTTGGACATCTATGTGCTGCGCTGGGATACCGGGGCGCTAAAATCCTTTGTCCGGTTCAACGGGCTCCTGACTCTAGCCCGCTGGTATTTTCACCCGCGGGTGCATTTCAAACTCGATGCCCATCATCCGGTAGGCGCTGCGCATCATCAGAAAGTCATCGTTATCGACGAAGACACGGCTTTTTGCAGCGGTATCGATGTCGCTAACAACCGCTGGGACACGCGATCCCATGAAGAAAACCAGAAGCAGCGCTATCAGCCCGATGGCAATGATGCCGGGCCATGGCATGATGCGGCGATGGTGGTTCAGGGAGATGTCGCCCGTGCCCTGTCGGAATATGCCGTGCAGCATTGGGATGCCGCCGGCGGCAAGAAGGTCAAGACGGTTGCCGCTCGAGCGGATTGCTGGCCCGCAGGTTTGGAGGCCGATTTCACCGACTGTCCCGTTGCCATCGCCCGTACGCTACCCGAAATGGATGACCAGCCACGCGTAAACGAAATCGAGAATTTAAGCGTCGATCTGATCGCTGCCGCCGAACGATATATTTATGTGGAGAGTCAATATTTTGCATCAGCCGCGATTGCCCGTGCCATCGTCGAACGTCTCGCGGAACCGGACGGGCCGGAAGTGATAATCGTCAATCCGCAAAGCGCCGAAGGATGGCTGGAAGCCGAAATCATGAATTCGTCGCGGGCGCGTCTATATCAAGCCGTCAAGGCGCGGGACAAATATGACCGGTTCCGCATGTTCCATCCGTTTAATGCCGCTGGCACGCCCGTCTACGTCCACGCCAAGATATTGATCGTGGATGACCGGTATATCCGTATCGGATCATCCAATTTCAACAACCGCTCGCTCGGGTTTGACAGCGAGTGTGATGCTGCGATTGATGCTTCCGCTACTGAAGGCACGACGGTTTCCAGCCAGATCGCCAGCGTCCGCAACGATTTGCTATCCGAGCATTTGGGACGGGATGAAAGTGAAGTTCGCAAGTCGCTCGCCGAAACCGGTTCGCTAATCGCCACTATAGAGACCCTCTCGGACCCAGGCCGCAGGCTGCGACCATATCAAACGCCGGATATCAATGCGGTGGAAGAGTGGCTGGCGGACAATGATATTCTCGATCCGAAACGGGCGGACGATGTCTTCGCCGGTATTATCTAAGGTTTAGGCGCGCGCCCGCCGCTGCTGCCGGACGCCAACCGCCCCTCCCTGTCCGCTAGGCGGCCGTATCGGCCTGCTTCTTGTCCTGGATTTTCTTGATGATGATTCTGGCGGCAATCGAAACGGCTCCTGCCGCAATAGTTCTGATGATGAAACGCATGTTACTCTCCTGTCTCCGTGATCATATATTCATCTTATCTACCGGCAGGAGGCGCATTGGTTCCCGATTAACCGAAATTCAGTCGCCAAAATCCATTACCCATATGGCGATAATCAACGAGCTGGCACCCAATGCCATCAAGCCGGAAATCAAGCGCATATTATTGGGTTTGACCGGCGTGGCGTGGTGCGAATTCAGACGGTCCTGAACCGCGCAGCCGTTACGCTGCGCTGCCCAGAAAATGAATATACCGATGACCATGAAGAGTGACGCAATGGCCTTGGGCACCCAGAGCGGTTCGAGCTTTCCAAAAAGGGCATTGAACCCCAGGCCGATCCCGACTGCCGCGAGCCCGGTGCGCATCCATCCGGCAAAGGTCCGTTCATTGGCCATGATCGTCCGGTCCTCGGCCCATTCGGTGCGGTCTTCGGCAAGGTCCGTTCTTTCGCTTGCCAATCTGTTGTTAGATGGAGTGCCGGCCATGATGGGTTCCCGATCGTGTGGATGAATGGTTTCTCGTCCAACTATAGCAAAAAGCCCCGATATCCGCCATGGAGGCATCTATCGGGGCTTATTATGTCAGACGGGATATCAGGTCAAATCGCCCGTGCAGTCCCTCTTGGACCGACGAAGAACCACAAAATCAGTCCGACAACCGGCAAGATAAGAATGATCAGGGTCCAGATGATTTTAGCGCCCGTCGACGATCCGCTTCCCCAGACGCTCAGCAGCGCCCAAATGTCCAAAGCCAAAATCAGAAGGCCAATAATTCCATATTCCATGATAAATTCCTTTCGTTATGCTTACAGCGTTGGGTGATCAGGACGTTGCGTCTTCGAGATGATCTATAAGCCGACCATCCGCTCTCAATTCGCCTTGATAATTGCGCAGCAACGTCTTTGCGGAAACCGACAGTTCATCGCGTTCGAGGGCTTTCTCGAATTTCATGCGAAGATATTCCTCGCCGGTTTCGACGGCTTCGATCGCGGCTTCGTCATTGTCCTGCAACGCAGCGCTCAGGCCCATGAATACGCGGTGGGCGGATGCCAGGATTGTGCCATCATTTTCCGCGGTCCCGCCCAGAGCCGTTATTTCATTGCGAACGGAAGCCGCCATCGCGCGGCGGGAAGCTGCGCGACGGGAGAAGAAATTCTTGAAAGTCGTCCGGTCCGCAATCTCTGCCGCTTTTTCGTAGCCATGCGCGGAATCGATCAGGGTTTCGAGAATGTCATTCAATATGTCCATGGAAGTGTTGTTTGTCATTTTACCCTCGTTGTTCGTTGAATATGGTCAAACAACATCGGAATCGCCGCTCGGTTCCAAACTAAATTTTCCCCGGCAGCTGGAACTTTTGTTATGCTAGGACGTATGCGGTTATTGCTGACTGGAGAAACATGATCTTATATCGCGGACTTCTGACGATCGTCTTTTCGGCCACGGCCTTTTGGGGATCGGTCACCGCGCTTCCCGTCGTCAGCGAGGCAAATGCCCAGGTCCAGTTGCCGGAGCCGGTCGACGAAGCGGCGCCCGTCATCGATCCCGCGGCGAACGGAAGCGACGATCTAGCCATTGCCAACCGGTTAAACGGCATTTTCCAGGAGATAAAGGGCCTCGAAGGCGTAGAGGTCGCGGTTGATGCGGGTGTCGTGAGCCTGTCGGGGGCGATTTCCGACAGTGCATCAGCGGATCGTGCCAAAGCTATTGCAGAGCGGGTATCCGGCGTGGTCACGGTGGAAACGCAATTTGAACGCGATCTGTCGGTGGGCAAAAATGTTGAGCCGGTCGTCGATAAATTCGGCACGAGTCTGCAGAATTTCCTTTCGGCGCTGCCGCTGATCGGGATTGCCTTTCTTGTCGCGATATCGGTCGGCCTGTTGGGCCATTTCATCGCCTCGCGCATGGGCTTCTGGGAACGGGTAACGCCCAATATTTTTCTCGCCGAACTGATCGCGGGATCCGTCCGCGTCATCTTCATACTGGTCGGGATATTTATCGGCCTGGATATTCTCAACGCGACCGCCTTGCTGGGTGCGGTACTGGGCGGTGCCGGTGTGATCGGTCTGGCGGTCGGCTTTGCCCTGCGCGATACGGTCGACAATTATATGTCGAGCATCATGCTGAGCATCCGCCAGCCGTTTCGGGCCAATGATCATGTGCTGATCGGCGTCCGGGAAGGCCGGGTTGTCCGGCTGACCTCGCGGGCAACGATTTTGATGACGCTCGACGGAAATCATCTGCGTATTCCCAACGCCACCGTGTTCAAGGCGGAAATACTGAATTACTCCCGCAATCCGCAACGCCGGTTCAGCTTTGAACTGGGCGTCGATGCCGATGACGATCCGGCAGCCGCGATCGAAACCGGCTTGCGAGCCATCAACGGACAGGATTTTGTCCTGAACGAACCCGAAGCGACCGCCGAGATCAAGGAAGTCGGCGATTCGAATATTCTGATCGCGTTCCACGGCTGGATCGACCAGCGTGATAGCGATTTCAACAAGGCGCGGGGGGCGGCGATACGGGTTACAAAAAATGCGCTGGAAGAGTCCGGCTTTGCTTTGCCGGAGCCTATATATCGCCTGCGTTTTGACAATGGACCGCCACTGTTGGCCGAAAAATCGGGCAAGGCCGAAACGCGCGATGTGGCTGTCGAGAAACCTGTCAAAGCAGCGATGGCAAAGGTGTTTGACGTATCTCCCGAGGACCATGTCGAAAAGCTGGTCGATTCCGAACGGTTCGGGCAGGGGCGGTCCGACCTGCTGGACGACAAACAGCCTGTGGAATGATAGCCAGCGGTGCTAACCTATGTTAAGGAAGCCTTTGATCAACTTGCCTAAATGACCTTTTTGACAATTGGTTGGGCCGCGACAATCAATGCTGCCAGGCTGCCACGAGAAAGTTTCATGTGCCCGCCAATCTGACCTCCCTCATTTACGTTAGTACCGCCAACGCCGCGCTAAGCCTGGACGATTTTCTGGCCATTCTGACGGTTTCGCAACGCAATAATCAGCGGCTAGGAATCACGGGACTGTTGGTGTTTAACGGAACTAATTTCATGCAATGTCTCGAAGGAGACAAAGCGGCGACCAACGATCTTCTCCATCACATCGAACGGGACGACCGGCATAACGGCCTCACCGTTGTCAGCCAAAGCCAGACGGTGAAACTGCAATTTGCTTCATGGCACATGGCCGGACGTTATCTGCCGGAGAAGCACGGGATGGGTCATGCCGATCTAAAGGAAGTCTTGTCCGCCGATTCGGTTTCCAATGCGACAAGAACGGTGTTCGAAAGCTTCCGTTCCCTTGGTGGCGGTCTACCGGGTATGTAGCGGTGACGAAAGGGCGCGGTGGTTATCCCGCGCCCATCATTATCTGCACCACTTCTGCTTCGATTCCCTCAATCAGAGCTTTTTCCCTGTGCGGACGCTTTTCTGGCTTTCTCCAGTTCCGCGGCTTCCTCGCCCTCGAGCGCCCTTGCGGCATCCTTTGCCTTGCTTTCGACGTCGCCATGTTCTGCGAATTCATGTTGGGCATCCTGGAATCGGCGCGACCCTTCCCGGCTTCCTTCGCCTTCCATTTTCAGGTTGGACTTTTCATCTGTTCTATCCGACATCACTAAAATCTCCGAGTTCGAGTTGTTCCCTCGGAGAAAAAACGGACAGATGTAAAGATCGTTCCCTGCTGTTGGACATTAGCGTTAAAAATTTATATGCAACCTTTACGAACATCAGGGGTTCTCTCAACAAGCAAACAAATACGAGGCATGGTTTGGCGAGCCCGAAAAACATCAGACTGATTCACCGGAAAGCGGTGACGGGTTAAAAAACCAAAGGACGTGCCGGTGAAAAGCAAGGACGATATGGAACAGAGACTGGGCCTCGGGCTTAAAAATATGTATTTAAGCGTATTGGAGGAACCACTCCCTGACGACATGTTGGCCCTATTGGACCAGCTGGACGATGATGACGATGAAGATACCGACGATAGTCGGTCCGACCTGAATGAGTAAGGATAAGGCCTTATCTTCAGGGCAGTTCAAGAAGGAACTGGCGGAGGCCATACCGCATTTGCGTGCCTTTGGACGGAGTCTGGCCGGCGACCGGGACGTGGCAGATGATCTCGTTCAGGACACTTTGCTGAAAGCCTGGGCTGCCCGGGACCGTTTCATTGCGGGCACTTCGATGCGGGCATGGACCTTTGTCATTTTGCGGAACACTTTTTTTTCCAGCATGCGCAGAAAGAAATTCACCGGAAATTACGACGAGCTGGCGGCAGAACGGATATTATCCGCTCCGGCATCGCAGCAGGATCCGTTGCATCTGGCAGATTTGCAGCGCGGGCTGATGGAATTGTCTGACGACCAGAGAGAAGCGATCATTCTGGTAGGTGCCGGTGGCTATTCTTATGAAGAAGCCGCTGAAATCGCCAATTGCGCCATTGGCACGATGAAGAGCCGCGTGTCCCGCGCGCGCAAGACGCTGGAAGAAATCCTGGATGAAGGACGTTTCACATCCGCGTCGGATGGCCATGAAAACCAGACCGCAACGGCGCTCGAGAATATCATTGGCGCGGTTGAGAAGATCGCGTCCTAGCGACTTCTCCCCGTTTACCTAACATTCCCTGTCCGATTACAATTTTAAAAAGAATATCACCATGGCCAGACCGATCACCGCGAGCGGGATCGACCACGCCAGCGTCTTGCGGTTCATCTTGCGCGAACTGGCCTGCCGCGCGTCGTCGGGATCGATCCGGGCCATGATGCTCCTTATGCGGGTTGCGCTTCAGTCGAAAAGAACAACGCCTGACTGATAGCCGCGCGGATCGCATTGGGCTGGAATGGCTTGGTGATAAGGAACGTCGGCTCGGGCCGCTCGCCGGTGAGCAGGCGTTCGGGGAAGGCGGTTATGAAAATAACCGGAACCGATATCTGTTCCAATATGTCTTTTACCGCGTCGATGCCGGAGCTGCCGTCGGCTAGCTGGATATCGGCCAGCACGAGGCTGGGCTTCGCTTTCTCCACGGCTTCCAGCGCACCTTGGTGGGTTGTCGCAGTTCCGCAGACGCGGTGACCCAGGCCTGAAACGATCTGCTGCAATTCCATCGAGATCAGCGCTTCGTCCTCGATGATCAGCACGTCTGACCGGATTTCCTTGTCGATGTCGGCAATCGCGTCTTCCAGCAATCCATTGATGGAATTTTCACCGACATCCGCAATTTTTGCAACTTCGCTGATCGAGAATCCTTCGAGCGAGGTCAGCAGCAGCACTTGCCGGCTGATTGGCGGGATGGCATTCAACCGGCTTTGCGCGGTATTGTCGTCCGGATCTTCCGTCAGACTTACGTGCGCGCTTTCCCAGATGCGGGAAAAAACCCGATAGAGTTGAACGCGCACATTGTCGTCGTTCGTCACAGAATCCGGATCGGCGACGATTGCCTCGAGCGTTGCTTTGACAAAGGTATCACCGCTTTTTTGACTGCCGGTCAATGCGCGCCCGTAGCGCCGCAGATAAGGCAAATGCGGTTTCAGAATTTCAGCTAGCGACATATATATGTATCTCCATGAACTCCTCTCTAACGTCCGATAATAAAAAGAGTTCCACAAAAAAGGTAGAATTATGACGTCGACCAATCAGACCGATTTCTGGTCTGGCCCGGAACCAAACGGGGCGGCATTCGTAGACTCTTCATTAAACAGAAATTGGAGAAAATGAAATGACGGGTAATTATTCAGAGGAAATGGGTGCGGTAAAATCGGATTTGCAGAGCCTGAAAGCAGATTTGGCGACATTGACGAAATCCGTCAAGGTTGATGCGCAGGCCAATGCATCAGAATTGCGGGCCAACGCGAAAACCAAGCTGAAGGCCGCCCGCGAAAACGCGATGGATGCCGGGACAAAGGGTCGCGAAAAAGCGCGCGTCACCTTCAAGGAAAACCCGATTGTGAGCATCGCGGCTACAGCGGGACTGGGGTTGATTATCGGAGCGTTGATGGCTCGTCGCTAGTTGTCCGCAATAGCAGGTATAAAAGGCGAGGGGCGTAAATTCCCTCGCCTTTTCTATGGCTTGGAATGACATATAATGTTGCGCGATCATCCTTGGTCGTGCCAAAGTCTGTCTTGGATTATGTTCGTCCCGGACGGAATGTTGTGTTAGCGGGGCCCCGGTTCGCTTCTTTGGTTCTTCACAACCATGCAACAAGATCGCGAGTTGAGCGTTGGTAAGTCGATCCCTTGCGGGGGGCATGGGTAAAAGGATCAGATATGAGTGCGGGTAACCGTGTCAGACGCGAGCTACATCCATCGATTGAAACCGAGCGGTTGGCTACTCTGAGCAGCTATCAAATCATGGATAGCGCGCCGGAGGAAGCCTTTGACCGTATCACACGGTTGGTCGCCGATATTTTTTCGGCGCCGATGGCATCCATCGCTTTTTTTGATGACAGTAGGGAATGGTTCAAATCTGTGGTCGGCTTGCCTCCGGTGCACATCGACCGACGTGTTTCTTTATGCACAGAGCTGATTGAAGGCCGCGAGCCGCTTGTCATCGAGGATATCGAGAAAGAGCAGCAATTTTCCGACAACCCGCTGGTCACCGGTGATACCTCCCTTCGCTTCTATGCCGGTGCGCCCCTGATTGCCCCCAGCGGGCTGGTTTTGGGAGCACTCAGTATCGGCGACACCGTCCCGCGATTCCGGATATCGAAGAACCAGCTCAACCAGCTCCGCAGCTTGGCCGATATTGTGATGAGTGAAATGGAGTTGCGACGAGAAATTATTCTGCGGGAACAAGCGCAAAAAAATGCCGCCATCGCCCGGTCCAATCTCGATCTCACTCTGGCGCTCAGCGACGTTGGCAGTTTCCGGATCGATCTTGAAACCGGGCTAATCGACTGGGGCGGCGCCTATATGAAAATCTGGGGAGAGGATGCCGGCGAAGCGATCACGGAAGTGGAAAGCGCACTGGCTCGCGTCCATCCAGACGATCAGGAAGCTGTGCGGCAAGCCATGGGCCTGGCGGTTGCTCCGGGTGAAAAATTCCAAACGCGTTTTCGTATCATATTGCCCTCCGGCGAGATTCGCTGGGTGGAAGGCTATGGTGATTATCTTGAAGCCAACGGGCGTCCGACGCTGACGGGTATCAACAAGGACATCACCCATTCCGTCGACCAGCAGGAGCAGTTACGGCTCCATACCCGCGAACTGCATCATCGTCTGCGCAACCTGTTCGCGACGTTGCAATCGATCATGTCGCTGACCAAGAATTCGGCCACATCGATCGACGACTATATCGAACGGATCAAAAGCCGGTTGAGCGCCCTCAACCGGGCTCAGCAAATCCTGCTCGACACCAATTTCGTGACCGGTTCCTTTGCCGCGCTGGTCAGGGATCTCTGTCAGACCTACCCGAGGGTGCGCTGGTCCGGTCCCGATTTCTCGCTATCGGAAAATGCGATGGTGTCGATTTCGCTGGTTCTTAACGAACTGGCCACCAATGCAGTCAAATATGGCGCCCTGACCAGCGGAAAGGGGCTGGTGAAGATCGACTGGGCCATTGAGGAAGAGAATGGCCAGGACATCGTCCATCTGACATGGACAGAACGGGGCGGGCCGACTGCAGCAACAGTGCCTTCTACTTTCGGATTTGGTTCCTCCCTTATCGACCACAGTATCACGCGCAACTTGCGCGGAGAGATTACGCGAGACTGGACCGCGGACGGTCTGCTTTGCACTGTCGTTTTCCCTGTGCCCGAAGATCAGGTTCGTTAGTGGCGCAAGAGGCCCTGCTGCGGCGGATATCCTTCTATGCCGATCTCGATATCAATGACCGGCATGTGATCACGCAGCTGGACGGGCGTGAGCAGCATTTCGCGAAAAATACCGAAATTGTCGATGCCGGCCAGGAAATGGACAGCGTGCTGATCGTCAAGGAAGGCTGGGCTATTCGCTACAAGTCGCTGGAGGATGGCAGGCGTCAGGTCCTGAACATACTCTTGCCGGGAGATATGTTCGATCTGCAGGTTCTGGTCGCTGCCGAGGCTGATCACTCGGTAAAGACCGTCACCGACCTGACCGCATTTTCGGTCAAACCGTCGGTATTTCGCCGCCTGCTTACCGATTCCGGGAAACTGACTCTCGCCTTCTGGTGGATGCAGGTTCAGGAAGAGTCTTTCCTGCGCGAGCAGATTGTTCGCAACGGCCAGCAGACAGCGCGCGAGAGAATCGGGCATTTCCTTCTCGAGTTGCACAGGCGTGTGCAAATCGCCGGCGAGGGCACAAGCGACGGGTTTCGCGTGCCGTTGACGCAAACCGTAATCGCCGACGCGCTTGGCCTGACCCCGATTCATACTAACCGGGTGCTCCGGCAGCTGGAACGCGACGGACTGCTCGAGCGCGCCAATGGCTGGATCCAGTTTACAGATGCAGCCCGCCTCGCCGATATCAGCCAGTTTGATCCAGCCTATTTCCATCTCGACGCCTTTCGGATGCGTCTCGGCCGCAATTAATTTTCCGGGGTGATGGAACTCTCGGCTGGGTCCGTGCGTTGAACCTATCGAACCAATGAAGGGAGTTCATGATGAAAAAATTAGCAATCGTGGCAGCAATGGCTGCAGGCCTTACACTCGCTGGCTGTGAAGCCAAAGTTACCGAAGAAGGCGAAATGCCTTCGGTGGACGTCGATGTTTCCGGTGATTCCGGCAAGCTTCCCGAGATCGACGTGGACACGGCCGACGTTGAAGTCGGTACGGAAGAGGTTACTGTGGACGTGCCCGATGTGGACGTGAAAATGCCTTCCGAACAATAATCTACGATATTCAATAAACGAAAATAGCCAGGCAATATGTCCTGGCTATTTTTTTGCCAGTCAGGGTTTGCCAACCGAAGCTCGGTGGCCGGTCGACTGCCGCAACAGACGGACGTTTGCATTGTCAGTTTGGAAAGGTGGCTGGGAAATCTATCCGTTCGGAAAACGGGGGGGATTACGAATCGGCAAATTTCCCAGCCGGCTTTTTGAGGAATGAAGGCAAACCCGGGTCAGGGATTGTCGCTCATTCAAAGCTTATAACCTGTCACGAAACTATTGGTTCCCTCCGGGTAGCAAAAATTTTTCGTCCATGTCGGATGGCTTTAAACAAGGGACCTTTTACCTCATCTGCGGGTAGCTTCTCGGCGGGTAAAAAGCTCTTTCACAGGATGCTCGCGATCGCGCGAGGTGGAACAGCGCAACCGATAGGCGGTTCGTGCGTCTATTCAGGAGAAAATAGGTGATGGAGATATTATGACTGACATTTTTACCCGTCTCAAACAGGATCACGACCGTCATAGGGAGATGCTCGACAGGGTGGCAGCAACCAGCGGCGACAGCAAGGAACGGCGCGAGGCTTTTGAAAAGCTGCGCATCGACGTTTCAGCCCATGCAAACGCCGAAGAACAGTCCCTATATGCCGAAATGCTGGGCAGGCCCGATTTGCAGGACAAGGGCCGCCATTCGGTCGCCGAGCATAAGGAAGCGGAGGATTATTTCGAGGACCTGGTCGATATGGATTTCGACAGTAGCGGCTGGCTGACGCGGTTCAAGACGCTGAAGGAACGGCTGGAACATCATATGGACGAGGAAGAGGACGAGATATTTGCCGCCGCCAAAAAGGATCTGAGTGCCGAGCGTGCGAAAGAGCTCGCTAAAATTTTCGACGATCGCAAGCCGGTGGAGAAAAAGGAAGTTGCTTGATCAACTGATCGGAACCGCGGCCGCTGACATGCTGTCGGACTGGACCAGCACAGGATGGGTACAGGTCTCGCTGATCGCTCTGTCCGCCCTGTGCATGTATGTGGCGGTGATCGTTCTTACCCGGCTGGCCGGCGTCCGCAGCTTTTCCAAAATGAGCGGTTTCGATTTTGCCGTCACGGTTGCGATCGGGTCGGTGCTCGGTTCGGTCATCCTCTCCAAAGATCCGCCGATTGCCAATGGCATCGCAGCACTCGTCATCCTGTTCGCACTCCAGATCGGGATGGCGGTGCTCAGAAGCCGGTTTCCCGGTTTGCAATTGCTGGCTGACAACAGGCCACGGCTGATCATGATCGGCGGTGAAATCCAGCATGATCAGCTGAAGAAAGCCAAGATGACCGAAAGCGACCTTTGGGGGAAATTGCGCGAGGCGAATGCCCTGAATTTTTCACAAGTGCTGGCGGTGATTGCCGAGACTACAGGTGATGTGTCGGTGCTGCACGCTGAGGACGGCGATCGGAATATCCAGCCCGAACTTTTAAAAGGCGTGATCGCTGGCGAGCGCTATCCTCTTGACCAGCCTCGCTAGCAACAGTCCCGAGTGCTCATGATCCACCAACATGTTCGTCGGTGGATCATGATGGAGCGGGCTGTTTAGGCGGGCGTGTCGCCAGATGGAAATCTAGCGCACCGTCACCGTTACGGCGCGGCGATTCAAGCCCCATGCCTGTTCATCCGAGCCCAGCGCGTCGGGGCGTTCCTTGCCAAAACTGACCACCGATATTCTCGACAATTCTACGCCCAGCGTTGACAGATAGTTTTTCGCGGCATTGGCCCGGCGTTCGCCAAGGGCCAGGTTATATTCGCGGGTGCCGCGCTCGTCGCAATGGCCTTCGATCCGGATACGGACACTCGGATTGGCAACAAGCCAGGCGGCCTGACTGCGCAATATCTGCTGATCTTCGCTATCGACATTGCTCCGGTCGGTTTCGAAGAATATTCTGTCCGCTGCGACATTGGCCAGAAAATCTTCCTGGCTGCCCTTGACCGGGCCGCTGGACGAATTGTTATAATCCATGCTGTCTCCGGGTGCGGGCGGCAGGGCTTCCGGCGCCTTCTTGCTGCATGCTGACAGAGACAAGGCCGCAATCAACAATGGTGTTGTTAATAGTTTGAGTGAAACTGATGAATTGGACATGGCACAACCTTTTGAATGTTACACCCGTTTCATAGGTCCTTTTCTCCAAAGTAATTACCACGGATTTCATATGCGCCCGCTCGTGAGCGGTCATATAAAATCCATTGTAACAACGCGATCCGAATTGCCGTAAAAGAGGTGCGTCCACTTCAGGGACAGGATGAACCAGGGTCCCCCACCCTGAGATGACGCGGGCACCCGTCGCCCCGACCACGCCCGCGTCATCCACTTTTCAATGTTATGATTCAATATCCAGCCGATAGCCCACACCGGGTTCGGTCAGCAGATATTCCGGCTGCGATGAATCAAACTCCAGCTTCTGGCGGATAAGCGCCATATAGCTGCGCAAATATTGGGTATCGACTGTGGGGTCATTCCATCCGGCGAGCAGAAGCTGGCGATGGGTCACAACCTGTCCGGCATGCCGCGCCAGCGTTTCCAACAGATCGAACTCCTTGGGTGAAAATTTGATTTCCTCCTCCATCAAGAAAACCTTCCTTTTCTGAAAGTCGATCGACAAGGGACCGGACTGGAACTGCTGGCTTTTAACCGCCTCATTCTTCCTCCGCCGGACAGCGGCCCTGATTCGCGCCAATAATTCTTCGATATTAAACGGCTTATTGATGAAATCATCCGCACCCTGATCCAGCGCGGTGACCTTTTCCGCTTCCTGATGCCGGGCCGACAGGATGAGAATCGACAAGGCGTTCATGCTCAGCAATTTGGAGATGATTTCCTTGCCATCGGCATCGGGCAAGCCGAGGTCGAGCAGGATGATATCAAACACGGTATCTTTCGCCTTTTTCAAGGCTTCTGCGGCTGAGCCGGCTGAATCGACGCTATAGCCCTGTGCAATTAGCACAGGTTGCAGCGAGCGGATGAGAGCGGTCTCGTCATCGACCAATAATATTTTCGCGTTCATTGACCGATACTTTCTGAGGGGGAGGGGGATACCGGGAGTTTCACCACTATTTTTGTCCCCTTGCCCATTTCCAGCGGGCTGTGCGCGGCAATATTGCCGCCGAAGGCTTGGGCAAATCCGGAAGCGATCGAAAGACCCAAGCCATGGCCTTCCTTGCGCACATTTTCTGCCGAGCGGTAAAAGCGGTCAAATATTCTGGTCAGCTCTGAAGCCGGGATTCCGCATCCCTGGTCGGATATGGCAATTTCCACCCGCCCGGCCTGTTTGTGACCGGTGATCAAAACCGGCGCGGGTTCGGGACTATATTGGACCGCATTTTCCAGAATATTGTAGAATAATTGTTCCAGCATAACCGGATTGGCGCGCACCGTGCACGAATCAAACGGCAGCGATATGATGATTTCCCGCCCGCTGTGATGTAGCTTGACGGCGTTGACGGCCGAGCCCAGCATTTCCAGCAAATCCAGACTTTCCAGCTGGTCGGGCGATATCCCGGCTTGCAGCCGGCCCAGATTTAGCAGGTTGGTCGTATAGCGGTTCAAGCGTTCGCATTGGTCCTGGATGATCGTCAGCATGTCCTTGCGGGAAGCTTCGGGCAGCTTTTCGCCATAAGACGCAAGACTGGACGCCGATGCGGAGATGGCCGCAAGCGGGGTCCGCATGTCATGTGAAATGGATGACAGCAGCGCGGTCTTGAACTCTTCCGACCGGCGCATCGCTTCTGCTTCCGCTTTCTGGTGCAGCAGAACAAACCGGTCGATTGCCATGCTCAGCAGGTTCAATACTGCGGCGAAATCGATCTTGCTCAGTCTTTTGGAGTTTTGCGCGTTCTCGGTACAGATCAGCATCCCTACCGGGCGTTGCGACGATGACAGCTGATAGGCGATTTTCCGGTCCTTGAGATTCTGCAATTCGTCGGGTTCGACGGCCTGCCGGGCTTCGACCAGCCAACGTTCTTTTCCGGCTACCGCTATCCATATATCGTCGCTCAGCGCATATATCTCGAATGCGCTGGCGGAATCGAATATCCCGGTCTGGACGATCGCCCTGTCGATATCTTCGAGATGGACGGCGGTTTGAAGCTGATTGCTGATATCGAGGAGCAGGTTGATCTTTTGCTGCGCAATCTCTGCCGCGCGGGCCCGGTCATTGATCCTTCCCGCCAGCGCACCCGACAAAAGGGCGCTTAAATTAAACGCCAGCAGCGGGATATATTCATCGGAGGTGGTGACACCAAAATCCAGCAGCGGTTCGCTGAAGAAGAAATTATAGAAGAAGGAAGCACCAATGCCGGCCAGCAAGCCGCCGCGGAGGCCGTTGACTGCGCCGATGATCGTCACGGCTGACACATAGATCAGCGCCGCACTGACCGGCCGGTCCGCATTCTGGGCGACATAGGTTGCCAGGGTTCCGACGATGAAAACCGCAATGCCGATGAAGAAAGACCAATAGCTACGCGAACTATCCGGGGATAGTCGGTCGACCATAGGCGGCATTTTATCAGGCATCGGTAATTCCATTGCGACGGCATAGCGGAGAATCCGGAAAGCTACATGCACGGATTTTCTATGCTGGCCGCTTCGGGGCTAGTCCGACTGGCCGGGCGGATTAATGCCCTGTGTCGATTGTCACCCGGCAGTCGTGCAGATTGTTGTGGCCAGCACAGCCGCTATGCGGCGCTGGGCGCCTAGTTCCAGGCGGATTGAAACCTGATTCTGTCGCCAACCAGATCGGCGACGGTGAACCCGTCGAGATGCCGCAGGAAGACTTCGACGCCATCGGCAAGAACATGACGGAGGCCGCAGACAGGGCTTACCACACAGGTGTTATTTGCCTTGTCGAAACATTCGACAAAGGTGCCGTAATCTTCGAACGTGCGGACGACCTTGCCGACATTTATGGCGTCGGCGGGCTGGCCAAGCAACAATCCGCCACTGCGTCCGCGGACGCTGTCGACAAAACCTTCCGCCACCAGTCGCTGGGACACCTTCATCAAATGGTTTTTCGAGATGCCATATTGCCCGGCGATTTCGGTGATCGAATGATGGCCGTCATTTGCGGCCAGATACATCAACGTGCGGAGCGCATAATCGGTGTGGACGGACAATCTCATAAAACATGCATATCATATATTGCTATTAATTGCCAAGCGGTATAAACAGTGCATATGAAATACACCTTATCCGAGTCGAGATCATGACCGAAGCCAGCTATGCCGAACGGGCCAGAGCGAAAAAGACCGCACAAGCCAATGCGCTTGGCATTGATGATGCGCTGATTTCCAATCTGGTCGAGACTTTTTACGGTTCTATTCGCAGCGATGAGCTACTCGGTCCGATCTTTATGGCCCATGTTGCCGACTGGACGCCGCATCTCGCGCGAATGAAAGATTTCTGGGCTTCCGTAACACTGGAATCTGGTCGTTTCCGTGGCAATCCCATGCTCAAGCATATCGCCGTCGGCGGCCTCGATAATATGCATTTCGACCGCTGGCTGGTGCTCTGGAACCAGACTCTCGACGATATTGCACCCAATGAAGCCGCCGCGCAGGTCTTCCGCCAGGCTGCCGAACGGATCGCCGAGAGCCTGCTCACCGGTATCAAGGTCCAGCGCGGCGGTCTGGACTCAATTTCCAACCGAAAGGAGAAGTGATCATGTTGATGGATTTCCAGATGGAAGGTGGACAGGCAATTACCGCCGAGATCATGACAGAGATGGAAAATATTCCGGAGGGCTATAACTCGCCATCACACGAGATCCGCACCTTTGAACTGCCCAGTTCGGTCTGGATCACGATGTTCACTTCTTATGCCGTTTTTTTCGGCGCGCTCTTCATCGCCACCGGTCACGGGACGGCAGCCATATTCGCGCTGGTGGTCAGCATGGCCTATGCCGTGATGTATTTTGGTACCGCCGCAGTCCTGAACAACGTCACCGCAGCCGAGCGCAAGGCCTTGCCGCCGGTTGACCCGATTGGCGGGATCGAAACACAGACCGGATGGATGAACAATCGGGCCGCAAATGCGCAAATTCTGACGGTACCGATCTTGCTGGCTTTGTTTGCCTGCGCCTTTGCCGTCATCCGGGCTCTCGTCTGATGGCCGGCGCGTCCAAAGCCATCGCCCCTTACGGTGCGTCGCCGATATTCGACGAGCTTAGCCTGCCGGATTCCCTGCGCAACAAGCATAGTACCAAAGACGGCACCTGGGGTTTATTGCGTGTGCTGGAAGGCGAGGTTGAACTTGTGTTCATCGATCCGCCATCACGGCAACTGGTAACGGTCGATAATCCCGCACCGATCCCTCCGCAATCGCCGCATTTCGTCAATCTTGTCGGTCCGATGAAAATGCAGGTGGAATTCTATTCTAAACATCCGCTGGGCGCGGATGATCCCGATGGCTGATTGCGGAGCAAATGGCGGCATTCACTGGGGTCTGCGGAACAAACCATTTGTTCGGCTTAGAGAAGAATCAATGGTTTTATCCACCTTTTGGCAAGATTGTCAGCGGTGTCCAATAGTCATCCGCCATCCTCGGCCAAAGTAGCACTTTCGGGCGAAGCCTGCGCGCCAAAAAGCGGCCTCAGATTGCTCTGCTGCGGCTTTGGAACGACTTGCTTGCCCGTCTTTAAGCGTAGCTGACTTTTAGGTTGGCTTTGCGCTGCCGGCGCATGGCACCGCCGATGGCGCCAAAGCCAAAGATCATGAAGGCCCATGTAGCTGGTTCGGGGACCGCACCGCTTACGGCGTTGATATCAAAACTGATATCACCGGAATTATCGAAATTATTTGAGTCCCAGTAAAACACTTCCAGCGACCCGGTCTGCCAGGCGGGGCCGGAATAATTTGCGCCAATCGTCTGGTAAACGCCATTGATTCTGCCGACCAGTGATCCGAAAGCGGCAGAATGGCCGAATTGCGAATGGAGACCAAAATTCGTGCCAATCTGCGTTCCGACAGCCTGTCCTGAATCATCGGACGCGGTCGCGAATCTGTCTGCAACCAGGCCATTGGCATCAGAGAAGCGAGGAAGTGGTCCGGCGCTCCAAAGATCATCGGTGCTGGAGCTTACCGTGAAAACTTGTCCGGCGGCTAGCGAAATAGTGCCAAGCGCAGTCCCGCCCGAAGACGCATTATTCGTTGCATCTACTATGAAGATTGCGGCGTTCGCCGGGGTGGTTAGCAATATGGCGGCAGTCGCCATCAGAAGTTTTTTCATATGTGTCCTCAATATGCCGCCGGTTTTTTTGATCAGCGGGCCTGATTCGGCCCTGAAATTTTCCGAACTGTTCCAACCAGTTAACAGATTATTAAATTGTACGCAATTCTTCTAATTCATTTTCAGTCCCTGTGCCAATTTAACGCAAATATGGCAGACACTCTCCTTGCATCAATTCTGTCGCTGGCTCGGCACAATCCATTTTTGGGTACATGTTTGAAATCGAAAGTCGGTTGTTTGGCCGACAGTGATCCCTAATTTGCCGGTGCGACACTCATGACTATTATAATTTCGGGCATAAAGAGATATCTTCTGAGGCGAGGCGTCGGCGGAAAAGGTCCTCGACCAGCCTCTGGACGAAGGAGGCGTTCAAGACGTTGTTGCAATGGCGGAGGTATAGCGCGCACTTTTTTAGCACGCCCGCGCCAATCCATGCGAGCAGACCGCAGTTGGCGATCGGTTTTACCATATGCGACGCGCGATAGAATCTTTGGTTAATTACCTTTTAGAAAGTTCTGATCTTTGCTATGGAATGCACAAGGTACAGTTTAATTTTGGGCGAATCCAAGGGGAATAATCATCGCCGTCAAGCTTGATATATGGTTAGCGACATTTGCAGTTGGTATGTTGATCGCATCGGGATCCTCTTACAGAGAGCGTGCGCTTTTGCCATTTGAAGGCGAGGGTGACACTGGATTTTTGGGACGGGAAGTGGGCGAATCTGGTCTTACTGATCTCGTGTCGCTAGATGAGAGAAATTTATCGCGGTTCATTCCGGGACTCATTCGCAGAGGGAACGGAGCAGTCGGCTCTTTTCGTCGGAATATTGCACCGAGTGGTTCTGGAGGACCATTGACGTCTTCTTCCAGCGGCGACTCGATAGCTGTACCGGCTTCGGGCAATCAAGGCCCTTCAGGCAGCGGTGCCTTTGATAGTGGTGTTTCGAATGGCGGAAGCTCTGGTAACGCGGGAGCTATACCAACCGGTAATATTGGTGGCGGCGGTCCAGGTTTTGGAAATCTTGGTGGATCACCGATCACTACCGTTGGTTTGCTGGATCCAAATGACACAACGCCAACTGTACCTGAAACTCCTGGCGTAGTCGTGCCACCCGTTAGCTCGCCTGTGCCCGAGCCGAGCGTATGGATGTTGTTCCTTCTAGGCCTATTCGCTAGCGGCGCGGCTCTTCGTCGTCAGAAGCGTCAACCGGTCGCCGTCCACCAGTAAAGGACTGCTTCTGCTGATAGCGTCAAGTCCGATTACAGATTGCTTTAGAGCTTGAGGGCCCAGAACGACTTCCAGGCCTTCTATTTCCCGATTTCCGACTGTCAACTTGTCTATCCTCATCCGTGATAGCCGCACCTGACCGTTCAGGGTTTCCATATTGCTATAAGTACCCGTGGGCGAGGACAAGCCGATCCTGGTGGCATCGTTCTGCGTGATCACGGTCCGTGTCGCGCCTGTGTCAATAGCCATGTCAACGGGCTGGCCATTTACCAAAGCAGTAACATGAAAAAGACCGTCTTGTGCACGTTCGATTGAAATTCCGGACGGACTGAGGTTGAATGTGCCACGGGCTATGTTTTTACTGCTTGCCAGATAAGCGGTATCAGATACGCGAGCGTTATCAGTGTCCAAGGCGTCGCCAATTTGTATTGCTCCGAAGAGCAAGACAATTGAAGCAGTCATAATGTTACCACAGTCGAGCATGCCTAGCTTTATGGAAGCAAGGCATAAAAAATCGATTAGAGCATTTGGTTAGTGATTATGGTTACCAAGTTCTTTCTCTAGTCGCTTTTCCCTCCGTTTCAGCAACCAGCTGAAAATAAGACTTATAGAACCAAGTAAGAGCATGTCGTAAAATAAAACCCGCGTGGTCCAGCTGCTACTCGATCCATTTGCAAAAATGACGCTGGCATCCTTTGCTACAGGAAATTTCACGCCATTATACATGGCGGAAACTTCGTCAGGCAACGTCCCGTGACGCAGAATACCTTGCGCGCGCAGCGTTGAATTTGATTTGGCAAGTTTTGCGGGAACTTCCAGAAACACACTTGCTCTGCCAACTTTGTCCTGATCTATTTCCATAGCAATCGGCATGAAATAATATGTGCGTTGCCAAAACAGGAAGCCTTGCTGATAGCGTGCTGTTTGCCCGATCGCGGTAACGCCGCTCAATTCGACAGGACCTTCTGGTCCACGAGATGCCTGAGCAGCGTTAATCTCTCGCGTTTTCATTTCGTCCGAAGGGAGCAAAAGCAAGTATATCAACGTAATGAATGCTGAAAAAAGTATCGCCAATCCAAGCCAGCCCGTGATTTTCTTGGCAATGGTCGTCAAGAGCAGATTATTACGAATGTCTTCCGCTTCCTCAACGTCAAGCTCATCATCCTTTTTTCGCGTGCGGTTCATCAAGGCTCGACCGATTCGCCAGATGACGGCGAGCAGCGCAACAAAAAGCAGAATGGATGCTAAGTTGAAATATATCCCGAAATTAGCGAATTGCCATTCGCCCAGGCGACTGATCAAGCCAGTGTAATACCAGCTGCCGAGAGCAGCGAGAATGAGCACTATCAAGCCAAGAGCCAAGGCGAAATAAGGTATGGAAAGCTTATTTCCATCCGATGTATTTTTAATGTTCAACGCTGCCCCCACACCAACACTATTGGTCTGTTCTAAGTGTGGACTTTTGTTCGTCCGCCGTCAATGTTGAGATGCGCTGATCAGCCAAGATTTCGGGTGCTATTTGGCTTGTCATATTTGGGCGGGATTGAACGCTGGCAAGAACGGATGATGTATCATCCGCGATAATACGCGATGGCGGTTTTATCGGGAGGTTAATTTCGAATATTTCTTCTTCGGGACTCAGGGCAATTCTATCCATCATCGGGAAAAGGTCGTTATCGTCCAGTTGGACGTTCTGCACGAACGCCTGTCGTCGGCCCCATGAGCCCTTCCAGCGATAAAAAATATGCGAGCCGACTTTAACGATCTTGTTCAGTGATGGTGCCCAGTAAGGCATGACATAATTTGCATGATAATGCGTGGACATTCCGACACTTGGCTCCACGGCTCCTGAAATGGCTCCGATTGCGATGAGCCTAGCCTGCTCCCAACTATTTCGAGCAGGCCGACGAGCGAGACTGCCGTCGCACGTAAAACTGAACTGACAGCCGGTACGGCGTTCCGAGCCCTGATAAACTACTCCGCAAATTGAATTGGGAAATGCGGGATGACGAACCCTGTTAAGAATAACCTGGGCAACACCCCGTTTTCCTTGGCTAGTTTCATTACCTGCTTCATAATAAATCGCAGAGGACAGGCAATTAATCGCATTTCGACGTTCAATCGGCAGCAACTGGCTGGATGGCAAGACTAACGGTAGTGCCCGTTCGATTGGCGCATCCGAAAATGGCAGCTCGTCATTTTCTTCTTCCGCCTGTTCAGCAGTTATCGGCTTGTACAATTGCAGTTCCGGGTTCGGAGGCGGGGCGTATTCTCTATTGGCGGTTGTAACTGGCATCTTGCCGTGTCCAGTAGTAGGGCCAGCGTGCCCCAACAGGAAATATAACGCGGTGCCAATTCCTGCTGCAGCTAGAAGTAATCCCGTCACAGTGATCAAGCGTAGCCGAATATTTTGACCTTGCCGGCTCATATTCTCTTCCAATGTAAACAAGGTTTGATGATAAGAACACTTACACCATTCCGGCGATTAACAACAAAAGGATCCCAAATGTTCCGGATTGAGACATGATAGAAACATAGTCTAACATCAGCCATTGGCAACAGGTATGACGTGATCTATTGGGAAGGCCTCAAGGAGGGGGTATTTTTGAATAACGATATAGCCAATGCGCCCGTCCGCGGCGACAAAATTTTTTCGCCAGACAAGATTCCGGGTGGGTGGTCGTTTCAATCCGTGATATTGTTGCTCGGCCTTATTGTGTTTTGTGTGCCAACCATGAAATTTGTCATCGAGCAATCTTGGAGCGGAGAAGAGGGCGCACACGGCCCCATCGTGCTGGCCACGGGAATATGGCTGTTGTTGCGCAGGTGGAAAGTGTCAAAAACTTCCGTTCAAGCGCCTTCTATGCCGCTCGTATGGCTACTGCTCGCAATTTTCGTCCCTCTGCAAATCTTCGCCAGAATCACCCAGATTGTCGAGGTCGAGGGGTATCTGATGTATGCAACGATGCTGATAGTCCTCTACAGTATTGTCGGTATGGAAGTGATGAAGCGGCTCTGGTTTCCGATCTTTTATCTGGCCTTTATTTTCCCACCGCCGGAAACGATTGTCGCACTGGCTACAGTGCCAATGAAAATATGGTTATCGAAGGCGGCTATCGGTTTTCTTCAGCTGTTTGGCTACCCGATAGGCGGGGAAGGGGTTAGAATCTACATCGGCCAATATGAATTGCTTGTTGCCGCCGCATGTTCGGGGATCAACTCCATTATTTCTTTGTCAGCAATCTCCCTATTTTATATCTATATGCGTCATCAGGCAGATTGGCGTTATTCCCTGTTGCTGGTATTTTTGATCGTACCCGTTGCGCTGGTGGCAAATTTTTTCCGAGTACTGATTTTGATCTTGTTGACCTATCATGCTGGTGAAGCAACGGCCCAGGGCTTTCTGCACAATTTTGCCGGAATTGCGATGTTCGCGATAGCATTATTGACGATATTTGCCGCCGATGAAATTTTGAAGCCCATTTGGGATCGATATATCGTGAAATCGAAGGCGGCCGATCATTATGGATAAGGGAAAATCGAAGCAGGGCAATCAGACCGGTCGTGTCAATCGTCGCTATGTTATCATCGGAGCGATATTGGCAAGTGCTTCAGCGATTGCCTATACGCGGCAGCCGGAGGTTGCAGAACCCGTGGTCGAGGCGGAAGCGTTTGACAAGCTTGTGCCTAAGGCTTTCGGAAATTGGATGTCATTGTCACAGGGCGAAGTTGTATTGCCGCCGCCTGATGCGTTGCAAGATCGGCTATATGATAATTTGGTAACACGTGTTTACGCAAAGTCCGGGTCCCCGCCCGTGATGATGTTGCTTGCGTATAACAACGAACAGGATGGTGTGTTGCAGGTCCACAGGCCCGAGGTATGCTATCCTGTCGGAGGCTTCCAGCTCAGCGAAACGCGCCAAATCGGGATCGCTGGAGCGGGAAGGTCAATTCCTGCAAATATTTTCACCGCAAAGTCACCTCGGCGGACTGAACACGTTGTTTATTTCACCCGCCTTGGCAATGCATTCCCACGCTCTTGGAGCGAACAGCGAATTTCGGTGATGCGGGCAAATCTGGCTGGAGATATCCCTGATGGCATGATGATGCGCGTCTCTGTGTTGGGGGTCGACCAGCAAAAAGCGTTGCCGATTTTAACTGAATTTACCCGCGAATTTATCGAAGCATCACCCCGCCACTTGCAAAAATTGCTCATCGGCTGAATTGCTTAAGGAGATCAATATGTTCCATCAACGTTATCTATATGGGGCCTTGTGCTTCACCCTTCTTTTGGCCGGTTGTGAGAAGGAGCCCGAGGGTCAGGTTGCGGCTGTTGTAAATGGGGAAGAGATAACCCTTCAGGAGATAAATGCCGAAGTTGGTGATGCAAATATTCCCGAAGGCATCGACAAGGAAGTGATCCAGAAAGCCGCATTGTCGCGAATTGTAGAACGTCGGCTATTGGCACAATCTGCTCGCGAAGAAGATTTGGACAAGACTCCGGAATATTTGATCCGGCGTCGCCAGCTTGAAGATTCACTGTTGGTCCAGTTGCTAGGAAAAAGGGCGGAGCGAACCCTTCGGGTGCCTGATCAACAGGCCGTGGACAAATATATGGCTGAGAACCCGTCCATGTTCGCCGGGAGAAAGGTCTTTACGATTGATCGGATCCAGTTCCCTCTTCCGGGTAATATGGAGCAGCTAAAATCGTTGGAAGACGACCACTCTATGACGGATGTAGCGGCCAAGTTAGACAAATTAGGTATCAAGTATCAGCGCGGGGCTGCAAAGATGGATTCTGCTCAACTAGGCCAAAAGCGCCTTGATCAGATCAAAGCACTTCCTGAAGGTGAACCTTTTGTCATTCCAGAAAATGGTATGGTTACAGTAGCCGTTATAACGGGTGAAAGCCCAGTCTCTGCTGAGGGCGCCGATATGGGCCCAATGGCTATGCAGGCGATGCGAAATCAAGAACTGGCGAAGGCTTTGCAAGAGCGGTTGAAGCAAGCGCGGGCAAAGGGAGATATAAAATACCAACCCCAATTTGCGCCTTCTTCAGATGAAGAGAAGAAGTCCGAGAAAGCTCCCGCTAAATAGATTCAAGTGTAAGGTTGCTCCGATTATTCGCGATTTTAAAGCGGACGAGGGATTTGTCCTTGGCGGATCCGATCAAAGGGCGAGCTAGCTTCAAGCTCGATCGGGTCTGCATATTGGCGGCAGATTGTGTGAAAAATTGAGAGGTCTATCACCCCTTAATATTCAGGGGCCAAAGTTTGTCTTGGATTGCTCAATTTGAGCAAAACTAGTGCTGCGGATGGAACTTCCGCAGATAGGTGAGACATGCAATGGCGACCACTCCGATGCCGGACAATTCCAGAATTGAGTTCCATCGCCAACCTAATATTTTGTCTCCGAGAAAATGGTCTACATGATGAAGGGATGCAGCACGAAGGACAACAAATGCTCCTAGGCAGAAAAATCCGAACAGCGCGATCTGAACCCGAGCATCTGTTTTTCGCAGCAGCCATAAGATCCCCACGCCAACGGCAAGGGCAACAATACCCAACCCTTCGATAAAGAACAGTTGATAGATTCTGCGATTATCATACCAGCCCTGCAGCTTGGCGATCACGCGAGCGACTTCTGTAAACAGCGATTGTAAATCTAACTGTTTGTTTATACCAAACAAGATTAGCGAAATTGAGGCCGCGAACCAAAAATACTGTTCCAGATTAGCGGCTGTCCTAATATCGATCGATCTTGCGTTGGCAGTCATTGCGGCACGGTAGCAGAGGATGGCGGTCACAAAATATGCAAACACGGTGAACCAGCCTATTTGGGTAGGATCGCCAATTCCGGGTTCCCAATTGATCGTCATGAAATACTGCTCTGGAATGATGATATCGGTTTTATACCCAAGTACTTATCAGCTTAACTTACAGATAGCCATGCATACAGAGGAATTCCGATGAGACTGCTTTTCGCCCTGCCAGGGTTTCACAAATATGACCGCGGCGCGGAAGTTGCTCTGATGTCTGTCGCAGAAGCATTGGCTGCGTCCGGTGATGAGGTCACTTTGATGGGTTCAGGTGAAGCGCGTCCCGGAACTTCCTACCGTTTCCAACATGTCGATGCCGTTGCGCGAGAACGTTTTGAAAAATGGCCTCATTTTCCGCCGTTGCGCAGCGAAACGTCATGGGAGGACGCCAGTTTTTCGGCAAACTTGCTCCGTTCCTATGATCCATCTGCATATGACGCGGTCGTTACCTGTTCATTTCCTTTCACTCATTGGGCGTTGCGCAGGCCTGCTCGGAAAAAGCCGCTGCAGATATTTGTTACTCAAAATGGCGATTGGCCAGCTATTGAAAACCGGTCTGAATATCGCTCATTTTCCTGTGATGGCCTGGTTTGCACCAATCCGGATTATTACGATCGCAACAGGTCAACATGGAATTGCGCGCTGATCCCCAATGGCGTGGATCTCGCTCAATTTAAACCCGGTCCCGGAGACCGCGCCCGTTTCGGTTTCCCGGCCGACAAGCGAATTGTTCTTATAGTCAGCGCTTTTATCGAGAGCAAGCGGGTGCTGGACGGAATAAGGGCAGTGTCGACAATGGACGATGCCTATCTGGTCGTTGCAGGCGATGGTCCCTTGCGCGATGAAGCACAGAAACTGGCGGATAGGCTCATGCCAAACAGATTCCAACGGATAAGTCTGACCGCTCAGGAAATGCCCGCTCTGTACCAATCTGCTGATGCTTTTCTGCATTTATCTTTGCTGGAATCTTTCGGGAATGTGTTTCTTGAAGCTTGGGCGACGGGACTGCCGATCATTGCGCATGATACCGAAAGATTGCGGTGGATCTTGGGCGACTATGGCAATCTCTGCGATACTGAAGACACGCCCGCGCTGGCGAATACAATAACGGAGGCGCTAACGTCAGACCGGGTCAATAAAATTGATGGTATTGAAAGGTTTGCATGGTCAACCATCGCACAGGAGTACAGAAACTTTATCTGCGGCTTGCAGAAAAGCGCCCTATCCGTTCTTTAACCTCTGGAAATAGCTGATTGTCTTTTCAAGGCCTTCTCGTAGATTCTGCTCGGGCTCCCATCCCAGTTGTGATCTTGCTAGCGAGATATCCGGCTGGCGCTGTGTGGGGTCGTCCGATGGTAACGGCTGTTCGACAAGCATAGATTTCGCTCCGGTCATTTCGATGACCGTTTCTGCAAGTTGCCGTATCGTGAATTCCACTGGGTTGCCTAGATTGACAGGGCCAGTAAATCCTTCTGGACTGTCCATCAATCGCATGAGGCCGTCGACGAGATCGTCAACATAGCAAAAGCTGCGCGTCTGGGAGCCGTCGCCGTAAATAGTGATATCATCGCCCGCGAGCGCCTGCATGATAAAATTGGAAACTACCCGGCCGTCTGATGGGTGCATCCGCGGGCCATAGGTGTTAAAAATGCGTGCAACCTTTATGTTGAGATCATGCTGACGATGATAATCGAAAAACAGCGTCTCCGCGCATCGCTTGCCTTCGTCGTAGCAAGACCTTATTCCGATTGGATTGACATTCCCCCAATAAGCTTCGGTTTGGGGATGTTGCGTTGGATCCCCGTAGACTTCGCTAGTTGAAGCTTGGAGAATCGGAGCTTTGATGCGTTTGGCTAGCCCTAGCATGTTAATTGAGCCGATCACGGATACCTTCGTCGTCTGAACGGGGTCATGCTGGTAGTGGATCGGGGATGCGGGGCAGGCGAGATTGAATATTGCATCGACTTCAACGAACAGCGGAAAGCATATGTCATGGCGTAGAAATTCAAACCGGGGATGGTCTAGAAGATGGGCGATATTGGCTTTCGCCCCCGTGAACAAGTTGTCCACGCAGAGTACTTCGTCGCCTCGCTCGATCAAGCGATCAATAAGATGGGAACCCACAAAGCCAGCGCCGCCCGTAACTAATACTCGCCGAGCTGAAAAATATTCGCGCGCCATAGACTTCTCCCGAGAAAATTTGCCTGTATTAGCCGAAGAGAATGCGTGCGCAAGTCCGTCTATGCTTTTAATCTCGCAATCGACAGTCTGGCGCAAGTATACACCGCCATATTGCCCGTGCTAGAATGCATGATATGCAATTTGCTCTCATGATTCTTGCCTGGCTGATGGCCATCCCATTGTCGATTATATTAATCTATCTGACGGCTGAGATTGCATCGGGACTAACGCGGTCCGGTAAAGACGCTGCCCCTGTGATGTCGGGAAATTGGTCAGGCGTTATACTCGTGCCGGCGCATAACGAAGCTTCAGGCATTGCTGCGACCGTTGAAGCACTGCAATTTAGTGCGCCGGATTGCAGGATATTGGTGGTTGCGGATAACTGCACTGATGAAACCGCCAGTCTCGCACGGACGGCAGGGGCTGAGACGATAAGCCGGTCGGATCCCGATCATCGTGGAAAAGGATTTGCGCTCGCCTATGGCCGAGACTTTTTGGCCAAGGCCCCACCGGATGCCGTTGTCGTCATTGACGCGGATTGTCGCCTGTCGGAGGGTAGCGTAGCGAGACTGGTTGAGAAGGCAGTGACGAGCGGCGAGCCGGTGCAATCTGTCAATCTGCTGGAACGAACGGTGACTACCTCGCCGCTCGTGGATATTTCCAATTTTGCAATGCTAGTTAAAAATTTGGTTCGCGCGCGGGGACTTGCGCGGATGGGCGGCGGCGTTTTGCTTTTTGGTACAGGCATGGCGTTCCCGTGGAAATTATTTGCGCGGCTCGATCTTGCTACTTCAAATGCAGTCGAAGACATTGAGCTAGGCCTGGCTCTCGCAAGGCGGGGCGTTAAGGTCTCGTTCGAAGATGGTGCGCTGGTTACCAGCCCGGCAGCATCTATTGCCGACAGTAAAGGGCAGCGGAGTCGGTGGGAGCACGGTTTTCTCCAAGCTGCCGCGCACAATGGCTTGCCACTGTTGTTTTCAGGGCTGCGCCAGCGCTCGAGGCATCTTGTCGCCATAGGCGCTCATATGCTCGTTCCACCACTTGCCATGTTGATGCTGTTGTCGATCTTCATGTTGCTTGGTGTAAGCATTATTGCGTTTTGGTCCGGATATTACGCACCTTTATTGGTTCTTTTGGTGAGTTTTTTCGGCGCTGTAACGCTATTACTCGTTGCGTGGTGGAAAGAAGGGCGCGACGTTATCACCTATAAATCGCTTATGCGGTTTCCCTTCTACATTATGTGGAAAATACCTATCTATCTCGGTTTTTTTACTTCTCGCCAGACCGGCTGGAACAGGACGCGTCGGGATGGGGAAAAACCCTGAGCTATTTTCGCTTCAACTTTTTCCATCGCCACCAGATTGGGAATATCTTCGGCCCTTCAACCAAATAGCGACGCCAAAGCCGGCGCGGTTCGCTGCCTAGACGATAGAGCCATTCCAATCCCGTGCGCTGCATCCAGCGGGGCGCCCGGCGCTTTGCGCCGGTCAGAAATTCTAGTGATGCACCGATGCACAATGCGACACCTGTCGCTTTGCCGCGTAAGGCAATCTCGCGGCAAGTTATCTCACTTTGCGGGGCACCGATTGCGAAAAAAACCATATCGGCCTTTTTGTCCTCGATAAATTCTGCAATTGTAATGCGGGCAGCGAGATTTCGGCGGATCCCCATTGGCGGCTCATGAAAAACCCACTCGTAGTCGGGATAAAGTGTCTGCAGCTTTTTGTGGAGCAATGAACCGCCACCTATCATCGCTACTCGCCAATTTTTTCTTCCCGTTCGCAACAATTCACGCGTCAGGTCGCTTCCTGGAACCGCATCAAGATTAATACCGGATCGTTTTGCCAGAAAGGAAAGGATGCGGCTGTCACAAATGATCATGTCGGCGCCTTGGTAGGCCTCTATCAGCGAACTGTCGGTCGATTTGTCCAATTGCACGATGTGATCGACATTGGGGGTTACCACATAAAAATAACCGCTCTGTTTTTCCAACTGCCGAATTTGGTAAACAGCCATGTTCTCGTCTATAATATTGAAGTCCAGCCCGAAAAATTCGACCGTATTTTGATCTACCTCAGAACTCATTATTGGTGCCGGCAAAGGTTTGTTCATCGGATCACAAATCTGCCAAACAGGCCATTCGGGGCAAGCTGACCGGGTAGCAGATCGATCCCGTATCGGGTCGCTGAGTCCTCGAGGCCCCTTTTCGCTTCGGCTACGCAATCCGATTTTGTCTTGGTGCAAATCTCGCTGTACAGTCGCCAGCCGCTGGTAAGGGCAGGAGCCAATCGTGTTAACCGTTTGGCAGTCGCAATGGCTTCTCGATCCTTTCCTTCGGCAATCAACCATTCTGCAAAGGTGCGTGCTAACGGCTCATTTTGCTTGTTGGCATCTATTCCTTGGCGGAAAACTCTGCGAGCATTGACCTGGTCGCCAAGCTGTGAATATGCTTTTGCTGCGGATGCCCAACTCTTGATATTGTCCGGGCATTCCGAGGCGGCTCTCTGCGCGGATAGAAGCGCAGCTTTGACCTTTCCCGCATTCAACTGAAGCTGGGCCTGTGTTTCCAGCGATGCACAATTCGTCTTATCGAAAGCCAAGATCGAATCTAGCAGGGTTCTGGCCCGGGCATCATTGCCCGTTAACATGGCGATGTTCGCAAGTTCTGCATCCACTTTCGGACCCGTCAAGCCCTCAAGAAGTTGGGTTGCCGTCGTGTCGTTTCCGGAATTCGCAAAATGCCGGGCTGCCGCGATCCGTGCTTGTGGTTTAGCGGTTTGAACAATCCGGCTTACAAAATCTCGATCAAGCCGGGACACTGAATATTCGCGCCACAGGTCAACGGCAGAACGAATAATTTCCAAAGATGTCTTTTCATTGGCCAATATCGCTGCAACAATCGCTGTAGCTTCTTTTCTTTTACCGGTTTTGTAGCGGAAATTGGCTTCGTCAATACGGATAGACATGTCATCCGGCTGTAATTTTCGCAATTCTGAAAATTGCTTTTCCATCTCCGCGGCATTGCGAAGTTCCCGATTTACTTCCAACCGGGTTAGGGAAATTGCCGTTGTGTTAGGATATAGAGTCAAATGCTGATCAAGGATATGTTGCGCTTCTTCCGGCTTGCCTTCCAAAAACGCGGCGCGCGCTTTTAGAGCGATGGCGCCCTCATTCGCTGGATTGATGGCCAGTAATTTAATGGCATAGGCGTCCGCATTCCCAAAATCACGCTTTAGCAACGCATGCAGTCCGCGCACCAGAAGCGCATTTGGATCATTCGGATTGAGTAAAAGCAGTTTGTCCGTAGCCTCAAGGGATTCACGCCAGCGTCCGATTTGCAAACCGATCTGGGAGACGGCTTGTAACGCCTCCTGATTCGTTGCATCTAGCGACAGAGCTTCGCTGAACGCAGTGAACGCATTTTCATTGGCGTCTGCAGCATATTCTATCCTGCCGCGGAGAATTTGATATTCCGGGACATCATCCTGCAGATAAACTGCTTTTTCAATCGCGATTCGCGCTTCTGCGATTCTATTCTGTCCAAGATAAGACTGCGCTTGTGCCGATTTCTTAGCGGCTTCTTCTTGTGAGCTGGTACACGCAGCCAACGACGCAACGGATATAAGCAGCATAATCACGCATGCGTATTTCGCCAGATAGCGATAAAGGTAAATGGTATAGCAAAACAACATACGGTGTCTTATAGAGCCCCAAGAACACGTGTCGACTGAAGTTAGGATATTCTGAATCTATGACCCGAATATGGTATATGCTCGCGTTTGCGCTGACTGGATCCTTATCTTCGCAGGCTATGGCACAAGCAGGATCGCCGCCAGCCTCTGTTAGTGCTTCGGCGTATCGGATAAATGCTGGCGATGAACTGTCAATCTATGTCTGGGGGGAAGAGCGTCTGCAGCGGACAGCGAAGGTGTTGCCTGATGGGACGATCGCGTTTCCTCTGGTTGGCCAGATTGTAGCGCAAGGACATCTTCCTTCCGAAATTGAAACTTTGATAAGTACCGGCCTCAGGGATCAATATCGGGGAGAAGTTCCTCAGGTAACTGTATCCGTCATTTCTCCAAGTGGAATGCAATTCTCTGTAATGGGGCGAGTTAACTCCCCCGGTACATTTACGCCGGGTCGCTATGTGAATGTGCTGGAAGCCCTCAGCATGGCTGGCGGACCCAATGAATTTGCCAGTCTGGATAATATTTTGATTATTAGGAAGGTCGGCGACCAGCTCGATAGCTTCCGGGTTCGGCTAGCACCGTTATTCAAGGTCGGTGCGGACGCCAATGACATCGCGCGTGCGAATATTCAACCGCTCAAGACCGGCGACACGGTGATTGTTCCATGACCTACCGATCATGCAATGATGTGCGCTTGGAACTATCTGTATTATTGGTGGCGGCAGCGGCCTGTTCGTTCCCCGCGACCGTACGTGCACAGGCAAATGAACCGCGATTGACTATCGATTTATCCTTTGGGGGCGTAGCCGACAGCAATCCCTTTCTCCTGACGAATGGAGATTCGTCCGCCGCCGCTACGGTCAAGATCGAGCCAAAGGTTATTTGGGAGAATGAAAGTTCAAGCGCGATAATTGACAGTAGTTTTCGCTTATCACAATATACGAACAGATATGGCCGCGATGAAGCCGCCCGCATTGGGGCGCAGGCCCGCACACAGGTGGATGAACGAACCTCCGTGTCCACTCGCGCCGGCTTTCAATCTTCGCGCTCTACATTGCAGGACTCGTTCTTTCTAAACCCGTCAGATCCATTCGATCCCGGTTTTGTTCCAGAGGTGCCGTTAACTGACGTAACCGTCGCTGGCCGCCGGGTTCGGGTAAATACTTTTGATGCATCTGCCGGCATTAACCATGTTTTGAGTCCCTCTGCTTCTATAAGTTTCTCAGCCGTGACGTCATATTCAAAATTCAGCGATGGTGTAGGATCGGATTATCGCACCGGGTTTGGAAATCTGCAATATAGCCGTCGATTGTCAGAGCGGACTTCGGTTTCGGCATCGGTAAGTGCAGGAATAGCGGACTATATAGGCAGCAGCATCGGCGATGCTACGATTGTCAGTCCCCAATTTGGCGTCGAGCATCAACTAAGCGAGCGTGTTTCCTTGAATGCCAGCGCTGGCGTATCTTATGCATCTATCGACGATGGTGCCGGCGATAGAAACGGCCGTACCTATATTTCGGGACAATTTTCGCTCTGTGATCGAGATGTCAGAAGTTCTATTTGTGGATCGATGTCACGGAGCGCCGAGCCCACTGCTCTTGGTGGTATTAGCGCGGTGACCAGCGTCGCAATCAATTATGATTTACAGCTCAGCCTGAAAGATCGTTTTGCAGTTTCCGGTCGATATGGCCGAACGGATCGTAGTAGCGATCCATTATTTTCCAACACCCGTGGGAAAAGCGAGATTTACGGGGCGCAGGCAGTTTATACTCGATATCTCAGCGATCGAGTATCTTTCGACATTATGCCCAGTTTCACCAAAATTTATGAACCCTTGGTGGATCGCGATCCCAATTATTCGATCATGGCGTCAATTAAAATTCGGTTTGGGAAGTTGCGCTAATGGAATATCCGGCGTTTGATATGCCTGAATCGGATCAGGCTTCCGCGAATAATTTGATTGAGCAGTTACCGATTATATTATGGCAACGTAGATGGTGGATTATCGTGCCCACTATTTTGGGTATAGTTGCTGCAATTGCCGCCATTTTGCTTATCCCCTCTGTCTATCGGTCCAATGCGATCATGCTTGTGGAATCGCCACAATTACCGAGTGATGTGATCGGGACTGACGATTTTGATATCATCGACCGCAGAGTCGCGCGGATCCGCCAGCAAATTACAAGCCGTCCAGATCTTATCGCATTAATCGAGCAATATGGACTTTATACTTCGGAACGTCGGTCCAAACCGCTTTCCGAAGTCATTGAGAATATGCGGGAAGCGATTAGCCTTACGCCGGCAGAAGCCAATATCCCTGGTAGCCGGGCAGATCAGAAGACGATCGCTTTCGAATTGGCGTTCGATTATAGTCAACCCGTTCAAACCCAGGCAGTCGCCCAAGAACTAATGAACCGTATCTTGCAACTGGATGCCAGCGGGAATGTAGAGCAAGCGACCAACACGGTTCAGTTCCTGACCGATCAAGCAGAGGGTCTGGAGGTTCAGATTAACGATCTCCAGGGACAAATAGCCCAGATCAACGCACAGAATGGCGGCGTTCTATCCGGGGGGGCAATGATTCTTAGCGGGAATTCGGGTAGCTATGATGTCCAGATCGCGGCGTTGCAACGCGACAATCAATCTTTGCTTCAGCAAAGAAATATTGCGCAAACCAGTGACACTCGCGATCCCGTGGTTTCCGCTGCAGAGCAACGATTGGCAGCAGCGCGGGCGGTTTATTCCGAAACGCACCCCGATGTAATCATCGCCCGACAAAATTTGGCGCAGGCGCGCGAGCTGGCGAAAAGCAATACCAAAAAAATCCCGGTAGACTCGATTGACGAACAAATCGCCTTTAACAATTCGCAAATTGCTTCCCTGCGCTCTGCAAAAGCCGCCGAATTGGCACAAGTGAGCGCCCGTCTCGCCGCTCAATCGCGAGCGCCGTTAGTGCAGCAGCAGATCGGCGAGCTCCAGCAAAGACTTGCGGCGGTAAATCAGCAATATGATCAGGTCCAAGCTCGATTAATGGCTGCAAAGGCAGGGGTTCGAGCAGAAGACGAGCGTATGTCGGAGCGTCTTTCAGTCGTTGAACCTCCCGTGGTGCCCGACAGTCCAAGTTGGCCGGATCGCCTCATACTGGCGGTTGCCGGTATCGGCGGAGGTTTGGCAATCGGCTTATTTCTGGCTTTCGCAGTGGAATTATTTCTCAGGCCGATCCGCGATCCGTCGGCACTCCAAAAAATTGCCGGAGCGGCTCCGCTAGGGATCATCCCGATGGTCGAGCCCAAGCCTACCCCGAAGAGCGGCGGTGGACGTTTTTCCTTTTTACGCCGATGAAATTGCGATTATTTTAGAAGGCTGTTTATGTCCCAGACCGATACTCCCCAGATGCTCCCCAAAACCCAATTGCAAGTCGAGGAACTGCCAGTTTTTGTTCCCGATCTTGATGCGATGCATGAATATCAGTTTGTTGGGCTGAACAATCGCGACAGCAGGTCTCGGCCATTCCACTTGTTGCGGACCACACTTTCTAAAAGCCTGAAAGAGAAAAACTACCGCTTGGTCGGGATCACCTCAGCCACGCCGGCGGCCGGCAAATCATTCCTTTCCATGAATCTGGCGGCGTCGTTAGCGCAAGTCGCTGATGATCCGGTCTTTCTGGTCGATCTAGACTTGCGCAGGGCATCCCTGGCAAAGGATATTGGATTGGTGGTAGATCGCGGGATTAGCGATTTTTTGAACGGTGACGTGTCGGATTTATCTTCGATCGGCGTTCGTATCGAAGGTTCCGAATTGACATTGTTTCCCACAAAGCGTGTGTCAAATAATACAGCGGAACTGGTGTCAGGCACAAATTTTGATTATTTGATCGACTCTTTGCGTAGTCAGACTGGTCAATCGATAATATTGTTCGATTTGCCTCCGGCCTTTGCGAATGATGATACAATGCTCATCCTTGAGAAACTCGACAGTTATATCATGGTAGTGGATAGCGGAAAAACCAATCGCAGGCAGGTGCAAGAGATGCTTTCCATACTTAATCCCGTGCCTTGCGCCGGTACCATATTGAATCGGTATCGCGGGGGCTTTGGAGACAGTTATGGCTACGGGTACAGCGCATCAAGCTATAAAAAATATTACGATTAATCAGTGATCAAATCTTAGCTGTAATCCGAGTATGCAGTGTCGAGCAGCGCTTGGGTATCTTCTAACGAGACTGTCTTTGGCTCAACGTAGAATAATTTCGAGCGTCCAATAATCTCTGATTTGGCAAGGATTTTTTCCACGATGCTATATTGTGGTCTTGAGACATAGTCATCAAGCAATATTTGTGTAGGCTGCTGATGCTCAATAGCTGCTTTTACAACGCAAAGACAGCAAGCGACCCGGAAGCGTCCGTCGATTAAGACAAAATCGGGAAATCGATCTATTCCTCCTAAAGCAGATGGGCCCATTTCAGGATAGGCTTTCCACCTTTGGATAGCCTTGGTCGTTTTAAAAGTCCACAAGGGAGAGCCCCAGTCCGCCGTGCGCCCGATATCAACTGCAATGATCTTCGTACAATTGCCTTGGGGAAGAGCTGCCCGGACGGATTCGGCGTAGTCTGGATCGCTCTCTACGCTAATAGTTGGCACCTGAGCATCGGCAGCTAATAGTGTCGAACCACCGGCACCATATTCCAGATAAGATTCCGACGAACTTATCCGATTGCGGAACCATTTTTCAGTTTCCGGGTCAAACGCAGGATGGCGTCCCACGGGAGGGTGGGATTGCGGTGCCAGCGTCTTGCGTGCATAATTGCGCAACGCGCGGAACTGAACGACCGATGGTCGCAGGAACGTCTTGATCACCATACGGTTGATTGCCTTATACTATTCTGTATCTACACTAAACAGCTGGTTTGAATTTGTTGCCTAGGACCCGTTGATTGCGTAGTCGACCTTATTCTTATCAATGGTGAAAAACAGATTGACCGTATCGACAATGAAATTACCCCATCTTAACTCGCTATGGGTCGGACCAAGACTCGACTATTTAGAGCGCCTTTGTATTGCTTCGGCAAAGGCAACGGGTCATAATTTCACCCTATGGAGTTACGATCCACAGAATCTCGAGGGCGTCCCGGAGGGCACCAACCTCCGCGACGCTGCAGAAGTGATGCCTCAGGAGAGGCTCTTGCATTATCGAGATAGTGGATCAGTCGCGCTTGGCGCAAACTTGTGGCGGATCGAGATGCTCGCCAAAAACCTCGGATGCTGGGTTGATATGGACTTTATATTCCTCAAACCCTTCGATTTTGAATCGGATTACCTTTTTGGATGGGAGTATGAAAACTGGGTCAATAATGCGGTCCTTTTGGCACCAGCTGATTCGCAAATGGTCGATGATCTGCAATCCATACCGAGGACTAATATGTGCCCGCCCTGGTGGGGGCCCAAAAACCGTCTGAAATTTTACTGGCGTCGGTTCCGCGAGGCGCCAATTGAGCTCGAAGATTATCCGTGGGGTACCTTTAGCGCAGGTCTCGTGACGCACGTCATCAAACGTAACAAATTGAAGGAAAAGGCACAGGAACCGGACGTTTTCTATCCTGTCCGATGGAAAGATGCGCGAAAACTATATGAGCCCGCGGCAGTGGTCGAGGCGATGCTGACCGATAGAACGCACGCAGTCCACATGTGGCATTCCCGTCTTGAGGGCCTGAAAGACCGGCCGCCGCCACCGGGCACATTTATCGATAAAATGTGCAAACGATACGATGTGAGTCCGGATTGACCCTAGACGATATTATTCTTATCCACTCTCGTAGCGGATTGGCTCCTACAAGTTCCAATGACCAGAACAGAGGGCGGATATGTTAGTTTCGCTTTGCATAATTGCGATGAACGAACGCGATTCCATGTCCGGATTAATCCGCAGCGTCGCTTCGCAGACGGTGATTTCGGAAGATATTGAGCTCGAGTTTGTGATCATCACCAACGGCTGCACAGACGATACAGCCGAAGTCGCGCAAACTGCTCTGGAAGAGCATTTCAGTGCTACTGGGGTCCGCCTTTGCGTCCATGATACGCCCGACGCCGGGAAGGCCCGGTCCTGGAATCTTGCCGTTCATTCGGTATGTGATTCCGCTTCGGATATCCTTGTATTCATGGATGCCGATATTGAGTTAGTCGATTCCGATGTCCTCTGCGAACTCATCCTGAAATTGACGTCCGATAAGCGGTTG
Organism: uncultured Parasphingorhabdus sp.; assembly: GCF_963975735.1. Classification (GTDB taxonomy): domain Bacteria; phylum Pseudomonadota; class Alphaproteobacteria; order Sphingomonadales; family Sphingomonadaceae; genus Parasphingorhabdus. Next base: position 58,589 of record NZ_CAXBIA010000014.1, read on the forward strand.
TCTGCGGTTTCGGGCTGGCCAGTGAAGGATATTGACAAAAAGGCCCGTAAAACGTTCATTGATCGTTTTTCATTGAAGATTTCAGCTCAGACACCGGCACCCAATTCAATCAATGGATCGCTTTATGCCGGCTGGGCAACCGAACTACGAAAAGTCTGGCTTCCTGTTCCGACACCGGGAGAAGATGGATTTCTGTCAGCCATGCTGCATACCGAAGGTTTTACTCAACCAGCACAGCTTGAGCGTATCCAGAGGCTGGAGCGGCCCACCCATTATTTTGAAGCGCATTCGATATCAGGATTTTTCCATCATGAGCGGCGCATGACGATCGGCACGACGATCAACGGCTGGCTCTGCGAAAAATTCTGGGCAGAAAAGCACTCCAGACATGTTGGTCGAACAATCCGTGATAGCAACAAGAATGACCCGCAATGGGTGAACAATATTGTCGCCAGCAATGTTGCGGGAAAGGCCTGGGCCTTGCCCTCCCGGTTATTGACTTGGCGCCTTTATAATCTTTGTAGCGTCGGCTTCACAAAGGCCGTCGGTAGAGCGCCATTTTCGATCCTCGCAACGCTGCTCAACATTTGGCCATGTGTGCAGGCGAACCGGGCATTGAAAAGACGGGGATCGGCCGGTATCTGGTAAGCGGAGCGCTTAAAGTGTGCGACTATTTTCGCCGGGCAGACCTGATCAGATTGATGAACGTTCTCAAGACTGGAAGGCGATCATACCAGCGCAAAGTGGCGATGTCGCTGCGCGATGCTCTCTGGCCTGCCAAGGGCGGTACGGCGAAGTGGGTTACTACGTCCGGATATGCGCGGCGGAACCAGACGTAGGCGGCATCTATTGGTGGATGAATACCTTCACAGCGGAGTTGTGCAAGATATTTGCTAACAGCTTTGGCGCAATCTTTGGAAAAGCCCATCATATGGGCGCCCATTATATCGCTACTCTGTAGATTATTGGGTTGCGCAGCGTTGTGACCGCCATAGAAAATACCGCAATCTTCCGGAACCTGATACGCTTCGGCACCCGGGATGAAATCACAATCATCCTCGAGGATCAACAGCGATTGGCCGCTTTCCGCTGCTTCACGCAATAACTGTTTCTGACTTTCATAGACACCGCGAGCGCCGATCGAAGTAAATGGCCCGGCGTCATTGGGTCTAATTGCAGCAAAATAGTCAATTCTAGGATCGCCGAGCAGCCCCATATTTGCCAGTTCACGATCCATTTCGCGCCGCCGGTCCGAACGGTTGGGTAAATTGATTATCCTGATCCGGTCAAAATTGTCGAAAACGCGCATGAATATTCTTACCTGCGGATGAAACTGATGTTCGCGATGCAGAATGGAAGCTTCGCCCTGCTTTGCCAATAATACCAGTAAATTTCAATAACAAACCCCGCGACAGGTGCATGCCAGCACTTTCCATTTCACACTATGCTACATGTTAACGTAACACGCTGTATTTATTTCCTTTCTATGCATCTCCGTGGCGATGCCCTGCTTTTAAATGCAAACGCTAAGCCCATCAATATTGTACCGAGATGCCGGTCCGAGAACAGGGCCTGTTATCGTCTACGAGATCCAGTTCGCTTATGCGCGATTGGAAGTAACCCTGACCAGAACGTTAGAAATAGGCTGGGGGTTGTCGGCTACATAATAAGCGGGTGTGCGTTGGCTTCACCTGTAAAAGCTTATCCCGCCGTCGCACATCATCAGGCAGGTTCGGTCCGAGAAAACCGGGAAATCACGATCATTTGCGCGTCAGTATTCTACCGGCCTGTACCATAATGAAACAATATTTGTAAAATATTCTAACTACGGGCAGTGATCGTGCAAGTCACTGGACTCATGATTAAAAAATCCTTATCAGTGTCACCAAGTCGCAAGCTTATTTCTATTGACCAGCGGAAAATATTTACGCGAAATATGGCCTTAATATAAGGGCAAAATGGTTTCACATGCGGGTGTGCCTGCAATTTTGCAAAGGATTGAATATGCGTTCTATTTCATTCACGACAGTGGCGGTTGCTGCTGCACTGGCTGCCGCGCCATCATATGCGGCAACGACAGTCGAAACCGCAGCAGGTTTTGCTATTACGGACAATTCGACGAACAGCTCAACGGTGAATGTTGCGGCAACCGGAAATGTCACGGGTATTAGCGTAACGCTGAGCGACTTTGTCCATTCTTATGTTGGCGATCTCATTGCAAGCCTGACCCATGGTGGTGTGACGACGCAATTATTTGCACGGCCAGGCTTTCCTGCAACAACTTTTGGATCTAGCAGTAATCTGGTGGGTACCTACAGTTTCACCGATGGCGGTGGATCATTGTTTCAGACCTTCGCTAACTCCGGAAATACAAATGTAGCGGTCGGTTCATATTCTCCGCTGGACGCCTTTTCGGCATTCAATGGCATGAGTGCCAATGGCGACTGGACACTGACTGTCAGCGATAACGCCGGCGGAGATCAGGGAAGCCTGGGTGGTTTTACCCTGAATGTTAATAGTATTGGTGCCGTGCCCGAGCCGGCGACCTGGGCGCTGCTGCTGCTCGGATTTTTCGGGATTGGCGGAATGATGCGCGCCAAGCCGCGGGTCGCGCGAACCACAGTGAGCTATAGCTAACAACTCAGTCGGTTAATTTCGACAATTAGATATTGGAGGTCTGCCCCCGGTTATCGGAGGCAGGCCTTTTTTGAGCGAGAAGCCCTTGGCCACGCCCGAACCGGCTAGCTTGCTTTAAAGAGCCTTGCCAGTATTTGCGCGGGTATCATGATGTCGAATTCGCTTTTGACGATTGCATTCCCCTGCTCCCCCAGCGTTTCACATAGGCTTTCATCGGAGAAAAGATGGCGGAGCTGGCGTTCCAGATCCGCCCAGTCGGATGGTGTGAACAACAGGCCGGAACGTCCATCCTCTATCAATTCCGGAATGCCTGCCACTCTGCTGGCGATTGCCGCTTTCTGCATCGCCAGTGCTTCGATAAGGACTACGGGGAGGCCTTCCATCAGGCTGGGCAATAGGAAAATGTCGCAATGGCTGATTTCTGTTAGTGTCTCTGCTTCCGGCAGCGCTCCGGTGAACCGGACGCGGTCGCTGAGTGCCAATGCGGCGACTTTTGCGTGGATTTCATCTGCTGATGGCCCGTCGCCGACAATCGTCAGGGAAAAGTCCAATCCTTCAGCTGCTAGACGCGCCAATGTATCCAGAAGGCCGAAATAGCCCTTCTCCGGTGATAGTCGACCGACGCAAAGCAACTTTACGCTGTCGCTTTTGTCAGAGTGTAGGTGTGTCGTTTTGGCTGGTGGTAGACTCGAGAGATCGACCCCGCAGCGGATAATGTGCATCTTGGGCCAATGGCTGGTCGGAACCAGCCGCATCGCCTGCGCCCGCATGAAATAGCTGGCGCAGGCGACAAAGTCCGCTCGCTCCAGTTTTTCCGGGAGTAGCATCCCGGCTGGAAAATCCGTTTCGGAAATTCCGTGCAGGGTAACGCTCCATGGGATCTTGTTAAAATCCGCGGCGATCATTCCCACCGTAGCGCCGCTGTTGGCGAAATGGTTGTGAAGGCGCGTGCAATTTTCTGCGGATAAAAGCCGAGCCAAGCAAATTGCCTCGACGAAATGAAACTGCGACCAGAGAAGGCCGCGTGCACCAGGCTGGCGATGTCGGAGGGACAGAAGCCAACTGGACCCCAATCGTAGCGGGTACTTGAAAAACGCCCGTAATAAAGCTGAGAAATAGTCCAGCAGCGGTCGACCAAGCAGACTTTGCACATCCTCGCCACCGCCCGCTGCTGATTGAACTGTGAAGGGAATAATCTCGATTTCCAACTTCCGCAGTGCTGCAATCTCCCGCCGCACGAAGGTATGTGATGGCGCGAAGTAATCACTGACCAGATAAGCGATTCTGTTCATTTGTAGAAAATCGCTCCTTGCTTGCGTCCGCGCAGACTACCAATGGCAAAGCGCAATATACCGACCGTTTCCGCAATCTTGCCAACAAGCAGGTGCAAGCCTTTGGTAAAACCTTCGCGCATAGCAAGTCTTGTTAGCTGTGTTGCCCAGATCAGGGCAGCAACAGCGAGGCCAGCTGGCCCAAAAATTATTGTGGCCAAAAGCGCTGCAAAAATGACACCAAATGTCCAGAACAGGGCGCTGATTGTTTCGCGTCGGTATAAAATGTCGCGACCGCTCGCTCCGGTTTTTTTCCAGACCTGTGCGTAGCCGAACCCGCTTCTGACGGCGCGTTGCCACCATTGGGCAGTGTGATGCATGTCCGCATCATGCGTGGTCATCGGTGTATCCAGCCGCCATATCCGCCAGCCGGCACCTCGCAGTCTCTGACAAAGTTCCGGTTCTTCTCCCGCGATCATGGAAGGATCGTAGCCACCTACCTGCGAAAAAGCCACTGTACGCACCATCGCATCACCGCCGCACGCTTTGGCCTCGCCAATCGGAGTGTCCCATTCGGCATCGCACATCCGATTGTATATGCTGGCATCGGGGAATCTCTCGCTCCTGCGTCCGCAGACCGCAGCTATGGACCTGTCTGTCGAAAGAAAATCCGCCGCAATCGCAAACCAGTCCGCTTCAAGTTCGCAATCTCCATCAACAAATTGAATATATTCCGTTTCAGGGTGAGCTTGCAACAATGCCTCGACTCCTTCATTTCGCGCCCGAGCGGCAGTGAAGGGCAGAGCCATGTCCAGTTCCACAACCTCCGCGCCAAGGGATTGGGCAAAAGCGACACTATCGTCGGTAGATGCGCTGTCGACATATATTATTGGAATATTCGCCGGGATCGAACGCAGGCAAAGTTTCAACCGTTCCCCCTCATTCCGTCCGATCGCGACAAGGCCGATGATAGGGCGTTGTTCAGCCATGGGGAACTCCCGCCTGTGCAATCCATTCGCCGATTCCCCCGGTCAAGCCGGCCAGCATGGTGAGTTCGCGAAAGACAAGGATCAGGATGCAGAAAACCAGGGTTGCAAGAATATCCTGACGGGTAAAGCCGATACCGATTCTGCGTGTTTGCCATACCAACACCACATAGCGCGCGGCTTCAGCCAATATAAACACCATTAGTGCGGCGTTGATCCCATAATATGAAAGAACGAAGGGTAGTGTGGCTGCGAGGATCGCCAGCTTTGTGCCGTTGCTTAACGCCACTCCAGATGGTTTTCCGACACCCATCATCATTGCATCCGCCATTGCGCCGAGGATGGAAAACCAGGTGCCGATCAGAAGTACCGGCAGGAAAAATCCGGCTGCGCGATATCGATCATCGTAAACAAGGTAAATGAACTGGTCTGCGAGCGCGATTCCTATTGCCAGACCTGTAGCGACAACCAGCAGGGCCGCGAGGCGCATCGGACCGATGGTCCGGCGCAAATCGGCGCCACGCTGAGCGGATGCAGAGATTTTCGGAAAGATAAGCAAATTTCCGAGCCGTTGAAACAACTGCATAATCACGTCCGAAAAAGTGCGGGCAATTCCGTAAACGCCCAGTAATGCAATCGGTATCGCATCGGCAAAATAGAGCCGGTCAAAATTCATCGCGAGGAAGTAAATCAGCGAAGCGGCAAATATCCATTTGCCGAAATGGACAATAGCCTTGGCGGCGGACTTGTCCCATTGCAAGCGGTGGTCTCGCCAGTTGATCAGGAAGAAGCTGGCAATGGTGGATATGGTCGTACTGATGAGCAATCCCGCTACAAGCGCCCAGATTGTCGGTGAATATAGCGCCAAAGCAATTTGTATCAAGGCTCCTGCTACCGCTAGGCTTAAGTCGAAGAGTGCAAGCTTGCGGACTTCAACGCGCTTTTGGAGGAGAAACCGTGCGGGTGATGTAAATCCCGTGAGTATGAAAATAGGTGCCACGATAGGGAGCAAAGCCTGCAGGGAAGCATTCTCATATATGCGCGAGATAGGAATGGTGAGAGCAAGAGCGAGCAGAAACAGAACCAGCCCGCGCACAATCTGAATGGTCCAGGCCGTGTTGTAGAAAGACGGTTCATTGCCACGTGGATTATTGACTATGCTTTGTCCTACGCCAACATCAGTCAGCAACTCGCCACCGGTCCGCAAAGTATTGATCAGCAACATTATCCCGAGAAGTTCAGGTGCCAATAGCCACGCCAAGATGATACTAGTGCCGAGCCTTAGAGCCTGATGAGAGATATATGCGCCGGTGACCCAGCCCGCTAAACCAAAAATAGTTTGTCGGGGCTCAATTAGGCGTCGCAGTGGATTTATTTTTGAGAGTATAATTTTTAGGTGACGCAAACATCGATCCTCACTAGTGAATGTAGTTTGAGCACGAGGGAGCTAATGTGAAGTCGCTTGGACAAGTATTTAGAGCAATTAAGCAAATCCATATAATAAACCTAGAGCAACGGACCGATCGACGCAAAATGATGTTATCAGAACTTTCGCGTCTCGGTCTGGTGGGAGACTCGCGTGTACATTTTTTTCCGGCTATAGCAATGAATACCCCGGGCCCGTTTTTAAAAACTGGATCGCATGGAGCATTTCTTAGTCATCTGGAGATATTGAACAGATGCCGGAACGCAGACGGGCCTATAATGATCCTTCAAGATGATTGCTCATTTTCAAGCAAATTGCGTAAAAATTCGATACCGGAAAATTTTGATATCTTCTATGGCGGCTATAGCGCAGCAGACCGAAATAATGTGGAGACAAGTGACATCGTCGGGGCGCACTGTATGGCCTTTTCTCCTCGAATTATTGGCCCGATCGCAGACTTTCTGAGTGCGGAATACTCCAAAGGCCACCTCGAAAAATAGCCCCTTCCCAACGCGGCCAAAGTTTGATTCAAGGA
>NZ_CAXBIA010000015.1:0-65164 GCF_963975735.1 uncultured Parasphingorhabdus sp.
TAATAAACGGACACGTCAAGCCGCATAATACGCGGCCCACAGCTCACGCTTACGCCTCAGCGAGTGAGTCCCATACTCCTCCATTCGCAGTCCGATGGCTTCAACCCATTCATCAACGAGCCTTGCATATTGCCGAGTACTCAGGTGTCGTGTGTGATCTACCCGACTTGGAAAGACATAATTAGCGACTGAGCCGCCACGCCTTTCTAGCCAAGCAAACAAGCTTCCCCGGGCATCTGCAGCAATTTCGAACTGGACCGGTCGCCCAGTTTTTTGCTGTGTGATTGCCGCTCGTTTTCTAATATTCGGCCCTGAGACCAAATCGCCGATTTGGAGCTGGACCAAGTCGCAACCTCTCAGCTTACTGTCGATCGCCAGGTCGAACAGCGCTCTGTCTCGCAGTCTCTGTTCGCGATCGAGAAAGAACCGGATCGCCCAGATTTGCTTCTGTGTGAAAGGCCTTTTCGGTCCGACGTTGACACCAAAGTTCCATGGCACCCGGTTTTTTGCTGCCGGGTCGAATTGTGAAATTCCCATTGTTTTTCTCCTTGGCCGGAATGGCCATGAAGAACGTCAGCTATTAGGGGCTAAAAAATCGAACTGTTATGTCGGAAGTTGGGGCGCGAAGCGGACATAGGATTTGCCCAGTGGGAATGACTGCTATTGGGGCGTTTCCTGATCGTCCGCTTTGAATTGCACCGATAGCTAGAACTGAAGCGAGTAGCGGGTTGCGCTGGTGACACTAACGCGACCGATCATGTTCCCGACCGTGTGTCAGCGTCTGATTCATAATTCTTGCGACATTTGCCTCACTGACTGGACTTTCGTTCCAGTTCGAGCATTGGTGTTGTTGCCGCAGCCAGTAACTGCGGCGGTGCTGCAAGGTTTATATCGGGCCTGCGGCTCGCTCCAGTGGAAGCGCTGGATAGCCCGGCGTCGAAACCGGAGGTCATAAAATGCCCGATACTAACCTTGCCCCATCTACTAAATCTGCCCGGGTCATAGCCCGGCTGAAGAAACCTAAAGGTGCGTCACTGGAGGAGATTTGCTCGGATACAGAGTGGCAACCGCATAGCGCACGTGCATTTATGACAGGTCTAAGAAAGAAAGGTTTTACCATCGTCCGCGACAAGATGGATGCAGGTGACAGCATCTACCGGATTACCGGCAAAGCATCGGCGCCGCAAAAGGTCAAACAGGTATGAGCCAATTGCAGGAAAGACTGGCCGCACTAGGTACAATGTCGGTTTCGCAGTTGCGCGCGGAATGGACGAGAGTTTTCCGCAAAAACCCTCCCGATGTCAGCGCAGACATATTGGCGCGCAGCATTGCCTATCAACTCCAAGAGCGTGCGCTCGGCAGCCTAACGGCGGTAGTACGAAGGCAGATAAAACGGATTGCGGGCCAGCTCGATTCGTCAGGAGCTGCAACGGTGGAAGCTGGTGCTGACTTGAAGCCTGGAACACGGCTAGCCCGTGACTGGCACGGCAAGACGCATCATGTGCTCGTGCTGGACGAAGGCTTTCTCTACGATGACCGCAAATATGGCTCGCTCAGTCAGATTGCTAATGTAATTACAGCAACCCGATGGTCAGGACCCCGCTTCTTCGGTCTGGTCAAACGCAAGACTGCAAGATCTGTGCAAGCGGTAACCGAAGATGGATGATCAAAAATGTGCTGGACGCGGACAGGCGGTGCCTTCCAAACGCTGCGCCATCTACACCCGCAAATCCACTGAAGAGGGGCTGGAGCAGGAGTTTAACAGTCTTGATGCCCAGCGCGAAGCCTGTGAAGCCTATATAACTAGTCAGCGTCACGAAGGCTGGAAACTGGTACCGGAGCCATATGATGATGGCGGCTATTCTGGAGGCAGCATGGAGCGTCCGGGTTTACGAAGGTTGTTGGCCGATATTGCATCCGGCAAGGTCGATATTATCGTCGTCTACAAGGTTGACCGGTTAACGAGGGCATTGTCGGACTTTGCCAAGATCGTCGACATACTGGATAAAGCAGAAGCATCATTCGTGTCTGTGACCCAGTCATTCAATACCACAACCAGCATGGGACGGCTGACGCTGAACGTCCTGCTGTCGTTCGCGCAGTTCGAGCGCGAGGTCACCGGAGAGCGTATTCGTGACAAGATCGCGGCATCCAAGAAGAAGGGTATGTGGATGGGAGGGGTGGTGTCGCTGGGTTATGATGTCATCGAGCGCAAGCTAATCATTAATGCTGATGAAGCTGACCGTGTTCGGCATATCTATCGCCGCTATCTGGCTCTGGGATCGGTGGGTGCACTTGCCAGCGAACTTGAACGCGATGATATCCGAAGCAAAAAGCGCATATATAGTGACGGAAGAACTGGCGGCGATAAGGTTTTTGGCAAAGGCGCGCTCGCACATTTGTTGCAGAACCGGATATTTTTAGGAGAGATCACGCATAAGGGGGCCAGCTATCCGGGAGAACATGATGCTATTGTTGATCCGTCGTTTTGGAATGATGTCCAAGCTCTGCTCAACGCCAACCGCAACAATCATAAACATCAAACTCGCGCTGACCAACCTAGTCCGCTGGCGGGAATACTATTAGATGGTCAGGGCAGGGCGATGACCCCTAGTCATGCCAAGCGCGGTTCAAAACGCTATCGCTATTATATTACGCGGCCAGCTGGAATTGACGGTAAGGCTTCAGTAGATACATGGCGCGTACCTGCTGGAGAAATTGAGCCGGTGATAAAAGAAATTTTTGCGAGATGGTTGAGAGATGAAGCTGCTACTGTGAAGGAGATCGGATCAGCGAAGCCGAACATGTCGCTTCAAACGATTACAGCCGATTGCAGTCAACTGGCGGAACGGATTGACAAGATCGTACCGGCTCAGCTGCGGGAGGTCCTACTCACGATTGACATGCAGATCGTTTTATCAGACGAAGCAATCACGATAACCTTCAGCAGCCGCAAGCTGGCTGACTATTTTGACACTAATGGGAAACATGATGCTAACACCGGAATTAGCTGTGAAAGCTCTCCTGTTTCTATATCCATACCGATGCGTATCGCCCGGCGGGGTCAGGAACTCAGATTGATCTTTGCCAAGTCCGAAAATATCGCTCCGGTGCGCGTTGACAGTAAGCTGGTCGGATTAATTGCAAAAGCGGAAGATGCTTACAGCAAGCTTGCAAGCGGCACTGCCATGACGCGTTCAGAAAAGCCGCATCTTGTTCGACTCGCACGGCTTAAGTTTTTAGCGCCCGACATCGTTACGGCCATACTCGAAGGCAAGCAGCCGCCATTGCTGACTGCGCGCAAGATGCTCCGTGCCACCAGGATCCCGCTTTGCTGGAAAGAGCAGCGCAACTTTTTTGGATTCGAGTGACGGACTGGCTTCTGCGGCTTCTGTCAGGGCTGGTCTAGAATACACTTTTAGGACAGTTTTGGTCACGCAGAGAAAATACCCCAAATCTGCGTATATCTCCGTACCGCAATGGTCTCTCGCGCTTCGCCCGACAATCATCCACCGCAAAAGCCCCCGAACTGCGCGGGGCTGGGCGTCATTGTCTCGGAGAAACTGGAGAACCCAAAATTGGGGGACTGTGTGGTGCCGAATATCCGACTCGAACGGATGACCTACCGCTTACAAGGCGGTTGCTCTACCAGCTGAGCTAATTCGGCATGCACTGGATTTGCTGGGCGCTATTAGCGTCAAACCACGCCAAAGGTCCAGCCCTCTTTTTGCGCAATCTCTTCGGCCATCGCGGGCGGGGCCCAAAGCGCCGGATTGCCGGCAACCTGCTTCATCCAGGCTGCGGTAATCAGCGCATCTGTGCTGTGGTCGTCATAGCGCCTTAATCTGGCTGGCGGAGCTGTGTTCAGCTTGGTCAGAGCGCTTGTCAGGCCGGTGCGATCCCGGACCTTGCTGCGGCCCTTCGGCAGGCCCGCTGCCAGGGCCGCTACTGTTGTGTAGATTTCGACGATGACCGGTCCGCGATCGGGGACCGGATCAAATGGCCACACCGGAACGGCGCTACCAAGCCGATGCAGCATCCGCATGCCGGTCAGGCTGGATTTCCCGACCTGTGCGGCGCCGACCAGATTGAAGCAGCTGGCGCTATTGGCTTGTTTGGTTGCGCGCTGATAGCGCTCGACTTCGCGCAGGCGTCCGACACCGTGTTCGAACAGATCACCGACATGATCCCGGCTGTGACGGAAATGGCGACCGGGATGCTCGTGGGCAAGAAAGCTGGCGACGCTCAAATGGGGATCATCGCTGCATATCGAGTCCACCTGGCTCCACAGATCTTTCGCATTGTCCGGGCTGTGGCTCCATTCCGGAAAATAGGCCTGCTTGTCGACAAAGGGGAGTGCCATGGAGAGATCAAAGCCGATCAATATGTCCTGGCGGCTTTCTGCGAGGCGGAACAGCCAGTCTAGAATATCCGCCCGCGACCAGCGGGGTTTTGGCGATAACAGGGCAGGCGGACCATCGGGACCGATCACCGCCACCGCGATCCCGTCCGGACGCTCGGTCTTGGCGCCCGACCAGTCGACGCAGGCAAAATGGGAGAAGCTTCGCACCGCCACCGTCTAGCGGAACATGGGGGCAAAAGAAAAGGGCAGGCCCACCGGACCCGCCCTTGTTCTTATTCGAATAGACCGGAGTCTATTTTTTGACGGCTGTTTTCCGTACCGGAGCTTTCCGTGCCGCTGGTTTCTTCGCAGCAGGTGCTTTCGGTTTGGGCGGGTTGGCGTAGAGATTTTCCAACAATTTGCCAGCAACGTGGCGTCCACCCCAGCCAAAGGCCAGTGCCGCCGCCGCAGCGCCGCCGATGACCAAAGCCGTGAACGCTGTCTGTACGATTTCCTGTCCGACACCCATGAACTGAAGGCCCATGAAGGTGAACAATATGATCGTCGCATAGCGCACGATGGTCGAAGCCAGACTGCCTTCATCCGTGCCGCCGACAATCCGGGACAGCAGGTTGGCGATCAGGAAGCCGACTGCGATCACGATCGAGCCAAAAATGACCCTTCCGCCGAGTTCGAGAACCTGGTCAAGAATTGACGTCAGTTCTGCAAATCCGAGCAAGCGCATCGCTGCAATAGCGAAGAACAGCATGATCGCTACCTGCGCAATTCTTGCCAGTACCGCCGTCAGCGATGTTTTCGCCGGCAGGATATCGAGAGCAGCAACGGATTGATCCACACCGAGACCGGGCAGTATTTCCGTGATGATCTGAACCACGAACTTGCTGATCAAATAGCCGATACCGAGGATGATAGCAGCGCCAATGATATTCGGAATTGCCTCAAGGATCATGCGGAGCATGTCGCTGGCCGGTCCTGAAACCGATTCCAGATTGAGCGCTTCCAGAGCCAGTATCGCGATCGGGATGATGATCAGAACATAAATGATGGTTCCGATCGTCTTGCTGATCGTCGAATTGCCGGTAACCGCATCGATACCGCCACGATTGGCCCATTTATCAAAATCCACCGTCTGCAAAGCGGTCACGACAAGGTCGCGAACGATCCGTGCGACCACCATGCCGATGAAGAATATGATCGCGGCGCCCAGCAGGTTGGGAACAAAGCCCATGATGCTGTTGAGCAGGGTCTGGATGGGTGCGTCGACGCCGCCCAGTCCGAGAACGCGCAGGATGATGAGTAAACCGAACAGCCAGATCAGCAGAGATACGATCTTGCCGAGTGACTCACCGACTGACGTGCCGGCTGACGTGTCACGCTGCAGGAATTTTACATTGTCGACCAGCTTGGCGAAGGTCCATTTGGCCGCTTTCCCCAAAATCCATGTGCCGACGAGAATGATCAGGGCCAAGCCCAGCTTTTCACCCCATATCATCATCAACTCCGTGTCCAGAGCATAATTGCCTATTCGCATCCCATCCATGTAGCTTCCCCTATCTTTCTGTTAATTCGCAGGATTGTGAATAGCACATTTCTTAACAAATGGACAGGAATCAATAAACGCTGTGAAATTTGGGGGCGTAAAAACTCGTAAAGATCAAGAACTTGTCTTCATCTCAATGACGACCCGTCCGATTGCTTTGCGCTGTTCGAGAACGGTAAGAGCTTTTATTGTTTCATTGAGGGGGATGGAATGAGAAATATATGGTTGCATTACCCCCGCTGCCGCCAATTCTCTTAGCGCCGCGCTCTGGCGTCTGGCCAATTCCGGATCGCGACGGGGGCTTTCGCCAGCGCGGACGCCGATCAGGCTGTAGGTCTTGATCATGACGTGATTCGCCGGAAAGGACGGAATAGCGCCGCTGGCAAAGCCGACGATGAGATATCTGCCGTTCCAGACAATCGCGCGGGTTCCGGTCAAGGCAAGATCGCCACCCACGGGATCAAAGACGACGTCAACGCCTTTTCCGTCGGTCAGTGCCTTTATCTTGGCGGCCAGGTCCTTGTCGGCGGGATCCAGCACATGATCGGCGCCTGCCTGGCGGATGGCGTCTCGTTTTTCTTCATTGGAGCCGGTGCCGATGACCGTCGCGCCGATATGCCTTGCCATTTTGACGGCCGCCATACCGACACCGCCGCTAGCGCCGAGAATGAGGACGCTCTCCGCCGGTTGCAGATGCCCGCGTTCGACCAGAGCATGCCATGCGGTCGATGCCGCGGTTTGCCAGCAGGCGCCTTCGCGGAAGGAAAGCGCTGCGGGCAGGGGAGAGACGGCGGCTTCTTTGACAATCCACTGCTCGGCCAGAGCGCCGCCCTTGCCACCCGCCATGACGCGGTCGCCCGGCCTGAAACTCTCCACATCGGGAGCGACTTCGATCACCTCGCCGGCTGCTTCCATTCCGGGGACGAAGGGGGGATCAGGACGGAATTGATATTTGCCCTGGGTCATCAGCAGGTCGGGGAAGTTAAGACCCGCCGCATGAATCTGGATCCGGACCTCTCCGCTTCGCAGAGGCACTGTCTGCTGCTCTAGTATCTCGACAGACGAGGGGCCGGTCAGATCGGTGCAAACCGCCGCCAAATAGCTGGTGGTCATGGGGCGAGGGCGCCGATCACGTCCCTGACAAAATCCTCGATTTTGAAACGGCTGTCCCCGCTATCATAGCCCCGCCGGACGATTACAAGATCCAGCGAAGGTATGATCACCAGATATTGCCCCCGGTTTCCGATGGCCGCGAAAGCATCTTCCGGAATGCCCTCCGATTTGTTCAACAGCCAGAAGGTTGCGCCATAGCCAAAGCCCCGGGACGGTTGCGGGCCGGAAGCGGTGGTAACAAATTTTCGCCAATCCTCTGGCAGCAGGCGCTCGCCGTTCCACATGCCATTGTTGAGATACAGCATTCCCAGCCGACCAAAATCGCGGGCGGTGGACCATAGCTGGCTGGAGAGGATGTAATTGCCCTGCCAGTCCCGTTCGGCGTAGGTGCGGGTCATGCCCAGTTTCTGAAAGAAGCCGTAAGGATCGAACCCGGGAGTGCCGGATTCGTCCCTCTGTTTGCGAAGATGTTGCAGGCGTGTGGCGAGGACAGCCAGCAACGTGTCATTATTGGCATAGCGGAAGCTGGTGTCTGGCCGATGGAGCAAGGGCCAACTGGCAGCTTTTTCTGCAACACTGCTGCCGCCCAGATAAATTGCGTCGGTGCGGGCGCCGCTGGTATCGCTGGTCAACCCGCTGGCCATCCGCAGCAGGTGCTCGATCGTAATGGCATTGCGGGGATCGTCGGCGTGCTGCCAGGGCGGTAGACCGGCCGATGCGGTGACATCGACCACATTCTGCAGTACCGAATGGCCGATCAGCGTACCCGATACCGACTTGGCGACCGACCATGATCGCTGGGCGGTGTGGAGATCATGCCCCTGCTTGTAATGCTCGGCATAGATCCGGCCATTCTTCACGACCAGCGCGGCGCTTGTCTTGCCGCCATAGACTTCCGGTTGAAAGGCGCGTCTGGCAACGGATTGCAGTGCCCGGGACCGCTGCAATGGCTTGATCAGCGCACCCCGGTCGCCCATTGGCCAAGACCGATCATCGAAAAACGCGCGGCGCTCTGTCGACTCAACTCTTTTTGTTGGTTCATAACCGATGGGCATGGCGGTGCAGCCACTTCGGCTATTCCAGATGGCAACGCGCGGCGGCAGATCGTCGGCGAAGGGAACGCGCACCTCGCGCGCGACATTGTCAATGTCTGCGGTAAGCTCCGAAATGACGGTTTCAACCCGCTCGTAACTGCCGGTAAGTTCGTCAGCCTCAATATCCTCGAGCGATTTGCCGCCATTCCACAGACCAGAACAAAGAAACTGAGCCTTATATCCGGCTGCCAGCGCCCGGTCATAACGGGGTCCTTCGACATCCTGCGCAAAGGCACTGGTGCAAAACAGGGCACCTATCATCCCGATGCTAGCGAGTTTTTTGTGCACGAAGCTTCTCCCAGTAATCCAGTCTTTCCCTGATCTTATGCTCGAATCCGCGATCCACGGGTTGATAAAATTTCTGCGCCTGCATTTCTTCCGGCCAGTAATTGTCCCCCGAGAAACCATCATCGCTTTCATGATCATAGCTATAGCCTGCACCATATCCGATATCCTTCATCAATTTGGTCGGTGCATTCAATATATTTTGCGGGGGCATAAGCGAGCCGGTATCTTTGGCTGACCTCCAGGCGGCTTTCTGCGCCTTGTAGGCTGCGTTGGATTTGGGTGCTGTCGCGCAATAGAGGCAGGCCTGGACGATCGCCAGTTCGCCTTCGGGGCTGCCGAGAAATTCATAGGCCTGTTTTGCCGCCAGCGCCTGCACCAGCGCCTGCGGGTCGGCCATGCCGATATCCTCGACGGCGAAACGGACGATCCGGCGCAACAGGAACAGCGGCTGTTCGCCCGCCACAAGCATTCGTGCCAGATAATAAAGCGAGGCCTGAGGGTCCGATCCCCGCAACGCTTTGTGCAGCGCCGAGATCAGATTATAATGACCCTCGCGATCCTTGTCATAGACCGCCATCCGGCGATGCAGGATTTTTGCCAGCTGCGGAGGGTCGAGCGGGTCTTCGATATCCAGAGAAAACAGCGTCTCCGCCTGATTAAGCAGAAACCGGCCGTCTCCGTCTGCGCTGGCGATCAGCGCTTCTCGCGCGTTGCCTGTGAGCGGGAGTGCTTTGTCTTCGATTGTTTCGGCTTTTTCCAAAAGCTGGCCAAGGGCGGCTGTATCCAGTCGATTGAGAATGAGCACCGCAGCGCGGCTGAGCAGAGCAGCATTCAATTCAAAGGACGGGTTTTCGGTCGTCGCTCCGACCAGTACCACGGTACCTCGCTCGACATATGGCAGGAAACTGTCCTGCTGCGACCGATTGAAGCGGTGGATCTCGTCGACAAACAACAAGGTCGCCTTGCCCGACTGGAACCGCATCTCGGCCTCGGCAAAGACTTTCTTCAGTTCAGCAACCCCGGAAAAGACCGCCGAGATGGCCTTGAAATGCAATTCCGTCTGATCGGCCAATAATCGCGCGAGACTGGTCTTTCCGGTGCCCGGTGGACCCCACAGGACGATAGAGGATAGTCTTCCTGCGGCGATCATTCGTCCGATCGTGCCTTCTTCCCCGACGAGATGATCCTGCCCGACGATGTCGCTAAGCTGGCGGGGGCGCAACCGGTCGGCCAGAGGCGCACCGGGTGTGCTATCCGTTTCGCTTTGCTGGTCTTTTTTATCGTCAAACAAGCCTTGCATGGTCAGCGGACGGCAGCCTGCTTGATCGGACCATGACCAGCCTGCCGCTGACGCACCAGCCGGACATAGGTTTGCGCGACGGCGTTGTTGATCTGGTCCCAGCTATATTCTTCCGCCCGTTTTTCTCCGGCCGATCCATGGGCGTTGCGCAGGTCAATATTCTCGCAATAGAGCTGCAGTGCATCTGCAAATTCACGAATTGCGCCTGGTCTGATTAGCTTGCCGGAATCGTTATGTTTGACCAGGCTCTGGCTGCCGGTTGCCTTTGCGGCGACGACCGGTAGCCCGCAGGCCATCGCTTCGAGTGTGACATTGCCAAAAGTCTCGGTAACCGAGGGATTGAACAACATATCCATACTGGCAACCGCACGGCCAAGATCGCTGCCTTGCTGGAACCCGGCAAAAATGGCGCCGGGAATTCTTTCTTCAAACCACTGCTGGGCCGGTCCTTCGCCGATGACGACTATCTTATGCGTCACTTTGCGGCGTTTGAGCTCGTCAATGGTATCGGAAAAGACATCGAGACCCTTTTCCATCACCAGCCGTCCGAGGAATCCGATGACCGGTTCATCGTCCGCGATGCCCAGGGAACGACGCCATGCCATATCCCGGTGACTGGAATTGAATATCTCGCGGTCGACACCCCGCGACCAGATGCCTACGTCATAGTTCATCCGCTGGTCACGGAGGACCTGGGCCATCGACTCGGACGGTGCCACCAGCGCATCGCATCGCCGATAGAGTCGCCGTAAAATTGCCTCGATCACCGGTTCCAGAAAGGCGAGATTATAATAGCGGGGATAGGTCTCGAACCGCGTGTGCACCGAAGCGAGGACGGGAATATTCTGACGGCGCGCCCAGGACACCATCTTGTGACCGACGCGGTCAGGACTCGATATCTGCATGATATTGGGTCTGAATTGCTCGAGATCCTTGCGCACATCGCTGGAAATGCGGGTCGGGAAGCGATATTCGCCGCGTCCGGGAAAGGCAACGGAGGGCACGCTGATCAGATCGCCGGTGGGTTCAAACGCCGGCGTGTCGGTGGTCGGCGAATAGACCCGAACGGCCGCTCCCTGACGCAGCAGATAATCCACCAGCCGGTTGAGTGCCTGATTGGCGCCGTCACGTACGAAATTATAATTGCCGCTATAAAGAGCAATCCGAAGGTCACTGATTTCCATAGCCGCCTTCAAGCATAGTCAGGAGGGAATTGCCAATATGAACTTGCTCGGCTAGCAAGCTGTGATGATCCGGACCCAGCTTGACCATCTGTTGATCGGCACGCCTAAAAAATTTGGCGATGACGGCGAGATGAGCGCTATCGCCAAAAATGTGATTGATCGCCCGTTAATGCTGGGTTTTGAAGGCTTGGCGGGAGATCAGGTCGGTGATCCCTTGCATCACGGAGGGCGTGACAAGGCGGTTCATCTCTACCCCAAAGAACATTATGCCTTCTGGCGGGAAAAATACCCGGACGTGGAAGCGTTGGAGCGACCGGGTGCCTTTGGCGAGAATTTCAGTTGCACCGGATTGATAGAGCAGCAGCTTTGTCTGGGTGATATTTTCCGGGTCGGAAAGGCGCTGATCGAATGCAGCCATGCCCGGCAGCCGTGCTGGAAGCTCAACCACCGGTTCGGCAAAGCGGATGTGCTGAAAACCGTCGTGAAGACTGCAAAGTCGGGCAGCTATTTCCGCGTGCTGGAAGATGGTCTGGTGCAGGCCGGAGATCAAATGGTCCAACAGGCGCGACCCTATCCGGAATGGCCGCTGGAACGGCTGTTCGCGATGCTGGTCGGTGGCCAGCACAAGGGACAGGCGGGTGCGCTTGTCGAACTGTCGAATAATCCGGCGCTCGGTAAAACCTGGCGCATTCGTGCCGAACAGCTGGCGGGGAACTGAACCCGCTATTCGTGAACCTGTTCTGGCGGATGCAGGCGCAATTTGGTCACGCGGCGATCGTCGGCCTCGGTAATTTCCAATATCCAGCCGCTGGGATGTTCCAGTCTTTCGCCAACCGCAGGGATATGTCCTGCAAGGACGAAGCAAAGCCCGCCGATCGTATCGACATCCTCGTCAATCTCTTCCAGCGCGGGATCGATGGCTGCGCCGACATTATCCAGCTCTGCGCGGGCATCTGCCTCCCAGATACCATCCTCCAGCTTGACCAGCATCGGCACCGGTTCTTCGTCATGCTCGTCTTCAATCTCGCCGGTGATTTCCTCGACAATATCCTCGATCGTAACGAGACCTTCGGTGCCGTTATATTCGTCAAAGATGATCGCCAGATGGGTACGGGTGGCGCGCATCTCTGCCAGCAAATCCAGTACGCCCATGGATTCCGGAACAAAGCGAGGCTGGCGGAGAAACGGGGTTATGTCTTCCGGATGCTTGCCGCCCTTGGCGACGATCGCGAAGATATCCTTGATGTGGATCATGCCGATAATATTGTCGAGATTGTCCCGATAAACCGGAATGCGGCTATGTCCGTGTTCGGAGAAAATATCGACAAAGTCGCTGAATGGCGAGCTTTCCTCGATCGCGATCATGTCGGCCCGCGGGACCGCAATATCGTCCACCCTATTCTCGCTGAAATGCAGCATATTGCGCAGCATTTCGAGTTCCAGTGATGATACGTCCTGCCGTCCGTTGGGATCGGCTTCGGCATCACTTTCATGGTCGTCGATGACTTCTTCGATCTGCGCGCGCAGACTATTATCTTCGGTATTGCCGAATAGCAGAGCCTTCAGGCTCCGCCATATTCGCCCGGGCTCGTCATCTTCCTTGGATTGGCCACTGCTGCGGACCACGCCCGTGCCATTTTCCTTTTCTACGTCACTCATAGTATTTCTTGATTACCCGCTTTACGTCTGTTCTGCATAGGGATTGGCAATGCCCAATGTCGCCAAGGCATTGATTTCGCAATTTTCCATCATCCCTGCATCTATTTCGTTCTCGTGATCATATCCTAGCAAATGCAGCGACCCGTGCACAATCAAATGTGCAATATGGTCGGAAAAGGGAATCTCCTTGGCGGCGGCCTCGTCGCGACAGGTCTCGTAAGCCAGGATTATATCTCCGAGCAAGGCCTCTCCGTCGTCGGTGTTGGCCAGCGCCTCGAGCAGGTCTGGCTGGATCTGCGGAAAGGACAGGACATTGGTCGGCTTGTCCTTGCCGCGATAGGCCTTGTTCAGTGATTGAACATCGGCATTGTCCGAGAGCTTGACGCTCAGCTCCATTTCAAAATTCCGGGCCAAGAGGTCTGCGTGAACAGATGCGGCGATCCCGGCCTTGGCCGCGCGCGCGGCCAGTTCCGTCCAGTCCTGCTCATTTCCCCATTCGGAAGACGCAATCAGTTCAGTCTGCAGCATCTTTGCCTTCATAGGCTTCGACTATTTTTCCGACCAGCGGATGGCGGACGACGTCGCTGGCGCCAAATTCGACCACGCTGACCCGCTCGATATCCTTCAGTTTGGACACGGCATCGGCAAGCCCGGACACGGCTTCTTTCGGCAGATCGACCTGCTTGGGATCGCCGCAGATGACCATCCGGCTGTTCATGCCAAAACGGGTCAGAAACATTTTCATCTGCGCCGCTGTTGTATTTTGCGCTTCGTCGAGAATGACAAAGGCATCGGCTAGCGTCCGTCCGCGCATGAACGCGATCGGAGCGATCTCGATTTCGCCGCTCTCGATCCGTCTTTCCACCTGCTCTGCGGGAAGCGTATCATATAGCGCGTCGTAAAGGGGGCGCAGAAACGGATCGACCTTTTCTTTCAGATCGCCGGGAAGGAAGCCGATCTTCTCGCCGGCTTCTACGGCAGGGCGCGAAAGAATGAGCCGGTCGACGGAACCGCTCACTAGCTGGGAAACGGCTTGCGCCACCGCCAGATAGGTCTTTCCGGTCCCCGCAGGGCCGAGAGCAAAAATCATATCGTCGCGGGCGAGGGCTTCCATATAGTGGGCCTGCCGGACGGAACGCGGGAAAATGGTTTTCTTGCGTGTCCGGATCATCACCTTCGGTGCATCGGAAACGTCGTTTTTCGTGCTCTTGTCGCTGCCAGAAGATTGTTTCGCTACCTTGGCGACGCGCGGATCGGCCGCCATGGCGATGATCGCTTCGACCGCGCCATTGTCGATTTCCTGGCCCTGTTCCAGGCGATTGTAGATTCCGGTGAGAACATCCCGCGCTTGCGCGACGGCGTCCGGCTCGCCCTCGATTTTCAGCTTCGTTCCGCGAGCAGCGATATAGACACCGAGACGGTTTTCAATCGCGACGATATTCCGGTCATATTCGCCGAACAGATCGCCC
The DNA here is from genome assembly GCF_963975735.1 of uncultured Parasphingorhabdus sp. Classification (GTDB taxonomy): domain Bacteria; phylum Pseudomonadota; class Alphaproteobacteria; order Sphingomonadales; family Sphingomonadaceae; genus Parasphingorhabdus. The sequence goes on from NZ_CAXBIA010000015.1 coordinate 14,011, forward strand.
AATATCTGCGGGTCTTCGAACTCGAGATCGAGTTTGACGATATTTCCGGCGGTTCCGGCCTTTGTTTTCTGGACCATCAGGCGGCCATTCTTTCTCTGATTTCGCCGGTCAGGCTGTTCGGGCCGGCACGGGTAACCTCGACTTCAACCAGATCGCCAATCTTCAGATCGGGCGAAACAATATGCAGGGACTGCAGCCATGGCGTCTTGCCGATTAACTGGCCATCCAGCTTGCCCTGCCGTTCGAGCAATATGTCGGTCGTGCGACCCACGGTTTGCTGGTTGAATGCATATTGCTGTTCGTTCAGCAACGCCTGCAATCTCTGCAAGCGTTCATCCATGACTTCCGGTGCGATCTGGTCGTCCATTCCCGCCGCGGGCGTGCCCGGGCGAGGGGAATATTTGAACGAGAATGCCTGAGAATATTGCGCGTCGCGGACGATCTGCAATGTCTCTTCGAAATCCTGATCGGTTTCGCCTGGAAATCCGACGATGAAATCGCCAGAAAGCGCGACATCGGGCCGAACGGCGCGCATCTGCTCGAGGATTGTGAGATAGCTCTGCACGCTGTGCGAACGGTTCATCGCTTTCAGAATACGGTCACTGCCGGACTGGACGGGTAGGTGGAGGAAGGGCATCAGCTTGGCGACTTCGCCATGCGCGGCCACCAGTCCTTCGGTCATGTCGTTGGGATGGCTGGTCATGTAACGAATACGCTTCAGACCGGAAATCTGGTCGAGCGCCCGGATCAGGCCGTCGAGGCCCTGATGATTGCCCTTGTCGTCGTCGCCAGTCCACGCATTGACATTCTGTCCGAGCAAAGTGATTTCGCGCGCGCCGCCGTCGACCAGAGCCTTTGCCTCATCGACCAAATCTGCCCAGGGACGGGAGATTTCTGCGCCACGAGTATAGGGGACCACGCAATAGGTGCAGAATTTGTCGCAACCTTCCTGCACCGTCAGGAAGGCAGTGGGCCGTGCCTGTTTCCCGCGCGACGGCAGGACATCGAATTTCGATATGGCCGGCATGTCGGTGTCGAGCGCTTTCTTGCCCGATCTTGCGGTTGCCATAAGTTCGGGCAGCCGGTGATAGGCTTGGGGTCCGACGACGATATCGACACTGGGTGCGCGGCGGGAGATTTCTTTCCCCTCGGCCTGCGCGACGCAGCCGGCGACCGCGATCATCGGGCTGCTGCCGTCTTTTCTGCGCAACCGCCCGATATCGGAATAGACCTTGTCGACTGCCTTCTCCCGAATATGGCAGGTATTCAAAACCACCAGATCCGCTTCTTCGCCATTTTCGGCGGCGCTCATGCCCTGATCGACGAGCAGTTCGGACATGCGCTCGCCATCATAGACGTTCATTTGGCAGCCAAAGGATTTGATGTGGAATTTTTTAAGATCCGCTTGAGTCATAGCAAGCGCCTATACAATGGGTTTGCCCCCCAGGGAAGCCGAAAGCGGTTCGGCAATCCGTCGCCTGGCCTCGGCCGCAATATCTTTCCGGGAGGAATAATGATCGGGATCGAAGGGCTCGAGAAAATTGACTTCAACCAGGAAACTTCTGCGCCGCGTCAGCAATCGCCACGCATTGGACGGCGCGCTTTCTTCGCCTGTCCAGCTGACTTCATGCGCATATTCTCCGTAGTTGAGAAATATCGGTTGTACCAATATGCCCGGCGGAGGTGGCTCCAGGACTTTTAGCAGCGGTGCCTTGAACGGGAGCAGCATCGAGCCGTCGGTGGTTGTGCCTTCGGGAAAGATGGTAATTGCCCAGGTTTCCTCCAGAGCGTCCCGCAACTGGTTAATTTGCTGTGCGATGCCCATTCGGTCCGACCGGGAAACGAAGACGGTGTCATTGAGCCGGCAGAGCCAGCCGATGATAGGCCAGTTGCCTATCTCTTCCTTCGAAACAAAGGCGGTACCGCTATGTCCGCCGAGAATCGCAATATCCACCCATGACAGATGATTGGATATGAAAAAGACATCCCGTCTTATCGGTGTGCCCTTGATCTTGACCCGCGCACCGCAAGCGAAGGCAGCAATCTTCAGGAAGGTTCGTGGCCAGGGATTGGGGAGGCGCAAAAGCCGCCAAATATAGTAAAATGGTACGCAGAGGAACAAGGCGGTGAACAGCAGGACGATCCGCAGTGAAAATCTCAAATAGCCCATCGGTGTGGCTCCGTCCCACAGCCGGTAGGCCATGGGCTGGGTATCACAAGGTCGAGCCTCAGGATCGGGATCAGGCACCTTATTTTTTTCTGGCGAGAGATACGCCATATAGCTCCATGCGGTGATCAACCAGGCGATAGCCCAGCTTTTCAGCTATTTGCTTCTGCAGCGCTTCCAGCTCAGGATCGACGAATTCGATGACTTTTCCGGTTTCTACATCAATCAGATGATCATGGTGCGATTCAGGAACGGCTTCATAGCGGGCGCGACCATCGCCAAAATCGTGACGGTCCAATATGCCCGCTTCTTCAAACAGGCGAACCGTCCGGTATACGGTTGCGATGGAAATGCGGGAGTCTACCGCGGAGGCACGTTCATGCAGGGTTTCGACGTCAGGATGATCCTCGGCATCGGAAATGACACGCGCGATTACACGACGCTGGTCAGTGATCCGCAACCCTTTTTCTGCACATAGTGCTTCAAGATCAATTTTTTGTGGCATAAACCCTTTTCGCTATCTTCGGGAAGACTCTATGCGGGGCGCAGGATATTGCAAAGCGAAAATTGCGGCAATATTGCCGCAATTTTCTAATTTCCATACAAGCGTAAAGCTATTTACTTCTTCGGACCTTTTTTCTTGCCGAGGCCGATAGCCTTGGCAAGCTGGCGGCGCTTCTCTGCATAATTGGGAGCGACCATCGGATAATCGTTGGGCAGACCCCATTTTGCGCGATAATCTTCCGGCGTCATGCCATAATGGGTCATCAGATGGCGTTTCAGCATCTTCAGCTTTTTGCCATCTTCCAGGCAGACAACATAATCCGGCTTGATAGATGATTTGATGGGAACTGCAGGGTCAGGGCGGGCCTGTTCCGCGGCTTTACCGGAAAGACCGGCGAGGGCTCCATGAACACTGCTGATAATAAGCGGTAAATCCGATACCGCTACGCTGTTGTTGCTGACATGTGCAGCAACAATGTCTGAAGTGAGTGTAATCAGCGTCTCATTCAGAGCAATTTCTTCCTCAGTCATAATATTGTACCCTTTTGCGACCATTATTATTATATTGCAATTATTGCGGGGCATTATTTACACGAACGAACGCAAGCTGCAATAGTCAAACCGATCTTCTCAGTTCTATTTTGCTTGGTCGGAGACGGCAGCCTTATAGGTTATGGCATCGAATTTTTCCATGTTCGGACCAGTATAATAAGCCTTGCGTAACCCGATCTCGCGGAAGCCAAATCGGGCATAGAGTTTTACCGCAGGATTATTGGCCCGCATTTCAAGAAAAATAGCAGAAACCTGATCCTCTTGAGCGATCAGGAACATTTGTTCGAGCAGCAGATGACCGACGCCGCTATTTTGGCATTCCGGATCTACCGCAATCATCAGGAGCTCTTCCTCATCGGCTGCCTGACGGCTGATCACGAAGCCACAGACCGAGCCTTTTCTTCGTGCGATCAAAAGCTTGGCGCTGGGCAGTGACAGCATCGACCGGCATTGGTGATGATTCCAGCCTTCGCCATAGGTTTTGGGAAATGCGCCTTCCATGATCCGCATAACGTCAGTCAGATTGCTGAAATCACCGGGCTGGACGTCGATCGGGGCAAGATCACGATCTTCCCGCGACTTGTGGCGACTGGCCATCGGTCAGAAGGCTTTCGCTGGCTGGGCGTCCGGCTTGCGTCCATAAACGGGTTTGGATGACATTTTTTTCATATCGCTGGCCACTAAAGCGATTTGTGAAGCATTTGGCAATATTGGAAAGTGATCAATATCGCCGACTATCTTGGCAAGTTCTGTCGCTGCGGATCCGGCAATGATGTCGGATTTCACCTCGATCGCCGCTTGCTCCGGGGTGAGTGAGGCAAACGGTGCCAAGGGTTCGCCCTCGCTGGAGAAATTCTGCAGAAAATATTCGCCATGGCCCGCAAGCATTGCCACGCAGACCGGGCGTGGTGTTTCAAGCTGCTTCAGGGCCTGCGCTGCTACGAGCGCGAGGCATGAGTAACCGTGGATTTCGGCGCCCCATGCGAGTGCCAGGGCTTTCGCCGCGGAAATGCCGATGCGAACGCCGGTAAAGCTGCCAGGGCCGCAATTTACCAATATTCTATCCGCTTTGCCGTGGTCGGGAAGTTGCGCGATCGCCGGTATCAGCTTTTCCGCATGCCCGCGTCCGATTTCGGCATAATCCGAAGCAAACAGGACATCATCTTCGAATAGCGCAACGGAACATGCGATGGTGGCCGTGTCGATCGCAAGCAGGCGGTCGCCCATCAAACGGTCAGATCAAGCTGTTGAATTTGTCGAATTCCGGGCGTGGGCTGCGATCAAAAATAGTAGAGGGATCACCATAGCCCAGAGTCGAGATGAAATTGGATTTGACACTAGGCTGGTCGCCGAAAAATTCCTTGTCGACCGCATCCTGATCAAAACCCGACATAGGGCCAGTATCGAGGCCGAGCGCACGGGCGGCCATTATTAAATAGGCCCCCTGTAAAGAGCTGTTGCGCAACGCGTGGACCTTGCGCGCTTCAGGATCTCCGGCAAACCAGCTTTTTGCGTCGGCATGGGGGAACAGCTCGGGCAGATATTCGTGAAAATCCTCGTCCAGGCCAATAATGACCGCGACCGGAGCTTTGCGGACCTTGTCCTGGTTCGCTGCCGACGTCAGGGCAGCGAGCCGGTCACGTGACTCTTGGCTATGGCACCAAATGAGCCGTGACGGCAGCATGTTCGCGCTGGTTGGCCCCATTTTCATCAGGTTCCAGATAGCGTGCAGTTGCTCTACCGATACAGGTTTATCCTGATAGCCGTTATAGGTGCGCGCTTCGAGAAACAGTTGGTTCAGCGCCGCTTGATCCAATGGAGAATTCATTGTTATGCCTTTGTGTAAAAGGGGATTTATGCGGCCTGGACGTCAGTAACCTCAGGAACATAATGTTTCAGCAAGGATTCGATCCCGTGTTTCAGAGTGGCTGACGACGACGGGCATCCTGCGCAGGCACCCTGCATTTTCAGGAATACCGTGCCTTTGTTGAAGCCACGATAGATGATGTCGCCGCCATCATTGGCAACCGCAGGGCGGACCCGGGTTTCGATCAATTCCTTGATCTGCGCTACGATATCGGCATCTTCCGGATCGTCATGCACTTCCTCTTCCGGGGGAACGGCAATTTCTCCCGCGCTACCCGGCTTGAACAAGGGTAGTCCGGCCGAAAAATGATCAAGCAAAATGCTGAGCACCTGAGGTTTCTGATCACTCCAATCGGAGCCCGGTCCACAGGTTACCGAGACAAAATCCGAACCGAAGAAAACGCCGGTGACATCGCCGAGCGTGAACAGCGCTTCGGCCAGCGGCGATATTTCGGCATCTTCCGGAGACGCGAAATCACGGGTCCCGTCAGTCATGACGGGCTGCCCGACCAGAAATTTGAGGGTCGAGGGGTTCGGGGTTTTTTCTGTTTCAATAAGCATGAGTCGTATCTGGCGATTATTGGTGGCGCTATCAAGGGGTAAACGCTTTTGCCGTCGCAGCAATTGCTATGGATCCGGGGAATATTCACTGGCCAGTAAGATTGGGCCTGCTTATATCGCTCGCATGAAAGCAACATTCCCCCGTCTCGCCCGATATATGTCAATCATCTGCTTTGCCTTTGGCCTGTTGGCAATGCCGAACTTGGCTGCTGGACAACCGGCCGAGAGCGCCGAAGCACAGCCATGGCTCTACAAGAATAGCGATGTTCCGGTCGACAAGAGCTGGACCTTCGGCGAGCTGGACAATGGACTGCGCTATGCGATCAAACATAATAGTGTACCGCCGGGGCAGGTTTCGATCCGGTTAAGGCTGGATGTCGGTTCACTGATGGAGACCGAACAAGAACAGGGATTTGCCCATTTCATGGAGCATCTGACCTTTCGCGGTTCGACCCATGTGCCCGACGGCGAGGCGAAACGCGTCTGGCAGCGACTGGGCGCGACGTTCGGAAGCGACAGCAATGCCGAAACCACGCCGACCCAAACCGTTTACAAGCTGGACCTGCCCAATGCCAACCGTGCCAGTCTCGACGAGAGTCTGAAAATATTGTCGGGAATGGTAAGTTCTCCCGGACTGAACATAACCGCAATCAATGCAGAGCGTCCGGTGGTGCTGGCTGAATTGCGCGAACGCGCCGGTCCCCAGACCATAGTGCAAAATGCGACGCGCGAACTATTCTTTGCCGGACAACTATTGGCGAACCGCGCGCCGATCGGAACGCCGGAAACCCTGGGCGCAGCAACGCCGCAAATGCTGCAGCTATTCCATCAACGCTGGTATCGGCCCGAGCAAGCGGTCATTGTAATCGCCGGAGACGGTGATCCGGCACTGTTCGAGGAATTGTTGAAAGCGCATTTTTCCCAATGGCGCGGAAAAGGCGAAGCCGGGACTATTCCCGATTTCGGACAACCGCGAGATATCGAGGATATCAGCCGCATCGTTATCGAGCCCACGTTGCCGCAGTTCATTTCGATGGTCATCGCCCGGCCCTGGGAACAGGTTGAGGATACGATCGTCTATAACCAGCAGATTTTGATTGATCTGCTGGCGCTGCAGATGATCAACCGCCGTCTGGAAGCAAGGGCGAGAGCGGGGGGCAGCTATCTCCAGGCAAGCGTCGGACAGGATGATGTCAGCCGCTCGATTGACGGAACATTTATCAGTATCATTCCACTCGGGGACGATTGGGAGGCCGCTCTGGCTGATGTTCGCGGCGTTATCGCAGACGCCACAAGTGTTGCGCCTTCCGAGGCAGATATTGCCCGGGAAATTACCGAATTTGATGCCGCGCTCGCGATCGGTGTCGAAAGCTACCAGACCGAGGCGGCTCGAAAACAGGCCGATGATATCGTCAATGCCGTCGATATCCGTGAAACGGTCGCGACGCCGCAGGTAGCGCTGGATGTATTTCGCGCGATGCGGGACCTTTACACGCCGGAAAGGCTGCTCGAGTCCACGCGCAAATTATTTACCGGAGTATCCACGCGAGCCTTGCTGACATCCCCCGACGTTATTGATGACGGGAAGGTCAAACTGGCCAAGGCGTTGCGAAGGACTGTCAATGCCTCAAGCGACGTTCGCGTCTCACAATCCGATCTTGGTTTCGAAGCCCTTAAAAAGATAGGGAAAAAAGGCTCGATCAAGGCAGCCCGGAAAATCGGCCGTTTCGATATTGAACAGCTGGAACTCTCAAACGGGGTCAGGGTCTTGCTATTTCCGAACACGTCGGAGCGCAATAAGATCATGGTCAATGCTCGGTTTGGGACCGGATTTAGTGGTCTGTCTCCCCATCAGGAATCACTCGCCTGGTCCGGCAAGCTGGCGTTGATTGCCAGCGGGGTCGGTAATCTCGGGCAGGAGGAGCTCGACAAGATTACTACCGGGCGCCGGATTGGACTGCAATTCAGCATAGACAATGACGCCTTCGAAATAGGTGCCGATACAAGACCGGCTGATCTCGAAGACCAGCTGCATCTGATCGCAGCGAAATTGGACAATCCGCGTTGGGATGCTGCACCGGTCATCCGCAGCAGAGCTGCATCGCTTATCAGCTACGACAGCTTTTCAGCGTCTCCGCAGTCCGTTATGGAACGGGACCTTGAATGGCTTGTCCATGGAAAGGACTCTCGGTGGAAAACTCCGGACAAGGAAGATTTCGAAAAACTCGACGCGAAGAATTTCAAACAATTCTGGAAACCCATTCTTGCGAGCGGTCCGGTCGAGCTTATGCTGTTTGGCGATTTTGATCGTGACCAGGCGGTAGAGTCGATCCTCAAGACCTTCGGCGCGTTGGAAAAGCGCAAGCCGGTCGCTGTGCGGCCCGAAGCTATATCACCGCAATTTCCTGCTCCGCAGGCTGGCCCGGAAATTCTTTTCCATAAAGGGGATCAGGATCGTGCCGCTGCAATGTTGGCCTGGCCCACCGGCGGCGGGCTGGAAAATATACGCGAGAGCCGGAAACTGGAAGTGCTTGTGTCTATTTTCAATGACCGGTTGTTCGAAATTCTTCGTTCCCAACAAGGGGCCAGCTATAGTCCGCAAGTGGTAAACAGCTGGCCGGTCGAGTTCGATTCCGGCGGTTATATCGGTGCGCAAAGCCAGTTGACCCCGGACAATATCGACCGCTTTTACAACGTCGTCGAATTGATCGCCAAAGACCTGCGGGAAAATCCGGTGAGTGCCGATGAGTTACAGCGGGTCGTCGAACCCTTGCGTCAGCTTATCGCCCGTGCCTCCAGCGGCAACAGTTTCTGGATGAGCCAGTTGGAGGGCGCGAGTTTCAATCCGCAGAAATTTGTCGCGCTGCAGACTCTGCTCAGCGATTACACTGTCATAACCCCCGAAGAGGTGCAGACTCTGGCGGTCAAATATCTGGATGAACGCAAGAAATGGAAGCTGGTGGTTCTGCCAGAGGGCAGCCGGCTTGCTGCGAATGACAACGGTTCAGTGGCGACATCGGAAGATAGCGCTGTCAGCAACTAGATCGAGTCGACCAGCGCCAATATCTGCTCGTTGCTCGGGCGCTTTTTGAAATCGCCTGATACCGATTTCGCGATGATCTTGCCGTCTTTGTCGATCACAAAAACCGAAGCATAAGGCACGCCAACGGCGCGACCGTCGGTATATTGCGGGTCGCGCAATCCGAAGCCGTCAATCACTGTGGATGGCTGGTCGGAGAGCATCTGATATCGCAACATCTGGTTTTTCGAGAAGCGATCCTGCTTGTCGGGGCTGTCATAGGAGAGCCCGTAAAGATTATAGCCGCGATCCTTCAGGTCATCGACAATGGCATTGATCGATTTCAATTGGGTCTGGCAATACGGGCACCATTCGACCGACCGGGTAAAGACGATGAGGGCAGGGCCTTTCTCGAGAATATTACCGAGAGTGGTCTCGCCCCCTTCGGCTAGCAGGCCGGCAGCAAGCGGCGTCTGGTCTCCAACCGCCAGCCCGGCATCAATGCTTTCCGCAGCGCTGATCGGCGACACGATCGTTTCCGGTTTCTCTTCAACCTGTTCGGTAAAGGCGGAGTCGGCCTCGGGAGCAGGGTCAGAACAGCCAGTCAGGGCTACCGCAGCAGCGGAAGACAATAACAATATCGTTCGTTTCATGAAGGACTCCATCTCATTATCTTCGCTAACGACGGAATTTCGATACCATCATAATATATATTTTGACAGGTCGGTGTCCTTGGCAACGTCGGAAAGCTGCTTGTCAACATAGGCCGCGTCGATGGTAATTTCTTCGCCACTGCGGTCTTCCGCATTGAAGCTGATGTCTTCGAGCAGTTTTTCCATAACCGTCTGCAGACGTCGGGCACCGATATTTTCAACGGTCTCGTTCACATTTGCCGCTATTTCGGCCAGCTTCCTGATCGCGTCTTCGGTGATGTTGATGGTGACATCTTCGGTGCCGAGAAGAGCGATATATTGCTCGGTCAAATTGGCTCGAGTTTCCGTCAATATCCTCACGAAATCTTCCTCGGTCAACGCTCGCAATTCCACCCGGATCGGTAAGCGGCCCTGCAATTCGGGCAGCATATCGCTGGGCTTGGATATGGAAAACGCACCCGACGCGATGAACAGGATATGGTCTGTTTTCATCGGACCATATTTGGTCGCGACGGTCGTACCTTCGATCAGTGGCAGCAGGTCACGCTGGACGCCTTCGCGGCTAACCGATCCGCCGCGGACATCGCTCACCGCAATCTTGTCGATTTCGTCAAGGAAGACGATGCCGTTGGATTCTGCATCGGTGATCGCCGCGCGCGAAATATCATCATCATCGAGACGCTTGTCCGATTCTTCTTCGACGAGCTTGTCCCATGCATCGGCTACGCGCATTTTACGCCGCTTCAAACGGTTCTGGTTGAAGGCCTTGCCCATCATGTCGGACAGGTTGATCATGCCAACCTGACCACCCATGCCGGGGATGTCCATCGGCGTGTTCGGCGTGTCTTCGACCTCAATCTCGATCTCGGTGTCGTTCATGTGATTGTCGACAACCCGCTGCCGGAAACTCTCGCGCGTCGCTTCGCTGGCGCTTTCTCCGCATAATACGTCGAGCAATCGTTTCATGGCGGCTTCTGCTGCTGCTTCGTGCACGGCCAGACGCCGGCGTTCACGCTCCAGTCGTACGGCTTCCTCGGCAAGGTCGCGGGCAATTTGCTCTACGTCGCGACCGACATAGCCGACTTCGGTGAATTTTGTGGCTTCCACCTTGATAAACGGCGCGTCAGCGAGTTTTGCCAGACGCCGGGAGATTTCGGTTTTGCCGCAACCTGTGGGGCCGATCATGAGGATATTCTTAGGAGTCACCTCTTCGCGGAGCTCGGCGGGCAATCTTTGCCGGCGCCAGCGGTTGCGCAAAGCGACAGCAACGGCGCGTTTCGCGTCCTGCTGACCGATGATATGTTCATCGAGAGCGTTGACGATAGCTTTGGGGGTCAGGTTCGCCTGCATGCTAATTATCTCTTTGTTATGTGGTGTAACGGATCCGACAATATCTAGGTGTCGCTATCGAGCGTTTCAATCGTGACCTGGTCGTTGGTGAATACGCAAAGGTCCGCCGCAATCTGCATCGATTTCCGGGCCAGCTTCTCGGCATCCTTTTCATAGTCTTTCAAAGCGCGCGCGGCGGAGAGAGCGAAATTCCCGCCGGAACCGATCGCTGCAATACCTTCTATCGGTTCGAGCACGTCGCCATTGCCGGTAAGGATCAGCGTCACATCCTTGTCGGCAACAATCATCAATGCTTCCAGATTGCGGAGATATTTATCGGTCCGCCAATCCTTTGCCAGTTCGACCGCTGCGCGCATCAACTGGCCGTTGTGGCGTTCGAGTTTTGCTTCAAGCCGTTCGAATAAAGTGAAAGCATCGGCAGTCGCGCCTGCGAAGCCGCCAATCACCGATCCGTCGTGCAATTGCCGTACCTTGCGGGCGTTCGGCTTCATCACGGTATTTCCCATGGATACCTGGCCGTCGCCAACCACGACAACTTTGCCATTTTTCCGTACCGATAGGATTGTTGTGCCATGCCATTGCTGCAGGCCATGTTGCTGATTTTCTGTCATGAAACCGGATATGGGTAATCCGGTCCGGATGTGCAACCAAAGGCGTTGCCTCTAGACATGTTGATGTCGACGTAGCCCAGTGATTTTCCGGTTCAGAGTTATTTAAACCTCAAAAAAAATGGCGACCAACTGGCCGCCATCTTTAAATTTCTATGCCTGAATGAATTCAGGGGCTGGTTGGCGCATCTTCGCTGCCGTCGGCGGCGATGATGATGCCTGCAATCACTGCTGCTGCTGCGAGGATTGCAATGATGATGCCCGATCCGCCTTCAACATTGTTTGCTTTTTCAACGGTTGCACCGGTACGTGCAACAGAAGAAACAGGCTGAACAGCCTGTGCCAAGACGGGCGTGCTTACAAGCGACGCAGCTGCTACTGCAGCCATTCCAATTTTACCGAAACGCATAATTTGCTCCTTCAGGGTTTCGCATTACATTCAATACGAAATGGTCATTGGCATAACAGGCGGGTCAAATCAACGATGTTGTTGTTCGAAATGGTGATTTTCCGGAGTAGTGGTAAAGATCACACAGGTCAGAATTCGGCTGAGAAACCGATCATTTGAATATGTCGATTGCCTGTTAACCAATTTGATATCCATGCCGCGTGCGAAAACAGCGGATTCGGAAGCCTGTTCCAATTAAAGACATTAACCATAGTTCTAAAATCTGTGCTGGAAAATGTGGATAACAAATTGTTAACTGCTCGACATGGACAGAGAAAATTTACGATCATTGGCGTTGCGAAAAGACGGCATAGGACATCCCTTTCGTCAAAATCTGCCGTTCGAGATGGCGCAAATCGCCAAAGCGGAACATGCTTTGGAAACCGCCGGCACAACTGAAGGAAAATGGCTAGGCGAAGATGTGAGCCTGTTCATCCTAAGCTTCCTCGCCTTCTTTACCGCCTTTTATACGTTCATTTTCTGACCCGGGATTTTCTGATCGGCCGAAAGAGGTAGATCAGTCGCAAGCCCGGTGAAGCTGCTGGCCGAGCCACGCAGCCACCAGACACATGGCCGCTACCAGCAATAGCTGTTCGGTCGTCGAAACACCCAGCATGCTGAGGCCGATCGCCGCGAGCGCGCCTAATACCATGCAACCTGAATTGACCACATTATTGGCGGCAATCGTGCGGGCGGTCTGGCTGATATCGACGGTCGTAGTCAGAAAGGCATATAGCGGTACGACGAACATGCCGCCAAATATGGAAACTCCGCCCAAAGTGGCGAGCAGAGACCATGCGCCATCATGGACGATGAACGTCTTGAACGTGTACAGATCGCCATTGGGCAGGCCCTCCCAGCTCCGTGCTATGAAGTAGAGAATGACCACAAATACGCCCATCAGGATAACGCTTACCGGAGCAAAACGCGCAGAAACTTCGCTTTTCAATAGCCGGTTGACCAGAACCGAGCCAATCGCGATCCCGATCGAGAATACGCCCAGAAAGAGGCTTGCTACCTGCGGTGTCGCGGTCAGGACATTCTCCACAAGCGGTGGAAACTGGATGATAAGAACCGATCCGATCGTCCAGAAAAAGCTGATCGCGATAATCGCCAGATATAGTTTGCGGACATGCAACGTCGCCGAAATCAGCTGGATGGAAGAGCGAATGAAGTTATAATCGATTTTTTCCACTTCCTTTTGCGCAGGAGCGGGCGGCATGAACTGGGCTGCAACCCGGCCCAGAAGCGCCACCAGAAAAACCGTAACGATGGCAATTTCGACCCCGTTGCCGTCGCGGTCGATTATGATGCCGCCAAGTATCGTGCCGGCAAGAATGGCAATATAGGTGCCCGCTTCAACCAGACCGGTGCCGCCCAGAACTTCGTCTTTCTGTAAATGTTGCGGGAGCACGGCATATTTGATCGGACCAAAAAATGTCGATTGCAGTCCCAGGAGGAATAATGCGGTCAGCATGATGGGAATCGAATGCAGCCAAAGCCCGATCCCTCCGATAACGGCGATGAATATCTCCAGAGTTTTGACCAGTCGCGTGATCCGCGCCTTGTCGTAATTGTCTGCCAACTGTCCAGCCAGAGACGAAAACAGAAAAAATGGCAGAATGAAGAGACCGGAGGCGAGGGCGTTAAACGCAAAATCCTCGGATTCACTGTCGTAAATTCCGTAAGTCACCAAAATGACCATCGAAAATTTGAACAGATTGTCGTTAAACGCCCCGAGCAGCTGCGTGAGGAACAGCGGCAAAAATCTTTTTGTCCGCAGCAAATGCGCAGTATTTTGCATCAAGGGAAAATCTCTTTTCGAGGGATGTTTTGAATGTCAGTCCATCTTTAACCCTCTGAGCCCCCGCGTCAAATCGAATGACAGCGGCGAAGCCCGTCAATTTGCAGATGAGTTGATTGAATCAATTTTCATTTCGGCAGAATCTGTTTATGCGAGAGCCGCGATGCTGAATTTGCCAAACATATTAACACTCTCGCGAATATTCGCCGTGCCGATTTTGGTTTTTCTGCTCTGGCCGAATTTTGCTGTGGTCAGACCGCAGCCGCTGCCGATCGATTATTTGCTGACCTTCGGACTATATTGTCTGATGGCAATCACCGATTATTTCGACGGCTATCTTGCGCGTTCGCAAGGCACCGTCTCCAAGCTCGGGATATTCCTGGATCCCATCGCCGATAAAATCATGGTCGCCGCGGTGGTCATGATGCTGATATTCACGCGGGATATCCAAGGCTGGCATGCCATAGCTGCCATCGTCATATTGTTGCGGGAAATCACGGTGTCCGGTCTGCGCGAATTTCTGGCCGGCTTGCAGGTCAGCGTTCCTGTTTCCCAACTGGCCAAGTGGAAGACCGGATTCCAGATGATCTCCCTGGGCGCTCTCATCCTCGCCGGCGGCCTGCCGCAATTTCCGATCGTTCAAACGGTCGGCCTTTGGACGCTCTGGGCTGCCGCGATTCTGACCCTGATTACCGGTTGGGACTATCTCCGCGTCGGTCTGAAGCACATGGACTGATGGGCCGTTCGATCAACCTGCTATATTTCGCCTGGGTCCGGGAACGGCTTGGTATTGACGGAGAAGAAATTTCTCTCGGAGCAGAGACCGAGACAATCGATGATGTCGTGAATATGCTGGTCGAGCGCGGCGGGGCATATCCGGACGTTTTCTCCGACGTTGCAAAATTGCGCTTCGCTCTCGATCAGGATTATGGAACGCTTGATTCTCCGATAGGCTCGGCTCGGGAACTGGCCATTTTTCCACCGGTAACCGGCGGATGATCAGGGTTGAAGTCGGTACCGCTGATTTTGATATTGGCGCGGAGACAGCGAAGGTTGCCGAGCAGGGTGGCGGCGCGATTGCCAGTTTCGTCGGGCAGGTCCGCGATGACGGGAATTTGGATACACTCGAGCTCGAACATTATCCGGCGATGACCGACAAGGCGCTTCGCAAGATTGCCGAAACAGCGCAAGCCGACTGGCCGCTCCATGCGATCACGATTATTCACCGGGTCGGCAAACTGTCGGTTGGCGAGAATATCGTCCTGGTGGTGACCGGATCCGACCATCGCGAGGCGGCTATCGAATCCTGCTCCTTCATCATGGACCGGTTGAAGACGGTGGCGCCGTTCTGGAAGAAGGAAACCGGCTCTGACGGATCCACCAAATGGATCGAAGAGCGTGAATCGGATCTCAAAGCATCGGAAAAATGGCAAAAATAGTATAGGCTAGGCCGGCCTATTTGTGGGCTTACCTATGAACCGGCTTTGGAAACCCAGTTCTGTGCCCCTTTCATGATCTCCGCCAATAGCTGGAATTCGCTGCGCCGCGGGCTGTTGGTGCGCCATACCAGCGCAATGTCCCGCGTGGCGTTTTCCGACTGTAGCGGGCGGGCGACTATGTTCGTGTGATTCAATATCCCGCTGTCTATCGCCATTTTCGGAAGCAGGGTAAGGCCGAGGCCATTGTCTACCATCTGGACCAGCGTGTGCAGCGAAGTCCCCATCATCCGCGCAGAGGCTCTCAGCTCCGGACGGTTGCATGCGGCCAACGCGTGGTCTTTGAGACAATGCCCGTCCTCGAGCAGCAACAGCCGGGTTTCGTCCAGCGTCGCCGGATCAACCTGTGCTGGCGGATCGCGCGGATCGTCTTTCGGAAAAGCGACAAATATCTCGTCGCTGAACAGGACTTCGGATTCCACGTCGCCGCAGGGGAAGGGCAGTGCCAGCAAAACGCAATCGGCATGGCCGTGATGCAGTGAATCGCAGGCGGCCTGGCTGGTTTCCTCTTTCAGATAGAGTTTGAGCTCCGGCCGTTCCTTGCGCAGTTGCGGCAACAAGCGGGGCAACAGAAAGGGCGCGATTGTCGGAATGACACTCATCCGGACATCGCCAGATAACGGCTTGCCCGCGGATCGCGCCATTTCGGACAATTCTTCTGCTTCGCGCAAGATGCGGTAGGATTTCTCCACCATCTGGTTGCCCAGCTCGGTAAAACGGACAACCCGGCGGGTGCGCTCGACCAGCACGATGTCGAGCAGGGCTTCCAGTTCCTTTATGCCCGCCGACAAGGTCGACTGGGTGACGAAGCAGGATTCCGCCGCTTTGCCGAAATGGCCATGTTCCTTCAGTGCAACCAGATATTGCAATTGCTTGAGCGTCGGTAGGTAGGTCGACATCATCGAGACTTTCGATCAGTGCTTATTCTTTGATCTAATATAGTGATCATTGCGACTTTGAAAAGTGCCGTCAGATATGCGTTTCAAGAAAAGACTGGAAATAGTGGATTGTCGTGCCTATTTTGAAAATCTTCGCAACATCCGGAGAATATGAATATGTTTCGGGAACTGGGCGCTTATCTGGATTCCATCAAGGCTCGCGACCCGGCCCCGCGGTCGCGCTGGGAAGTGCTGTTATACCCTGGCGTGCTGGCTATCGGCCTGCACCGGCTGGCGCACTGGCTGTTCAAGGGCGAGCTCTATTTCTTTGCCCGGCTGATCAATCATATCTCGCGCTTCTTCACTGCAATCGATATCCATCCGGGCGCAAAAATCGGCAGACATCTGTTTATCGATCACGGCTTTACCGTGATTGGCGAGACCGCTGACATTGGTGACAATGTGACGATCTATCAATGTGTGACATTGGGTGGAACCAACCCGACCAATGGTGTTGGCGGCAAGCGCCACCCCTCGATTGAAGATGATGTGATCTTGGGTTCGGGAGCCCAGGTGCTGGGCCCGATAACGGTCGGCAAGCGGGCACGCGTCGGCGCCAATGCGGTTGTGACGCAGGATGTACCCGAAGGCGCGACTATGGTCGGTGTTCGCGCCCGCCCGACCTTGGTCGAGGCAAAAGAATATCAGAAAGATTTTGTTCCCTACGGAACACCTTGCAGCGAGACATTCGACCCATCGACGCAAAAGCTGGAAATCCTGCAGTGCGAAATGGAGCAATTGCAAAAGCGTATCGCGGCCTTCGCGGAGGAGCGGAACAAAAGCGGCAAAAGTGTAGAGACCAAGGGACGTGATCGCGCTTGATGCGTTTTTCCGGGTCCAATATCTCGGCATTTCCGCAGCGTGGCGGCCCTTCTCAGGTCGGATTTGAACGCACGGAAATGGAACGGATCCTCGGCCTATATGGCCGGATGGTCGCCGCCGGCCACTGGAAAGATTATGCCATGGACATGGGGCCCGATGTCGCGATTTTCGCGGCCTTTCGCCGGGCATCGGAGCGTCCGCAAATACGGATCGAGAAACGGCCTGCAGACCGTAACCGTCAGGGCATGTGGTCATTACATGGAGAGCAGGGCCAGATCCTGAAACGTGGCCATGATCTTGCGGGCATATTGGCACCGGTCGAGCGCAAGCTTGTGAAGCTTGTCACCGACTAGAAAATAGGCACCACTTTACGATAGACCGCGCGGGCAATTATGCCTGTACGGCATCGGTATCGAGAGCATAGCCGGCCGACCGGACCGTGCGGATGATGTCGGCTCTGCCATTGGCGTTGAGCGCCTTGCGGAGCCGCCGGATATGCACATCGACGGTGCGCAGTTCGATATCGCTATCCTGACCCCAGACGCTGTCGAGCAGCCGCTCGCGGGAAAAAACCCAGTTGGGATGTTCCAGAAAATGGCGCAACAGCCGGAATTCGGTTGGACCAAGCGCGACCGTATCACCGCCGCGTTTGACCCTGTGACCGACCGTATCCATTTCCAGGTCGCCAAAGGTCAGCTTTTCGCCCGCCAGAGCGGGGCGGACACGGCGCAACACGGCTTTGACCCGCGCGACCAGTTCCCGCGGGCTGAACGGTTTGGTGATATAGTCGTCGGCACCGGTTTCCAGTCCACGGATCTTGTCTTCTTCCTCGCCGCGGGCGGTCAGCATGATGATCGGAATATTGGCGGTTTCCGAGGATCGGCGAAGTCTTCTGCAGACCTCGATGCCGGACAGGCTTTCCAGCATCCAGTCGAGCAAAATTACGTCCGGACGATGTTCCTGCACCAGCAACAGCGCTTCCTCGCCGTCACTGGTGTGGATGACGTCATATTCTTCTTTCTTGAAATTCCACGAAAGAAGTTCCGCCAGGGCAGCGTCATCTTCGACGAGCAATAATTTTGCGTTCACCATCAGTCTGCCTCGTCACTCAGCGCATCGTCCAGCAAATCCGTCGGGTCTTCACCACGGGTGCGTTCCGGCATCGGCTCGCCGGTCGCGGCAAAATAGACCATCTCGGCGACATTGGTTGCGTGGTCGCCGATCCGTTCCAGATTTTTGGCGATGAACAGCAAATGGGCAGCCTCGCTGATATCCTTGGGGTTTTCGATCATATGGGTGATCACGGCACGAAAAATACTATTGTAGAAATCATCGACGATTTGATCGCGCCGGTTCACTTCCATCGCCAGTTCCGCATCGCGACGGGCAAAGGCGTCGAGCGAATCGCGAACCAGCTCACTGGCGATTTTTGACATCGACGGAAGCAGGGAAATCGGTGTTAATCGCCGGGTTTTTGTTACCAACGGGACCCGTTTGGCGATATTTTTTGCATAGTCCCCGATGCGCTCTACGACGCCGGATATTTTGAACGTGGCGATCAATTCTCTCAGATCATCGGCCATCGGCGCGCGCAGCGCGATCGTCTGAAAGGTCAGTTCGTCGATCCGCTTTTCGAGATCGTCGATCAGTTTGTCTTCCCTGACGACTTCCGCCGCCAGTTCCAGATCGCTGTTTTCCAGCGCCCGCATAGCCTTGTCAATTGCCTGTTCGCTGCGGCCGCCGATCTCCGCAACCATGCCCCGCAACTGGTTGATATCGGAATCAAACGCTTTGACGGTATGTTCTGTACCACTATTTGCCATGTCTTTTTCCTAATCTTCTGTCGGTCAACCGTAACGACCGGTAATATAATCCCGGGTTTTTTCTTCGCGCGGGTTGGTGAAAATATCTGTCGTCTCGCCATATTCTACCAGGGTTCCGAGGTGGAAAAAGGCGGTTTTCTGCGAGACACGCGCCGCTTGCTGCATATTGTGGGTGACAATGACAATTGCATATTTGCCGCGCAATTCGTGGATCAGTTCTTCGATCTTCGCCGTGGCAATGGGATCGAGCGCCGAGCAAGGCTCGTCCATCAGGATGACTTCGGGATCAACCGCAATCGCGCGGGCGATACACAGGCGCTGTTGCTGCCCGCCCGATAAGGCGGTGCCGCTATCCTGCAGCCGGTCTTTGACCTCGCCCCACAGACCGGCGCGGTGCAACGAGGATTCGACAATATTGTCCAGTTCTTCCTTGCCGGTCGCCAACCCGTGAATGCGCGGGCCGTAAGCAATATTGTCATAAATGGACTTGGGGAAGGGATTGGGTTTCTGGAAAACCATGCCGACCCGCGCGCGCAATTGCACAACGTCCATGTTCGCCGCATAAATATCTTCGCCTTCCAGCATGATATCGCCGGTGACGCGGGCAATTGGAATGGTGTCGTTCATCCGGTTCATGCAGCGCAGAAAGGTGGACTTGCCGCAGCCGGACGGTCCGATAAACGCGGTAACACTATCCATGTTCACGTCGATCGACACGTCCTTGATGGCTTGTTTGTCGCCATAGAAAACGTCGACATTGCGAGCCGTCATTTTCGGCGTGCTGGTTTCGCCGGTCGTCTCTGTTGTGGTCGAGTCTGTCATATTTACGCTTTCGCTCGATTCTTGCATTTTTTCGTCATGTTTCATGGTCGGTACCTACCAGCGCGTTTCAAAGCGGTTGCGCAAATAGATGGCCAGCGCGTTCATCGTCAGCAGGAACAATAATAGCACAATGATCGCTGCCGATGTTTTCTCGACAAAGCCGCGGTCGACTTCGTCCGACCAGAGGAATATCTGCACCGGTAATACGGTCGCCGGATCGGTAATGCCGCTTGGCGGGGTCGCGATGAAGGCGCGCATGCCGATCATCAGCAATGGAGCGGTTTCGCCCAAGGCCCGTGCCATTCCGATGATCGTGCCGGTCAATATGCCGGGCAGAGCGAGCGGCAGGACATGGTGGAACACCACTTGCAGCGGGCTTGCGCCGATACCCAGCGCGGCTTCGCGGATTGACGGGGGGACTGCCTTGACCGCGTTGCGTCCGGAAATGACAATCACCGGCATGGTCATCAGGGCCAGTGTCAGACCGCCGACCAATGCGCCGGAACGCGGCATGCCGAAAAAGTTTAGGAACACGGCGAGACCGAGCAAGCCGAAGATAATCGACGGCACGGCTGCCAGATTGTTGATCGAAACCTCGATGAGATCGGTCAGACGGTTTTTCGGCGCATATTCCTCAAGATATAGCGCGGCGAATACACCAACCGGAAAGGCGAGCAGCAGCGTCACGATCATGGTGATCAGCGAACCCTTGAACGCGCCCCAGATGCCCACTTGCATCGGGTCCGTTGCATCCGAATTGCTGAGGAAATTCCAGTTGAACCCGGTCGAGAACTGGCCGGAAAATTCGCTGACCTTCTTTTCTGCTTCGGGGTTGCCGTCGTCTTTATAAGCAACATCTATTTCCGAGATAACCGGCAGATATATCGTCGTTTTCTGTTCGACGATTTTCGGGTCGGCGAGGATCATCGCGCTGACCGTCGTCCATCCGCCGGGCGAGAACAGATCGTTGCCGGCCTCTCCATATTGGAGATCGATACTGCTATCGACAATCTCCCTTAGTCCCATGGACTGCAAATTGCTGTTCGCGTCGGGACCTTCAAACTGGCTCGAAGAAACACCGCCGGTGGCTGCCGGAAAATCGATCTCGAGCGGCAGTTCCGTCTGGGTGAAGCCACGGAATCCGTTGCCCACCATGACAATCAGCAGGAATGCAAGGAAACCTGCAGACAGCATTATTGCGCCCATGCCGATTGCCTTGAACCGGCGTTCGGCGGCATAGCGCCCGGCAATCCGCTTTTGCATCGCGGCACCCTGCCAGTCGGTTGGCCGACGCTTCATTTCGGTGAGACTATTCATAAGCTTCCCGGTATTTTTTGACCACGCGCAAGGCGATGAGGTTGAGCAGCAAAGTTACGATGAAGAGAACCAGTCCGAGGGCGAAGGCCGCCAGGGTCTTGGGACTGTCAAATTCCTGATCGCCGGTCAGCAACTGCACGATCTGCGTAGTGACGGTGGTGACGCTGGAAAATGGATTGGCCGTCATATTGGCAGCAAGACCGGCAGCCATGACGACGATCATTGTCTCGCCGATCGCGCGGCTGACGGCCAGCAGGACGCCGCCGACGACACCGGGGAGGGCAGCGGGGATAAGGACCTTCTTGATGGTTTCGCTCTGGGTTGCGCCCATTGCCAGCGAACCGTCGCGCATCGCGCTGGGCACGGCGGCAATACTGTCATCGGCCATGGAGGAAACGAAGGGAATGATCATGATGCCCATGACCACACCAGCGGCCAGGGCGGATTCCGAAGAGGCGCTGGTGATGCCGATCGAGACCGCAAAATCGCGCAGCGCGGGAGCCACTGTCAGAGCGGCAAAATAGCCGTAGACAACTGTCGGTACGCCGGCGAGCACCTCCAGAATGGGCTTCATCCAGGCCCGGAATTTTGCCGGCGCATATTGGGTGAGATAGATGGCGCTCATCAGTCCGAGCGGAATGGCGACGATCATCGCGATAATCGCGCCGATAAACACCGTGCCCCAGAACAGCGGAATAGCGCCGAACCCGGTCTCGCCTCTGGGGCCTGCCACCGCCTTCGGGTTCCATTCGGTTCCAAACAGAAAATCGATTGGCGATACCATGGAGAAGAAGCGGGCGGATTCAAAAACCAGCGAGAGAAAGATGCCGACGGTGGTGATGATTGCGATCAGCGATGCAAGCAGCAGCACCAGCATCGTCACCCGTTCGATTTTCGTACGCGCTCTCAGATCCGGCTTGATCTTCAGCCAGGCATAAGCACCGAAAGCGAAGACCATGAGCAACGCCGAGACAGCCCCGATCATCTGGTAATAGGAGATCGCATCGCGATAGGGATTTACCATCGACTGGGATAGCGGATTGAATGCGTTGACCTGATATCCGTAAGCAATGGAGCGGGCTTCGGACAGAATAGCGGCGCGGGCAAAGCCACCTTCCGGCAATTGCGCCGCAGCGGGGCTGTTCAGCGCGGCATCGGTTATCAGAGCGGGGCTGACAAAGCTCCACACCATCATGAAGATTGTTGCCGGAACAATGGCCCACAAGGCAACATACCAACCGTGATAGCTGGGCAGGGAATGCAGAGCAGAACGGGAGCTTTTGCCATTGGCCTGCAGGCCGGTCGCTTTCAAGCGGCCGAAAAACCACGCGACGAGGCCCAGGCCGATCACGAGAAAAAGGAGCGTAGTGCTAGTCACAATATCTGGTTCCGCCCCTGGTTCAAAAACATCTGGAAAGGAACGCTCGTTACCGAGCGTCTATTTAAGTTCGCTAAGGTCAAGTGGCGTCATGTCGCGGACGACTTCGATCATCTTGGCTCTGGTATCATCAGGCGAAGCAATCAGTCCGGCTTTCACCAGATAGCCGTCCCGGCCACCGGCGTTGATAAATTCCAGCATATAATCTTTCAGTCCCGGTATCACACCGACATGCTGCTTCTTTACGTAAACATACAGCGGTCTGGCACCGGGATATTCTCCCGAAGCAATGGCATCATAGGTCGGGTTGACCCCTGACACCGCAATGCCGCGCACGCTGTCCAGATTTTCTTCGAGAAAACTATAACCAAAAATGCCGACGCTATTCGGATTGGCTTTCAACTTCTGGACGATGAGATTGTCATTCTCGCCCGCATCGACATAGGCGCCATCGGCTCTGACTTCGTGACAGATAGCTTCAAATTCAGCCTTGTTACTATCCTTGAGCGCCTTGGTCGCCGGATCGGTGACACAGCCCACTTCCATGATCAGTTCGGTGAGCGCATCTCTCGTACCGGAGGTTGATGGCGGACCATAAACGCTGATCGCAAATTTTGGCAGGGAAGGGTCGATGTCCGACCAATTTTTTGCGGTATTTTCCTTGCCGAACGGACGTTCCGCAATGGCCTTGTAAATCTGCACCGGGGTCAGAGAAAAGGCAGCGCCGTTATTCGCCTGAGCGATTGCAATGCCATCGATACCGATTTGCACTTCGACGACATCGTTGACGCCGTTGCTATGGCAAAGTTCCAGCTCGGACGCTTTGATCCGCCGCGACGCATTCTCGATATCCGGAGTGCCCGCACCGACGCCGGCGCAGAACAGGTTCATACCACCACCGGTACCGGTCGATTCAAGAATAGGAGACGGATTTTCTCCGCTGATGCTGAATTGCTCGGCTACCGCCTTGGCAAAGGGAAAAACCGTGGAAGAACCGACAATCCGGATTTCGGTCCGGGTCCCGCTTTGGCCGCCCGAAGCCTGATCCTGACAGCCAGCGGCAGCAAGAGAAGCGATGGTCAGGAAAGCGAGTTTTCTTAACATGGAATATTCCTCAATTCATTCGTCCATAATCTTCGGAAAAACCGCCGATAACCAGAACCACAGAGTTGTTGGGCTGGCTTTTAGGGAGACGCAAAGTCTGGAGCATTACAATTATGTTACAGAAATGTGACAACAGCCCATAATCGGCGTCTTCAAAAACCATGCAACCGCAGGATCTTGCAACGGTCATTCTATGTTGACCGAGTCTCTGCATCGCCGGGAGCAGTGCCATTTTTGGCGATGGGCAGCAAAACGGATACCGTCGTGCCGATGCCCAGTTTGCTGGTGATTTCCATTCGCCCGCCGTGCCGTTCCGAAATATGCTTGACAATCGCAAGTCCCAGACCAGTTCCCCCGATCGATTTGCTGCGTCCCTTGTCCACGCGATAAAAACGCTCGGTAAGCCTCGGGATATGTTCTGGCGCAATGCCGTCTCCCTGATCGCTTATCGCCAGCGACAACATCGTCCCGCTTTTATTGGGTGTCACATCTATTCGGACCGGCGCCCCTTTTTTCCCATATTTGAACGCGTTGCTAAGCAGATTGTAGATGACCTGGGACAATTGCGCCCGGTCGCCGTGGATCAGGGGGATGTCGGCAGGAAGATTGACCTGGATTTCCTTTTCATTCTTGCCGCGACTGTTGACGTAGAAATCGCGCGCTTCTTCGACCAGATCGCTCAGGTCAATCACGTCGGACGGTAGCTGGAACTTTTCCGCCTCGATCCGTGAAAGCGACATCAGATCTTCGATCAGGCGCTGCATCCGGTCGGCTTCGTCATACATGATCTTCAGGAATCGAGCGCGTGTCGCGTCATCCTTGCCCGCTTTCGGGTCTTCGAGAGTTTCCAGAAACCCTTTGATCGCGGCGAGCGGCGTACGCAGTTCGTGGCTGGCGTTGGCGACAAAGTCGGTGCGCATCCTCTCCGCCGCATAACGACTGCTTTGATCCGAAAGCTGGACCAGCTTCAGACCGTCTTCCAGCGTGTGAATCCGCAATTCCCATCTCTGGTCGGTGCTGCCGACTCCGACCAGGAGAATCGGCTCTCCCGTGTGTTTTGCCTCCGGGTTGGCGAGCCGGTCGGCAGCCGCGGGATGGCGAATGGCGATGCGCACGTCTTCGCCGACAATATGGTTTCCGAGAACCTTGGCCGCCGCCGGATTCGCCGCTGCGACCCTCGCGTTGCGCACCAGCAAAATCGGATCGGTGATCGGGTCGATTATATCCTGATAGGCTTCCGAGCGGCCTTGATAGAGGATGCGCTTGCGCTGGCGTTCCTGCGCGGCGAGGTCCGGTGGAGGTGGTGGCGGCGGGTTTTGCAAAACCGTGAACAGGGCAATCACGCTCGAACAGATGACCACAATGATCTGAGGCCCGGATTGCGACAACTGGCTCGCCAATATCGCGCCGCCGAAAATGAACAGCAATGCAACCAGCAGTCTGGCGGGGGTAATAGAGGTCATCGGACGTGTCCTGGCATGGTCATGTCGCCCATTTAAGCCGTGCATCGCCTGCACGGCAACGACAATGTTTCGAAAGTGATGGTCGGGTTGCGACCACCTATCGATCACATTAACGATTTCCGCGCCTATGTCCCGATTATGGACGCGGATCGCGGCGGGGGACTGTTTACTCGCTTTTTACGCTATTTCTGATATTGGGCGGAAATCTGGAGCAAGAGCAACCATGGACAGAAATTCGATGAATGAAGACTTTCCATCTGGACCGTCAGAAAATAGCGATCTGAACAAGGGTATCGTAACCCGCCGTCGCGCCTTGATGATGGGTGCGGTGACGGCTTCCGCCGTCGTCAGCATCAAGCCTGCATTGGCACAAACCGCTGGCTCCGTGCTCAATTGTGAAATCCCTGTCCCCGGGAATCACGCCGCAGGTGGCTATATCGCAGCAGACGGCAAGATTGTTACGGCTGATACACCGGGTGCTTTTCCGCCAGCAGGCCGCAATTTTACCGGTGAAGAAGTGCGCCGGGCGATGAACGGACGGGCGCTTCCCGGCACGTCGCGCGACCAATCGGAAGCTTATGTAAATTACATCCGCAGGCTGCAATCCGGCCAAAGCGGATTTACCTGCTATGCTTCTCTGCAAATGCCGCGCTGATATTCCCAATTTTAACATTTGCCTGCTATGGGGCCGACATGTCGTCCCGGAACCGCAGGTAAATCATCATGACCCAGAAATATCGGGCTGCGGCGCAAGATGATCTGATCTGGCATGAGCTGGACAGCATGACTTTGCTCTATCATCGAACGTCCGGCATTACCCATATGCTGGCCGATCCCGCTCCGGCGATACTGGAAGTCATGGAAGGACTTTCGCTGACCGCTGCTGAAATAGCGGCGCAATTGATCGCCAGATTCGATGTTGAATCCGACATTGATGCGGAGAATATTGTTATTGCCCGACTGGAAGAACTGTCCGGACTGGGCCTGGTCGCGCGGGTTGCGGGCTGATGGGCGAGATGCATCAGATCTTGCTCAAAATCGGACCGGCCGCGTTCCGGATCGCTTCGGCATGGAAGCAACCGCTGGATCAATTGGCTGCTTTATATAGCGACTATCCCACTCCGACCGGCCAAAGCGCTGATTTCACCGTCCGTCTTGAACCTGAAAAGCCGTGGCGACGCTTCATCCGGCCATCGGTCCATATTGGCGGAGACTTCTGGTTGCCCGACGCCGCGCCTTTACCGCTCGCGCAGGGATTGCTGGCCGCCGAAATGGGGATGAACCTGCAAATGGCGCTGGGCTGGCGGCGGCATTTGCTGCTGCATGCCAGCAGCGTCGAAAAGGACGGCAAGGCGCTGATCATGACCGGTCTGTCGGGATCGGGCAAATCGACATTATCGGCGATGCTGGCCGAAAGAGGCTGGCGTTTCATGGGTGATGAATTTGCTCTGTTGTCGCTCGATTCTGGACAAATCTTCCCGTTTCCGCGCCTGATCAGTCTCAAAAACGAGGCTATTGCCGCGATGCAGAAGGTTGTCGCCGACACCCGTTTCGGTCCGGAAATGAAGGCCACGCCGAAAGGCGATATTCGCCATCTGGTCCCGCCCGAGGCGGCGATTGAACGGATGGACGAGCCGGCCAAGCCGGCGCTGCTGCTCTTTCCCCGCTTTGGCCATGCGCCGGAATTGCGGGAAATGGGTAAATCGGAAGTTTTCGTTCGGCTGACCCAGGCTTCGACCAATTATGTCGCTTTGGGCGAGGGGGGATTTAATGCGCTCACCCGTTTTGTCGATCAGGTCCCGGTCAAGGCAATGGACTATCAATCGACCGATCAGGCAGAAGAGATGATCGAGACGCTGTGGAGCCTATTGCCATGATGCGCGATGCCCGGACCTTGATAAATGCCCTGCGCGATCCGGCCAGTGTCCAGACGCTCGACAGCAGCCAGTGGACCGAATTGATCAGCATCGCCCGGGCGGAATCGCTGATTGGTTCGCTTGCCCACCGGGTGAAGGATGTTGCCGTGCCGGATCGGGTGCGCGCTGTTCTGCAAGACGCCATTGAGGCGCATGATCTCGCGCGCCAGCAGGCTTTGTGGGAAGCCGATTGCGCGCGAAGAGCGCTGGCTGGATATCCCGGCAAGATCGTGCTGATGAAAGGCACCGCCTATGTCGCGGCCAATCTGGCTGCTGGGATAGGCCGCAGTATCGGTGACCTCGACATCATGGTGGCCGGCGAAGATCTTCCGGTGGTCGAGACTGCCCTGCTCGATGCGGGATGGGAATGGGTCAAACCCGATCCCTATGACGATCAATATTACCGCGAGCATATGCACGAACTGCCGCCGCTGATCCACCGCGAGCGCGACCGGATGATCGATGTCCACCACACGATATTGCCGCTGACCGCGACGCCGAAGCCGGATGCAAAAGCGATTCTCGACAATGCGGTCCGTCTGGACAATGGGCTCTATGTCATGGCGCCCGTCGACATGGTGCTGCATTCCATTACCCATTTATTTGCCGACGGTGATCTTGCGGGCGGGCTAAGGAACCTGTGGGATATCAACCTGTTGCTGCGGCATTTTTCTGAAGCGGATGAGAATTTCTGGGCCGAATTGGAAAGTCGTGCGCAAACGCACGGACTGCGCGTTGAGCTGGCAAGGGCGTTACGTTTGGCAGCCCGGATATATGGAGCATCGCTCGATAATATGCGCTCAGGCGAAACGGCACTTTCCGATAATCTATACGTTCGGCGTCTGCTCGCTCGCGACGGATATGGCCGCAAAACCCGCAAGCTCACCCGTTTCGCTTTCTACGTCCGCTCGCACTGGCTGCGGATGCCGCCGCTGATGCTCGCCCGCCATTTGTGGACCAAATGGCGCAAAGGCGGACAGCAACCGAAATGACCCCGCCCGAATAGCTATAAACATGCTGGATTATGCGCGCCTTGCATGGCATTAGCCGCTGCAAATGGGCCGGATAAGGCCGCCACCAACAAATCTTCTCCGGAGTAACGTGATGACCGATCGCCCGCTAGCCGCAATCATTCTGGCCGCCGGACAAGGCACGCGCATGAAATCGGAAAAGCACAAGGTGCTGCACCCGATTGCCGGCAAGCCGATGCTCCACCATCTGCTCGATACCGTCGATTCCATTGGCGTCGAGCGCACGGTGATCGTCATCGGCGCGCGGCGTGAGCAGATTGAAGCCAGCGTCGAGGGCCGCAATGTCGCGATTGCGGTGCAGGAAGACCAGCTCGGTACCGGCCATGCGGTGGCGCAAGCCCATGACGCGCTCAAAGGCTTCGCGGGCGATGTGCTGATCCTCTACGGGGACGTCCCGATGGTCAGCGCCGATACCATGCGCGACATGATCTACCGACTGAACAACGGCTCTGAACCACGCGCGGTCGTGCTCGGCTTTCGTCCCGATGAAGCAGGCGCTTATGGCCGGATCATCGCCGATGATCAGGGCGAAATCGAGAAGATGATCGAGTATAAGGACGCCAGTGATGCCGAGCGCGGGGTAAGCCTGTGCAACAGCGGCCTGATGGCGGCGCGCTCGACCGACTTGTTCATCCTGCTCGACCAGATCAGCAACGACAACGCCGCGGGCGAATATTATCTGCCTGATATTGTCATGCTGCCGGGCCAGAAAAGCGCGGTGATCGAGGTCGATGATCCGGCCGAGGTCGCCGGTGTGAACAGCCGCGCCGAACTAGCGGCGGTCGAAGGTGAGTGGCAGGCCCGTCGCCGCGAACAGGCGATGGCGGATGGTGTCAGCCTGATCGCACCGGAAACCGTCTGGTTCTCGCATGATACGGAAGTTTCTTCAGATGTAGTGATAGAACCTAACGTCATATTTGGTCCCGGTGTTTCTATTGCCAGTGGCGCGAAAATATATGGCCACAGCCATATAGAAGGCGCGAGCATCGGGCCGAACACCAATGTCGGCCCCTTCGCCCGTCTGCGCCCCGGCGCGGTGATGGAGGAAGGCTCCAAGGTCGGCAACTTTGTCGAAATGAAGAAGGCCACGCTGGGCAAAGGTGCCAAAGCCAACCACCTGACCTATCTCGGAGACGCCGAAGTGGGCGAGGGCGCCAATATCGGGGCCGGCACGATTACCTGCAATTATGACGGCTATTTCAAATATAAGACGATCATCGGCAAGGGCGCGTTTATCGGATCGAACAGCGCGCTGGTGGCGCCGGTGACCATTGGCGATGGTGCAATTGTCGGGGCAGGGGCGACGATTACCAAGGATGTGGCAGCAGGCGATCTGGCATTGGTTCGGGCGGAACAGACGGCGAAAGCAGGATGGGCGACGAAATTTCGGAATGCCATGCTGAAGAAGAAGGCAGGCAAATAGTCCGTATCCAAGTAATTGGACTGATAAGACCTTCTTTTTGGAGCACGCTATTGTGATTCTGATTGAAGTGACGACCGGCGACTTGACATGATATCACGATATGATATCAGTATATCATCATGACCCGAATCCTCGCTGACCTACCCGAAGACGATGTGAAATGGCTCGACGCGCAAGCGGCGGAGCAGGGTAAATCGCGCGCG
This sequence comes from uncultured Parasphingorhabdus sp., assembly GCF_963975735.1. Classification (GTDB taxonomy): domain Bacteria; phylum Pseudomonadota; class Alphaproteobacteria; order Sphingomonadales; family Sphingomonadaceae; genus Parasphingorhabdus. The sequence continues at coordinate 43,279 of NZ_CAXBIA010000015.1, forward strand.
CAGTTGCTGCGGGAGGCGGTAGCGGGTTATCGGGCGGAGGAATCCAAGCAAGGTATCGAAAAATATTTCGGTATCTGGAAAGACCGCACGGATATTGGGGACGCCGTTGATTGGCAGCGCAGGGAGCGGGCGTCCTGGACGCGGCCGTGGGATTCCGACTATTGGGAAGTACGGAAAGAATTTCCCGACCTGTTCGATGAAGATGATGATCGCGAAGCAAAGCGATATCTTAAGTGAGCGAAGCAGTCTTTGATTCCAATATATTGATCGACGCGCTGAATGACGTCGGCTCGGCTCATGCTGAACTGAAGCGTTACGATCGCCGTTATATCAGTCGCCTGACCTGGGTCGAGGTCGTAACCGGCGCGCTGCCAGGTGATGGCGATCGCGCCGAAGGGTTTCTGTCCTATTTTACCATAATCGAGGTGAATGAGGAAATCGGGCGGCGGGCAGCGTTGTTGAGATCCGATCGAAAGCGCTTGAAGACGGTTGATGCGATAATTCTCGCGTCCGCGCAATTATCTGGTCGCATTCTCATCACACGTAATACAAAGGATTTTCCGGCGGCAATGCCGGGCATCCGGATACCTTACACACTCTAACAAGAAAGTCCGAAAAGCCATGTGCGGAATCATTGGAATCGTTGGCAAAGAAGCCGTCTCGGACCGTCTCGTCGACGGCCTGAAGCGTATGGAATATCGCGGCTATGACAGCGCCGGCATCTGCACGGTGCATGATGGCCAGCTTATCCGCCGCCGCGCGGAGGGCAAGCTCGCCAATCTGGTAAACGTCCTTAAAACCGATGACGCCGCCGGCAATATCGGCATCGCGCACACCCGCTGGGCGACGCACGGCGCGCCGACCACCAGCAATGCTCATCCTCACGCGACGGACGAACTGGCCCTGGTTCACAATGGCATTATCGAGAATTTCAAAAGCTTGCGCGAACAACTGACCGCGCGTGGTCGTTCGTTCGAAAGCGAGACCGATACCGAGGTGGTCGCCCATCTGGTCAGCGAGCAGGTAGAATCCGGCAAGTCACCCGAAGAGGCTGTTAAAGCCGTCTTGCCGCAGTTGCGCGGGGCCTTTGCGCTGGCGATTGCGTTCCGTTCTCATCCCGACCTGTTGATCGGCGCGCGTCTGGGCTCGCCCTTGGTGGTCGGCTACGGCGAAGGCGAGACCTATCTGGGCTCCGATGCTTTGGCTCTGGCTCCCCTGACCCAGAAAATTGCTTATCTCGAAGAAGGCGACTGGGTCGTCATCACCCGTGAAGGAGCGGCTATTTACGATAAAGATGATAAGCCGGTCGAGCGTGAAATCACGACATCGGGGGTCTCCGCTGCCGCGATTGAAAAAGGCAATTACCGCCATTTCATGCAGAAGGAGATTTTCGAGCAACCGACCGTGGTGGCCCAGACGCTGCAAAGCTATATCCGTCCGCTGGAACAGCAAGTGGCATTGCCGCAAATGAATTTTGATTTGCGCGATATCAAGCGGGTTACCATCGTCGCCTGCGGGACCAGTTTTTATGCCGGGATGGTGGCAAAATATTGGTTCGAGACTTTTGCCCGCGTACCTGTCGATCTCGATTTCGCGTCGGAATTCCGCTATCGCGATCCGGTTCTGGAGGCGGGCGGATTGGCGCTGTTTATCAGCCAGTCTGGCGAAACGGCCGATACATTGGCGGCACTGCGCCACGCCAAGGCAGAGGGCCAGAAAATTGCAGTTGTAGTCAACGTTCCGACCAGCAGCATGGCGCGCGAGGCGGATCTTCTGCTTCCAACCCATGCGGGACCGGAAATCGGTGTCGCCTCGACCAAGGCATTCTCCTGCCAACTCGCTGTTCTGGCAGCGCTCGCCGCTCATCTCGCTGTCGTAAAAGGAAAAATGACCCGCGACGAAGAGCGCGAAGTGGTCAAGCATCTGACCGAGGCCCCGGCGGCACTCAACGCCGCGCTCGCTCATGATGATGATATTGCCGAAATGGCGCATCTCATCGCTCCGGCGCGCGACGTCCTCTATCTGGGTCGTGGTCCGGATTACCCGCTGGCTCTGGAAGGGGCGCTCAAGCTCAAGGAAATCAGCTATATCCATGCCGAGGGCTATGCGTCCGGCGAGATGAAGCACGGCCCGATTGCACTGATTGACGAAGCTGTGCCGGTCATCGTGCTGGCGCCATCCGGGCCTTTGTTTGAAAAAACCGTGTCCAACATGCAGGAAGTCATGGCTCGGGGCGGAAAGGTCGTACTGATCTCCGATGCCGAAGGCATAACGGAAGCCGGGGATGGCTGCATGGCAACCATTGAAATGCCGAAAGTCCATCCGCTAATCGCGCCGCTGGTATATGCCGTGCCGGTGCAGTTGCTCGCCTATCATGTTGCAGTCGCCAAGGGCACCGATGTCGATCAACCGCGCAATCTCGCAAAATCGGTAACGGTGGAATAATCATGGCAACCAATCCCTCCCTCGTCTCGGTCGAGACCGCCAGCGGCAAGTTCCAGCAGACGGTAACGGTCGGAAAACATGTGTTCCTAGCCGATGAGCCTGAGTCATTCGGCGGCACCGACAGCGGGCCGTCGCCTTATGACCTGCTGCTAGCGGCGCTCGGAAGCTGCACATCGATGACGATGAAGATGTACGCCGATCGCAAGGGCATCCCGCTCGAAGGCGTGCATATCGTGCTTGAGCATAGCCGCGAACATGTCGAAGATTGCGAAAGTTGCAACAATGATGACAACCGGATTGATGTGATCGACCGTTCGATCGTCCTTCGCGGCGATCTGACCGACGAGCAACGGGTCAAGCTGCTTGAAATCGCTGAAAAATGCCCGGTTCACCGCACGCTCGAAAACCGGATCGACATTCACACGCTGGAAGTCCGCGAATGATCGGTACCATGGGGGGGCTGCAATTGTAGCGCTTTCCGCTGCAGGCCGTATTAAGACGTCACGCCCAATGTTCGCGGCGCTTTCTGCCTGCGCGTGGCCCGGGTTCTTGCATCGGGATAACAAACTAATGTTGATCTATGTTATATTCAGGCGTTGCAAGCGAATGTAAACGTTTCTCTCCTTACGAAGGCGACGCAAATGTTTGGCTATATCAATACCGATTCTCTGGCGCGCATTAACCGGCTCGATCTGGTCGATCTTACGCCGCGTTTTCCTCCGTTAATTGTGCAGATCATCGTTGCTGTTACGTTTACCGGCGTCGCCATAGCCGCGCGAGAAATCATCGATAACTGGGCCCATGGTGCGGGGCCCTTTGCCGTCAATGTTCCGTTTATTTTGCTCGCAACGCTTTTCGGCAGGTTCCGTGCGGGGTTTCTGGCGCTGCTTTTGACGACTGTTTATTCATGGTATTATGTGTTGCCCGTTACCGGCAGTTTTTCATTCGAAGACCCCGGCGACCAGGCCAGAACGCTGGTAAATGCAGCAATCGGTCTGATAATCGTATGTCTTGGTGATGCGGCGCGGACGACGGGTCGTTGGCTTCTTCTCGAAAAAGAACAGCATATTGCGGAACGGGACATGCTGCTGGCCGAGGTCGACCATCGCGTGAAAAACAATCTGGCGATCCTGTCGAGCCTGCTCGCATTGCAACAGCGAAAAAGCGAAAACGCTGAAGTGATAGCTGCGCTTGGCAGGGCAGCTGGCCGCGTTCACAGCCTTTCGAAAGCCTATGAAAGCTTGCGATATGACAATCTCGATAATATTGCGATCGTCGACATGCGGGACTTTTTGAACAGGCTCTGTGGTTCGCTCAGGGAGGCTCTCACGCTTGACGGCCGAATTGAGCTGATCGTTGCAGCCGAACCGTGCCAGCTCTCCCGTGATCGTGCCGGTGCGGTCGGGCTGTTGGTCAACGAACTGGTCACAAACGCCGTAAAACACGCATTTGTTGACCGCGACAAGGGGACCATCAAAGTGGAGTTACGTGTCTTATCAGATGGCGCAGTGCTGGAGGTGAGCGACGACGGCGTCGGTCTGCCGGATATCATTCGGGATGGCGCACAGGGTACCCAGTTTTTAAGCGCTTTTGCCCAGATGGCCAAGGGTGAACTGGATTCAGAATCGGGCGAATATGGAACTCGCTATATTTGCCGATTGGGAGAAACGCCGTGACGGTGCCAAACATTCGCGGCGGTTGTCATTGCGGCGCTGTGCGTTTCGAAGGAACGGTCGAAAATGCGCCGGAGCTTCTCGACTGCAATTGCTCGATTTGCGCCCGCACCGGCTTCCTCCATCTGATCGTGCGGCACCAGGATTTTACCCTGCTGAAAGGCGAGGACGATCTGTCCAGCTACAGGTTTGGCAGCGGGCAGGCGGAACATTTGTTTTGCAAGCATTGCGGCGTCAAAAGCTTCTATCAGCCGCGCTCGCATCCCGATGGCTGGAGCGTGAATTACCACTGTGTTGATGATGGTCATGCTCTGCAGCCGACGGTCCGAAAATTTGATGGCCGCAACTGGGAAAGATCCAGGGCAGGGTTGTAGCAATATAGCCGGAACGAAAAGGGCCCACTGGTATGTTCCAGCGGGCCCTCTGTTCGTTGATTTAGGCCAATCTACGCGAGGTCGAAGCGACCGGCGTCCATCACCTTCGCCCATGCGGCTACGAAATCATCCACGAATTTCCGTTCATGGCCGTCCTCGGCATAGACTTCGGCAACGGACCGCAGTTGCGAATTCGATCCGAATACCAGATCGGTTCGCGTCGCCCGCCATTTCTCGTCGCCCTTCAGGCGGCATTTTCCGATAAACAGCTCGTCGCCCGACTCGTCCACGACTTCCCAGACCGTACCCATTTCGAGCAGATTGACGAAAAAGTCGTTGGTCAGCTGGCCGGGGCGATCGGTGAGAACGCCTTCGGTCGGCGCGCTCGAGTGATTGGCCCCGAGTACGCGCAATCCACCGATCAGAACCGTCATTTCGGGGATGGAAAGATCGAGCAGATTGGCACGATCGACCAGCATTTCCTCGGTCTTCACGCTCGCCTTGGTCTTGAGATAATTGCGGAAACCATCGGCAAAAGGCTCGAGCGGTTCGAAGCTTTCGGCATCGGTCTGCTCGTCCATCGCATCGCCGCGACCGGTGGTAACCGGAACGTTGATATCGAAACCGGCGTCCTGCGCGGCCTTTTCAACAGCAGCGCTACCGGCAATCACGATCGCATCGGCCATCGAGAGCGAGCCGCGCAGTTCGTCGATCTTCGACAATGTTTTCGCCAGTTCGTCGGGATCATTGGCTTTCCAGTCCTTTTGCGGGGCCAGCCGAACCCGGGCGCCATTGGCTCCGCCGCGATGATCGCTCTTGCGATAGGTGGAGGCCGACGCCCAGGCCGCCTTGACCAGCTCGGAAACCGACAGGCCACTATCGAGTATCTTGGCCTTGAAAGTGGAAACCTCGCTTTCCGATGCCTGTTTTCCAGCAGGAACGGGGTCCTGCCAGATCAGGTCTTCGGCGGGCACTTCGGGGCCGAGATAGCGGACCTTGGGTCCCATGTCGCGATGGGTCAGTTTGAACCATGCGCGGGCGAAGGCATCGTCCAGCGCAGCCTGATCGTCGCGGAAACGCTCGGAAATCTTGCGATAGTCCGGATCGCGCTTCAGCGCCATGTCGGCAGTGGTCATCATCGTCGGGACTTTTTTGGAAGGATCGCGGGCATCGGGAGCCATGTCCTCGGGGTCAGGATTGACCGGCTGCCATTGCTTGGCACCTGCAGGGCTCTCGACCAGTTCATAGTCATATTTGAACAACAGCCTGAAATAGTCGCCGCCCCATTGCGTCGGATTGGGTGTCCACGCGCCCTCGAGGCCGGAAGTGGTAATATGTCCCTCTCCGATCTGTTCGGGGTCGGTGGCCCAGCCAAATCCCATCAGTTGCAAGTCGCCCGACTCCGGATCACCGCTGAGTTGGTCAGGCGCAACCGCGCCGTGGCATTTGCCGAATGCGTGGCCACCGGCGGTCAGGGCAACGGTTTCCTCGTCGTTCATCGCCATGCGGGCGAAGGTTTCCTTCATGTCGCGCGCCATGCCCTCGGCATCGTGCGGATTACCGCCCGGACCTTCAGGATTGACGTAGATCAGGCCCATCTGGATCGCGGCGAGCGGGTTTTCCATCGCCTTGCCCTCGTCGGGATTGATCCGGGTCGGTACGCCTTCGTTGACCCATTGCTCTTCCGAACCCCAATAGACATCTTTCTCGGGTTCGTAGACATCCTTGCGACCGCCGCCAAAGCCGAACACGGGGCCGCCCATGGATTCGATCGCGACATTGCCGGTCAGGACGAACAGGTCGGCCCAGCTGATATGCTCGCCATATTTCTTCTTGATCGGCCAGAGCAGGCGCCGCGCCTTGTCGAGATTGCCGTTGTCCGGCCAGCTGTTGAGCGGAGCGAAGCGTTGCTGCCCGCTGGATGCGCCGCCGCGGCCGTCGCCTGTGCGATAGGTGCCGGCTGCGTGCCAGGCCATGCGGATGAAGAAGGGACCATAATGACCGTAGTCCGCCGGCCACCAGGGCTGGCTATCGGTCATCAAGGCTTTAAGATCCTCTTTCAGTGCGAAATAATCCAGCGAATTGAACGCCTTGATATAGTCAAAATCGGGACCCATCGGATCGGGGGACGTTCCGCTTTGGGTGAGGATTTCGAGTTGCAGGGAATCTGGCCACCAGTCGCGGTTGGTTCGTCCGAGCAGGCTGCGCACTCCGCCTTCGAAACTCATCGGACAACCTTCGGGGGAACCGGTTGTTTTCATATCCATTTGAACATCTCCTTTGTTGCTGCTGCTTCTGTGGTGCTGCTTCTCTGGCGCATTTCGCCGATGCCATTGCTTATATTATGGCGCTCGGCTCGTTAAACGAATTGTCCCTATCTGAGTGATCACAATTGTCACTTAGACCGGTCATCCGGCGCACGGCAGCTGCTATCTTGTACCACGATTGACCGCCTTCGCGAAGCGGCATATAGGAGCAAACTATATTCGAGAGGCGGCCAATCGGGTCGCCTTTTCTATTTTGTTTGCGTCCAATTGCTGGAAGGAAAGTAAGATGACGATTACCCCGCTCATGCCCGTATATCCCCGGTGTGGTTTTCGTCCTGTCCGAGGCGAGGGTGCCTGGCTTATTTCCGAAGATGGTTCGCGGGCTCTGGACTTTGCCAGCGGTATTGCGGTCAATCTGCTTGGCCACGGCCATCCGCATCTGACCAAAGCGATCCAGGATCAGGCAGCAACGCTGATGCACGTCTCGAATCTTTACGGCAGTCCGCAAGGTGAAAAATTCGCGCAGCGGTTGGTCGACACCACTTTTGCCGACACGGTATTCTTCACCAACAGCGGTGCGGAAGCGGTGGAATGCGCGATCAAGACCGCACGCGCCTACCATCAGTCGGCGGGCAGCGACCGGTTCGAGATCATCACATTCAAAAATGCCTTTCATGGCCGGACGATGGCGACCATCTCGGCTTCCAATCAGGAAAAGATGCATCACGGTTTCTCGCCGCTGCTCGCCGGATTCAAATATGTCGATTTTGACGATCTGGCTGGCGCTGAAGCTGCCATAACCGACAAGACCGCTGCTTTTCTGGTCGAACCCATCCAGGGCGAGGGCGGTGTCCGTCCTGCTTCGGACGCGTTCATGAAGGGCCTGCGCGATCTTGCTGACAAGCACGGCATCCTGCTGGCACTGGACGAGGTGCAATGCGGTGTCGCGCGGACCGGCGCGCTTTATGCTTACGAACTCTACGGCATCAAGCCGGACATCGTTGCAAGCGCCAAGGGAATCGGCGGTGGTTTCCCGCTGGGCGCCTGCCTGGCGACCGAAGACGCCGCACGCGGTATGGTCCCGGGCACTCACGGCTCTACCTATGGCGGCAATCCATTGGCGATGGCCGCAGGCAATGCCGTCTGGGACGTCGTTGCCAATGACGAATTTCTGGAGAATGTCCGGTCGACCGGCGAAAAACTACGCGCGGCAATCGAGCAATTTATCGGGAATTATCCCGATCTGTTTCTCGGCGTCCGGGGCAAGGGCCTGATGCTCGGTATCATGATGACGCAGGAAGCGCGCAGCTTCGTCGCCCATCTCCGCGACAATCATGGTCTGCTGACTGTGGCTGCAGGAGACAATACGCTCCGCATATTGCCGCCACTGAATATTGAAGACAGCCATATCGCGACCTTCATCGAGAAACTGTCTGCCGGCGCGGCCGATTATCAGGCACCTGAATCATGAGCCGGCATTTTCTCAATCTCTCCGATGCAGGCGGAGACGCGATTGCAGTCATGATCAGCGATGCGATCGATCGCAAAGCGGCGCGCGCAGGCTTTCCCAAAGGCAAGCCGGATGCGGACAAGCCGCTGGCCGATCATGCGCTGGCGATGATCTTTGAAAAGAGCAGCACCCGGACCCGGGTGTCTTTCGACATCGGCATTCGTCAGCTTGGTGGCAGCAGTATCGTCATGGACAGCGGCTCGATGCAGCTCGGACGCGGGGAGAGCGTGGCGGATACCGCCAAGGTCCTGTCCCGCATGTGCGACGCGATCATGATCCGCACCGACGATCATGGCAAAATCGAGGAAATGGCCGCCAATGCCACGGTACCGGTTATAAACGGCCTGACCGACCTTTCGCATCCCTGCCAGATCGTTGCTGATCTTCTGACTCTGGTGGAACACGGAAAATCCTTGCCCGGTCTGGAAGTTGCGTGGCTGGGTGATGGCAATAATGTCCTCAACAGCATCGTCGAGGCCGCCGGCCTGATGAAGTTCAATGTCCGGATCGGTTGCCCCGAAGGCTATGATTCAGACCCGGAATTTATCAAAAATGCCCGGGCAGCAGGCGCCAACATTTCGATTCACCGGAACGAGAACGAAGCGGTGGCCGGCGCGGATGTCGTTGTCGCCGATACATGGATATCGATGGGACAGGAACATGCGGAGGACAAGCTGGCCGCGATGATGCCCTATCAGGTCAACGACGTGCTGATGGAGCAGGCCAAGCCTGATGCCCTGTTCCTGCACTGTCTGCCCGCACACCGCGGCGAGGAAGTCATGCCTTCGGTCATCGACGGCCCGCAGTCGGTCATCTGGGACGAAGCGGAAAACCGGATCCATGCGCAAAAATCCGTGTTGCGCTGGTGTTTCGGCCAGATTTGATGATCGAAATCGCTCTCATTGACAGCATCTTGTCCTTTGCGATCCCGGCAAAAAATTGTCGCGGGCGGGTTGTCCGGCTTGGCCCGGCGCTGGATGATATTCTCGCGGCCCATGATTATCCGCCGGTGATCCGTGATATATTGGCGGAAGCCGTTTGTCTGACCGCCATGCTGGGCGCGTTGTTAAAAGACGAGAATTCCCAATTGACGCTGCAGGCGCAGACAGAAGCGGGTGTTATCAGCTTGCTGGCCTGCGATTATAGAGACGGTGCTTTGCGCGGCTATGTCGAATTTGACCGGGAACGGCTTGCCTCCCAACCGGTAGAGCCGAGCTTGATGGCTCTGTTCGGCAAAGGCTATCTTGCAATCACCTTTGACCAGCCGGAACCCCGCGGGCGCAACCAGGGCATCGTGCCGCTCGAAGGCGGCAGCCTTGCCGAAGCGGTGCAGAATTATTTCTTCCAGTCCGAACAGATCCCGACCCTGATACGGGTCGCGATTGACGAGACCGATGGCAAGATTGTGGCCGGCGGATTGCTGGTGCAGCACCTGCCCGAGGGCGAGGAGGGCCGCGAACGGCTTCATGCACAGCTTGACCATCCGGAATGGGAACATGTCGAGATCATGGGCAGCAGCGTGAAGGCTGTTGAACTGACCGATCCCGCGCTTGCCCTGCAGGAGATTTTGTGGCGCCTGTTCAGCGAGAGCGATGAAGTGAGGCTTTTGAGCGGTAAACCGTGCGTTAAGGGATGCCGTTGTAATGAGGATCATATCCGGGACGTGATCGCACGCTTCCCGAAAGAAGATAAGGCAGATATGGTCGACGACGAGGGAAATATCGCAATTGATTGCGCATTTTGCAGCAAAAAATTCATCATTACGGGCGCTAGCCTGAATAACTGAACGCGACGGCAAATGTGGCATCGCGCCCGATATGTCGAAAATTTCCTATCGAATGACATAATTCGTGACAATATTCGCCGTATTTACAGTTTAATAGACGATTCACCGCAATCATTCACGCAACCAGCAGGACAGGAGAATATCAATGAAAGGCATGAAACTGATCAAGATCATCAGCGTAACAGCCGCTATTCTGTCCGGCTTTGCGATGGCTGCGCCGGCGCAAACACCCAAATTGGTTTTGCTTGAGGGGCTGATGCAGGGCGAATGGACACTGAAGGAACGTGGTGCGAGCGAAGCCGGACAAAAAGTCTGCCTCGGAAATCCCGAATTGCTGCTGCAAATCCAGCATAGCTATATGCCCTGTACGCGCTACGTCATCGAAAATAGCCCGAAGAAACTGCGCGTGAGCTACAAATGTGGTGCTGCCGGTCATGGCGTTACTGAAATCAAGCAGGAATCCAGTACGTTGGTGCAGATAAACACACAGGGCATTCGCAATAATGCGCCCTTTTCCGTCGCTGTCGAGGGTCGCCGCACGGGCCGTTGCTAAACGCAATTCGCGTTCAAAACTTGCGCCGCGCCGGCAAGGCGATTAGCGGAGCGCACCATGACATCCGAATCAAAGACAGCGATTATATTATTGTCCGGCGGGCTGGACTCGATGGTTTCTGCAGCAATTGCTGCAGAGCAGGGGTACCGGCTTATTGCCCTGACGGTCGACTATAACCAGCGCCATAAAATCGAATTGCAATCCGCAGAAAAAATTGCGGCCAGGCTTGGTGTCGATGAACATATCATATTGCCGCTGGATCTGAGCCGCTTTGGCGGATCGGCGCTGACCGCCGATATCGATGTCCCGAAGACAGGCGTCGCCGATGATATCCCGGTGACTTACGTCCCCGCCCGCAATCTCATTTTTCTGTCGCTAACCCTTGGACTGGCCGAGGCGAGAAACGCTCGGGATATTTTCATCGGCGTCAACGCGCTGGATTATTCCGGCTATCCCGACTGCCGACCAGAATTTATCCAGGGTTTCGAGAGACTGGCCGATCTGGCGACCAAGGCTGGCGATCAGGGGAGCGGCTTCAACATCCGGACACCGCTGCAGCATATGACAAAGGCGGACATCGCCCGGGAAGCAATCCGGCTCAATCTTGATCCCTCCTGGAGCTGGTCCTGTTATGACCCCACAGCGGAAAACCTGCCTTGTGGTCTCTGTGACAGCTGTCGTTTGCGGCAAAAGGGTTTCGAAGAAGCCGGAATCGTCGACCCGACCGAATATGCCTCATCATGAGCTATGCGGTAAAAGAGCGGTTTCTGACCCTTCAGGGCGAAGGTGTCCATGCCGGACGCCGGGCGGTCTTTGTCCGTTTCGCCGGCTGTAATCTCTGGTCCGGACTGGAACGGGATCGGGCCACGGCAATCTGCCAGTTTTGCGACACCGATTTTGTCGGGCTGGATGGCGAAGGCGGCGGTCGGTTTGATACGGCTGAAAATCTCGCCAAGGCAGCGGCGGAAACATGGGCAGGCGATAGTGAATCACGCTTCGTTGTCCTGACCGGTGGCGAACCGATGTTGCAGGTCGATCAGGCGCTGATCGACGCGCTGCACGCTGAAGGTTTTTTTATCGCTATCGAATCGAACGGAACTTTAGCCGTTCCGCGCACGATTGACTGGATCTGCATCAGCCCCAAGGCGCAGAGCGATACGGTCCAGCGCTCGGGTGACGAGCTGAAACTGGTCTGGCCGCAGACGGACAGTAATTGGCAGGTGATGGAAAATTGGGACTTTGCCAATCTCTTGCTGCAGCCGATGGATGCGCGTGGCGATGATGCCGCCAGCCAGGCCAATCTCGAACAGGCCATAGGATTTGTCCAGGCCCATCCGAAATGGCGTTTGTCATTACAGACTCACAAGATACTGGGGTTGGCCTGAAATCTTACTCAGCCGGTGTTTCCGTCGCATCTGCTGTTGTTTCCGATGCTTCTTCTTTCGGCTTGTCTGCCGATGCGTCTGTTTCCTCACCGGTAGCGTCGACGGCTTTCATTGTATCGACATCGACCATTTCGTCGCTGATCGTGCCGTCAATGACATCAACATCGTCCATCTGTGTTTCGGTGACTTCGTCCGCATCTGGTGCTTCGTTGCCGGAGCAGGCCGAGATCGTCAGGGCAACCGCCGCTGCTGCAGCAATTCTCGAGAATTTGGTCATCATTTTGTCCTCACATGTTAAACGGGTTCACCAGGCCTTCATAGTCGCCGATCAAGCTTGATCAATCGCATTCAGGAAGCCGCCAACCGTTTTATGCAACGCTTCGTCAAACTCCTGAAGCTTTATCGGGATACCCAGTTGGGCGAGGCTGGTTACGGGATATTCGCTGATGCCGCACGGGACAATGCCGCCGAAATGGCTGAGATCGGGATCAATATTGACCGAGAAGCCGTGCATGGTGACCCATTTGCGAATGCGAATACCGATGGCGCCAATCTTGGCTTCCTGTCCGTCCGGCGTATCGCACCAGATGCCGACACGGCCGTCGACCGCCCGCGCAGCGACGCCGAATTCCGCCAGAGCGGCGATGATCCAGTCCTCCAGAGCATGGACAAAGCCGCGGACATCTGCGTTGCGTTTTTTCAGGTTCAAAATCACATAGCCGACCCGCTGGCCCGGACCATGATAAGTGTGCCGACCGCCACGGCCCGTGTCGTAGACCGGGAATGACTCGCTGAGCAGTTCCGCCGGATCGGAGCTGGTGCCGGCGGTATATAGCGGCGGATGTTCGAGCAGCCAGATCAGTTCTCTGGCGTCACCCGCCTGAACCGCCGCGTTGCGCCGCTCCATTTCGGCCAACGCTTCGGGATATTCAACCTTTTCGGGCGACATGCGCCATTCGATATCATCGGGACCATTCATAATATTTTCGTGCACTTTTGACACGCGGGTGGCAAGGGCTGGTAATCAACAAACGGATCCGGGAACGAAAAAATGAAGCTCGACTATATGCAATGCTGGAATGGTGCGATGGCCCTGCTCGGCGCGCATAAAGAGGCCATTCTGGCTATCGCCGGGGTCTTTCTGTTTCTGCCGACTTTCTTGTTCGCGCAATTTGTCGCACAACCGGTCTTTACCGGTGACGAGGATATCAATGGTCTGGCAGTCGTCTATTCGGCCTATTTCAGCGAAAATGCGCTTTCAATCATCGCATCCAACCTGGTGATCAGCTTTGGCGGCCTCGCGATCTATTTCGCCCTCGCGCCGTCACGGAACAACACGGTCGCAGAAGATCTTGTCGCCGCGCTCAAAGCTTTTCTTATCTATCTGATCGCCAACCTTCTGACCGGCCTGTTTACGTTGATGGGATTTTTCCTGCTCGTCATTCCCGGTCTCTATATAGCCTGCCGGTTCATTCTGGTGCCGATCATGATTGTCGACAAAGGCGAACGGAATCCGGTCGAAGCACTCAGGCAAAGCTGGGCCTTGACCCGGAATAACGGATTTTCGATTTTCCTGTTCGTCCTGATCATCGCGGTGGTCGGTACGATCACCATCGGCGCTCTGCAGGCGGTCACCGGTATCATTGCCGGTCTCGCAACCGGGGGTGCAGGCTGGCCATTTATCGAAAATCTCGTCGCTGCGCTAACCGGTACCGCTTTCCAGCTGGTCCTCGCCGTCGTGATTATATCGATTTATCTCCAGCTGACCGACAAGAAGAGCGACGTCGGCTAGACGTTCAACCCAGTATCGGTATGTGCGGCGCTGCTGTTCTCGGTAAATGCCCGGATAGACGCGGATCCGGCATCATATCGAACTGCTGCTTGAAAATGCGGAAACCGCAGCGCTGGTAAAAGGGCAGGGCGCGCGGAGAATCCTGGATGCATGTATGAAGCCAGACCCGTTCGATATCGTCCCGCCATGCCTTTTCCAGCGCCTGATTCATCATCCAGCTGCCGTGGCCTTTGCCGTTCATCTCCGGAACCAGTCCGAAAAAGCCGATTTCGCACTGGCCGGATTGCCGGAAGTCCAGTTCGATGAAGCCAACCGGCGTTTCACCGTCGCGGACGATGTAAATATCGATATCGGGGTGTTGAACGACGGATTGAACCTCGTCTTCGGTCATCAAGATTCTGGACGTCCAGAACCATGGTTCTCCAACGGCCCGGAATAAAGCCAAATATTCGGCAACGGGCGGCTTTTTCCATTTGGCAAGCGAGAGATTCGATTCAATCTCCAGCAGCGCTGGCTTGTCCAGCATCTCGAGATGCGTGATGATCGTCGCTACATGGCCTGCGGGAATGGTCTGAGGCAGGTCTGCCGAGTGATCTACACCCATTTGGCTTCGGGGGGCAGGCTCATCAATATAGCGTCGACATTGCCGCCGGTTTTGAGACCGAACGTCGTGCCCCGGTCATAGACCAGGTTGAATTCCGCATAGCGCCCGCGCCATTCCAGCTGCTGCTGCTTTTCTTCCGCGGTCCATTCCATATCCATGCGCTTGCGCACCAGCTTGGGAAATATATCGAAAAATGCCCGGCCGACATCCTGGGTAAAGGCAAAATGGCGATCGAAATCCGAATCGTGGTCCAGTTCGATATGGTCGTAGAATATCCCGCCGACGCCGCGATGGACCTTGCGGTGGGGTATATAGAAATAGTCATCCGCCCATTTCTTGAACCGCGGATAATATTCCGGATTATGCGGCGCGCAGGCGGAACGCAGTCTGGCGTGGAATTGCTCGGTATCCTCGTCATAGGCGATCGCCGGGTTCAAATCGGCACCACCACCAAACCAGCGCTTGGTCGTGCACAGAAAACGCGTGTTCATATGGACAGCCGGAACGTGCGGGTTGGCCATATGGGCAACGAGACTGATTCCGGTGGCAAAGAATCGCGGATCATCTTCCGCGCCGTTGATCTGGGCCTGGAATTCCTCGCTGAACACACCGTCCACCGTGGAAATATTCACCCCGACCTTCTCGAATATCTTGCCTTTCATCAGGCCCTGCGTGCCACCGCCTCCCGGACTGCCATCGGGATTCTGGCGGTCCCACGGGATATAATCGAACGTGGCGTCACTACCGGCTTCCTGTTCGATTCTCTCGAATTCCGCACAAATCTGGTCGCGCAGTTCCTTGAACCACGTCTGGGCCGTGTGCTGCTGGTCATCCAATTTTGTCGTCATTCCGGAAATTGTCCTGTTTGTCTGAGTGCTTCCCCGAGGGCCATGCCAGCCGAAACGGCGAGATTCAAGCTGCGCATTCCCGGCTTCATCGGGATGGTGATTCGACCATCGCATTGCTCTTGTATAGTCAGGGGAACTCCTAATCCTTCCGACCCAAACAACAATATATCAGAATCGCGATAGGCGAATCCGTGATGCGGGCGCTCGGCCTTGCTGGAAAGCAGGATAATCCTTGCGTTGCGGGAATTCGCAGTCTGTTTAAATGCCGCCCAGTCGGCATGGCGAATATAGTCGACATGGTCGAAATAATCCATTCCGGCGCGTTTTAAACTGCGGTCACTGAACGGAAAACCGCACGGTTCTATTATATCAACCGGCACGCCTAAACATGCACAAGTCCTTAATATTGTTCCTAAATTTCCCGCAATCTCGGGCTGATATAAAGCTATCCTCATGGGTCGATCCTCATGAGCGAGAAGGGAATGTTAGGTCAATCGAAAATTCACTGTTGGCAAACCCTATCCTTCGCGGCTATCAGGCGCGCAATTCACTGCCTGTTCAAGCTGTTGTTTAGCAGTATCGAACGTTCGGGCAGTCAGGGGTCATAATTTTTCTATAGGGCTTGTTTGCATGGCAACGGTTGAAACAGCTGAAACGGCAGTCGCAGAAGATGGCGGCGTTCGCCGCCGGGACTTTATCAATATCGCAGCAGTGAGTTTCGCTGGTGCCGGGGCGGTCGCTACCGTTTTCCCGTTGGTCAATCAGATGAATCCGAGTGCGGACGTTCTCGCTCTTTCATCGATTGAAGTCGATATCTCGGCGATAGAAACCGGTCAGTCGGTCAAGACCAGCTGGCGCAAGCAGCCGATATTCATCCGCAATCTGACAGCGGCAGAAATCGCCGAAGCCGATGCGGTTAAAATTTCAGATCTGCGCGATCCGGAAACGCTGGCCGATCGGACAATCGCCGGCAAGGAAAACTGGCTGATCACCCTGGGCGTCTGTACCCATCTCGGTTGTGTTCCGCTTGGCGCGGCGCAAGGCGAAATCAAGGGTGAATTTGGCGGCTATTTCTGCCCGTGCCACGGTTCGCATTATGATACGGCCGCCCGTATCCGCAAAGGTCCGGCGCCGAAGAACCTTGAAGTTCCAGAATATGAATTCCTATCAGATACTGTCGTGAAAATCGGCTAAGGGGCAGAAGAAAAATGAGCTTTCCTTGGGCAAAACAATATACACCAACGACCGAACTGGGTCAGTGGATGGACAAGCAGCTTCCGCTGCCACGTTTCGTCTATAACAGCGTTGGCGCCGGTTATCCTGCTCCGCGCAATTTGAACTATATGTGGAACTTCGGTTCCCTGGCCGGCCTGTTTCTGGTCATCCAGATTGTCACCGGCATCATATTGGCGATGCATTATGCCGCCAATTCCGAAATTGCCTTTGATTCAGTCGAGCATATCATGCGCGACGTGAACAGTGGCTGGATGATCCGCTATGCCCATGCCAATGGCGCAAGCTTCTTCTTCATCGCTCTCTATATGCATATCGCTCGCGGGCTTTATTACGGCTCGTACAAGGCACCGCGGGAGATGCTGTGGTTGCTTGGTGTCGTCATCTATCTGCTGGCGATGGCAACAGGCTTTCTCGGTTACGTGCTTCCCTGGGGACAGATGAGCTTCTGGGGTGCCAAGGTGATTACCGGTCTGTTTGAAGCCATTCCGTTCATCGGCAAGCCGATCCAGGAACTGCTCCTCGGCGGCTTCGCTCCGGACAACGCCGCGTTGAACCGCTTCTTCTCGCTCCACTATCTGCTGCCATTCGTCATCGTCGGCGTTGTCATCATGCATATCTGGGCGCTGCACATTCCCGGTTCCAACAACCCGACCGGTGTCGATGTTAAGGGGCCACAGGATACGGTTCCGTTCCACCCTTATTATACCGCGAAAGACGGCTGGACCGTTGGCCTTGCGTTGATTTTCTTCACCGCGCTGATGTTCTTCCTGCCGAACGCGCTGGGTCATGCCGACAACTATATCCCGGCCAACCCGCTTTCCACTCCGGCGCATATCGTTCCGGAATGGTATTTCTGGCCCTGGTACGCGATTTTGCGGGCCTTCACTTTCGACTTCCTCTTCATTCCGGCAAAACTGCTCGGTGTGCTGGCGATGTTCTCCGCCATCCTGGTCTGGTTCTTCCTGCCTTGGCTGGACAAGTCGCCGGTCCGTTCCGGAAGCTTCCGCCCCAAGTTCAAGATGTTCTACATCATTCTCGTGATTGATGTCCTGATACTCGGATATTGTGGCGGTGCGCCGGCCGAGGAACCGTTTGTGATGATCAGTCAGTTGGCTGCAGCTTATTATTTCGCGCACTTCCTGATCATATTGCCGCTTTTGTCGAGCTTGGAAAAGCCTGAACCGTTGCCGAACAGCATCACGGAATCGGTAACCGGCAAGCCACTTAAAACGCCAGCTAAGAATTAGGGACCTGTCGTAATGGTAAGAATTTTCGGAATCTTGATTGGCCTGTTCTTTTCAGGCTGGCTCTTGGTCTCATTCGGAATGGGGGCGGTAGAATATATATCGAACCCGCCAGCTGAAACAGCAGAGCATGAGTTCCACAAAGAGGCGAAAGAAATCTCTTTCACGTCTGATGGTCCGCTTGGCAAATTCGACCGCCAGCAACTGCAGCGCGGTTTCCAGGTCTATAAGGAAGTCTGTGCAGCTTGCCATTCTCTCCGTCTTGTCGCTTTCCGCAATCTGGAAGAAATCGGCTATAACGAAGACGAAGTGAAGGCAATTGCGGCCAACTGGGCGATCCAGACTCCGGATATCGATCCGGCCACTGGCGAAATGTCGACGCGGACACCGCTTCCTGCCGACAAATTCCCCAAGCCTTTTGCCAATAATGTTGCTGCCGCTGCTGCGAACAATAACGCTATTCCACCTGATCTGTCCTTGATGACCAAGGCGCGTGAAGGCGGGGCACCTTATGTCTATTCCTTGCTGACCGGTTACACCGATCCACCGGCCAATCTGCCGGAAGCCAATCAGCCTGGACCGGGACTGCATTATAACCCTTATTTTGCGAACCTGAACCTGGCGATGGCACCACCACTGGCGGCCGAAGATCAGGTCAGCTACTCAGACGGTACCAAGGCAAGCATCAGCCAGATGGCCGAAGATGTTTCCGCCTTCCTGATCTGGAGCGCAGAGCCGAAACTGGAAGAGCGGCATCAAGCTGGCTGGGCGGTTCTCGCCTTCCTGCTGATCGCAACGATCCTTGCCTATCTGTCCTACCGCACGATCTGGGCGGACGTGAAGGCCGAGAAGAAAAAGAAAGCTGCATAAGCCGTTTTGCTTACCCAGTCGATAATTAGAGAAGCCCGCTTTTAGTGGGCTTTTTTATGTCTGGCTGAAACCTAGCGAGCCAAAACCGAGCCGACCGCCCGTTTCCATCCCGCAAGCCGCTGGCTTCTGGTGGTGGGATCAATATCCGGTTCGTGTACGTCGAGGCCCGATATCATCACCGAAGCTGCTTCGAGCGAGCCGTATATCCCGCAGCCCACCGCCGCGAGCATGGCCGCACCGAGCGCCGTTGTCTCGAAAAACCCCGGCCGTTCCACGGCAATATCCAATATATCCGCCAGATCCTGTACCATCCAGTCATTGGCTACCATGCCGCCGTCGATCCGCAGGCTTTGCCAGTCGACACCGTCGGCGGAAAAGGCGGTTTTCAGATCATGGCATTGATAGGCCATCGATTCGAGCGCAGCGCGGGCGATATGGGCTTTTTTGGACGAGAAGCTGAGGCCGGAGATGGTCGCCGTCGCATCGGCCCGCCAATGGGGAGCACCAAGGCCGGACAAGGCGGGGACCAGATAGACCCCGCCGTTATCGTCCACCGTCCGGGCCAGTTCTTCACTCTCGCCAGCAAATTTGAGCAAGCCGATATCATCGCGGAGCCATTGCATCAGGCTGCCGGCCACGAAAACCGAGCCCTCCAGAGCATAGACGCGTTTGCCCTGATGCTGATAAAGTATGGTCGAGAGCAGGCGATGCTCCGACCGCAGCGGCGTGTCGCCGCTGTTGGTCAATATGAAGGCGCCGGTTCCAAACGTCGCTTTGGTCTGCCCAATGTCGAAACAGCCTTGGCCGATGGTTGCCGCCTGTTGATCACCGGCAGACCCGCAGATTGCGATCGGGCCGCCAAATAATTCGACGGCAGTGGTTCCCAGATCGCCGGCGCAGTCGACAATTCGCGGCAGTGCCTTTCTGGGGATGTCGAAGAGCGCGAGGAGGTCATCGTCCCAGTCATCGCCATCGAGGGCCATCAGCATCGTCCTGCTGGCGTTGCTGGCGTCGGTAATATGCTGGCCACCGGTTAGCCGGTAGATGAGATAGGATTCGATCGTACCGAAGGCAAGATTGTCGCCCGCCGCGCAGACTTCTGGCCAGTTCTCCAGCATCCAGCCGATTTTGCTGCCCGAGAAATAGGGGTCGAGCAGCAGGCCGGTTTTCTCCTGCACCATCGGTTCGAGGCCGTCTGCCTTCAGTGCATCGCATTTTTCGGCGGTCCGGCGATCCTGCCAGACGATCGCCCTGCCGAGCGGTTCGCCCGACCTTTTGTCCCATGCGACGACGGTTTCGCGCTGATTGGTGATGCCAATGGCCGCTATCTTGTCAGCGCCACCGGCCTTCTCGATCATTTTCTGACAGCAGCTCAGGGTTTTGGTCCAGATTTCAGCAGCGTCATGCTCGACCAGACCGGGAGACGGATAATATTGGTGCAGGGTTTCCTGTTGAGAACCGTGCAGCTTGCCGTCAGCGCCGAAGAGCATAGCCCGTGTTGACGTTGTGCCTTCATCAATGACCAAAATCTGCTGCGGCGCCATCTTCTGCTCCCTGGTTGCTCGGGCCACGCTATAAGCTGGCATTCAAAAGGCAAGCAAAAGCCAGATCACGATCGGTCATATTGCGATGCAACATTGCGCGAATCTCTGATTTCTCTATGACAATGACGATGTATGATCTGGCCATCATTGGCGGCGGCATAAATGGCGTCGGAATTGCGCGCGATGCCGCGGGCAGGGGATTGAAGGTCCTGTTGGTCGAACGCGACGATCTGGCGTCGCATACGTCGTCCGCCAGCACCAAATTGGTACATGGCGGCCTGCGCTATCTCGAACATTATGAATTCAATCTTGTCCGCAAGGCGCTGAAGGAACGGGAAGTCCTGCTCCGTGCCGCCCCGCATATCATCTGGCCGATGCGCTTTGTTTTACCGGTCGACGAGGGGATGCGGCCTGCCTGGCTGCTCCGCCTTGGCCTGTTTCTGTACGATCATCTCGGCGGCCGCGACATATTGCCCGGCACCAGAGGCGTAAATCTTCTCAAGGACCATCGCGGTGATCCGCTGCAAAAACGTCTCAAAAAGGGCTTCGCCTATAGTGATTGCTGGGTCGAGGACGCCCGGCTCGTGTCGCTCACCGCTCGCGATGCCGCAAATCGGGGCGCCGACATCCGGACCCGGGCGGAATGCGTGGAACTGGATCGCGGCGCGGATCACTGGAACCTGCAAATCCGGCAACATGGCGAGCAAAAGACCGAGCAGGCAAGGATATTGGTGAACGCCGCCGGTCCCTGGGTTGATCCGGTCACGGCGATGTATGACAGCAGCAGTCACGCGGCCAAACTGCGTCTGGTCAAGGGCAGCCATATTGTTGTGAAGCGCAAATATGAAGGCGACCACAGCTATATTTTCCAGAACAAGGACGGTCGGATCATCTTCGCCATTCCCTATGAAGGCGATCATACGCTGATCGGAACAACCGACGAACCCTGGAGCTACGCCGAAGGTCCCGCGAAGATCAACGATGGCGAGATCGATTATCTTTGCGATGCCGCCAGCGAATATTTCGAAGCGCCGGTAACCCGCGACGACATCATATGGACCTATTCCGGTGTCCGCCCGCTATTCGACGATCACAGCCGGACCGCTGCGACGGTGACCAGAGATTTCGTGTTCGACTATGACAATGAAAACGGTGCGCCGGTGCTGTCGATTTTCGGCGGCAAGATAACCACCTATCGGGTGTTGGCGCTGCAGGCGATCCGGACACTTTCCGACGCGCTGGATGTCAACGGCGACGACTGGACCAAAGAAGCGCCTCTGCCCGGCGGCGACTTCCCGCCCGACGGTTTCGATGCTCTGGTCGATCAATATGCAATCCGCTGGCCCTTTGTCGAAAAATCTGTCGTCCGCCGACTGGTGCGGGCCTACGGCACCGATACCGCCTCCATCCTGAAGGACACCAAAAGCATCTCGGATATGGGACAGCCATTTGGCTCAGGCCTCTACGAGATTGAGATCCAATGGCTGATCGACCGCGAATTTGCCTGTACGGCGGAGGACGTCCTCTGGCGGCGCTCGAAACTGGGATTGCACATGAGCGAGGTCGAGAAACAGGCCGTGGAGCAGTGGTTTGACAAGCAGGAGCTGCAGCCAAAGCCAAATCTCGCCCTTTCGTGATTGACGGACCACAAAAGCGGTGGCAATAGCGGCGCATTCGGTCACCTTGGCGGCCGATCTGAAAATGCGGGTGTAGCTCAATGGTAGAGCAGAAGCCTTCCAAGCTTACGACGAGGGT
>NZ_CAXBIA010000016.1:0-62036 GCF_963975735.1 uncultured Parasphingorhabdus sp.
ATTAGTTTATCTGCCAAATTATCAAAAAAAGGAACTTCCCCTCAAGAGTTCTTGATCGCGAATCCTTAGATTGATGACGCAAGCTCAAAACAAGCATATTCCTATACTTGACGGTTGGCGGGCGCTGAGCATCCTGTTTGTCCTTGCCGGTCACTGGCTACCAATTGGGCCTAAAAGTTGGGAAATGAATGCGGCAGTAGCAGCGTCGGGAATGGCCCTGTTTTTTTGCCTTTCGGGTTTCCTGATAACCCAATTCCTCTCTGCGGACCCCAGAATCGGCGCGTTTCTGATAAAGCGAATGTTTCGCATAATTCCGCTTGCGTGGTTGGCGATGATAGTTCTTGCCGTCGCAAACGGTGCAAACTTCGACATTATTTTGGCCAATGTCCTCTTCTTCGCAAATCTGCCGCCTTCGGAACTTATGCGCGGCGGCGAGCATTTATGGAGCCTTTGTGTTGAAATGCAATTCTACATATTCATGGCCGGCTTGGTGCTAGTAGGGGGACGAAAAGCGCTGTTTCTTATCCCCTTTTTCACGGTATGCGTAACATTGTTTCGAGTTTATTCAGGCGAAACGATCAGCATCGTTACATGGCATCGGGTTGACGAAATCTTCATTGGCGGCTGCGTAGCTTTGATTTGGAATAATACAAAAATCAGCCATTTTCTGCACCGCATTTCATCGGCAGTATCACCCGTACTCCTGATTGCCTTGGTTATTGTCAGCTCGCCTCAAGCAGGCGAATTGGGGTATTTCAGACCATATATAGCCGGAGCTGCCATCCTCTCGTCTTTATACGCTTTTCCGATGCTGTTGCACCGTCTGTGGACCAGCAGAATTGCTCGCTACATAGCTCAGATTAGTTACGCACTATACGTGTTCCACGGAATGCTTACTGCCACGGCATTGGGCGGGCATGACGCCAGCAAGTTTGAAAAATATGCACTAAGAATACCGTTGGCTGTGTTGACATGGTGCATCAGCCATTTATCGACATTTCACTACGAGCGAGCTGCCAATACGTTCGGTCGTAAGCTGGCAGCCTCTGTTGGGGGGGCTCGGCCTCGGAAATCGTAATTGAACTAAAATGTAGTAAGTGTTCGCTTTGATCAGATCGAAATTGGTATCGGGGAGTCAAAATTTCCTGGCACTTGTTGCTAAATTGCATACGCTGGCTAGATTCAATTATATAGGTAACCGATCTTGTTATACCAACGGCTACAACCATCCATTCCCATCGCTTAAAAAGCGTTCTTATGAATAACAACGGGCAGGGTTTTGACGAGAATCATGACATCAAGACCGATGGACCAGTTGGACAGATATTCAAGGTCACAGCGCAGCCGTTTTTCCAGATCTTCCTTTTTATCCGTCGCTCCGCGAAACCCGCGTATCTGGGCCAGGCCGGTTATGCCCGGCTTCAGGGCATGCCGGAGCCAATAATGGTTGGACACTCGCCAGAACAGCGCATCCCCCGCCAGCGAGCCGAGTGCATGCGGTCGTGGACCCACCATGCTCATTTCGCCGCGCAGTACATTGAAAAGCTGTGGCAGCTCGTCGATGCTTGTGCGACGAATGAGACGCCCCACACGCGTAACCCGATCATCTTCACGTCCCGTCGAGCGGTCTCCTTTGGCATCATTGCTTTCTACCCGCATGGAGCGGAACTTGAATATCCGGAATTGGCGGTTTCCCTGGCCGACCCGCACCTGCCGGAACAAGACGGGGCCAGAGCTGTCCATCTTGATGGCAAAAGCAACCAGTAGCAGAAGCGGAGAGAGAAAGATCAACGCGACCGAGGCCACAATCAGATCCAGGCCACGTTTCTGAAGCCGATTGAACAAATTGAGAGGTCCGTGCGATATTATGATGGTATCGTTATCAGCATATGAGCCAATCGCTACCGCGCCATGCAGTAAGTCGCGGTCAAGCAGGATCTCTCCCCCGACATCATGTCCTTTGAGAAAGGTCGACCATGCCGCCCGGTGTTCATATCTGCACGCTATAATGACTCGATCGTAGCTACCGATGACCCGCGAAAGCGCGTCTATCATCTCTGGATGATCCAGATCGGGCCATAATCCGGCTTGCCCGGCGTCAAAAATATCGACACCGGATTCAGGTTTTGCGTCAAGTCCATCGATTAGCAAAATAGTCGCGATCGCCAAGCCATCCATCGTTTTTTTAAACACCAGGTCAACGACAAACTTGGATATCACGATGAGTATTGCGGTAGCCGCGAATGTGACGACGAATCCTACTCGGGAGACTTCGCCCGCTCCGAAGAGAAACGTCAGTCCAGTCACAACAAGTATGCTGGCGACCAACGCACCAAGAGAGCGCTGGATAGCGAGTAACCGATTTGCAAGCGTTTCGGCGGACTGTGCTCCCCGAGCAATCTCGAACATTATGAAAATCGGCAGCGCCACAACGATCAATGCCTGATTGCCTGCTTGCAGCCATTGAGGATCACGAACCAGCAGCGCGGCCGCATAGCCGCCGAACATCGAGAGAATATCCAGCAGCAACGAAAATGCATAAAGAAACGTCCGCTTATCGCGCGCGGGATAGGATTTTATCCGCTGATCATGTCCGTTATTATTCAATTGTGATGAAACGATTTCTTGAATATTCCTTCTCCACTCTATTCAATTCTTGAAATTTATTTCGTTTTCTTCAACCCTATAAAAACCTATATATTCAAGGATGAATTAGAGGAAATCCGGTATAATATATAAATCGGACACTTGATGCTTCCGATCATGCCTCGGAACAATATTGCTCCATATTGTTGCCCGTGTCGTTCCCCGGCAAACTTCAAAGCTCTCATATATATTCGGTATTGGGCCTACATATTTGTAGATTTCAGCATGATTGCTGCGGTCGTGATAAAATGATTCAAAAATATTAGGCATTTGAAAGGGTGACAGGAGAAACGAAAAAAAGCGCAAGATTTCTCCGGCGCCTTTTTTCATAATTAATTGTTCGTGTTACGCGTAACGAACCCGAAGTTTCTTCTTGTCCCGACGACGGAGCGAAAAGCCCACTGCCGCAAAGCCGAGAAGCATCATGGCCCAGATGCTAGGCTCCGGAATAGGCGCGACCGCAATATTATCAAATTCGAACGCATTGCTCCGTGAAGAAAAGCGAAGTCCACCCACCTGAGATTCCGTACCGCCATCAAAATTAAGGGTAACGAGAGCTCCCTGAGGGAAATAGGTTCCCGCTGTTCCGACCAACCCTTGTATTTGAGTACCGGTGATAGTTGCCAGAACGTTCGGAATAGCGCTGTTGTCAAGCACTTCCAGAAGGTTATGCGTGTCTACCGAACCCCATGAAAGACTCAGGGAGCCGATCATCGTGAACGCCGCTAGCGACAATACCGCGGGGCTACCGGCTACCGGACCAACCGCATAAAAAGACCCATCGGTGCCGAAAGGGGTGGTTGCGACCGAAACAACAGAGCCATCGTAGCGAGTGCCGCCAGCAATGGGAACAAGGTCACCCAAGTCAAAATCATACGTCGGAAGCGGGCCCCCATAAGGGTTAGTAGCAACTTCTGCCGAAACAGTCACTGCAGCATGAGACGCTGTAGCAGGTGCGAGCGCAAGCGCGCTGGCGAGTAAAATAAATTTTTTCATATCGATGCTCCAAGATACCAAACTCGACCCTGATCAGCGCCCTCAGCACAAATGATGCCATCCGTGCTCGAATCACTCCGAATCCCCGCACTGTTTATAGGTGGGCTGTGGTAAAAAGTAAACAAATTGTTAACGACTACTTAGCGACAAAGGTCAGATATTCCAGAGTGTCCCAGAATGATGCACAATCGAAAAAATTGTTAAATTCAGCCCGCTTCCGGGTTTAAAAATTCGGCAAGCGAACTTTGAGAACCACAAAAATATAAGCCACGACAGCACCGAATATGCCAGCCGCAATCACATTTTGGCCTTCGTTACCTACGTAGTTGGTGATCGCACAGCCGATGGCTGGCGGAAAATACTGCCAGAGTTTATCGCTCGGTTCCTCTTCCGTGGATCTCTGCAACAACAGAGTTGCCAAGCCGGCGAAGGCGATTACTGTGATCCAGTCCCAAATCGTTTCCATGAGCTAACTACTTTCGATAGTTTATTTTTGTAGCAGACGTAGCAGTTTTCTAATTAGAGCGAATAGCGGCGTTAGCCGTTTTTGCAAGACCGTGTTGTCGGGATAATGCAGTAAAGGCCTTCCAGAATTCGATATCTATCCATTTTTGCGGCCGTCTGAGTCCTTAGCTATCCACGAGTTTCTGCTATGCATATGAACTATAAAGCATAACGGAAACGCCTCGCTAGACAACTCTAGCAGAGCTTCGGGGATCGCATAACCTTATTGGGGTTATGCCTAGCAGGTCTTAATTTTACCTACATTGAAAATTTGAATTGAGGCAATTGTGGACTCTTAGAGCGGCGTTTCCCAGACAATTTGGAACTGTGGCAAGGTAAGCTAGGCTGCTAATTGCCAAGCTAAATTCACTCTGTCCTAGCTTATGCAAAGCTATGGGATAAACGCCCTGCCGGCGAAACCGACTATCATAATACTTCGGAACGGCCCTTTTCTTGAGCCTTCTGGATGCTTCTTCATCCCATTGATCCTCTAGTGCGTGCATTATACGCCCAAGTGACCGACAGCATATCATTATAAGCCCATGACCCTAAATTTTTTCGATAGATGTTATTAGGGAACAATTCGTCAAAGAATGTCGAGTTTTCCTTTGTCACCAAGCCCGCTTGGCTCTGTTTCAGCCCTCTTCGAATTCGGATAAGACATAGTGGAAGCCGAGTACGTCCCACTCCAGCTTGACCATGACATTGTCCTCGCCACAGCACCAGATGCTCAGGGGCGGCCAGTCCGTCCGGTCGGGATGGATATCGTAGCGCCGGGTCTTGAAGGTCCCGGCGGGGACGGTGATCATTTCCTCGCCAAGATACTCGATCTTTTTCGAATTGATCCCTAGCTCCGGACCGCTACCGCCATCCGGTCGCGGCGAGCAATGGGCGCTCAATATGGTTTGGTAGGCGGTCGGATCATCATGATCATAGGCACCCGCCTGCCAACCGTCACAGGCCAGAGCATGAGCTGCAAAAACCGCTGGTCGTTTTGGAATATCCATCCGGGTCCTGAGACGGCCTTTGTCAGCAAGGATGGCTTCGCACTCGATCTTATCATCGGTGAAGTAGAACCAGCTGGATCCGGAAAATTTCCCGTCCGCAAACAAACGGACGTGAGAATCCTGAAGCTTCCAGTCAGCGTCCACGCTGAGCACCACGTCGCGCAAGATCTGTTCTTCATCCATTTCGCTCGTGGCGCGAAGCGTGCGGGAGCGGTCAGCATTGCGACTGATGCGAAACCACTCCCGTCCAACTTCAAACCCGTCGGAATTGCGATAGCTGATCAATCCGGTGGATTGGTGAAGTCGGGGCAAATTTTTAACCTTTCACACGAAGGGTCAGCGACCAGGTTTTCGGGGCGGCCCCATGGCGGCCACGCTCGAGCAATTTGACACCGAGATATTCTTCGAGCCTCGCTACGCTCCGGGTTACCGCAGATTGCGTAATCCGGAGCGATTTTGCACCTTTCTGGAAACTGCCAGAATCCAGCACTGCCAGAAAATATCGAAGTTGATTGATGTCCAAGTTAACGCTGCCAGAGTGGGGACTGATTTAATCGACTATAGCATGAATAAACCGCATAATGGGTCATTGTCGGTTTCCTCCACCGGCTTTGGGTGATCTAGTCTCGATGCCGAGGCAGGGAAGGACGTCTGAGCGCCGGGATCGGTTAATAGAATCCGAGTGTCGTGTCATGCCGCGCGGACTCCGAGTGTGAAGCGTTGGCAAGTTTCTATCGCAGACGGGGACCATCACGATATAGAAAAGCTCAATGTGAAAACCGCAGAGGAGTTTCTGAACGACATAAATTTGGAAGCTGATGGGGCAAAGAACATCTGTTTCAGTTTGTGCAACGCATTATTGGGCGGTCCCATCCGAACGCAGAGCAGCGATCTGATCGGTGGTAAAACCAAGGCTCAGCAAGATAGCTCCAGAATCGGCACCCTCTTCTTTCAACGTCGCCGGTGCCGAAGGTCGGGTTCCATTCATTTCGATCGGCAAAGCTGGCAATTTTGTCTTTGTACCATCGGCTAGAATAACGTCTTCCAGTCCGCCGTTTGCGTTGAGATGCGGGTCGTCGAACATGTCTTCTGGTCTGGCAATGGGTGCGAAAGGCAAACCTGTGCCGTCCAGCAAAGCGATCAAATCATCGCGCTTGTAGGTTGAGACCAATGCGCGAATTTGCGGCATGATCCGGTCGCGCGCAGCCACGCGGTAGTTATTCTCGCGGATGCTTTCATCCGCCCAGAGTTCGTCCAGCGCGAATAATTTGCAGAATTTCTCCCACAGCGCATCGGTTACAACGCCAATGAAAATGGGATCATCCTGTGTCTGGAACACATCGTAAATCGCCCAGGCGGAGATACGCGCAGGCATCGGATCGGCGGCTTTGCCGGTAACTGCTTTTTGCGCCATATGCTGGCCGATCAGATAGACCGTGGTTTCGAACAGCGAGCTTTGCACCTTTTGCCCTTTGCCGGTGCGATGCCGTTCCTCGACGGCGGCGAGAATCGCGATGACGCCGAACATACCGCCGGTCACGTCGATCACGCTGGAACCGGCGCGCAAAGGCTGGCCGGGCGGGCCGGTCATATAGGCAAGGCCGCCCATCATCTGTGCCACTTCATCCAGCGCGGTCCGATTTTCATAAGGGCCGGGGAGGAAGCCTTTCTCCGAACAATAGATTAGGCGCTCGTTATTTTCGGACAGGGCTTCATAGCCCAGGCCTAGCCGATCCATCGCGCCCGGCCGGTAATTTTCGATCAATATGTCGGCGCCAGCGACCAGCTTTCTGGCGATGTCCAGCCCTCCGGGGTCCTTGAGATTAAGCGATATGCTCTGCTTGTGCCGGTTGTACATCGGGAAATAGCCGGATCCTGAACCGACCAGATTTCGCGTGCGGTCGCCGCCGATCGGTTCAACCCGGATAACTTCCGCTCCCAGCGAAGCGAGGATCGCGCCGACTGCGGGCCCCATGACCATGTGGGTAAATTCGATAACTTTCAGGCCTGCAAGAGGCGTCGGTTGATTCATGCTGCTGCTTTCTCAAATCCAAGGGGGAGGCCGGCGTCTGGTGTGAAGCCGTATAAGGGCTCGCCGGGAAGGGCTTCGGCAACAATATCACGCACTTTCAAAAGCTTCTCCAGATCGATGCCGGTGTCGATACCCATCGCTTCCAGCATGAAGACCAGATCTTCGGTCACGATATTTCCGGAAGCGCCGGGCGCGAATGGACATCCGCCCAGCCCGCCTAGCGAACTGTCAAAGGTTGTGATGCCTTCGGCGAGACCGGCCATGACATTGGCCAGCCCTAGCCCGCGCGTATTGTGGAGATGAAGCGTGTTGAGCTTGTCCGTCCCTATCGCCGCTTTCACCTTGCGGACCAGCCGCGTCACTTGCGCGGGATTGGCGTAGCCTGTGGTATCCGAGAGACCGCATTCGGCGACACCTGCCTCCATTGCGGCAAGGGCAAGACAGACGATCTGGTCGTCCGGTACCGGCCCCTCGAGCGTGCAGCCAAAAGCGGTCGACAAGCCGACTTCAAAATGTGGGCGCTGCCCCTCCGGCTGTTGCGCCACCAGCTCAGCGATGGCCTTGATCTCGGCGATCATCGCAACATGATCCTTGCGAACATTGTTGATCGAGTGGGTTTCGGACATGGAAAAAGGGATGGATATCTTGTCAGCGCCGCAAGCAATGGCGCGCTCGGCGCCTTTCAGATTCGGGACAAGAGCTACCACGTCGAGATTGGGAATCGTTTTGGCAAAAGCAACAATCTCGGCGGTATCGGCCATTTGCGGGAGCAAGGTTGGCGGAACAAAACTGCCGACCTCGATCTCGGTTACGCCGGCTTCGGCTTCCGCCTTGATCCATGCCTTTTTCGCCTCGGTCGCCATCACGCGGTCCACGCTTTGCAGGCCGTCGCGGGGTCCGACCTCGCTGATCGTCACCGATTTGGTCATGTATTTGCTCCTAAATATATCCACGGGCGAAGGGCGCGATCCGCATCCTGCCATGCAGTAATTTCCTCAGCCATTTTAAGACTGAGATCGATCGCGTCGAGCCCTTCCAGCAGCATTGATTTTGCTTCTTCCTCGATCGGAAAGGACCAGCTCTGCCCGCTGGCGATACCAATGGTCTGGGCTTGCAGGTCGATGCTCACCGACGCGCATGATTGTTCGATGACCTCGATCGCAGCGGCATCCAGTACCGCTGGCAAAATGCCATTGCGTACGCAGTTTCCGGCAAAAATGGGCGCGAAGCTTTGTGCAACGACGGCGCGAAAACCATATTCGGCGAGCGCCCAGACCGCATGTTCACGGCTCGAGCCGGAGCCGAAATTGGCACCGCCAAGGATTATCTTGCTGTCGGCAAAGGCCGGGTCATTCATCACGAAATCGGGATTGGGCTCCCGCCCGCCAATTGCGGTGTAACGCCAGCCGGCAAATAGTCCGTCGGTGAGGCCGGTCTTGCCGGTGCTTTTCATCTCGCGGGAGGGGATGATCTGGTCGGTGTCGATATTGTCGCGGATCAGCGGCATCGGCAGCGAGGTCAGAATAGTAAAAGGCTCTGCCATCAGATCAATTCCTCCGGATCAGCAATCACACCGGCAATCGCGCTGGCGACGACAGTTTCGGGGCTTGCGATATGGGTCCTAACGTTCGGCCCCTGACGGCTTTCGAAATTCCGGTTGGTGGTCGAGATGACACGAGAACCGGCGGCAAAACTCTCGCCGCCCGCATAGAAGCACATCGAACAGCCGCTTTCGCGCCATTCAAATCCGGCGTCTTTGAAAATCAGGTCAATCCCTTCCGCTTCCGCCTCACGTTTGACCCCTGATGACCCGGGAACGCAGATCGCCTTGATACCGTCAGCTATTTTCCTGCCCTTGAACATCGCCGAAGCGCGGCGCAAGTCGGACAGACGGCTGTTTGTGCAACTGCCGATAAAAGCGGCATCAATCGGGACGCCCTTGATCGCCTGGCCTCTGGCAAGGCCGATATATTCGAGCGGGGCCGCTTCGGCATCATGGGGAACCACTCCATCTATGCCAATCGTCTGGCCAGGATTGGTGCCCCAACTGACCATCGGCGTGATCGCACTTGCATCGATTTCAATTTCCTGATCAAAAATGGCATTGGCATCGCTGCGCAGAACCAGCCAGCTCGCCAAAGCCTGCTGCCAATCTGCGCCGACGGGCGCGTAGCGGCGGCCTTTCAGATAGTCGACCGTCTTGTTGTCTGGTGCAATGAAGCCGGACATGGCGGAAAATTCTGTCGCCATATTGCAGAGCGTCATCCGCCCTTCCATATCGAGCGCCAAAACCGCTTCACCCGCAAATTCTACGGCATGTCCTTTACCGCCCGCAGCGCCATATTGCGCCAGCAGGGTCAATATCATGTCCTTGGGTGTGACGGCCCGGTTCAACTTCCCGGTAAATTTTACCCGCATCGATTTCGGCTTGGTCAATCGCAGCGTCCCGGTTGCTATGGCATGCTCGGCTTCCGACGAACCGATGCCCCAGGCCAGAGCACCGAACGCGCCTTGCGTGCAGGTATGGCTATCCGGTGCAATCAGCGTGCAGCCGGGAAGAACAATGCCGAGTTCCGGAGAGATCACATGGACAATTCCCTGATCCGGATCGTTCACATCGAAAAGTGTGATCCCGGACGCCTTTGCTGCTGCTCTCGTCTCGGTGATAAAGGCCTGACCTCCGGGCATCAGCGTTTTGTCCGTCCGCCCCGGCCGCGTATCGACAATATGATCGGTCACGGCAAATACCCGAGATGGGTCCGCCACCTTGCGCCCTGCCTCGGCAAGGGAATTTAACGCAGCAGCACCGGTCCGTTCGTGCAAAAACACCCGATCAATAGCAACCAGAGCGCCACCGCCGGGCAAATCGGCGACCACGTGACTGTTCCACAATTTGTCGAAGAGAGTTTGTGGCTGGCTCAGATGCTGTACCCCATTTCCTTGTCGATCGCGCGCCAGTCTTTGGTGACGAACGTCTCTTGGATTGCCGTTCGTGTTTCCAACTTGCCGTCGCGGATCCAGTGCCATGTGCGGCAACGGTCTTGCCCGTCATCACTAATCTGGATTTGCTCGTAGAGATAAAGCGAGGGATCGCCAGTGCGTTGCCAATATAGCATCACTGTGCGGTTATATTCATCCAGCGGAACTTCCGCGGCCCAACCGATAATCAGATCGTTATTCCACCACACACGCTTGTCGCGATATTCAGCGGGGAATTCCCGAATTTCGGTCTTTCCGTCCGCCCATTTATAGTGATTTGTCTGGTGATAAGGCGCTTTGCTTTCGTCATCCGGGAAGCGGCAGAGCAATCGCGACGCATGTTCGTCAATTTTTTCATTCTGTGCGTCAAAATAGGTATAAGTGCCATCCCAGACGCCTTCATGGCGGGCCAGCAGCGGCATATCTTCACGAATTCCCATCATATATTCCTTGGTTTGATTGGTGATTTTGTAAGTGATGCAAGGTGATATTCCCTAGCCGCTCTGGCGTTGAGCAGCTCCAGATGCCGTTCGGCCAATATTTCCGGTCTCAGGCTGCCGGGATCAACCGGAACAGCGTGGGCCGCCGTTGCCTCATACCATGGCTCAAACATCTGCATTGCACGAACAGCCTGCCATGCTTTCGTAAGATAACAGCCAAAGCGATCGGGTAAAAGATCCGGGTAGAGCAATGCGGCGTCGCCGGAGGGCAGGGGGTCGTAGATAATATTTTCAATGCCCAGTTGTTCTGCACATGCGTCAATGAGTTTCGACCAGCTATGCCAATCGGTCGGCGGGTTCCCAAGCCAGTCATCTGACAGGCCATGGCCGGCAAGGTCGATATGAACCCCGTTGCTGGCTCCGTCTTTGGACAATGCCCTGCCTGGCGCGTGGATCACAAGCTTAGATGACGTTTTCTTGCCGCGCCAATGGATCAGGCCTTTGAAATTCTCGACTTCAATCGCGAGAAATCCCTCGTCAGGCGCCTGATGCAGTTCCTCTGTCAAACCGGTTTCTGCCGTTAGAAGATGCTGAAGGCTGGCTGCCTGATGATCTTCGGGTGTGGCGACCTTCATCGCGGACCATGACGACGGCATTGCACCGAGCCGGTCGATATGATCCTGCAGCGGATCGCCGTCATAGGCGCTGATCAGGCAGGGCGGCACATCGGCATCTACCGCCGGAATATCCCGCGGTGCGCGAAGGACGGCTCCATAACCGGCCTGATAGGCGTTTCCGGCATCAAGCATTTCCCGAACCACGGCGTCCACCCGTTGCGGATCACCATGGGCCACCGATAGGCGATGCTCGTTATCCGTCGCAAACCAGGGGAAGAACCAGCTCTGTTCCAATATCCGGTTCCACAGCCAAGTCAGATGCTCGCCATAATCCGACGGATGGAATTCAGGCAGATATTTTTCGCTGAACAGCTGCATTTCTTCCGGCGTCCAGATTGCATAGCCGCCAATCGCCAAGGTCGTGAAGTGATTCGCATGCCGTTTCACCGCTGTCACCAGAATGATTCCGCCGCTGTGGAAACCATAAGCTGCGCATTTTTTGACACCGAGCGCATCGAGAAACTCGATCAAGGCGTCGGCATATTCATTGATCTCGGGCTTGCCAGGCAGTGGATCGGATTGCCCGAAACCCGGCGTATCAGGCGCGATACAGGTGAAATGCTTCGCCCATTTTTGCATCAGGGCTTCATATTCTTTAGAGCTGCGAGGGCTTTGATGCACCATCAGCAACGGTGGCCCACTACCCGCCAAGCGATAATGAACGCGGCGTTTGTTGCCGTTGGTTTCGACGTCGATAAAATAGCGTGTAATCATAATCCCCAATTTGTCCGGACAAATATGTCTCGACAAGCTTTTTCTTGTGTTTAATATGCTTTAATTGATTCCGGAGAACAAAGACTATGACGCTTATTGGTACCAACATGGTGGAAGATGGCCGCACAGCGAGAGAAATTTTTGAGGAATTAATCGGAAATCCGGCGCGCAAAAAATTTGGCTTCGGCGAAAAGCTGGCGATTGTGAATGTCGATGTGCAGCAGGCCTATACGCGTACCGACATGTTCAAGACCGCTTATGAGACCGATCCCCTGCAGATCGACTATATCAACCAGATTTCAAAATTGGCGCGAGCCAAGGATATGCCGGTAATCTGGAGCCAGGTCGCCTATAAGGATGATGCTGGCGATGCTGGCGTCTGGGGCACGCGCACTGATACCGAGGATTCGCTGCAGAATGTCAAATATGGCAGCGAGCGTCACAAGCTCGATCCGCGCTGTGAGGTCGGGGCCAATGACCTGCAATATACCAAACGCATGCCCAGCGCCTTTTTCGAAACCCAGCTGGCCAGCTATCTGGTCTGGCACAAGGTTGATACCGTGGTGGTTACCGGCGGCTCTACATCGGGATGCGTCCGGGCGACGGCAGTGGACGCACTCAGTTATGGCTATCGCACGATAGTCCCGATCGAGACCTGCGCCGACAAGCATGAAAGCTATCACTTCGCCAATCTGACCGATTTGCAGATCAAATATGCCGATGTTGAACCGGTGCAGACGGTGATTGACTGGCTGGACGCCCGATGAGCGACGCTCAGAAAGCCGATCCCGGCCTGTACGACTATCTCCCCTACCGGAACCGGCCCAAGATTGAATGGCCGGATGGCAAGGCCTGCGCTGTATGGGTGGCTCCCAATCTTGAATTTTACGAGCTCGAACCGGCGGTCAATCCGCATCGCAAAAGCTGGGCCAAACCGCATCCCGACGTGGTCGGCTATTCCCACCGCGATCATGCCAACCGGGTGTCTCACTGGCGCATGGCGGAGATGATGACCAAGCACGGCTTTCCCGGATCGGTCAGCCTCTCGGTCGCGCTCTGCGATCATATCCCTGAAGTCGTCGAGGATGCCAGCCAGCGCGGCTGGGAGTTTTTCAGTCACGGCATTTATAACACGCGTTACAGCTATGGCATGGACGAGGCGCAGGAACGCGCGATCATCGAAGACAGCATAGAGACGGTGGAACGTGTTACCGGCCAGCGGATCCGTGGCTGGCTGGCGCCGGCCCTCACCCACACGCCTCGCACGCTCGACCTGATCGCCGAATATGGCCTCGACTATACCTGCGACCTCTATCATGATGACCAGCCGACCGATGTGAAGGTGAAATCCGGCAAGCTGATCGCAATCCCCTATAGCCTAGAGGTCAATGACCATTATGGCTTCTTCATCTACAATATGTCGCCGCGCGAATATGCCGATACGCTGATCCGGCAATATGACCGGTTAGCGGACGAGGGCGAGACGTCAGGAACCGTCATGTGCATTCCTTTACACAGCTATCTGATCGGGCAGCCTCATCGCATCGGGGCGTTTGAATCGGTACTGGAACATATTGCCGGCGATGGCAGGGCCTGGATTACCAAGGCAGGCGATATCGTTGACCGTTTCCGGGAGCAAAGCGCATGAGCCTCGACCCCAGCTATCTCGAATATCCCAAACGTCGCCGCGGCATGGACCATGACTATTATCCCTATTCGAATTTCTTCGAACGCAAGCCTCTACAATGGTTCAACGCAAAGAAGCTTTTGATCTGGCCGGTTATAAGCCTCGAATATTTCCCGATGGTTCCGAGTGACGATCCGTTTCGTGCGCCGGGCCATATGCAGACCGCTTACCCCGACTATCGTCACTATACGGCGCGGGAATATGGCACACGGATCGGTATTTACCGCTTACTTGGCGCGTTCGAAAAGGTCGGCGCAAAAATATCCGTTGCGACCAACAGCGTCATTGCCGAACGCTATCCGGAACTTATCGCCGACATCCTTTCTGGCGGCCACGAAATTATCGCGCACAGCACCGATATGAACGGCACGATCGCCGGCGGAATGGACGAGGCGGACGAGAAGACGTTGATCATGGAATCGCTGACCGCTCTGGAAAAAGCTACTGGCGCGCGTCCGCGCGGCTGGCTTTCCATAGCGCGATCGCAAAGCTTCAATACGGCAAAGCTGTTAACCGAAGCCGGTGTCGATTATATGTGCGACTGGGCAAATGACGAATTGCCTTATACGTTTCAGACGCAGGCAGGACCGATTAGCAATCTGCCGCTCAACCATGAATTGTCGGATCGCCAGATCATCAACGTCCAGCAGCAGTCCGTCGACAGCTACGCACAGCAGATGACCGATGCAGCCGACTGGCTGCTGGGAGAAGCGGATAAATTTGGCGGACGGATGCTGCCGATGCACCTGACGCCCTATATCATGGGCCTGCCCTATCGGATCTCGGCTTTCGAAAAGCTGATTGCCGACTTTGCCGATCGCCCGGACATAGGATTTGCCCGCGGCGACACCATAATCGACAGCTGGAGCGGACAATAATGAAAGTTAGAAATCCCCGCACCGGTGAATTTGATTACGAGATAAGGCCTATCGATGCCGCTGGCGTTGCCGCTGCAGCAGCCCGGCTGCGCGGTAATCAACCCCATTGGGCAGCGCTGCCGATAGATGAACGATGCGCGATCATGCTGCGCTGGGCCGATGAGATTGAAAAACACGCCGGCGCTATCGTCGAACAGCTTACCATTGATACCGGCAGGGCCGGAATAGCGGCGATCGAAGTCGGCGGCGTACCCGGCACCATCCGGCGCTGGGCGGCGCAGGCGTCCGGCATCATCGACCGTCATTCTCCCGCCAATATCCAGTCATCCAATCCGACAATTATGAACAGCACCCGTCTGGTACCCTTTCCACTGTTCGGGGCGATCGCGCCCTGGAATTTCCCGATGACGCTCAGTTTGATCGACGCAATTCCCGCGCTCTTTGCTGGCTGTGCAGCTCTGATCAAGCCATCCGAAATAACCCCGCGATTCGTCGAGCCGCTCAGAGCGAGCATTGCTGACGTCCCCGAACTTGCGCAGGTGCTTGAGATCATCGTCGGAGATGCCGCGACCGGACAGGTTCTGGTCGCCAATGTCGACTATGTCTGCTTCACCGGTTCGGTCGCAACCGGCCGCAAGGTCGCGGTCGCGGCAGCCGAAGCGTTTATCCCGGCCAATCTCGAACTTGGCGGCAAAGATCCGATGATCATCCTCGCTAGCGCCGATCCCGTCGAAGCCGCGAAAACCGCGCTTCGGGCAAGCGTATTGGCAACCGGCCAGGCTTGCCAGTCGATCGAACGGCTCTATGTCGCGCGGCCGATCTATAGTGTATTTCTCGACACGCTGGTCGCAGAAGCCGACAAAGTCAGGCTGAACTATCCCGATATCAACCAGGGCGAAATCGGACCATTTATTTTTGCACCGCAAGGGCAGAAAATTGCTGAACAGATTGCAGAAGCCAAGGAAAAAGGCGCACGGATACTTACGGGCGGAACGGTCGAAGTCCTCGGCGGTGGCACATATTTGCGGCCCACCGTGATCGCTGATGTGACACCGGATATGGCTGTGGTCCGGGATGAGAGCTTCGGTCCGGTGCTGCCTGTCATTCCATTTGATCACGTCGAGGATGCTATCGCGCAAGCCAATGACAGCATTTATGGGCTGTCCGCCGCGATTCTGGCGGGAACGTCGGAAGAAGCGGAAGCGGTTGGCGCGCGGCTGGAAGCGGGGGCAATTTCAATAAACGACGGATCAATGACGGCCATGGTCTGGGACGCCGAAAACTCGAGTTTCAAAATGTCGGGCATGGGGCCATCGCGGATGGGCGAAAGTGGCCTCACCCGTTTTTTCCGAAAACAGGCGTTCATGCGCCAGACTGCAGAACCGGCACGAATACAGGACTTTGCCGAAGAGAAATTCGCACAAGGCTGATAGTGGATCGGTAGCATCTTGGTGTGCAACTGCAGGCCGCGACGCTAGATCGAGCGAATTTCTGGATCGAATATTTGCGATGTTGTCCAAGGGAGTATGATTGATGAAAATCTGGGAAATAGGCGCCCGCACCGGAATTGGCGGCCTGCGCATGTCTGAACGCGAAGAACCAATTCTTGGAGCGGGTGAACTGCTGGTCAAAATCACTGCCGCTGGCCTCAACCACCGTGACCTCATGGTGCTGGCCGGTGACTATGGACACGATCTTCCGGAGAGCCGCATACCCCTTTCTGATGGCATGGGTGTGGTCGAGGCGATTGGGGCCGGTGTAACCGGATTCCAAGTGGGCGACAGGGTAATGGCGCCACATTTTGTCAATTGGGTAGATGGCCCCTATAATTTTGGAATATTCGCTGCCGATTTGGGCGTGACGGCTGATGGCTGGCTGGCAGAGAAAATTACACTTCCGGCGAGCGCCGCCATTTCCTTGCCCGCCGGAATCAATGACCAGACCGCAGCGTCTCTGTCGGTTGTCGCAGGTACAGTCTGGCACGCCATGGTTGCGTTTGGGGGTGTCAAGCCGGGCGAGTTGGTCTTGGCACAAGGCACCGGGGGCGTGTCGATTTTTGCACTGCAATTGGCAAAAGCCCTCGGCGCGGATTGCGCGATCACATCATCCAGTGATGAAAAGCTGGCGAGAGCGAAAGAGATGGGGGCGGACTACGTTATCAACTATCGTGATCGGCCGGACTGGGCGGTGGCATTGCTCGAGCAGACGG
Source organism: uncultured Parasphingorhabdus sp. (assembly GCF_963975735.1). GTDB lineage: Bacteria > Pseudomonadota > Alphaproteobacteria > Sphingomonadales > Sphingomonadaceae > Parasphingorhabdus. The sequence goes on from NZ_CAXBIA010000016.1 coordinate 16,770, forward strand.
GTGGTCGTGGTGCAGATGTTGTCGTCGATACATTGGGTTTTCCGGCGCTTGCGGAAACAGTAGCAGCTACTGCCGTCAATGGACGAATCGGTACAGTGGGTGCGCTATCTGGAACACCACAAGCGCAAGCCAGTGCCAGTCAGGGCGAGATGATCGGCAAGAATATAACCCTTAAAGGGCTTGCATCGGGAAGTCGCGAAATGGTGGCTGCGGCTGCTGCCATCGTCGCGGAACATGGTATCAGCAACCCCGTCGATAACGAATTTGCTTTTGCCGATGCGCCAGACGCATTTCGTCATCTGGCGAGTGGTTCACATTTCGGGAAGATTCTAATCCGCATGGATTGATAGTCAGCGCTGAGCATCGGGACGGTGAACGGTTTGAACGCATGATCTGCGCACCCGTCCCGATGATCAATGGCTTCCTACACGCCGCTGAATATCAGCGCTTCAGTTCGACCAGTTCATACCAGGTCATCATATAGCCGCCGACGCCGCCCTGAACGAAAATACCGTCTTCGTCATCGGTAATCCAGACGTCATATGGCGGGTGTTCGCCGGCCATGCCGCCAGTGCCAGGCACGATGCTGGCATCATCGATAAATTGCAGATGCTTGCATTTGAAAGTGCCGGCGGGGACCGTCACCTCTTCCTTGCCGTGATATAGTGCACCGATTTTTACCTGGGCGATTTGTGGCGGAGTCGCTCCACGGTGATCGGGGGAGGGCAGATAGAAGTTCAGCAGCCGCTTGTCCTGAGCCTCCCAATCCAGAGTCGAAAGCATATAGCCATCGGACGCGATCGGGTGCGTGCCAAAGCCGGTCAGCGGAAGTTCCGCCTCGACGCGTTGAGACAAGCGTCCGATGGAAGGACCATAGCTTTCCATCTCGACATGGCTACCGTCAAACCGCATCCATCCCGTTCCCATGAACGCATCGCCAACTGTCAATCGAACGTGCAGATCCATCGGCTGGCTATTCTCGTCCAGTGAATAAATTATGTCGCGCATGACCGTTGGTTCCGGCTCCTCGATTTCGCAATGGGCGCGCATTGTCACTTTGCCATCGCTGTGGCGCGTGAACATGAATGTCTCGAAGCCCCGGTTCTGGCCCTCCATTCCGGATTTGCGCGATGTATATTCCAGACGACCTTCGATGATGCGATGCTTCATGGCAATTTCTCCTTGTTTTTGTCATGCCACCCGATTATTCGCTTGCCAAGGCTAATTTGTCCGGACAAATTGGATATACGCTTTGTAGTGATAGATGGGATGCAAGCTATGGAATTTCTAACCGCAAACGAACTGAGCATTTTGCGCTGGATTCACATCTTGGCGATGGTTTACTGGCTCGGCGGCGAATGGGGCGTGTTCCAGACTAGCTATAATGTCACCAACCGCAACCTTTCGCTCGAAGAGCGCAAGCGTCATATGGAAACCGCCTATCGCATCGACATATTGGCGCGCACCGGGATTGTTCTGCTGCTCCCTCTCGGGCTCCATATGGGCAAGCTATACGGCTTTGTGCCGATGCTCGAAGGGTCTGGAATCTGGTGGATGTGGCTGTTCTTCGCGGTATGGCTGGGCATGACCTGGACCGCGTTCATCAAGCGGGAAACGAATATCGGCATCACCGTCACCATGCTGGAAGAAAAACTGCGCTATCCGCTGATCCTCGCACTGTTTGTCGTCTCATTCATGGCCTTTCAAGGCACCGGGCCAGTTGAAACGGGCGAAGGAAACCACTGGTATCCTTCCAAAATAGCGCTCTATGCCTTTGCCTTGTGCATCGGTCTGTTCCTGCGGCTGGTGATGCGTCGCTGGACCGAGCGGTTCCGGATATTGGCTCAGGGGCCTGATCCCGTGCAGGAAGCGGCGCTAGAGCGGGAAATCGCCCAAGCGCGCTTTGCTGCCTATATCTACTGGATCACGATTTCCGGTGTCTGTTTCTTGGGAGCGGTGAAGCCGTTCTAGGGGGCCGACTTATCGAACAGGGTGCTCAGATTTCTCTGAGTTCCCGACTGACGTCTTCTACCGGCTGTTCGGCCTGTTTCAGTTCCTCGACCATCTGGTGCGGACCGCGCATCACCCGATAGATATATTCGCGGATCATCACGCCGCGCTCATAGGCCGCCGCTTTGTCCGGAACATAGCCCTCGATATCCACTCGGGAAATCGTACCTTTGGCGTCGAGTAGCCGTTCGACAGTGTCCATCCGCTCGCGCAGAACCGACACTTCGCCGACCACTGCCATCAGGATGGAGAGCATTCTCTCGTCCTGGGGATCATTGAAATATTCGGGACGTTTGCCCTTGGCCTTTTTATTGGCCGCTGCCATCCAGTCAAATGCTGCGTCGCTCATTCTGCTGCCTCCTGCATAGCGTCCGAATTCTTCCACGCACCATAGGCATGCCAATAAGCTGCACGGCCATGGTCCTCGTCTTCGCCGGTTGGCGCTTCGGGGAATATTTCCCGGTCAACCACGGCACGAACACCGGTTTCAAACAATTCTCCGCGGCCAAAGCCGGCGGCAACCATTTCGTCCTTCATGTTGAGCGAGTGCATCGACGACCAGAAGGGTTCATTATTGTTGAAGGCATCCCAGTCGCGCAGAAATTGCTCGAACAAGGGCATGCCGTCATGATATTCCGGCTGCTCGAGATGCAACATCAATCCGTCGTCGGCGAGCACGCGGTAACCTTCGGAGAGAATCTTTGGCAGCGCCTTGCCGCTGGTTTCGTGGAGGAACATGGTCGTCTGCACCCAGTCAAAGCTTCCGTCGTCCCAGCGCGACAGGTCCTCGGCATTGGCCTGGATGAACGTGATATTGGTCGCTCCAAGCGATTGCGCGCGAGCGTGAGCATAGCGCAGGATCGGTGCCGCAGTATCTATCGCGAAGATTTCGCATTTCGGGAAAGCGAGAGCGAGCGGGACGATATTGTGACCGATGGTGCAGCCGATGTCGAGCACGCGGCGCGGTTCCCAGCCGGGACGGGTCTTCTTGATCCATTCAACCAGCGCCTGTCCGCCGCCATCGGATAAAGCGCCAAGACCGCCAGCCGTGGTTGCGAAGAGTCCGCTATCATAATTTGCGCCGGCAGAAACATCCCCGGGATATTCCTCTCCGTGATAGCTGCCCGGCATACAGTGGATGTCGACAGCGCTTTGATAACGGGGAATCTCGATCTCGGGATGCAGTTCCAGCGTCTCGCGTCCCTCATTATATTGACGCGCCTTGGCGTTGAGTTCTTCAATCTGGCGCAGCACGATCGCCCGGCCATTCTGCTGCCGCATCTCCATAGAATTGCGTTTCAGCGCCGACCAGAATTGGTGAAAGGGGTCGTCGTTCATCGCATGGCGAATCTCGAACCGGTCCTTTGGTTGCCGGCCATGTTCTTTCTCAAACTTTGGCAGAACGCGTGCGTCGTAGGCCAGCTTGTTGCCGGGTGCGAGAGCACCGGACATAAATTTGTTGAAATTGGCGAGAAAATCAAACCGCGCAATTTCGTCATGCGAAGCCACCGGCGATACGCCATGCCGCGCTACGGCGGTATAGGGAGGTGCTACATCGAGCTTGTTGTCGCTGCTCATATCAGGTCATCCTTGATCATGCGTTCAATCACTTCTTCCTGGGTCCGCAAGAAATAGTCGCGGTCCGGAATTTGCGCCTTTCCGTCTTTCATCAGGCCGTTGGCGCCTTGTATCCGTATATCTCCATAGGTCGCGGCAAAAAGCTCGAGTCTCTGCCGTGCGAGAAAATTGGTCATTGCCGGCTTGCGGCGTGCGGCGCGCAGGGCACCGAGATCAATGTCAGCAAAGGCGGTAAAAGTTTCACCGCTATTCGATTCGGCTAGCACCCGGCCCTTGTAATCGACAACCATGCTGTTGCCGTCGGCGGACGCGAGCGGGAGAGTAGTATTTTCAATCCCGGCAGTATTGGCCGAAATAACATAGGCCATATTTTCCTGCGCTCTTGCCCGCTTGCCAATATCCTTGGGCGTATCGAGCGGCGAACCGATTTCCGAACTGCTGTGAACAAAAATTTCCGCTCCGCGTAACGCATGGGCCCGCGCGATTTCAGGATAGAGTATCTCCTCCGACGCGATCGCAGCCAGATTGCCGATGTCGGTTCTGGCAACCGGGAACACGCCGTCCAGCCCGTAAATGTCGAGATATTTCGACCAGACATCATGCGGTGTCGGTGCAAACATCGAGTTCAGCCGCCGGTAGCGCAGCACAACATCACCGGACGGCGCGATAATGAAACTGGCCTGAAAATAGAGGCCGGGAAAATTCTTGTCGACCTCATAGGCATTGCCGGCAATGAACATATTCAGTCGCTGTGCCATCGCGCCGAGCGCTTCATATTCCGGACCATCGACTTCCAGGGCTGCCTTGTCGGCGAAATCGGGGATGGAAATACGCCCCGGATAGCTGGTCAGCAGATATTCCGGCAACACCGCCAGCTTCACCGGGCTTCCGGCATATTGCTGGATGAACATGGTGGCAGAACGAATTTTGCTTTCGATCTCAGCGATCATCGCGATCATCTGCGAGCGCGCTGCCGCCTTGTCGGGCGCTTTCTCCACCGATCGCGCTGCCAGTTGCATCGCGACCGCTGCATATGTTTTGGTGTTTGTCATATCATTTTCACTGTCATATTTTCGTGCACCTGCAAAAAGCCTCGTAGGCATGGAAGCGCAAATCGCGGCGGCCACCATCTGTCTGCGATCAAGCTCCATCGACCTCTAAAGACCTAGCGATCCGGGATTCATCAAGCCTCTGGGATCCACTGACTTTTTGATATCGACGAGCAAAGCATCCGCCGCCGGATCGAGGCTGTCGCGATAACGATAAGTCCGTCCGATCTGCAGATGCACCGCGCCATGATCGTGGAACAAGTCAACAAGCACCTGTTTCATCCGCTGCGCGAAAGCCCATGCCTCGGGGTTGGCCTCCAGTTTCGGTAGCTTCGCCAGATGGGCATCTTCCACCGTATCGCGATGCAGCGGGTTGGAAGCATCGGGCCAGTAAAGACAGGGTTCAATAATCACGCCTGAGCCGCTAACCCCCGACACCAGCGTGCCAGTGAATATTCCAAGCCTATCCATTTCTTCGCTATGTTCTGCAAATAATGCCTTGATCACATCATAGCATGCAACCGCTTTGGAATGCGGCACCAGCCCGTGAATAGGTGCCCATCTCTGGCCTTCAGGACCGAGCATGGAATTGAGCGGTCCGAACGGATTGGCTCGGATGATCTTGGGAATCGTATTCTCGGTCTCTGTTGCACCATTGGCAAGCGCCATTTTCCGCGCACGCGCAAGATCATCATCGGCCGCCGCCTGAATGCGCGCTTCGGTCAGCACGTGGAGCGAGAATTTCGCTTCGTCCATGAAGTCGCGCCCAGCGGCAACAACTTTGGCACCTTCCTTGATCGCCCCCCAGACCGAGCCCTGTTTCTTCATCATCTTGCCAAGCGCCCTGGCATCGCTGGTCAGGCTGTCGCGCTTCATGCGGATGGCGTTCAAGCCCGGGTCAAAGCCGAAGCATTCGGTGGAAACGCCGGACCGTTCGATCTCGCCCAGCGCAGCGAGCGTGTCCTCATAGCTTTCAAAGCTGAAGCTGGCATAGCCATGAGCTTCCGCTTCCGGGATCAGGCGCAACGTGATGGTCGCCTTGATGCCCAGAGCGCCGGTGTCGGCCAGAAAGATGCCAGTCAGGTCGGGACCATAAGGTCGTGTGAAATTAGCACCGGTATTGAGTATCGTTCCATCGGCCAATACCACTTCCATCGCCAGGCAGCTCTGCACCGCCGTGCCATAGCGACCCGATCCCCAGAACACGCCATTCTGGCTCATGCCGCCGCCGATACTGGCTTTCAGGCCAGACAGAGTCCCCCAGAAAGGCGTGCGCAGGCCCTTGACCTGCAGCGCTTCGTAAAGAGCCGCCCAGGTGCAGCCAGCCTCGACCGTGACCGTCATATCGACTTCGTTGATCTCGAGAATCCGGTCCATCGAAGCGAGGTCGAACAGCACCGCGTCCGGCTGGCTGGAAGTGTAGCCGCCGGTGTAGCTCATCCCGCCGCCGCGCGGAATAACCGCTATATTTTGCGCGGTTGTCGCTGCGACAGCTGCCGACAATTGCTCTTTGTTCTGCGGCCTGACAACCGCCAGCAAGTCCGCGCCGCGCTGATAAATATCATGCGCATAGAAATCGAGAATAGCACTCTCGGTCAGCACGGTCGCACCGGTTTTGGCGATCTGATCCGTTGCGGATATAGTTGTTTTGCTTGCCATCAGACTACCTCCGTCGCCAATTTGCCCGTGGGCAGTGCTTCTGCTTCCGGCAAACTGTCCGGATAACGGCCAAGCAGCAATAGTAGTCCGCCGCCAATGACAAAAGCAAAAATGGCGATCGACAGGACCGGATCATAGTTCCCGGTCGTGTCTCTGACATAGGCATATATGATCGGAGACAGGGCCGAGAAGAATCCGAAGGGCATATAGAGCATCCCGTATATCTTTCCGTAATTGGCCATGCCGAAATAGCGACCGGTAAGATAAGCGATCAGATCGCTCTCTGCGCCCGCCGCAAAACCGAGCAGGAAACCTGCCAGGGCGGCCATCGGAAAGGCGACACCGTCGCCGAGCAGAATATAGCAGGAGATAGCGGGAAGGCAAAGCAGAGGGAAAGCCACAAAGCCGGCCCAGAAGCGATCGAGCAACATGCCGGTGATAATCCGACCGGCAAATATTCCGATTCCCAATACACCCATTACCGATGCTGCGGTCTGGGCTTCCAGCCCGCGATCGGAGAGCATGGTAGGCAGATTGATAAACGCACCGCCAAAGGCACCTGCGACAATCGCAATCGATACCCAGATCAGCCAGAAGCGATAGTCTCTCAAGGCAGTGCTCAGCGTAACGCCGGTCAGATTGCCGCTCGCGCTGCTGATCGCTTTCGGACGCTCGTCCGATCGCGGTTCACGGAACAGGAAATATCCGATCGGCAAAGCGACAACCAGCGGCAGGACTGCGACAATCGCAAACATCGACCGCCATCCGTAATTTTCGATTCCCCAGACCGCGAGCTTGGGTACGGTAAGTGCTGCGAGACTTGTACCCATCAACAATATGCCCAGCGCAAGACCGCGATGCTTGTAGAACCACAGGTTGATCGCCCGACTCCAGCTTACCGGTGTCGAACCGATACCGACCAGCCCGACCAGTACCCACAATGCGTAGTAAATATAGAGGGTGGACGTTACTTGCGCGGTAGGCGTGAGCGAAATCATGCCAAAAGATACGCCGAAGGCCAGCAGCGAATAGAGCGCGACTTTCCGCACACCATATTTGTCCGCCAGCGAACCGAAAAATGGCGCCAGCAGCGATGCAATGATCCCGAAGATGGTGATCGGCATCAATATCTGGGTCCGGGTCCAGCCGAATTCAGCGATCAGTGGCTCGACCGTAAAGCCGATGACGTTGAAGGGAAGCGGTGAAGCTCCACAAGCCACGCCAAGCACACTGGCAAATAGCACTTTCCAGCCAAGCGCAAACTCGCCGCGTTTTTCTGTGGTTGCCATCATAAATTTATTCGCCTTTAATTTGTCCGGACAACTATAGCTCCACCAGTCTATTATACCAGAATAAAAAAGGCGAACCGAAACGGCTCGCCTTTTTTCTGTGCATAGACTGCTTGCGATCGTTTCAGAAGTCGAACCGTGCTTTGATCAGGAAGGTCCTAGGCGGGTTCAGATAGCTGTAGGTGGCAAGAGATGATTCTACGGCTTCCTGGTCCAGGCAATTGGAGCATTCGGCAGACAATGCCCAGCCCGTGTCGCTCCGCAGGGCTATGTTGCCATTGACGATCCAGCGACTCTTGCTGAATGATCCGACGATGAAGTCGCCGCCAAACGGATTAGACGGGAACACGGTTCCGGTGGAGCTGGTAATTGGCCCGTTAAAGAGGCTGAACTGGCTAGTGCTCACTTCGCTTTTGTCCCGCCAACTTGCGTTGAGGGCCGGAACAAGTGAAAGTCCGCCACCAAGATCGGCTTCATAGCTGCCACCGATTGCGAGATTGAATTTCGGAGTCCGGACAGGCTGTGCCAGAGTGCCGTCCGAAGCAATAATGCCGACACCGCAGTTTGATGCCTCAGCCGCGCCGCCGCCGGGAACCAGATTGGCGGCCAGCTGGGCAAGGCAACTGGCTTGCTGGCTGGCTACCGAACCGACACCAAAGGCATCGAGCAAGGGCGCATTGGCATCAATCTTGTACTTGTCGTCCTGATATCCAAAGGATGCGAACAGGTTCAGTCCGTCAACCGGAACAGCGGTGACCTCCAGTTCGATACCCTTATTCTCGTAGTCGGCGAAGTTGCGGGTTATGAATGCGATTGACCCGTTCGTCCTTGTGAAGGCGGACGGCGTCTGAAGATTCGCGATATCGAGATAGTAAGCCGTGAGATTGATCCGCAACCGGTTATCCAGTAATTCCGACTTGATACCCGCTTCATAGTTCCAGGCGGTTTCCGGTCCGAATGGCAACAGCTCGCTCGGCGCTGTGCCGCGTGCGTTCCAGCCCCCGGATTTAAATCCTCGTGTTGCCGAGATAAACAGCAGCAGATCGTCATTGGGCTGGAAATTGACGGCAAACCGGGGTGTCCAGATCTTGGTTGTCTGGGTCTGGGGAATGGCCATGCCGTTCGCAGCCGTCAGGTTCAGATCGTCGATGCAGGTCGCTTCAAGCGTGCCGTCGTTGCAGCTTGCCCGGTTGTCGCTGATGCTGAACTTCTTGGTTTCATCCGTGTAGCGGATACCGGCGGTCAGCTTGATCCGGTCGGTGACGTTGAGATCGCCCTGCAAATAGCCCGCATAGGCCTTGGTCGAATTGCGCAGGGTGCGGTCCGCCAGAATCAGCGGGAAGCCGTCTGGTGGCGGAGCGAATGGCAGGCTGATCGAAAAGAGATCGCCAAAATCGCTGTAATTATCCTCCTCGAAATAATAGAGACCTCCGACCAGATCGAGCAGCCCGTCGCCGAGCGAGGCGTTCAGTTTGATTTCCTGCGTGAACTGCGAAAATTCGCCTTCATTGACAATGGTGAAACCGCCTAGAGTATATCCGAGCACGTCCGGAACCGGATTGGCCAGGCTTGGCAGCCCCCGGCCATCAGCAAAGTCGAGCGCATAATCCTGCGCTGTATAGACATAACCGGTGATGATATTGACTGTAAAATCCTCGCCGCTGCCGATTTCCAGATTGGACGATATGAAATCCATGTCGGTATCGTTGCCAAGGCCGAAATTGTCTTTCTTGCCGGTGAAACGGCCGCCAAGATTTCCGTCTTCGGTATAGCCGGTGGTGACGAAGCGCCCGTCACAATTGGCTGGATTTGCGGGGTCGCAAGCGAAATTCAGGATGTTCGCGCCCTCGGTATTGATGTGCATATAGGAACCGGTCCAGCGGGCGGTGTCGGACAGCTCGCCGCGAAAGCCGAGACGGACGCCCCAGCCGTCATTTTCATTCACCCTTTCACCGGTTGTCGTATTCTGGGCATAGCCCTCGTCCTGCTGGTAATATCCAGAGACCTTGACCGCAAAACTATCCGCCAGCGGAATGTCGAGCGAGGCCCTCGCCATATATTTTTCGTAGCTACCATAGCCCGCCTCGACAAAACCGGCAAATTCATTGCCGGGTTCCTTGAGAAAGAGATTGACCGCGCCTCCGGTGGTGTTGCGGCCAAATAGCGTGCCCTGCGGCCCACGCAAAACTTCCAGACGCTGGACGTCGAACAGCGATAGATTATTGGCATTTTGGCGGCTGATATAGATATCGTCGACATAGGTGCCAATCGGCGGATCAAAGGTCGGAATCGTTTCGCTATTGCCGATCCCCCGCAGATAATAGGAATTTGCCGAACCCAGACCGGTGTTGTTCAACCCAACCAGATTGGGAACAAATTGCGCCATTTCCAGCGCATTGGAAACCCCTCGGCGGAGCAATTCTTCCTCGTCGAAAGCGCTGACCGAAATCGGGATATTCTGCACGCTTTCCTCGCGACGCTGGGCGGTCACCACGATAACGCCGAGCCCGCCCTGTTCAGCGGCCTCGTTTTCGTTGGCAGATTGCGCATGCGCGGGAATAGCAGTTCCCAAAGCGGCCAGTGCGACTGATGCAAGCATTAAATTTTTCAAAATGTCATTCTCCCGGAGCGTTCCCATTTGTCCGGACAAATCTACATAGTGTATACAGTTTGGCAAGAAATTGATTCGTTCAGCTTTCATTTGCGCGATCATCTGTGGCAAAAAGAGCGCATAGGGGGATATTATTATGGATTTTATGGTCGTCAGTTTTTACCAACTACTTGTTTTTGTGCACATTATCTTGTTTGTGCTGTGGTTGGGTGCGGATGTTGGCGTGTTCATGCTCGGACAACATTTTCGCAAGCGTGACAAATATGACCTGCCGCAACGGCTGATCTTGCTGCAACTGCTCGTCAATCTTGACATGGTGCCGCGCACCGCCTGGGCACTGATGGTGCCGCTGACATTGACCATGGTCGATGCCGGTGGCTGGTGGGACCTGCCGGTCTGGACGCTGGTCGCGGCTTGGGCGGTTGGCGGCTTCTGGCTCTGGCTGGTCTGGGACGCTCACCGCCACGACCAGACCGAACGCGCCGCCCGTGATCGCAAAATCGAGAAGCCGCTGACCATTGGCCTGACGGTTTTTTATATCGGCCTCGGAATGGTTTCGTTATCCCAAGGCTTTCCTCTTGCTCCGGTCTGGCTAGCGACCAAAGCGCTGATGTTCGGGCTGATATTTGCAGCTGCGATCATGATTGACGTGGCCTTCAAACCGGTAGGCCCACAGCTTGGCAAGCTGATCGCCGAAGGATCGTCGGACGAGACCGAAATCCCGCTGCTCCACACCATGAACCGGACCCGGATCTGGGTCTGGATTGTCTATTTTCTACTACTTGCGACCGCATTTCTCGGCAATATCAAACCATTTTGATCGAATAGTAAGACGCACCCTGACAAAAAAAGAGGCCGGTCCCCCGACCGGCCTCCCAGGGAGGAACCATGTCTTCCGGTATTATTTCTCGCTCGCCTTGGCAGCCCGTTCGGCATCGACCATTTTCTTGAACACTGTCCAGGTCGTTTCATTCGGCCGGGCATCGTCACCGGGAGGCGGCGCAGTATATTCCGGATGGTTGAGCGCAATCTCGTCCTTGATCACCTTCGGCAGGTCATCATAGCTCTTCAGCTTCGCACCCATCGCATTGAACACCATCTGGCCTTGACGTCCGCGCATTTTCATCCATGGCATCCAGTCGGAGATACGAACCCAGCTGATGGTCGGATAGGCGGTCGGATTTTTGGTATCAAGCATCTCGTCGGCCAGCATGGCGAAGTCGAAAATCTCCATCGCATGATATTTGTTGCCGACATAATCCTGATAATCGCCGGCCAGAACATTGTGATAGAATAATGGTACTTCCATCGGCAGGAACAACCATTTTCCCTGCCGGCGCATCGTTGAAATCTTGTAAGGCTTTCCGTCCGCGGAATAAGGATAGCTGGCGCCGCCGTTCACCGGATCATTGGCGATCTGCATGACATTGACGGTTTCGCCGCTCCACGGATTTTCCCAGGTCCGCAACACTTCGTTGGTCTTGGGGTCAAGATAGAACATCACTTCGCGACTCACCTGGCGATAACCGACTCCGCGCTTCGGGTCTTCGACGCGAACACATTGACGTATGTTCATGCCTTCGCCGTTGAACAAATGACGGTCAGGTTCGCCGGCTACCCGGGAATAAACTTTCCCGGACCAATAATAGACCGCTGGCACGCCGTCGGCTTCACCGCATTGCGTGCGCTTCATGATTTCGAGCGCATCTTCCGCCTTATTGGGGTCTAAAGTTCGTGCAAATGCGGGGGTTACAACAGTGCTTGCTGCGCCAATTGCTAATGCGACACTGAGTTTAAAATCTGCTTTCATAGCTCTTTCTCCACAAGTGAATGGGGTAAATTAATTTCACTTTCAGGTTGACTTTATATTTGTCCGGACAAATTGGGAGGGAGCAATATCGTATTTTTGAGCATTGGATATCATGATCACCTTCACCAACTTTCTTTTTGTTCCGGCGAATCGCCCCGAACGTTACGTAAAAGCGGCGTCTAGCGGAGCCGATCTGATCTGCATTGATCTGGAAGATTCAGTCCCTGCCGATCAAAAGGATGCTGCGCGCCAATCTGTGCTGACGGCCCTTGCTAGCCTTGATCGGGAAAAAACCGCTGTCCGGATCAATGGTCTAAACACCGCTGACGGTCTCGCAGATCTGCTAGCGCTGAGGAATGCTGATCACAGCCCCTCACTGGTTTTGATACCGATGGTAGAAAACGCGAGCGAAATGCAAATTGCTCATAATATCCTCGGCGACAAGGTCGATGGCCTTATTCCCCTGATCGAAACGGTCAAGGGATTGCGCTCCGGAGATTCTATTGCGGCCAGCAAGGGCGTGACCGCGATGATGTTTGGTGGTGGCGATTTTTCAGCTGAGCTTGGAACCAAGCTGGAATGGGAGCCGCTTCTGGCTGCGCGGGGGGCTTTCATCATGTGCTGTGCTTCAGCGCAGATCATGGCGATCGATGTGCCCTATATCGACATGTCGAACGAAGATGGCCTTGCTGAAGAATGTACTCGCGCCAAGGCGATGGGCTTCCATGCCAAGGCAGCCATCCACCCCAAGCAAATTGCAGCCATTCAAACGGCGATGCGGCCGAGCGAGGCAGATATCACCGAAGCAAGGGAAGCAATTGCCGCTTATGACCAGGCGGGTGGCAAAGCGATTAGTCACAATGGCCGGATGCTCGAAGCGCCGGTCATGGAACGCTACCGGCGGATCATCAAATCCGCCTGATTGAAATTATAATTGGATAAGGAAAAATAGATATGCGTGATGGAGTTATTGAAGTCAGTCCCGGTCGTTTCCGCGAGACATTTGGCCGTTATTTCGAAGATTTCGTGGTTGGTCATATTTACGAGCACCGTCCCGGCCGGACGATCACCGACACCGACAATGTTCACTTTACGCTGCTGACGATGAACACCCATCCTGCACATTTTGACTATGAGTTCGCGAAGAAGACCGAATTCAAGAAGCCGATTGTCTGCTCACCGCTGACGGTAGCGCTGATGGTAGGAATGAGCGTTTCAGACACGAGTCAGAAAGCGGTTGCCAACCTGGGTTGGGACAAGATCCGTCTTACCCACCCTCTGTTCCCGGGCGATACCCTCTATGCCGAGAGCGAAGTGCTCGACAAGCGCGAGTCATCCTCACGACCGGAACAAGGCATTGTTAAGGTCAAGACAATTGGCAAGAATCAGAATGATGACGTGGTTTGCACATTCGAGCGTACCATGTTGATCTGGAAACGCGGCTTCGGCGGCGCAGACGATTAGAATTCGCGAACAAGGAAAATGAAAATGGCTGATGCCGTAAATATGAATCAAATCCGAACCATCGATCCGGACGACGAACGCGCGTTCATGGACGCCATTCAGAAATGGGTGGAAGGCGAAGTCATTCCGGTCGTGATGGAACATGATCACGGCGATATATGGCCGGAAAAGCTTGTAGCGCAAATGGCCGAAATGGGTCTTTTCGGAGCCACCATCGGCGAAGAATATGGTGGACTCGGCCTACCTGCAACGACCTATGCGAAGATCATCGCCTATATCTCCTCCTACTGGATGGCTATTACCGGAATCGTCAATTCGCACCTGATCATGGCGGCGGCGGTCGAGCGTTTCGGAACAGAAGATCAGAAAAGAAAATGGCTGCCGAAATTTGCAAGCGGAGAAATTCGTGGCGGACTGGCGCTGACCGAGCCCAATGCGGGAACCGACTTGCAAGCGATCCGGACCGTCGCGACGCGCGATGGTGATGACTATGTGATCAACGGCACCAAGACCTGGATTTCCAACGGCATCAAGGGCGAGTGCTTCGCATTGCTGGTCAAGACTGACCCCAAGGCAGACCCGCGCTACAAGGGCATGAGCCTGATGATTGCGCCCAAGGGAGAAGGTTTTGGCGTCGGCAAGAAATTCGACAAGCTTGGCTACAAATCGATCGACAGTGCCGAACTGATGTTCGACAATTACCGTATCCCGGCGGAAAATCTGATTGGCGGCGTAGAAGGCCATGGCTTTTTCCAGGCGACTGGCGGTCTCGAACTCGGCCGCATCAACGTCGCTGCGCGTGGCGTTGGCCTCGCGGACGGCGCTTTGCGGCTGGCAACAGAATATGCCCAGTTACGCGAGACCATGGGCAAGCCGATATGCGAACATCAGGCGATCCAACTGAAGCTCGGTGAAATGGTGACCCGCGCACGGGCCGCACGTCTGCTGACGCTGGATGCCGCGAAAATCTATGACCGCGGCGAGCGCTGTGACATGGAAGCCGGTATGGCCAAATATTTTGCTTCCGAAGCCGCTGTCAGAAATTCCGAAGAAGGCCTGCGGATTCATGGCGGCTATGGATATTCGAAAGAATATGACATTGAGCGCTATTATCGCGATTCCATCCTGATGTGTATCGGCGAGGGAACCAACGAAATGCAGCGGATGATTATTTCGAAACAATGGGTAAAAAGGAATCCGGCTTGATGGATTTGAGAACGCCGGGATATCATCGCCTATATTTGCAATCTTCAGGAGCTTCCGGCGATCGCCGGAACGACATTTCGTCATGAGCGTAAAACAACCCCTCAAGGGCTTCCGCGTCCTCTCGGCAGAGCAATATGGCGCCGGCCCTTATGGTACAATGTTTCTCGCCCAACTGGGAGCCGACGTCATCAAGATCGAACCGCCCAAGGGCGGCGATACGGCGCGGCATGTCGGGCCGCACTGGTTGCGCGATCAGGAAAGTCTCTATTTCCAGAGCTTCAATCTAAACAAACGGTCGCTGACTCTGGATCTTCGTACGGATGAAGGTACGGAAATCCTGCACAAGCTGGTCAGGGAATCGCATGTCATGGCGAATAATTTGCGCGGCGATGTGCCCGCAAAAATCGGTCTCGACTATGACTCCCTGAAAGCGGTAAATCCGGCCATCGTCTGCGCCCATGTTTCTGCTTATGGTCGCGACAATGAGCGCGCGAAATGGCCAGGCTATGATTATCTGATGCAGGCCGAAGCGGGTTTTTGCGCATTGACCGGCGATCCCGATGGCCCACCGGTCCGCTTTGGTCTGTCGATGGTCGATTTCATGTCAGGCACACAAATGGCGGTCGGTCTGCTCGCCGCCCTGCTTGATGCTCAACGATCCGGAGAGGGTTGTGACGTCGATGTGGACCTTCTGTCCGCGGCGATTCACCAGACCAGCTATCCTGCGCTCTGGTACATGAATGAAGGCGATATCACCGGACGTGTGCCACGCGGAGCACATCCATCGGCGACACCCAGCCAGATGTTCAAGGCCGCCGACGGGTGGATGTTTGTGATGGCACAGATTCCAAAATTCTGGCCGATATTATGCGAACGCATCGGACAAAATGCTCTGATCGCTGATCCGCGTTTCGATACGCCGGCCAATCGTTTGACCAACCGTACCGAGCTTTCGGACCTGCTGGACAGGGTCTTCAGCGAAAAGCCGGTCGCGCAGTGGCTAAAGTTGCTGCAGGGCCATATGCCGGTTTCTCCGGTCTATGAACTCAACCAAGCCCTGGATAATCCATGGCTTCAAACCATTGGCATGCGCGACACAGTTAACCATCCGGACAATCCCGAGATGGATGTTCTTTCCAGCCCGATCAAACTCAATGGCCAGCGCCTTCCCAATAAAGCAGGGCCGCTGCTTGGTGCCGATAGCGACACTATCTTGAATGAAATCGGATATGATGACGATGCTATTGCACAGCTTCGCGCCGGGGGGGTTATCTGATTTTATGGGCAAGCTGTCGGGTATAAAAGTTGTCGATCTGTCGCTGTTTCTGCCGGGTCCCATGCTGACGATGATGATGGCGGACCATGGCGCAGAGGTGATCAAGGTCGAGCCGCCTGCGGGCGATCCGGCCCGCGAAATGGAACCGGTCGAGGCCGGCCAGTCGGTCTGGTTCCGTAACCTCAATCGCGGCAAGCAGGCGCTGGCGCTGGATCTGAAATCCGACGAAGGGCGCGAGCGGCTTTGGGCTTTGCTTGCGGATGCCGATGTGATGATCGAGGGCTTTCGGCCCGGTGTCACGAAGCGTCTCGGGTTTGACTATGATGCGGTCGCTGCCAAAAATCCGCGTATCGTCTATTGCTCGATTTCGGCTTTTGGCCAGGAAGGCGAGATGGC
The DNA here is from genome assembly GCF_963975735.1 of uncultured Parasphingorhabdus sp. GTDB lineage: Bacteria > Pseudomonadota > Alphaproteobacteria > Sphingomonadales > Sphingomonadaceae > Parasphingorhabdus. The sequence continues at coordinate 33,118 of NZ_CAXBIA010000016.1, forward strand.
ACATCATCCTGCCCATGATCTGGCAGTGCAGGCTCTTTCGGGCTTTCTGTCGGTCAATGATGGTCCGGACGGCATGCCGGTTGTACCGGGCGTACCTTCGGCGGATATGGCGGCGGGACTGAACGGATTGTCCGCTGTGCTGATGGCGTTGCTTGGCCGTCAACAAACCGGCCGTGGCGACTATGTCGACATCGCCATGTATGACTCGATGTTGCCATGGTGCGCCCATATTGCGGGCAGCGCGATACAAGGTGGAAACTCTCCCACCTCCCAGACGCAGCGTTCGCTGGGCGGAGCTGCATTTTATAATGTTTACAAAACGATGGATGGGAAGCATGTCGTTCTCGGGGGCCGCGAAGTCAAATTTGCGAAGGTCCTGCTAACCGCTCTCGACCGGATCGATTTGCTACCGTTGGCCGAGATGGAAGCGGGAGAGCCGCAGAAATCCCTTATAGAATTTCTTCGCAACACATTTGCGACCAAAAGCCGCGATCAATGGGTGCAATGGTTTGCGGACAAGGATGTCGCGTTCTCGCCTGTGTTAAATTTCCGCGAAGCGCTCGATCAGGGTTTTGTTCAGGAACGAGGCCTGCTCGTCGAAGCAAATGGTTCGCACCAGATCGCCCCCGCTTTTAAATTCCGGTCGGAAGATAACTGGCAGCCGTCGGAAGCCCCGGAACTTTTGAAATGAGCCGTTCAGTCAACCTCGATATGCATCGAATAGACGAAGCGGTCGCCAGGATGATAGCTGGCCGAAATCTCGAGCAGCCGGTCATTCTCGTCAAAAAAGCAACGAAGGATGCGCAGGATCGGGTCGCCTTCTTCAAGCCCAAGGTCGCCCGCGAAATTTTTTGTTGCCGCAATCGCCTGAATATCCTGGGTCACCCGGTTAACGGTGACATCCGCATATTCTTCGATCTGGCCAAAGAGCGTCGCGCCATCGACGTCTATTCTCTCGACAGAATCGGCGAGCTCGGGGTTGATCCAGGCAACCGTTACCGCGATCGGCCGCTTCCGGTCCGGTTTCAGCCTTTTGCCATGGAAGACGAACCATTCAGCTTTGGTGGTAATACCGATCTGTTCGGCGATCTTTACCGGAATGGCTTGCGGCGGCAATTTTTTAAAACTGATAGTGGTGTCGCGGGCATATTGCATAATCTCGCCGACATTGCTCAGCGGTTGATGCAGCGCACCGGCTCGCGCAGTGGCGGGCTGAACAATGGTACCCGATCCGCGTCTGCGGGCGATCAGACCTTCGGCCGTGAGTTTGCGCAACGCCTCGCGAACCGTAAACCTGCTGACGCCAAATTTCTTGCAAAGCACCGACTCGGTCGGAAAGTCACCGGCATCAGGATAATCCCCGCGCAGAACTTCCTCACGGATTTCGTCCGCCAGCTCCAGATAACGCGGCTTCTTTTTCTTCGGTGCTTCAGCTTTTTGTCCGGACATAAGATGACCTTAAGACGGGTAGCGACATGACGCAAGAGAGCGTGACAGAGAAACTTGTAGCCCATTTGATGCGCCCCGTGGATGAGCCCGCACGGCAACGGGCGAGATTGCATCTTCTGGATTGGCTGGGATGTGTCGCCGGCGCGCGGCAGAGCGATGTTGCAAGGCTGAGCGTTCATGACACGCAAGCAGATGCTATTCGAAAATCCGCATGGCTGGGCAACGTTCTGGAAATGGATGATGTTCACCGCGTTGCCACTCTTCATCCCGGACCCGTGATATGGCCCTGCCTGCTAGGCCGAAGGCTGGAGCCGATGGACAATATGCTGGATAATGCCGTCCGCGGATATGAGGCCTGTATCGCAATTGGCTCGACCTTCGACGCTCGGCACTATGAATATTATCACAATACCGCGACAGCCGGATATTTCGGAGCTGTTGCTGCTGCCTTTGACTATCCGTCCGCCAATGAAACGACATCGCAGTTGGTTTCCGCAATGGGGCTGGCCGGATCAGTCGCTGGTGGCTTTTGGCAGATGCGGCACGAACCGGGACAGGGCAAGCAGTGGCACATTGTCCATGCTATCGAAACCGGGATCAATGCGGTAACTTATGCTAGCGGTTCGGTTGCCGGCCCGCGCTTCATTCTCGAAGGCCCGCAAGGGCTTTACGCTGCGACCTGCAAGGATCCCAAAGCAATGACCTTGCCGGATCAATGGCGCATCCATGACGTAAGTTTCAAACCGTGGGCTGCCTGTCGCCACGCCCATCCGGCGATTGATGTCGCGCTGGAATTGAAAGCAAGACTCGGATCGCTCGAAGGCGATATTCTGATCGAGACTTATGCCGACGCGATAGCTTTTTGCGATCGGCCAGAACCGCAGTCGGTAAATGATGCGAAATTTTCAATTCAGCATGCGGTTGCGGTTATCGCTGGATCAGGCGTGCCGCAACTCGCCGATTTCGAACCTGAAGCCATAGCCGCCTTTGCCGGTTCGCGGAACCGGGTGACGGTCTTGGAGGCATCCGATATCAGCTCCCGTTATCCCCAGCATTTTGGAGCGCGCATCACTTGCGCAGGCGAAACGATCGAGCTTGTCGACACGCGAGGTGATCCCGAGCGCCCGCTTTCGACAGAAGGTATAATTGAAAAAGCACGCTCGCTGATTGCCTGGGGCGGTTTGCCGGAAAAGGAAGCCGAGCGGGCGGTCGATCTGGCGCTCGATGGCGATGATGCAAGTGCAATAGACAAGATGCTGACGGATTGGTTATCATGAACGCAACTCGGAAAATTATCGAATTCGCAGCAGCCGATCACGCGTTGCCAGACCATGTGAAAACGACGGCATTATATCTGCTGGGTGACACTTTGGCCGGCGGAGCGGCCGGAGCGGCTTCCAGCGAAGCGCAAGCGATGCTCAGCGCGGTCCAGAGATGGGGAGCGGGAATTGACGCACGACTGCTCGGATCGAGTGATCGTCTTCCTGCACCATCGGCCGCCTGGTTCAACGGTTTCGCGATTCATTGTCTCGAATGGGATGCGGTGCACGAGCCCGCCGTGGTCCATGCGATGTCGGTGGTCACAGCGGCTTTGCTTGCTTCGTCGGACCGGATGGGCGGTTGTGATCAGGATGATTTTCTGACCGCGCTTGCGGTGGGCGTTGACATAGCCAGCGGTCTCGGCGTTGCCGCCACCGGTGGAATGCAATTTTTCCGCCCCGCGACAGCAGGAGTCATCGGTGCTTCGCTGGCCGTGGCGAGACTGGAAGGTTTCGCGACAGAAAAATTTCCCGACATTCTCGGCCTCGCCTATTCGCAGACTGCGGGGACGATGCAGGCGCATGTCGAGGCGTCGATTGCCTTGCCGTTGCAAATTGCCAATGCGGCGCGGGCGGCGATTACCGCGGTCGATCTGGTCAGCGCCGGAATGGACGGTCCACATGATGCTCTGGAAGGACCGTTCGGTTATTACCAACTCATCGAGCCCGGCGACCTAACCCTCTATACCGATAATATGGGCAAAGGCTGGCTGATCGAAGATGTCAGTGTCAAACCCTTCCCGTCAGGAAGGGCCAGCCACGGAATATTGGGCGCACTCGACAACATGTTGCGCGACGGCGCGCTCGACAGCTCCCGGATTGTAGCGCTCGACATTGCTGCGCCGCCGTTGATCCACCGTCTTGTCGGGCGCCCCTATAAAGCGGATATGAGTGCCAGCTATGCGCGGCTGTGCCTGCCTTTCCTCGTGCCATTGATGCTGCGCGACGGCATTGTTGATCCTCGCTGTTTCACGTCGCAGGAATTTGGCAATCCGGATTTGTTAAAGCTCGGAGAGAAAGTGACGGTCCGGATTGACGGCAACCCGGACCACAACGCCCTTACGCCCCAAAGCCTGACCATCACATTGCGCGATGGCAGCAAAGTCGAGCGCAAAATCACCGATAATCTCGGTAGCCCCTCTGCGCCAATGTCCGAAGCGCAGACCGGGTCCAAGCTCGATCTTGCCCGCAACCTCGCCAGCTCAAATCACGACCCCCGAATTTTTGATGATCCTCTAGCTTATGCCACGGAGCCCCAATGACCTTTCCGACCTATTTCGAAACTTTCGACGCCAAACAGATGCTGGACCAATATCCGGTAGGGGATGATTTCGTTAGTCGCTACACCGCCATGTCCCGCGATGAACTCTACGCTATTCAGGACAAGCAATTTCTGAAACTGATGCAACGCGGATGGGAAATCCCCTTCTACCAGCGTCTGTGGGGCGCTCAGGGAATCGAGCCGGGCGACATCAGGGGCCTGGTCGATATCACCAAATTGCCGGTCTATGACAAGTCCGATCTCATGGCATCGGTCAATGACCATCCGCCTTATGGCGACTTTGACGGGCGCGGCGACACACCGGTTATCTTCCACACGACCAGTGGCACGACAGGCCGCCCGCAGCCTTTGATGTTCGGCCCTAAAGGCCGCGAAATCACCAATCTTCTCGTCGGTCGTATGTATCGCTGGATGGGACTGGGCCGGGATGATGTGGTGCAATCGGTCTACGGGCACGGGATGATCAACGGCGGCCATTATATCCGGGAATCGGTAACCCATTTCACCAACTCCCTGTTCCTGAGCGCGGGAACCGGCATCGAGACGCGTTCTATCAACCAGGTCAATCTGATGGCGGATTTCGGCGTCACCTGCATGGTCGGATTTGTCGACTATGTCCGCAAACTGGCGGATGTCGCGGAAGCGGAAAATCTGTTCGACCGGATCAATCTCAAGATGATTATCGGCCATTTGGGAACCGAGGACCGGGCTTCGACCGAGGCGGCGTGGCACGGGGCGAAAGCCTTTGACTGGTACGGAGTCGGTGACACCGGCAGCATCGCTGGCGAAGGACCGGACCGCGATGGCCTCTATGTCTGGGAAGACGCGCAATATCTGGAGTTGCTTGGCATCGACGACGGCCTGCCAGTGGCTCCCGGTGAGACTGGCGATATGGTAGTGACATGCCTGTTCAAGGACGACATCGCGCCGTGTATACGGTTCAACACCCATGACATTACCGAAGAACGGACCGATACCAATGCAACCGGTATGGTGTTCAAGCGGATATCGGGTTTCAAGGGCCGCAGCGACAATATGGTGAAGCTACGCGGGATCAATATTTTCCCGCATGCCGTCGGTTCGATTATCGAAAACCGGGACGATCTTACCGGTGAATATGTCTGCTATGTTACCCGCGATGAAAAAGGCCGGGACGACATGAGAGTCGTTCTTGAAAGCCGTGGCGGATCGGACATATCCCAGCTTTCCGATCTTCTGCGCAAGGGGCTTGGTATCGAGATTACGGTTGATCTGGTCGACGTGGGCGGCACCGCCGCAGCCAGCCAGATCGATGTGCGGCAGAAGCCGATCCGGCTGATCGACGAACGGGGGCTTTGAACCGGACAATGATCCAGTTGGGAGATCTTGAGGCCAGAAATGCCGCGCTTAACGCCTTCGTCGACTTTGACGAAAGCGCGCAATGCGGCGACGGCCCGCTGAATGGCTTTACGATCGGGGTCAAGGCCAATATCGCGGTCAAGGGATTGCCCTGGACCGGCGGGATCGGTGCCTATCGTGACCGCATCGCCAGTCGCGATGCCGATGCTGTGGCCAGGCTCCGTAAAGCAGGAGCGGCGATCATCGGAACGCTCAACATGGAAGAGGCTGCGCTCGGAGCGAAGACCGATAATCCCTTTTTTGGTGCGACCCAGAATCCGCACCGCCTCGGCTATACGCCCGGCGGATCGTCGGGCGGTAGCGCGGCGGCGGTTGCTGCCGGACTGTGCAATGTTGCCTTGGGCACCGATACGATGGGATCGGTCCGGATACCGGCGGCCTATTGCGGCATATATGGATTGAAGCCGACACGGGGCGCGATCAGTCAGGACGGTCTCGAAATTGCCGAAGCGAACCTCGACAGCATCGGTCCGTTGGCGCGATCATTGGAAGATTTGGAAGCATGTTCGCGGGTCTTGATGGAATGGAACTCTCCGCAAGTCATTGATAATATTGCTTTGTTGGAGAATCTCGGAGACGTGGTCTGCGAGGCTGCCGTGTTGGAGAATTACGGAAAAGCCTGTGCGGCTTTGAACGCCACCGACGGTTTTTGCTTGCCCTATCCGCTCACCCGCATCCGCTATGCGGGGTTCATTTCGACGTCTCTCGCCTTGTCCGAATCGCTTGGCGAACTGCTGACGACCCATCCGGACGGAATATCTGAAAATCTCAAGTTTCTGATGACCTTTGGTCCCCAACGCAGTGAACCCGATCTTGCCGAAGACAGGAAAATTCTGGCCGAGGTCAGCGAAGCCGTAAATGCGGTTGTCGAACAACATGGCGCGATTCTGCTGCCCACCGCTCCGCAGGCCGCTTTCAGTCATGCCGACAGGGCTCCCGCCAATCAGGCGGATTTCACCTGTCTTGCCAATATCGCCGGCTTGCCCGCGATCAGCATTCCTGCAGGGTGGAACGATCAAGGCCTGCCGGTCGGTGTCCAGCTTGTCGGAGCGGCCGGCAACGAAGCCGGGCTGATGCAACTGGCCAAAAAACTCGACGGCCAATTATCGGCCTATCGCCAACCGCCCCTATTTTACGGAAAATGAAGGAGAAAAAGATCATGCGCATCATCGTCATATTCAACCTCAAACAGGGCGTCAGCGCCTCCGATTATGAAAATTGGGCCAAGACCGCCGATATCCCGGGCGTGAACAAGCTCGGTTCGGTAAACGGCTTCACGGTCCACAAGGCGACCGGTCTGTTTGGGTCGGACGAAGCCTCGCCCTATCAATATATTGAAGTGCTCGACATCAACGGCATGGATGATTTTGTCGCCGATATCTCGACCGAAGAATTTCAGGCGATTGCTGCCCCGTTCCAGGATTTCGCCGATAATCCGCAATTCATTCTGACCGAGGATATCTAATGGCAGGCCGCTTTGACGGAAAAACCGTCGTCGTAACCGGATCGGGAAAGCAGAAGGGGCTCGGTCAGGGAATATTGCAGCGTTTTGCCGATGAAGGCGCCAATTGCGTTGTTTCCGACCTTGTCATCGGCGAAGAGGAACAGGCGGTGGCCGACGAACTGCGCGGACGCGGAGTCAGGGTTGCGACCATTGCCTGCGATGTCAGCGACGCAGCCCAGTGTCAGGCGCTGGTCGATCAGGCCGTCAAAGCCTTCGGGGCAGTCGATATATTCATCAACAACGCCGGCATCGGCTTCATGATGAAGCCATTGCTGGAGGTCGATCCCGCAGATTGGGCGACGGTCATCGGTGTTAATCTCTCCGGCGCCTTCTACTGCACACAGGCAGCGGCCAAAGCGATGGTAAAAACCGGCAATGGCGGGCGCATCATCAATATCGCCAGCCAGGCAGCCAAGACGGCGTTCCCGCATCTTCCGGCCTATGTCAGTTCGAAACATGGCATGATCGGCCTGACCAGAGCGAGTGCAGTCGAACTGGGCGCGCACGGCATAACCGTCAACGCGGTTTGTCCCAACCATGTGACGACCGGTCTCGGCGCGCAGCAGAATGAATATTTCTCCAAACTTCTGGGGTTTGACACGGTCGAGGAATATGTCGCCAACATGAGCGTCAAGAACCCGATGGGCAGGCCGGGCTTGCCAAGCGATACCGCTGCGGCGTGTGCGTGGCTGGCTAGCGATGACGCTTTCTACATGACGGGCGAGGCGCTGAACGTGTCTGGCGGGGAGGAAATGCACTGATGCAAGAAGAACGCATGGAATGGCCGGACGGCGCCAAAATGGCGCTGAGCATTGTCGTCAATGTCGAAGAAGGCAGCGAGATGACAATCGCTCGCGGCGACCGCGGCATGGAGCCGGTCGATGAACTGGGCATCCATATCAAGTCGCCGATCCGCAATTATGGCAACGAGAGCAATTATCTGTACGGCATCAAGGCCGGTGCCCCTCGGGTGGTAAAATTGCTCAGGCAATTTGATATCATGGCCAGCTGGACCGTCGCCGCGATGAGCCTGGAGAACCATCCGGAGATTGCCCACGCGATTGCCGATCTGGGACACGAGCCGGTCAGTCACGGCTATCGCTGGGTTCACCAGTTCAAGATGGACGAGGAAAAAGAACGCGAATTCATCCGCAAGGCGGTCAGCTCAATCGAGAAGACCGTGGGCGTCCGCCCTTATGGTTGGCTGTCGCGCTATTTCCATACCGACAACACCAGACGGCTTCTGATCGAGGAAGGCTTCGCCTATCATATGGATGATTATTCGGGCGATATTCCTTTTTGGGACAAGGACACCGTGCCGGGCAAACCTCTGACGATCGTGCCCTATCAGTTGGACAGCAACGATATGAAAATGTGGACCGATCCGGCGATGACGCCACAGCACTGGCTGGACTATGCCAAGCATAATTTCGACCAGATTTACCGCGAAGGCGAAGAGGGCAATCCCAAGATGATGTCGCTTGGCCTGCATCTGCGGATCATCGGCCGCCCGGGCCGGATCTGGGCGTTTGAAGAATTTCTCAAACATGTCCGTTCGAAGAAGGATGTCTGGATCGCCTCACGCCACCAGATCGCCCAGCATCTGGCCAAGGTGGATCCGGCATGACTCTGCGTCTGGAAAAAAACGGCAAGATCGCGCATCTGGTCATCGATCGCCCGGCCAAGCGCAACGCTTTCACCCAGGATATGTGGGAGCTGTTCCCCGACCTGCTCGCCGATGCGATGGCGGACGAGTCCATCCGCGTCTTGACCGTCCATGCCAGCACCAAGGACAGCGCCTTTTGCGCCGGAGCCGATATCGGCGAATTTGGCACAGGATCGACCGATCCGGTCTGGCGAGCGAAAAACCAGGCAGCAATCGGCAAGGTCCAGCATGAACTGGCACAAGCCCCGAAGCCCACGATTGCGGTGATTGACGGCGATTGCATCGGCGGCGGATGCGGGATTGCCTTGGCCTGTGATCTGCGCATTGCCGGCGCTGCCGCCCGCTTTGGTATCACGCCGGCCAAACTCGGCCTGGTTTATCCGCTGCACGACACCAAATTGCTGGTCGATGCCGTTGGCCCGTCTCAGGCGAAACGCATCCTGTTCACCGGTCAGATCCTGTCTGCCGAAGAAGCGTTGCGTATCGGCCTGATCACCATATTGGCCGACGACCCCTATGGCGAAGCAATGGCGCTGGTAGATGTCATGGCTTCGGTTTCTTCCCACAGTCAGCGGATGAGCAAACATGTCATCCAGCGCATCCTCGAAGGGCAGCCGGACGACGATGCCGCAACCAAAGCGCTGTTCAACGCCGCGTTTGACAGCGACGATTTCAAGGAAGGCGTGAGTGCGTTTCTCGAGAAGAGAAAGCCGGAATTCTAATATGACCCATAATCTACAACATGGCTCGATACTGGGCGGCGTAGCGGTTGTGCCTGATCTGGAAGCCGCACTGCGGGGCTATCGCGATATACTCGGCATGTCCGTTGTCGAACAGGGTGCGCTGTCGTCCGACCTCGCGGACAGCTGGGGCTGCCCGGACAGCGCTGGCTGCGCCATGGCTGCGCTGCAACCGGCCAGCGGTGCCGATTGCCATATCCGTCTGGTCGAACAGCCTGATCGTCTCGACTTCAGGCCGACGACAAGTTTTGGCTGGGCGGCCTTCGAGCTGACCGTGCAGGATGTGTTCGGCTGGCCGGACCGTCTGGACGGCAGCGGTTTTGATATTGTCGGTCCGCCCAAGGAACTGGCAGGGCTGCCCTATTTCGTTCCGATGCAGGTGCTGGGGACAGGGCGCGAGATGGTCTATCTCAACGAGGTTCGCGAAAACACGCCTTCCTCCGACCTGCCAAAGGCCCATTCGCCGACGGACCATATTTTCATCGTCATTCTCGCGGCGCCGGATCGCGCCGCCACGGTCCAATGGTATCGCGAGCGTCTTGCTCTGTCAGAGGGCGATACCTATACGCTGGCCTACAGCATGATCAATGACGCCTTCGGAAAACCGGCGGACGCGCTGTCCGATCTGACGATGGTGCAAAAAGACCGGCTGCCGATCATCGAAGTTGATGACTATCCCGTGGAAGCTACCGTTCGTGAACGGCACGACGGCATGTTGCCGCCGGGCAATGCGCTGGTCAGCCTGGCCGTCGATGATCTCGACAAGATCGATGTCGAATGGATCACGGTACCGCAGAAGCGCGATTCAGCGCCTTATTGCGGACGGCGCTCGGCGACGACCGTAGGGCCTGCTGGGGAGTTGCTGGAGCTGATCGAAATCCTGTAGCATCGAGAGCCGAGTGTGACCCGGCAGACGGTTTCAGGATGTCCTGCGATGCTGCCCCGGTTGCCACTGGTCTGGCGTAAACAAGTTGCTCGCCGATTCAAACGGCTTGTCTTCAAGCGCGGTCGCCAGGCTATCATTCCAGCGGTTGAGAAAGCCGAACATGCTGATCACGGCCATGATTTCGGTCTTCTGGCGTTCGTCAAAATGCACATCCAGTGCAGCGAAATGTTCGTCGGTGGCGGCGTTGGGGACCTGTCCCGCAGCAAAGGCAAGGTCGAGCGCTGCGCGTTCTGCTGCGGTGAATATCTTCAAGCCATTGCGGGGCCGGTGCCCTGGTATATCGTCTGTGCCAGTCGCTGAGTTTTTCTCGGGCCTGATTCGCTATTTCATGTTCGGCTGGTTCAACGATTAAATCTTGCCTGGAATCGGTTAGCCAAATCTATATTTGCCAATGAGCGACAATCTGCTTCAGTTTGTCCATATCCAGAACCTTGTTCCATTCGGCCTCTCGCTTCCGACTTTGTTGCAATCTGTCTGATCATCAACGCACCCAGTATAAAGCGGGGCATTGAAGGTCGCTTGAAATTGTCGGGGAGAAAAAGGCCGGCGCTTGTCACGCCGCCGCCGCAAAGCCAGGAAGCGGTAGTGCTATCACCGCTCCATTATTCAACTTTGATCAAAGATGATCCGTTAAAACCTGTTGGGCAGCGTGATAATATCGTCTGTTCAACCGTTGAAAGGACGGTTTGATACCGTCCCACACGGAGTTCTGCGATATGTGTGAAGTAGTGGTGACCCCTACGGGATTCGAACCCGTATTTCAGCCGTGAAAGGGCCGCGTCCTAACCCTTAGACGAAGGGGCCAAACCAATTGCTGGTCAGCGAGCCACGGCCATTAGGGGTGCGCTGGACTTTGGTCAACCCTCTTTTCGCCGGAAATACGGCCTATTTTCTGGCGCTGTGGCAGACCGCCTGCAGCTTGTTGCCTTCCGGGTCGCGAACATAGGCTCCATAATAGTTGGGATGATAATGGGGACGCAGTCCCGGGGCACCTTCGTCGCTCCCGCCATGCGCCAGTGCGGCGGCATGAAAAGCATTGACGGCGGTACGCGATGGCGCGAGAAAGGCTGCATGATTACCGTTTCCGGCCTGGGCAGGCTGGCCATCAAAAGCCGGGCCGATGAACAGTTTTGGACCGGTCGCGGTGCCATAGGCTTTGCCGGTTTCGTGGCGCAGGAAAGGTTCGATATCCAGTGTTTTCATGATCGCGTCGTAAAAGGGTTCGACAGCGGCGAAATCATTGATTCCCAAAGTGATGTGGCTGAACATGTTTTTTTCTCCCTCAATCGGCCCAGGCGGCATCTTCCAGATGGATTTCCGCCGACGGGCGGCTGCCCCAGTCATCGATCTTCGCGCGGCCTGCTATCCACAATTTCCGCCCTCGCGGAGCGTGGAGCAATGCCTGACCGAGATCACTTTCCGCAGCGCGAAAGGCGATCGTCTTGATCGAGGCGCCGTCATCGCCGGCGACGATCATCCGGACATGGTCGGTTCCGACAATATCGCATTTGATGATTCGCACCGGACCGGTGGCGATGCGCGGTGCGGGCCAGCCCATACCATAGGGGCCGGCGCCATCCATCGCTTCGACCATCGTCGGATTGACACCCTTCGGCGACAGTACCGCATCGAGCAGCAGCGCCTTGCCATCCTGCGCCTTGCCGACGCTGTCCGCGAGCCGGTCGTTGAGAAATTCCGAAAAGGCGTCGACCTTGTCCGCTTCGATGGTGATGCCCGCAGCCATCGCGTGGCCGCCGCCGGCGATAAGCAGACCGCTATCCTTGGCGGCGATGATCGCGGCACCGAGATCGATGCCGGAAATCGAACGTCCCGAACCTTTGCCGATTCCCTCTTCGTCCAGCGCGATGATGATCGCCGGACGGTTCAGCTTTTCCTTGATCCGGCCAGCGACAATACCGATCACGCCGGGATGCCAGCCTTTGGCGGAGAGTACCGCTACGGCCTGATTTTGCTGCGAGGAACACATGGCATCCGCTTCCTCGAGCACATGGGCCTCGATCGCCCGACGTTCCTGATTGAAATGGTCGAGTTCGGCGGCGATGGCCTGCGCTTCCTCCGGATCTTGCGTGATCAGCAATCGCACGCCGAGATCCGATTTGCCGACCCGTCCACCGGCATTGATCCGCGGACCGAGAGCAAAGCCGAGGTCGGAGCAGATCGGTGCGCGTTTGAGCCGGCTGGCGTCGATCAGCGCCGACAGGCCGATATTCTGGCGCCCTGCGAGCACCTTGATGCCCTGCGCGACAAAGGCCCGGTTAAGGCCGCGCAGCTGCGCGACATCGGCGACCGTGCCCAGAGCGACGATATCCAGCAGCTCGAGCAATTTCGGTTCGGTTCGATCCTTGAAGAAGCCTTGCTTGCGCAGAGTTCTGACCAGAGCAGCCCCGAGCAGGAACGCCATGCCGACCGCTGCGAGATGGCCGTGTTCGGCGCCCGCATCGCTCTCGTCCAGCCGGTTCGGATTGACCAGCGCGAGCGCCTTGGGCAGTTCCACCGCACATTTATGGTGGTCGACCACGATCACCTCGACACCGGCCTGATGGGCCATGTCGAGCGCTTCAAAGGCCATTGCCCCGCAATCGACGGTGACCACCAGATTACTGCCCTGTTCGCCGAGCCTAACCAGAGCCTCGCCCGACGGACCATAGCCTTCCATCAGCCGGTCCGGGATATAATAGCTCGCTTCCAGTCCAAGGTCCCTCAGCAAGCGGATCAGCAAGGCAGCGCTGGTCGCGCCATCGACATCATAGTCGCCGAATATTGTGACCTTTTCCTGATTCCTGATGGCAAGCGCCAGGCGGTCCGCCGCCTTGTCCATATCCTGAAACACCGAGGGATCGGGCATGAAGCCGCGGATCGTCGGGTCGCGGTTGACCTCCAGCGTTTCCCGGCTGGCACCACGGGCGAGCAACAATTGGGTGACCAGATCATCCGGTTGGAACCCGGGATCGCGCGCGTCGGCGCTGGTACTGCGCCAGCGCCAGGTCTGGCCGGACAGGGATTTTTCTACGTTCAATACTGCATTCATGGTCGGTGCTATGCGTGAAAGCTGCGGCGCTGACAATCGGTCTGTTGCTTGCTAGAGAGCGGGGGATGAAAAAACTTCTGATCGTTTATTACAGCTATACCGGCGGCACCGCCCAGATGGTCGAGGCTGCCGCCGATGCCGCGCGGGAGGAAGAAGGTAGCGAGATATGCGTCATGCGGGCCGAAGACTGTCAGCCGGAAGACATGCTGTCCGCCGACGGCTATATTTTTGCGACGCCGGAAAATCTGGCGGCGATTGCCGGGGTGATGAAGGCCTTTTTCGACCGCTGCTATTATCCCCTGCTCGGAAAGATCGAGGGACGGCCTTATGCTGCGATGATCTGCGCCGGATCGGATGGCGAAAATGCCAGGAAGCAAGTCGAGCGGATCGCGACCGGCTGGCGGCTCAAGAAAGTCATCGATAGCCAGATAATCTGTACCCATGCGCAGACCGAAGAAGAGATACTCGCGCAGAAAACGATTGGACCGACCGATCTGGCAAAATGTTCGGAGATCGGGGCCACGCTATCGGCGGGTTTAGCCATGGGTGTCTTCTAGACCAGTTCGCGCACACGGTCCTGCAGGACCGGTATCACGTCCGCCTCGAACCAGGGATTGGCCTTGAACCAGCGGATATTGCGCGGGCTGGGGTGGGGCAGGGGGAGAAGCTCCGGCCAGAATTCCTGCCAGCGTTGCACGGTTTCGGTCAGCGTGCGGGGTCTCCGATCTCCGAGATGCCAGTTCATCGCATATTGGCCGAGTACCAGTGTCAGCTTGATGTTCGGCAAGGCTTCTAGCAGCGGCTTGCGCCAGGCCGGCGCACATTCCGGTCGCGGCGGCATATCGCCACCCTTGCCGGTTCCGGGAAAGCAGAAACCCATCGGGATGATGGCGAACAGGCGGGGATCGTAAAATTGATCCTCGGTCACGCCCAGCCAGTCGCGCAGCCGCTTACCGCTGGCATCATCGAACGGCCTGCCTTTTTCGTGGGTCTTGCTGCCGGGAGCCTGCCCGACAAGCAGAATCTGTGCTGCGCTATCCGCTTGCACCAGCGGTTTGGGACCGAGCGGCAAGCCAGAGCAGATCGTGCAGGCGCGAACCTCGGCAAGCAATTTAGCCAGTCGATCGGGATCGCCTGTCGTCATTCTGTCCGGCGGCAAATCGCCAAATGGTCGGGTTTCGCGTCTTTTGGCGGCGGCACAAGAGTGAATACATGCGCAAGATGCGTTGCCTGCCTGCCCTTCGGTGTTCTCTCGCCGTTGACCACTGCCGCAAAATCCTTGCAAACCGGCGCGCTCAGCAGATAGTTGCTGTGACCCGATGTTCCGCGACTGATAGCAGTGCTATCGATTATGGTCAGAGCCGTTTTGTCGATAGCCTCCACATATTTTGGATGCTTTGCATAGCATCTCTCGGGCAGATTCTTCGCCTTTAGATCAGCAGCTTCAAAGGGATCAAAACATCTCGGATAGCCAAGGCGGGGATAGCCGTGATAATTGTCGGACAGGGATAAAGCCCGGTCATGCAGCGACGCGTAAACCGTGATCCTGCGGTCGTTGCGGACTCGCCGGTCCGACAATATCTCTTCAGCAATGTCGCGTTCGAAATCCTGTGTGTCGACATCGGGGGAAACGAGAATGATGTTCGAAATAACGCTGGAATCGCTATTGGTTACATTGCGGTCGACATATTCCACCGATGGCAAAACCAGTCGCGCGCCGAGCGAATGGGAAATGAGGACGATTTCTTTCGTCGTTTCGAGTTGCGCCAGCTGCATCAGGAATTTGCGAAAATTGCGTTCGTCCCAATACATGTTGGTTTCATCAACCGGATATTTCAGCAGGGCGCCTTGCGAAGGCCAGCTATATTGAATGGCAGGGCCGGTGAAATTCGCCAGCCGCGCAATCTGGACCGCATCGCTCGAACTCGAAAAAAATGTTTCCCGATAACCGTGGACATAGAGCAGCACCCGCCCGTCGGCAGCTTTCATTTCGCTGGAAAGATTTGTCCACCAAAGCTGAGAATTGGAGAAAGCCAGCGGAATGGTACGGGTCGTTTTGCCCGGTTCGCGTTCGACATCCCGCGGTCCGGCGAAACGGCCGTAGCGGACCTTGTCTCCGCGATGATTGAGCAGGCTGATATTTTCGGTCAGGCAGTCCGGCAGCCGGCTCGTGACGAAGAAAAAAGGCTTGTCGTTGCCATCGACCGTATCGCTCGCAGTCGGATTGCACCGGTCGGCGGCAACATAGGCGGAATGCGGTATTTCACCATATTCCACCGGCGTCACACAGCCGGCGATCAACCATGGCAATGCCAGAATTGTCCAGCGGGCCCTCGACGCAATATTCTTCAATATCTGACGGCCTGCCATTGCCATATTCAGGTCTTGCGATGCTCGCTCTTCACCCAGCGCACGGTGCCGGACGATGCGCGCATCACTACGCTTTCGGTGGTCATCTTGCCGCCGCGCAATTTCTTCACGCCTTCGAGCAGCGAGCCGTGGGTAACGCCTGTCGCAGCGAAGATGACATCGCCTTTGGCCAATTCCTTCAGGTCATAGATTTTGTCGAGATCTTCAATGCCCCATTTATAGGCGCGCTGGCGCTCGTCATCGTTGCGGAACAACAGACGGCCCTTGAACTGTCCGCCAACGCAGCGCAGCGCAGCAGCCGCGAGCACGCCTTCGGGCGCACCGCCGCTGCCCATATACATGTCCACGGTCGTGTCTTCGTCCGACGTTGCAATCACACCGGCGACATCGCCGTCGGGAATCAGCATGATTCCGCAACCGATCCCGCGCAATTCGGCAATGATCTTGTCATGGCGCGGACGGTCTAGAACGCAGACGATGATTTCCGAGGGTTCGACGCCCTTTTCCTTGGCGACGGCGGCTACATTTTCGGTAACCGACTTGTCGAGATCGATGATGCCGGGTGAATAGCCTGGTCCGACGGCCAGCTTGTCCATGTACACATCTGGCGCGTTCAGCAGATTGCCCTTTTCCGCGATAGCAAGAACGGCCAATGCATTGGCACCTGCCTTGGCGGTGATGGTCGTGCCTTCGAGCGGATCAAGCGCGATATCAATGGCCGGCGCTTCGCCTTCACAGCCGCGCCCGACTTTCTCGCCGATAAAAAGCATCGGAGCCTCGTCCCGTTCGCCTTCGCCGATGACCACGGTGCCGCATATGTCCAACTCGTTCAGCGCTGCGCGCATCGCTTCCACAGCGGCGGCATCAGCCGCTTTTTCGTCGCCGCGACCGATCAGGTTGGCCGCCGATATGGCCGCCGCTTCGGTAACGCGTACCATTTCCATGACAAGTACGCGATCCAATATTTGGCTTGCTTCGGGCATATTGTGGAGTAGTCCTTCTATAGGGGTAATTTTGAATTCTCGATAGGGGAGCGATATTATAATGTCGAGACCGGTTTTCCTGATCTTTTTGCTGATCCCGTCCAGCGCGATGGCGCAGGCAGTGTCACCGGACGACCGAACCCGGCAATTGGTAGAACATGCCCGGCGACTGGTCGCTGTTGATGCCGATGGCTGTCTCCTCCACCGGACCAATGACGAGATTGTGGTCTGCGGGACCCCGGAAATTGATCGACAGCAGCGCCTGCCGTTTCCCGGACTGGAGACGAAACCCGGAGAACGAATCCGGGAACCCCTGCCAAAAGCCAATCCCGAAATCATCCAGCAGGGCCGTTGCTATGTGACCATGGACGAGCGAAATTGCTTCAAGGGCGTGTCGCTGGTTAAAGTGAGCTTCGGAGGAGCCGGCGGCAGCGGTGGCGGAGCCGCTGGCCGGCTCTGGAATGTGATAGATCCGGAGGTGCCTGATGAAGATTATGTCCGGCAGGCGATGGTCAGGCCCCTGTCGCCTGAACAACCGGATTGATCAGTCCTGATCACTCAGCAAATGCATCACTACCGGAGCGGCCTTTAAACTGGTCGAACTGGACAGGGCTGCGAGACCCCGCGCGACATTCCGTTCACGGCTGTCATGGGTAACCATGGAAATCAGCACCGATCCCTCGGCGGCTTTCTCGGTCTGGATGAGACTCTCGATTGATACATTGGCATCGCGCATAGCTGCGGTAATTTCAGCCAGAACACCCGGCTTGTCGGCGACGATGAAGCGGATATAGCTTTTGCCGACCCGGTTGCCGTTCTCGGCGCGCTCGCATGGTTCCATTGCACTGGCTGGCGCGGCAAATACGGTGCCGGCATCGCCACGGGCAATGTCGATCAGATCGGCGACAACGGCGGAGGCCGTTGGTCCTTCACCTGCGCCAGCACCCTGAAACATCAGGCGGCCGGAAAAATTGCCTTCGGCAACCACTGCGTTGGTCGATCCGTCGATATGGGCAAGAGGATGGCTTTCCGGCACCAGATAGGGATTGACCCGCTGGAATAATTTTCCGTCATCGAGCCGGGCCATGCCGAGCAGGCGGATGCGATAGCCCAATGCCTTGGCCTGACCGATATCCGCCGCCATGATGTGACGAATCCCGTCGATTTCCACGCCTTCGAAGTCAAGCGCCTTGCCAAAGGACAACGCTGCGAGAATGGCCAATTTGTGGGCTGCGTCGACGCCATCAATGTCAAAGCTGGGATCGGCTTCGGCATAGCCGATCTCCTGTGCTTCCTTCAGCACATCGTCAAAGGCATGGCCGTGTTTTTCCATCGCGGTGAGAATATAGTTACAGGTGCCGTTGAGAATGCCGTAAACCCGCTCGATCCGGTTGGCTGAGGCACCATCGCGGAGTCCCTTGATAACAGGAATACCGCCCGCAACAGCGGCTTCATATCTCAGCGACAGATTTCCGGATTCTGCAGCCTTGGCCAATTCCATCCCGTGATGGGCGATCATTGCTTTATTCGCTGTGACGAAAGACTTGCCTGACGCCAGGCTTTTGCGTGCCAGATCCAGTGCCGTGCCTTCGGAGCCGCCGATCATTTCCACTACGCAGTCTATATCATCAAGCGATGCAAGGTCTTCGGGCTGGTCGAACCATGGATAGGCCGCGAGATCAATGCCGCGATCCCGGTTCCGGTCGCGGGCGGAAATAGCGGTTACAACGATCGGCCGTCCGGCCCGTTGCGTAATCATCGCGCCATTTTCTTCGATGAGCCGGATGACTCCAGTCCCGACGGTGCCCAGTCCAGCGAGCGCTATGCGAAGGGGAGCAGTCATGATCATTGGCCTCTTTTCGTTTCAGGTGAGATTGTTGGCGCCTTATTAGCGCCGCCCTTGACGAATGCCAGTACTAGTTCTGCCGTATCAGGGCTGACGTGACCTCGGGCAGTTGCCGAGATCGCGGAGAACCATCTGATAGTCACTCCGCGCCTGCTGCGCATTTGCGCCTGTGTCGCCGGCCAGCGCCCCGGAAGGCAATTGACGGGGGAGAAAACAGGCCAGGCGATACCAGAGGAGGCCGTTCCTGACTGGAGCACGTGCGGCCTCGTCGACAATTTCGCCGAGCGACACCGCCCAGAATTTCTGCTGTCCCGCCCGTTTTAGCACCGTGATTGAAATCGGCGATCCGGTCTCGGTTTCCATGAATATCTGGGTTTCGCCTTCGCCTATAATCGTACCGGGCACGTGAAAAGCGCTGGCGATGCGGGAAATGG
This sequence comes from uncultured Parasphingorhabdus sp., assembly GCF_963975735.1. Lineage (GTDB taxonomy): Bacteria > Pseudomonadota > Alphaproteobacteria > Sphingomonadales > Sphingomonadaceae > Parasphingorhabdus. The sequence continues at coordinate 52,104 of NZ_CAXBIA010000016.1, forward strand.
CTGGCGGTGCTTCCCGGGCCAGCAATTCGCGGACCAGCGAATGGACCCGCTGTTCACGGTCGGGGGTCCAGGCAATTTGTGCATCCTTGGCGACCAGCTGTACATTGTCGCCGCCGCCCGCCGAACGACGGGCAAAGATAATGAATGGCTTTTTCTTGATTTTCGGAGCCCGGCCACGGTCATCAAGCGGAAGATCAATTATATAGCGAATCGTTTCGCCGACCCCTCCCTGACCACGAATCAGGGCATGTGTTGATGCGATAATATAAAAACGCTGGGTTCCCGGCGGTGCATTTGGCGCCCGTTCTGGGGCCACTTTCATCGCTTCTTTAACCGTTGCATGCACAATTATCGGGGCATCCGCGCTGAGGTCGGCGAGGTCGGCATATTGCAACGGATCTGCCTGTTCCGGGACCTGCGAAAAAGCCGGAACCGACGCAAATTGGCTAAAAAACAGTGTAAAGGCGAGTATCATAAAAGGGCGCATGATTTTCTCTGGAACAGGATTTCAGGAGGCTGCATTTAACCCCTGTTGTAGGTCTTTAACAGCTTAATCGGTGCTGAACCAACAAAGCGATTGCCTGCTTGGAACTACCACGTTAAAACAAATTTAAGACAGCTTCCAAGTGAATGAAAAGCTGTCATACGGGATAACAAAGGTCGCGACGGTTTTTTCAAGCCCCATGCCCTTTAACTAGGGCTTCAGTGATGAAGCGTCGACCTTGATGGGGAAAAAGGAGTTACATTTCTGAATGGCTTATGCTGACCAAGAGATGAGTTCGAGCAAGATTATATCAATTTTTCTTGTCGTAGTCATCCATCTGTTACTTGGCTATGCGCTAGTCACCGGACTAGCCTATAAGGCCGTCACGAAGGTTGCATCGCAACTGGACATGATCGACATTCAAGAGGAAGAGCCGCCGGAAGAACCGGATGAACCGCCTCCACCTCCTGAACAGCCGATTGAACCACCTCCTGTGGTCTCGCCACCGCCCATCGTGGCGCCTGTGGTTGCACCGAGGCCAGTGATCCAATCGGTTCCAACCGCGCCGCCACGGCCGGCACCGGTGGTGGCACCTCCCCCACCTCCTCCGCCACCTCCTCCGCCACAGCGGGCGAATCCCGAGGCCCGTGGCAACCCTGGCAACTGGGCTAACGCGAATGACTATCCTTCGCGGGCTCTGCGCGAGGAACGTGAAGGTACGACCCGTTTCCGGCTGACTGTCAACGCCGACGGCAGGGTAAGCGATTGTCAGATCACTGGTTCTAGCGGCCATTCCGATCTGGATCAGGCTGCTTGCAAAAACCTGACCCGCCGTGCGCGATTCAGACCTGCTCTGGACTCAAACGGAAATCCGACAACCGGCTATTATTCCAACGCCGTTCGTTGGGAAATACCTCAATAATGAACACTGGGGAGGGCATCATGTGATGTCCTTCCCGCACAGATTTTTTGCTATTAATTTATCCTGAGGGGAATATTAAAATGTTGATTGAAATTTTGGCCGCTGGTTCGACAGCACCACAAAACGCTTTTGGTTTCTGGGAAGCCATGCAGCAGGGCGGCGTCATCGCCTGGTCTGTTCTTGCAATTCTGACGATCATGTCTGTATCTTCTTTCTATATCCTGTTTTCGAAACTGTTCGAGCAGAACAAGGTCATGAAACAGGGCCAGGCCATGCGCACGTCTTTCTGGCGTGCAGGCACCCTCAAGGAAGGCGCTGCGAAGCTCGACAAGAATTCCGCCTATCGCCAGATTGTTGACGACGCGATCAAGGCTGATTCAGACCATGCAAAATTGACCGACCCGGTTGAAGCGCATGACTGGCTGCACGGATCGATCGAACGGTCACAGGATCTGATCAAGTCCAAACTCGCAACCGGCCTTCCATGGTTGGCAACCGTTGGTGCGACATCGCCGTTTATTGGCCTGTTCGGTACAGTTATCGGTATTTACCGCGCGCTGATCAAAATCGGTATCGCTGGCCAGGCTTCGATTGATGCTGTTGCTGGCCCTGTTGGTGAAGCTCTGATCATGACCGCACTTGGTCTTGGTGTGGCTGTTCCAGCCGTTTTGGCTTACAACTGGCTGCAGGGACGCAACAAGCGGATCGCTGAACAGCTGTCAGCCTTCTCCAACGATGTTCTGGGCTATATGGCTTCGGACGGCGGCGTTAAACCAATCGCTCCAGCCGCTGCTGCAGCTGCTGCGAAACCTGCTGCACCAGCCGCAAAGAAATAAGCCGTAGGTCGGGTTGCCAGCCACATTTGGCTGGCAACCGGACCAACGCACGAAAAGGGGGCCTTCGTTCCCTTCAGATGGTTTAGTTTTGAGAGGATAAAATCCTATGGCGATGAATGTTGGGGGCGGTAGCGGAGAGGAAACTCCTCTATCCGATATTAATACAACCCCACTTGTGGACGTTATGCTGGTCCTGCTGATCATTTTTCTGATCGCGGTTCCGGTGGTCATCCAGTCCGTGGAACTCGAGCTTCCGGTACTTCCGTTTGAAGTGACAACGACGAAGCGCGAGAATGTGCTGCTGTCCGTCACGACGACTGATGCCGCAGGACGGGACCCGGGTGATGCCGAATATTCGGGAGCCACTCCCGGCGGTAATTGCCGTGTCTACTGGAACACCACTCCGGTGAATTCTACCGAGTTGGTGACCAGAGCTGTGAAACAGCTGGAAGACCAGATTGAAGCCTTTGGCGGCGTCGAAAATATGACGCCGGAAGATATGCCGGAAGTCCATATCCGCGGAGACATCAACACACCCTACAAGTGCATTGGTGGCGCGATATACACCATGCAGCGCGCCGGGTTCGCGAAAGTGGGCTTTTTGTCCACACCGATTGTCGTCGAATAGTTTCGAACGACAGCTAGAATTATACAAGGTTTAAGGAGACTCACGAATGGCAATGAGTGGCGGAAACGATGACGGCGAGCCAATGATGGAGATGAACACGACGCCGCTCATCGACGTCTTGTTGGTTCTTCTCATCATGTTCATCATCACAATCCCTGTGCAAACGCACGCGGTTAAAATCGACCTGCCGGTTGCGGATGACAGTCCGCCACCGCCAAATTTTGTCGATCCGGTAAAAAACCGTCTCGGGATCACGGCAACCAACCAGATCGTCTGGAACGACACAGAGGTGACGCTGAATCAGGTTAAACAATATCTGGCTCAGACGAAATCAATGGTTCCGGAACCAGAGCTTCAGTTCCAGCCCGATCCGCTGAGCGCCTATCTGACCACCGATCGCACTTTGGCCGTGATCAAGGACAGCGGCGTGACGAAATTCGGATTTGTCGGTAACGAACAATATGGCAGCTTCAACAAAGCGAGCCGCGCACCGAATTAGGGTCGACGCAATGAATTGAAAGGGGTCGCGGTAGCAATATCGCGACCCTTTTTTATGGTGCAGGCCCGACACCAGCCAGACTGTCGTTCTGCAACAAGGGCCCGGGGAAATTGCAGCACGCTACTTAGTTGCGTGCAGGATGTATCCCATGCAGCCATATGCGGGGGGACAGGCAATGCCAAAGACCACATCAGCGAAAATCGATTTGCTCCTGCTCTGGATAATCGGGCTGATGCTGGTTTATTCGGCCATCATCTTCACGTCCGCCTATTTGTCCGGAACGGATATGGGTGCATGGGTCTGGGAACGACACCAGAATCTCTTTTCATGGTATTCCCGCCCCTTGTTCATCATTCCCGCAGCATATTATGCCTATCGGCGGAAAATCTGGCATGTCCTCGGTTTCATGCTGCTGCTCGCAACCAGTCTTTTCTGGTTTGCTGCTCCTGATGCGGCCGATCCGGCGATCAGGGAATATCTGCAATGGGAGGCGGACCTCTTTTTCTCCAACGCGAGCATTCTGCCGCTCCTTGCGCTGATCACGGCGGTCCTGATATTCCTGTTCTTGCTGTTTTACGCATTCTGGCAGCGCAATCCCTGGTTTGGTCTGCTGGTGATCAACGTCGGAACCGTCATGAAAATCATCGTCAGCCTGGCATTGGGGGAAGGGGCGGGTGCAGCCGCCGTCGTTCCGTCGCTTTCCAGCCTGCTGGTGATCAATCTGTTCGCCTGTTTCCTCTGGCGCCGTCTCCGAAAGTCGCGAGAAGCGGATTAGGCACGGCGGTGAACCATTACCACCGCCGTTATAGCGCGAAACTGGTCAGGACGTGATTTTTGAGCGGCTTGTTTCCGCGCTGTTGAATTGCAGGTCGGCAAGCCGCGCATATAGTCCGTCTTGGGCAATCAGGCTGTCATGGTCGCCCTGTTCGACAATCCGGCCTTCATCCATCACGATGATGCGGTCGGCGGACCGGACAGTCGCGAGGCGATGGGCAATGACAATAGTCGTGCGGTCCTGCATCAAATGGTCGAGCGCGTCCTGCACCAGCTTTTCGCTTTCGGCGTCCAGGGCGGAGGTCGCTTCGTCGAGCAGCAATATCGGCGTGTTGCGAAGCAAGGCGCGGGCAATAGAGATGCGCTGGCGCTGGCCGCCGGACAATCGTGTGCCGGCTTCGCCCATGAAGCTGTCCAGCCCCTCGGGCAGAGCGCGGAGGAATTTTTCGGCGTTGGCGGCGCGGGCGGCCTCCCAAATCTGCTCGTCGGTTGCATCCCATTTGCCATATCGCAGATTGTCGCGGGCCGAGGCTGCAAATAACACGGTCTCCTGCGGCACCAGCGCCATCCGCTGTCTGATCTCCGAAGGATCGGCCGAAGGCAGGGATACGCCATCGATACGGACCGACCCGTTTTGCGGATCGTAGAAGCGCTGTGCCAGCTGGAACAGGGTGGACTTGCCCGCTCCGGACGGGCCAACGACGGCGACGGTTTCTCCGGGCGATACCGTTAGCGAAAAGTTGCGGAGAGCGTTGGTGTCCGGACGCGTCGGATAGGCAAAGGTCACATTGTCAAAAGCGATCTTGCCGCGCGACGGTTCCGGCAACGCAATCGGGTTTTCAGGCGAAGCAATGCTTGGTTTCTCCGATAGCAGTTCCGCAAGCCGGCCCGCCGCACCCGCGCCGCGCAAAAGGTCGCCATAGACCTCGGTCAGGGCGCCAAAGGCGCCGGCGACAAGACCGCCGGTTAGGACGAACGCTGCAATTGTGCCGCCCGAAATCGATCCGTCTGCCACGCCGATCGCACCGCGCCACATCAGCATGACGATGCCGGTAAAGATCAAGCCGATAACGATGGCAGTCATCGCGGCGCGCAACCGGATACGGCGCTTGGCGGTGTCAAAGGTCGATTCAACCGCTCCGCCGAACCGTTCGTGCTCGCGCTTTTCCTGTCCAAAAGCCTGAACAATTTTCATCGCGCCCAATACTTCGGAAATCATCGCGCCGACGTCGGCGACCCGGTCTTGGCTGGATCGCGATACATTGGTCAGCTTCCTGCCGATAAAAACAATCGGCAGAATGATGACCGGTATAGCGAGCAGCAGTCCTGCGGTGAGCGCAGGGGCAAGCGTGAAGAGATAGATGATCCCGCCGATCCCGATGACGATATTGCGCAGGGCGACGGATACCGTGGTTCCCACTACCTGTTCAATAATCGCCGTATCGGAGGTCATACGCGAGGCAATTTCCGATGGCCGGTTTTCCTCGAAAAAACCCGGAGCCAGCCGCAGCAAATTGGCCTGTACGGCGAGCCGCAGGTCGGCGACGACCCGTTCGCCGAGCCAGCTGACAAAATAGAAACGGAAGGCTGTCGCGACTGCAAGAACCGCGACTATCCCCAGAAGGCCCTGAAAATAAGGAGCGATATCCCCGTTTCCTGCCATGAACCCTTTGTCGATGATGGTTTTGAAGCCTGCCGGTATCGCCAGGGTTGCCATTGCGGAGACAAAAAGAGCCATCAGAGCGAAGATGATTTGTTTCGGATAATTAACGGCTTGTTGGAATACCATCCGCAGATTGCCGATCTTTTTGAGCGGTGCGGGAGGGGTATCTATGTCGCTGGAATTGGTTCTGTCGTTCATAATAATGCGCTTAGCAGCCCGTCCCAATTGTAACAATCACTCGATTGTCCCGGCGCTTTCCGGAGCTTATTGTCCGGTCAACATGGCGATCAATGGGAAAATACCAAGAGCGATGCAAAATTTACCTGGATAGCTGTTGCTTCGGGTTCAGCGGCATAACGCTAGCCAAACGCCGAGAGATTGTTAAAAGCATAGGGGTTTCGGGGACAAGCCGTCCCGGACGATTCGTATAATTCTAGAATCAAGGATGCTGCCCCTGTGAATCAGATAGCTTCAAAAGGTCAGCTGCGGATGTCTTTGCTCCGGTGGATATTGTTCATTGTGCCGGTCACGGTGCTTCTTGGTTTCATGTTTAGCCAGTTTGCGAATTCCGGCGAGGAGAATCGTTGGTTCCAGGCATTGGCCAAGCCGGCCGCGCAACCACCGGGCTGGGTCTTTGGGGCTGCATGGGCGTTGCTTTATGCCATGATGGGGACCGCTTTCGCGATGGTTCTCCATGCTAGAGGCGCACCTTTGCGCGGACCCGCTATCGTCCTGTATCTTGTGCAATATGCACTCAACCTTTTCTGGCCGATATTGTTCTTCGGTATGCATCAGGTCGGGGCCGCTTTTTGGCTCTTGGTCATTATTTTTCTGATGGCGCTGGGTACGACACTTATATTCGGGAGAATTCGCAAGGCCGCAGCATGGCTGCTGGTGCCCTATCTCGCCTGGCTATGTTTCGCAGCGGTGCTCAATCAAAAGATTGAATCGCTGAATCCGGGTGCGGAGACCCTTGTCGTTCCGGCGGCGAGATCCCAGATATAAGGCAATATTTTTTCGGACCCCGAAAGGTCCAAGACGGAGTTTATTAAAATGCAAAGCCAGAACCGCTTTTTCGATGATATTTCCAAGGTATTGAACGGCCTTGCTGGAACTGTGGCCGGTGTCGGCCGCGAAGCGGAAGCCGGTGCGCGAGAACGCGCCAAGGAATGGTTCGGCGGCATGGACTTCGTGTCGCGTGACGAATTCGAAGCGGTCAAGGAAATGGCAGCGAAGGCAAGGGCAGAAGCCGATGCGCTGAAGAAGCGTGTTGATGCGCTCGAAAAGAGTGCCTCCGCCCCGGCGAAGAAAACGGCAACAAAAAGCACGACGCCCCGCAAGCCGGCCGCGGCAAAGCCTGCTGCGTCCAAAAGCACCGCCGGGAAGCCGCCTGCTTCCAAATAAGGCGGCAGAGGGATAGCGGCGTTCTGCGATCGTTCGCCGTTCATTATCCACAGCGTTCCCACAATCAATGTGAAAGCAGGCGTTCCGTTGTCTTGCCCTGATCCGGCGAGTGGGCCACTACGCTCCCAACAGCAAAGGATCTGGAACTGCGATGCTTGACGACCAATGGGAACAGCTTGATCAGGATGAAGCACCGCCCGTGGACATGCTGGCGGCATTTTTCGAGGCGCGCGGCTGGTCGGTCGATCGGACCGGCGATGACGAACTGTCGGTCGAGATAAAGGGCAACTGGACCAGCTACCAGATGCGCGCGATCTGGCGGAATGAGGATCATGTCCTGCAAATATTGCTGCTGCCGGAGATCAGGGTTCCGGAGGACAAGAAAGCCGTAATATACGAAACGCTCGGTCTGATAAACGAACAGCTTTGGCTGGGGCATTTTGACCTGTGGTCGAATAATAATATTTTGCTGTTCCGCCATGCAACCCTGTTGGGTGGCAGCGGCATGCTGGGGCTTGACCAGGCCCAGACGATTGTCGATCTGGCGATTGAAGAATGGGAGCGCTTTTATCCGGTCTTCCAGTTTGTTTTGTGGAGCGACAAGAGTCCGCAGGATGCAATCGCGCATGCGATGGTCGATACGGTCGGTGAAGCCTGAGATCCAGCCCTGTCGGGTTATCGCGACAGTGGGTAAGGGCTAGTCAGGAGTTATTGTCTCCGCGCAAGTCGAATACCATCTTGCGGTCACTTTCCGGGACCAGGCCTTCCAGCACATGCCAGAAGCCGGAGACCGATTCCTGACCGGCCGAAACATAGGCGGAAGAGAGCTTCTCGCGCAGCTGGCGAAACAATTCCGCTTCCAGAGCGACGCCGTTTTCGGTCAGGCGCAGCATTTTCTGGCGCCGGTCGACGATGCCAGTGGATGTCAGAATGAAATCCCGTTCCTGCAGTTCCTTCAGCACCCGGCCGAGCGACTGTTTGGTGATCGCCAGCAATTTCAGCAGTTCGCCTACGGTCAGATCAGGTTGGCGTGCAATGAAATATAACGCCCGGTGGTGCGCCCGGCCCAACCCGTGCTTGGCAAGCTCTTGATCGATCGCGTTGGTCAGCCGGGTATAGCCGAAATAAAGCAACTCGATTCCACGGCGGACTTCGTCCTCGCGCAGAAAAAGCGGAGAGGCACCGGGGGAAGATGCAGGGCGAGATACGTCAGTCATGTTGACGTATCTTGACAGGCTGATTAGAGGAATGCAAGACAATAGAAACATGCTTCCATATCTTCCAATTGTTGGCATGATTCACAGTGAAAGCGGCGGAATATGGCAGATATTGAAAACCTGGAATTCAAACTGGAGCCCAGCGCGACGCCGGTGCATGCCAGCGAGCGGACCAAGCTTCTGGAGAACCCGGGGTTCGGGACTTTGTTCACCGATCATATGGCCATGATCCGCTATACGGAAGCCGATGGATGGCACGACGCCAGAATAGCCAAACGCGAACCGATACTGATGGATCCTGCCTCTTCGGTTCTCCATTATGCCCAGGAAATATTCGAAGGCATGAAAGCCTATCGCCTTACCGATGGCGCGACCGCATTATTCCGTCCTGAAGAAAATGCGAAGCGCTTTCAGGCATCTGCGCGGCGGATGGCGATGCCGGAATTGCCGCAAAAACTGTTCCTCGATTCGGTTGAGGCTCTGGTCGATATTGACAAGGACTGGTTCCCTTCGGTCGAGGGCGGTTCGCTTTATCTGCGGCCGTTCATGTTCGCGAGCGAAGTGTTCCTCGGCGTCCGTCCGGCCAAGGAATATCTCTATCTGGTGATTGCATCTCCTGCCGGCGGCTATTTCAAGAGCGGCGCTTCTGCGATCAGCATCTGGGTGTCCGAACAATATAGTCGCGCGGCACCGGGCGGAACCGGCGCAGCAAAATGTGGTGGCAATTATGCCGCCAGTCTTGTTGCCCAGGCCGAAGCAATCGAGAAAAATTGCGATCAGGTCGTTTTCCTCGATGCCGCCGAGCATAAGTGGGTTGAAGAACTGGGCGGCATGAATCTTTTCTTCGTGATGGATGACGGCAGGCTGATTACGCCGCCGCTTGGTGGAACAATTCTGCCAGGCATTACCCGTGACTCGATCATCACCCTTGCCCGTGAAGAGGGGCTGACGGTGGTTGAAGCGCCTTATGCGATCGATCAGTGGGAAGCGGATGCGGCGAGCGGAAAGCTGGTTGAAACCTTTGCCTGCGGTACCGCAGCGGTTGTCACATCTGTCGGGACAGTCCGTTCCAGCACGGGTGAATTCACCATAGGCGGCGGCGGCCCCGGACAGCTAACCGAAAAATTGCGGCGGCGTCTTGTCGATATCCAGCGCGGGGTTGCGCCGGATGATCATGGCTGGGTCAAGCGACTGTTCGAAGCTTAGTTTCAACTGCCTCTTGCTCCTTGCGGGCAAACTGGATAATAGGCCCGTTCACCAGCGCGGCTCACCAGAATCAGGCCCGCTAATGTTGGGGTGTCGCCAAGTGGTAAGGCAGCGGCTTTTGATGCCGCCATGCGCAGGTTCGAATCCTGCCACCCCAACCAGTTTTACATTATAATCGAAAAGGCGGAGGTTTCCCCCTCGAACTTTAGAGCCTTGCTACTATCGATTTAGATAACCCCTTTTAGAAGGCCACCTCGAAAAATAGCCCCTTCCCAACGCGGCCAAAGTTTGATTCAAGGA
>NZ_CAXBIA010000017.1:0-52599 GCF_963975735.1 uncultured Parasphingorhabdus sp.
GCCGCGCGCGCAGCACTTCGAACAGGCGCGGGACGACGACCATGATCGTCGGGCGCACTTCCTCGATGTTGGAGGCGAGCTTCTCGAGGCCCTCGGAATAGAAAATCTGCGCGCCGAGACCGATCGGGAAAAACTGACCGGCGCTATGTTCATAGGCGTGGCTCAATGGCAGGAAGGAGAGGAAGACTTCCTCGTCCCAGCCAAAGTCCGTTTCGATAACCTCTGCCGGTCCCTTGGTATTGTGCAGGATCGCGCCATGATGCTGCATCACGCCGCGCGGCTTGCCGCCGGTGCCGCTGGTGTAGATGATGCAGGCGGTCTCGTCGCGGGTGATGCTGGCGACCTGTTCGGTCACTTCTGCGACATCCGCGTCGCTGCCCTGGGTGAGCTTGTCCCAGCTATAGAGATCGAAGTCGCCCGACTGGCCGATGCGCAGGTCGGAGATGCCGATGATGATATTGGCGTCGGAAGAGCTGATCACCGAGGGCAGCAGATTCTGCGCCAGCTTGCTGTTTGACACGATGACTGCATGGGCGCCGCTATTGTCGAGAATATGCTGGTGATCGGGCGCGGTGTTGGTGGTGTAGGTCGGCACGGTGATGCAGCCGGCGGCCATGATGCCGAGATCGGCGATACACCATTCGGGGCGGTTCTCGGAGACGAGCATCACCCGGTCGCCCTTTTTCAGGCCGATCCGCTTCAGGGACTTCGCCAGCGCCGCGACTTGCCGGGCTGCTTCTGCCCAGGTGGTCGGCTGCCACTTGCCGTCGATCTTGGCGTGCAGAAACGGCTTGTCACCGCCCTGGCTGGCGCGGTCGAAGAACATCGATACCAGATTCTGATATTGATCGATTTCAAGATAACGGTTTTTCGGCTTTTTCTGGCCCACGCAATGCTTCCTCTCTCATGCTCCGGATTGATACCGGACCTTGATCATTTGCTTATGGACTAGCGCGGTTGAAACCGCGCGGCAATTATTTAGGTAAAAACGGCTAGTATTTTCGTGATCGGCGACAGGGAAATCACTGCCAATGGACATCGCCGTTCGACCTGGTCTATAGCTTTCTACCATATGAAAATGTCCCGTCTTATCGCTGCTGCGGCAGCGTTGCTCACCGCCTCCTGTGCCCAGACCGGGCTATCTGAACCAGCCCCGGTTTCAGTGCCGGCAGCTACCACACCATCGCAGGAAGAACCCTTCGTCATTGCCGCCAATCCGCCGGCGGCGAAAGCGGGTCAGGATGTTTTGAAACGGGGCGGTAGTGCCATCGATGCGGCGATTGCCGTGCAGGCGATGCTGTCGCTGGTGGAACCGCAAAGCTCCGGACTTGGTGGCGGTGCGTTCCTGACCTATCTGGATGGCGCATCCGGCAAACTGACTATTTATGACGGCAGGGAGACCGCGCCGGCGCAGGCCAGCCCGTCGATGTTCCTCGGGCCCGACGGAAAGCCGCTGGGCTATCGCCAGGCGGTAACCAGCGGGCGTGCAACCGGCGTACCCGGTGCCGTCGGGATGCTGGCAATGGTGCATGAAGAACATGGATCGCTCGACTGGAGCAGCCTGTTTTCGGCAGCTGAGCGGACAGCGGCGGAGGGCTTTGTCATCAGTCCGCGGCTCGGCCGTTTTCTCGGACTTTCCTTCCCGCAACTCGATACGCCGGACGCTGCCGCCTATTTCGGCAACCCCGATGGCAAGCGGAAGACCACAGGCGACCGGATCACCAACCCGGAATATGCCGATTTCCTGAGGCGTCTGGCGAAGAACGGACCCGAAGCGCTCTACAGCGGTTCGACGGCTGCGAAAATCGTCGACAAGACCCGCTCGGCGCCGCTGGGCGGACGGATGACGATTGCCGATCTGGCCGCTTACAAGCCGGTCAAGCGGGAAGCCTTGTGCAATCCCTATCGCGTCTATCTTGTCTGCGTGCCGCCGCCGCCATCGAGCGGCGTTGGCTTGCTGCAATTGCTGTCGATGCTGGAAAAAACCGATATTGCCACGCGAGGCCCGGATGATCCGCAGGCCTGGTTCCTGTTCGCCGAAGCCAGCCGGCTGATGTACGCAGACCGCGACCAATATGTCGGCGATCCGGCTTTTGCTTCGGTGCCTGTCAGCGGATTGCTGGAGCCGGCCTATGTTGCTTCGCGGGCCGCCTTGATCGGTGATAAGGCTGCTTCTCCACCCAAGGCGGGGACGCCGCGCGGTGCGGTGCAGGCGGCGGCTGATCAGACATTGGAGCCAGCGGGCACCTCCCATTTCATCGTTCGCGACGCCAAGGGCAATGTTGTTTCGATCACCACGACGGTTGAATCGATATTCGGCAGCGGCCGCATGGTCGACGGCTTCTTTCTCAACAACCAGCTCACCGATTTTTCGTTCAGTCCGGTCGATGCCGAAGGACGCCCTGCGGCCAATGCGGTGGCACCGGGCAAGCGGCCCCGATCGTCGATGACGCCAACCATATTGCTCGACAGTGACGGCAAGTTCGCTGGCGCGATCGGATCAGCCGGCGGCAACAGCATATTGGCCTATGTGGCAAAATCGCTGGTCGGTGCGATCGACTGGGACCTGTCGATGCAGGAGGCTTTGGCCTTGCCCAATCTGGTTGCGCGCGGGGCAGGCATCGGTGGTGAATTGGACAAGTTCGATCCGGCGGTTTTGCAAGGTCTTGCGGCGCGGGGTATTGATCTCAAACCGGGCCAGGGCGAAGATAGCGGCGTGCATGCCGTGATGATCCGCAATGGCGAAGTCGATGGCGGATTTGATCCGCGGCGCGAGGGCGTTGTGCTGGTGGGGACCGGCGAATAGCGGAATTATAGGCTTTACGCGGTGCCGACAGCTTCGGCGATGTTTCCGAAGCCGTCTTGTTTGACCAGTTTGGCTAACTGGCAGCTCATCGCCGCTGCAATCGTTGGACCTTCGTAGATCATTGCGGTATATAGCTGCACCAGCGACGCACCGGCGCGGATGCGTTCATAGGCATCTTCTGCGGTCGCAATGCCGCCGACACCAATCAACGGGATTTGACCGCCGCTGGCCTTGCGGAAATCTTTGAGGCGTTGCAGCGCAAGGTCTTTTAGCGGCGCGCCGGAGAGGCCACCGGTTTCGGACTGGTTGGCGGACTTCAAATCGGGCCGGGTGATGGTGGTGTTGGAAATGATCAGAGCCGCGATTTTCTGTTTCATCGCAACGTCGACAATATCGTCGATATCGGCCGGTTCCAGATCGGGGGCAACCTTCAGGAATACCGGCGTTTTCGATTTGCCCATCGCCGCCATGACAGCGGCCAGCAATTCCGCCAGCGCGCCTTTGTCCTGCAACGCGCGCAAGCCGGGCGTGTTGGGCGAGCTGATATTGACCGTCAGATAGTCGGCCAGCGGCGCCATGTTCTTTGCGCCGATGACATAGTCGGCAATCCGGTCCGTGCTGTCCTTGTTCGCGCCGATATTGATGCCGAGCACGCCCTTGCCCATCCGTCCGCGCATCCGCTTGAGCCGGGGCAGGGCGTCTTGCTGGCCTTTATTGTTAAAGCCGAGACGGTTGATCACCGCCTTGTCCTCGACCAGCCGGAAGATACGCGGCTTGGGATTGCCGGCCTGCGCCAGCGGAGTCAGCGTGCCGACCTCGGCATAGCCGAAGCCCATGCGGATCAGCGCGTCGGGCACTTCGCCATTCTTGTCGAAACCGGGGGCCATGCCGATCGGGTTGACGAAGTCGAGACCGGCGACGCTGGTCGCCAGAACGGGATCGCATTTGGGGGCAGGGCCCATGGGGACGGTCTTCAGGCCGGCGATGGTCAGGCCATGGGCGCGTTCGGCTTCGAGCGCGAAGATCAAGGGCTTTGCAAGGTTATAGAGCATGGCCGCGCTATGGCATTGGACCATGCTGCGCGCAAGCACTGGAAACGGCTTTGCAATCTGCTAAAGCGGGGCAGATATATCGAGGAACAGACAATGATTGCCACCCCACAATTTGATTTCCAGCTCGGCGAAATGGCGGACCAGATCCGCGACACCACGCGTCGCTTCGCCGAAGAGAAGATCATGCCGCTGGCCCAGAAAATGGACCGCGAAGACTGGTTTCCGCGCGAGCTGTGGACGCAAATGGGCGATCTGGGCCTGCACGGGATTACGGTGGACGAGGAAGATGGCGGACTCGGGCTCGGCTATCTCGAACATGCAATCGCGGTGGAGGAAGTCAGCCGCGGCAGCGCGGCGCTCGGCCTCAGCTATGGCGCGCACAGCAATTTGTGCGTCAACCAGATCCGTCGCTGGGCCAGTGCGGAACAGAAAGCCAAATATCTGCCAAAGCTGATCTCGGGCGAACATGTCGGGGCGTTGGCGATGTCGGAAGCCGGAGCGGGCAGCGACGTGGTGTCGATGAAGCTCAAGGCAGAGGCGGTGCAGGGCGGCTATGTGCTCAATGGCACGAAATATTGGATCACCAACAGCACCTGCGCCGATACGCTGGTGGTCTACGCCAAGACCCGTCCCGATGCGGGTTCGGGCGGGATCACGGCTTTCCTGATCGAAAAGGGCATGAAGGGTTTCTCCATCGGCCAGAAGATCGAGAAGGTCGGGATGAAGGGCAGTCCGACGGCGGAACTGGTGTTCGATGATTGCGAAGTGCCGGAGGAAAATGTCATGGGTCCGCTCAACGGCGGCGTCGGTGTGCTGATGTCCGGTCTAGATTACGAGCGCGCTGTGCTGGCGGCGATCCCGCTCGGGCTGATGCAGGCCTGTCTCGACACGGTCATCCCCTATGTCCGCGAACGCAAGCAGTTCGGCAAGCCGATTGGCAGCTTTCAATTGATGCAGGGCAAGATCGCCGACATGTATGTCCGGCTCAACAGCGCCCGCAGCTATGTCTATAATGTCAACAAATCCTGCGACGCCGGACAGACCACGCGCTTCGATGCAGCCGGCGCGGTGATGCTGGCGAGCGAGAATAGTGTCCGGGTGGCCGAGGAGTCGATCCAGGCGCTGGGCGGAGCGGGCTATACCACCGACTGGCCGGTCGAACGCTACTGGCGCGACAGCAAATTACTCGACATCGGCGCGGGTACGAATGAAATCAGGCGGATGCTGATTGGGCGGGAGTTGATCGGGGCTGGCTAGAGCCCCAACTTCTCCCAAGGCCCGGTAATCGCAAAAGTATATCCCGGGTCCTGCACATTGACGAACATCGTCTGGCCGTCGGGCGAGAAACAGGCGCCGCAGAATTCGCTTTTGTCCTTATGGGCATTGCGGGCGAGGTCGTAGATTTTGCCGTCGGGGGTCAGGCCGCGCAGATATTGGTCGCCGCGTCCGTCTTCGCAGAGGATGATGTCGTTCCACGGCGCGACCACCAGATTGTCGCACATGTCGAGCGAATCGGCGCTGGTGGATTCGAAGAATAGCTGCAATGTTCCGCCTGCTTCCGCGCCTTCGTCGGGCGTGTAGCGCCAGATCTGGCCGACGCGTTCCGCTCCGCCTTCGGTGCAGGTGAAGTAGAAATCCCCGGTCTCTCCGTCCATGCGCACGGCATAATCCAGGCCTTCGCCGCGCATGAACTGGGCTGCTCCGGCGGCATGGCCGCGATGGGCGAGATCGCCCTCCGGTGCTTCGACATCGTCGAGGTCGATCCATGTGGCGACATGGTCATCGCCGACTTTAAATGACTGCGACCCGTTGCCGCCCCAGTCTTCGGGCCAGTTGGACGTGATCGCGGATTTCTCGCCCTTGAGCGCAAGCGCCTGCAGGCGGCCACCTTCTTCTAATTTGCCCGGAACCTTGGGGATGAACCGGTAGAACAAGCCGTGGCGCGCGTCTTCGGTCATGTAGACAATACCGGTTTTCGGATCGACCGAGGCGGCTTCGTGGGTGAAGCGGCCCATTGCCTTGAGGGGGATCGCATCAATCAGCCCGGTGGAACTCGAAGGCGTTTCGAAAACAAAGCCGTGATATTTTCCCGGCCCTTCTTCTGGCGTTAGCATTTCCTCTTCGCAGCTGAGCCAGCTGCCCCACGGGGTCGGTCCGCCGGCGCAATTGGCCGCGGTGCCGGTCAGTACCAGAAAATCCTTCTCCATCCGCTTGTTCTTCAGGTCGTAGACCAGCTTGGTGACGCCACCGAAAAAGGGCGAGCCGTCTTTCTTGCGGTCGTACAGTTGGCTGTCGGAAACCCGGTCGAGCAGTTCATTTGCCTTGCCGAACGGGCTGCCGAGGGGGACGCTGTTCCAATTCTCGTGATTGCGCATCAATATGCATTTGTCGGCGCTATCGGGATCAGCGAAACAGGCCATGCCATCGGGCCGGCCCGGGCGGAAAAAGCCGTCAGACATGATCCCGCCGGTCTCGCTGACCAATGTATAAGAAAATCCCTTGGGAAGATCGAGACGTCTTGCCGGGTCCGGCACCAGGGTGAGGCCGGTGTTGGCGCTGTGGGCGCGAGCGCATCCTGCAATCGACACGGACGCATAGAATAAGCCGACGGTTTGGGCGGACCGGATAAAGTCTCTGCGGGATAGTGTCATCGGTCAATTTTCCTGTTATTCGGTTTTTATATGGTCCAGTTCGAATGAGGCCGTGCGTTGCCAGCTAAAGAAGACAGAAATATGACTTACACCCTGATCACTGCCAATCGCAACTATTCCAGCTGGTCGCTGCGCCCGTGGCTGTTGATGAAGGCGCTCGAGATCCCGTTCACCGACCAGATCATCTATTTCGAAGAAGAAAATTACGACCGTTTCCGGGAATTCGCACCCAATGGCCAAGTGCCATGTTTGAAAGATGATCGCCGGACCATCTGGGATTCTCTGGCGATCATGGAATATCTCGCGGACCGCCATCCGGGGTGCTGGCCGACAGACGAAGCCGGGCGGGCATGGGCGCGTTGTGCGTCAGCCGAAATGCACGGCGGCTTCGGGCCGCTGCGCAATCTGTGCACGATGAATGTTGGTGTGCGGGCAAGATTGCACGAAATCGCACCTGACCTGCAACGCAATATCGACCGGATCGGCGAGCTGTTCGCGCAAGGGCTGAATGAATTTGGCGGACCGTGGCTGGCCGGTGAGCATTTTACCATCGTCGACGCGATGTTCGCGCCGGTGGCCTATCGGGTGCGGACTTATGGTCTGGATATCGGATCAGCAGGTCAGGCGTGGGTGGATCATATCATCGCCCATCCGGCGATGCAGGACTGGGAGCGTCAGGCGCTGGCCGAAACGCAGCGGGAAGTTGGTCACGAAGAGGAACTGCAAGTGGCTGCAACCGTAACGGCGGATTTCCGGGTCGCTGATTAGCGGCCCAAACTTGACGGCTTCGGACCAATAGTCCATTGCGCGCCCGTTCATGTTGCATCGCAACATTATCATTCTCGAATTAAGGAAGCTTCATGGCGATTCACAGTGATTTTCGGCGCGACTGGCTGTCGAATCCCAAAGCCGAATTTCTGGCCGGACTGGTGGTGGCGCTGGCCCTGATTCCGGAAGCCATTGGCTTCTCGATTATCGCCGGTGTCGATCCGCGGGTCGGACTCTATGCCAGCTTCTCGATTGCCGTGATCATCTCTATGGTCGGCGGACGACCGGGTATGATCAGCGCGGCTACCGCTGCTGTGGCGGTGCTCGTGGTGCCGCTGGTGCGTGACCATGGCGTCGAATATCTGTTTGCCGCTACAATCCTCATGGGTATATTTCAGGCGATAGCCGCGCTACTCCGGCTCGACCTGCTGATGCGTTTTGTCTCGCGCTCGGTCATTACCGGTTTCGTCAATGCGCTGGCGATCCTGATCTTCATGGCACAGGTTCCGCAGATGACCGGCGAGGCCTTCACCTGGCAGACCTACGCGATGATCGCTGGTGGTCTGGCGATTATCTACGGCCTGCCGCGCATTACCACATTGGTGCCGTCGCCGCTGGCGGCGATCATTGTGCTCGCCGGCCTCAGCATTGTCTTCAAGGCGGATGTGTTCACGGTCGGCGACATGGGTGAACTACCGGAAAGTCTGCCTTGGCTGCATATCCCGCAAGTCCCGATCACATGGGAAACATTCATGATCGTCGCGCCTTATGCTCTGGCGATGGCCGCTGTCGGATTGCTCGAATCCCTGCTCACCGCATCGATTGTCGATGACCTGACCGAGACCCGCAGCGACAAGAGACGCGAAACCTACGGGCAGGGCATTGCCAATTTCGTCACCGGCTGGATCGGCGGCATGGGCGGCTGTGCGATGATCGGCCAATCGGTGATCAATATCAAATCCGGCGGCCGTCGCCGGCTTTCGACCTTTGCTGCCGGTGTGATGCTGCTGGTGCTGATCGTCGGCCTTGGTCCCTTGGTAGCGCAGATACCGATGCCGGCGCTTGTCGCGGTGATGATCTTTGTCTCGATCAGCACCTTCCGCTGGAAAAGCTTCACCGAAATCACCCATCATCCGTGGCCATCCAATTTCGTGATGATCGCGACCGTGATCATGGTTGTCGCAACCCATGATCTGTCGATCGGTGTGCTGACCGGCGTATTACTCTCCGGCATATTCTTCGCCTGGAAGGTCCGCCAGCTGGTTACGATTCAGGATTTTGTCGAGGTCACCACCCATCGCTATGTATTCGGCGGCCAGATTTTCTTCGGCTCTGTCGACATGCTCTACGAGGCGATGGAGTTTAACGAGGAAGGCATCGACAGCGTGATTATCGATGTCCATGACGCGCATTTCTGGGACATCAGCGCGACCGGCATGCTCGACAAGATCGTCGAGCGGCTGAAGAACGAGGGCAAGTCCGTCGAACTGATCGGGCTGAACCAGGCCAGCGCGACGCTCGTCGAAAAATATAGCGAGAATGACAAGCCGTTCGAAAGTCTGGGCGTGGTCGGGCATTAGGTAGCGAGCTGAAGTGTGTCCCTGCGAAGGTCGGGGCACAGACGATCGCTCAGGACCATTCTGGACCCTTGCCCTTCGGCAGGGAATATGTTCGAGCGGGAGGCCTGTACATTGCCGGTTTTCATCCCGTTCGTGCTGAGCCTGTCGAAGCACGCTGAGTGCGCGCAATTTGTCCTTCGACAAGCTCAGGACGAACGGTATAGGTGGCCGCAAAGGAGAACCCCATGATCAAACTGCACCATCTCGGCTATTCCCGCTCGTCCCGCATCATCTGGCTGTGCGAGGAAGGCGGTATCGAATATGATATGGTGACCTACCATCGCGATCCCAAGACGCGGCGTTCGCCACCGGAACTGGCCGAAGCACACCGGTTGGCCAAGGCGCCGACGGTAGACGTGGATGGCGTGACCATGGTCGAATCCGGCGCGATCATCGAATATCTGATCGAACGGCACAGTGATGGCGCGCTCGGCGTGGCACCCGATCATCCGGAGCGGGCGAAATATCTCGAATGGCTGCATTTTGCCGAGGGCACGATGGGGATGAGCTTCATCATCACCGGCATCGCGCCGATGCTGGGCGGGCTGCCTGACGTCATGAACGGATTCCTCAACGCCGAAGTCGCCAAGTTGCTCGACCATCTCGAGGCCGAACTGGAGGGCAAGGACTTCATCGTCGCCGACAAGTTTACCGGCGCGGATATCAATCTCCATTATATGCTGGAAGGTCGCGCGGTGATGGGGCAGCTCGAAAGCCGCCCGAACTGCAAACGCTATTTTGACGCGCTGGTCGCACGGCCGGGCTATCAGAAGACCGTCGAGCTCGGCGGCCCGATTTTGATGACGAGGCCCAGCTGACCCGGATAGAGTCCGGCCAAGGCGGCTGGCGTTCAACGGGGCTGCTGATCGTGGTTCTGCTGGCCTTCGCCAGCAATTCTCTGCTCAATCGCGCGGCGCTGGCTGGTGGACAGATTGACTGGGCGAGCTTCACGATCATCAGGCTGTTTGCCGGTGCGCTGATCCTCGGCCTGTTACTCGGGGCTCGTCACGGCAAGGCAATATTGCCGCGCCGGGGTGACAGCGTCGGGGCGATCTCGCTGTTCGCTTATGCCGCAGCCTTCTCTGCGGCCTATATCAATCTGGATGCGGGGATCGGGGCGCTGATATTATTCCCGGCGGGCCAGATCAGCATGCAGCTGATCGGCCTGACCCGGTCGATAATCCCGAGCAAAGGCCAGATCGCAGGAGCCGTGATTGCTCTGGCCGGGCTGGTCGTCCTGATCGCACCGGGCGCGAGCGCGCCTCCCTTGTGGAGCGGATTGCTGATGGCCTTTGCCGGTGCCGCCTGGGGATTTTATTCCTGGGCGGGCAAGGGCGTGGCTGATTTTCCATTGGCCACCGCGCGATATTTTATCGGAGCTGCCCTGTTGGCGCTGTTGCTGCTCCCGTTCGCGGTCATCTCTTCGATCACATGGCAAGGGGTAGTGCTGGCCTTCATCTCCGGCGCTTTCACTTCGGCGCTGGGCTATGTCCTCTGGTATCACGTGCTCTCGCGCATCTCGATCGCCACCGCAGCGGTATCGCAATTGTCGGTTCCGGCGATCGCAGGACTGGGTGGTGTGCTGTTGCTCGGAGAGGTCCTGACAACGCGCATGATTACTGGCGGCATGATCATTTTTGCGGGCATTGGTCTGGCGATCTGGGCGTCGACGCGAAGGAAAGAGGTTTAGCCAACCGCATCCCGCACAACAGCAACCCCGGCCTCCCGCTGTATCTTCAACTCCGCCTTCAGCTTCGCCGGATCGCGGGCGAAGACGAAGCCGAAACTCACGCCGCCTTCCTTGCCGATCGTGGCATGGTGGAGCTTGTGGGCTTGCACCAGTCGCTTGGCATAGCCGCTCTTGGGGACGTATTTAAAGTAACGCTGATGAACCAGGCCATCGTGGACCAAAGTGTAGATGATGCCGTAGAATAATATGCCGAGACCGATCCATGTGCCCGGTTCCCATGCGCTCGTGCCCATGATCATCGGGCTGCCGATAGCGAACATCGAGATGCTCATCACCGCACCGGCAATGCCATAGAGATCATTCTTCTCCAGTGCCTTGTCATGCGGTTCATGATGGTCGCGATGCCAGCCCCAGCCAAAGCCGTGCATGATATATTTATGCGCTCCCCAGGCGATAAATTCCATTGCGACAACAGAAGCAATGATAGTGGCCAGGATCGCGAAAATGCTCATAGTACGAAGATAAGCCTTTCCAGACTGCTTTTGAAGCAAATATTCTCGTAGGCGGGTTCAGCGAAGGCTGGAATCTCCCGAGGTTAGTCGCTACATCGCTTGGGATCCCATCTGACGCTTGTAAGTCACAATATTGAAAGTAGCTATGAACCAGCCAAAGACCCTGTACGAGAAAATCTGGGATGCCCATGTTGTCGACCAGCGCGATGACGGTACGGCGTTGATCTATATCGACCGGCATCTGGTGCACGAAGTGACCAGCCCGCAGGCTTTTGAGGGGCTACGCAAGGCCGGACGCAAGGTTCGCCGGCCGGACCTGACTCTGGCGGTTCCGGATCACAATCTTCCGACCACCGCGCGGCTCGACGCGCAGGGCAACAAGATTCCCATCGCCGATCCGCAGAGCGCTGCCCAGCTGGAAGCGCTGGAAGCCAATGCGCCGGCCTTTGGTATCAAATATATCGGTGCCAGCGATATCAATCAGGGCATCGTCCACGTTATCGGTCCGGAGCAGGGCTTTACCCTGCCGGGTACGACTCTCGTCTGCGGCGACAGCCATACGGCGGCGCACGGTGCCTTGGGCGCTCTTGCCTTCGGTATCGGCACCAGCGAAGTCGAACATGTGCTGGCGACGCAAACGCTGCAACTGACGCGCTCGAAAACGATGGAAATTCGTGTGGATGGCCTGCTTGGCCCCGGTATCAGCCCGAAAGACCTGATCCTTCATATCGTCGGGGTGATCGGCACCGCTGGCGGCACCGGCCATGTCATCGAATATCGCGGCGAGGTTTTCGAGCAAATGTCGATCGAGGGTCGTCTGACCGTCTCCAACATGTCCATCGAGGCGGGCGCGCGCGCTGGTCTGGTCGCCCCGGATGACAAGACATATGCCTATCTCAAAGACCGTCCGATGGCACCCAAGGGAGCGGACTGGGATGCAGCTGTCGCCTATTGGAAGACGCTGCCGACCGACGAGGGGGCAACGTTCGACAAGAGCGTCACGATCAACGCCGCCGATGTATCGCCGACGGTGACCTGGGGTACCAGCCCGGAGGATGTTATTCCCGTGAATGGCGTGGTTCCCGCGCCGGACAGCTTTGCAGATGCGTCAAAGCAGGATGCGGCGCGCAAGTCTCTTGATTATATGGGCCTCGAAGCGGGGCAGGCGCTGCGCGACGTTACGGTCGAGAACATCTTCATCGGCAGCTGCACCAACAGCCGGATCGAGGATCTGCGGGCTGCGGCTGCGATATTGGAAGGCCGCAAGAAAGCCGACAATGTCAAATGGGCGATCGTTGTGCCGGGTTCGGGGCTGGTAAAGGCTCAGGCCGAAGCCGAAGGGCTCGACCGGATATTCACCGATGCCGGTTTCGAATGGCGCGAACCGGGTTGCTCTGCCTGTCTGGGCATGAATCCGGACAAGGTGCCCGCAGGTGAGCGCTGTGCATCCACTTCCAACCGCAATTTTGTTGGACGGCAGGGACCAGGTGCTAGAACGCATTTGATGTCACCCGCAATGGCCGCCGCTGCGGCCGTAACGGGCAGGCTCACCGACGTGCGTGAACTGACAAGATGAGAGGTTGAAATGAGCGACGACAAGAAAAATGACAAACCGTCTGTAGAACCGTCCGCCAAAAATGGTGATTCAGCGAAATGGTCGACCGGCGCCAAAGTCGGAGCTGCCATCGGATCGGCTGCGGTTGCGGCGGCTCTGATGTACGCCGGACGTCATCAGATGAAGAAGCATAATGAATTCAAACCAGTCAAAGACAAGCCGCTGCCGAAATATGAAAATGAACCGGATTATGATGACGATGACAGCGATGATCTTGTCGACAATAGTGAAGAAGAATAGAGATGAAACCGATTAACCGCGTAGAAGGTCGTGCTATTCCCTTCGGCCAGAAAAATGTCGATACCGATGTCATCATCCCGGCGAAATGGCTGAAAACCATATCACGCGAAGGGCTGGGCGAGGGCGCTTTCGAAGCGATCCGCGCGAAAGAAGGCAATATTTTCGACGATCCGGAATATGCCGGCGCCAAAATATTGATCGCAGGCGACAATTTCGGCTGCGGATCGAGCCGCGAACATGCGGCATGGGCTCTGGCCGATTTGGGTATAACGGCGGTCATCGCACCAAGCTTCTCCGATATTTTCTCGGGCAACGCCTTTAAAAACGGATTGCTCGCCATTGCCGTGCCGCAGGCGGCGGTCGACCGGTTGATGGAGGTCGCGAAAACCGATCCGATCACCATCGATATGGAAAGCATGAGCATTACCACGCCGTTCCAGGACCGCTTTGCATTCGAGATGGATCCCTTCCGGCATCAGTGCCTCGTTGAAGGGCTCGACGAAATTGACCTGACATTGGCAAAGTCCGATGCCATAGAGCGGCACGAGAAAAACAGTGATTCTGCGCAGCCGTGGCTCATACCCGTAGCGGCATAGATCCGAACAATATTCCAGAGAGGAAATAAAATGAAGGCTTTGATGTCAACCAAAGTGGGCGGACCGGATACACTGGAGATGCTGGACGTCGCCGATCCCGTTGCCGGCAAGGGCCAGGTCCTTATCGATGTCAAAGCCTGCTCGATCAACTATCCCGATGTGCTGATCATCCAGGACATGTACCAGTTCAAGCCGCAGCGGCCATTTGCGCCAGGCGGAGAAGTTTCCGGCGTGATTGCAGCTGTTGGCGAAGGCGTGGCCGATCTGAAAGTCGGCGACAGGGTCGCTTCGACCACTGGCCACGGCGGTCTGGTCGAGAAGGTCGTTGTCGACCAGAATGCTGTATTCAAAATTCCCGACAGTGTAAGCTTTGAAGACGCGTCGGCGTTGATCCTGACCTACGGCACGTCGATCCACGCTCTCGTTGATCGCGGCCATATCAAGGAAGGCGAAACCCTTCTGGTGCTCGGTGCTTCCGGCGGCGTGGGTATTGCTGCCGTCGAACTCGGCAAAGCCTTTGGTGCGCGCGTTATCGCAGCGGTATCTTCCGAAGAAAAAGCTGCATTTGCGAAATCGGCCGGTGCTGACGAAACCGTCGTCTATGGCCGCGCGCCATTCGACAAGGATCAATCCAAGGCCTTGGCCGCGCAGTTCAAGGCAGCGGTTGGCCCGGGCGGTGCTGACGTTATTTATGATGCGGTCGGCGGTGACTATAGCGAACCAGCGGTACGCTCGATTGCCTGGGAAGGCCGTTTTCTGGTGGTCGGTTTCCCGGCTGGAATTGCGAAGCTGCCACTCAATCTGACCCTGCTCAAATCCTGTGATGTCTGCGGTGTGTTCTGGGGCGCTTATGCGGCGCGCGATCCAGAGGGCAACCGGGCGCATATCGACCGGTTGTTCAAGCTCTGGGACCAGGGTCTCATTCAACCGCGTGTGTCAGAGATATTCAGCTTTGAAAACGCCGGCCAAGCCATTCAGAAGATGGCGGATCGTGGCGCTATCGGAAAATTGGTCGTCAAAGTTGCCGACTGATTGACCGGTTCCACTTGCAGGACGCATCGGTGATGCCTATTTTTAGATCAATAGATACCAAGGGAAACTCATGACAGATTTTAAAGATCGCGAAAGCGCATTTGAATCGAAATTCGCACGCGACGAAGAGATGCAGTTCAGGGTCACGGCGCGGCGCAATCGCCTGCTCGGCCAATGGGCTGCAGAGAAAATGGGACTGACGCCCGAAGAAACCGACGCTTATGCAAAAGAAGTCGTAGCGGCTGATTTTGAAGAAGCGGGCGACGAGGATGTTATCCGCAAGCTTTTGGGTGACCTGACTTCCGCAGGCGTCGAGATGGACGATTCGGCTATCCGTACCGCCCTGACCGACAAAATGGTGGAAGCCCGGCGTCAGTTTATCGAAGAAGCCAGCTAGCCAGATGGCCATGGCAAGCGCAGATATCGAGGCAATGATCTTGGCCGCCTTTCCGGACGCTTTGGTTGAAATTACCGATCTGGCCGGCGATGGCGATCATTATGCCGCAAAAGTGACCGCTGCTGCGTTCGCGGGCATGAACCGTGTTAAACAGCATCAGGCGGTTTACGCGGCACTGAAGGGAAAAATGGGCGGAGAACTGCACGCGTTGCAACTCACCACCGTGGTTCCCGACTAGGAGAATATTTATGAGCGATGTAAAAGCGAAAATCGAATCCGTGGTGAACAGCAATGACGTGGTGCTGTTCATGAAAGGCACGCCGCTTTTCCCGCAATGCGGATTCTCAAGCCGTGCGATTGCCATTCTCGAGCATCTGGGAGTCGGATTTGACTCGTTCGATGTTCTGCAGGACATGGAAGTGCGGCAGGGAATTAAGGAATATTCCGATTGGCCGACCATCCCGCAGCTATATGTCAAAGGCGAATTTGTAGGCGGCAGCGATATCATGATGGAAATGTATGAAGCCGGCGAGCTTGGTGAATTGATGGCCGAGAAAAAGGTCGCTCCAGCCCAAGCCTAAGCGTTTTACTGCCGCACACAGTCGAAGAAAAGAAAAACGGCTCGATCTAGGAGGATCGAGCCGTTTTATTTTGGGTAGTGTCTGTCGAAACTGTGAAACGAGAAGGGACAGCGGAGACCAGTACGCCGTCCCTCTCATTCGTACCTCCTGAAAGGAGGTGTGGGGGTAAAAAGTCATGTACACCCGATACTTTGCATCCCTTGTGCCAGTTTCATAAAGTCTATGAATATGAATGGCTTGGATGGTTTAAGCGCTGTTAATATTTGTAAACCTGTAAGATAATTCGACAGCACTCGGCTTTTCGACAAACGGCCGCTGTCCGTCCACCAACAACATCGATGGCCCAAATGTGTGTTTACATTTGTAATCAATGAAACTACACATGTAGTCACTGACGATATTCAAGGGAGTCTCGATCACTATGAGCGAACGCATTAGCGATGCCGAACATGCGGTGATGGAAGTCCTCTGGAAACGCGCTCCCCTGACCGCTGCAGAAGTAGCGGACCAGGTGGTCCGGGAGAAGGACTGGTCTCTTCAGACCGTCAAGACCCTGTTGTCCCGGCTGGCCGCCAAAGCGGTGGTCGGCACCGAGCGCGACGGTCGTCGTTTTCTTTATTCTCCGCTGGTGGAACGGGATGATTATCTCACCGGCGTGTCACGGAATTTTGTGGATCGGCTTTTCGGGGGAAAAGTCATGCCATTGGTTGCCCATCTGGCCGAGGCCGATGAACTGAGCGCCGATGACATCCGCGAAATCGAGGAGCTTTTGAGGGAGTTGAAAAAATGAGCGGCGAATTGAACCAATGGATTTGGGACAGCATGCTGTCGATGACCCTGTTGATGCTGCTGGTTATGATGGTCCGGAAACCGGTCAGTCATTTCTTTGGCGCACGCATCGCCTATCTGCTCTGGATATTGCCGCTGGCGCGCCTGTTCATGCCGACGCTCACCCTTCAGGCGCCGGCAGAGGTCGAACCTGCAGCCGCGTTCATTCCGGCGATGGCCGGATCTGATCTGGTTGCTGCGGTCCCGGCACAAGCGACCAGCCTGGGCGCGATGGCGTCGCTTGACTGGACAATGATTGCTATCATCCTCTGGCTCGGCGGAGCAGGGCTGCTGTTTATCAGCAAGCTTGCCGCCTATCTGCAATTCCGGGAAGATATCGTCGCCGACGGCCGGTTGATCGGTCGCCACGGCAGCATCAAAATCCTTGAAACCGCAGCTGTTGGAGGCCCTCTGGCTTTCGGTGTGTTTGAGAAATATATCGCGGTTCCGACGAATTTCTTTCGCGATTATGCGCCCCGCGAGCGGGATCTGGCGCTGGCGCACGAGATCGCCCATCATGAATCGGGTGATCTCGCGGCCAATTTTGTCGGGCTGACGATATTGTCCCTGCACTGGTTCAGTCCGGTTGCATGGTTCGCATGGATATATTTTCGGCAGGATCAGGAGACCGCCTGTGATGCGCGTATCCTGGAGCAAAGCGGTCGCGACGTCCGCGCTGTTTACGGCCGGACTATCGCCAAATCGGCTTCGGGCCACCGGTTGGGGCTTGCCAGTCCGCTGAACCAGAAAGACAAGATCAAGGGCCGTCTCAAAATGTTGGGGCAATCTGAAAAATCCGTTCTCCGTCGTCGACTGGGAGCTGTATTGGTTGCGGCCGGCACGGCCATCGCCTTGCCGATGACGGCGACTGTGACTTATGCCGAGGCGGTGGATGTTGCCGATATATCTGCACCGCTCACACCGCTCCCGCCGGTGGCTCCATCTGCGCGTACGGCCCCTCTGGCACCGCTTGCTCCGGCAGCGCCTTTGGTTCCAGCGGCCACTGCCGACGACAGCGATACAATCAATATCACGATGTTGAACGGGCGAAAAAACGCCGATCTGTCGAAAGATTATGTGCACAAGATAAAGCATGATGGCAGAACAATCATCCTGCGCACGAACAAAAAGCTGAGCGAAAAAGAAGTTCGTCAGATGGTCGCGGAAGCCGAAAAATCGCGGCTGGCGGCCGACAAGGCGCTGCGCGAAAGTGAATGGGATCGCGAGCATTTGGATTCGACCATGCGCGAGGTTGAGCGGGAGCTGGCCCAGGCCCAAAGAGAGATGAAGCAAGAGCTGCGGGAAGCGGATCAGGAAGTTCGCGAAGCGCTGCAGGAAGCACGTGAAGCCAAGCGCGAAGCCATGGCTGAAGCGAGAGAGGCGCAGCGGGAGGCATGGGAAGCGCAACGCGAAGCGGAAGCTGAAGCCAAGCCCGCCGCTCGAATATCTTCGATATTCTATACAGTTCAGAAATCTATTTCCAAAGCTACTTCCAGCGCCACATCGAACGCTACTTCCGGTTCCGGCCGGAATAATGCCGTTGCTCGCAGCACCAAGGTCAACGGTCCCGATTGTGTCGCGATGAACCGGCAGATCGCCATGGGCGGCGAAAACGGCCTCTCTGGACAGGCCTGGGCCGTGGTGGCCGGTTGCGGCAATTTTGAAGTCAAGATCGACAAGGCGGCGATACTCGATGCGGCGTTGCAGGGCCTGAAAAAGGAGCGCGCGGACGCCGTGAAATGCAAGGATAGCAAGGTTGATCGCGCCAAGAAAATCAGGGAAATTGATCGCAGCATCGCAACCGTGAAGGCGCAATTGTCCGTGACCTGAGCCAGACAAGACAATCGTTCCGGGGCATAAGGGCGGTTCGTTTTGCGGATCGCCCTTTTTCGTGGTTGTTTTATGGGCTGGATATGCCACATCATATCCATGGACTTTGACCCCTCGAATTTCCCCACCGGCCTGTGCGAACAGATGGAGCCACTCGTCGCCCGCGTGCTCGCCGGCAATCCCAGCCCCTATACCTATACTGGCACCCAGACCTATATCGTCGGCAACAGGTCGGACCGGGCGATTATTGATCCGGGGCCAGCGATTGACGAACATATTGATGCGATAATCGCAGCGGTCGGAGATGCCAAGATCACCGCGATCATGTGCACCCACACCCATCGCGACCATAGCCCTGCCGCGGCGCCGCTGGCCGCCCGCGCGGGCGCGCCGATCATTGGCTGCGCGCCTCTGGTGCTCGACGATGACGGACCGCGGGCCGATGAGAGTTTTGACAAGGAATATAAGCCGGACCGGGTGCTCGGCGACGGTGAGACGGTGTCCGGCGATGGCTGGACCATCGAAGCGGTGGCGACGCCGGGGCACACGTCCAATCACCTGTGTCTGGCGGTACAGGAATCCGGCGCGATGTTCACCGGCGATCATGTGATGGCGTGGTCGACCAGTGTGATCGTTCCACCTGATGGGGATATGGCCGACTATTTGGCGAGCCTGCAGAAGCTTTATGAACGCGAGGACAAGGTCTATTATCCCGCCCATGGCAAGAAGGTGACCAATACACGCCAGCTGGTGCGCGGGATGATGGGCCATCGCAAGCAGCGCGAACGGCAGATATTGAAGCTGCTGGAAAAAGGGCCAGCCGCGATCATCGAAATGGTCCCGCAGATGTACAAGGGCCTTGATCCGCGTCTGAACGGCGCCGCAGGTCAGTCGGTGCGTGCGCATCTGATCGATCTCCAGCACAAGGGGCGGGTGACGCAATCGGGCGAAGTCTGGGCGATGGCGGGATGAATTCCCGGTCTTCACGCCTGTGGCTCCCGTTTGCCATGATCGGCGGCGTGCTGATCCTGCTCGGCGCTCTGGTCTGGTTGCTCTTCTCCCGCGTCGAAAGCAGTATCAGCCCCGATCCGGTGTCGATTGCCAATGCCAGCCTGACCAATATGCAGGAACAGAACCGGCTGACGGTTTTTTCGGCGAGCTATAATGCAACGGTGACCACCACGGTGACCAAACTCGGCCTGTCGGCGCGCAAGACTTTGATCATGCCCGGCACGGTGCGTTACGAACTGGACCTGGGCAAGCTGGGCGCGGAAGATGTCCGCTGGGATGCCCGCGACAATATACTTTATGTCGAGATTCCGGCGATCGAAATTGCCCGGCCAGAGGTCCACATCGAGCAGATCCAGACCTATGATGACGGCGGCATATTGATGGCTTTGACCGACGCGGAAAATGTCCTCGACAAGGCCAATCGTAAAAAGGGGGTCGAGGAACTGGCCAAGCAGGCGCAAAACCCGGTGCAGGTTCGTCTGGCCCGGGAAGCCGCTCGGCGAGCGGTACGTCACAATTTTGCCGTGCCGCTGCAGGCTGCTGGCGTCGAAGCAAAAATCGATGCCTTTTTTCCTTATGAACGCAGCCGTTACAAGGAAAGATGGGATTATTCGCGACCGATCAGGGATATATTGGCGGAGCAGCAGACGAAGAGGGAAGAGGCACAATGAAAATGCAGGTCACAACTGCGGCAGCAATGCTGCTGACCGCTTTGACGCTGGCAGGCTGTGAACGGAGCCCGCAGCCCGAACCGCTATCGCAAACCGCCGACTTTGCTTTGCCGGAGCCGATCAGCAACAATGCGGTGGCCGTCGCTGACGGACCGGAAGGCCCGACCCTGTATAGTTTCAATGGTCTGAAAGCCGGCAAGACCTGGAAAGACACCAGCAACGCCGCCTTTGCCTGCGTGATCGCTACCCGGTCCTGCAAGACAATTGCGTCCGTGCCGGTGCCGGAAGGACGACTGGCCAGCGCGGCCGTGACCGTAGCGGGAAAAATCTATATTTTCGGCGGCTATAGCGTCGCTGCCAATGGCGACGAGCTTTCGACGCCGGAGGTTTTCGCATTTGATCCCGCTACTGGCCGTTACGAGCAAAAAGCCGATATGCCGACCCCGGTCGATGATATGCTGGCTGTGCCCTATCAGAACCGCTTCATCTATCTGATCTCCGGTTGGCACGACGAAGCCAATGTCAGCGTTGTGCAGATGTTCGATACGCAGACGGGCGCATGGACCGAGGCCACGCCATTTCCCGGTACGCCGGTGTTCGGTCATAGCGGCGGGATCGCGGGCAATAGCATCATCGTCAGTGACGGTGTCGCCTCTGTTTTCGCCGATGGCAAACGCAAATTTGTCGCTGCGAAACTGACCTGGCGCGGCGATATCGATCCCAACAACCCGACGCAGATAAGCTGGCGCGGTGTCGACGCACATTCTGGTGTGGTGAAATACCGGATGGCCGCGATTGGTGATGATGCCGGTCAGCGGATCATTTTCGCCGGCGGTGGTGACAATCCCTATAATTATGACGGCATCGGCTATGACGGCGTGCCGGCCAAACCGTCCGGCGGCTTTTTTGCCTATGATCTGAAATCCGACAAATGGATCGAATTGGGGCGGTTGGCCGAACCCGGCATGGACCATCGCGGTCTCGCGAAGGCCGGTCAGGAATATTATATACTGGGTGGCATGGATGCAGAGCAGAACGTGACCGACCGGATTGTCAAATTCCGTATCGATCGCTGAACCGATAGTATCGGCAAACCGCACCGACCCGTTTCTCAAGCGATATTTCCAACCGGCGTAAACGGGGTTATAGCTGCTTCGGGAGAGATTTTGAGGGAGGTGGAATCGTGGGAGCGGAGCGGAATAACAATCAGACAATGAGTCCGGCCATGGAATATGCTCTGGATCAGCGATTTTTTGTCCGGTTTGCCATCATTTTGGCGGCGGTCATCATTTTTAGTTTCGCGCAATTTTCTATGCGCGGAATGGTAAATTTTCAGGCGGTGCCTCTATGGGTGCATTTGCATGGAATCCTGATGCTGGGCTGGCTGGGATTGATAGTCGCGCAAAACATCCTGATCCAGCGCGGCAAAATGGCTCTGCATAGAAAGATCGGCTGGCTGGGCGGCGTGCTCGCTTTGATAATATCCGTCAGCGGCCTCTACACGGGTTATATGGCGGTTCAGCTGCAGCGCTTTCCGCCATTTTTCAGCAACTCCTATTTTCTGGCGCTGGTGCTCGTGGAAATTCTGGCTTTTGCTGCCATGGTGGTCTGGGCGATCATGTTGCGTCGGCAAACCCAGTGGCACCGGCGTATCATGATCGGTGCCACCCTGATTGTCCTGGAACCGGCATTTGGCCGTCTGTTGCCAATGCCCTTGCTCGGAGACTGGGGCGAGTGGCTCATTCTGCTCTGCCAACTGGGCTTTGTTGCCGTACTGGCGAGGCATGATCGAAAAACCATCGGACATATCCATCCCGCGACGCTGGCAATCGGCGCCATTTTGACGGGGGTTCATGTGGCGGTGACCGGCTTGTCCCTGTTTTCTCCGTTTCAGCGGATTGCTGAATCGATCGCGGGTGCTGGCTAGAGTAGAGATATTCTTATCGGCAGGCATTTACCATCGTGAAGGTCATTTTACGCCAATAGGGGCGTTCCGCACGAGACAAATGGCTATTCGCTTCCTATATGGAGCGGGCACGCAGGACAGAGGAATAGTAAAATGGACGCACGTGGTGGAATTGGCGGCAGCTTGGCCGGGGTCGATATTGTCGAGGAAATCAACAAGCTGCGCAAGGAGCGCAACGCGATCATCCTCGCCCATTATTACCAGAAGCCGGAAATCCAAGATATTGCCGATTTTGTCGGTGACAGTCTCGAGCTTTCCCGCAAGGCAGCGGAAACCGATGCCGATGTAATTGCGTTCTGCGGCGTGAAATTCATGGCCGAAACCGCGAAAATCCTGTCGCCGGAGAAGATCGTCGTGCTGCCGGACATGGACGCCGGCTGTTCCCTGGAAGACAGCTGCCCGCCGGACAAGTTCAAGGCTTTCCGCGACGAGCATCCCGATCATATCGCGCTGACCTATATCAATTGCTCGGCCGAGGTGAAGGCGCTGAGCGACATCATCGTCACCAGCTCGTCGGCGGAACATATTCTCTCGCAGATTCCGCTCGAGCAAAAGATCATCTTTGGCCCGGACAAACATCTCGGCGGCTATATCGCCAAGAAAACCGGCCGCGATATGCTGCTGTGGCCCGGTGTCTGCATCGTCCACGAAGCCTTTAGCGAGACCGAATTGCTCAAGCTGCAGGCCCAGCATCCCGGCGCACCGGTCGCCGCGCATCCCGAATGCCCCGCCTATATTCTCGATCACGCGGACATGGTCGGCTCGACCAGCGCGATCCTGAAATATGCCAAGTCATTCGAAGGCGACACGATCATCATCGCCACCGAACCGCATATCATCCACCAGATGGAAAAAGCGGTGCCCGAAAAGAATTTCATCGGCGCTCCGGGAGCGGACGGCAACTGCAACTGCAACATCTGCCCCTATATGGCGCTCAACACGATGGAGAAGCTCTACATCGCGCTGCGTGACCTCGAGCCGCGCATCGAGATGGACGAGGAGCTGCGCCTGCAGGCGCGCAAGTCGATCGACCGGATGATGGAAATGGCGAGCGCGACGGTCGGGCAGGGTGATCTAGGCCCGACTGATCTGGCGCATGAGGATTGAGCTGAAGGTTTCTCCTTCTCCCTTGAGGGAGAAGGATACGAAGCCTTATCCGCAGGATTAGGCGCAGTTGGATGAGGGTGTTCCCCGCCATCGAGAGCAGTGCACCCTCACCCAGCTACGACTAGGCAGCAAGCTGCCAAGTCTGCGCAACCCTCTCCCTTAAGGGAGAGGGAGTCGCTTACCCCGCCATCACCCGCTTCACCACTTCCGGTTCGGCGCGGATCACCTTGAGATAGGCGCGGACCGCGGGTGGGGGCATGTGGCGGCCGATTTCATATTGGCGGATATTGGCGAGCGGGATACCGTAGGTTTTGGCAAATTCCTCCTGCGTCATGCCGAGGTCATAACGGAGCACCCGGATGAAACGGCCCATATGCGCACGTTCCAGACCGGCGACGCTGACGTCCCTGTCTTCCGGATCATTCGGATCAGCGGGGATTGCTATCATAGTCTCTTTGTTCACTGCTGTTACTCCTCCGTACCGAGATGAACCTGACAATGTTACCGCGCCACACATGGATCGCCGTGAAGAGTTTTCCGTCTACTTCACCGATCAGTTTGAAGCGCTGCTCTTCATCACCAAGCCGAATTGTATCGGTCACCGTGTAAAAAGGATCGTCAAAAATCCGCTGCCCGAACGACAATGGCAGATGATGCTTTTCCCGGTTGATCGCATCCTTGGCTGGATCATATTCGAAATCAATGTCTAAGCATATGTGAAACACATAGTTATCACAAGCGGTGGCCCTCGACAAGCCATGACAGTTTCGGCCAATGATAGTTTGTCTTGAGCCGAGCGTGGGAATGGCTAGAAGGCTATATGACCTTCACCCTGGACCGCTTCGACCTCGACGCTTTCGTCGCTGCCACCCTCGCCGAAGACCTCGGCGCACCATATGGGGCAGGGGGCCGCGATGTTACGTCGGAAGCGGTCATTCCTGCCGACGCAATATTTTCCGGTGTGATGGATAGCCGCGTTGACGCGGTGATTGCCGGACTGCCGATTGCGGAGGCCTTTTTCCGCTATCTGGACCCGGAGGTGGAGATCGAAATCCTCGTCGCCGAAGGCCAGGCGGTCGCGGCTGGCACCGATATCATGCGTTTGAAGGGCAAGGGCCGGGCGATGCTGACCGCCGAGCGCAGCGCACTCAATACGGTGCAGCATCTGACCGGCATCGCGACCATGACCAATGAATATGTGCGGCAGATCGTTGGGACCGGCTGTACTTTGCTCGATACGCGCAAGACGATTCCGGGGCTGCGGGTGCTGGAGAAATATGCGACACGGATGGGCGGCGCGCAGAATCACCGCATGGGCCTGTGGGACGCAGCGATGATCAAGGACAATCATGTCGCGGTTGCCGGTTCGGTCGGCGAAGCGGTCCGGCGGGCCAAAGAGGCTGGCGTCGAAAAAATCATCTGCGAAGTCGACCGGGTCGACCAGATCGAACCGGCGCTGGAGGCGGGGGCGACTCACTTGCTGCTCGACAATATGGAACCGGCGACCCTGCGCGGTGCGGTGACATTGATCGGCGGCCGCGTGGCGACCGAGGCGAGCGGCGGGGTGACGCTGGAAACGATCCGCGACAAGGCGGAGACCGGGGTTGATTATATCTCGGTGGGAAGGCTCACACAAAGCGCGCCGGCAGCAGATATCGGGCTGGATTTTGCGCAGGTTTAGAAAACGTCATCCCAGCGAAGGCAGGGATCCAGGCCAATCGTCTGAGCTACGCGAAATTTGGGTTAGGCCCCAGCCTTCGCTGGGGCGACTAGTGGCTTTGTTTCTGTTTTTGGCTATGGCCGCGACATCTGCCCAAGCCCAATCCTACCAATGCCGCCCGCCATCCGGCCTCAGCGCCCCGGCCGAACGCAAGCCAGCCTCCGAACCCCGCCGCATCAAGCCCGTCACCAGCTATACGCTGGCGCTCAGCTGGTCGCCGGAATATTGCCGCATGCGCAAGGACAGCCGCCGCGACAAGACCCAGTGTAGCGGCGATGACGGCAGTTTTGGCTTCATTCTCCACGGCCTGTGGCCCGACACGCGCGGTCCTGCCTATCCGCAATATTGTGCGCCGACCAAGGCGTTGCCGCCCGCGGTCATAAAGCGTAATTTCTGCATGATGCCGACAACGAAGATGATGGCGCATGAATGGGCGAAGCACGGGACCTGCATGACCAAACGTCCGGAAACTTATTTTCGTGTGTCGCGGATCATGTTCGATGCTGTGCGCTTTCCGGACATGGACCGGCTGTCGCGCAAGCCGCTGACTGCAGGCCAGTTCCGCAACGCCTTTGCGGCGGCAAACGAGGGGCTTCAGCCGGATATGCTGCGGTTAAAGGTGAATGCGCGTGGCTGGCTGCAGGAGGTAAAGCTCTGTCTCGGCAAGAGTTTCCGGCCGCAACGTTGTCCGGCCTATATGCGGGCGGCGAAGGACGATGCGGAGGTCAAAATCTGGCGCGGGGGTTAGTGCATCGGGTGCAGAGCATGCTTAACCTTCCAGCGTCCGCGTTCCGGGATGATGCTTGTCGAGATGCTTGCGGATGATCTTCAGATTCTTGCTGTTCGAGCGCCAGAAAAAGTCGAACAGGTCGCCAGCGAAGGGGATCGCGCCGAGCGCGGTATCGATACCGACATTGGCCGCCATGCGGGTCAGTTGCAGCTTGGACATGCCCAGATTGCGGGCTTCCCAGACGATATAGGCGCCCATGAGCGCGGTGACGATATCACCGACCACCGGAACCAGTCCGACGATTGAATCGACGCCGATGGGACGATTGATGCCCGGAATCACGAAGGCGCGTTCCAGCACTTTTTCCATCGCCTCGACGCGGTTGCGTACGGATTGCGGATCACGGCTGACGTCGGGCAATTGTTCGGCAAGACGCTTTAACTGTTCTTCGGAAATGGCCATGGGGCCTCCCTGTCATATACTACCAATACAGTCAGGATATAGGGATTCCGACCAACGGGTTCAATGGATGCCATCCGCGTGCATTGACGGAAAAGCCACGCTGGCCCTGTTTGGCAAGCGACCAGCGGATCGGAACCGCGATCGGAATGAAATTATAATGTTCGACCAGAATTTTCTCGATCTCGGCATAAAGCCGGGCCTTGATCTGCAGATTGGTTGCAGCATCGGCTTCGGCAATTTTTGCGTCGGCGTCGTTCAGGCAGACCGGCGTTTGCGCGCAGGTGAACTGTTTCAGAAACCATTGCGCGCTATCATAAGGGGCGATCTCGTCCATCAGCTCGACATCGGCATTTTTGCCTAGACCGACCCTTCTCGCGTTCAATCCCACTCTCCTGAGGTCCGACTGGATACGCTTGAACAGGATATCTGCTCCGGCAGCATCAGACAGAGCGATGGTGAGCGGGGTGATGCGCCCTTCCGAAGCCTTCCATCGAGCGACATGGTTTTTGGCGAAGGCAGTCCGTGCCTCCATCGTCATGCTGGCCCAGTCGGGATAGGTGTTGATCCCTTCGACATCCAGCGCCTCGGGGATGATCTTGAGCCGGCTCTGCCAGGCACTGACGCCGGGAAAGGAGGTCAGCAGCGCCGGACGGTTGATCGCCATTGCCAATATTTCCCGGTTGCCCGGGACCGCCCAGAAACCTTCGGCGCGAATGAACCTCAGTCCAAACAGGCCGGCGACCGGGTCGAGCCTCAGGTCGCTGCTGCTGATGTCCGCTGCGTCCACAAGCGGCAGATGGTGGTATTTGCCATTCAGCACGACCTGGGCGCCGCCGGCCCGATAGCGGGCGATGGCTGCTGCGGCTGATTCGCTGCGCAAGGACACCCAGCGGTCATCTTCCTGCTCCGCTTCTTCTTCGTCTTCTTCCTGCGAGGGTTCATCAAAGCGATTGAGCTTGATGCCATTCTCCTCGTTAAGCAGCCGCATCGGCCCGGCGCCATGACCGGCGCGGAACAGTCCCATTTCCGGTTGGGCCAGCAGCTGAAGGAAATTGGGGTGCGGTGAGTCCAGCCGGATTTCGATCACCCGGCCGGTCATTGAGACAACCTCGTCGACGACCGAGACGTCATATTGCAAACGGCTTTTGCGAAGTTCGGAAAAACGGGAGCGAAGCAGACGGGCGACCCGTTCGGCGGTTATCTGTCTGCCATCATCCCATTTTGCGTCGAACAGACGGAAAATATAGCTCAGGCCATCTTCGGAAACAATCCAGCGGGCGGCAAGCGCGGGCACGACGCGTCCGTCCTCGTCCAGCCCGACAAGGCCTTTGGCCATCGCTGCGCGCATCGTCGACGAGGCAAAGGTCAGCCGGGTACCGACCGGATTGATGTGGGTCGAGCCGTCCTCGATCACGGTGACTCTCACCTGATCCTCGTCCTCGGCAAAGCTGCAGGCGGCGAGCAAGGGAACAGCAATTACTGCCACGAGGCTGTTCAGCCAGAATGTCGAACGGAAATTCATCAGGGCCTTATAAGCAGAGTGCGGCTGGGATGCACATTGGAAATATTATCTTCCCATCCCGCAATGCGCGGTGCCACCAGGCTGCGCGTAACATAAAAATAGAGCGGCAGGATCGGCATGTCGGCGATCAGGATCGCCTCCGCATCGCGCATCAGTTTTTGGCGTTGGCGAGGGTCCGGTTCGGCGATTGCCTGTGCCAGAATGCGGTCATAGTCGGGATTGTCATAGCCGGAATAATTGCCGCCGCCATTGGCTTGCTGGTGAACCAAGAGGAAGTTTTCCGGCGTCGGCAGGTCGGCAATCCAGCCCGATCTGGACAGGGCGAAATCATGTTGGCGGAGCGCGGCGAAATGCAGCGCGGCTTCGCTGTTGAACAGGCTGGCTTCGACGCCCAGCGGTTTCCACATCGCCGCCATCGCCACCGATACGCGGCGGTGCTCGGCGGAGCTGTTGAAGCGGATTTCGAAACGCAGTGGATTGTCCGGGCCAAAGCCGGCGGCATCGAGCAATGCGCTTGCCTCCTGCAGCCGCTTTTCGCGCGGCCAGTCTGCCCATGCCGGTTTTGCAGGTTTCTCGCCGGCCAGTCCGGGGGGCAGCAATTCCCATGCCGGGATATTTCCAATTCCAATCACCTTGTCGGCGATCCACTCGCGCTCGACGGCCATCGACAGGGCGGTCCGTACCCTGCGGTCATCAAAAGGTGGTGCGCGGGTGTTGAAGGCGAAATAATAGCTGCCGAGATAGGGCACGCTATGGGCGGCGGTGGGATGTTTCTCCTTGAGCCACTGATGACGGCTTGCCGGATAGTCGGCGGCAATATCCGCACCGCCGGAAAGGAACAGGCGCATCGCCGAAAGACTGTCATCCATCGGTTTCCAGATGATGGTCGCGGTCGGTGCCCCGCCGCCATGCCACGCGGGATTGCGCTCCAGCCGCGCATGATCGTTCAATTTCCATTCGGTCAACCGATAGGGGCCGCTGGCAATCATCGGCCGGTCAGAAGTCCATTTGTCGCCAATATCGCGAATTCGGTGGAGGGGCAGGGCTGCCATCGCGGGATGGGCCAGCAGGGCGGGCAGCGACGGGTCGGGGGAGGCGAGGGTCACGACCACCCGATTCGTGTCGGGCGCCGCCATTGCCATGATATTGCCGAACAAGGCCTTGGCAGCTGCCGCCGTGTCAGGCGCGCGCAGGCGTTGCAACAGGGCAGGGAAAAGCGACGCGTCAAAATTTGTACCGTCGGAGAATCGCAAATTTCGCCGCAAGGCAAAAGTCCAGGTCAGCCCATCGTGCGAGATTTGCCATTTGCTGGCCAGTCCCGGCTCGGCATTCCCTTTGGCATCAAGACGGGTCAGACCTTCAAACTGGTCTGCAGCGACGCGGAGCGACGACAGATCGGAGATTTTTTGCGGATCGAGGCCCTTGATCTCCGAATCGGACAAGCGGACAATTTGCGTCGGACCCGGTACCGTGTCGATGGCCGGCTCGCTGGCGCAGGACAGCAGCATCAATATTATGGAAAGAAGAGCGAGATTGCGCATCTCTCTCGTCTAGATGTTTTTGCTGGCTCGACAAAGCGGAACTCTTATGCTGTCTCCTTGGCTGAGGAGAAATACGGAATGACCGGTTTGCAATATGATATTTCCACCATCGGAGAGGTCGGTCCCAGAATTCTGGCTCTGCTCCCCGAAATTGCGGCGCGAGCAGAGGAAACCGAAGCCGCGCGGCGGTTGCCGGCCGATCTCGCTGCCAAGCTCGCGGCTGCTGGTGCCTTCAATCTGTCCAAACCGGCGTCGCTCGGCGGGCTGGAGCTGGAGCCGCTCGATTTTCTGAAAATCGTCGCGACCGTTGCCGAAGCGGATGCCAGCGCCGGCTGGTGTGTGATGATCGCGGTAACCTCGACCTTGGGTGCAGCCTATATGCCGGAAATGGCGGCGAGTGAAATATTCGGAGCTGACGATGTCGTGACCGGTGGTGTCTTCGCACCGATGGGCAAGGCAGAAGACAAGGGCGACCATTATCTGCTCAGCGGCCAATGGCAATGGGGTTCCGGCTCGGCCAATTGCTCCTGGCTCGGCGGTGGCGCAATGATCTTCAAGGATGGCGAGTTGCAGAAATTCGACAATGGCGCGCCCTATCACCGGATGCTGTTCTTTCCCGCAAAAGACGTTTCCTTCATCGACAGCTGGCATGTTGCGGGCCTGAAAGGAACCGGTTCCGGCGATTTTTCGGTCGAAAATTTGATGGTCCCCAAGGATCGCAGCGTGTCCTTCGTCGGTGATCAGCCGCGTGATCCGGGGGCCTTGTACAAATTTCCGCTCTTTGGCCTGCTGGCGCTGGGCGTGTCTTCGGTGGCACTGGGCAATGCCCGGGCCGCGCTGGACGAAATAAACAATATTGCGATCAACAAGAAAACCCCGGGTGGCGGACGGTCGATGGCGCAGCGAGCCACCGTGCAGGCGGAGCTGGCGCGGGCGACGGCATTGCTGGGCGGTGCCTTTGGCTATCTGGAAAATGCCATCGACGGATGCTGGGCGGAAGCACAGGGGTCCGGCGAAATCTCCGCCAAAGGCCGGGCCAATCTGCGTCTTGCCTGCGCCCATGCA
The DNA here is from genome assembly GCF_963975735.1 of uncultured Parasphingorhabdus sp. Classification (GTDB taxonomy): domain Bacteria; phylum Pseudomonadota; class Alphaproteobacteria; order Sphingomonadales; family Sphingomonadaceae; genus Parasphingorhabdus. The sequence continues at coordinate 30,013 of NZ_CAXBIA010000017.1, forward strand.
ACGGAAATTTCTGCGGAAGTCTGCAAGACCACCTATACTTTGGGTGGCGGTGGCGCCGTCTATTCGAGCAACAGCCTGCAACGCCGTTTCCGTGACGCCCATGTCGCCACCCAGCATATCGCGACCGCGCCGGCGGTGTTCGAACTGGCTGGCCGGATATTACTCGATCAACCGGTTGATATGGCGATGTTATAGGGGGCGGCGATCGGTAGAATATATCGCGCGACGCCAAGGGGCTAACAATATCCGGATAGTTTAAAACTGGTGCGGACGGCGGGACTCGAACCCGCACACCCATTTCGGATAGCAGATTTTAAGTCTGCTGCGTCTACCATTTCGCCACGTCCGCACCGGTAGGTCCAACTTTCGTCGGAGCCTAGCGACAAGCATTATTGCGGGCGCGGGGTCAAGTGGATAGGCAAATAATATTTGAAATTGTGGCGATTAGTCCTTGTTCAACTGCTCGCGGATTTCTTTGCCGGGTTTGAAATAAGGCACTCTTTTGGCGGGAACTTCCACCGATTCACCGGTGCGCGGATTACGACCGGTACGCGGTTTTCGTTGACGGGTGGAGAAAGCTCCAAAGCCACGCAGTTCCACGCGGCCACCTTCAGCCAGTTTCTGGCTAATCTGATTGAAAAACAGGTCGACGATTTTTTCGATTTCATCCGGTTTCAATTCCGGATTCTCTTCGGCAAGTTTTTCTAATAGTTCAGAACGTATCATCGGTGCACCTTTCCGATTTTCGGCAAATCCCGAAAATTCATGCATCAAAGACTCTAAGAATCTTGAAGTCTGATGTTATTTACCCCCCATAGATGCCAGAAATCATGTCTGTTTTCAATGGTTATGGGATAACTGTAAGAATTACTCCAAAATCGGAGCTGGCAATGAAAAAGCCCACCCCGATCAAGGGGTGGGCTTTTTTTCTCATTCCGTCATGTGGTTGAAGAAACTACTCTTCTTTCTTTTTCAGCGCTTCGCCGAGAATGTCGCCGAGGCTCGCACCGGAATCGGTTGAACCGAATTGTTCCACAGCCTGCTTCTCTTCGGCCAGCTGATGCGCCTTGATCGAGAAGTTCGGTTTCTTCGAACGGTCGAAGCCGGTGATCATGGCATCGAGCTTCTGGCCAACCTGGAAACGGTCGGGACGTTGTTCGTCGCGGTCGCGGCCAAGGTCGTTGCGCTTGATGAAGCCGGTTGCGCCGTCGTCGCCCATCTGGACTTCTAGGCCGCCATCGCGAACTTCGAGAACGGTAACGGTGGCAACCGAACCCTTCTTGAGACCGCCGGTATCGGTGCCGCCCATGGCAGGTGCACCTTTTTCAAGCTGCTTCATGCCAAGCGAAATACGTTCTTTTTCGATGTCGATGTCGAGAACGATGGCTTTTACCTGTTCACCCTTATGGTGGAGGTTGAGCGCGTCTTCGCCGGAAATGCCCCAAGCGATGTCCGACATGTGAACCATGCCGTCGACGTCGCCTTCAAGGCCGATGAACAGACCGAATTCGGTAGCGTTCTTGACTTCGCCTTCAACGGTGCTGCCAACCGGGTGGGTATCCGCAAAGTCGGTCCATGGATTGGACTGGGCCTGTTTGAGGCCAAGCGAAATGCGACGTTTTTCGGTATCGACTTCGAGAACGATAACTTCAACTTCTTGCGAGGTGGAAACGATCTTGCCCGGGTGGACGTTCTTCTTGGTCCAGCTCATTTCGGAAACGTGGACAAGGCCTTCGATGCCAGGTTCCAGTTCGACGAAAGCGCCATATTCGGTGATGTTCGTGACCGAACCGTTGAGCTTGGTGCCAACAGCATATTTCTCGGTTGCGCTATCCCAAGGATCGCTTTCGAGCTGTTTCATGCCAAGCGAGATGCGCTGGGTGTCTTTGTTGATCTTGATGATCTGGACTTTCAGCGTGTCGCCGATGTTGATCATCTCATTCGGGTGATTGACCCGCTTGTAGCTGAGATCGGTGACATGGAGCAGACCGTCGATACCGCCGAGGTCAACGAACGCACCATAATCGGTGATGTTCTTGACGACGCCTTCGGTGACCTGACCTTCAGCCAGGGACTCGATGAGACCCGAACGCTGTTCGGCGCGGGTTTCTTCGAGAATGGCGCGACGCGAAACAACGATGTTGCCGCGCTTGCGATCCATTTTGAGGATCTGGAAAGGCTGAGTGATGTCCATCAACGGGGTCACGTCGCGCACGGGGCGGACGTCGACCTGGCTGCCGGGCAGGAAGGCTACAGCGCCATCAAGATCGACCGTGAACCCACCTTTGACGCGGCCGAAGATAACACCTTCGACGCGATTGCCTTCGTCATATTCTTTTTCAAGCTTGTCCCAGCTTGCTTCGCGGCGGGCGCGATCGCGGGACAGCATGGCTTCGCCATTCACATTTTCGATACGGTCGACATAGACTTCGACTTCGTCACCGACAGAGATGTTGGCTTTTTGACCGGGAGCGGCGAATTCGCGCAGCGCTACACGGCCTTCTGATTTCAATCCTACATCGATGACAGCCATGTCGTTTTCGATGCCGGTTACGGTGCCTTTGACGACGCGGCCTTCAAAGCCCTGATCTTCGCCACCGAGTGATTCGTTTAACATTGCCGCGAAATCGTCGCGGGTTGGAAATGCCGTTGAGGCCATATGGTTTATTCCTTGATAGTCAATTTTTCTGGCCAGGCGGTTGGTTCCGCCGGTCTTGGACCAAAATTGCCGCGATCACCTCATGCGACCGCCGCATCCTTCAGAAAACTGCCGATATTTGATGTATGCAAAATTAAGCGCAAATGCCAAAAGCTGCGCTAAAGCCGGGGCGGTTTTGACCAACCCGTCTTGCACATCATTTGTCTGCTATGCCGGATCGTTATTGCGCCGGCCGCTTAATCTTCGCATTCACCAAGGCAATCGCCTGCTGAATGGCGGCGTCTATAGTCAAATTGGTAGTATCAAGCAAGTCTGCATCTTCGGCGGGCTTGAGCGGTGCGGTCGTGCGATTTTTATCGCGTTCGTCACGCTTCAGAATGTCGGAGAGAATGTCATCAAAATTGGCAGGTTCCCCGCGTCGTTTCATCTCCTCGAAACGCCTGATTGCACGCGCCTCGGATGAAGCCGTTACAAATAACTTCACATCCGCATCAGGGGCGATGACGGTTCCGATATCACGGCCATCCAGAACGGCACCGGCGGGTTGATAGGCGAAGTCCTTCTGCCGTTTGTCGAGTGCCCGCCTTACTTCCGGATGAACAGACACCCGACTGGCCAGCCCGCCAACGGTTTCGCTGCGCAGTCCCGGGTTTTCGAGCAAGCTGGCATCAAATGCACAGGCGGCGAGTGCGTCGGTGGCGACATCGGCATTGCCACCTTGCTCCCGGAGCGTCCAGCCGACCGCACGGTAGAGCAAGCCGGTATCGAGAAAGGGCAGGGCGAAATGTTTCGCCAATTGCTTGGATATTGTCCCTTTGCCGGACGCGGTCGGACCATCGACAGCAATGATCATGAGCCTGAACTCGCACGGTTCCGATAGGCCTTCCAGAGACCGCCCACAGCAATCGAAATCCAGACCATCTCCAACAGAAATGATGCCAGATTGAAATATACCATTAGAGAGACGGTGAGCAACAGGGCTCCCAGCAGGTTGGTGCCGTTATAGATAAATGGGTTCACTGCGTCCGCATAGACGTTATAACCATAGGCAAATACGACCAGAATGCTGCCGGAAATGCCGATTACATTGGCGGTAAATCCATCGATCATCGGGATATGAGCGCTGTTATGAGGTCCTGGAACCCGGGGAAGCTGGTTTGCACTGGCATGATGTCATCAATCGCAAGACCGGATTTTGTTACCAGACCTGCCACCGCAAAGCTCATCGCGATACGATGATCCAGCGCGGTTTCGATCACCGGCTTGGTTCGTCCGTTGGATAACGGCTTTCCGCCGCTGCCTTCGATCACCATGCCGTCTTCCTTCTCGGTCAGCTTCACGCCGAGCAGTTCAAGGCCTTTCGCCATTTGCGACAGGCGGTCGGATTCCTTGACCCGCAATTCGTGCAGTCCGCAGGTCGTGGTTTCTCCGCTGGCCATCGCCGCAGCGATGAACAGGACAGGGAATTCGTCGATCATGCTGGGCGCAATATCGGCGGGCACGTCTATGCCGGTGAGAGCGCTATGTTTGACATATATGTCCGCGACCGGTTCGCCGCCGACCGTCCGCTTTTTCTTGAAGCTGATGTTCCCGCCCATATTCTGCAACACTTCAAACAGGCCTGCGCGGGTGGGATTGATGCCGACATTCTCGATGATGATGTCGGATCCGGGCACGATCAGCGCTGCAACCGCCAGAAAGGCAGCGGAGGAGGGGTCCCCCGGCACCTTGATCTTTTGCGGCTGGAGTTCCGCTTCGCCGGTCAGCGAGATGACCCGGCAACCCTCGGCGTCTGTTTCGACGCTGATTTCCGCTCCGAAACCCTTGAGCATGGTTTCGCTATGATCCCGGGTGAGTACCGGCTCGATGATCCGAGTAATACCGGGCGTATTGAGGCCGGCGAGCAGTATCGCCGATTTGACCTGCGCGGAAGCGACCGGCAGGCGATATTCTATCGGGATCGCAGGGCACTGGCCTCTTACCGTCAGCGGGAGGCAGGATTTATGGTCCGAAGTCTCGCGTGCCTGAATATCGACACCCATTTGCGAGAGCGGATCGATCACCCGGCCCATCGGCCGTTTCGTCAGACTCGCATCGCCGATGAATGTGGCGGTGATCCCGTGTGACGCGACCAGACCCATCAGCAAGCGCGTCGACGTGCCGCTGTTTCCCATCTCGATCGCATTGTCCGGCTGCATCAGGCCGCCGACGCCGACACCATTTACGGTCCAGACGTCACCGGCTTTTTCGATTCTCGCTCCCATCGCCCGCAATGCATCGGCAGTCGCGAGCACGTCTTCGCCTTCAAGCAGTCCGGTGATCCGGCTCTTGCCAACGGCGAGCGCCGACAATATCAACGCCCGGTGGGATATGGATTTGTCTCCGGGAACGGAAATTTTACCGGTGAGCGGGCCAGACGGTTTGAACGTTACTGGCTGTGGAGTGTTGCTGGTCATGTCAGAGCTTTGTTAGCGGAACGCACAAATGATTCGTGCAGGAATATCAAACGGCTTTTGACAGCGCAGCAAAGCTATGGCAAGGCGCGCCGGATTTCGCGGCTGATTTAGATAAAACTTGAATCGCCGTATAGCGGACTTACCTATCAACGAATTGATTTAGACAGGATTTGGACACCAGCCATGGTTAAACCGGAATGGGGCACAAAACGCACATGCCCGAAATGTGGAACGCGCTTTTACGATCTCGGCAAGGAAGACCCTGCGACTTGCGTCGAATGCGGGGAAAGCTTTGTGCCGGAAGCAGTGCTGAAATCCAAACAGCCTATGCCTTTCGAAGCGCCCAAGAAGGCCGTGAAGAAGGAAGAAGATTCGGTTGACGATGATGATTTGGACGTCAACATCGATGATGATGAGCCATCTCCGGACAATGAAGTTGATCTGGGCGGTGACGATGATCTGGGTGTCAGCAAAGGCAAAGGCGACGACGAGCCTGACGATACCTAATTTTTGATTTGCTTTCTGAAGGGCGTCTGGATTAAAGGCGCTCTTCAAATGGGGCCTTAGCTCAGCTGGGAGAGCGCTTCGCTGGCAGCGAAGAGGTCAGCGGTTCGATCCCGCTAGGCTCCACCAACCTTCGCTCGCTTCGCGAGCTACGGTTGGCAGGCCGATTTCCTTCTCCCGCAAAATATTGTTTGGAAATCGGTACGAGTGTAGGTTGCCCGCCGAAGCCTTGGCGAAGGAGGGCTATATCGGCATGCACTATGTTTATTTTCTCCAGAGTGTTGCATTCCCTGATCAATATTACACTGGTCTAACAAAAGATGTTCAAGCCCGACTGGCCGATCATAATGCTGGAAAATCCAAGCATACGGCCAAGTATAAACCATGGCAGCTTGTTTCGTCTCACTATTTTGTTTCCGAAGAAGTCGCGTTGGCGTTCGAGAAATATTTGAAAACCGGCTCCGGCAGAGCGTTTGCGAAAAAACGTCTGCGCTAACCAATGCCCAAGACTGAGTCGGGGTAGTCCGATATTTTTCGGCGCGGGCGGGCTCCACCAGATTTGCGCAATGCTCCAACGATGAGAAAAAGCGTCGAGCTAGTTCTGGTCGTTTTGACGACCGCGTGATTCGCTCTGATTATCTTCCGGAGAATCGAACAACGGCTCTCCCAGAATGAAGCCGATAATATTCGGACTCCCCGTTTGAGTGAGCAATGCTTTGCCCACGATCAGCAAGGGGACCGCTATCAAGGCTCCACCCAATCCCCATATCCAGGTGAAATAGCTGATCGCCAGCAGGATGACGACCGGGTTCATCGAGAATCGCCGCCCCAGAATCGAGGGCGTGATCAAATTGGCTTCGATCGCCTGCAGGCCGATATAGGCCGCTGTGGGGACCAGTCCGCCCCCCAGATCGCCGGTCGAGGCCGCGCCGAAGCCGAATAGAAGCACCGCCATCAGCATGGGCCCGAGATAGGGAATGAAGTTCAATATGGCCGCCAGACCGCCCCACATCAGAGGCGATTCTATATCCAGCGTCCATGCACCGAGTGCGACTATGATCCCGACTGCAATATTGATCGTGGTGACGGCACCGATATAGTGGGACAGGTCTCCGGTAATGCTTCGTCCGGCCCGCGCCGCTTTCAGACTGGTCGCCAACGTCGACCGTTTTGATAAAATGATTCGCTTCAACCGGAGGCGGGATTCGAGCATGAAATATACCAGCAGGAGGACGAGCAGAAGTTCGAGGAGCACTGCCGGCGTGGCATAGGCCGCTTCTTCCATGACGGTGGGGCTTGCGAGGACCACTTCGCGTCCTGTGGTCTCGCCGATTGTCGAAGAGAATTCCGTGCCCATTTGCGATACAGAAGCGGTGAACTGGCGCATATCAACGAGCCGTTCCTGCAAGATATTCGTGATATCGGGAAACCGCTCTGCGAGTTCCAGAGCCGGCTGCAGGATAAGCAGAAATCCGAAAGCCAGAAATAAAAGAAATGTCAGCACGGAAAGAAAGGCGGCAATCGCGTTCGGTAGTCCCAGCTTCGTCAATCCGCCGGTTAGCGGCAGTAACATCAGCATGATGACCATCGCCGCGAATAAAGGTCTGAAAAACACAGCGCCCGCGGACAGAACGAATGGCAAAGCCATAAACAGGCCGAGCGACAAAAGAAAAATTGCTGTCGAGAGCTGTCTTTTGGTCGGCATTTGCTGGCTGAGGGGCAGTTCGGTTGCGGGTGTTAGCCTAGCCTCTCCGGTGACGAGATCATCATTATCCGTCAATATCGGTCGCGCCTTTCCGGGCAAATTTCTTTGCGCCTGCAGCACATTTGGTCGCTACGACCGGATAGTCAATTTCCAGCGCCACGTCGGATTGCAGAACCATGGCCTCTGTTCTCTCGCATTCTTGCAGCGTTGCGAAGACGCGCTTGTCTCTTGTCATTTCACGACAGAGGGTCATGTCATCCGAACATCCCATCAAGATGATTGCGTAAGCGAGGCTGCTGATCATTTCCGGCTCCATCGAATTTCCATTGCACTTGGTTTGAAAACGCGGCCATCTTCAAAAGGTTGCGAAGGGCCGATTGATCGATCTGACGGGGAAGCAGAATCTATCCGGAGATTGCGGCACGCGGGATCGTTCATGGCGGATGGTTTGCGATGATGGCAAAAGACAGAGTTTACCTGCAAAGACGGGCTGGGAAGACGCCAGCCCGCTAGACGTTGCCAACGGCAGACATCGCTGATAAAGGCGCGATCGCGCAGTCTCGGCTTCGCTTGAGCGGTCGCTCGCGGGACAGGCTGGTTTTAATACCAAAATAATTTGGCGAGATCGGCCGGAGCTTATCTTGGCGACAACCAAAACCCTGCGCAGACGGCAATCGCGAATCTGCTGATATTAGAGAGTTTTCGATAATCCATGCGCAAAGTCCCAACCCATTATGATGCGATAATCCTGGGAGCTGGCGGAGCTGGCCTGATGTGTGCTGCCGTTGCCGGCCAGCGCGGGCGGAAGGTTCTTCTGATCGATCATGCCGATGAACCGGGCAAGAAAATCCTGATTTCCGGTGGTGGCCGTTGCAATTTCACCAATATCGGCACTGCGCCCGATCGCTATCTGTCCCAGAACAAGCATTTCGCGAAATCGGCGCTGAGTCGCTATACCGCCGCTGATTTTGTCGCACTGGTTGATCGCTACGGCATCGACTGGCACGAAAAGACACTGGGGCAGCTCTTCTGTGACGGTTCCGCCAGGCAGATTGTCGCGATGCTGATGGACGAGTGTCCGGCCGACACGGTCAGCCTGTCACTGGGGAAGGCGATAACCGATATCGGCCACAGCGATGGTCGCTATCGCGTCGAATATGGCGGAGAGACCGCTTTTGCGCCGTCACTTGTCGTTGCCACCGGTGGCCCGTCGATTCCGAAAATGGGTGCGACTGGATTCGCTTATGATCTGGCGCGAAAATTCGGCTTGAAGATAGTTGAGCCTCGGCCGGCGCTCGTGCCATTGACCCTGGGCGGAGAAGAAACCCTGTTCCGTGAGCTGTCCGGCGTGTCGGCACCGGTGATCGCGAAATGCGGGAAAACGGCCTTTCGGGAAGCCGCGCTGTTCACGCACAAAGGATTGTCAGGGCCTGCGATTCTGCAGATTTCATCTTATTGGCAGCATGGCGAATCGGTCGAGATTGATTTTCTGCCCGATTTGTCTGCCGATTGGCTCAGCCAGGCAAAGAAGCAACTGCCCCGCTTGTCCCTGAAAAAGGCAATTAACGCTCATTTACCCACGCGCCTGACCGAGACGCTGATCGAACGAATCGCCCTCGAAGGGGAACTGGGCAATTTGACCGACAAGAAGCTCGACGAGGCGGCGCGCCGTCTGTCCCACTGGCGCTTCATGCCCAATGGAACCGAGGGTTTTGCCAAGGCGGAAGTCACCGCTGGCGGGATAAGTACAGCGGAAATTTCGTCCAAAAATATGGAAGCTGGTCAAGTGCCCGGTTTATATGCTATTGGCGAAGCAGTTGATGTCACCGGCTGGCTCGGTGGCTATAATTTTCAATGGGCTTGGGCGAGTGGCCATGCTGCCGGCAAGGCAATATGATCCCCAGTGCAGACCGTTTAATTACAACATAATCTTCATAAACCGCAGGCGACTGGCAGTTCCGCGCGGCTTTCACAATTGCCACGGAATTAGAACATTATGCCTTTCTCGAAATTATCCCCGCTTCTCGCTGAGGCGCTTGCGGCGCACGAATATGACAAGCCTACGCCGGTTCAGGCCGCTGTGCTTGAACCAGAAGCGGATGGCCGCGACCTTATCGTATCCGCCCAGACTGGCTCCGGCAAGACCGTAGCCTTCGGTCTGGCTATGGCCCCTCAATTGCTCGATGACAACGGGCGTTTCCCGTTTCTGGTCGAGCCGCTGGCCTTGGTCATTGCCCCAACCCGCGAGCTTGCGCTGCAAGTGAGTCGCGAACTGACCTGGCTCTATCAGCCAGCCGGCGCGCAGATCGCGACCTGCGTTGGCGGGATGGATGCATCGAAGGAACGGCGTCAGCTGCGCCGCGGCGCGCATGTTATCGTCGGTACGCCTGGCCGTTTGCGCGATCACCTCGAACGCGGAGCGCTCGACCTTAAAAATCTGCGTGCAGCGGTTCTCGATGAAGCGGATGAAATGCTCGACATGGGCTTCCGCGAAGATCTCGAAGAAATTCTCGATGCAACCGGTGAAAATCGCCGGACATTGATGTTCTCGGCGACGATCCCGAAACCGATTATCAATCTTGCCAAACGTTATCAGAATGATGCGCTGCGCATTTCTACCGTCGGCGAAGACCGTGGCCATGGCGATATCGCCTATCAGGCAATCACCGTCGCTCCTGCCGATACCGAAAACGCGGTGGTCAATCTGCTGCGCTTTCATGAAGCGGAATCGGCGATGCTGTTCTGTGGCACGCGCGAAGCGGTTCGCCGCCTGCACGCAAGCCTTGTGGATCGCGGGTTCAGTGCTGTGGCGCTGTCCGGTGAACACACCCAGAGCGAACGCAACCAGGCGATGCAAGCCTTGCGCAGCAAGCGCGCACGCGTCTGTGTCGCAACCGACGTTGCTGCCCGCGGCCTCGATCTGCCGACCCTGAGCCTCGTTGTGCATGTCGACATGCCACGCGACGCCGAGACTTTGCAGCATCGCTCCGGACGTACGGGCCGTGCGGGTAAAAAGGGTACGGCGGTTATCATCGTGCCTTACCAGCGGCGCAAGCGGGTTGAATCCATGCTGCGTGGTGCAAAAATCAATGCCGAATGGAAAGATGCACCGACACGCGCCGACATTCGCAAGAATGATGCCGAGCGGCTGATCGAAACATTGTTGCAGCCAGTCGAGATTGACGAAGATGATCTGGCACTGGCGAAGCGTCTGATGGCCGAAAAAACGCCGGAAGAAATCGCAGCCATGCTGGTACAATCGCACCGCGCGAAAATGCCGGCGCCGGAACAGATGCTCGATCGCGGCGCCCAGTCGCAAGCTGCGCCAGGCGGTCCGCGTCCCGGATTTGAAGATACGGTCTGGTTCAAGATGAACGTCGGTCATAATCAGCGTGCTGACGCCCGCTGGCTGTTACCGGTATTGTGCCGCCGTGGCCATATCACCAAGAATGAAATCGGCGCGATCCGGATCAACGGCGACGATACATTGTTCGAAATCCCGCGTCGGGTAGTCGACAAATTTACTGCTGCGATTGCTGAAAAGAGAGAGTCCGGCGGGGATGATACCGATGATATCGTGATCACCCAGTTTGAAGGCAAGCCACGCGATGAAGCCAAGCGTAACCGCAAGGGCGGACGCGGCGACGGTGGCGGTCAGCGCGATTACAGCAACGCCAGCAAGAAACATGGCGGCAAGCAGTTCGGCAAGAACAAGTTCGGTGACAAGAAATTTGGCGACAAGAAATTCGGTGACAGAGCGGGTGGCGGCGGCAAGCCTTACCAGAAGCGCAAACCGGACGGCGAAGGCGGTTCTGACGGCGGCGGACCAAAGCGCGAATTTGGCGGCGGTTTCAAAAAGAAAACCGACTTTAAAGGCGATCGCAAATCCGGTTCCGGCGGCAATTTCGGTGGTGGTGACAAAAAGCCGCACCGCGGAAAACGTTCGTTTGAAGGCGGAAAGCCGAGCGCCCCCAAAGCCGACTGAACTAAACTATGACCACCGCCATTCAAATATTGGTTGATGCGGACGCCTGCCCGGTAAAAGACGAAATTTACCGGGTGGCGGACCGTCATCAAGTGGCGGTGGTGATTGTCAGTAACAGCCCGTTCCGCGTGCCAGATCATCCGCTGGTCAGCAGGGTGGTGGTCAGCGATGCTTTTGATGCAGCTGATGACTATATTGCCGAACGCACTGGCGCCCGCACTGTTGTGGTTACCTCCGACATATTGCTGGCCGATCGCTGCGTGAAGGCCGGTGCGTCCGTAGTAGGTTCCAACGGCAAGCCCTTCACCGCTGATTCCATCGGAGCAGCGGTAGCGACACGGGCGATCATGGCCGATTTGCGCGCCGGTATGGGCACAGAGAATATCGGCGGTCCGCCGCCATTCAGCAAGGCGGATCGTTCCCGCTTTCTGTCGTCACTGGATGAAATATTGGTGCGCCTGAAACGCCTCGGCTAGTCTACTGTAACCCGGAAGGTCAGCGCAAAGCTGCTTGCCGGACCCAATGCCGCCGCCGTCGCGGTGATGGTTGAGCCGGATATGGATGCACCATATGGGTTGCTCTCGTCGGCGCCGGTGGCGTTATCATCTTCCTCGGTTGTCGCAGATCCGCAATTGCTACCGCTTTTCATCGTGCCCGGGGTGTAGGTGAAGGGTCCGGTTAGCGTGTCGGTCGCGGTGACCGCATTTGCCGTCGCAGACCCGCTGTTGCTGATCAGGATACAATATTGGACAATTGCATCGGGGATGCGTTTGGGATTGGTGGTACCGTTGACCGGATCACTGATCACCGAACTGATCTTGGTGACGCTCATCGTGGTTACCGGGCGACAGAAGTTGATATCGTGGATTGAAATGGCTTGTCCGTCCGGATCGGCTGGTGCGGTCGTGTGGTTACCATAGATGATATCAACCCTGTCCACCGGAGAGGTGAAGGTGACTACCACATTGCCATTGGCCGAGTTGGAATTGGATCCGGCATCACCAATTGCGACATTGCCCGTGACATAGTTGGCGATACCGTTGGTCAGCGTCGGGAAGACGGTCGAGCCGTTGAAACTGCCGACAACCGTCAGTTTGTCGGAAAAGTCATTATTGGCATAATCGACGTCGAAAACGGTGAACTGAAGCCCCGGTACCGCCGTTGGCAGGGTTAAGCTCGTGGTTGCGGTTTGCGACTGGGTGGTAAATTGGAGATTTTCATATAGCGACTGTTCCGTATTCGCCAGGCTGCCGTAATTGTTGTTGTTCACAGCGGGCGAGCCATCATCATAGCTGCCGCCCGTATTGGTGATCGCAAAATTGATCGATCCGATACCGCTCACCGTATAACTGTTGTTTGTCGAGCCGCCCACCCAGGCTTTGCCATTCCAGTCGAACAATATCTGATTGGAGACAGGGCAAACGCTGGTCAGGCTAGGTGGAATGCCCGCGGTACGTGATCCCGATACAGTAAAAGCCCGGCTCGCGTAATCATCTTCGCCGGTGATCCCGTTGTTGGGCGTGGAATCCGGGTCTACCCGATCGGACGACGCCACCTCGGCGTTATTGGTAACGGTGGCTCCTGATGTGGCCGTGACATTGACCACTATGTTTATAGCTCGGGTCTGCCCGGGAGCAATCGACGGTACCGTCCATATGCCGGTGCCGCTATTATAGGTTCCGTAACCGGATGCACTGACGAACGTCACGCCCAGTGGAAGCAAGTCATTGACGGTTGCTGCCGCGGTCTGGTTCGATGCGGCGGAATTATTGAGGGAGAGCGTGTAGGTGATGTTGGCACCGTTTGCCGGGGTCGCATTGCTGACGGTCTTGGCCAATGACAGGTCGGCAAAATTGGTGGGTGCTGAAGTCAGCCATAAGTCTGCTCTCAGAAAATTTCCGTCATCGGCGCTCGGGTACATGTCGCAGATTTCCATGCGCCAGGTACCGATTGAATTTTGCCCATCGAACACGCTCAGCGGGTTATTGGGAGAGAACTGCCGCTGATAGGCAACGGTCGGCGGGTTAGGCGTTGGCGTCAAATTGTCACTGCCGTGACCGCCGCTGTTTACCGCAGGGCTGGACTCATCGCTCAGCCGGACGTTCAAATGATTATTGCCCCCCGCGGTGGAACCAACGACAAGAATAGCCCGCGTTCCTGCAGGGGATTGTAAAATGACCTGAATATCTGTGCGATAGGCATGGGAAGCGAGAAAACCCAGGTCGACGTCGGCAACGGTGAAATTGGTGCCGACCGAAAAATTCTTGACCAGTGGTGACCCGCCGGTTCCACCGGTGCCGGTTCCGCAAGTGCGAGCCGCGACAATGTCGTTTGAACCGCCGGGTTCACTGATTGTATATTGTGTGACGGTCTGGGCCTGGACAGCCGAGGGATATATCAAGGCAAGGCAGATCAAGACGAGGCAGGAAAGCATCTTTCCCACCGCGACTAAATTCCTCGGGATGGTCAGTCCCGGAAAATTTTGTCCCCACTTCATAGCGCTAATAGGTAGAGGAATACTCTGAAAGATTGGTTAAATTTTGGGTTTCCAGGAATGATTAACGCGATTTTACCAACCCGTCATGAACTGCCGAATCAGCACGAACAAGCCGGATTTAGCCGTTCCAGTCGCCACGGCCCGCCATCCATAGACTGATCGCCGCTAGCGCTGCGGTATCGGCGCGCAATATTCTCGGGCCAAGCGATACCGGCACCGACTGGGGCAGGGCGCGGATCATTTCGTTTTCCGCATCGGAGAAGCCGCCTTCGGGGCCGATCAGGATTGCCGCTGGCCCAGCATGGGCTACCAACGCCTTGCGGAAGCTGCCCTCACCGGTTGAGTGTATTCGTTCGTCGGCGAAGAACAGATGGCGTTCGGCAGGCCATTGTTCGAGCATGTCGGTCAATTTTACCAACGGATCAAGGGCGGGAAGGGCGGTGCGCTCGCATTGTTCCGCTGCCTCGATCATATGGGCATGCAGCTTTTCCGTCTTGATATTATGACTCTGGGTGCGTTCGGTCTGTACCGGCATGATCCTGTCGACGCCGAGTTCGGTTGCTTTCTCCGCGATCCAGTTGAAGCGGTCTTTCTTGATCGGCGCGGTGCACAGCCAAAGATCGGGAACCGCCTCCCGTTCCCGTGTCTTGCCATCAACCATCAGGATCAGATCGCGTTTGCCGAGCGCCGTTACATGGGCAAGATATTCACCAGTGCGGTTGTCGAACAATTTTATTGGATCGCCTTGCCTGATCCGCATAACTTTCAGCAGATAATGGGCGTGGCTGCCGTCGAGCCGGATTTCTGCGCCGTCGGATATTTCGACATCGACATAGAGGCGCGGGGCGCTGTGCGGGGGATAGGCGGGTGTGGCTGGCATGGATGTTGTTTAGCGCGGGCTTTCATTCTCGTCATGCTGAATTTATTTCAGCATCTCTTCGGAAGAATGCACATGTCCGGCTGAGGTCCTGAAACAAGTTCAGGATGACGAGTTAGAGAAGTTCAGGATGACGCGTTGGAGAAATGACGATAAACGGCTGTCATGTCGAACCCGTCAGAACAGATCGTCCCCGATTCCGAACATAAGGGCATTGTCGGCCTGCTGCCCGTTGCAGCCCGGCCCTTTGCCCTGCTTGCCCGTTTTGACCGCCCGATCGGCTGGTGGCTATTGTTCTGGCCGTGCGCCTGGGGCGTGGCGCTTGCCGGCGGTGCGATCGAGCGCTGGGACCTGCTCCTCTGGCTGCTGGTCGGTGCGATCGCGATGCGTGGCGCGGGCTGTGTCTATAATGATATTGTCGACCGGGATCTCGACCGTCAGGTGGAGCGGACCCGCTCGC
The DNA here is from genome assembly GCF_963975735.1 of uncultured Parasphingorhabdus sp. Lineage (GTDB taxonomy): Bacteria > Pseudomonadota > Alphaproteobacteria > Sphingomonadales > Sphingomonadaceae > Parasphingorhabdus. The sequence continues at coordinate 45,156 of NZ_CAXBIA010000017.1, forward strand.
GGCCTTTAGCCAGCGGTGTCACGTCGCTGAAAGCCGCTTGGGCGTGGCTCGGCATATTATGCCTGATCGGGCTGCTGGTCTGGCTCCAGATCAATGGCACGGCCAAGCTGGTGGCGCTGGGCAGCCTCGCTCTGGTCGCCGCCTATCCGTTCATGAAACGGATCACCTGGTGGCCGCAGGCGTGGCTGGGACTGGTGTTCAGCTGGGGTGCGCTGGTCGGCTGGCTGGCGATTATACCGCAATTCCACTGGGCGATGCTGCTGCTCTATCTCGGTTCGATATTCCTGGTGATCGGCTATGACACGATTTACGCGCTGCAAGATAAAGAAGACGATGCTTTGGTCGGGATACGGTCGAGCGCGTTGCGACTGGGGGATAATGTGCGTTCCGGCGTGCTCCTCTTTTATCTGGTCGCGCTCGGGAGCTGGGCCGCCGCATTCTGGATGCTGCGCCCCCAATGGCTTGGTCTCGTGGCTCTTGTACCCGTCGGACTGCATCTTTTTTGGCAGGTTGCGACCCTGAAAAGCGGTGATGGGGACGATGCGCTTGCCAAGTTCCGGTCCAATCGCTTTGCCGGCCTACTGATGTTTCTCGCCTGTCTGGTTTTAGGGCAGGCCGGCTAGCTATCAGCGGAATTGGATTGCATTTCGCAACCCGTGCGGGTTATGCTAGTTAACTGTACAGTTAATCCAGCATCCTATCTCCCGGAGACATTTGCATGAAAAAACGCCGCCTGGGCCGAAGCCCGATTTATGTATCCGAGATCTGCATGGGGACGATGACCTTCGGCAGCAGCGCCGACGAGGCGATGTCGCACAGGATCATGGATGAATCGGTCGAAGCGGGGATCAACTTCTTCGATACCGCAGAAAATTATCCGGTGCCGCCGAAGCGTGAATGGGCAGGGGAGACCGAGAATATTGTCGGCCGCTGGATGAAGGGCAAGGATCGCGACAGTCTGATCATCGCCACCAAGGTTTCCGGTCCAAGCCACGGCTGGATTGAATCAGCACAGCGCGCCGGTATGACCGCGATGGATCGACACAATATCGTCAAGGCGCTCGACGACAGTCTCAAGCGGCTCCAGACCGACTATATCGACCTTTACCAGACCCACTGGCCCGATCATGGCACTGCCTATGACGAAACGATGGAAGTGCTCGACGAGGAAATCCGCAAGGGCAAGATCCGAGCGATCGGCTGTTCCAACGAAACCAGCTGGGGCCTGATGAAATCGCTCGAGGCTTCAGAGCGGCTGGGTGTCACCCGCTATTGCACAATCCAGAATAATTTCAGCATGAACAACCGTCGGTTCGAGGATGAACTGGCGCAGGTCTGCCGGCAGGAAGGGGTCAGCCTGATCCCTTATTCGCCGCTCGCCGGCGGGGCCCTGTCGGGCAAATATAATGATGGCGCGACGCCAGAGGGGGCGCGTTTCTCTGCCTATCTTAATCTGGGTGGCCGCCAGAAGAAAATGGCGGAACGGTTCGTCAATCCCAAGTCGGAGGAATCGACCAAGCGGTTCATGGCGATTGCCGAAGAACTGGGCGTTGCCCCGGTGACGCTGGCAACCGCATGGTCGAAACAGCATGATTTTGTCGCTTCGACCATTGTCGGTGCAACCCACACTGATCAACTTCCCGAGATTTTTGCCGCTACCGATCTGGTGCTCAGCGACGAGATGATGAAACGGATTTACAAGATCAGTCGGGAAATCATGTACCCGATGGGTTGATTCACGAGGTTTGAATGACGAGGTTAAGACTGCCAAACAGATTGTCGATGAAACGGTGACCGGTTTTTTCGGGATTACCGCAAGATTGGGGGCACTCGCGGCCACCACAAATTTCTAGAAACACAAGAGAGAGAGGAATTTCCAATGAGTCAATTTCCCGACGCAAAGCAACTGTTCACCACCGTCACGGAGGATGGCAAATCGATATTGTCGATCGAGCCGTATGAAGTGCCGGAATTGAAGGACCATGAAGTCGTCGTTCAAATGGAAGCGGTTCCGATCAACCCATCCGATCTCGGCTTGCTGACCGCAGCCGCCAATATGGACACCGTCCGCAGCGAAACCGTCGACGGCCATCCGGCGCTGGTTGCCGATGTGGAGCCTGCGATGCAGCCATTCTTCAAGGGGCGCGCCGGCAAGAAACTGGCCGCCGGCAATGAAGGCGCGGGCACTGTGGTTGCAGCCGGTTCATCCGACGCGGCGCAGGCACTGATGGGCAAGGTCGTGACGATCGTCGGTGGCGAAATGTATCGCACCCATCGCGTGATGCCCGCCATGATGTGCGTCCCGCTGCCCGAAGGCGCACCGGCCAAGGAAGGTGCTTCGCTGTTCGTCAACCCGATGACCGCGCAGGGCTTCCTCAACACGATGCGGGCCGAAGGCCATGAAGCTTTGGTGCATACCGCGGCAGCATCCAACCTCGGCCAGATGCTCGCCAAGCTCTGCCTCAAGGAAGGCGTGCCACTGGTCGCGATCGTTCGCTCCGATGCCCAGAAGAAAATCCTCACCGATATCGGCCTGACCCATGTGATCGACAGCACCAAAGGCGACTTCATGGACCAGCTGATCGCTGCCCTGGCTGAAACCGGCGCGACGCTCGGCTTTGATGCGATCGGTGGTGGCAAGATGGCCAGCTATATCCTGACCGCGATGGAAAAAGCAGCAGCCGTGCGCGGCGCGGAATTCAGCGTCTATGGTTCGACCGTCAACAAGCAGGTCTATATCTATGGCCGTCTCGACACCGGCGAAACCATCCTCGGCGGCGGTCTCGGCCTCTACTGGGGCGTTGGCGGCTGGTTGCTGACCCCGCATCTCGAAAAGGTCGGCGGCGAACGGATGATGGAAATGCGCATGTATACCGTCGCCGAACGCAACGGCATTTTCCACAGCGACTATTCCAGCGAGATCAGCCTGATGGACATGATCGATCCGGACATCGCCAAGGGCTATGACAAGAAGGCAACCGGCGAGAAGGTGCTGGTTAATCCTGCGCTCTGATAATCGGCTTAAAAAATGTTACGCATTGATGGAGTGATTACATTGATCGTTAGCAGCTTGTTGCTGACAAGCTGCGCTTGGCTGAATGATCGAGAAAAGGTCTCGGTATTGAAGGCCTTTGACCTGCGTCATGAAGTTGAGCCGGGATCAAACATTCACTCCATCAAGCTGACGCTTGAAATTGATCGCGATGACCTGAAGAAAATCGGCAGCAGATCGCTTATGGTTCAATCAGTGAATTGTGAAAACTCTGATTTGAAGGCGATGTACAGAAGACCCTATGGATTTAACGTCAATCCAGTGTCGGATGGAGATAAGTCAAACTTAGTTGATTTTTCTCTACTTGAGACAAGTGTGCCAACCCAAATTGAATCCGTAATGGCCAAGATCGAGGATAACGGTTGTGCCTTTGTTTTCGTACAAAGAGGATATGGATTAACTGAGTATTATTCTGATCCATTCGAGGTCGAGTTTGAAAGCATAGAAGCTTTGTCACCCCGGACATGATCCTGGGGCCGGAGCGGCAATGCGCCATTTTGGTGCTTGCCGCTCGGGGTCCTGAAAAGAGTTCAGGATGACGATTCCCTCTCCCTTGAGGGAGTTTGGCGCTGCTGTAGGTAAACTATGCTCCCATCGGAGCTGGGTGAGGGCGCGCTGCCGGTTGGTTTGTACGTTCAACCACCACCCGAGCACCCTCATCCAACTGCGGCTAACCAGCAGAGCTGGCAAGCCTTCGTATCCTTCTCCCTTAAGGGAGAAGGCAGTTCATCCGAATAGCATCGCGATTCGGGATGTGATCAGACGCCAGAACAGCTTCGGCCCGAACGTCCGGTAACTTGGCACATCGTCGGGCAGGGGCATGCTCGACTGTCGAAACTGGGTCTGGGTGCGCATTTCGACCGGCGGGATATCGCCCGCGAAGCGCTTTGCATAAGCCGAGGTCCAGTGACCTTTTGAAAATTTCAGATACATCGCCGTGTTGCAGCAGGACGCGACCATGCGCCGGGTCGGGGCATCGGGTGCATTCTGAAAGGCTTTCAGCCGGTCAGCGCCTGCAACACAAGAAAACCGGTCGTCGCGATAGGTCAGATAATGGGTCCCGCCATCCTCTTCGGTAACCCTGGCTGCACTGTCCAGCGCCTCGAGCATTGCCGCGCCCGCCTGACAGTCATTGCAATAGCAGACACCGCTCAGAATCGGGCGCCCGACAGCCTGAAAGCGGACTTTCCCACATTGGCAGGTGGAGATGAGGGGTGCGTTAGCCATATCGCGGAGATTAGCGCATCGGCAGCAGCTCGTCATCCCGGATCGAGCCCGGGGTGACGGGCGGCAATGCATCACAGTAGTGCTTGCCGTTCCGGGTCCTGAAACGAGTTCAGGATGAGAGTATTTAACTAAAGTTCTATGATCAAACAACAAAAACATATATAAACATCCACACAGAGCCTACACAGATACGGCAAATCAATGACTTAGCCCGCCGATCTGCACGGATTCTGCACAGTGGAGGATGCGATGGCGTTTATCACCGATAAGGAAGAACTCAAACCCGGACTTATAATCTTCCGGCGAGGCGATGTTGCGCATCGCAATTTCTACTGCCGGATAAAGCTGCCGAAAGACGACCGCTACAAGACCATTGCATTGGGGACACCCGACCGGGATGCCGCGCGCGACCGCGCTTTTGACCACGACGCCGATGTTCGCTTTCGGCTCAAGCATGACGTGCCGGTTTTCAACCGGCCCTTTCGCCAAGTTGCGGAGGAATTTATCGCCGTGCAGCAACGCCGCGCCGATACTGGCGAGATTTCCGCTGCGCGTGTCAAAAATCTCAAAAATGTACTGCTGGGTGCGCTGGACCGCTATGTCGGCAGCACACAGATCCATTTGATTGGGCAAGACCGCTGGGCTGGTTATCCGACATGGCGGCGCGAGAATGGTAAAGGCCGCCATCGCGCCCAGATCAGCGATGCCACCATCGACTTCGAAATGGGCGCGTTCAATGCGGCCATGAACTTTGCCATTCGCAAACGCTACGTCCCCGCAAACCAGCGTTTCGAGGGCAAGCCAAAGCTCAAAACGATGCGCCGCGATGAATTCACGCTGGAAGAGTATCGCAAGCTGCATACTGCGGGGCGCGCTTGGATCAAGAAAGCCACGACTGCGCCCGGAACGTGGGCGCGCACGATGTGCTACAATTTCATGCTTATCATGTGCAACACCGGTATGCGTCCGCCCGAGGCCAAGAATCTACGCTGGCGTGATATCATGCCTGCCAAGGATCGTGACGGCAAAGAAATCATCGTTCTTTTCGTCCAAGGCAAAGCCAAATCACGCAAGCTGGTCGCACCCAAGAGTGTGGGCGATTATCTTGATCGCATCCGCGCGATCTCGAAAGCCACGCTGCCCGATGATCCAGTATTCACCATTATCAGCGGAAAACCTGCCAAATATCTGTTTGAAGACGCCGTTGAAAAACTGCTGACCCACGCGGAACTCAAAATCGGACCGAACGGGACACCGCGTTCAACCTATTGTTTCCGTCACACCTATGCCACCTTCCGCCTTAGCGAAGGTGTCGATGTTTATATCCTTGCCGAGCAGATGGGAACTTCGGTCAAGATGATCGAGCAACATTATGGTCATGTGAATACCATCAAACATGCCGACCGCGTGTTACAGGGAATGAGCGGATGGGAACCGATGATGACCGATCTTGCTGACAGTGACAGCACGGCCAAAGCGTCGGCGGGTGCAAAGGCGCGGCTCGCGGCTAAACCTGCTCGCCGGACGAGAAAGCCACGGGAGTAATCATTCGCCTCATATGAGTTTTCATAAAAACAGCGTCGGGCTGCGATGTGCAGCGTGGCCTCCTTGTTACCGGTCGCCGACTTGCCGCTGGCATTCTTGGTCGAGTGAAACCGGTTGGCTTGGTTGGCGGATCAATAGCCCATCGAGCTTCGATGCGGCCCGTCATGCAAGCCCTTCCGCCTGAGTCTCCGATGCGCCGCTGGCGCTTTTGATCGGGACACAGGCCAAGCAGATTTGGGAATTAGGTGAGCCGAGCCTCGGTTCACCCCCAATTCTGCGCTCTACTGCGTTCCGTTTCGCTTCGCCGCTGGCTAGTTGAAAGCGGAACGGGACGTGGCCTCTATCAACCGTTGGCCAAATGGCCTCGACACTTTACCGGTTACTTTTGGCCTCAAGATCAAGACGAAACAACTGCTTAGACCGAAAATTGGCCTTAGAGTACGGCTCGGATGTCTATCTGATTCTCCGTCCTACTTCGCGATCATTTGATTGGTAGAAATCCAAATATGTTGCTAGATTTCTGATTTAAACGAGCAAAGCACCTCCAAGAAGGCAAGAAATGATTATTCCAGATAATGAAACCGAAGTTGACTATCTTTATTATGAAGCGATTTCGAATACGATTATTGAGACGATAGAGCAGGCTGGACAATCACCAGTAACTATAGGGGTTCACGGTGATTGGGGAGCAGGTAAGTCAAGCGTCCTCAAAATGATCGAATCAAAATACGGGACTGACGATGACACATTGTGTGTCCATTTTAATGGATGGTTGTTTCAAGGATTTGAAGAAACAAAAACTGTCCTTATTGAGTCGATCATTGCTGAACTTGTCCAGCAGAAAAAAACATCTCAGGCGGTAAAGGACAAAGCGGCAGAACTCCTTAGCAGGGTCAATTGGCTTAAACTGGCAAAGAAGGGTGGCGGATTAGCATTTACCGCAATGACCGGCATCCCAAGCATTGATCAGGCAAAGGATTTGATTTCTGGCCTAAAAGGCTTGATCGGCCAGTCTCAAAATATTGAAAGTTCAGATATTGAATCGCTTGTCGAGGGTGCGAGCGGTATGCTTAGTCCTGCCAAGGCAGAAACCATCCCCGATCAGATTCATGCATTCCGTGTTGAGTTCGCCGAACTACTCAAAATTGCAAAGGTGGAGCGTCTCGTCGTTGTCGTTGATGATCTCGACAGATGTCTTCCAGAAACGGCGATTGAAACGCTCGAAGCGATTAGGTTGTTTCTATTTGTCCCCGGCTCTGCATTTGTGGTTGCGGCCGACGAAGCCATGATCGAATATGCCGTGCGAAAGCACTTCCCGGACCTGCCACTATCTACAGGCCCCGCATCTTACGCTCGCAATTATCTCGAAAAACTTATTCAAGTTCCATTCCGTTTGCCGCCTCTGGGGTCTGTGGAAACCCGAACATATATAACACTTTTACTTGTCAGTCAGACGCTCAATCATAGCGACGACAAATTCACCAAATTGATCGAACTCACACGAAATGTATTACGACGTCCATGGGGCGGAGAGGGTTTCAATCGAGAGTCCATCAAAGAGTCCCTAGGCGAGATACCGCCAGAAGTTGAATCGGCACTTCAGCTCGCCGATCAGATAGC
>NZ_CAXBIA010000018.1:0-49618 GCF_963975735.1 uncultured Parasphingorhabdus sp.
CTCAAGTCCGATATCTGTTAGAGGAAAAAAAGGACGCGTTTAACGTTATATCGAACGATCCCCAATTACTGAAGGATTTGGAATCTATGGGGATCGATAATGAAACTATAAAAAATCAGCTTTCTTTGCTCAATGGCTATCGGGAGGTTCATGATATCATCGAAAAAATGCCTCTTTTTTTCATGGAACTCCATGCGCACGATGACGAGTTACAAGTTGTTCGATACCCAACCAAAATGAAACTTGAATCAGGCGGTGCTACAGCCAAAGCGATACGTAAACACCTACCGCTTAACTATGCTCCAAATTATGTCGATGTTCGGACATTGGTACAGTCTATTGATTTACCTAGTGAGTTCAGCATTCAACCAAGCAATCTACAAATTGAATCTTCTGGATACTGGAAAAATCTTCCGATGGATAAAGTTGGGGCAGATAAATCTGGTAACCCAGTACAAGGTAAAACTTGGGTTGAATCACAAAAGTCTTGGTATGAAGGGACAGGGATTGAACCAAAAATTCAGAAACCGATATCAATCGAAATTGTAGACGGAGATGCAATAGGGTTTATCTACGTGCTAAGGAATGCACAACACCCTCGTAATACGTTTAAGATTGGATTCACTACCAAAGCATCAGAGAAACGGGCTCAAGGATTGGCAGCAACTAGTGGTCAACCAGATGGATTTGAGGTAGTACAAGATTGGAAAGTTAAGAATCCACGAGCAATAGAAAGAGAAGTACACTTGAGGCTGAAAGCTCATAGAGTAAATAAAAATAGAGAATTTTTCAGGCTAAACTATAAACTCATTCGAGAATGCGTTGAAAAAGTAATTACAGAAGCTGCAGCCGAGATTGCCTGAAGTATCCTCAGGTTACGAAGGCTCATACAATATCCCATCGCTCCTAGCCGCGGGACCTTGTGCAGGGCGTCCTACAGTTCGCGCTCAGATCACTGGACTGAGCAGTTGGATTAATGGACCTCGAAACGAGTTTAGGGTGACGGAGGTAATATAGTCCCGTGATAAGATTCAATCCCGGTATTACCGATACAAAAACCTCACTTTTTTGATACCCTCCTCCCAACCCACAACAGCAGGAAGCCCCACCATGACCACTCCCCAACAAACCCACCGCCAGGGCCACTGCCTCTGCGGCGCCATCACCATCACCGCCACACAGGCCGCCAGCCATGTCGATGCCTGTCATTGCCGGATGTGCCGGCGCTGGGGTGGCGGGCCGTTTGTCGAGATTGATTGCGGGACGGATGTGCTGATCGACGGGGCGGAGCGGATGACCGTCTACAGCTCGTCGGAATGGGCGGAGCGGGCCTTTTGCGGGGATTGCGGCTCCCATCTCTTCTATCGGCTGAAGGGCACGGGCGAGCATATGGTCTGCGCCGGGCTGTTCGACGACGCGACCGACAAGGATGGCACCCTGACCCTGCGGCGGCAGGTGTTTATCGACGAGAAGCCGTCTTATTACAGCTTTGCCGGGGAAAGCGAAAAGCTGACCGGCGCCGAGCTGTTCGCGATGATCGAGGGCGAGCAGGAATAGGAACTCCAGTCCGGTTCGTGCCGGGTCCTTCGACAGGCTCAGGACGAACGGTGGGGATGGACGCGACATGTACCAAGGGCCATATTTTGGGCCACCGCCATCCGCGATAGACAGTCTTCACAGGATGGAGACTATCGCATGATATTATCGACCGGACAGAGGCTGGCGCTTTGCACCCTGCCGATTGCCCTGCTCGGCGCCTGCGCCGGTTCGCCCGGCCCCGTCGGCAATAACGCGGTGCCGGAACCGGCCAAGGCGGTGGAACTGGATCGCTATCTCGGCAAATGGTTTGAAATGGCCCGCTATGAAGCGCCGTTCCAGAAAGACTGCGAGGGCGTGACCGCCGATTATGCGCTGCGCGAGGACGGAAAGATTTCCGTCGTCAACAGCTGCACCAGGGACGGCAAGCTGACCACCGCCGACGGCAAGGCGAAGATCGTCGAGGGCAGCGGCAATGCGAAGCTGAAAGTATCCTTTTTCGGGCCGTTTTACGGCGACTACTGGATACTCGACCGGGCCGATGATTATGGCTGGGCGATCGTCGGCGAACCGAGCGGGCGCTATCTGTGGATGCTGACGCGGCAGGCGCAGCCCGATGCCGCGACCCGGGCGCTGATCGAGGCGCGGGTCAGGGAGCTTGGCTATGACTGGAATCTGGTGCGGGTGACCGACCAGAGCTGAGAAGAACGGCGCGCGGGGAACCATCTGGCGGCTCGCGCATTATTTGATTGAGCAGGCGGGCTTTGTCGCGGCCAATCCAACGGGCCGGCTATCCGGCGAGACAGAAGGAGAATATCATGGGTGAACTTCTAGACCGGTTGAAGGGCAATGTGAACGAAGCCGTCGGCAAAGCGAAACGCAAGAGCAGCGACCCCGAGGTCCGCGCCAAGGGCGCGATGCAGGAAATCAAGGGCAAGGCCCAGCAGGTCAAGGCCTCGCTGAAGGCCGAGCGGTCGAAAAATATCGAATAGTTTGCCCCAGGGCACTAGCTGGCGCCCCTTGCCCCCAAGGGTAGCGCCAAACGAGAAGCCGGCCCTGCGGGGGGCCGGCTTTTTTATTTTGTGGTGGCGGAGATAGCGGTGGCGGGGCGCATTCTCGGCCGCCCTCGCTACGTTCGTGCTGAGCTTGTCGAAGTACGAGTGGGAATAGCCACCCGCCTCATAGACGCTGCCCTTCGACAAGTTCAGGGCGAACGGATTTCTTCGGCTCGACAGACTCACGAACGGTGGATGTGGACACGCCCTGCTCTCGCCCCGACCAGTCCGTTCGTGCCGAGCCTGTCGAAGCGCGAGTGGGAATAGCCTTGCCTCGTCGCCCCCCTCCTCCGCCGGAGCGCCAGTCCGTTTTTATTGAGCGCCAACCCGTGATTGCGGCGGGAACAAACCGCCTGTTCGCGGCTTGTATAGACTGTGCAGGCAACAACGCCGGCATCCCCCACCGGCCGGACAACCGGCCACAACAGAAGGACCATGAAAATGGGCGAACTCGTAGACAAAGTAAAAGGCAATGTGAACGAAGCCGTTGGCAAGGCCAAACAGAAAAGCAATGACCCCGAGACCCGCGCCAAGGGTGCGGCTCAGGAAACCAAGGGCAAGGCCCAGCAAGTCAAGGGCTCCGTCAAGGGCGCTCTCGGCGACAAGGTCTAGCCTCTCCCCCTCCCTGAACCCGGCCCTGCCCGCTCTCCCCCCCTTTGCCCTAGGCGAGCAGTGCCAGAAAAGAAGCCGTCCCTCCGGGGGCGGCTTTTTTGTTGGGGGGTGTTGGGAAGGTGGTGGGTGGTGGATTTGATCCGGGCTTGGGTGCATCCACGGCACACCGTCCGTTCGTGCTGAGCTTGTCGAAGCACGGTGGGAATAGCTGACATTGCCCTTCAGACGGCTGTCCTTCGACAGGCTCAGGACGAACGGGGGTTTAACGCTCCAATATGTTACGAACAGGCCTCGACATAGCCCAGCACCGGCATCGTGCCGACGTGGATCTGGCTGACCTTGCCGTCGCTGCCGATTTCGAAGCGCAACGCGGCGTCGCCGTTGTCAGCATTGGGGGCGGTCAGATATTTGCCCGGCGCGTCGACATATTTGTGCGGCGTGGCGGGAAAGGGGAAATATTGTTTTACCGATGCTTCGCTCGCCCCGGGACCAATGCCCTCGGCCAGCCTGACCTTCGAGCCCTGGCTTATCGAGATGCGGCGCACCTTGCCCTCTTCGACAATCGCATAAGTATCGGGATAATCGGGCGAGGATAGCACCCGGCACATGTCCGAAGCCTGCGCGCCCTCAGCGCGCCAGCGGCTGCCGGAGGGCACCGCCTGCCCAATGCGCAGATCGCCAAGACCGGCGAGCGTGAGGGTGTTTGCCGACGGCACCGGATCAATAGCGGGGGCAGTCTTCTCCGGAGCCATCGGCGTAGCGGGCGTCACAGAAACAGTCTCTTCCGCGGCCGGGTCGGAGGAGGACTGCGATGAACAGGCCGCCAGCAACGCAAGCGGCACCAGAGAGAGGGTTTGTTTCATCTTGGGGTTACGCGGGAGTGGGGGAAAGGTTGCAACCATCACGGCGTGGAATACCTGATTGTTGGTAGCATTCTATAGCATTTCGATAAATTGAATTGGTACCGTAAGCCCAGAATGACCCAACTGCGTTTTCAACATAAAGGATTAAACAAAGTTATCCGCTAAGAAGAGTACGAAAAGTCAGGTTTATTCTGGGTCCGCATGGCTGTGTTTGCTTGTTGATTCCGTGTTTCCAAAAATGTTGTGTTTTTCCTTTCATCAACAAAACGGTTCCTGCTTCTAGAGGTATCTTTTGAAGTGGAATTTCCTTATTATTTTTGTGCTTCATCAGAAATGTCCGCGTCGCACCAAAAGTGAGCGACGCGATGACAGGGTTTTTACCGAGCTCTTTTTCATCATCGCTATGAAATCCCATACTGTCATTTTGATCCCGATAAAGGTTCAAAAAAACCGCATTGAACGTCGCATCAGTACAATCTTCTATCCGTCGTTTGATTTCACGAAGCAAATCGGTCCAAGGCAAAGGGTGCATAGATATGCCAGAATAATCGTACTGCTTTCCAGGGTCGCCATAAAGAGCGACGAGCCTTGGTTGTTTATGTTCCTTACCATAAACTCTTACGTTTTCCTGTCTCCACTTAGTCTGATCATTGAGCTTACGCATGATCGCATCGTAACCGATCGGCATTTCGATTTCGTGCAAAATTGATACATCAGCGTCCGGGATATCGATAGGCGTAAATTGCCGATCAAGCGAAAACAAATCTCTCACGTCAAACCCTAACTAACAGTTTGGACAAAGCATCACTCGTCAGATGGGGCGTCGCGTCAAAATCTTCGATATATTTTTCGTAGGTCACTCCAAAGTCCAAATCCACAGCAACTTTCTGAATACACTCATTCTTCTGACTCGCTTTACCAAGGCCTGTCACATATTTGCGGGTCTCATTGAAAAAATAGTAGAAGCTAGAAGCATTGCTGTCATTGTAGAATATTTTTGAACCGCTATCGATAGTTTTATACAGCTCTCTCATGCACTCCAAAACGTCATTTTTCTCAGGAATGGAACAAAGCTCAGATATCACAAAGCTCAAGACCAACAGATCGTCGCCTGCTAGCGAAACCTTACTGCAAGCCCGTCGATCACTCAAATCTAATGTGTCAAACGCAAATTCAATTGGAATTAACTCCGAAAGTTCTTCGATCAAGAAACTACAGGGATGCTCCCAATGCTTGTCTTTATCAAAAACCCAATACTTTAGAGCACTCACTTTTTCACCATTCGTTGGGTCTAGAAGATATTTTACTATTCCGGCGATCTCGCTGCCTGGCCCGCCGCCTAAACTCGTGATTTTGGCCTCTTCACTTTCAAATATCGGCATTCCGAGTGCAGCACGATGTTGCATCAACAACTGGTATGTAAACTCTGCTCGTCCAATCGCATAAGCGAAAACATACGCGGCCTGAGTAGACAATTCACTATAATCGATAGCTTGCCTTTGACTTTCAGTAAGGTTTTCGTAAGCAATTCGGAGACCTTCGAGGCTATCTGCAACCTTGCCCTCCCATCTATCCTCCCACTGCTCACCCCCTTGTTGGTCTAGGCTGTAAAGCAATTTTTCGAAAATCTCTTCTATCACGCCATCTCTCCGATTGTTCTACTTATGTTCTCATATAGTATGCAGCAATGCAAGCTAAAGCATGAGACTTCCAAACCTCAATCTTCAGTAAACCAATATACCCATTCGGTGCTGTTCTTAATAATCTCGAAGCACGGCGACACTACAGAATAGAAGCGGATTTTCTCCCTTCACTCCCCTCGCCGCTGCGCCACAATCTTGATCTCGACCACGCCGTCCGCCTCGTAGAGCGCGCTGATGCCGATCGCGGTCCAGGTGGGGAACGGGGCTTTGATGTAGAGGTTCTTGACCTCGACCATTTCGTTGATCGAGCTTTGCAAGTCGGTGTGATAGCTGGTCAGGTCGACGACATCGTCCCAGCCGACTCCGGCCCGTTCCAGCGTCCGGCCGATGCGGTCGAAGGCGCGGGTGAAGGCGGGTTTCAGGTCGCTCTCTCCGGGCTCTGGCGTAACGATCACGCCGGACAGATAGACGTTGTCTCCGGCGATCACAGCATCGGCGTAGCCAACAGCCGACTGGAACGCGAGACTCTCGGCATCCTCCGGCATGAGGACGTCTTTTGCGTCCTTCGCCTGTAGCGGAGCGGTCATGGCCAGCAGTGGCAGGACCATCAGAAATTTGTACATATTGTTTCCCCCTTCGGCTTTACCGACTCGCTGGCGGAAAAGGCCAGCCGTTGCAGGGGGTTATACTGCGCTCTTCGGCTGGATGTCGTCAAGCTGTGGGGTGCGGGTGCGGTTTTCGGGGTGTGCATGATATTCGCTCGTCATCCTGAACTCGTTTCAGGATTCCGTGAGAATGTGCACTGCCGCCCGAGGTCCTGAAACAAGTTCAGGATGACGAACATCTTTAATTCAGGATGACGATGGTCTTTGGTTCAGCATGATCAGGCCTGCTCAAAATGAGGAGAGCTGATCATTCAAGCGGAGGAATCCATCTCATGTCCATAATCCGCATAAATCTTCAATATTCCTTCCGCGCTGATACCGAGTCTTTGAGCAACAGCCAGCGGATGATTATCGTCCGCAATCTCAAAAGTCGGGCATTGGCGGCCAGGTTGCGGATAGACCGAGCATTCAAAAGGGATTTTTTCGGTATAGCCGCGTATCCAAGTTGAAAACCAACCAAACCAAGGGCCGTCTTCAACATATTCACCATCATCAAAACCATCGACATAGATATCAAAATTTTTCCGCGACAGAGTGGACCAACTGCCAAAACCGAATTTTTCCGCCACGCCATGAACCGGAATTTCCAGCACCCCGCGAACGAAAAAATATTCCCCCTCCAGCACGCAAAAATCTTCCGAAAGGAAGTTGCCTTCAAACCGGATCGCAGAGTTTCCCTCTACCGGAAGATCCTTGCTGCACTGATCAGGACGATCCGATGCCAGATCGAACATACCTTTATGCTCTAAATCGCATTGGGAGCATTTCCACGATCCACCATTCAATATTTCAACAGCAGAAGGCTTACGACCAAATAGACGCGGTAGTTTCACTCAGCCGGTTCAACTTTTGGCTCGCTCACCTCATCTTCCGGCAAATACAAGCGATCCCCCTTGTCCTTATAAACCTTGGCCATCTCGCGCATGCCTTCTTCCGCTGCGGCCTTGCTGGCTGCCGCCGTATCGGCACCCAGTTTCTCACTAGCGATGAAGCCTTCGGCGCTCTGGTTCTGCTTGCTGGCGAAGTCGCGGACCTCTTGCGAGATTTTCATGCTGCAGAATTTCGGGCCGCACATCGAGCAGAAATGCGCGGTTTTCGCGCCTTCTGCTGGCAGCGTCTGGTCATGATATTGCATCGCGGTTTCGGGGTCGAGGCTGAGGTTGAACTGGTCGCGCCAGCGGAACTCGAAGCGGGCTTTTGACAGCGCATCGTCGCGGACCTGAGCCGCGGGGTGGCCCTTGGCGAGATCGGCGGCGTGGGCGGCCAGTTTATAGGTGATCACGCCGACTTTTACGTCGTCGCGGTCGGGCAGGCCGAGATGCTCCTTAGGCGTGACATAGCAGAGCATCGCGGTGCCATACCAGCCGATCTGGGCGGCGCCGATGCCGCTGGTGATATGGTCATAGCCGGGCGCGATGTCGGTTGTGAGGGGGCCGAGCGTGTAGAAAGGCGCCTCGCCGCAGACCGCGAGCTGCTTTTCCATATTTTCCTTGATCTTGTGCATCGGCACATGGCCGGGTCCTTCGATCATCACCTGCACGTCGGACTTCCACGCGCGGTGGGTCAGTTCGCCGAGCGTATAGAGTTCGGAGAATTGCGCTTCGTCATTGGCGTCGGCAATCGAGCCGGGGCGCAGGCCATCGCCGAGGCTGTAGGCGATGTCGTAGGCCTTCATGATCTCGGTGATGTCGTCGAAATGTTCGTAGAGGAAGCTTTCCTTGTGGTGCGCGAGACACCATTTCGCCATGATCGATCCGCCGCGGGAGACGATGCCGGTAACGCGCTTGGCCGCCATCGGCACATAAGGCAGACGGACGCCGGCGTGGATGGTGAAATAGTCGACGCCCTGCTCGGCTTGCTCGATCAGGGTATCGCGGAAAATTTCCCAGGTCAGGTCCTCGGCGACGCCGCCGACTTTTTCCAGCGCCTGATAGATTGGCACGGTGCCGATCGGCACGGGGCTGTTGCGGATGATCCATTCGCGGGTGTCGTGGATGTTGCGGCCGGTGGACAGATCCATGACCGTGTCGGCGCCCCAGCGGATCGACCAGACCATCTTGTCGACTTCGTTGGCGACGTCGGAGGCTACCGCGCTATTGCCGATATTGGCGTTGATCTTGACGAGGAAATTGCGTCCGATCGCCATCGGTTCGGATTCGGGGTGGTTGATATTGTTGGGGATGATCGCCCTGCCCCTTGCGATTTCGTCGCGGACGAATTCGGGCGTGACATAGTCGGGGATCGACGCGCCGAAGCTTTCGCCGTCGCGCTTATATTCCTTGAGCCGCTCGCGCCCGAGATTTTCGCGCTCGGCGACATATTCCATTTCCGGGGTGATGATGCCCTGACGCGCATAATGCATCTGGGAGACGTTGGCGCCCGCTTTCGCCCGCAGCACTTTGCGGCGGACATTGGGGAAAGGCGCAACGCCGCCGGAGCGGTCGGGGCCGAGCTGGCCATTGTCTTCCGGCTTGATCTCGCGCTGGTCGACTTCCTCGACATCGCCGCGCGCCTTGATCCACGGGCTGCGCAATTCGTTGAGGCCGGTCTTGATATCGATCAGGGCTTCGGGGTCGGTGTAAGGCCCGCTGGTGTCATAGACCCGGATCGACGCTTCGCCGCCCTCGAGATGAATCTCGCGCATCGCGACGCGGATGCCTGAACCGCTGTGCGCCGCGACATGGACTTTTTTCGAGCCACTGATCGGGCCTGTGGTCACACCAATTTCGGTCTTTGCTGGAAGGTCAGCCATAATATTCTGCTTTCTGTAGGGGTTAAACTTGGAGCCGGAGAAGACCGGCGAAAATTGCGGCGAAGCCGAAGACGATCGCGAAGATCGCCCAGGCGCGTGATCCGTTGGCCATCATGCGGCTGGCGAGCCCCATGAACCAGTCGCCGACCGCGAGGATCAACAGCCCCTCGACCACGATCCAGCCGCCGATGACGGTGATCAGGATCGACAGCCAGTCGGCCGGATTGAACGGATTGACGAGATAGATGGTGGCGCCGAGAGTCAGGACGAACAGGCCGGTGAGAAATTGCAAGGCGCTGGTCGTCTGGACCTCGCGGACCATTTTCGACCAGAATCCGGGATTGCGGAATTCGCCGACGCCGGCGGCCAGACCATAAAGGCCAAAGAATAGGGTGATCCACCCGGTGATATCGCCTGCACTGCCCATCGCCTCTCTCCTTCTGTCCTGAGGGAGAAAGAGCGTGTCGGGATAACCGGATGACCGCTCCCTCCCTACGCCGGTGAGCCCGCATCTGCGGGGCCGGATCAGGTTCTGCGGGTCGGGCGACGTTACGCGCCCCTCTCAGTCAAACGACTCCCCGGGGAATGGCCGGATGGTAGAGCGAAGCGGGGAGCAGGTCCAGTGAAGTTTACAGACCGAGGTCGCTCAATCCCGGATGGTCGTCGGGGCGGCTCCCCTGGGGCCAGTGGAACAGTCGGTCCGAGGCGCCAATCAACCGATCATTAATGCTGGCGTGACGCCAGGCCATCAGGCCATTGGCATCAAATTCCCAATTTTCATTGCCGTAGGAGCGCCACCATCGGCCAGCCATATCCCGGGATTCATAGGCAAAGCGCACCGCTATCCGGTTCCCGGAAAAGGCCCATAGTTCCTTGATCAGTCGATATTGCTGTTCCTTCTCCCATTTCATATGGAGAAAATCCACGATCTCGGCCCGTCCCTTGAGAAAAATATCGCGGTTTCGCCAAACGCTGTCGGCTGTGTACGCGAGCGCGACCTTCGCCGGGTCGCGGCTGTTCCAGCCATCTTCGGCACCGCGCACCTTCTGGATCGCCGTTTCCCGGGTAAAAGGCGGCATCGGGGGACGCTGTTCAGTCACACCGTAACTCCTCAAGCAAACGGGGTAGCAAATTCCACCCGCGCACCGCCCGGGATGGCACAGATGAAATGGCGGACCGCGGAGCCTTCGCCCATCGGACAGGGACCAAATTCGATTGCGACGCCCGGCCATGCCCTGACCCGGTCGAACACGGTTGTAAGCGCCGCTTTATCGGCGACGCCGATAGCGAGATGGTGGAGACCGATATTCTTCTTGCGGTCGAAAGGCGTGGCGGTTTCCGGATCGCTCACTTGCCAGAGCGTGATCAGGGTCGAACCGTCGGAAACAAAATGGGCGGGATAGTCGGCCGCGCCGCCCGCCACTTCATATCCAAGTGCATCGCGAAAGAAATCGCGCGCCGCATCGATGTCGGGAAGGGCGAGACCGACATGGTGCACGCCGGTGGTCAGGGGATTGGTCATGTTCATTCTCCTTGTTCAGGGTTTAACGGGGATTGTCCGGCGCGCAGTTGCGCGACTTCGGCTCTCAGCTGTTCAAGCTCAGCGGTCAGCGGCGCTACTGCCGACGCGACCTCCGCTTCGGTGAAGCGCGGGGTGATAAACTGCGGGCAATTCCAGTCGAAGCCGATTACGTCGATGAGATAAATGCGTTCGACTACTGTCTTGTCGTCCACATTGATCAGGGAGGTGACCAGCGCCGGGTCTTCAGCCACTTCGACAATCCTGGCCTTGCCCAAAATCTTCAGGCGGCGCCTGTTGGGATAGTCCATCAAGAACAGCGACACCCGCGGCTCGGTCTGCAGGTTGCTGGTGCTGATATATTGTTTGTTGCCGCGATAATCGGCGAATGCCAGACGATTGCCGTCGAGCAATTTGAGGAAACCGGCGGGACCACCGCGATGCTGGACATAGGGCCAGCCGTCGGCGGTCACGCTGGCGATATAGAAACTGTCGCGCGCGGCGAGGAACATCGCTTCCTTCTTGCCGAGCAGATCGGGGCCGCCGTCGCCGCCCTCTTCCATCCGGGCATAGGCGCCACGCGATCCGGCCTCCTCCTGCATCGCCCGCGCGGCATCGGTAAAAAGCGTCCGGATATAGTTTTGTGCCATCACATGCTCCTGTTGCTGCGGTCGGGAACTTCCTGAGTCGGGGGGGAATGAAGCTCGACCGACCGCGCAGTACAGGTGATAGTCCATTGCCTGACTGGTGATAATATTATATATTTGAACTACACTATTCCATATCTGGTAATAATAATGGACCGATTGCAGACTCTCGAAATGTTCATTGCGGTCGCCGATCAAGGCGGTTTTTCCGCGGCGGCGAAGCTGCTGCGGGTATCGCCCCCGGCGGTAACCCGCGGTATCGGCGAACTGGAAGGCCGGCTGGGGGTTTCGCTGTTCCACCGGTCCACCCGTGCCGTGTCGCTAACCGACGACGGCGCGAGCTTTCTTCCCAGGGCACGACAAATCCTGGCAGATATTCAGGACGCCGAGCGACAGGTCTCCGGCGGTCAGAGCGAACCACGCGGGCAATTTTACGTCACCGCGCCGGTGATGTTCGGACGCCTGCATGTGCTGCCGGTCATCGCAATGATGCTGGAACAATATGCGCAGCTCGACGTCCGGATGATGCTGATCGATCGCAATGTGCGGATGGTTGAAGAGGGCATCGACGTCGCCGTCAGGATCGGGCCGCTTACCGACAGCAGTCTGCTGGCAGTGCCGATCGGCCTTGTCCGAAAGAAACTGGTGGCCAGCCCAGCTTATCTTGCCAAACACGGCCATCCTGAAAAGCCGTCAGACCTCTCGCGGCATCAGACCATCGGCACGACGGGGCCGCGCGCGATGGGCGAATGGCGTCTGGACGACAAGCGGATAAGAACCGAACCCCGCCTGCTGCTCAATACGATGGATGCCACGGTTGCCGCCGCAGAAGCCGGACTGGGGATCGCCAATTTGCTCAGCTATCAGGTCGAGGAAGCGATCCGGCAGGGTAAGTTGACAGAGGTGCTGAAACCCGTCGATCCGCAACTGTTGCCGGTCAACCTGTTGTTCGAAAGCACCCGGCGCGGTTTGCCGGCCACCCGCATTTTTATCGACGCGATGAAGAGCCGGGCGACGGATCAGGGGCTGACCGGTCTGGACGGCGCTTAAAAAGTATAGCCTATGCCAATCGCGCCAAACCACTGGTCCGCGCTGCCGCGGATCGAAGTGACCGGCGAGCGTTTCGGATCGCCGAGCAGCCGCGAATAGCTGCCGAGAAAGATCAGGCCGAAGCCGCCGTTGGTGGCGTCGCCATCAAGGTCGACCGCGGTCAGCATCGTAGCGCCGACATTCTTCCAGCCGCTGTCAGCGGTGAAAGTCGGCAGACCACTCGCCGCCGAACCGGCGGGGGAAATGCTGAAATAATAATCGGCATAATTGTCATCGACATATTCGCCGCTGATCGCGAGGCTGGTGATGACACCGCGGCTAAGCGGGGTAAAATAGGTCAGGCTGGGGAAGACGACCATGCCGTCATGCGCGCCGGCAACATCCCAGCGCAGATCGACCTGAGCCGTCAGCGAGTCATAGGGATTGAGCACACGGTTGACCTGAACACCCGCAAATGGCCCCACTTCGACGGCGAAGTCGAGCTTGCCGAGCGAACGGACCACCGGATCCTTGATCGAATTCTGCCGGTCGAAACGCGCCCGGACAACCGGACCGAATATCAGGTCGACTTTCGCGCCTTTCCGATCCGGAATAAAGTCGAGCGCAATGCCCGGTCCGCGCGGCTGGAAATCGACACCGCGAAAACTGCCCAATATCACCGGCAGCGGAGAAACAGCGTAATTGTCCGAACCCTCGTAGCTGGGGCCAGCGGCGATACCGATGCCTGCGGTCAGATAATCGCCATCAAAGACGGAGCTTTCGACCGGCATTGGCGCCGGGTCTTCCTGCGCCATAAGCGGGGACGACATCCCGAGGCCGAGTGAGATTAATGCAGTACGGCTCAGAACATTCAGATTTTTCAAGACAATTCCCCATGATATTTCGCAACGGTCCAACGCGCAGACAGCGGAACGGTTCCAATCCGATATAGTCGTCGCACGACCATTTGGCAAAATGCTTCTAGGAGAGTTGCCCGTGAGCGAGCAGGTCCTGCAGCGCTTCGACGCACCGCTGGTCCACCGCTACGCCCGCTTCGCTTTGCAATATCGCCATCGCTTTTCCGATTGGCATGGCGGACCGGTATGGCCGGTCGGTGGTCAGCGCATCAAAAATATCGGCGACAGTGATAATCCGCGATTCCAGAGCGATACTGCGCTCATCGAGACCGAGCGGATAGCCTTTGCCATCAAGCCGTTCATGATGCGAACCGGCGATCATCGCCATATCGCTCATCACGCCTATCTGGCCGAGAATATTGGTCGTGTGGGTGGCATGGCTTTGCATGACCTGCCATTCATCAGCGTCGAGCTTGCCCGGTTTTTCCAGGATCGCGCTGCTGACGCCCAGTTTCCCGACATCGTGCAGGATAGCGGCGCGGCGAAGCACGCGGCGGCGATCATCGGCCATGCCGAGATGTTCGGCAATCTTGTCGGCGATCAACCCGACCCGTTCGCTATGGCCAGCGGTATAAGGGCTTTTTGCATCAATCACCCGGCCAAAGGCAGAGCTGATATCGTCGAGATAATCCTCGTCGACCGTGACATATTGCGCCGCCGGCTCCAGCTCCCACAATTGTTCGGCCAGATCGTCGAGCGCCAGCTCCTCCCAGAAGCCACTCGCTGCGGACAGCTTTTCAAATATCGCGCAAAGCTCCGGGTCGAACCAGCTTCCGGCGCGGCTGCGGATTTCTGCAATGGCAGCGTCCTTGCCCTTGGCCGAATAGAAGACATCGGCGACTTGCGCCAACAGGGCGATCCGGCCGCCAAGATGGATATCGGCCCCGGCAATACCAAGCGGCAGGCCGGATCCGTCCCAATGTTCGTCGAGATGGCCGATGGCTTGGGCGACATCCTCGGAAAAGCGCAACTGCCGGGCGATATCGGCGCCGCGCGAGCAGCGGGTCGCCATGATATCGGTCATGATCGCACCGCCATTTTCGGCAAGATTGCACAAAGCCTGTTCGCGCACCTCCGCTTGCGCATCCACACCCACTTCGCTGGCGACAAATGCGCCAAAATCTTCTGGTTGCGGGCCGATCAGCTTGAAATCATGCTTCAGCTTGCGGTCGTCGCCGGCAAACATCTCGCTAACCCGGGCAGCATTGGCGCTGCAGCCAAGGTCCTTGAGCAGAACCGCATAATAGATATCCCGCAATTCCTCTCCGTTCAATCCCAGCGCCATCGCCACTTGCGTGCCGATCCAGCAGGCGCGGATACTGTGCCCGGCGGTCTGCCCCTCGGTCAGGTCCAGCGCATAGGAAAAGGCACCGAGAATTTCGGACAATCGCGATTGGCCGGAATGCTCGTTCGTTGTGAAAAATGCGCGGCTGGATTGAAACATTTCCGATGGCTCCTGTCTACCCCGGTATATTGCTCTGCCAATCCTATTAAGCGGTTAATTTTTGGGGGATTAGAGGATATATTTCATGCGTACCGCATAATGTACATCGTCGGCACCGAGGGTGAATTGCGCCGATTTGAACTTTGGCGGCCCCATGCCGATTTTGGGGTTGCGCGAGAAGCCAAAGCCTTCGCGTGGCAGGAATAGCCGCAAGTCCATCTTTCCATTGGCATTTTCATCGTGAATCAGCGCAACGGCGTAGGTTCCTGGCTTCACTCCGGCGATTTTTATGGACTCCGCATTGGTAGCAGGAATTTTCAACTTGCGGGCTTTTTTGTCCTTGGTGCAATCGGGAAAATAATCCGGATCGGTGCTCAAGCAGACCAGTATATTGCCTTTTTCGGACCGCAGTCCGGTAATGGCCAGATCAACCGAAGCCGCAATGGCCGGTGCCGTCGCAACCGGTGCTTCACTTGCCGACGCGCTGGCGGCCAGAACCGCCACCGAAACCGCTCCCAGTATCGGCCAGACCGATATCCGTGCCGCAAATCTTGTCCCAAAAGCGGAAATATAACCCATAATTACCTCTGTAATATTCATGATGTTTCTCGTGATGGGTCGCGGTTATCAGCCACCGTCCCAATCTACCCTGAACAAGCCAGCGCGGAAACATCTCCCACCCCATATGATTGGACACGCCCATAAGCGTCATGGTCAGCAATACCAAACCCAAAACGCCGACGTGAATCGGGATTGCGATGACCAGAGCCGGGATGACGATCGCTCCGCTAATCGCCTCCACCGGGTGAAAACTCATCGCCGCCCATGCAGTCGGCGGGCGACTGTCATGATGGACCGCATGAGCGACCCTGAACCATTGCGGCCGGTGGAACAGCCGGTGGGTCCAGTAGAACCATGTGTCGTGCAGGACCAGATAGAGAAAATATGACAGCGGCAAATACCATAGCGGGTAGAGGTTCGGATCGGTGTAGATTTTGGTCCAGCCGGCGTTCTGCCAGCCCCATGCGACGATTCCGGCAGGCACGCCGTAAATCGCGGCGGACAGCAGAGACCAGAGGATTTCCCGGCCAATCTGGGGTTTCAGCCGGTCATAGTGGCCCGGCCGCACCCGACCGGTCAGCCAGGCAAAAAACCCGCTGCTCAGCAGATAGCGTCCGCCGACGATGACGGTCATCGCGAGCGCGGAGATCAGGACCGGAAGGACATATTCCATTGGCAGGGAATATGCCGCCGGTCGCCCGTGAGCAAGGCCTAAAGCAGGAACCGACTACCTGCTTTCAGACAGGCTTTCCTCCGCATTCGCCTTCGGCTAAGGATATGGGATGCCGAGCAAAATGCCCAATTCACCACCCCATGATTTGGCAATCGCCGGGGGTGGTCTGGCGGGGGGTCTGGTGGCGCTGGCGCTGGCAAAATTGCGGCCCGAGCTGAATATCGCGCTGATCGAGGCCGAAGACCATTTTGGCGGCAACCATATCTGGTCCTTTTTCGAAAGCGATGTCGAACCGCAACATCGCTGGCTGGTCGAGCCGCTCATCTCCCGCCAGTGGAGCAGCTATGATGTGCATTTCCCGAAATATAGCCGCACGCTCGGCAATGGCTATTATTCGATTGAATCGAAAAATCTCGACCGGGAATTAAGGAAGCACCTGCCCGCCGAAGCGCTGAAGACCGGGCAAAAAGTGGAGAAGGTCGAACCCGGGCTTGTCCAGCTATCAGATGGCAAAAAAATTGCGGCGAATGCTGTGCTCGACGTGCGCGGTGGCGGCGACATTTCGGCGCTGGATATCGGCTGGCAGAAATTTTGCGGTCAGATGCTCAGACTGAAAGACCCGCACGGACTGGACCGACCGGTCATCATGGATGCGACGGTCGAGCAGATTGACGGCTATCGCTTCGTCTATTGCCTGCCGTTCAGCGATACGGAAATTTTCGTCGAAGATACTTATTATGCCGACACGGCAGCGCTCGACAGCGCCACCTCCCATAGCCGGATTGCCGAATATACAAGCGCACGGGGATGGGATATCGAAACGGTGCTCAGCGAAGAAAAAGGCCAGCTTCCAGTGATCTACGGCGGGAACTTCGAAGCCTTCTGGAATGCCAACAAAGGCGTAGAAGCGCGTGCCGGCGCTCGGGCGGCGCTGATCCAGCCGATCACCAGCTATTCGCTGCCAATGGCGGTCCGGACCGCCATTCTGATCGCCGAAATGCCCGAGATCAGCCAGAGCAAAATCGACAAAATGCTGCGCGATCTGGCGGCGCAACATTGGAAAGACGGCAAATTCTACCGGCTGCTCTGCGCCTTCCTGTTTCTCGGTGCCGATCCCGAGAAACGTTACAAGACACTGGAACATAGCTATGCCAAGAGCGAACCGTTACTCGCCCGCTTTTATGCCGGAAAATCGACCTGGATGGACAAGATCAGCCTGCTGACCGGCAAACCACCCATTCCGGTGTCCCGTGCCATTCTCCTTTTGTTAAAATTTAGATGAGTATTCCTGTTACATGAGTGATGTTGCAAAATCCCAGAGCGAATTGTTCAAGAAAGCGGCCGTGATCGGGTCCGGCTTTGGCGGCCTCGCGCTCGCCATCCGGTTACAGTCGGCCGGTATCCAGACCACCATATTGGAAGGCCGCGACAAGCCGGGCGGGCGGGCTTATTATTGGGAAAAGGAAGGCTTTATCTTTGATGGCGGCCCGACGGTCATCACCGATCCCGACTGTCTGTCGCAGCTGTGGGAACTGACCGGCAATGACATGGCGAAAGATATCGAGCTGATGCCGGTATCGCCTTTCTACCGGCTCAACTGGCCCGACGGCACAAATTTCGACTATGTCAACGATCCGGAAGAGCTTTACGCCAATATCGCGGCTATCGAACCGGATGATGTCGAAGGCTATAAAAAATTCCTCGAATATAGCGGCGGGCTGTACGAGGAAGGCTATGTCAAACTGGGGACCAAGGCGTTTCTCGATTTCAAATCGATGATCAAGGCGGCCCCTGCCCTGATGAAATATGAAGCCTATCGCTCTGTCTATTCCAAGGTTTCCAGTTTTGTGAAAAACGAGAAATTGCGCGAGTTCCTGTCTTTCCAGTCGCTGCTGGTCGGCGGCAATCCGATGAAGACCAGCGCGATTTACGGCCTGATCCACAAGCTCGAGCGGCTTGGCGGGGTCTGGTTTGCCAAGGGCGGGACCAATATGCTGGTTGCAGCGATGGTCAAACATTTCGAACGGATCGGCGGGGTGATCCGGCTCGATGATCCGGTCACGAGCATCAATACAATCGGCGACCGCGCCTCCGGTATTACCTGCAAATCGGGCTGGAGCGAGCGCTTTGACGCCGTCGCCTCCAACGCCGATATCATGCACAGCTACCGCGACCTGCTCGGCCACAAGCATCGCAGCACCACCGTCACCGAAAAGCTGAAGAAGAAAAAATATTCGCCATCGCTGTTCGTCGTCCATTTTGGTCTGAAGGGCAGTTGGCCGGGCATCCCGCACCATATGATCCTGTTCGGTCCGCGCTATAAAGGGTTGCTCGAAGATATTTACGACAATGGCGTGTTGCCGAGCGATTTCTCGCTTTACCTGCACCATCCGACGGTCACCGATCCGGAAATGGCGCCCGAAGGACATAGCACTTTCTATGTGCTCGCTCCTGTACCGCATCAGGGCAAGCTGCCGATCGACTGGGAGGTCATGGGACCGATCTACAAGAAACGCATTCTCGACGAAATCGGCCACCGGCTGATCCCGGATATCCACGACCGGATCATCACCAGTTTCCATTATACGCCGCAGGATTTCGGCACCGACCTGAACGCGCATCTCGGCAGCGCATTCAGCCTCGAGCCGCTGCTCACACAAAGCGCCTGGTTCCGGGTGCACAATCGTGACGATATCATCGGCAATCTCTATTTTGTCGGTGCCGGCACCCATCCGGGCGCGGGTATACCCGGCGTGGTCGGCAGCGCCAAGGCAACCGCCGAACTGATGCTGGAGGATCTGGGAGAGGCGCGATGAACCGCAAAAATCTCGTCCTTCACGCCAGAAAGAGCATCGAACGCGGGTCGAAATCTTTCTCGCGAGCCTCGAAACTATTCTCCAGACCGACCCGCGAACGCGCCTGGCTGCTCTATAGCTGGTGCCGCGCCTGCGATGATCTGGCGGACGGGCAGGATCATGGTCATGGCATGTCCACAGTAGCCAATCCGGAAAAAGCGATCGCGGCCATGCGGATGATGACGCGGCGTGCGCATGGCGGCGAACAGACCGGAAATCCGCCGTTCGACGCCTTTGGCATTGTCGCGCAGGAATGCAATATTCCCCTGTCTCTGGCCAATGACATGATCGACGGCTTTGCACTGGATGCCCGGGGATGGCAGCCGGAAAGCGAGGATGACCTGTTTCAATATTGCTATCATGTTGCGGGCACGGTTGGCTGCATGATGGCAATCGTGATGGGGATTTCCGCGAATGATCAGGATGTTCTGGACCGCGCCTGCGATCTGGGACTGGCATTCCAGCTAGCCAATATTGCCCGGGATGTCGCCGAGGATGCACAGGCCGGGCGTTGCTATCTGCCGAAAATATGGCTCGCCGAAGCGGGCATCGATCCCGATGATATGATGAACCCCGACCACAGGGATGCGCTGATCGCCCTGATCAACCGGCTTTGCGATCTCGCGGGCGAGTATGAACAGTCCGCGCGGTCCGGCGCTGCAAACCTGCCGTTCCGGTCGCGCTGGGCGGTGCTGGCTGCTGCCGGCATTTACGGTGATATTGCGCGCGCCATCAAAAAGAGCGACGGCGCTTCGCTGGAACAACGGATATATACCAGCAAGTTCAAAAAACTGGGCTGGATAGTGAAAGCCTTTGGTCAGGCGCTGTTCAAATCGACCCGGCGCGACCGCGAAGCGCTCTGGACAAGAGAGCGCGCGATCCGTCTGGCCTAGTGGCTGGCGCCGTTTTCGGTGACATATTTGCCGATACGCTGCACCGCGGTGTCAAAGAGATTTTGTGAACAGCACAAAACCCCGAGCGCTTTGCCGTGAGTACCGTTATAAACCAGTGTTTCGCCTAGCGCGTTGGTAACGCTGGCCCCCGCTTCGGCGGCGATTACATGGGCAGCGGCGATATCCCATTCGTGACCCCAGCGGGTCGACGCCACAACATCAGCGCGGTCATCCGCAACCATCGCCATTCTCAGCGCAATGCTGTTTGGCTTCGGCACTATAGTGAAATTGAGTCCGGGCGGCAGCTCTTCCGCCGGGATGCGGCAGCCGTCATATTGCTGGACATGGCTGGCAATCAGGGCCCTGCCGTTCACCTCGCTATGGCTGCCCGCCTTGGCAATCCAGACTTCCTTCATCGCGGGCGCGACGAGTATCCCGAAAACCGGAGAGTCATTCTGGACCAGCGCGACGGAGACGCACCAGCCGGTTTTGCCCGCGACAAAGTCTTTTGTGCCGTCGATCGGATCGACCACCCAAGTCAGTTCGGCGCCAGCACCGCTATGATCGATATGGGTTTCTTCCGAAAGCCAGCCCGCTTCGGGAAGCAGTTTTTCGAGTTCCTGCCGCAGAAACCGGTCGACCGCCAGATCGGCGTCGCTGACGATCTGGCCCGGTGACTTTTCCCAGGCCTTGTCGTCCTTCTGACCGAGTTCCCAGTCGCGCATGGCGAGCGCCCCGCCCTCCTGGGCGATCGCGATGACCCGGTCAAAATCGATATCTTCCACAAGTTTCTCCGTTCGCCCCGATCTTGTCGAGGGGCGCTTCTATTCCGATAGATGTGGTTCGACGGGCGTACCACTAACGGATTTGTTCAGCCGCCCGCCACCGTCATGCTGTCGGTGCGCAAGGTCGGCGCGTTGATGCTATAGCGATATTCCAGATCATCGGCCGCAATCAGGCTCTTGAACATGTCTTTCAGATTACCGGCAATGGTGATTTCGGAAACCGGCGGCCCGATTTCTCCGTCGACGATCAGGAAGCCGCCAGCACCACGGCTATAATCGCCAGTGACCGGATTGACGCCCATGCCGATCAGTTCGGTAATATAGACGCCGTGCTTGATATCCTTGATCAGCTCCGCCTTGCTGACCGAGCCATTGCCCATATGCAGGTTGGTGACGCTCACTCCCGGCGCGCCTCCGACGCCGCGCGAGGCATGTCCAGTTGGTTGCAGCCCCAGTTGGCGGGCAGAAGCGCTTTCCATCAGCCATTGGGTCAAGCGGCCATTGTCGATCAATTTGGTCTTCGCGGTCGGCAGGCCTTCGCCGTCAAACGCCTTTGAGCGCAGGCCCCGCTTGCGATGGGGGCAGTCGATGATGTTCAGGGCGCTGTCAAATACCTGGGTGTCGAGCGCATCGAGCAGGAAACTGGTTTTGCGCGCGATCGCACTGCCGGCAATGGCGCCGACGAAATGGCCGAGCAGGCTGTTGCCGACGCGCGGATCAAAGACGACCGGCATCGCGCCGGATGCAAAGTCCACCGGATTGAGCCGCGAAATGGCTCTTTCCCCGGCTTCCTTGCCGATATTTTCGGGATTCTCGAGATCCTCGAGAAAGCGTACGCTGTCATAGGCATAGTCGCGCTCCATGCCGTCGCCTTCGCCGGCAATAACGCTGGCGGACAGGCTGTAGCCGCTGGTGGAATAAGCGCCGGAGAAGCCGTGGCTTGTCGCCAGCGCAACGATGCTGCGACCGGCACTGGCACCGCCGCCTTCGCTGTTGGTAACGCCCTGGACCGCCCGCGCAGCATCTTCGGCTTTCAGCGCCAGTTCGCGCAACAGCTCGGGTTCCGGATTCTGGCCGTCATCACCGTCGATCGGATGCGGCTCTGATTTCAGCAACAATTCTTCGGGCGCGAGGCCGGCATATTGGTCTTCCGGTGCCTCTCTCGCCATATCCATAGCGCGTCCGACCAGAGCGGACAGGATTTTCGGGTCCATATCGGAGGAAGACACAGTTGCCGAACGCTTGCCGACAAACACTCTCAGGCCGATTTCTTCGCCTTCCGACCGTTCGACATCTTCGAGATTTCCGAGACGGATTTGCACCTGAGTCGCGGCATCGCAGACATAGATGGCGTCGGCAGCGTCAGCACCGGCTTTTTTTGCTTGGGATATAAGGGCGTCAGCGCGATCCTGCGCTTCTGTAGGTTTTAGCATCTGCCGGACATAGGTGCGGCACCCTGCAAGGTCAACGATGCGGTGCTAATTGGTAAAGAAACGATCGTCGGTTTTCTTTGTCCGTTCTCAGAGCATCGGTCCAACGGCCTTGATGACACCGACAAAGACGAAGGGCAAACCGATAGCCAACACCCAAAGGAGCACCTGATCCGACCGGAATTTTGCCGCAATGCTCTGCTCGGACAGGCGGCTGCTACCGATATCTGCCCATCGTTTTTCAAATTTCCGGCAGAAAGGGATAATGACGGCAACCAGCACAACCAGACCAAAATATGGAGCAATCGACATGCCGCTGGTTTCGATAAAGCTGAGCACGAAGAAAATCTGCATCATCGTGTAGGCCAACAAGGCGGCAGCACAATTGTTGCTCATCTTCTTGTCCCAGCGAACGGCTGTGTTCTGCACATCCTGACGCGCATGATTCTTGCTAACCGGTTTCCGAGATGCTGCTGCGACCATTTCTATCCCCTTCAGAAATTCATCCTGTAATTTTCGCCGGAAGTTTGCCCCCGTGCAATAAGAACTACACTATACCTTTTTACTGTAAATGCAAAATTGCCAGTTTAACAACATAATATTGCACGATCAGGCCGTTTCCCTTGCCCAAAATTGCCGGATGCGACAGGATCAGATTTTGAACGCAATCCAGCTCCAGGGGCATTAGCATGACCACAAAACTTTCCGATCCACTGACGCTGCCGTGCGGTGTCGCGCTGCCCAATCGCCTCGCCAAAGCGGCAATGACCGAAGGTTTGGCGAGTCCGGACGGTGTCCCGACAGCGGAACTGGAACGCCTGTACGGGCTCTGGTCTGATGGCGGCGCCGGGATGCTGCTCAGCGGCAATATCCAGATTGACCGCGACCATCTCGAACGACCGGGAAATGTTGTCATTGATCGCCAGGCGGATGATATCATGATGATCGCGCTGAAAAGCTGGGCGCAGGCCGCGACGCGCAACGGCAATCATTTCTGGGCACAGATCAGCCATGCCGGACGTCAGACCCAGAGCAATATCAACAAACATCCCAAGGCGCCGTCGGCCGTCAAGCTCGGCCTGCCGGGCGGACAATTTGGTGAACCGGTTGCGCTGACGACAGCAGAGATTGAAGAACTGGTCGATCGATTCGCGCTGGCGGCGAAGACCTGTCAGGCTGCCGGCTTTACCGGCGCACAAATCCATGCCGCTCACGGTTATCTCTTGAGCAGCTTCCTCAGCCCGCGAGCCAACCAGCGGACCGACGAATATGGCGGTAGTCTGGAGAACCGGGCGCGTTTCCTGCTTGCGGTCGTGGCCAAGATGCGCGCGGCGGTCGGTCCCGGCTTTCCTATCGCGGTCAAGCTCAACAGCGCCGATTTCCAGAAGGGCGGATTCAATTTCGATGATAGTCTGCAGGTGTTGAAATGGCTGGAGGAGGCCAGCGTCGATCTGGTCGAGATATCCGGAGGCACCTATGAACAGCCTGCGCTGATGGGCGCAGACGGTATCGAAGAGAAGGAGCAGCAGAATCTCGCGCCTTCTACCAAGAAGCGCGAAGCCTATTTCGTCGACTTCGCCAAAGCGATGCAGGATGCGGTCACGGTTCCGTTGATGGTAACCGGCGGTTTCCGGACCCGCGCGGCGATGGAATCGGCGGTGGAAAGCGGTGCCGCCGATCTGATCGGTCTGGGCCGGCCGATGTGCGTGATGACCGACGCTCCGAAGCGTTTATTGGAAGATCTGGAAGCATTGCCGCGCTACGAGGACGAGCTTCGTCTGATCCCCGAATGGCTGGGTTTTCTCATGCGTTTTCAGATGGTCAAGGCGATTGCCGGCTTCGCGACCATCTACTGGTTCTACGAACAGCTGGAAAATCTTGGCAAGCGCGGCAGCACCGATCCGAAGCTGAGCGTGTTCAAGGCGTTCCGCGCGGTCGAAGCGCGCAATAAAAGGATATTGGCAGCGCGCAGCCCGCGCTGACCATATTCCGGCAATGGTCCGATGCTAGATATTCGTGCTCGTCGGGATCTGGCTCGGCTGCAGATAGACATAGGGATGCATCCGCTTCTCGTTGCGGGCGATGATTCGCTCCTCGACCGCCCTCAATCCAGCCTGAAAGCGCGCTAGCGGGCCTTCTGTGCCGATTATCGCCGGATCCTGGAACCATGTTTCATAGGGGAGCCGGTTAGTGCGATAATCGCCGAGCGGGCGGTAATAGACCGATCCGAGCAAGAACAGCGAGGACAGCTGTTCCAGCGCCAGCGACATCGGCGGCATATAGTCCAGCCATTCGCCCTTATCATGGCCCTTTTGCCCGGTGGGTGCAGCGGTCCACCCTGCCCCGGTGACAGCCGGTGCAAAGGTCATGATCGTCCGTTGCGGGAAATTGACCGCAGCATGCTGGGCGCTGGCGGTAAATATGATCATCGTGCAGACGTCGGTCAGCTGGGCCCGGGAGGTAATCGGCTTGAAACCGATAATATGCCCCTCCGAGGCAATGGATGTGGCCCATTGCGCCAATTCGGTATCGCCGGTGACCGCATCATCATCCTTATAATAAATATCGATATATTGAGCGGCCCAGTCGTGGATCGCATCCCAGACCAGCATGGCATCGTCACGATAGGGATAGTCCGGCAATTTCGCCGGATCGGCAACGTTGCGCTCCGCGAAATCCACCGGGGTCATTTTCCTGAAAAAGTCAAAGGACAGACGCGCCTTTACCGCGGCAAGCTGGCTGGAGGTGATCGTACCGCCAAAAAAGGCATCAATCGGACCGCCAGCGTTGATCAGCGTTTCCACCGCCAGATTGTTGATGAACAAAGTTCCCTCGAAATGCGGAACCAGCAAGGCCCAGAGCGGGTGGACATTGGCAAGATTGCGGCGGGTCGCGACGGCGATTGCCTCGCTGACCAGATGGGTGCTGCCGAGATGGACGAAAAGCTCGTGATAGTTGCAGTCTGCGACCTGGACGACGAATTTCGCCATTTCCCAGCCCCATTTTTCCGAAGCCGAAACCGACGGAATCATCACCGGATAGCGACTGCTGTCCTGCCCGCACTGGATCGCCACCGGCTTGAGCGATGCACCGCCGGGAGGGACGGCGAACAACGCCATCGGGCGATAGATATATTTGGCCTGCCCTTGCCATACTCCATCAACAAGGACGCCCAATTCCTTGTAATCACATAAATATACCCTTCCCTCTGCCAAAGCATCGGACAGCTTGTCGCCATTGATGACGGCCGCATATTGCGCCGCTGTTACGGGAAAATTTTCGGGAATCTGCCCGATACCCTGCAGCAACATCGGATTGGGGCCAGCCACGCGCAGCCGGGCGAACTGGTCATCATCCAGAAATGTATAGGCGATGCCCGGAGCCGGAATCGTCTGGTAGAGATCGCGATAGGCCTCGATCGAGCGCGTATCTGCCGCTTCTTCGGCTTTGAGGACGTCGACAATCGCCGTGATGATATCGCGGAGAATGCTTTCATGGCCTTTCAGGACTTCGATGTCGGCAGCTTGTGTCGCCTGCTCGATGCTGCTTTCGAGGCCGGGACCGGCGCTGTCTACCCGATGTTTTTCGCGCAATGCGTCAACTTTGGATCTGACCTCTTGTCCGTCTTCCAGCGCATCGCTGATGATTTTCTGTGCTGCTTCGCTGAGACCGGAAAATAGCGGATGGAGCTGGACGGCGGCAATATTGTCCAGAATTTTGAGCCCCACTTCGAGCACCTTGAACCACCATTCGATCGACGGCTGGTCATCGGAGGGCACTTTCGTGGCCAGCGGCACGCCAGGCAGGCTCGCGACCTCCCGTGTCCATTGATATTCCACCGAAGTGGCGGCAATCTGTTCACGGCGCTGCTCGCGCTGTTCGCGGCTGTCATTCTGCGGCAGGCTGGGATGACGTGTGCCGCGCTTTACGTCCTCTCCGGCCAGATTGTGCTGCGGGACAACGGGCGGTGCGTTTTCATAGGACATAATGGCTCCTGAACTCGGTATCAGACGAGGCCATCTAACCGATTCATGGTTAACAGGTTGTAAAGGGGCCTTCAGCATATCCGCTACAGGCCGCTTGAGAGCTGATTGATACAAGATGATACAGACTTAACGCCGCGTTTACCATTAGTTGCTAGCTACGCATCATGCAGTCAGCCATCCGACAGTTCCTGCAAAGACTCATCCCGCCGATCCCGGAAGCGGTTCGGGACGAATTTGCCATATTGAGCGCGACCCGCCTGCAAGCCCAGTCCCGTGCCTTGTTTCTGGCGATGTTCCTGACCATACCCTTCGTATTATATGCTTCCAGCTCCGGTGCTGATCCACAGATTCGCTACGGCATACCGCTGGCAATGGCAGGATGCTGCCTGCTCGGCTTTATCTCGTTGATCAAGGACCGCAACGCCTCGGGCAGTCCGGATCTGGCGCGCAAATTTATCGCCGAATCGACCTTCTTCTCCGCCGCCATCTGCGTCCTTGTCAGCGTCTGGTGCGTGCTCAGCTGGGTGAATGCACCGGCCGAACTGCGCTTATTCTATCCCTTCACGCTGGCCATGGGTTCGCTGACCACAATCTATACGCTCGCGACGATCCGGCTCGCGGCAATCCTCAATATCATCATCGGGATCGTTCCGATCACCATCATCTTGCTGATGTCGGGCGATCCGATCGGCTGGTCTGCTGCCGGCAGCCTGATCATGGTAACCACCTTCCTGTTCCGCCTGATCACGTCGCAGAATGACCAGTTTATCAACCTGCTGATGCTGCGTCACGAGATGCGCGATCTGGCGCATACCGATCCGCTGACCAATCTATTCAACCGCCGGGCCTTGGCCGAACATCTTGAACGCCAGATTGCAACCGGCGTCGAACAGCGCGGCTTTACCGTGGCGTTGATCGATCTGGACGGGTTCAAGCCGGTCAATGACCAATATGGCCATTCCGTCGGTGACCAGTTGCTGATCGAGGTTGCCCGGCGTCTGCAGCATGCCTGTGGCGAAAATGGTATTGTCGCGCGGATGGGCGGCGACGAATTTGCCATCCTGCTGTCTCCGGAATCGACGATCTCCAGTTCGGCCTGCGCCGACCATATGCTCGCTGCGCTGGTGCCTCCCTGCGACGTCGGCGGACATGTCATCCGTGTCCGTGCGAGTATCGGTATTGCCACATGGCCGATCGACGGAGAGACAGCCGAATCCCTGTTCGAGGCGGCGGACAGGCAACTTTATGCGGTGAAGAATTATGCCGCCAGAGTACAAGGGCCCGCCCCAGAGCATCGAAAGAACCGGCGCTCCAAGTCGGGATAATCGCGGTCGGACCAGTCGGGACTAGTCCAGTTCCTCGGCCCGCAGCGCCTTGCGATCGAGCTTTCCGATCATCGTCTTGGGCAGACTGTCCCGGACCACGACATCCATCACCCGTTCATGCTTGCCGAGCTGGGGATTGAGCCATTTTTTCAGCTCTTCTCCCGTGGCATCCATTCCCGGATTGAGCGCGACATAGGCTTTCGGACTCTCGCCGCGATAGGCGTCGGGCACGCCGATAACCAAAGCTTCCTTGATCGCCTCATGCTGGTAGAGCACTTCCTCGACATGGCTCGGAAAGACCTTGAAGCCGCCGACCGAGATCATATCCTTCAGACGGTCGACAATCTTGATATAGCCGTCCTCGTCGATCGTCGCGACATCACCTGTGCGCAGGAAGCCGTTCACAAACACCTGGTCGTCTTCTGCCGGCAAATTCCAGTAACCCTGCATTACCTGCGGTCCGGAAAATATCAATTCGCCCGGTTCGCCTTCCGGCGCGGGCCGGGTAGGATCGCTTTTGTCGACCAGTTTCACAATCGTTCCGGGGACCGGTTGCCCGATCGTACCGGGCTTGTTGAGCCCCATATAGGGATTGGCACTGACCACGCCGCAGCTTTCGGTCAGGCCATAGCCTTCGACCAGCTTTGCCCCGGTGGTCGCCTCGAATTTCTTCTTCAGCTCCATCGGCAGCGGCGCACCGCCCGAGACACAGACTTTCAGCGAAGAAAAATTGGTTTTGCCGATATCGGCATGGTCGAGCAAAGCCTGATACATGGTCGGCACGCCGGGCATTGCGGTGATCTTTGTGCGGGTAATCGCCTTCAACGTCTGCTTTGCGTCAAAGCGCGGCAGCATGACAATCTCGCCGCCGCGTTCGACGGTGCGGTTGAGTACCGCGCTGTTGGCGAAGACATGGAAAAACGGCAGCACGCCCATCACCCGATCGGGCTCGTCGAGAAACGGATCGATGCCGTTGATCTGCCGCGCATTGGCGGTCAGATTCTGGTGACTGCACATCGCGCCCTTCGGCGTGCCGGTTGTGCCACCGGTATATTGCAGCAGAGCAATGTCCTTGTCCGGACGGATATTGGGTGCCTTGTAGTTACCGTCATTGTCGGTCAGGTCCGAGAAAACGGTGATCCGGTCATCTTCGGGCTGCGGGCTGTTCTCCTTGCGGCGGAATAGCGAATAGAGCAGCGCCTTGCCCTTTGGCAGCGCACCCGAAATGCTGCCGACCACCAGCCGCTCGAGGCTGGACTGCTCGAGCACCTGATAGGCGGTCGGGAAAACCGCGGTGGCGGAAAGCGTGAACAGGATCTTGGTGCCGCTATCCTCCACCTGATGGTTCAGTTCATCTACCGTATAGAGCGGCGAGAAATTGACGATCGTCGCACCGATCGCCATCGCGCCGTAATATGCGGTAACATAATGCGGGACATTGGGCAGAAACAGACCGATCCGGTCGCCTTTCTGGACTCCGAGATCCTGCAGCCCCTTGGCCACACGGACGACTCCGGCGGCAACCTCGGAATAGCTATATTTGCGGCCCATGAAATCGAGCAGATTGGCGTCGCCGCGGCGGCCGGCCGAGCGGAAGAACATTCCGGGCATCGACAGCGGTGCATAAAACTGGTCCCATGGCGTGGGATGATTATAGCGCGATTTCCAGATCGGCGGCTCGTCAGGATAAGTTTCGGTCATCGATATTTACGTAAGTGAAGCAGCACTAACTGACAATGAAAATTCCTGACGTTTATGCCTCCCTTTCGGCAAGACCAGGGTGTAGGGGGATGATCCAATGTCCGAGTCCAGCCCTCCTCCCGTCGCCAAATCATCCATGGTCTTCGTTTTTCTGGTCGTACTGATCGACATGCTCGGCTTCGGCATCATCATGCCGGTCCTGCCGAAACTGATTACCGATATCACCGGTGAGTCGATTTCCAACGCTGCGGTCTATGCCGGCTGGCTGGCCTTTGCCTATGCCGCGATGCAATTTGTCTTTGGTCCGATCGTCGGCAATCTGTCTGACCGCTATGGCCGTCGGCCGGTGCTGCTCGCAGCATTGGGAGGCTATGCCATCGCCTATGTCCTGATGGGCTTTGCACCGACCTTGTTATGGCTATTCATCGCGCGGATCGTCGCCGGAATCATGGGTGCCAGTTTCAGCACCGCTTATGCCTATATTGCCGACATCTCGTCGGCCAAGCAAAGATCGCAGAATTTCGGCCTGATTGGAGCCGCATTCGGACTGGGGTTCATATTTGGCCCGGCGATTGGCGGCATATTGGGGGAATATGGCACTCGTCTACCCTTTTTCGCAGCCGGCCTTTTGGCTATGGTCAATTTCCTTTTCGGGTTTTTCATGCTCAAGGAAAGCCTGCCGCGGGAAAAACGGCGCCCCTTCAATATCGCTCGCGCCAACGCCTTTGTCGCGCTCAAGGGCCTGCATGGCCAGAACAAGATCGTCTTCTGGTACGCCGCATCGCTGACGATATGGATGACGGCCCATGTCGTCTATCCAATCATCTTCGCCTTTTACGCGATGGAAGCCTTCGGCTGGAGCGAATGGACCGTGGGTATGGCGCTCGCCTGCGTCGGTATTGGCGCCGCGATCGTCCAGGGCCTTTTGATCCGGGTGCTGATCCCGCGCATTGGCGAGCGCAACGCGGTCATCATCGCCGCGCTTTCCATGGCGATCAGTTCGGTCTTCTATGTCGTCGCTGGCCCCGATCAGGGATGGTTGATCTTCCTCGCGATTCCGGTCGGCTCGCTTCAGGGATTGTTCCAGCCGTCGATAAACGGCCTGATGAGCAACGCGGTATCCGATGACACGCAAGGCGAGCTGCAAGGCGCCGTGGCCAGCCTGCAGAGCCTCGCCTCGGTCATCGGACCACCCTTGTTCGCGGCCGTTTTCGCGGCGTTCACTGTCGCGGGAAGCATTTACTATATACCGGGCGCACCATTCGGGTTGGCGGGCATAATTTCGCTGGTCGCATTGGCGATTTTCCTGCGCGGCTACGCCCTGCACTGCACCAGCGGCGATGTCGAACCGCCACAGGATGCCAAGTCGGCCACCCATTGATCGGGAATAACTCCTAGCCGCTGTATCGACCGCGGATATCAAGCGGCGCTATACCAGGCGGTGCCGTCCTTCATCTCAAGCGTAGCCCGTCCGGTATATTCCAGATGCCTCAGCGTCGCCATCGCCTCTCCGCTGGCCATGCCGATAACATCCGGCGTGATCGGCCGTCTGAACAGATAGGGGAAGCTGTCGACCACCCGCTTTGGGCTTTCGCGCAACCCCTGTTCCAGATCGTCCAGCGCCTCGTTGTGGCGCAATGCCAGCGTATCGAGCCGCTGATGCGCGCCCAGAAACGGTCGGCCATGGGCCGGCAATATCAGCAGGTCATTATCGAGTTGGGCACGGAAATGAGCGATGCTTGCCAGCCATTCACCGAGCGGGTCGCTGGTCGGTTCGCTCAACATGGTCGAGATATTCGATGTGATCCGCGGCAGTATCTGGTCGCCGGAGATCATCACCCTGGCGCTGTCGTCGATCAGGCAGGCATGTTCGGGTGTGTGACCGTTGCCGATCATCACCCGCCACTCATGGTCGCCGGTGCGCACTCTGGTGCCTTCTTCCATCCGGATATGGCCGATTGGCAGGTCCGACACGGCGCGGGCGAAGCGTCCCCAGCCCTTGGCAGCGAAATCGTCGATCAGATTCTGTTCCCAGCCGCAGAAACGCCATTCGTCCAGCGCCTCTTGCGGGACGCCGTCGCGTTTGTCGGCGATCAGCATCTTGGTCAGCATCCATTCGGTGCGGTTCATGTGCAAAGGCGCCTTGAACCGCTTTGCCAGCCAGCCGGCGCAACCGACATGATCGGGGTGATAATGGGTCACGATAATCTTGGTAGCGCTCTGCCCTTGCAGCGCGCCTTCCTCGAACAGATGTTTCCACGCTTCGACAACCTGCGGCATGAACAGGCCGGTGTCGGCAATGGCGAAGCCTGCGCTGCCGTCTTCATGGCGGTCGGCGAGCACCCAGTTGTTTATATGGCCCAGCGGACCGGGCACCGGCGTGCGGGTCCAGCCGATGCCGGGCATCAGTTCAAAATATTCGCCATATTTCGGTTCATAGTCGCCGAGCGGATAGGTCAGTCCGTCCGATTCAATGGGGTCAAAGCCATGATCGGCGAGCATTGCATCATATGCGGGCGGTTTTAAGGGAGCATCCATGGGCCAGCCATAGCCCCTGAATCACGGCAAGCGCAAGCCGGTTTAATCGACTAGTTAAATCACTGGTTGACTGGCTTTGGGCAATTGCCGGACATGCCAGCCAGCGCCTGCTGAAGTCCCCTCCGGCAGCATCGCTATCCCGATCACCAGCACCGGCGCAAGCCGCAACGGCTCAGCTGTCTTTGAAAAGCGTCTCTGCAGTATGCTCGACGGGCGCTTTTTCTTCTTCGCCTGCCTCACCCGACAATGCAGCTTCTGCATCGCGGGTAGCCTGTGCGCGTTCCTCGCGCAATTCGGCAATCAAGGCTTCCTTGTCGCCGCCCAGCTTCGTTTCATCTTCGGCTTCCGGTTCGATGCCGGCCTTTTTAGCGGCCTTGGCAACAACAGCATCCAGTTCGCGCTGTGAACACAGACCCAATGTCACGGGATCCTTTGGTGCGATATTGGCGATATTCCAATGTTCACGATCACGGATGGCGCTAATCGTTGTACGGGTGGTACCGATCAGCTTGCCAACCTGCGCATCGGAAATCTCCGGATGGTTGCGCAGCAGCCAGGCGATGCCGTCGGGCTTGTCCTGACGCTTGGAAACCGGCGTGTAGCGCGGTCCCTTGGTCCGGCGAATCTGGTCCGGGCCCTTCTGGATGACCATCCGGTAATCCGGGTC
Organism: uncultured Parasphingorhabdus sp.; assembly: GCF_963975735.1. Taxonomy (GTDB): domain Bacteria; phylum Pseudomonadota; class Alphaproteobacteria; order Sphingomonadales; family Sphingomonadaceae; genus Parasphingorhabdus. The sequence continues at coordinate 32,097 of NZ_CAXBIA010000018.1, forward strand.
CTTCTCCGCTTTCTCGATTTCCTCGTGGGTCAGTTCGTGCGCCTGCACCGGATCGCGTCCGGTATATTTGGAGCTGGCGAGATCATCGGCCATCGCGTTGACTTCAAGAATATGAATACCGCAAAATTCGGCAATTTGTACAAAGCTGAGCGCCGTGTTGTCGACGAGCCAGCTGGCAGTTGCGTGCTGCATAAGAGGAGTTGCTTGTTCGGCCATGATGGCATCCTTCCAATGGCTGGCATTTCTACGCCAGCGGAATATAAAAATAAAGGGCCGCCCCCTTGCGGAGACGGCCTGTTGGAAGCTTATGTAGGCCGTTTGGAAGAAGACGGCAAGATATTTGGCTATACGCGCGCAAAAATCGCTTTTGCGAGGATCCGTCGCGACAAATGATAATCCTGCCGCCGTTCCTGCGACACCAGTCCGTTCAGAAACTGGCTGGCGCTGGCGTCCCAGCTAAAGTCCTTACCACGCGCAATACAATCGGTGGAATTGAGCCCGAGCGCGCGCTGTATTGCCACGTCCAGATCCTCATCCATCGCACCACTGGTTGCCGTCAGTATATCAATTGGCCCGGTCACCGGAAAGGCGGCAACCGGCGTACCGCACGCGAGGGCTTCGATGATCACCAGACCGAAAGTGTCGGTCTTGCTCGGAAATATGAAGACATCAGCTCCGGCATAATAGCCGGCCAGTTGCTCGCCCGATTGCCTCCCGACAAAATGCGCCTCCGGATGGCGCGATCTGAGCCCCGCCAACGCCGGTCCGTCACCGACCACGACCTTTGATCCCGGCTGATCGCTCGACAGAAAGGCCTCGATATTCTTTTCGATCGCCACCCGACCGACATAAAGCTGGATCGGCCGCTTGATTTGTCCGTAAATCCCGGGCGTAGGAGCATCTGCACGGAAATTTGCCAGATCGACGCCGCGGCTCCAGTGATGGACATGGCTCAGCTTCTCGCCGCGCAACTGGTTGCGGATGCTTTCCGTCGAGACCATGATCGCTTCCGATCCATGGTGAAACCAGCGGATATAGGGCCAGAATATGCGTGGTGACATTCGCGTGCGTCTGGCGAGATATTCCGGGAACTGTGTGTGATAGGCGGTTGTGAATGGACGTCTATTTCTGCGACACCAACGGCGCGCCTGGACGCAGAGCGGCCCTTCGGTCGCCAGATGGACCGCGTCCGCGCCAAATTGCTCGATTTGCCTGCCGACGGTACGCGCGCGGGTGAACGCGAGGCGGATCTCCGGATAGCTGGGCGCCGGGACGGAGCGATATAGGTCCGGCGAAATCACCAGAATTTCGTGCCCCTTGTCCCGCAGCAGACCGATAACCGTATCGAGCGTCCGCACCACCCCGTTGACTTGCGGATGCCACGCATCCGTCACCAGAGCGATCTTCATGCCGCCTGCCCCATGTCGCTGCGGCCTATATTAGCCTCCACCGCTATCAACCGCACCGGTTGCTCCTGCTTGGCGTTCCGGGCGGCAATCTCGTCGGCCCAGTGCAGGATCTGCATATTGCCGTCGTCGCATTCGACAAGAGCAGTACAGCCTTCGACCCAGTCGCCGTCATTATAATATTCGATGCCCTTGATCACGCGATGCTCGGCGGTGTGGATATGGCCGCAAACGACACCGTCAACGCCGCGGCTTTCCGCCGCCTTGGCTACAAGCTCTTCGTAACGGCCGATAAACTCGACCGCGTTTTTGACCTTGTTTTTCGCCATTTTCGACAGGGACCAGTAAGGAAGGCCCAGGCGGTTGCGCAGCTTGTTGACCAGCCAGTTCACCCGCATCAGGGTCACATAGGCAGCATCACCGACAAAGGCGAGCCAGCGATGGGCGAGCATGACGGTATCAAATTCGTCACCGTGCAGCACCAGCAGGCGGCGACCGTCGGCGGTTTCGTGGATCGCCGAACGCCGGATTTCCACCCCGCCGAAATTCAGCCCGGTAAACTGGCGGAACATCTCGTCATGATTGCCGGGAATATAGACGATGCGGGTGCCGCGCCGGGCCCGTTTCAATATGCGCCAGATGATGTCATTATGACCGTCCGGCCAGAAAAACCTCTTCTTCAAGCGCCAGCCGTCGATGATGTCACCGACCAGATAGAGCGTATCGCTGTCGACATGGTCGAGAAAATCGATCAGCAGATCGGCGTTGCAACCGCGTGTGCCGAGATGGATATCGGATATCCATATGGTTCGATATCGGGTCCGGTCGCGCGAATGGACAAGCGGTTTGCGCTTCAGCCGCGCTTCGTATCGGTCGGCATCGAGCAGCGGAATATCCGCTCTGCTAACGGGTGGAAATTGTTTGGCCATTGAAAACTCCCATGGGAAACGATCCATGGGTGTGGCTTTACGGGCTGATTGTGACAGCCGGATTCCCGTTTTATGAAGTTTTGGTGACGGGAGACCTACGCTTTCAGATATTCCTGAAGCCGCAATTGCAAGTGCGGCACGGCGTCATTGCTAGCCAGAAATTCAGCAACCGGCATGGTTTGCCAGCCCTGCCCCTCATCGCCAAAGACGATCTCGTCCAGAATATGGGCCGATAACCGGCAGACGAAGAACAGAGCTACCGCGCCGGATCCGCGCCAGTTCGGGTAGGTTTGCACATGATCCAATTCGTCAATCGCGATGCGGATGCCGAATTCCTCAAATGTTTCGCGCGCCACGCATTCCGCACCGCTCTCGCCATTTTCCCGGCCACCACCGGGCAAGTCCAGCATATTGGGGAACGGAATGTCCGCCCTGTCGTCCCGGCGATAGACCAGAATATGATCGTCGATGAAGAAAGCCACTTTTGCGCCGTGAAAATCTATTTCACCGCTCATCGGGCTATTCGACGATCAGCACGATCTTGCCGATATGATTGCCGGCTTCCATATGGGCATGGGCCTTGGCAGCATCGGCAAGCGGAAAGCTTTCGTCCATCACCGGCTTCAATTTGCCCGCTTCCACGTCGGGCCAGACATAGCTGTGCAGTTCATCCGCCATCAGCGCCTTGCGCTCGGCCGACTGTGGCCGGAGCGTCGAACCGGTGAGGGTCAGTCGTTTCATCATGACATGGGCCATGTTGATCGTGGCCTGCAGCCCGCCCTGAACCGCGATGGTGACGTGGCGGCCGTCTTCTTTCAGACATTGGATATTACGCGCGACATAGTCGCCAGCGACCATGTCGAGAACGATTTCCACGCCTTTGCCGTCGGTGATCTTCTTGATCTCCTCGACAAAGTCCTGACTTTTGTAGTTGATCGCATGATCGGCGCCGATCTGCTTTGCGGCGGTGCATTTCTGGTCGCTGCCGCAAGTCACGATGACATCCAGACCGAACAGCTTGCCAAGCTTGATCGCCATCGTCCCGATACCGCTGGTGCCGCCATGAACCAGAACCGTTTCCCCTTCACGGGCAAAGCCGCGATTGAACAAATTACCCCAGACGGTGAACAAAGTCTCCGGCAAAGCCGCCGCTTCGGCCATGGTCAGGCAGTCGGGAACCGGCAAACATTGCTGTACCGGAGCGACGCAAAATTGCGCATAGCCGCCGCCGTTGGTCAGCGCGCAAATCTTGCGGCCAATCCATTCCGGTTCGACGCCGGCGCCCAGCGCCACAACGGTACCGGACACTTCCAGACCAGGCAGCGGCGACGCGCCGGGCGGCACAGGATAGAGGCCCATCCGTTGCACCACGTCCGGCCGGTTCACGCCGGCAGCAGCGACGCGGATCAACACTTCGCCCTGAGCTGGCTGCGGAACCGCAACGGTTTCAGCCTTCAAGACTTCCGGTCCGCCCGGCTCGCTAATCGCGATGGCGGTCATTTCTTTTTGCAACACTTCCGATACGGCCATTATATACCCCCCACGGGGATTTTGCGTGCCCCCGTTATTTCTCGCCCTTATTGACAGCAAAGCGCGGGCGGTCAACATTACCCTGCAGGAGGAATGTCGATTCATGGACGATGACGATAATTTACCACGCAATGCCAATGATCCTGTGGCCGTGTTGGTCAAACAGGATCTTGATCCATTATCGGTGGACGAACTCGATCAAAGAATTTCTTTGCTGAAATCGGAAATAAGCCGCTGTGAAGAGAAGAAAAACTTCGCCGTAACGCACCGTGCCAGCGCAGAAAATCTGTTCAAAAAATGATAAAGGCTGGCATTCGCTAAACCATTTGTTAACCTTGTTTAATAATAGTTGGGTTCAACCGTTCCAAATTGGACCGTAAAGGAGAAGTGAGACGAAAAATTGGCAGCTTTGGCCAATTGCTACAGATCCGAGGCTTGACGCTCTTGACGTTTAAGGCAAGGCTCACGATCTAGAGTATAAGCTATTGGTTAAAGTCCGGAACCAGATGGGACAACATCGGTCTCGGCAACAGGGGGCGGTATCACCGTCCCGATATTGGAGTAAATTATATGCCATCATTCGCGGAATCGCTCGAGAAAACCCTGCATCAGGCTTTGAAAAATGCTTCTGATCGCAGCCACGAATATGCGACTCTCGAGCATCTCCTTCTAGCGTTGATTGAAGATGGCGATGCCTCTCAAGTGATGAACGCGTGCGGTGTCGATCTGGGCGAGCTGGAGGACGCAGTTGTTCTTTATCTCGACAGCGAACTCGATTCCCTGAAGGTCGAGAAAGCCATCGACCCCTCCCCCACTTCCGGATTCCAGCGGGTTGTCCAGCGGGCAATCCTGCATGTTCAATCTTCCGGCAAGGATGAAGTCACCGGCGCCAATGTGCTGGTCGCGCTATTTTCCGAGCGGGAAAGCTATGCGGTCTACTTCCTCCAGCAGCAGGATATGAGCCGGCTCGATGCCGTCAGCTTTATCAGCCATGGTGTCGGCAAGGGCGGTCAGACCGCCGAACCGGCAGAATTGTCCGGCATGGAAGGTGAAGAGGACAAGAAAGAAAAGAGCAAGAAAGAGACGGCGCTCGACCAGTTTACCGTCAATCTCAACAAAAAGGCTGCTGATGGCCGTATCGATCCGTTGATCGGGCGGCAGGCAGAAGTCGACCGGACGGTGCAGATCCTTTGCCGGCGCTCGAAGAATAACCCGCTCTATGTCGGCGAACCCGGCGTCGGTAAAACCGCGATTGCGGAGGGTCTGGCGCTGCGTATCGTAGAGGGCAATGTCCCGGAAGTATTGCTTCCGGCCGTCATCTACTCGCTCGACATGGGCGCCCTGCTGGCCGGAACCCGCTATCGCGGTGATTTCGAAGAACGGCTGAAACAGGTTGTTTCCGAGCTGGAAAAAATGCCGGATGCGGTCCTGTTCATCGACGAGATCCACACCGTGATCGGTGCCGGCGCGACCAGCGGCGGCGCGATGGATGCATCGAATCTCTTGAAACCGGCCCTGTCCGGCGGCGTCATCCGCTGCATCGGATCGACCACCTACAAGGAATTCCGCAACCATTTCGAGAAGGACCGGGCACTGCTGCGGCGCTTCCAGAAAATTGACATCAACGAGCCGTCGGTCGAGGATACAATCAAGATCCTTACCGGCCTGCGCGGTGCTTTCGAAGAGCATCACAAGGTTCGCTATTCGCCCGATGCGTTGAAATCGGCGGTGGAATTGTCCACCCGCTATATCAACGACCGCAAGCTGCCGGACAAAGCCATCGACGTGATCGACGAAGTCGGCGCGATGCAGATGCTGTTGCCGCCTTCGCGCCGCAAGAAAATGATCACCTCCAAGGATATCGAAGCCGTGATCGCGACAATGGCGCGGATCCCGCCCAAATCCGTGTCCAAGGATGACAAGCAAACGCTCGAGAGTCTGGAAAAAAATCTCAAGCGCGTGGTCTTTGGCCAGGACGAAGCGATCAAGAAACTGTCCAGCGCGATAAAATTGTCGCGTGCGGGGCTGCGCGAACCGGAAAAGCCGATCGGCAATTATCTGTTCAGCGGCCCGACCGGCGTCGGCAAGACCGAAGTCGCCAAGCAGCTGGCATCGATCATGGGCATTCCGCTCAAGCGTTTCGACATGTCCGAATATATGGAACGCCACAGCGTTTCGCGCCTGATCGGCGCGCCTCCGGGCTATGTCGGCTATGACCAGGGCGGTCTGCTGACCGATGCCATCGACCAGAATCCGCATTGCGTGTTGTTGCTCGACGAGATCGAGAAGGCCCATCCCGACCTGTTCAACATATTGCTGCAGGTAATGGACAACGGCAAGCTGACCGATCATCACGGCAAGACCGTCGATTTCCGCAACGTGGTGTTGATCATGACAACCAATGCCGGCGCGTCCGACATGGCAAGAGAAGGCATCGGCTTCGGCAATATGTCCAAGGAAGATGCCGGCGAGGAAGCGGTGAAGAAAACCTTCACCCCGGAATTCCGCAACCGTCTGGATGCGATCGTTCCCTTCGCCTATCTGCCGACCGAAGTGGTGGCACGGGTGGTCGAGAAATTCATTCTCGAGCTCGAGCTGCAACTGGCCGACCAGAATGTCCATATCACGCTCGACGAGGATGCGCAGGCATGGCTCACCGAGCGCGGCTATGACAAGCTTTACGGTGCCCGTCCGATGGGCCGCCTGATCCAGGAGAAGATCAAGCAGCCGCTCGCCGAGGAACTGTTGTTCGGCAAGCTCAAGAACGGCGGCGAGGTCAAGGTTCACCTGAAGGACAATAACCTGACCTTCGAAACCACGGCAGCCGCACCAAAGGCGAAGAAAAAGAAGGCTCCGGCCAAGAAAAAGGCCGACAGCGAGACAAAATAATTTCGCCAGTCGGGCTTCAAACCCAGCAAGATATGAAAACGGCGTGGCTAATCCCACGCCGTTTTTTTTCGTCTTGAAATCAAGTGCATCGATCCTGTCCGACGATAAGGATCAATCAGGATATTGACGCATACCGACTAGTTGGTATGTTGACGACATGAACGCGATTCGAAACATCCCAGCCGGCAAGCCCAATGCTCGGGCAAAATTGCTCGATGCCGCGATCAAACTGGTCCGGCACAGCGGATTTTCTGCCACCTCGGTTGACCAGATTTGCGCGGAAGCAAAAGTAACCAAGGGTGCATTTTTCCACCATTTTGCCAGCAAGGAAGCATTGGGCGCGGCAGCAGCAAAAGCCTGGACCGAACGCGCCGAACAGCTGATATTCACGCTACCCGAATGGACACGAATGCCGGATCCGCTCGATCGGCTTCTCACCCATATCGATTTTCGTGCCGCGATGATCGAAGGGTCAGCGGAGGATTTTACCTGCTTCGTAGGCACGATGGTGCAGGAGAGCTTTGCCAGCAGTGACATTCTGCGCGAGGCAAGCGATGCCAGCCTTACCGCTTATGCCGAAAGGCTGGCCGAAGACATCGAGGCCGCGATCGACCAGCATGGCATCGTCAATAACATCGCCGGCGGCGGCATCAGCGCACTGAGTCTGGCCTATCATGTCCAGGCCGTACTGCAGGGCGCCTTCATACTGGCGAAGGCGAAGGGCAGCCCCGAGATCGCCCGCGATAATATCCGGCATCTCAAGCATTATGTCTCGTTGCTATTCGGGAAGGAGACGGGATCGTGAGCAATGCTTCAGACATATCCGCGAAATATTACGCCGCAACCTTCCCCGAGGCTGCTGTTTCCCCTGACCATTATACCCTGAAATGAACGAAAGGATGTAAAAGTGACCAAGATGATTTTCGTAAACCTTCCCGTTACCGACCTCAACGCCTCTATGGCCTTCTACGAGGCCCTTGGTTTTTCCAACAACCCCCAATTTACCGATGAAACGGCCGCCTGCATGGTCTGGAGCGAGACGATCAACGCGATGCTGCTGACCCACGACAAGTGGCGCAGCTTCACAAACCGTCCGATCCCGCCGTCGACTTCGAGCGAGGTGATGCTGGCGATATCCTGCGACAGTCGCGAAGCGGTCGACAGGATGAACGAGGCCGCCGCGGCCAGTGGCGGCACCGCCGATATCAATCCGAAACAGGACCATGGCTGGATGTACAACCGGAATCTCGCCGATCCCGACGGCCATGTGTGGGAAGCGGCGTGGATGGACATGGATGCTGCGATGGCAACAATGGGTGAAGGGGCAGAACAACCCGCCGCCTGATTGCGGGACGAAGGAGAGGAGAATGTTTATGTCGAAAGCAACAATCTGCTTGTGGTTTGACAAAGATGCAAAGGCGGCAGCGGAATTTTACGCGGCCACCTTTCCCGACAGCGCAATCGGAGCCGTCCGGCAAGCGCCCGGCGATTTCCCCGGCGGCAGTAAAGGCGATGATCTGACGGTAGACTTTACCGTATTGGGCATATCCTGCCTCGGACTGAACGGTGGCCCTGCCTTTCCGCAAAGCGAGGCCTTTTCCTTTGTGGTCCATACCGACACGCAGGAAGAGACCGACCGCTACTGGAACGCGATCGTCGATAATGGCGGTACCGAAAGCCAGTGCGGCTGGTGCAAGGACAAATGGGGGATCAACTGGCAGATCACCCCGCGCGTCCTGACCGATGCAATGGCGCAAGGCGGGGATGTCGCAAAACGCGCGTTCGAGTCGATGATGCCGATGCAGAAAATCGACATAGCGACGATTGAAGCGGCTGTACGGGGTGAAGTCTCGTGATCGAGCTTTTTGGTCATCCCTTCTCCTCTTACACATGGAAAGCGCTGATCCCCCTGTGGGAGAAGGACATCCCGTTTGAATTCCGGCAACTCGACGGGGACCATCAAAGCAATAGCGCGGAATTCGCCCGACGCTCACCAACCGGCAAGTTTCCGCTGCTGGCGGACGGTGAGCGGACCATCTTCGAAGCGACGGCAGTTATCGAATATCTGGAACTCATCCATCCCGAACCCAGGTTGATCCCGGACGGGATGGCAGGTGTCGAAACACGGATGTTCGACCGGATGTTCGACAATTATGTGATGAACGCGATGCAGCGTGTGGTCGAAGTACGGCTCGGTCGCGCCGATGCGTCAGAAACCGACAAAGGCTGTGCGATTCTCGACAAAAGCTATGCCTGGCTCGACGCGCATCTGGGCGATCATTGGGCGGTCGGGGATGCGTTCACCATGGCCGATTGTGCCGCCGCACCATCGCTTTTCTATGCTGACTGGGTGCATCCGATCCCGGACGGACTGGAACGGCTCAAGGCTTATCGGTCCCGCCTGCTGGCACGGCCATCGGTCAAACGGGCGGTCGACGATGCACGGCCCTATCGACATTTTTTCCCCGGCGGTGCGCCGGAACGTGACTAAGCAGGGAGACAGGATATGACCGCGACACAAGAGAGCCATCACGAACTATCGATAACCCGCCATTTTGCGGCACCACCGGACAAGGTCTGGGATATTATGACCAACCATATCGAGCAATGGTGGTGCCCGAAACCCTGGCGGGCGGAGTTCGAAACACTTGAGCGTCACGCTGGCGGAGCTTCGAACTGCACCATGTATGGCCCTGACGGCGAGGTTCATCCCCATCCCGGTCTGGTATTGGCCTGGGACGAGGGTCGGCGCTTTGCCTTTACCGACGCGATTGTCGGCGACCTCGAGCCGGCTGGTCCGTTCATGATCGGGATATGGGAGATCGAAGCGGAGAATGGCGGCACCCGCTACACCGCCACCGCACGCCACTGGACCAAGGAAGCACAGGCCCAGCACCAGGAGATGGGTTTCGAGCAGGGCTGGAAGGCATGCGCGGGACAGTTGGCCGAGCTTTGCGAGAATTAGGCGACAGATGATGGCCATCTCAACGGGCTTTGGATGCTCGTCCGATGGCGGCAAGGAGCTGGCGGTCGCCAACTGCACGCCTGTCAGAAAATGATTAGCTGAAACTGAAAGGAGAATGAAAATGCTTGCCGATTCCGATTCTGATATCAAAATTTCCGCCTTCCAATGGGTACCCGATTTCGCGCAGGGCATGGTCCGCGATATCCGGATCCGCTGGGCGCTGGAGGAAATTGAACGGCCCTACGACACTAGCCTGTTCGACGCGACCCAGCCGCGCGATGCCAAATATCGCGAATGGCAACCCTTTGGTCAGGTGCCGGCCTTTGACGACGGCAATGTCCGGATGTTCGAAAGCGGAGCGATCCTGCTCTATCTCGGCGAACAGGACGAACGGCTGCTGCCAAGCAAGCTTCAGGACCGTTGGGAAGCGACGGCATGGCTGATCGCGGCGCTCAACAGCGTCGAGCCGATGTTGTCCACGATTGTCAGCTATGATATATTTCACGCCGACAAGGACTGGGCCAAGGCAGCGCGGCCGGCAGCGGTCGAACTTGCCGAGGCGCGCTTGCAAAGCGTTTCCGATGCGCTGGGCGACAAGAACTGGCTGACCGGCCGTTTCACCATCGCAGATATCATGATGGTGACGGTGCTGAGGAATGTGAAACACACGGACATGGTGGCAGGCTTCCCCACCCTTGCCGCCTATCAGCAACGCGGCGAGCAGCGTCCTGCGTTCCAGCGCGCATTGAAGGCACAGACAGAACCGTTTGCCGAATACGAGCCACAGATGGCCTGACCCGAACAAAACCAAGGAGAGAGTGATGAGCTATATTGACGGATTTGTAATCGCGGTTCCCACCGCCAACAAACAGAAATTTATCGATCATGCCAATAATGCGGACAGCATGTTCGTCGAAATGGGCGCCCTGAAAGTGGTGGAATGCTGGGGCGACGACGTGTCGGAAGGCAGCACCACCGATTTCCGCAAGGCGGTGAAGGCCAACGAGGATGAAAGCATCGTCTTTTCGTGGATCGAATGGCCGGACAAGGCGACGCGGGATGCCGGCATGGCGAAACTGGAAGCAGCAATGGAAGATCCGGACAACGCCGATCCACGGATGGATCCGGTGAAGAATCCGATGCCCTTCGATGGCAAAAGGATGATCTTTGGCGGCTTTCAGCCCGTCGTCACGTTGGGACAATAAGGAGCAGGAAATATGTCCAACAAACATGGTGATTTCATTTGGTATGAATTGCTGACCAGCGACGCCGACGACGCGCAGGATTTTTACGGGCAGCTGCTCGGATGGGATTTTGCCGATAGCGGTCAGGCCGATAAGGATTATCGAGAGATCTCGATGAAGGGCAACGGGGTCGGAGGCGTGATGCCGATGACACCGGAAATGACTGGCAATGGCGCGCAGCCATGCTGGCTGGGTTATATCACGGTCGAGGACGTTGACCGGATGGCGGAGGCAATATCCTCCGCCGGCGGCAGCGTTCATATGCAGCCGCAGGATATAGACGGTGTCGGGCGGTTCGCGCTGGTCGCCGATCCGCAAGGCGCTCCATTCTATGTGATGAAGCCGATCCCGCCGGCTGATAAACCGGACGCAACCAGCCTCGCCTTTGCGGCGACCGAGCCGACGATCGGTCATTGCGCGTGGAACGAGCTCGCCACCAGCGACACGGCGGCTGCGCTCAACTTCTATCATGATCTGTTTGGCTGGGAGAAGGATGGAGAGATGGATATGGGCCCGATGGGCACGTATAATTTTCTCCGCCATGATTTCATGATCGGCGCGATGATGGACAAGCCGGACGCAATGCCGGTTTCGGCGTGGACCTATTATTTCCGGGTCGCTGACATTGATGAGGCGGTAAAAACCATTATCGCCAAGGGCGGTCAGATCAGGCTTGAACCGGATGAAATTCCGGGCGGCGAGTTCCAGCTCAACGCGGTCGACCCGCAAGGAGCGGCCTTCGCTCTGGTCGGCGCACGAAAGTAGACAATCCGCGCAACTATCTGCACATGTCGAAACCCTCCTGACATAATGCTGTCAGGAGGGTTATGATATCCGGTGCTTGTTCAATCAACAAGGAGGAGCAAGCAAATGACCGAGACAATATATGACAGACTGGTCTGGGTGGAAATTCCCGCAACCGACCTCGACCGCGCCAAAGGCTTTTACGAAGCCGTGCTCGAGACGTCACTAATCGAGAATAATGACGGCCCGCAGACCATGCAGATGATCCCCAGCGCCAATGGCGCGATGTGCGGCCATCTCTATGCAGGCAAGCCAGCGACAGCCGGAGATGGTATCACCGCGCATCTTTCCGTCGCTGGCGAACTGGCCGGTGCGATGGACCGGATCAGGGCCAGCGGCGGCGAAGTGGTATCCGAGACCATTTCGCTCCCGTCGGGCGCGTTTTTCTACGCGAAGGATACAGAGGGCAACAGCCTCGGTATCTTCAAATATAACGACTGATGCGCAGAGCCGACCGCCTTTTCCAGATAGTCCAATATCTGCGCGGAGGCCGGCTCGTGACGGCAGCCCGTCTGGCCGAGCGTCTGGAAGTCTCCGAACGCACCATCTATCGTGATATTGCCGATCTCCAGTCCACCGGCGTGCCGATCGACGGAGAAGCCGGCATCGGCTATATCATGCGTAGCGGTTTCGACCTGCCGCCATTAATGTTCACCCGCGACGAGATTGTCGCGCTGGTTACAGGCGCGCGGATGGTCAAGGCTTGGGGCGGTACGTCGATGATGGCTGCGGCCGAAGAGGCTTTGATCAAGATCGAGGCGGTTTTGCCGGAGACCGAGCGAGGCCGCGTTGGCGACACCAAAATATTCTCGCCCTCGATAGGATTGGCAGGTCAGGCGAGAGAATTGATCGACCGTTGCGAGCAGGCCATCGATGCCCGGGAGATTGTGGCCCTGGAATATAGTGACGAGGACGGATCCACCACCAACCGAACGGTCCAGCCGCTGGGACTCTGGTTCTGGGGCAAGGTCTGGACTTTGGTGGGATGGTGCGAATTGCGCGATAATTTCCGCGCATTCCGGCTCGACCGCATCGCCAAGCTCGCGCCAACCGGTGATCGCTACAAACCGGCCGCGAACCGATCGCTCGAAGAATTTTCGCGGCAACAGAGAGAGAAATATCAAAAGCATTTGGACAATTTAAACCAGGAAGGAAAATGAGATGACCCTGAAATTCTACACCAATCCGATGTCTCGCGGCCAGACTGCCCGCTGGGCCCTGCACGAAGCGGGCGCCGACTATGAGCAGGTGCTGCTGGAATATGACACCACGATGAAGGCTCCGGACTATCTCGCTATCAATCCCATGGGCAAGGTGCCGGCGATTGATCATGACGGCAAGGTCGTGACCGAAGGGGCTGCCATCTGCGCCTATCTCGCGGACGCTTTTCCCGATGCCGGACTCGCCCCGACCGCGGACGAGCGCGCGGATTATTATCGATGGCTGTTCTTTGCCGCCGGCCCGCTCGAATCGGCTATCACCAACCGCTCAATGGGTTTCGAAGTCGAACCGGACAAAGAGAAATTGGCGGGTTACGGAAATTACGATCATGTTGTCGATGCGCTGGATCGCAAATTCCAGACCGATGATTATGTCTGCGGCAACCGCTTCACCATGGCCGATGTCTATGTCGGCGCGCAATTGGTTTGGGGTACGCAGTTCGGCACCCTGCCCAAGCGGGATTCCTTTATCGCTTACGGAGAGCGGTTGATACACCGTGATGCCTATGAATCGGCCAAAGCGGTCGATGACGCCCTGATCGCAGAAAATAGCTGATCGCCGGAACCGGACAGAAAAAAGGCCAGACGGGATGCCCGCCTGGCCTTTTTTAATCGTTTAGAGACAAGTCATTCTCCGGCGGCTGGCTCTTCATAGGCTAAAGCCGGCTGACCAGTCTCGGCAGCTGGCTGACCGTATTGGATGTTCCATTTTTCGAGGTCCCGTTCATATTCCTCGTAAGCGAGATAAAAGTCGGTGAACGGTTTTTCCAGTTCCAGCAAAGCCTGTTCCGCAAATGCGTTGAGGTCGGCAGACTTGGTTACAATGGCCCGCTGGCTGATCTGCACGGCCTGATCACAAAAGGGCCGGCGAAGCGGAGAGAAAGACCAGTAGTTATAGAGCTGCGTCTGGTGACGATCATGCTCCGTCTTGTAACCGGCACCGACATCGCGCTGGAATTTCCGGATGATCGCGTTGTTCGCGTTGCGCAGCGAGGCGCTGTTATTATTGATGAACGCATTATAGTCGTCGACCAGCCGCTCATATAGCGGACCGGTGCAGCTTAACGCCGCCACGTTCATCGCCGCCCGGACATGCCACAGGGTTTCCAGCGGGCCGAGATCACGGTTTATTGTGTCGCGCAGGCCGTCAGCACGAAGCATGGGAACCACGGACAGGTTACTCGCACCAAATGGAGGTGTCGGTGCACGCGGCGTATATTGCGGCTGTACAACGGGAGCAGGTGGTGGCGGAGGTGGCGCTGTTTGACAGGCGGCCAGAAAAGCCAATCCGCCAGCTACCAAAACAAGACGTAAATCCTTCAAACGCGGCATACTATCACTCTCCCTGAACAACAGCGATTTCTTTATGATTCGCGCTGACGCTTGTCCAGCATTAGCAGTCAAATCTCGACGAACTGCCAAACAAAAAAGCCCGACAGTTTCCTGCCGGGCTTTTTCGATATTCTGACTCGACCTGCTGTCTAATCCTGGTTGCCCATGAAGAAGAGCAGGAACTGGAACATGTTGATAAAGTCCAGATACAGGCTGAGCGCGCTGAGGACCACGGTCTTGCCGACCATATCGGTTCCGGCGACATAGGCATACATGCTCTTGATCCGCTGCGTGTCATAAGCGGTGAGGCCCGCGAAGATCAGCACGCCAATCGCGCTGATGACAAAGTTCATCATTGTCGACTGCAGGAAGATGTTGATGACCATCGCGACCAGCAAGCCGATAACGCCCATGATCAGGAAGCTGCCCATGCCGGACAGGTCTTTCTTGGTCGTGTAACCATAAAGGCTAAGGCCAAGGAAAGCGGCGGCGGTGGCAAAGAATGTCTGTGCGATCGAAGCGCCGGTATAGACCAGGAAGATCGTCGACATCGACATGCCCATGAGAGCCGCGAAGCCCCAGAACATCGCCTGTAGCGTGAAGGTGGAAAATTTATTCTGCCCGAAGCTCATCGCGAAAACGATGGCCAATGGCGACAGCATGATCACCCATTTCAACGGACCGCCGCCGAACATGATGTCCTGGGCGAGGCCGGAGCTGGCGAACAGCATTGCCACTACGCCGGTCAGCAATACGCCGCTGGCCATGTAATTATAAACTTTGAGCATATAGGTACGCAGGCCGGCGTCATACGCGACCTCCGTCTGCGGTGCCGTGCCCACAGCGGGCTGCCCGAAGGTTGTTCTTGGGTCTTGCCAAGCCATAATATGCATACTCCTCAAATTAACGAGCCGGTAAACGGGCTCTGTTGTTTACAATATCGGGTAATAGCGCATGTTTTTCAAGGGAAACCGGCGCGCTGCTCTAAAAAAACCGACGGCGTTCCGATAGATAAAATCTATCGCGTTCCCTTAACCACGCTGGCTTTGTCGATCAGGAACATTTGCCGAAGCGCAATCTCGCCCAATCGCGCCTTGCCGTTTGCTGCAGTGACCCTGAATAGCAGTTCTGAACATTGCCGGAAACCGGCTCGTCTTTCGTCGCGGCAACGGAGGGACATGAATATCCGATATCGAAGGAAATCTTTATTTCCTAGACGGTTTCAAGCCATTTCCTGAGATTCCTGGCGGCCTCGGCAACCTCTGCCCAGGTCTGGTCAAAGCCAGCCTCTTCGCCATAATATGGGTCGGCGACATCCTCGCCTGCCCTGCCCGCGAGATGGTCAGACAATAGCGAAATTTCCGCAGCTGCGCTGGCCGGTTTCATCGCTTTCAAATCGTTCAAATTCTGGTTGTCCAGCGCGATCACATGATCGAAATCGTGAAAATCCGCTGCGCATATCTGGCGCCCCCGGAGATGGCTGATATCAACGCCGTTTTTTACCGCAACCGCTTGCGCGCGCTTGTCTGGCGCATGTCCGACATGCCAGTCACCGGTGCCGGCAGAATCGATGATGATGTTCAGACCGGCGCCGGCGCATTCCTGACGGAGGGCAGCTTCGGCCAGCGGAGAACGACAGATATTACCCAGACAAACAAACAGAACCGACACACTCATAAAAATACTCTAATCTTCATTCACAAACTGGTTGGCTCAACGCCCGCCGACGAACACGCCGCAAGCTATCCGTCCGCCGCTTTCACCGGAAGGATCGGTCTTCAGATCATCCGGACCTGCGTGGACGACAAAGGCGGCGCCATCAGCATCAAGCAGGGCATTTTCTCCGTCGCGGAGCGTCGCGCCGCGAACCAGTGCTTCCAGCGCACCGGTGCCGTCGGCGCCGATATCGAGGTTGAAGAAATCGCCGGCATGCGCCCCTTGCGGATTGTCGAATCCATGTTGCTTCGAAGCAGGGTTCCAGTGGCCGCCAGCGGATTTGAAATCGGGACCTACGCATTTGCCGGTCTCGTGGATATGCACACCATGCTGGCCGGGCGACATGCCCTGCGCCTTGATATTGACCAGCAGACCGTTATCGCCCTGCGCGACAATCACTTCGCCATATTGTGCCTGGTCCGCACCGACCAATGCCGCGCGCGCAACATTGCCGCTGACTTCACCCGGGGACACACCTTCCTTACTGCATCCGGCAACCATGAGGGACAAAAGGGCCACGCTCGATAGAGCGATATGATGCTGGCGCACGAAGCTTCTCCTTGATTTCCTTGACATTGATTGCATGATAGCAGCCGATACACCCGCTTGGAACCCTTTGTTCCGTTCTCGTCCCTTCTGTATCGCACAGGATCTCGATTGCCGCATATGTTCTATCTGATCGCCCTCGGTTCGAACCAGCGCCACCAGCGCTTTGGCCTGCCGCGTGACGTTCTTGCTGCAGCGATCGAGCGGCTTGCCGCGCACGATCTGAGTATTGCCAAAATATCCACAGTAATCACCTCGCGGCCAATCGGTCCCTCCCAACGGTCCTATGCCAATGCTGTCGCACTCATTGAAACGACTCTGTATCCCCCTCACCTGCTCGACCGGCTCAAGCACATCGAAGCGGAATTCGGCCGCCGGCGGGGTCAGGCCTGGTCGCGCCGGGTGCTCGATCTCGATATCCTGCTGTGGAGCGGCGGGGCGTTTGACGGCGACGCGCCCGCCCTCACCATCCCCCATCCACTGATGCGCGAGCGCAGCTTTGTGCTTCGCCCGGCGGCGCAAATAGCGGGCGATTGGCGCGATCCCCTGACCGGCCGGACCATCGCCCAACTGGACGCCCGCAACCGCCGCCCCAAGAAACGACAGGAAAAAGCGCCAAAGCCGCTTGACCATGAAACAAAGCGTCCCTAGGGAGGCGCTTCCCGACGGCTTTGCGGACTGCACAGCCGATCGAGGGGCCCTTAGCTCAGTCGGTAGAGCAACTGACTTTTAATCAGTAGGTCGCTGGTTCGAACCCAGCAGGGCTCACCATTATTTCAATTATTTATTGAAATATCCTCGAAAATGTCTGAGCTAAAATCATGCGCGGGGCAACATCTCGGGCAACAAAAGTCAGGACGGTTGCCGAAAATTTATTTTCAGCGACAACAATTTTATTGGCCTAAGCACTGCGAAACTCAAGCTGCGCCACCAGAACGAAT
>NZ_CAXBIA010000019.1:0-48222 GCF_963975735.1 uncultured Parasphingorhabdus sp.
CTTATCTCGATGTCTGGAGTACTTCAGAATTATCCGAACTGATTTCCAGCGGGAAACGCGTCTTGCGGAACGGGCACAAAATAATCTCTAACAATCGAAACGAAAATCGCGATTATAGCCATGCAATGGAACAAGAAGTCGGGAAAATTGATAGTACGCAAGCAGGTCAGAATCAGTTGAAAACTTTGATCAATCTGACGAATACAATCGTCGAAAAATCACAAGAAGCTGAGCGGCAGTTGAAGGAAGCGGAAACTCAAATTGCCGAAATGCGGAAGAAACTAAATGAAGTAACGCAACAAGCGGAGACAGATCAACTAACCGGACTACCCAATCGCTGGGCATTTGAAGATTATCTGAAAAATGCGCTTCTACGATCGAAAGAAGCATTTGAACCCCTGACGGTCGCATTCATCGACATCGACAACTTCAAACTGATAAACGACAACCATGGTCACGAGGCAGGCGACAGGGTTCTTCAGCGGGTGGCAAAATGTCTTGACGCTATGTCTGACAATAAATGCCATTTGGCGCGGCACGGCGGAGAAGAGTTTGTTATACTATTTCTTGATAAAACCTCGCGCCAAGTTTTCGAAATAATAGACAATGCAAGATCTGAACTTGCTGAACATAATTTTATGAATCGCGAAACGAATGAAAGAATCGGATCTATAAGTTTTTCTGCTGGGATTGCTTCGCTAGCGGGCGATGGCAATTCACGTCTTATGCTCCGAAGAGCAGACGCCGCTTTATACTCGGCCAAGCAAAATGGTCGAAACCAAGTCGTTATTGATCAATCTGAGTTTGTTCATTGATGTTTAGGCCTGAAGACAGCGACATTGTCCTTTATATTCCATCCGATCAAATGGCGGAATTCAGGAGATAGAAACTTCGCGCTAGACGACAGAAACTGCGGCATTTCCGGAACGTCCGTTTTGGTGTTCCGTCCATTTGGTTCGAATGACCGAAACTGGGTAGGAAGCAATCCGGCTGCTATTGGCCTGCGTCACAAAGAAAGCAGATGTTTAGCTCGCGGCCCCGGTCGCGGACATGCGCGTGTGTTCGACAGGCCTATTGGCGATCAATGTTCGCTCATTTCGGCTCTCAGAACATTTCCAAACGATATTCGATCTGCGAGACTGCATAGGTATCGCCATGAGGCTCGATGCTGATCAGGAGATAATCTTCCCTCCTTTCATCCTTGAAGTAGAAAACATCAAAATTATGGTCCTCGACCTGGATTTTTATCATATTCCAGCGGGACATTATTGCCTTCAGATTGAATGCTTCAATTGAATCGAGCTCAGGCGGCACTGTGCAATCCGGGTTTTCCCAATTGTACGTGGCTTCAAATGGAAACCCGGTGTCGACATCGCTGGCGGGCAGCAGGTCAACATGCCCGGTCGTGACGGCTGAGCACTCGCTTTCGACCGAATAGACGAAGGAAATCTGCGGTTTCAGCAGGTCGGCCACTGGCGCGCTGTCGCGCAATCGGCCCGCAAATATTTCGACAAAGGCGAGCCTTTGCTGATTTACGGGCTCGTCGAAATCGTCTGATGGAAGCTCGACTGGCGATGCGTCTGTCTGCTGTTGGGGCGTCGCTGCCGCATCTACCGCCATGGCGGTCACATCTTGCACCATTTCAGGCCGGGTCGAACACAGGCCGAGATTGTCGAAATAGGTCCGCGCTGCCGCCGCATCGCCCGCCAATGCCAGCCCCAGCAGGCGATCGGCCTCGTCGGCACCATCGCGAGAGGCGGGATGGTCGCGATCCTCCGTGATGAAAAAATCGACCGCATTCATAGCGGCGGGGAGCTGCAACTGCTCTATGAAGGCATCCGCAGCGGGTTCCGGGAAGATGCCGTAACGCAACGCACCCGCGTGGACCATCCAACGACCGCTGCACCGCGCTGCGTCCTTCATGTTGAAGACCATCGGAGTCCTCTGCTCGCCTTCGGCGAAGCCGGCTATGGCAGTTTCCCAGTCAAGCGCCGCAGGTTCGCTAGCCGACACTGCGACGGCGGATAGCGCTGCGGCGGCGGCAGTGGCGATGAACCAGCTGCGAAACGTCAGCGAAGCGTTCAAGGTCGATTCCCCATTTCACATTTCGCTCCTTCCAGGATACGCCAGTCATTGGAAGCGCTGGACACATAGTGGTCTCGTGTGACACCTGGAAGGATTTCCCACTTGCCTTGAAAACGGTCATAGGGGACCGCTGAAATATGGAGGCAATGCTCCCCTTCCCAGCGGTCTATCCGCCAATCGTACATCGGATAGAGCGGCGGCCCGGCATTGACAATATAGGGCTCGAGCATGTTTCCGTGGGTTTGCCAGATCGCAAAGCCTTCAAAACCGCCATAATTTGCATCGGACCGTTGTAACGTCGCAAATTTGCTGCCGTCGGGCGAAAAAAGCGGTCTGGAGCCTGTATCGATCTCGCGACCCTGGCGGGCCCGGTCGATCAGTACATAGCCGAAGGCCTCAAGACCGATCCAGTCGAAGCCGAGGAAACGCTCGCCAAATCGCTCGAGATTGGTGGCCTCGAACATCCACGCGGTTTCCACGCAATAGGTCCTGCTGTGCTCGGTCCATATCGCGATCCAGTTGCGCGAAGATGTGGCAATGCCCTGCCAGTCGGCTGGCAGGGCGACGGGTTCTACGCGGTCTGTTGTGATATCCGGATCACTCGGCAGGTCGTCGCAAATGGAGATGTCCGGCGCTTCGGTAGCAAGGGCGGGAGTCGCTTGGGCGAGGGCTATCGCCGCGAGGGCGGAACTGCACGCCATCATCGGACAGTATATTCTGCGCATCAGCTTTGGCCTCATCCTGATTACTCCCGTTGCGTGCGTTCTGGCGTGTTTTCATAAGGTTAGCAATCAGGTTTACAAGGAAAATGGCTAAACGTCCGCAATTGAGGTGAAAGCAGATTGACAGCTGCTACATCCGCGATCGCCCTTGTCCGCCCTCAGCCGGAGTCCTCAGTAATCCTTGCTAACCCGCACGTTTGCGCTTTGCCGGCCCAGCGTCGAGATGCTCGACAGGATAGATAGCCAGCGGGTGATCTGGAATTCGAGGCTGGTCGCGCTATAGCCTTTGCCGTCGGTGATCAGCTCGACATAGGCGCGGCGGGTAATATATTTGCCCGCGGCAATCGAGGTGCCCGCACCGGTGGTGGTATCGGACGGCAATATCCGCAGGCGATCCAGCCCGACCGCCTTGCGCAACTGGTTGATCGGATCAAGCCCGCCGCCGCTGTTTAGCGATGCTACCGCGGCGGCCAGCTGGACCGCCTCGGGGGCAGACAGATCGGAGATTGATGCACCGAACAGGACCCGCGACAGCAACTCGTCTTCGGGCAGAGCCGGGACGCTGGTAAAAGCAATTTCGGGCTGGTTGCCGGTGCCGGTCACGTTGATCGTTGCGTTCAGACCGGTCAGATTGGCCTCCGCCTCGATATCCAATATCGGATTGACCGGCTGGTTGCCGACGAAGCGGATCCGTCCCCGCTCGAGCCGGAAGCGCCGGCCGGCAAAGGTATAATTGCCCTGAACCAGATTGGCGGTACCGACCATGGCGAAATTATCGACCGGTCCGGTTATCTTGAGATTGGCATTCCATTCGCTGTCCAGTCCCAGGCCCTCGACCCGCAGCCGGTTGGGAACATCCGCCGTGAGCGCGAAACGCCAGGGACGACTGCGGATTAGCGGCGGCCGCTCATCGGCACGGCGATTGAACTCGCGGGTCTTGATATCCGGCAGATTGGCGGTTGCACTGGCCAGACCGAAGCGGAAATAGCTGCGGTTGAGGGTTACGTCACCGGAGATCAGACCGCCGTCGACGGAGCTGCGTATCTTGATCGGTCCGGTCACGGTTGCGGCGAAATCGTCCCGGGCGATCAGCGCCGCCTGCTGGGCATTGACGTCCATCACGATGCCGATGCCCTCACCGGGCGCAACGGCAAAATCGAAACTGCCGCTGCCGCTGACCGTTCCGCCACCGGCGGTAGTGCCGGTCAATTTGGGCAGCACCAGCCGGGAGCCGTCAAACCGGCCGACCGTCTTGATATTGGAAATGACCGTGCCGGTCAGCGGGCTCTCCAGACGGGCATTGCTGGTCCGGACCAGACCCTTGATCTGCGGATTGGCAAGGCTGCCGCTGACATCGGCGCTGGCCGCAACCGGCCCGGTCAGATCAAAGGTCTCGACACCGGTCAGCCGCCAGATACTTTCCGCACCGCCGCTGAAACGGGCCTGGGCGAACAGCGGCTTGTTCAGCAGTTCGTTCTGCCAATTGCCGCCACCCAGACCGGTCACCCGTCCCTGGAACCGTCCGATGGTTTTTCCAGCCGGGGACTTGATGATCCCACGCGCCGCCGCATTGCGCTGGGTGACCGCGATATTCAGGCCGAGATCGACCGGTTCGGAGGTCAATATCAGGCCCGATCGGGTCAGCCCCTTGATCGTCAGCTTGGCTTCGCCAACCGGCACTTGCGAACCCGACTGGTTGAGTTTGACGGTGCCGTTGACGGTCCCGCCCAGCCCGAGATCGGGAACGCCGATATCGACCAGCGACAGCGGCATTTTTGTCAGCGCCATCACCAGATTCGAACTTCCGCTGCCCCATCGTCCGGACATACGGGCGCTGCCGCTACCATAGTTGATGGTCGTCGGAGAAATCGTCCAGCCGTCGCCGGACCGCCGGAGTTCGAGTTTCTGCGTCAGACGAAGGCTGCGTCCTTCAAACCTGCCGTTGCCGGTGATCTGATAGCGATCCGGCGTAATATCGGCTTTTGCCTGGAATTCGAACGTGCTGCCCCGTGTCCCGGCGATGGTGAAGGTTGCCGTGCCGAAGCCGTCGGTCAGCTTTGCATTGGCAGCGATGCGGCCGACGATCAGTTCGCCACGGCTGATCCCCTGCGCGCGCAAGGTCGCGTCGATATTCGACTTGCCGTCGATCAGGACAATATCGGCGTCCAGCACGGCGGTGCGAATGAAGATCGGCGGGTTGCCATCGAACCGGGCATTTTCTGCCTTGAGATTGGCGCGGATCAACTGCCGTCCGTCGCCGGGGCGGAACAGCACATCGCCGTTCACGCCACCGCCGCTGACAGCGAGCGTTCCGGCAAGGCCCCGGGCGGTGGACCGGATCGTGCCGGTCGCCAGCGTTTCGGACACCAGCAAGCGATCAACCCGTACCGCGGTATCCTGACCCGCTACGGTCAGGATCGTGCCGTTGCTGGTGAACGGACCGAGCGTGGAGCCCCCGGCGGCGACATAGGCAAATCCGGCCTTCACCGGATCAAGCTTCAGGCTGACCGCCGACAGACCGGCTGCAGGCAGCGGGCTGTCGAGCAGCAAGGCGATCTTCGGCCGGTCGAGCGGTCCGTCAAGTTTCAGATCGAAGCGGCCATAGCTGTCCTGTCTGCCGGAGCCCTGGAAGGCAAAGGTCGCCGCGCCGGTCTGCTTGCCCGAACCCCGGAAAGAGATTTTGGGAGCCTTTACCGCCAGATCGGAAAATCGCAGAAGTCCGTCCGGACCAAGGGCAAGCCCGGTTTGCAGTTCCGGCAGACCACCCGCCAGTTCGCGAAGGAAAGCAATATCGAAGCGCCGCAGCTTGGCATTGACCTCGCCGTCAACCGCCAGGCCCGACGGCGCGGGGCCCAGATTGATCCGGGCGATGATATCGGCCACCCCGACGCCCTGCACCGCAAAGCCGGGCGCATTGGCATCGATATTGACAGCAAAATCACCGGTCGAGGGACGCAGTTCGAGATCCAGTGTCCCTTTTGCAACATTGGTCGCGACGCGGGCGCGCTCGGCGAACAGCAGATCCTGTTCGTAACGCAGCAATGCGGTCGCGCTGAAACCGGAGAGCAATTGTTTGAGCAATTCGCCATTGCCGATCACCGTCCCGACAGACAGCTCGACCGGAATGTCCCAGCCGGTCGCATCGCGCTGTCCCTCGCCCTCGCCGCGCACATTGGTCAACAGGGTCTTGCCCAGCGCGAGTTGCGGCGCGGTCAGCAGATATTGATAGCGCAGTTCGGGAAATTTGCCGTTCAGCAACGCCTTCAGCTCGAAATCCTGCGCCTTCATATTGGCCGCCAGCGCGGACGGATCGAGCAGCCTTGTCTCCAGCCGCATCGCGTCGAGACTGTTGCGTCCGAGATCGATCCCGCCCTTTGCGGTAAAGGACAGAGCGGCCGAACGGGCATCGAGATCCAGCGTCACGAGACGGTCCGCGAGACTTGCGCTGCCCTTGATCGCGAGATCGGGCGACGCCATTTTCTGGGCGATGCCTTCGGGCATTAGCGCGGCAGTCAGGGTGCCGTCATAGGCAAACAGGCCGTCCTTCGCCTCGAGCGCGAGCTGCGCCAGCGGTTCGCCATTGCCGAGCGCGTTGAGCTCGCCATTCCATTTCTGCCAGCTACCGTCGCCTTTCAGGGTGACAACCAGATCCTGATCCCGCCCGAGCATAGCCGCCAGCACGCCGCCTGCCGGAGCGATGACTTCCGCATCGATATCGAGCTTTTCGCGATCCGGTTCGACATTCAGGGCGAGCAGCAATTTGTCACCGCTGCGCGTGGTTGCAGCATCCAGATGCACCATCGCGCGACCCGCCCGGATATCGGCTGAACCGGACAGATCGGCATATTGTTCCGACCCCGCTACAGCTTCCCCGAGCGCCAGATTGTCGACGCGAAAGGCGCCGACATAAATGTCAAAGTCCGGGAGCAGCGGCTGGTCTTCGCCGCTGTCGATCAATGTCGGCAAGCGGTCGAGCCGGGCCTTTGAGATGACCGCGGCCGAGATATTCAGCTCGTTGAATATCCACGCCAGCGGGTTCCAGTCGACCGCGACCGCTCCGGCGGAAAAAAACCGCCCCTCCGGGTCGCTCAGTTCAAGCCCCTGCACCAGCGCTTCACCATAGATGGATCCGTCAATATCCGCGATCCCGATGCGCAGACCGCTGTCGGGTTCCAGCGCTTCGACCTGATCGATGATATAGCGATGTCCGGAATCGCTATCCAGCCACAGCGCCGCGCCGATCAAACCGGCGATCACCAGCACCCCCAATGCCAAAAGACTGCGCATCGGCCAGCGCCATGTCATCAGTCCGGATCGGGGTTTTGCGGCTCCTTCGGTCATCTAGAACGCCTGTCCGAGCGAAACATAGACCGCGATCCGGGAGTCACCCGCTCGCGGATTTATCGGGGTGCCGACATCGATCCGGATTGGGCCAAAGTCGCTATAATAGCGGATGCCGAGACCGGCACCATATTGCATGCCGGACAAACCCGGGGTGCTGCTGGAGTAGACATTGCCCGCGTCGATGAACGGCACGACGCCAAAATTACCCCCGAACAAGCCGGTCCGGACGCGTGCCTCGAGCGAAAATTCGACCAGCGAACGACCGCCGATTGGATCATCATTGGCATCGAGCGGTCCGACCGTTTGATAGCTGTAACCGCGCACCGAACCACCGCCGCCAGAATAGAGCCGGCGGGACGGTGCGATGCGGTTGGTACCGGCACCGGTAATCGTTCCCACACGCGCGCGTCCGGCCAGCACAATTTTATCCGAGACCGGGAAATAGGCGCTGCCATCAACCTGGCTACGAACGTAGAAAAAGCTGCCGCCCTGAAGCGATGCTTCGGGAGCAACACGGGCACTTAAGCGGAAGCCGCGGGTCGGATCGAGCAGGTCGTCACTAGCGTCGAAAGTGACCAGTCCCGGTAACGAACCGATAAAATAGGTTTCCGCGCCGCTCGCAGCCGTAACTCCGGTGACATCCGTTTCCCGCGACGCCAGCAGTTCGAGACCCGCCGACCAGCTCCAGCGTTTCTGATAGATGAGATTGCTCTGCCGCTCGATATTCGCGGCGACGGAAAATGTCTTGGCATCATAGGCTGCGCTATCGACAAAACTCAACGCGGTGAGTCCGTTCAATATATTGTCACGCCGCCGGAAATTGTTGCGGCGATAGGCGATGCTTCCCGATTGCTCCTGCGTCGCCAGCACGCCGGTCACCCGGATCAGCCCTTCCGGCGGAAAGAGATTCCGGTGCTCCCAGCTGACTTCCGAGCGGATTCCTTCGCCGGTGTCATAACCGATTTCGCCGGCAATGGTCCGCAGCGGGGCCGGGGTCAGGGCAACGGCGATATCCACTGCGGCCGGATCTTCTGACTCCATCGGGTCGATAGTGAGCGTCGAAATCAGCCCGGTCGCGATCAATGCTCTGCGCAAGTCCTCGAGATCCGACGCCTGATAAATATCGCCGGGATCGAAACGGGCAATCATCTGCACATGATCGGCATCGAACAGATCGGTCGGCGCCAGCACGATGGACCCGAAATTATATTTGCCACCAGGGACGACCGTCACGGCAAGATCACCAAGCCGTTCGGCATGGTCTATTTCCAGCTCCGGCTCGCCAGTCTTCGCGAACGGATAGCCATTTTCCGCCATGGCAAGATTGAGCCGGCCCTTGGCGTCCATGATCCGGTCACTGTTGATGACATCGCCCGGCTGCAACCCGAAGCTTTCCCGGAATGTCTCGGGATCAGGCGTGACCGCTGTTTCGAACCCGGGCAAGGCGATAGCGTCCAGTTCATATTGCGGGCCCGGCTGTACGTTGATCACCACGGTCAACCGCTCCGCACCATCAGCCTCGAACCGGGTCTGGACCACGGCATCATAATAGCCTTCGATCCGCATCAGCCTTTCGACAAGCTCTTCGTCGCTTTGCGCGCGCCGTCTTATCTGGGCGAAATTGGCATCGTCGTCCTGATATTGTTCCAGAACCGACAAGGCGTCGAAGCGGGTAGCAAAGGCTTCGCCGATCGTCTCGGGCAGGCCTTTGAAGCTGACCCGATAGGCAGTTTCTGCCAGCGCATCGGTCGGCCGGAATTCGTTCTGCCGCAAATCGTCGGCCAGAAGTTCATCGCTTGCGGGCTGCTCCGGATCATCGTCCGCATCCGTCGCCGACAGGTCTGTTGCGCCTTCCTGTACGATTTCCTCTTGGGCTTCCTGATCGATCTCGTCGAAAACCGGGTCCGCTACCTGATCGAGATCGGGCCATTCGACCCCGAAGTCCGGGAATTCGGTCAGTGCCTGATCCGGGTCGAGCGGCTCCTCAATGTCCGGCTGATCTGGCAGGACAGCGATCGACTGGTCGTCCGATTGTGCATAGACTGGCCGGATGGGAGAACCCATAGCCAAGATAACCAGCATGCCGAGGCAGCTACGAAAAGCGATCAGACCCATTGCAAACTCTTTAGCTGGTGATGAATCGCGAAGCCAATGAATAAGAATGAATAAGGTTCCCTTTCCGACAAGCGTTTCTTTTTGCGGGATATTCCGTAAAGCCACCATCCGGCTGCCAATTTCATAGCCCATTTTAATCTTTCATTAACCAAGATACCCCATATTTTCAGGTTAACAGAGACTGGTCGCTTCTGGCCGGTCAGCCATTGTTCAACAGGATCGCTGAAAATGTCGAATATGCGTAAGATTTTGATCGAAGCCGCCATGGTCACCGGTGTATTAATGGCCGGATTGACGGCATCTCAGGCGGCAAATGCAACGCCGCTTTCGGTCGCCCTCCAGTCCGCTGCAACCGACCCGCGGGCCGATGTCAAAATTGACAGCAAGATAATGGTCGAACGGATCGATGCATCGGAATCCGGCAAAACAGCGACCAAGCTGGTTGATCCAGCGACCGTTAAAGTCATTCCTGGCGACAAATTGCTGTTCATCAACACCTATCGCAACACCGGCGACAGTGCAGTGACCGGATTCGTCGTCAACAACCCGGTCCATTCCGCCGTGGCCTTGATCGAAGTTGTCGAGGACTGGGCTCTGGTATCCGTCGATGGTGGCACGAATTTCGGCAAATTGTCCGAGCTCAGCGTAACGGAAATGGTGACTGCTGCCGCAGAAGAAGGAGCTGAAGAAACGGCTGCCCCCGTGCAGACCACACGTCCGGCAGTCGCATCCGATGTCACGCATATCCGCTGGGTTCTAGCTTCACCCATTGCGCCCGGCGCTTCCGGTGAACTGCGCTTTCGCGGCGTTGTCAAATAGCGCCTTAGCTGCGTTCAACCCTGGTCACATTCCCAAAGCACATCACTGACTCCGATCAGTCGCGCCAGCCGCGTCAGCTCAGCGTCCAGCTTCGCTTTCCGACCAGCTGACCAGCGCGCTCCCGGTTCCGGCCAGAATTGCGTCACCCGCAAATGGCCTGCCGTGCGGTCGGCCTTGATTTCAATCCTGCCGACAAAGCGGTCCCGCTCCAGTATCGGGTAAACATAATAGCCCCATAGACGCTGCGCTGCGGGCACGAACATCTCGTTGCGATAGTGAAAGCCGAACAGCGCCAACAACCGGTTCCGGTCGCGCACGGCCGGGTCAAAGGGGTTGATGATGCGCAGCCGCGCGCTTGGCTCGGGCGCGTCAGACAGTCGTTGCTCGATATCGGATGGAGCGAGCGCCTTGATCCACTGCCCTTCGTGATTCTCAAACTCGACCGCAACCGTGTCCCTTGCGGATTGCGCCCAGATGCGGGTTTCCTTTGCATCGACCGCATCCCAGAAGCGCTGGATCTCGCCTAACGAACCGAAGGTCAGCCGGTCGAGCGCGTTGCGGCAGAGCCAGTCGATCTGACCCTCGTCGTCATGGATTGGTTCACGATGATGCGAGGAAATTACCCGCTCGCTGAGGTCGTAATATTTGGTGAAATTGAGCCGGTGGGAGGTGGCCAGTTCGCCGGCATACCAGAGCTGGTCCATCACCCTCTTGTGCGGCGGACGGTCCCACATCTGCTTCTTGCCCTTGACCTTGGTATCAAAGGCCTGTGTCGACAGCGGCCCTTCCGCCGCGATCCGCGCCTTTATCTCCTCGCCGCCAATTTCCCGCGTCGCTTTTTTGAAAGAGGAATAGCGCGCGACCTTGTCGCCCAGCCGCCGGAACTGGCGTTGCCACATCGGGTAAAATTCTATCGGCAGGACCGAGGCGTCGTGGGTAAAATGCTCGAACACCGCCCTGTCCTCGCCCAGCATCTTGTCGAGCATCGGTTCGCGGTAATTCTGGTTGCGGCTCCACAATATGTGATGATGAGCGCGGGTGACATTCTGGATGGTGTCGAGCTGGACATAGCCGAGGCGGCGGATCATCTCCGGCAGGTCCAGCGGCCCGGTCGGCGTCTCCGCCAGCCCCTGCGCCTGCAACCACAGCCAGCGCGCCTTCCGGTTGTCGATCCGCAGCACCACGCGATCAGACCGCGGTGGATTCGATATGCGCGACTTTCCGGTCGCGCCGGGTGGCCAATATGCAACCGATGACGATCATCGCCGCGCCGGAAACGGTGGTCAGCGTGATCGGTTCGCGGAAGAACAGCCAGCCGAAGATCGCGGCCCAGATGAAAGCGCTATATTCGAGATTGATCAGATTCTGCGCTTCGGCCCGCGCGTAGCCCCAGGCGATGAACACCGCCGAGATGATCGACAACAGGGCAGCGGCACCGATATAGGGCAGCGACTGCATGTCCGGAACAACCGCAAAAAACGGTGCGAGCAGCAGGAAGGACGCGCCGACGACGAGATTTTGCGCGAAGCTGATCTCGATCGGACCGGCGAGCAGCGCCTGCTGCCGCTGGATCACCAGATTGCCGGCATAGAGTACCGCCGACACAAGTATCGCGCCGATACCGAGCAGCGCCTCTTTTTCAAACGTACCGCTCGCCCTGCCCCACGCGATCACCAGCACCCCGGCAAAGCCGAGAGCCGAGGCGTAGATGGCGTTGCGGTGGATGGTCTCGCCGAGGAATACCGCCGCGAGATAGAGCGCGATAATCGGTGCAATGAACGACAGCGCGATGGCTTCGGCCAGCGGCACCCGCGCCAGGCCCCAGAAGAATAGATAGGACATGAATACGATGATGATGCCGCGCTGCAGATGAACCTTGCGGGCGGCCTTGCCGGGCATTCTCGGGCGACGGGCAAAGAAGACCACCGAGACGATCACGAACGCGAGCAGCACCCGCCAGAGGATCGCGTTATAGGCGCCCAGCTCTATTGACAGGCTTTTCATCGCCACGTCCATCATCGCGAATGTCAGCAGGCCGAAAAGCACCGAACCCGCCGGCAGCAGGATCGGACCATTTTCTGGCTGGCTATCGGCTGCTATTAGATCGGGCATATTTCATTCCATCAGCCTGATGCTGTTGCCGGACGCAGTGCTTCGACAAGCTCAGCACGAACGGAATTTCAAGACGCGATGCTTATCGCCGGATCATCGAAAATGGCAAGCGGGATCAGAGGCCCATTTGCCGGACCGCGAGATCGCGCATGATTTCTTCAGAGCCGCCGCCGATCGCCATGACCTTGACCTCGCGGTAGAAACGCTCGACCGGATTGCCGCGCAAATAGCCGGCGCCGCCGAGAATCTGCATTGCTTCGCTGGCGCAGAACTCGAGATCCTTGGTTGCGCTGAACTTGGCTTTGCAGATTTGCGCAACCGGCATTTCACCCTGATCGGCGAGCCAGCAAATCTGGTTGAGCCAGCCGTCGAGCCGGTCAACCCGCGCCGACATGTCGGCGATCTTGTGGCGGATCACCTGATGCTTGATCATCCGCTTGCCGAAGGTTTCGCGCTGCTGCGCATAGTCGATCGAATATTCGAGCAAGACCCGCATCATGCCGAGAGACTGGGCAACCATCCCTAGCCGCTCGTGGTTGAAATTATGCATGATCTGGATGAAGCCACGCCCTTCCTCGCCGAGCATATTCTCCGCCGGGACGCGCACTTCGTCGAAATAGAGCGAGGCCTGATCCGAAGCCCACCAGCCCATTTTCTTGTCGAGCGCGGTGCGGGAGAAGCCCTCGGCGTCGGCGTCGACCAGAAACAGCGTAATGCCGTTCAGGCCTTCGCCGCCAGTGCGCGCGCCGATGACATAATGGTCGGCGGTCATGCCGCCGGTGATGAAGGTCTTGGCCCCGTTGATCACCCAGTGATTGCCGTCCTGCCTTGCGGTGGTCTGCATATTGGCGACGTCCGACCCGCCGCCGGGTTCGGTGATGCCAAGGCTGGAGCCCTTTTTGCCAAGCACGATATCCTTCAGGATGCGGTCCTTGATATCCTGCGACGCCAGCTTGTGGATCGGGCCGATCGAGATCGAACGGCCGCCGAGCGCCGCCAGCGTGCCACCATTATGCGCCCGTGCCGCTTCCTCACCCCAGGCAGCGCGCATGAAAATATCGTCCATGCCGAGCCCGCCATATTTTTCGTCAACGCCAAAACCCCAGACGCCGAGCGCGCCGGCTTTTTCGTGAACCTCCCAGGGGATTTCGCCCGCTTCGTCCCACTCATTGGCAAAAGGCTGCAATTCGGTCTCGGCAAAGCGGCGGCAGGTTTCGCGGAATTGTCGGCGCTCGTCATTGTCAAAGGGGCGTAGCATCTGTGTCTCTCCAGCGATTTAATCGTCTGGTTAAACTTCTATCGCTTCCAGCGCCAAGCGCAAGGGGGATGGTAGAGAAACCGGTCGCCTTGTAGCGCGGTCGACATAGACATGGGTAAAACTGCCCGCGGCCGAAGCGACGTCCTCGTCCCCGCGGAACAAGCCGACGCCATAAGTGACGCTGCTGTTGCCCAGCCGGTCGACCCGGATACGGGCGGTCACATCGTCGGGAAAAGCGATGGGGGCGAAATAGTCGCAGCCGGTGTTGACGACCAGACCGATAGTGTCACCCTCGGTAATGTCGAGCGCGCCCTGCTCGATCAGATAGCGGTTTACCGCAGTGTCGAACCAGAGATAATAGACCGCATTATTGACGTGGCCATAAGGGTCATTGTCATTCCAGCGCGTGGTAATCGTGCAGCCGGTGCGATAGTCGCTGCGGACCGGTGGTTCGACTCTGGCGGCTTTACCAGGCGGCATCATAGATCCTCTGCGCGTCGGCCAGCGTCACCGCTCTGGGATTATTATCCAGCAAGCGGCCTTGCAGCATCGCCGCTTCGGCCAGTTCGGTCGTCGCATCCTGTGCGATACCGATCTCGCGCAGCTTCCGCGGTGCCTTGACCTTGACCGCCAGCGCCTCAAGATAGTCGATCAATTGCTGCGCCCGCGCTTCGCTGCTGTTCTCGCTGCCGCGCGGCAGGTCGAGCGCATCGGCGAGCTCGGCGTAGAGCGGCGCGGCGGCTTCGAGGTTGAACTGCATGACATAGGGCATGACCAGCGCGTTGGAGAGGCCGTGCGGGATATGATAAAT
The DNA here is from genome assembly GCF_963975735.1 of uncultured Parasphingorhabdus sp. Taxonomy (GTDB): domain Bacteria; phylum Pseudomonadota; class Alphaproteobacteria; order Sphingomonadales; family Sphingomonadaceae; genus Parasphingorhabdus. The sequence goes on from NZ_CAXBIA010000019.1 coordinate 14,267, forward strand.
GCCGCCGAGCGGATAGGCGAGCGCGTGGATCGCGCCGACCGGACTGTTGGCAAAAGCCTGTCCGGCGAGCATCGAACCGCGCAGCATCGCTTCGCGCGCCTGCATATTCTGCCCGTCGGAGCAGGCGGTTTCGATATGGGCGGTGAGCAGTTTCAATGCCTCGATCGCGAGCATATCGGAGACCGGATTCTTGCCGTTGCGGCTGGTGTAGGATTCAATCGCATGGACCATCGCATCGATACCCGTCGCGGCGGTCACATTGGCGGGAAGGCCAAGGGTCAGGGCCGGATCGAGCAAGGCGACATCGGCGACAAGATGCGGCGAGATGATGCCCGCCTTGGTGGTTTCACCAGTGGTCAGGATCGAAATGGCGGTGACTTCCGATCCCGTACCGGAGGTGGTCGGGATCAATATGGTCGGCAGGCCTTTGCGTTCCAGCAAACCGATGCCGTAAATATCCGCAAGCTTTTGGGCGCCATCAACCGCGAGGGCAGCGACCACCTTGGCAGTATCAAGCGAACTGCCGCCGCCCAGCCCGATAACGATATCGGCACCAGCGATTTTGGCCGCTTCGATGGCTTGCAAGACAATCGCTTCCGGCGGGTCGGCAATCACGGAGTCGAATATCGCGACCTCGAGACCGGCAGTCCGCAAGGTCTGCTCAACCGGAGTGATCAGGCCCGCATCGACAATGCCCTTGTCGGTGACGATCATCGGTCTGGATGCCCGCAAGGCGGCGATCTGGCCGGGAAGTTGGGCGAGGCAACCTGCGCCAAAGTGGAGCACGGGGACGGTCTGGAATATAAAGTTTTTCATGGCTCAAGTCTTTTGCACCTATGGTTCTGCCACGCAATAAAAAGGGGCCGGAAATTCCGGCCCCTGCTCGCCTGGTGACGAAAAGCCACCGGATTTAGATCGCTTCTAGAACTTGCCGCGAAGCGTCAGGCCATACATGCGCGGCTCCTGGACAAAGGCCGAGCGTGATGCTGCAGCTCCAGAGCCGCGAAGTACGGTGTTGAATGTCACGCCCCGCGTCACTTCGTTGGTCAGATTGGTGACCCACGCTTCGATGCCCCATGCATCGTCAATATCGCCGATACCAGCCCGCATGTTGATCTTGATATTGCCGTCCTGGACATCGAACGGAACCAATGGGGCCGCAGCGACAGCAGCCTGAACGCTGCCAGCTGTAGCAATATCCGTCGCGCTCGGGACGACAATTGCCTGAGTAGACGTCCGGCGATCGCTTTCCATGCGCACCTGACCGTTCACGAAGAACTTCATGCTGCTGCCGAGATCACGATCATAGGTTGCGCCCATGATGCCGACCCATTTGGGCGCGTTGGTCAGCGAATTGCCACAGAGCGACAATACGTTGGCTGACGTTTGCGTACCGGCACAATCCTCGGGATAGCGCGCGTCGGTGTAAGTCAGACCACCGTTGATGGTGAAATGATTGCTTGGACGCGCCAGCATTTCCAGTTCGACACCGGTGGATTTGGCCATCGGAACGTTGAATGTGGTAAACTGGGCCCCGGTGAATTCCAGCACTTGGAAATTGCTGAATTCTTCGTGGAAACCGGCGATATTCACCGTCACAGCATTGTCGAGGAACTTGCCCTTGAAACCGATTTCATAAGCATCGACTTCTTCCGACAGAAAGCTCGGGTCGCTGCCGCCGACCGCCGCGGTGGAGTCCAGATTGAAGCCGCCGGATTTATACCCGTGCGTAAAGCTGGCATAAATCGTGACCGGAGACGCAAAATCATAGCTTATCTTACCGGTGTAGATCAGCTCTTCATCGCCGAACGTCCCGTTAAATGTACGCGGAAGCGGGACAGCAACGGCCTGGGGCAGATCAGCCGGCGCGGTGAACGCGAAACAACCGGTTCCGAACAGGCCATTGGCCAGGGCAGAGCCGCCTGCCAAAGGCGGAGCCGGCGCAGCGCCAGCAGGCGGAGCGCCCAACAGGTTGCTCAGGATTGCCGGGCAGAGCGCATTGTTCACCGACGGCTGGGAAAAGCTACCGTCCTTGCTTTCATCCGAATAACGCAGACCAACTGTAAGTTTCAGTCCCTCTGTCACTTCCAGTGTATTATGGGTGAAGATCGACCAGCTTTTGCTGCTTTGCGCATAAGCATTAGTTGCCCGAACGGTCGCAGCGTCGACACCGCCGGAGAAGAGCGCAAGCGGAGCCGGGCCAGCGGCGCCGCCAAATAAAGCACCCACCAGCGCGTCATAATCTTCGCCGAGACCAAAATTGACGACCTGACTGATATCCTCGTCGGAATAATATCCGCCGACCAGCCAGCTTAGTGCGCCATCAAGAGCATCGCCCTGCAGACGCAATTCGTGCGTCATCGTGTCAATGGCCGTTCCGCCGCCAGGCAGGACGTTAAAGATGTCCAGACCGGAGAAGTCCGAATCATAGGATTCGCCTGCCCGGAACTCGCGATAGGACCCGATGTAGATCAAATCGGCTGCGTCACCGACGGGAACTTCGACCTCGGCCGTTACGCCCCATTGATCATTGCTGTTCATCGACTGATAGCTTTGTGTCGCAATGCGATTGTCGACAGCACGCTGCATCGTCGTCGTGTCAAACGGGTTTACCGCAACATCCGGCCCAGCCATGCCGCCCCGGGCACCAAGGCCGACCAGACCGAAAAATCCGGCCGTTTCGACAGGAGACTGATATAATTCTACCGCCGCACAGCAGCTGGCAGTGCTTTTGGAATAATCAGCAATCAGACGTCCGCTAATGCCACCTTCGGTTTCGAAACCAAGCTGGCCGCGGATCAGATATTGATCGCTATTGTTGGATTCACCGTTCGTCGCTCCGGTGGCGTCGATGGCGGTGACATAACCGTCACGCTTGCGATATGCGCCGGTCACGCGAAGCGCCAATGTGTCTTCAATGATCGGAGCGTTGATCGCACCCTGCACACTCATATGGTCGTAATTACCATAGGTCGCGTTAACAAAACCGCCAAAATCATTGAGATCCGGGCGCCGGTTGGTGATGTTCAAGGCACCCGCGGACGTATTCCGTCCAAATAAAGTGCCCTGCGGTCCGCGCAGAACTTCGACGCGTTCCACGTCAACAAATTCACCAAGCGCAACACCAGGGCGCGATTGATAGGCACCGTCTACAAAAATACCGACAGCGGATTCAAAACCGATGTTGTTGGAAGTGGTACCGACACCGCGAATACGAAGCACAACCGTTCCGGACGCTGTTTGCGCGTTCGAGGTCGAGAAGCTTGGTGATACGCTGCCGATATTCTGCACGTTCACCACGCCCTGCTGCTCGAGCTGAACCGAGCTGACGGCGGTCACGGCGATAGGAATGTCCTGGACGTCCTGTGCGCGGCGGGTTGCCGTCACGATGATCACATCATTGTCGAATGTTTCCACTTCCTGAGCAGCATCCTGCGCAAAAGCGGGGGTGGTCATAGCGGTGCTGCAAAGCGCCGCCATGAGAAGTTTGTTGAAGCTTTTCATTTATACTCTCCCGTTGGAATCGCTGCCGTCATCGCCATTTTCCCTGGGGGCTGGCTTGTTTTTACGACTGCGCTACACATAATAAGTCCTTGAACGGGACAATTTAATCAAGCGTCAAGGGCAGAAATGGGCCGATTCAAACCATATCGTTGCAAAAATGCGACACCTGTTTGTCGCTGGCAGACCATATGTATAGAAACTGCAATGCACATTGAAACGCGCAACGAGCGTGGAGTGGAGCGAGCCGCAATCGGGAAATTATCGGGTTACGGCGGAAGGGAAATCCTACGCTCATATCTTCGCCACGCGTGATTCAAGCAGCCAAAAAAAGGGGGCCGGAAAATCCGACCCCCTCATAATCCGGCAAGATGACATCAGGTCACCGCCGTTGTTTTGATGCTAGAACTTGCCGCGAAGCGTCAGGCCGTAGCTGCGAGGCTCCTGAACGAAAGCCGACCGCGAACCGGAACGCAACACCGTGTTGAACGTCACGCCACGGGTCACTTCGTTGGTCAGGTTGGTCACGAACGCTTCAATGCCCCAAACGTCATCCTGGCTACCGATACCGGCGCGCAGGTTGATCTTGACGTTGCCATCCTGGGTGTCGAACGGAACCGGGATCATCGACGCAAGATCGGAAGGATCCACGGCCTGCGTTGACGTCCGTTGGTCGCCTTCCAGCCGCACTTGCGCGTTCAGGAAGTATTTCAGGTTGTTACCAATGTCATTGGTATAGGTAGCGCCTACAATACCGACGATATCCGGTGCGTTGGTCAGCGAATTTCCGCAAAGCGCAAGAACGTTCAACGAGGTTTGCGTACCGGCACAATCATCCGGATAGCTGGCATCGATGATCGTCATAGCAGCGTTGACCGTGAAATGGTCGCTCGGACGGATCGTCGTTTCGATTTCAACACCCTGTGTTTCCGCTTTTGGAACGTTGAAGGTCTGGAACTGGGCACCGGTAAATTCCAGTACCTGGAAGTTCGAGAATTCCTCACGGAATGCCGCCAGGTTCAAGGTCACCGCATTATCCAGGAATTTGGCTTTCAGACCAATTTCATAGGCGTCGACTTCTTCGGAAAGGAAGCGCGGATCGGCGCCGCCGGCCGCAGCGGTCGAATCGAGGTTGAAGCCACCCGATTTATAACCATGGGTAAAGCTGGCATAGATATTGACCGGATCGGCAAAAGCATAAGCCACTTTACCGGTATAGATCAGTTCCGTGTCGCTGAACTTGCTGCTGAAGGTCCGCGGTGTCGGCAACGCGGCTGCATATGCTGCGTCCGCCGGTGCGGTAAAAGCGAAGCAACCCAGTCCGAAAAACGCATTTTGCAGAGCAGCGGGTAAGCCGCTCAAAGCACCGCCGGGAGAGATTTGGCCAACAATTGCCGGACAGACCGGGTTGTTGTTTGCTCCGCTGGCGAAGCTGCCGTCTTTGCTTTCATCCGAATAACGCAGACCCAATGTCAGTTCCAACCCGTCAGTGACTTCCAGCGTATTATGGGTGAAGATCGACCAGCTTTTGCTGTTCTGCGCATATTGGTTGTTGTTGGTGATCACGTCAGGATTAAAGCCTGTGAGATTCTGAAGTGGCGTTGCACCAAAGAAAATCGGGCTCGCAGGGTTGAGGCTGGCACCGCCGGTTGCACCGCCGATAATGGCTCCAACGAGTTGGTCATAATCCGCACCGAGCGCAAAAGACACACTCTGCGAAATATCTTCCGTGGAGTAATATCCGCCAACAAGCCAGTTCAGAGCGCCGCCAAAAGCTTCACCCTGAATACGCAATTCGTGGGTCATGGTCTCGATCGACGTACGGTTGTCGGTGACATTGAAGACATCAAGCGCCGAGAAGTCGGAGTCATAGGCTTCAGCTGCGTCATATTCGCGATAAGAACCGATGTAGATCAGGTCCGCGCTATCACCGAGAGGCACTTCGATTTCGCCGGTGATGCCCCATTGGTCAAAGCGTGTCTGCGGCGCAAAGTTGGCCGTTGCAATGCGATTACTTGCTGCCGCTTCGGCGCTGGTCGTATCGGAAGAATTTACCGCAACAACCGGTGCTGCCATGCCGCCGCGGGCACCCAGTCCAACGGCTGCAAACAGGCCAGCGGTTTCAAGCGGCGATTGCAGAACTTCAACCGCAGCACAGCAACCGGCCGTGCTCTTGGAATAGTCGGCGATCAGACGTCCGCTGATGCCGCCATCGGTTTCGAAGCCGAGCTGGCCACGCACGAGATATTGGTCAGTACCGTTCGATTCACCGATTTCGGTGCCGCTACCGTCAACCACGGTCACATATCCATCACGTTCCCGATAAGCACCGGTAACGCGCAGAGCCAGAGTATCTTCAACGAGAGGAACGTTCACCGCACCCTGGATGCTCATCAAGTCACGATTGCCATAAGTGGCATTGGCGAAACCGCCAAAATCGTTCAGGTCAGGCCGAACATTCGTGATGTTCAAGGCACCGGCAGATGTATTGCGACCAAAAAGTGTGCCCTGTGGGCCACGCAACACTTCAACGCGTTCAACGTCGACAAATTCGGAAAGCGCGACGCCCGGGCGGGACTGATAGGCTCCATCGACGAAGATACCGACGGCCGATTCAAAACCGATATTGTTTGACGTCGTGCCGACACCGCGAATTCGCAGGACCACCGAACCGGACGCCAGCTGGGCGTTCGAAGCGGAGAAGCTGGAAGACACATTGGTGATCTGGCCAACACTGACAACACCCTGACGTTCCAGCTGGACCGGGCTGACCGCGGTCACGGCGAGAGGAATATCCTGCACATCCTGTGCGCGACGGGTTGCCGTCACGATGATAACATTCTCGTCAAAAACTTCTGTTTCCTGCGCTTCGTCTTGCGCAAAGGCGGGGGTGGTCATGGCTGATGTACAAAGCGCTGCCATGAGGAATTTATTGAAGGTTTTCATTTATATACTCCGTTGAACAGGCTGTCATGATTGCCGCATACCAAGGGGGATGGCTTTTCCACGACAGCTGTGGACGCGCCAGTCGTTTAATTGAGCCATTAAATCAAGCGGAGACAGGCGGGATCTGGCCGAATTCGGACCCATCGTTGCAAAAATGATACATATGTCCGTGGCTGGCCGGCCACAGTTGCAAAATCCGCAATGAAAATCGACGGTCGCAAACGACGATATGACGGATGCCATGCCGGTTGCCCGGACAGGCCTTTTTGCCGGGAGCTGTTCTAGCTGTCCCGAAAGAAGGGGCCTGACAATCCGGCCCCTTCATGATCCATTGTTATGACATCAGCTTGAAGCCGACAGTGCAGCGTTAAAATTTGCTGCGCAAAGTCAAACCGTAGCTGCGCGGCTCTTGCACGAAGACCGATTGCGAACCAGACCGCAAGATTGTCGCGAAGGTCACGCCACGAGTCACCTCGTTGGTCAGGTTGGTCACAAAAGCCTCGATACCCCAGGCTTCGTCCTGACTGCCGATACCCGCACGCAGGTTGATCTTGATATTGCTGTCCTGAACGACAAACGGCAGCGCGGTCAGGTTAACGGGATCGATTGCCTGGGTCGACGTCCGGCGGTCGCCCTCGAACCGGACTTGCCCGTTGAGGAAATAGGCCAGGTTCGTTCCGATGTCATTGGCATAGGTTGCGCCGGCAATGCCGACAAAGTCCGGAGCATTGGTCAGCGAATTGCCACATAGGGCGAGCACATTGACCGTGGTCTGCGTGCCGGCACAATCATCCGGATAATAGGCATCGGTGATCGTCAGCGCGGCGTTGACCGTGAAATGATCGCTCGGACGAAGCATCGTTTCGATTTCCAGACCCTGGGTTACCGCTTTGGCAACATTGAAGGTGCGGAATTGCACGCCGGTATATTCGATGATCTGGAAGTTCGAGAATATTTCCCGGAAAGCGGCCAGGTTCAGCGTCACGGCATTGTCCAGAAGCTTGGCCTTCAGACCTATTTCATAGGAGTTCACTTCTTCGGAAAGGAAGCGCGGATCGGTACCACCGGCAGCCGCCGTCGAATCCAGATTGAAGCCGCCCGACTTGTAGCCATGGGTGAAACTTGCATAGATATTGACCGGATCGACAAAGGCATAAGCCACTTTACCGGTGTAGATCAGTTCCGAATCGCTGAACGTGTTGCTGAACGTGCGCGGGGTTGGCAGCAGCGCCGCATAAGGCGCATCCACCGGAGCGGTGAAGGCAAAGCAGCCCAGTCCGAAAAACGCATTTTGCAGCGCGCCGGGCAAGCCGCTCAAACCGCCACCGGGCGATATCGCCCCGACGATAGCCGGACAGACCGCATTATTGGTACCGCCGCTGGCGAAGCTGCCGTTCTTGCTTTCGTCCGAATAGCGCAGCCCCGCGGTCAGTTCCAGACCGTCGGTCACTTCCAGAACATTGTGGGTGAAGAGCGACCAGCTTTTACTATTCTGCGCATATTGATTGATATTGGTGATCGTCGCCGGATTGACGCCGGTTATATTCTGCAATGGCGTTGCGCCAAAGAAAATCGGGCTGAGCGGGTTGAGGCTGGCACCGCCGGTAGCTCCGGCGAGAATGGCTCCCACGAGCTGGTCATAATCCGCACCCAGCGCAAAAGACAATTGCTGCGCAATATCTTCCTCGGAATAATAGCCGCCGACGAGCCATTTCAGCGCGCCGCCGAACAAGTCGCCCTGAACGCGCAATTCGTGGGTCATGGTTTCGATGGACGTGCGATTGTCGGTGACGTTGAACACGTCGAGCGCGGAGAAGTCGTTATCATAGGCTTCCGTGGCGTCATATTCGCGATAGGAACCGATGTAGATCAGGTTGGTGCTGTCACCCAGCGGCACTTCCACCTCGCCGGTGATACCCCACTGGTCAAAGCGGGTCTGCGGAGCGAAGCTGGCGGTTGCAATCCGGTTGTCGGCTGCAATTTCCGCAGTGGTCGTGTCGAACGGATTAAGCGCGACAACCGGACCGGCCATGCCCCCGCGTGCGCCCAGTCCTACGGCGGCCAGAAGACCGGAGGTTTCCAGCGGCGATTGCAGGACTTCTACCGCCGCGCAGCAGCCAGCGGTACTTTTGGAATGGTCGGCAATCAGCCGTCCTCTGATGCCACTGTCGGTTTCGAAACCGAGCTGGCCACGAACGAGATACTGGTCGGTACCGTTGGAATCCCCAATCTTGGTGCCGCTGCCATCGACTACGGTCACATAGCCGTCACGTTCCCGATAGGCACCTGTCACACGCAGCGCCAGATTGCCTTCGACGATCGGCACGTTCACCGCGCCTTGCACGCCCATCAGATCGCGATTGCCATAAGTTGCATTGGCAAAACCGCCAAATTCACTCAGGTTCGGGCGTTTATTGGTAATGTTCAGAGCGCCGGCAGAGGTATTGCGACCGAAGAGCGTACCTTGTGGGCCGCGGAGAACTTCAACCCGTTCAACGTCGACAAATTCGGAAAGGGCAACACCGGGACGGGATTGATAGGCACCGTCGATAAAAATACCGACAGCCGATTCAAAACCGATATTGTTGGAAGTGGTACCGACACCGCGAATCCGCAGCACCACCGAACCGGATGCCAGCTGGGCGTTCGACACGGAGAAGCTGGAAGACACATTGGTGATCTGGCCAACACTGACAACGCCCTGACGTTCCAGTTCGACCGGACTGACCGCAGTCACTGCCAGAGGAATAGCCTGCACATCCTGCGCGCGGCGTGTGGCCGTCACGATGATGACATTTTCGTCGAATGATTCCGCTTCCTGCACACCGTCTTGTGCAAATGCGGGCGTTGCCATTGCAGTGGTGCACAGCGCAGCCGCGAGCATTCTACCGATGTTGTTCACTAATATTCTCCAGGTTAAGGCGCAGCCCTAACTGTCTATTTGCGTTGAGAGAGGTTGGCATGACACCATTACGTCAATTTGGTTGCCATATCTTTACCAGCGACATTCAATCAGGAGGCAAGCCGGTCCGTAACCGACCAGGTTGCGCCTGCTGCCAGAATGTTACCATGATATCGCATAGGGTTAGACGGAGTTTTGTGATGTTGGTTAACGCTTGATAGCGAAAAGAAACCGGAGATTGCCCGCTTTGGTGGTGTAAAGCGACGGGCGGCACAATCTTTCTTGCTGAAATCGCTCTTGGCGACCCCCGCCATCGCCGCTAGAGGAAGGAGAAACACAAGCTCAAGGACAATAAATGCCCCAACTCATCCTTCTTCGCCACGGCCAGTCGCTATGGAATCTCGAAAACCGCTTTACCGGCTGGTGGGATGTCGATGTCACCGAAAAAGGCGTCGAAGAGGCCAAAGCCGCCGGACAGCTGATGAAGGAACGGGGTATCGATCCGGACATCTGCTTTACCAGCGTCCAGACGCGGGCGATCAAGACACTCAACCTCGCCCTGGAAGAAATGGGTCGCCTGTGGTTACCGGTGGAGAAAAACTATCGCCTCAACGAGCGCCATTATGGTGGCCTGACCGGCCTCAACAAACAGGAAACCCGCGACAAGCACGGCGACGAACAGGTCCATATCTGGCGGCGCAGCTTTGATACACCGCCGCCGCCCATGGCATCGGACAGCGAATATCAAATGTCCAACGATCCGCGCTACAAGGGTATCGAAGTTCCGGCGACCGAGAGCCTGAAAGACACGATCGCCCGGGTATTGCCTTATTGGAAGAGCCGCATCGCTCCGGAATTGCAAAATGGCAAACGGGTATTGATCTCGGCCCATGGCAATAGCCTGCGCGCGCTGGTCAAACATCTTTCCAAGATTCCGGATGACGAGATTACCAGCCTGGAAATCCCGACCGGCCAACCGATTGTCTATGAACTGGACGATGATCTGGGCGAGATCGAGCGCTATTATCTGGCTGACCGATAAACTGCAGCGACTATGCCGGCTTGTCTTTCGCCCGGTACATCGCGGCGTCGGCGCGGGACATAAGGCCTTCGACCGTATCTTTGGGGCCGACGAAAGAATAGCCGATGGTGGCGCCAAAAGACACTGGCTGGTCCGCATAGCTGCAGTTTGTTTTGGCGAACTGGTTGACGAGAAATCCTATTTTTTTCTCGACCTCGTCGGCATCCAGATTGTCGAGCAGAAGACCGAATTCATCACCCCCGATGCGCGCTGCCACGTCCGACGCGCGGATGTGTAGCCGCAATATCTCGGCCAGACGCGCCAGCACAATATCTCCGGCACCATGACCATGGCTATCATTGATCTTTTTCAGATTGTCGACATCAAGGAACAACACGGCACAATTATCACCATATCGCTGACATCGTCCGACCCGGCTTTCAAGGCTCTGAAGAAAGAACCGGCGGTTTGGCAGTCCGGTCAGCACATCATGATAAGCATGCTGCTCCATTTTCGCGAGCTCGTGCTTTAGGGCGTCTATTTCACGCTGAAGGGCATCGCAACTTCTACAATGCTGGTCATTGCTTGCACTATTCTTATGCATATCACCCTCCATTCTTACTCTTCGACGCGCCTATATTTTTATCTAGTTGATAAGACAAGATAATTATTCTATCCAAGTGTAAACATTCGTGCAATTTCGGTTTGAGAGTCCAGCATCAAACAGCCGGACAGCAATTTGTCGCCGTGAAATTTCCAACCGCGAATAAGTGGCATTGCGTCTGCGCGATTTCATGACTAAACCGCATTGCTTCCGTAGCATTTGTCAGGGGCAAAAATGGTCGAAGCACCTCCTCCGGTTGGAATAATCATGGGTAGCCAGTCCGACTGGGCGACGATGAAGCTCGCGAGCGACATTCTCGATAAGCTTGGCGTGGCGCATGAGACCAAGATCGTGTCCGCACACCGCACGCCCGGCAGGCTTTATGATTATGCAACATCGGCTGTCGAACGCGGATTAAAAGTGATCATCGCCGGCGCCGGCGGCGCGGCGCATCTGCCCGGCATGGTCGCCTCGATGACTCGCGTGCCCGTACTCGGCGTGCCGATCCAGTCAAAGGCGCTGAGCGGCATGGACAGTCTGCTTTCCATCGCCCAGATGCCCGGCGGCGTTCCTGTCGGCACTTTGGCAATCGGAGATGCGGGCGCCAAAAATGCGGCGCTGCTTGCAGCAGCCATCCTCGCCAATAACGATCCGGCGCTGGCCGAACGGCTGGATGCATGGCGGGCGGCGCAAACCGATTCCGTCGCCGACCAGCCCGAATAAAGAGAGCCCATGCAGACACTTCCCCCAGGTTCAACCATCGGCATATTGGGCGGCGGCCAGCTCGGCCGGATGCTGAGCATGGCTGCGGCGCAGCTCGGCTATCGCTGCCATATCTATGCGCCCAACGCCGACAGCGTGGCCGCCGAAGTCTCTGCCGAATTCACCTGCGCGGAAGATGACGACATCGCCTCGCTGACCGGCTTTGCCGAGAGCTGCGACGTGATCACATTCGAATTTGAAAATGTTCCGGTCGATCCGCTGCACCGAATCGCATCCTGCGCGCCACTGCATCCGCCGATTGCCGCGCTGGATATTGCTCAGAACCGAATCGCCGAGAAAATTTTCGCCCGAGACCATGGCGGGACCACGGCGCCATTTGCCGAAGTCACCGACCGGTCGACCCTGGACAAGGCAATTGCCGAGATAGGCGCACCGGCGATTCTCAAGACCATCCGCATGGGCTATGACGGCAAGGGCCAGTCGCGTATCCGGCCGGGAGACGATCTCGACCAACATTGGGAGGCCGTCGCCCATCAGCCTTGCGTGGCCGAGGGCTTTGTCACCTTCGACCATGAATTTTCGGTGATATTGGTGCGCGGACAGGATGGCGAGGTCCGTTTCTGGAACACGCCGCATAATATCCATGAAGACGGAATATTGGCCCTTTCGGTTGCTCCGGCCCCTGTCGCGATATTGGAACAGCAGGACGACGCCCGCTCGCTAGCCGCGAAAATGGCCGAAGCGATGGATTATGTCGGGGTCCTCACCTGCGAATTTTTTGCCACAAAAGACGGACCGGTTTTTAACGAGATGGCCCCGCGGGTGCATAATAGCGGCCACTGGACGATCGAAGGCGCGGTCACCAGCCAGTTTGAAAATCATATCAGGGCGATTTGCGGACTGCCGCTCGGCGACACCGGACTGGCCGCGAAAAAAGTCGAGATGCACAATCTGATCGGGGCGCAGGCTGACGACTGGCAGGCCCTGTTATCCGACGGTGCAAACCACCTCCATCTCTACGGCAAGGGCGAAAGCCGGCCCGGTCGAAAAATGGGTCATGTCACCAAATTGCATTTCTAATTTGCAGTCTGCCGGAACTGCGCTAGGCGTCGCCCATGAACCATCCTGAAATCATTCTCTTCCTCGCCCGTGCCGACAATGGCGTGATTGGTGACGGTGACACTATTCCCTGGCGCCTGCCGGAAGATCAGCGGCGTTTCAAGACCATGACCATGGGCAAGCCGATGATCATGGGCCGCAAGACATTCGACAGCCTGCCCGGCCTGTTGCCCGGACGGCGTCATATCGTGCTGACCCGGGACACGGACTGGGAAACCGATGACGCGGAGACCGCGAACAGCATCGATAACGCCCTGAAAATAGCCAATTCCCCGCATATCGCGGTGATCGGCGGAGCGGAAATCTACAAGGCCTTTCTCGACCGTGCGCACCGGATTGAACTGACCGAAGTGCATCTCAAGCCCAAAGGCAATATCAAGATGCCGGCTTTTGACGATGCCGTCTGGGAAGAGACGATGCGCGAGGATCACGAGCCGAAAAATGACAAGCCCGGTTACAGCTTCGTCACTCTGAAAAGGAAAACCGGATGAGGAAATTCCTGCTGGCGCTTTTGGGCATCGGCGGGATCGCCCTCGCCGCCTTCCTGATTTTCGCGCCGGCATGGTTCGACAAGCAAACCAATATGGTCGACGGCGAGCCGCTGCCGGAGATCAGAGCCGAGGCGCAGAAGCTGCATGACAGCCTGATGATTGTCGATCTGCATGGCGACACATTATTATGGAAGCGCAAGATTACCGACAGTACGGATTATGGTCATATCGACCTCGACCGGTTGGAAGCGGGCAATGTCGGGCTGCAGATATTCTCCAGCGTGACCAAGACGCCCAAGGGCCAGAATTACGACAGCAACAGCGGCGACACCGACAATATCACCCTGCTCGCCATCACCCAGCTGCAACCGGTGCGGACATGGTTTTCCTTGCTCGAGCGTCAGCTTTATCACGCGCAGAAACTGGACAAGGCGGTTGCCGTGTCGGGTGGCAGGCTGGCTTCGATCAGCAAGCCCGAGGATTTTGACCGGCTGGACAAATCCATTGGCGTGCTATTTTCCGCCGAGGGCCTGCAGACGCTGGAAGGCGATCGCGCCAATTTGAAGAAACTGTACGCCTCGGGCATGCGCATGGCGGGGATGGTCCATTTTTTCGACAATGAACTGGCCGGATCGATGCACGGCATTGAAAAAGGTGGACTGACCGAATTTGGGCGCACGATCATCAGGGACATGGAAGACATGGGCATGATCGTCGATATCGCCCACAGCAGCCACGCCACCGTTGCCGACATATTGCAAATGGCAAAGCGGCCGGTGGTCTCCAGCCATGGCGGCGTGCAGGCGGTGTGCGGGGTCAATCGCAACCTGACCGACGCAGAGATCAGGGGCGTGGCGGCGACCGGCGGGGTCATCGGCCTTGGCTATTGGGACGGCGCGATGTGCGATACCGATCCGGCGACTGTCGCCAAGGCGGTCAAGCATGTTCGCGATCTGGTCGGGATAGAATATGTCGCGCTGGGCAGCGACTTTGACGGCGCTGTGACGACGCGCTTTGACACCAGCGGCATTGTCCAGATTACCCAAGCGTTGATGGATGCAGGATTCACGGAGGCGGAAATCCGCGCGGTGATGGGCCTGAATGCATTGCGGGTGATCCGGCAGGGGCTTGTGCCTTTATCTCAGGCCGTCACCCCGACAAAGGCTGGGGGTCAATCCGATAGCGATGCTCGCACTTCGGATGCGGGTTAGGTGCCAGCCTGCGCTGGCATGACGAATTTGTTGAATGAAATGCAAAATCCCGCAATAGCGATTCGATGATAAGACTGAACGGAAAAGAGCGGATTGACGGCGACCTGCGCGGCGCGATTATCGCGCTGGGCAATTTTGACGGATTCCATTTCGGGCATCAGGCGGTCGCCGGCAAGGCGCTGAGCTGGGCGCGGGACGAAGGCCGTCCGGCGATTATCGCGACATTCGATCCGCATCCGGTGCGCTTTTTCAAGCCCGATGTCGCGCCCTTCCGGCTGACGTCGCTGGACCAGCGCCAGCGGCTGTTCGCCGATGCCGGGGCCAGCGCGATGCTGGTCTTCGAGTTTGACGCCGGACTGGCTGCAACAACGGCAGAGGATTTTGTCGCCAAGCTGCTGGTCGAGCGTTTTGGCGCGGCGGGCGTGGTTACCGGTGCCGATTTCACTTTCGGTCAAGGTGCGAAAGGCAATGTCGATGTGCTGCGCGAAGTCGGCGCGGCGCACGGGCTGAAGAGCGAAGCGGTCAGCGCGATCAGCGACAGCGATGATGTCATCTCCTCCAGCCGTATCCGCAAGGCGCTGAAAGAAGGCCTTTGCGAAGAAGCGAACCGGTTGCTCACCCGTCCCTTCGCGATCCGGGGTGAGGTCATTCACGGCGACAAGAACGGCCGGATATTGGGCTATCCCACCGCCAATATCGATATCGGCGAATATCTGCGTCCGAAATATGGCATCTACGCGGTGAAGGGCCTGTTGCCCGACGGGCGGGTGCTCAAGGGCGCGGCGAATCTCGGCATTCGCCCGAGCTTCGATCCGCCGAAGGAGTTGCTCGAACCTTTTTTCTTCGATTTTGCTGAAGACCTTTATGGCCAGACGATCGAGGTGGAGTTGCATCATTTCCTGCGCGGCGAACAGAAGTTTGATGATCTGGATGCGCTGAAAGTGCAGATGGAAAAGGATTGCGACAAGGCGCGGGAATTGCTGGCGTAAGCGGCGATATTCGTCATTGCGACTGAAGCGAAGCAATCCAGGCCGTCGCCTGCCGCACTGGATTGCCACGGGCTTTCAGCCCTCGCAATGACGAGCAGATTGCAAGGCTCTCGCGTGGCACAAATCCCGCTTGCACCCAAGCGCCGCGTCCCCTAATCCCCGCGATCATGACCGATCCCAAAGCAGATTATAAAGACACGGTTTTCCTGCCGAAAACCGATTTTCCCATGAAAGCCGGCCTTGCGCAGAAGGAACCGGCAATATTGGAGCGCTGGCAGAAGATCGGTCTCTATGAAAAGCTGCGCGAGGCCCGCGCCGGTCGCGAGAAATTCATCCTGCATGACGGCCCGCCTTATGCCAATGGCAATATCCATATCGGCCACAGCCTCAACAAGACGCTGAAAGATCTGGTCGTCCGTTCGCAGAGCCTGCTCGGCAAGGACGCGCCTTATGTGCCGGGCTGGGATTGCCACGGCCTGCCGATCGAGTGGAAGATCGAGGAACAATATCGCAAGAAAAAGCTGAACAAGGACGAGGTCCCGGCCAGCGAATTCCGCGCCGAATGCCGGACCTATGCCGACCAATGGGTGGATGTGCAGCGCGAGGAATTTAAACGGCTCGGCGTGATGGGCCAGTGGGACAAGCCCTATCTGACGATGGACTATGACGCCGAAGCGGCGATTGTCACCGAATTGCTGAGATTCGCCGAAGCCGGCCAGCTCTATCGCGGCGCCAAGCCGGTGATGTGGTCGCCTGTCGAGAAAACCGCGCTGGCCGAGGCCGAGGTGGAATATGAGGATATTGTCTCGACGCAGATTGATGTGGCGTTCGAGATTGTCGATGCGCCGAATGCGCGGGAGCTGGTCGGTGCGCATGCGGTGATCTGGACCACGACGCCGTGGACGATACCGGTTAATCAGGCGTTGGCTTATGGGGCGGATGTTGAGTATGTTCTGTGTGATTTAAATTACAACGCAGTAGCACCGGGAAATAGCCCTCCTCACGCTGGAGCAGTTGCAACAATTGACGCCGCCGAGGCAGGAGGTCTTCCAGTTGGCGATGTGCAAATTTTGGTTGCCCGTGATCTTGTCGAAGAGCTGCAAAAGCGACTTAACGTACAGTTAAGCAAGCTAGATATATCTTCTACCCAAGCGATTAATCCTTCCATCGAGCTGTCTTATCCGCCTGTTGGTATCAAGCCGCCTTTTGACAAAAAGCATTATGTATTCAAAGGCTCACAATTAGCCGGTGCCACAGCCAAACACCCGATGGCGGACAAGTTCCCCGATAGCGAATTCTACACCAAGCCGCGTCCGTTCCTCGATGGTTCGCATTTCGTCACAACCGATGCGGGTACCGGGCTGGTCCATATGTCGCCCGATCATGGCGAGGATGATTTTGACCTGTGCAAGGCCAATGGCATCAATCCGGTGTTCGCGGTCGATGCCGACGGCGTCTATCGCGAGGACTGGGAATGGCTGCCGCGCGGCGACGAGCGCGCCGGCGGGGTGATCAACAAGAATTTCAACGGCCCGGAAGGCCCGATCTGTTCGGACCTGCGCGAGGCGGGCGCGCTGCTCTCGGCCAGCGCCGATTTTACCCATAGCTATCCGCACAGCTGGCGCTCGAAAGCTAAGATTATTTATCGCTGCACGCCGCAATGGTTTGTGCCGATGGATGAGCCCCTCAAGGCCCCTCCACCGCCTTCGGCGGTCCCCCTCCCCACGCCTTCGGCGCAGGGAGGAAATGGGGCAACCCTCAGGGACATCGCGCTGGACGAAATCCGCGAACATGTCCGCTTCGTGCCGGAACGCGGGCGTCGCCGTCTGGAATCAATGGTCGAGGGCCGCCCCGACTGGGTGCTCTCCCGCCAGCGCGCCTGGGGTGTGCCGATCGCGCTTTATGTCAACCGCAAGACCGGCGAATATCTCAACGATCCCGCTGTAAACGCGCGGATCATCGCGGCGTTCAAGGCTGGCGGTGCCGATGCCTGGTTCAATGCCAATCATCAGGATTTTCTCGGCAACGACCATGCGCTCGACGATTATGAGGTGATTACCGATATTCTCGACGTCTGGTTCGACAGCGGCTGCACCCATGCGTTTGTGCTGGAAAGCGGCAACTGGCCCGACCTGCTCCGCACCGATGGCAAGCGTCCGGCGGACCTCTATCTCGAAGGCAGCGACCAGCATCGCGGCTGGTTCCAGTCGAGCCTGCTCGAAAGCTGCGGCAGCAGAGGCCATGCGCCTTATGAAGCCGTGCTGACCCACGGGATGACGCTCGACAAGAGTGGCAAGAAAATGTCGAAGTCGCTGGGTAATACGCTCGATCCGAAGAAGATCATCGACGTGCAGGGCGCGGATATCTTGCGGCTGTGGGCGGCGAGTGTCGATTATACCGAGGATCACCGGATCGGTGACGAAATCCTGAAAGGGATTTCGGACAGCTACCGCAAATTGCGCAACACGTTCCGCTATATGCTGGGCGGTCTGGGTGATTTTACTGATGCCGAGCGCGTAGCGGTGGCCGATATGCCGGAGCTGGAACGCTATATCCTGCACCGGCTGGCCGAAGTCGATGCGGAGCTGAAGCAGCATGTGAACGACTTCGCCTTCGGTCCCTATATGCGGACATTGAACGCGTTCGCGCAGGAGGACCTCAGCGCCTTCTTCTTCGATATCCGCAAGGATTGCCTCTATTGCGATGCGCAGGATGATCCGAAGCGCATGGCCTACCGGACGGTGATGGACATATTGTTCCACGCCCTCACCCGCTATATCGCGCCGGTGCTGGTGTTTACGGCGGAAGAGATCTGGCAGAGCCGGTTCCCGGACGAGGCGGACAGCATCCATCTCAAGGAATGGCCTGATTTCAAGGCCCTCACTACAGGTCATCCCGGCGAAGGCTGGGACCCAGACCAATCGACGAGCGGTTTGGACCCCAGCCTACGCTGGGACGACAGTGAGGTTCAAAAGTGGGAACTCGTTCGCTCTGCTCGTGAAAAGGTGACCGAAGCCATCGAACCGTTGCGGCGCGAGAAGACCATCCGGTCGAGCCTTGAAGCGGAGGTTGTCTACCCGATGGCCGACCTGCCGATCAGCACCGAAGAATTTGCTGAACTGGCGATTGTCGCGAAGGTCACCGATGGCGCGGAAATCGCTGTCACCAAAACCGACAACCATAAATGCGGCCGCTGCTGGCGGCTGTTGCCGGAAGTGGAAGAAGATGGCGAGCTTTGTGACCGGTGCACGGAGGTTTTGGCGTGAGCGGCTCTCCGTTCGTCTCGAGCGTAGTCGAGAGACGCGTTACCCAATATCCATGTGTCTCGACTTCGCTCGACACGAACGGGGGCTGATATGACCGACCCAATCACGAAATACCGCCGCATCGGCCTGATCCTCGCTTTTCTGATCTTCTTCATCGATCAGGCGAGCAAATTTGTCGTGATGCAGCTGTTGCAGCTACCGGTCCGCGGCACGATCGAGCTGATCCCGTTTTTCAACCTGACCTGGGCAGAGAATTACGGCGTCTCGATGGGCTTTCTCACCGCTTCGACCGACTTCCAGCGCTGGGCACTGGTCACGCTGACCGCTCTGATCGGCGTTGCCGTGTTCATCTGGATGAACAAGGAAAAGGCGAAATGGGACATTATCGCGCTCGGCATGGTGCTGGGTGGAGCGATGGGCAATATCGTCGACCGCGCGCGGCTCGGCTATGTCGCCGATTTTGCCGATCTGCATATCGGCGAATTCCGTCCTTTCCTGATTTTCAACCTCGCCGACGCCTCGATCAGCATCGGGGTCGTTATCCTGCTTGCGCGCGCGCTGCTTATCCGCGAAAAGAAGGACGAGACAAAAGACGATGTTCAGCTTGACGAAAGTTGACCTGTGACAGGAGCGCGCTATCAGGCTCCGTAAGAGATTTTTAAGGGATAATATCATGCGTAAATCCACCGTCGCCATCAGCCTCGTTTCGCTGGCCAGCCTGACCGCCTGCGGCTCCAGCGGGCTGTTTGACCGTGAGCGGCCGGATGAATTCGCAGTTTCGCGCCAGCCTCCGCTGGTGATCCCGCCCGATTTCACGCTGACCCCGCCTCAGCCGGGTCAGCCTCGTCCCCAGACCGGTGGTTTGCAGCAACAGACTCTGGAAGCGCTGTTCGGCGGACCACAAGCGCGCAGCATCACCGAATCGGCGATTGTCGGCCAGGCCGGTCCCTCCGATGCCGGGATTCGCACATCGGTCGGCGATCCCGAAACGTTCACCGTCGACAAGGGCAGCGTAACCCGCGACATCATCGCCGCACCCGAAGGTGACGGACAGAATGCGCAGGCAGCTACACCGAATTAACGGATGATCGCCCCCCGTAGGGGCAGGATATTTCAAGCGAATTGATTGGATGGAAGCCTCTCCCTTAAGGGAGAAGAACCCATGCCCAATGCCGGACCCGGCGTCGGCGGATATTAGTCCGGAATAGCGATAACCTTGGTTCTGCTATTGGCGCCGCGTACAATATTCAGCGATGTTTTGGGAAAACCGAGCGCTTTCGACAGCAGCTTCAATACGGCCGCATTGGCCTTTCCATCCTCCGGCGTGGCGGTAACGTGAACCAATAATATACTGGCCGGCCCGGCTTCTCTCGGTACGGCAATGCTGTTTTCTCCGGCGTTGGGCGTGACCTTCACGGTCAGCTCACCGTCGCTGGCCAGGGCCAGCATCTCGTCCCGGGGCGGAAAATGGTTCTTCTTTGCCATATGCTCCTGCGGACAGTTTCAGCGCGCACGCCCGGTCTATCAGTTGCGATATTTCCTGACGGGGAGCCGGTTAACCGACTGGATCTGAATCCTTTCCCCGCAAGCCGTCTGTACCCTATTTCTTGCGTTTTTTCCGTTTCGCGTAACGTTCGTCGCGGGCGGCTTTTTTCTCGGTTTCCGTCAGTCCTAGCGCGAGCTTCGGCTTTACCTGCTCTTTCGCAGCTTTCCGGTCCGCCTTCATTTGCTCGAATGCAGCGCGTTTCTCTTCGCGTGCGATCGCCTGTTTTTCCTCACGCGCGAGCGCGGCTGCCTTGCGTTCGGCAATCACTTCGGGGCTGAGAGGAGCCTTTGCCTTGAGTTTTTTGAGTGCAGCCTGCTTGGCTTTGGCCGCCATTTGAGTGCGTTCTTGGAAAGTCGGTTCTGAAAATGGCGGCATCTGAGTTTATTATTCCTTGATTGGGTGATGTGGCTTAAACATCGATAATTCGCGAAAAGCGTGGCAAGCCGTACAGTCTTTAAAGCAATCGGGCAATGTTTTAGCAACCGCGCCGGATTTTCGACTATCAGGCATGATGGTCAAGACACCCGACTGGCTGCGGGAGCCAACGATCTGCCCCATGGCGGCGAGCGACAAGATTTCGGTCGCAAGTTTGATAGAACAGGCTAATATTCCAACCGTGTGTATCGTTGCATTTGCCTGGAAAGCCCATCCTCGATGGCCCTTGATTGCCATCGGCAATCGCGATGAACTACATGCCCGTCCGGCCGATGGCGCGCACCGTTGGGACGAAGCTGATCATCTGCTGGCTGGTAAAGACAAGCTCGCGGGCGGGACCTGGCTCGGCATTTCCGAAGAGGGCCGTTTTGCGGTGGTTACCAATTTATACGGTTTCGGCCCGCCGGATTCAGACCGGGCATCGCGCGGCGATTTGCTGAAGGACTATCTGTCGGGCAGCGGTCCCTATGCCGATATCGGCGCTGCAGACTATGCGGATTTCAACCCGTTCAACCTGATCACCGTGACCCCGGACGAAGCGCTGGTCCACAGCAACCGGCCCGACAAGACCATCACCATCCTGGATCATGGCATTCACGGATTATCGAACGGCCCGGTCGATCAACCATGGCAAAAGTCGCCCCATCTCAACCACGCATTGGGCAAGTGGATTGCAACAGAGTCCGATGATCCCGCTTTGCTGTTTGACGATCTGCTCGACCGGAACAGCTACGAGCCGAAAGACCGCGCCCGGCCCGTGGCGCAGTCGGGACCCGAGCCACAGCACTCGGCCATTTTCATGCTCGACCCGGTGTACGGGACACGGTGCAGCACGGTGGTTGCCATTGACCATAACGGCCGGGGACTCTTCCTTGAGCGGCGGTTCGCGTCGTCGGGAGCCGTCACCGGCGAAAGCCGCCTGTCCTTTTCCTGGCCCGTACCGGAATAGTTTAACGGTTTCACAGTGATCGCGCTGGTTGTCGCCTCCCTATCCGGAAAATGGAAGAAAGGCATTTTCACGGAAACGCCGGGGTCCCAATTTCTGACTTAAGCCCGTCAGATTTTACCGTTAATGGCAGCATGACGAATGTTAACGATGATAAATCGCACGAGCAGATTTCTCCGGACGAGCGCGAAGCCCGGGTACACAAGCTGATTCACGTCGATCTCGAAGGGGAAAACAGCCCCGCGTTTCCCGCTATTGTAACCAATTTGTCGAGCCACGGAATGGGTGGCCATACCGAGGGTTATCTCCGGCCATTTGAAGTGATCACCATCATCAAAAAAGGCTATGGCCGAATTTCCGGCGAAGTCCGGTGGACCGAAGGCGTGAATTTCGGGATATTATTCGCCGAACCCGTTGACGTCGATCTGTTCAATTTCTCGAATCAAAACAAACAGAAACAATTCGTTCCACAGGCCAGTGAGAACGAAGTCTGGCGAGGCTTTGAAGCACCCACCTCGACCAGAAGACCCGGCGTCACCAACCAATATTCCCGAAGCTAACGTCCGGTTGGCTGGTCACGCCCTGTCCCGGATTGCTAATGGCGGAAATGGCGCATTCCGGTGAACAGCATCGCAAGACCCGCCTCGTCCGCCGCCGCGATCACTTCATCATCACGGATCGATCCGCCCGGCTGAATGACCGCCGTCGCGCCCGCTTCGACTGCGGTCAGCAGGCCGTCGGCGAAGGGGAAGAACGCATCAGAGGCAACCGACGAGCCGATGGTTCGGGTTTCGCTCCATCCGGCTTTTTCAGCAGCATCCTTGGCTTTCCATGCGGCAATCCGTGCCGATTCCATCCGGTTCATCTGCCCGGCGCCGACGCCGGCGGTCGAGCCACCCTTGGCGTAGACAATCGCGTTGGATTTGACATGTTTGGCGACCGTCCAGGCGAACAGGCAATCGGCCAATTCCTGCTCGCTCGGCTGGCGCTTGGTGACGCATTTCAGATCAGCCTGGGCGATCTGGCCATTGTCGCGGGACTGCAGCAGGAAACCGCCGGCGATAGATTTGAAACCCATGCCGGTGCGCTTCGGATCGGGAAGCTCGCCAGTGAGCAGCAGGCGCAGGTTTTTCTTCTTGGCAAAGATTGCCTTGGCCTCGTCATTTGCGCTTGGCGCACAGACGACTTCGGCAAAGATGCCGGTCATCGCTTCGGCAGCAGGGCCATCGAGTGGCCGGTTGACCGCGATAATACCGCCGAATGCCGAGACGCTGTCGCAGGCCAGAGCCGCTTTATAGGCGTCGAGAATATTGTCGGCGCTCGCAACACCGCAAGGGTTGGCGTGCTTGACGATGACCACGGTCGGCGGTCCGTCGCGGAATTCGCTAACCAGTTCAAGCGCGGCATCGGCGTCATTATAATTATTATAGCTCAGCGCCTTGCCCTGCAGCTGCTCCGCCTGCGCGATGCCGCTCGCGGACGGACCGTCTGGCAGATAAAGCGCAGCGCTCTGATGGGGGTTCTCACCATAGCGCAACTCGACCGGACGGCTCATGGTGATAGGTAGCGTGTCGGGGAACATCTTGCCCTGATCGGCAAAGCCGAACCATTGCGCGATCATGCTGTCATAGCTGGCGGTCGCGGCAAAGGCCTTGGCGGCCATATTCTTGCGGAATGCCAGCGATGTTCCGCCGTCATTTTGCTGCAGCTCGGCCAGCAATGTCGCATAGTCGGAAGGATCGGTGACGATGGTGACGAAATCATGGTTCTTGGCCGCGCTGCGCACCATGGATGGGCCGCCGATATCGATATTCTCGATAATCTCGTCGCGTTCCGCGCCTTTGGCAACGGTCTGGGCGAAGGGGTAGAGATTGACGATCACCAGATCGATTCCGGCGATATCATGTTCTTCCATCGAAGCGACATGGCCGGCATCATCGCGGCGAGCCAGCAGGCCTCCGTGGACCTTGGGGTGGAGGGTCTTGACCCGGCCGTCCATCATTTCGGGAAAATTGGTAACGTCGGAAATATCCGCAACCTCGAGGCCCGCTTCGCGCAGAGCCTTGGCGGTGCCGCCGGTCGAGATCAGCGCGACGCCCATTGCCGCCAGCTGCTTGCCGAGATCGGCGAGGCCACTCTTGTCCGAAACCGACAAAAGCGCGCGTTTGATTTTGATATTTTCGGTCATTTCTACCCCATATGTTTGAGCAGCCAGCCGGTGGCGCCGCCGCCCCTGCCCACTGCTCCGGTGATCACCATCTGTCTGACTTCATGGCCTATGCCCATACCGTCGACCCAGAGGCTTTCCTCCAGTTGAATTTCTCCGCTGGTCGAGCGGAATTGCCATAGATTTCCGTCTTTCAAACGCAAGAGCACGCCCTTGCCTTCCGAAATAAGATCGCTTTCGATATCCGGCCCGAGATGGAATCGCAGGGCATATTGGATATCGTCCTTGCGGCGCCTACGCTTCTTGCCATCGGGGATCAACATATCCTCGCCGCGCAATTCCAGACCGTCCGAGCGCTGCAGCAAGAGCCGCTTGTGGATCAGCCCAAAGCGCCGGGCATAGCCGTCATGGCTGGCCTCGAGCCGGGTGGCATTTTCGACATCGCGGCGGAAAAGCTCCACTTCGCTGACCCCGCGGCCAAGTTTGCCATCGGCCAGTATCGAGGTGCTGTTGCTGTCGGCGATGCACAATGTGCTGTGCGCGGCGGTGGTCCGCAGACCGCGTGCCAGAGCCGCCGGTATCGTCGCCCCGACCAGCCCTGCGCCACCACAATTGCTGATGATCCGGCAATCGCCGTTGGAAAATTCAAAGGCCAGTGTCGAGGCGCAACCGGCCACCGCCATGCGCGCGATCGGCGGCGGTGCCGCATCGAGTATCAGCACCGAGCGTCCGGACGACACCCGCTGATAGCCCCATTCGCGCGCTTGCCGCAGCGGTCTGGCGCGAACGCCGCTGGCTTCGACAACCTGTGCGATCTGCTCCGCCGACGTCGCGCCGCTGCCCTGCCAATTGCCGAGTGTTCCATCGAAATGGGTGAGCGCGGTGAGCGGCGGGACCGCCTTGTTCAGCGCTTCCTCGAGAAACGGCGGAGCGTCTTCCTTGCGCGCGATATAGACCTGTTTGAGCATCGACAGCAGGATCACCGCGTCGATCTGGTTGAGCGGCGAACGCGACACGGTGCCGCCGTCGGCAAAGAAAAATTCGCCCATCGCCTTTTCGAGGCCGGCTTCGCCGATAATCTGGCGCACCCGGCCTTCGGGCAGCAACAATGAAGCCGCAACAACGCCGCTCCACGCCACCAGACGGCCAAGACTGGAGTGCGCCTTGTCCGCTGTCCGGTCGAGATGGCGCGCGGTACGGGCGATATTGTTGAGCAGTTTCGAGCGGTAGATCAGGTCACGGGAGGAGAGGATCAGCGGCGCATGGCTGGCCCAGATCAATAGCCGCCAGGCACAGTTATCTGGACGCCACGCCGGCTGACGGATGACGCCGCCATTGGCATCGAGCCACTGGTTCATCAGCTTTTCCGCCACCGGCACCGCCTGATCGCGCGACGCGGCAGTGTCAAGGTCGCGCAGCCACTGGAAACGGTGGACATAATCCTCAAATTGCGGTGGCAGTTTGAGCTCGGAAAAATCGATATTCTCGTGCTTTTTCTTGAGACCGCGGAACAGAAAATATCCGGCGCGCACAGCCATGCCCTGCACCCTGTCGCCGTCGACCGGATCGACCGGTACGGCGAGCAGGCGCAAAGGCAATTTTCCCGAGAGGCGCAACCGGTGCAGCGGCATCCGCCATGTCATCCGGTAGTAGAGCATCGTCGCCTGTTCGGCGAGCGACTGGCCGCGATCGCGGTCGTGGCGAAGGGTCAGGCTGCGTCCTTCGCCTGCCGTGTCACTGTCATCATGGGGGGCCGGATCGTCCGGGTCGCTATCGCCGAGATCAAGCCGATCAGGCTTGTCGGTGGTCATTCACCCCTCAGGCCGCTGATATTGGCTGCATATTGATCCGGCCCGCCCCTGAAGGTCGCGGTTCCGGCGACCAGAGTATCGGCACCGGCCGCGATCGCCTTCGGCGCGGTGCTAAGATCGATACCACCGTCGACTTCCAGCCTGATATCCTTGCCGGTGTCGGTGATCCGCTTGCGGATCGCTTCGATCTTGCGCAGCTGGCTGTCGATGAAGCTCTGCCCGCCAAAGCCCGGGTTGACGCTCATCACCAGGATCAGGTCGAGATCGTCGATCAGATAGTCGAGTATATCGAGCGGAGTCGCCGGATTGAGCACCAGGCCGGCCTGTTTGCCAAGCGAGTGGATAGTCTGCACCGTGCGGTGCGGATGCGCGCCGGCTTCCGGGTGGAAGGAGATGATATCCGCGCCTGCTTCGGCAAAGGCTTCGAGATATTGATCGACCGGCGAAATCATCAAATGGACGTCGAACGGCTTGGCGCTGTGCGGCCGCAGCGCCTTGACCACGGCGGGACCGATGGTGATATTGGGGACGAAATGGCCATCCATCACGTCGACATGGATCCAGTCGCAACCGGCTTTGTCGATGGCCTGCACCTCTTCACCCAAACGGGCAAAATCGGCAGAAAGGATAGATGGGGCAATACGGATGCTGTCGGACATGGATCTTCCTTAATCTGCGCCAGCCTCTATAATTTTTGGCCGGTGCAGGCAAGGCGCGTTTCTGACCATACCACAGTCGCTTGTGGACAGATTGGGGACAGGTTCACAATATATAGAAAATCAGTCTTTTCGGCGCAGACGCGCGATGAAGAATCCGTCGACATGCCCCTGTTCGGCCAGCGTCGTCGGCAGCGTGCGGACGCAACCGGATTCGGCTGGCGCCAGACCGGTCGGCAGCTCGTCATGGGTGACCGGATCGATCGCAAACTGGTCATGCCGCTCGAGAAACGCCTCGATCTGCTCTTCGCCTTCTTCTGGCTCCAGCGAACAGACCGCATAGACCAGAGTTCCGCCGGGCTTGACCCAGCGAGCGGTCCGGTCGAGCAAGGCGCGCTGCACCTCCACCCGGTCGGCGATCTGGCGGGAGCCGATACAATGGAGCACATCGGGGTGCCGCCGGAAAATACCGGTAGCGCTGCACGGCGCGTCGAGCAGGACGGCATCGGCAGGTTCCGCCGGTTCCCAGTCCATCAGATCGGCAATCACTTCTTCGGCCTGCAAATTGGTGCGTTTCAGATTGTCCTGAAACCGTTCCATTCTTTTAGCGCAGTTATCGACGGAGACCACTTTCCAGCCGGCACTGGCCAGCTGCATGGTCTTGCCGCCGGGGGCTGCGCAGAGGTCGAATATCGTCCGGCCTTCGCCTTCGCCGAACAATCGCGCGGGGATTGAGGCGGCCAGATCCTGCACCCAGAAGCTGCCTTCTTCAAATCCGGCGAGGCCGGTAATTGGAAGATTTGGAAGCATCCTGAGATGTTTCGGAGCGAGCTTCTCGCCTTCCAGCGCGCCGGCATCATCGGATTGAAAGCTGAGGTCGAGCGGCGCGGGCTTGGCCCATGCCTTGCTCGCTGCATTGGCGACATCCTCGCCCCAATTATGGGTCCAGCGATCCAGCGTTTCCCCCGGGATTTCGGGAAATTCGGGGAGTTTCAGCTCGCCCGATTCAACACCGCGCATGACGGTCGAGAATACACCATGGACCAACCGGCGGGGGCCGCCGTGGACCAGCGGCAATGCGGTGGAAATCGCCGCATGTTGCGGCGTATCCAGGATCAGCACCTGCGCCAGGGCGATGCGCAACGCCATCCGCGGTTTGGCATCGTCGGCCAGCCGGTTGCGAGTCGCGCTGTCGATCATCGCATCGAGCGCGGTCATCCAGCGCAGAACATTGGCGGCAATATTGTGTGCCAGTGACTTGTCGGACGGATTGGACAATTTGCCCGTAGCAGCGGACATCGCCTGATCCAGCGTCTCTCCGCGCCGGCAGACGGCGTCAAGCAGACGAATGGCGGACTGGCGCGTAGCGAGGCCGGGGATAGCGTTATTGGGTTGGTTCATTTTTATTCCGCGATGATTTGGCTTGCAGAACCCGGGTGGCTCGCTCTGCCCCACCGCATAGACCTTCCCGCGTTTCGATCAAGCTTTTGGATGGAAGCGGGCCGGGCAAAGAAAGCGCAATCGCGGATTTGGAGGCTGACCGCCAGCATTCGCTTCGATCCGCCAGCCCGCTCCGCAATCCACCATGGCCGTGGGGTTGTGATCTACATCACTCGGACATTCGAGAGTTTCGCTAGGTCGAAATCTGGATTGATCAAAGTTCCTTCAACGATGCCTATCTCGCCTCACACTACTGCTCTGTTCGTCGCCGTGATCGTGACGCGAGAAAGCTATCGGCAAGGAATATTGATGGATCAATCCGTGATTTCGCCGATGTATGATCGGTGAAAAGACTACGTCCGCTGCCGGATGATGGCGCATTGCCAGCAAAGGCGGCATTCAATAAAAATAACGGGAAACAACTATGAAAAAATCGATTGCAACCTTGACAGTTTTAGCCAGCGCCTTTGCACTCGGTGCATGCGGTACCAGCAATGAAACATCGGAAACTGCCGCGACTGAAGAAGCTGCAGAGGCTGTGACGACGGAGGCATGTACCCAGGACGCCATGATGGCCAAGGCAACGAAGCTTGGTGAAAAAATGCAAGCCCTGGCCGGCGATCCGGAAGCGATGCAGAAAATGACCAGCAAGATGCAGGAAGTTCAGGAGAAGATGCAGGCAGGCGCTGCTGACGGAAGCTTTGGAATTGCCGAAGCTTGCGCTGTCTATGACGAGATGCTCGCCGAGTAAGGTAACGAGAACCGACAAACGAGAGCACGGCAGGGATCAGTCTCTGCCGTGCTGTCATGCGGGAATGAATTGGGCTGGACCTGGATCCGGCCTTTTTTGTGCGCGCCCGCTGGAAATTTTTCCTGGTGCATATTCTCTTGGTGGATGCGGTCCGATTTGCTGAATTCAGGCTATATATTCGAAGCGGGAATGGACTGGTGCACGCGGACACGCTTTCCGATGGCCTGTTCTCCGTGAGATAAGCGCTCAACATTTGTGAAAATTGATCAATTTTTATGATATGCGGTCATGATCGAGGTCATAAGGGGGTGAAAAATGATCTGCACATCATGCGGCACAGAGAATCAGGCGGATGCTATTCATTGCACCAATTGCGGCGAAGCCCTGCCAAAGTCCGAGGCGACCGCACCATCAGCAACGAGAAGCAAAAGCAGCGATCCGGGAATCGCATCGGGCTGCCTCATCCTGCTTCGAACGATATTCAGCATGCCGATCAGGACCGCCCATCTGGCGGCGCACGAACTCCGCAAGATTGCCAAAGCGGGTGCTCTGGTCACGGACAAGGACTTTCCACACCTGTTCTGGTGCAAGGCGATGCTACCCGTCGTTGCGACATTCCTATCTGCTCTGGCGTTTGTCGTCACGCTTGGATCAGCCACCGTCATGGGCGGCATCATCGGATTTTTTGCAGGGCTTTTTGCGGCAGCGCTTGCGGCGATCGTCGCCGACTGGTTCATCATGATTGTCGGAGAATATCTCATGGTGAAGGTGGTCAGCGTTCAATATTATAAAATGCATATCGAGGAAGCGGAGAGAGAGATTACGCGGGTCGGTGGCTAGAATAGCAGAGCGCCATTGCCAGATCGGTGCCGGCGGATTGATGCCGCCGGATTTTGCTTCACACCTTTATTTCCAAGCGTGCATCAGGACTGCAGGCCCCGCAGCTCTATCGCGTCGGATCCAGCGCGCTTGGCTTGCGCAAGCGAGTCATGTCGCCGATTTCATCGGCCCTGCTCGACCAGCCGCCGGAGCCGGAACCGCCGCCGTGTGCCATTGCTTCCAGCGCTGCGATCCGGTCTTCGGTGGCGGGATGGGTGGAGAACATCTGGCGGACACCGCCCGGCACGATATAGAGCTGGGACGCGGCCGGATTGCGCTCGGCGACCGGATTGGGAATGCGCGCCGCCTGCCCGGAAATCTTGGCCAGCGCGGAGGCCAGCGAGAGCGGTTTTCCGCTAATCTGCGCCGCCGCTGCGTCGGCACCGAATTCGCGGGTGCGGCTGATCGCCATTTGCACGATCATCGCCGCAAAGGGCGCGATCAGCACCGCCATCAGGCCAGCAATTCCGGCGTTGCGGTCACGGAAGAACAGGCCGAAATTGGCCAGCATCGAGACAGCACCGGCGATCGTCGCGACCATCGTCATGATGAGCGTATCGCGGTTTTTCACATGGCCGAGTTCATGCGCCATAACGCCTTCAATCTCGTCATGGCTGAGCGCCTTTAACAGGCCGGTGGTAGCGGCAACCGCCGAATGTTCGGGATCGCGGCCGGTGGCAAAAGCATTGGGCTGGGCCTGATCGACAATATAGACTTTCGGCATCGGCAATTGTGCCCTTTTCGCCAAATTTTGTACCATATTGTAGAATTCGGGATGGCTGGTGGCATCCACTTCGACAGCATTGTGCATCTTGAGCACGATCTTGTCAGCGTTCCAGTAAGTGAACAGGTTCATGCCCGCCGCGACCACCAGGGCGATGATTGCACCGCCGCTGCCGCCGAGCGAATAGCCCAGAACCATGAACAACGCGGTCAGCGCCGCCAATAGCATGGTTGTCTTCATGAAGTTCATCGTCTGCACTCGCTTGATTATATCGGTCTTAGCTTCAATATAGGGTCAGAAGCGGGACGATTCAATTTGGCGGACAGGCAAAAATATGACCGATAGCGATAGAAAAGCCGGTGAGCGGCCAGCCCATGTAAAGGCGCCCGCGCATCTTTCCCCGAACAAGCCGGTGCCGCAGCCTGATCCGCTCGACAAAGCGGAGGAGATTGCCGGGAAAAAAGGCCCCACCCGCTATGGCGACTGGGAGCATAAGGGCATCGCCGTCGACTTTTAGCGCGCTTTGGCTGGCGCTATTGCGGAAGGTCCATGAATTCGGCGATCGCGGCCGCAGCGCGTTGCGCCGGAGATTCGCCGTCCTTCATGTCAAAGGAATAAGCAAAGGCCGCCGTCTGCGCCTGCCGATATGCGTCCGATAGCGGGGAAACCGCGTCCAGCGCCGCACCGAGACCGGCAAGTTCATCGAGCACCGGACCGAATGTCCAATGTTCGTAATTGGCATTGCCCTGCCATTCCGCGCCGTGCGAATTGAGGAAAATCGCCGGGCGCGGGTTCTGGATATATTCGTAAATCTGGCTGCTGACGTCGCCAAGATAGATATCGGCGGCTGCGGTATAGGTCATGTCGACGCTGCGGTCGCTGCCGGTGTCGATGTGGATATGGTCGAGCCCGGCGAAACGCGGGTCGATACGCTGGCGAAAGCGCAATATGCGATGCTCGACCGATGCCAATATCTTGCGCTGGAACAGCATGACATGCGGCGCGAAGATCAGATTATAATCCTTCTGACTGGCGAAATAGTCGAGTATCTCTTCGCCGAAACGAAACCAGGACGAGAGCATCGGATCGAAATGCGGGTTGTAGAGAACAACAGGTTTATCATTGTCGAACAGCTTGACCGGTGGCCGGTTCGCGAAAGCCCCGAATTTGGGATAGCCGACGATGCGGTGATTGTCGGGGCGGATGACGCCCTCCGCCAGCATCCGGTCGCGGGTTTTCTCGCCGGGCAGCAGCACATAGTCAAACAGCCGGATTTCCGGGGAGAAGCCGATCGACCGGTCGCCAGCCCCGTGGGGAAAGTAAATCAGCTTTGGCCGGTCGGAGTGGCCGTTCTTCTTGAGAAAAGTCGTGGTGGTTTCCGGCACCACCAATGCGTCGAAACGCCGGAAAAATTCGGCGTTTTGCCTCAAACTATTCAGCCGGCTGAGCGGAACCGCGTTGCCCAGCATCTTCTCGACCAGCCGAATCCCGCTATTCGGCTGGATCGACAGAAAGGCGGGCGGCGGCAAGGCGGGGTCGAGAAACTGCCTGACCGCCTCGGCCTGCCGGTCGCTGGAAGTGATGACTTCGACATGCGCGCCCGGCGCCCGCCGTTGCAGCGCGGAGATGATCGGCGCAGTATGGGCAACCTGGTGCAATTCGTCATGATTGAACAGAAAGCCGATACGCAGTGGATGGGGCGACGGGTCGGAGGTCATTTCCTTCCCATCGGATGTCCAGCCTCATTAGCGCTCAAGCCTTCAACCATATTGATCCCCCCCCTTCGCGGTTCTTGGACAGTTTTTTTGCGAAAGTCCACGAAGTCTCGATCCGGGACAGCCCGCGACCAAATGGAAAGGGCCGGATCGAACGGCCACTTTGCAAAAGCGGCCACTGCGGCTAACAGTCGTGGGCACAACCGGTTTTCGCAGGAAGCGATAGATCATATAAGGACGCCCGTGACCGCTGTTACTGAACCCGAAATATCCCCCCGTGACTTACACCCAGACGTAAAACCGCTGTGGACCGCGATCATATTGGCTGGCCAGCGCCCCGAGGGCGATCCGATGGCTGTTTATTGCAACGTCAAATATAAGGCGCTGATTCCGATCAACGGCCAGACCATGCTCGAACGGGTGACGCGCGCGTTGCTGGCCTCTCCCGATGTCGGTAACATCGTCATCATGGCCCAGTCGCCCGAAGATCTGCAATCCGGCCTGGCTCCTGATCTGGCAGAGCATGAAGGCATCTCCTTTGTCGAATCCGGTGACGGTATCGCCACCAGCGTCCACAATGTTATCGGCACCGCTATCGCGCCATGGCCGGTGCTGGTAACCACCGCCGACAATGCGCTGCTGACGGCAGAAATACTCGATAGTTTCTTTCGCAGTCACAACCGGCAGGATGTCGCGGTCGCGGTCGTCGAGCGCAAGACGATGCTGGCCGCCTATCCCGATGCCCGCCGCACCTGGCTGAAATTCCGCGGCGGCGCCTATAGCGGCGCCAATCTGTTCGCGCTGCATAATGAAGCCGCAAAACCGGCAGTGGCTTTCTGGTCTTCGGTCGAGAAAGACCGCAAGAAGGGCTGGAAAATATTCGCCCGCTTTGGCCCCTGGCTGCTGTTTCGGGCGCTTAGCCGGACGATCAGCTTCAAAGGCGCGATGTCGGACGCGGGCCGGCGCATGACCCTGAAGGCAGAGCCGATCATATTGCCGATAGCGGAAGCCGCGATCGATGTGGACAAGCCGGACGATCTGGAACTGGTGACCGGGATACTGGAGCGGCGGGAGGGGTGATCCAAATGCGGTTTGCCGGAACAATCCACGCCCGCTTTTTGCCTGACGCAGAGACCAAGCCCGGCTGAAGCACAAAGCATCAAATATAATAGCCAATTGAACATAAATTGATGAGCCCGCAGGCAGATATATCCGAATCGCGAACTGGCCTGGAATATCGACTTTCCCGCAATGACCCACGCTGAGAATCGAATCGGTTGCAATTTTCACCGCGGGCGCAATAATCACCAGGTCTATATCGCCCCGACAACGGGCTATTGATGCAAGGAGAGATATAGCGGTAATCTGGGGGGTCTCATGGCTTATTCAGTGAAATTGAGCGCCGAATCCGGCTATCTTATGGTTGATCATGTTTCCGGCCTTATTGCCGAAGCCTCCCGGCTGCACGAGCAAGCCCTCGAGTGTGCGGCTGCGGGCGACCGAACGACTGCTGCCGATTTATACGGACAGGCGGGATCGCTGGCTTCCGTTGCGGTTTCCTTCCGTTACGATCTGGCAGATGTCCATGCTGATACGCAGGATGCGGATGACTTGATTGCCATGCTCGATAAATGGGCCGCGACATTGGAGTGGGCCCAAGCTTTGAACGATGAGCCTCGAGCTGCCGTTGCCAACTCTGTTTTTGGCTGGGCGAATGAATAAAACTGTAAATTGCCCAGCCTTATCCGGAGACTGATCATGGCTCAGTCTATTTTCGCACGGCTTTTTGGCTTGATGCTCCTCGGCGAGCGGGAGCCGAAGCAATCGAGCCGGGCATGCGGCGCCCAAACCTCTCTGGATGCGACATCTTTTTGTAATGGGCAAGCCGCCCTTGCTGGCACCGCGGAAGTTTTTCGGAGGACAAACGGCCGGATTGCCATTTTTTGAACGGGAAACTCGCGGGTGGTAGCGCAGCGGGATATTTGGATGATCCACCCTCCCTTGCCGTCGGGAGTTTTTCGGGCAAACATGCGCCGCATGTTTGCTTTTAACCGGAAAACTGGAGCGGGCGAAGAGATTCGAACTCTCGACCCCAACCTTGGCAAGGTTGTGC
>NZ_CAXBIA010000020.1:0-38566 GCF_963975735.1 uncultured Parasphingorhabdus sp.
TAGGTTTGTTAAAAGCTCGCCCGTCATTGAGCGCCAAGATATGTACTGTCCTCTGTGTGTCCCCCGTCAGCATTCAATAGACAGACTGGCTGCATAAAATAAGTGAGTGTTTTTGTATCGTCTTAGTGGCTTAAGGAATGAAGATGAGACCCGCGAGTTGGCGCTCAACAGAATTTGAGCACTGCGATCAAAATACCAGCGCAATTCAATAAGCCCCCCAAGGATCCTTTTCCTGCCCTGGTGGATTAAAGTTCACCGGTTCATCATATTCATCATCGAACATCTCCTCCGGTCCCGCGTTGAGCGGGGTCCGGAACGTATCCTTTTCCTGCACCCACAGAAGCAGCTGCGAGAGCGCATCGACCTGATCATCATGGCGCGAGGAGGGGAATCCGAGGAGTTCGCCGGCAAAATCGCCCAGCCAGTGCGTGCGCTCGGGTAGGAATAATCGTCCGCTCTGGATCATCGCACTCGCACTCAGGGCCCGGGTGATCTTGTCGCCCTCGGGACGGCGCGCGATCGGAGGTGGCACACCGTGCGGGTCTTCCGCCCGCAGTGACTGGATCAGGGCAGTCCCTGACGAGGCATCCTCGATCAGCAGGACCTTTGCGCCATGTGTCCTGCCAAGCTCGATTGCCTTGGCCTTGAGCAGGTGAAATTTCAGGCGCGCGCGAAACACGTCAAGAATGTAGATTTGCTTGCCCTGTATCAAAGCGGTGACGCAGACGGACCAGTCGTTGAACGGATTGTCCTTGGACGCGGTATCCCAGGACTGGACAATCTGGCCATAGCCAAGATCAATGGTGCCTGCTTTATAGGAGTGCAGCCATGCGGCCTCAATAATATTGCCAACCGCAGGCACGGGCGCCTGCTGGAACTGACTGGCGAACACGATCGGATTGTCCGCCTTGCGCCGCAGCAGCACCTCGAGGCTCTGGCGGGCAGGGTGAAGCGCGCTGCCGGCGCGCCGGTGCCAGATCCTCCCCCGGGTGAGAGGAATGTCCTCGTCGCGCTCTGCGATGGCGGGCAAGCACAGCTCGTACCAGCCCTCCCGTTCCTTGAGGATGCCGACCAGATCACCTTCATGCAGACGCTGCATCACCACGATGATCGCGCCGGTGGCCTGATTGTTGAGGCGCTGGGACAATGTGTCGTCGAACCAGCGGATGACCTTCTCGCGTGCCGGCTGGGACATCGCATCCTGGGTTTTCATGGGATCGTCGATAATGATGATGTCCGCGCCAAACCCGGTGGTCACGCCGTCAACCGATGTCGCCATGCGCCGTCCGCCGGCGCTGGTACGGATGTCGGCCACCGTCCGGCGGGTCAATACAAGGCTTGGAAAGGCCCGGCGATACCAGCTGCTCTGCATGATCTTGAGACAGTCACTGGCATGATCTTCCGCCAGATCCTGGCCGTAGCTGATGCACAGGAAGGAAAGCGATGGATCGTGCCCCAGGCGCCAGGCGGTGTAAGCAACCGTTACCGTCCGGGACTTGAGGTGCCGCGGCGGAATGGTGATCGCCAGACGGGTGTTGTCTCCCTCCTCGATCCGCTCCAACTGGCGGATCATCGCATCAATATGCCAGTTGTGCTGATATTCATCCTCTCCGCCCAGTTCCCTGAACACAAAGCGCAAGAAAAAGCCGAAGTCGAGACGCAGCAGCGCGGAGATCGCGTCATCGGTTTCAACATCAGCCATGGACGCTCTCCCCGTCCTCGGACCCGTCTTCAGCACCATTTTCAGCCCCCTCTTCAGTAAGGTGTTCAGCCGGGGGCGGATCTCCAAACAGGTCCGGGTCAATTCCCAGTTCTTGGGCACGCTCCTTCAGATAGGCTTCCAATATCTGTTTATCGCCAAGCGTGTGATAGCGCCGGTTCTGCTGCTGGGTTGCCTCAATCCGCTGGCACTTTTTATCAACGATCTCGATAGCCTTGTTCTGTCCCTTGACCGATGCATTGTCGATCAGCCTGAGGTCGATACTGCGTCTTTTGCTCATCCTGCGCTTTTTGCCGTTCTCGCTGACGGTCGTTTTGCGCTGCAACTCTTGCATGAACTCGGTATCGGCATTGGGCACGCCCTTTTTCCGGCTTCCGCGCTTCCGCCCGTCACCGACAGCGAACTGGTTCTTTTTGGGCGGCCGGTTGCGGCCGACCTTGTAGGATCCATCTCCGCGGACATTGTCATCCTTGAAGGGTTTGCCATCCTTGCGGCGTCCCTGCCGGGATGGCGGCTTCTTATCATTATCATCGCCACTTTCATTGTCGCTCATGATGCTTCTCCCAGTCGCGCCTTGGCGACTTCATGGAACGGCGTGATACCGTCCAGCAGCGGCTCGCAGCCGGTGGCTTCGGCGGTGCGGCGCAGAATCACGTCGGCGTAAACGGGATCCAGCTCGATCGCCCGGCCGCGCCGCCCCGTCATCTCGCAGGCGGCCAAAAGCGTGCCGGATCCGGCGAAGGGATCGAGCACGATGTTGCCGCGCCGCGAGCAGTCAAGAATGGCATCGGCAATCATCTGTTTTGGCTTGACGGTCGGATGATCGGCGAGATCCTCCATCCGCCCTGCACGAAATGTATTGGCGGATGGATATCGCCAGACATTGCTGCGGTTTCTCCGGCCGAGCGCAATATTGCTTATATGCGTGCCCGGGTTCACCTTGAAGACATAGCAAAGTTCATGGGCTGACCTGTAGAATGCCCCCATTCCGGGATTCTTGGCCCACACGATCATGTTCTTGAGCTCGTGAAACACGCCTTGGGCTGCATCGAGCATGTAAGGCGCGCCGCGCCAGTCCATGAACACAAAGGCAATGGCGCCCGGCGCGCAGTGCGCGGCCATCGCCTTGAAGGCTGGGCGCAGCAGGGTCATGCCGAACTCGGCCAGCGACACTTCGCCTGCGCCCATGACAAAATTGTCATGCTTGACCTTGCCGTTGCCCGAGACGTTGTTCTGGATCGCGCATCCATAGGGAGGATCGGTGACAATTAGCTGGGCCCGCTCGCCCGCAAGGACGCGCTCGACGGTTTCGGGCAAGCGGGCATCGCCAACAAGCAGCCATTGATTGCCGACTTTCCAAAGGTCATCCAGCTGCGAGACGGCAACCGCGTCATCGGCCGGCAGCTCGACATTGTCCTCCGCCTCCGGCTCGTCCTCTCCGATACTGAGTATGCCGTCGATCTCGAACGTGTCGAACCCGGTCAGTTCCACCTCGTAACCCAGTTCGATCAGGCCGGAGAGTTCTGAGCGCAGCAGCTTCTTGGACCATTGGGCGTCCTGTGCGAGCCTGTTGTCGGCGATGATATAGGCGCGGCGGTCCGCCTCGCTCATCTCGCCCAGGTTGATTACCGGAACGACGGTCTCGCCGTTCAGGCGCGCTGCTTCAAGACGGCCATGCCCGCAGACGAGATTGCCATCATCATCAACGAGGAGCGGGTTGGTCCACCCGTACTTCCTCATGCTCCGCTGGAGCTTCTTTCTCTGGGAATGCGTGTGCGTGTTGGGATTGTTCGCATAGACAATTACCTCATCGATCGGCACGTAGCTGAACGCGAGGGGACGGGAAGGGGTGTTGGATTTTGCGTGTAATTTGGACATTACTTTTCTCCGTCAAAAATTGATAAAAACTTACAATTTCCGTGGTGAAAAGTGTCGGCCCTAAAGTCGATATTCCCTATATGTTCCTCTGGGCAGGATTTGTCCAGCCTGAATTTATCTGGACCTCGAGAAAATGCAAAAACGGCTGAAAAGGAACAAAAGGACTGAATTTTCGTTTGAGATTGCATTTCGTTCCCACAAACATGGTCTAGCCTTCCCACGAACATCCGATATGGGATAACTGTCCTGAAGCCGCGCCATTGCTGGGGCTCTGACAGTTCAATCGGTGCGGTTCGGCCGTATCAGGGCGTTTTTCCCACTACTTTCCCACGCATATGGGAAAAGAACGCCTGAGACCGGTTCGCTAGAGACTGCGTCGCGCACCACTTTTTCCTTAAATCTTAATGGGCTTTGTCCCATTAGCTTTTCTAGCGGATTAAGCGACAACGCTATAATTGCGAGGAATGCAGAGAATCTCCATCGAACGCCATTGTTTCCCACCTGAACTGATCATCAGGCCTTTGTTCAAGAAACTGAGAAGGGAAGCTTTTGCCAAGTGGGAAGTTTTGGCAGCGGCCGCATAAGCTTTGCGCTTTCCGCAATGGGAAGAAATCGCCGAGCAGACGATTGGCCTCTATCGGAGTTTATTTGCCGATGAACAAACGCAGCGCGCAGCGCGCGCCTCCCACATATAGCGTATTTGCGCTGCGCTGCCCGCTAGCCGGACAAAGCCGAGCCAACATCTGGCCGACCGGTAGCCCATGCTCGCAACAGGCTCGACCAACTTTACATTGAAACAGTCAAACCACCATCCACAACCAGTGTCTGGCCCGTGATGTAGCTCGCTTTCTCGGAAACCAGAAACGCCGCAACATTTGCTATTTCCTCCGGCTCGCCCGAACGCCCGCTAAGAGGCACGGTCTGTTCGGCTACGGCAAGCCCCTCCGCTCCCAGTGAATTTTCAGCGGAAAGAATTTGCGCTGTGCGGACAAAACCCGGAGCAATGCCGTTCACCCGCACCCCGGATTTTGCGAGTGCCACCGCAGCACCGCGAACCATTCCGGATATCCCGCCTTTTGCCGCGCAATAATGCCAGTGATCATCCCATCCAACGGTCACACCCGCAATCGAAGCGATACACACAATCGCCCCGTCTCCGGCTGCTTCCATGGCGGGAGCAGCGGCACGCAGCAAACGGAACTGTCCCTTGAGATTCACGTCCTGCACAGCGTCCCATTTGTCATCGCTTAGGATGGGATAGGCCGCTCGTGGCGCGATTCCGGCATTGGCCACCAATGCGGATATATGGCCGAATTCCGATTCGATCCTTTGCACCAGCTTGTCGCAGGCAGCGCTGTCGGTAACATCGAGTGCGACAAATTGCGCCTCGCCGCCGGCAGCCTTGATTTCCTCGACGCAGGCGTTGCCCTCTTCTGTGAGAATATCCGTAACAAAAACGTGAAAGCCGTCAACCGCGAGCGCTTTGGCCGTAGCCGCGCCTATTCCTATTCCGGCACCTGATACCATTGCCGCCCGTCGCTGTTCCATAAGCTACCTTTCTCAATTTTGATAATGCCCCGTTTCCGGCCCGCTCAGAGGAACTGGTCACCGCCATTGGGGCTGATACATTGACCCTGGAAATGATCGCCATCGCTCGAAGCCAGAAAAACATAGGATGGCGCGATGTCCGTAACCTCTGCCAGACGGCCGGCCGGAATTCCGGCCAGCACCGCCGCAACCACCTCGGGGTCGACCGCATCGAGAATGGGTGTGACCGTTGCCCCGGGCGCGACACAGTTGATCCGGACATTCCGGTCGCCAATTTCCAGAGCAAGCGATCGGGTAAAGGAAAGCACAGCCCCCTTGGCCGCAGTATAGGCGCCCAGGCCTGGCGCGCCCTTATAGGCGAGTTGCGAAACCGTGTTGATGATTCGCCCGGAATTGCGCTTGTACATGTGCGGGAGTACCGCCTTGGTCATCAGAAAGGTCGCTCGCGCGTGGACCGCCATCACCTTGTCCCAGACATCGACCGGCAGGTCCTCGACCAGATGATTGTGCGCAATCCCCGCATTATTGACCAATATGTCCAGATCTCCGGCAAAATCGATCGCTTCATCCGCCAATCGCTGACATTCCTCGGCCGAGGAAATATCCGCAATCAAGACAACCGTATCGGAACCGAGTTTCTTCAGATCGGCAGCAGTCGATTCTGCTGCCGATCTGTCATTTTCCGGACAATTGATAATCAGCCTGTCACAACCCGCCTCGGCGAACGCGGTGGCGACGGCGCGACCAATACCCGAGCTACTGCCGGTGATGAGCGCGCTTTTTCCAGCCAGTCGCATATATTGCCCCTTTATGAACCCGATAAATTTGTCGGCGAAACTAGAATTTGAAACCCGCTTCCACACCAATGACCCGATCAGAACCTGGTGCCACGAAAGAGCCCCCGAATTCAGGAGCCGGTATGACCTCCTGAAGAAATTTCTTGTTCGTAACATTCTGCGCAAAGGCCGCCAGGGACCAGCGTTCTGCGTTGATTCCTACCCTGAGGTTCAGAATTCCGAATGCATCACGCTGACTGTTGGTGAAATTTCCGATAAGGCCAAACTGGTTCGGGACATCATTGTCCTGTACCGTATGGAACCAGGTCGGACCCGTCAGGCGATAGTCGGCTTTTAGCAAAATGTCCGTATCGTCGCTGACGGGTACAAGAGCTTCAGCTCCCAGATTGAGAGTATAATCAGCGGTATAGGGCGACTTGTTGCCAACCGTATTTGGCCGCGCACTGTTGCGCTTGATCTCGCTCTCGGTGATATTGCCCGAGGCGATCAACGTCAGCCAGCTGTTCGGCTTGACGGCCAGACTGGCTTCGACGCCATAAAGCTCGACCTTGTCGATGTTCGATACGACGCGAAGCAGTCCGAATGGCCCAACGAAAAATCCGAAAAACTGCATGTCGGTAACATCGGTATAATAGCCGGCGATCTCATAATTCACGACATTGCCCGGGGTAGACCCCTTGAGACCGACCTCAAAGGCGCTTGATGTCTCTTTATCGAATTCATCAAAAATGGTGATCCCGGCGTTAAATTGCTGATTGAAGAAATTGTCAATAACCGCCGCAGAGCCACCGTTGTTAAAGCCACCGGACTTGAAGCCAATACCCCAGTTGGCAAACAGGTTGAGATAATCGGTTGCCCGATAGCTGATCGACAATTTGGGCTGCAGCTGTTTGAAGGTTTGCGATCGGTCCGCCAGCACGCCGCTCGGATTATTGGCTGGGTCCAGACCTGGGTTAAGATAGTAATTCGCTGGTGTCGTAGCCGTGCCGTTCGGAAATCCTGTCAAAACGTTGCCAACCCATCGAGTGCGGACATCCGTCGGAACATTATTGCTGCTGTCCCGCTTCTCTATGTCATATCGCAAGGCCAGACCGGCGGTAAGACCAGACTGTATCTCATAATTGACCGAACCGAACAACGCATAAACATCGGTTTTGAAATCATCATCGATCAGTGCTTCGGTTGGATTGCTTGGGTCCGTCGTAAAGCATTGCGCAATTACGCCCTGCCCTGTGTCTAGTCCGAGGTTGCGGCAAACCCGGCGATCCAGATGCAGATAATATACACCCGCTTGCCAGTTCAGAAAGCTGTCGCCGCCGGCCAGACGGATTTCAGCGCTTATGTCTTCCTGATCCGTCTGCTGATATTGTGTGCCATCACAACTGGTCGGCGAATAAGGTGGCAGATTGGCGCCACCTCCGATCCCGAAAGGTGATTCCACCGGAAAGCCTGCCAGCGCCGCGGATGTCGTTTGACAGGTGGATTCGCCGTTGAAAAATGCAAAACTGCCGCTCGTGCCGTCAGCGTAGAAAAAATTCTTGTTGTTATTATAGGCCACATAGGCGCTCAGGTCGGCAAATCCCAATTCGGTTTCCAGCTTGATCGAAGCATCCAGTGTTTCCTGCTGGTTGAGCGGATCAATATTGGGAGCAAAAACGAACCGGTGGTCATTGGCATCAATGTTGAAATCCGGTCCGAGGAGGTCAGCAAGAAATGGTATCTGGAAAATGGCGTTGAAGGAAATGGCACCGCCCTTGCGTTCGCCATAGCGGACCTTCGTATCAATTTTCGTAACGTCGGAAGGTTCAAGCACGAGCCTGCCATTGATATTCCAGCCGCTATAATTGTTGACTGATGCGGGATCGGTGGTGTTCCCGGGATATAGAGTGGTATTTTGCGTAGTTGGCAGGAACGAGTTGCGCAGGAAACCGTCGCTGCGTGCAAAATCGCCGCTGACGACAAAGCCAGCATGGTCGGAAATTGGCCCACTTAACAGCGCGCGGGCGGTTATCGTCTTGTCGGTGGCATATCCCACACGGGCAGAACCGGAAAGATAATCTGTCGGCCCTTTCGTGGTGATGACAATCGCGCCCGCTGCAGCATTGCGCCCGTATATAGCCCCCTGCGGCCCTTTCAAAATTTCAACCTGCTCGAGCTCACCATGATCCTGGTTCAGCACTGCAACATTGGTTTTCAGTACGCCATCAATGACCAGCGCAACATTATTTTCACCGTCTCTTGCACCGTTTAGACCGCGGATATTGACCTGATTATCGCCTGCTTCAGTATTACCGGCAACAATTGTAACACCT
Organism: uncultured Parasphingorhabdus sp.; assembly: GCF_963975735.1. Taxonomy (GTDB): domain Bacteria; phylum Pseudomonadota; class Alphaproteobacteria; order Sphingomonadales; family Sphingomonadaceae; genus Parasphingorhabdus. Next base: position 8,256 of record NZ_CAXBIA010000020.1, read on the forward strand.
GCGGTCAGCTGGGTGAAATCCTCGGCAGTGGTTGCGCCGCTATTTTCGAGCGCCTCTACCGTCAGAACGGAAACCGATGCCGGCACGTCCCGTAACAGTTCGCTCTGACGGCGGGCAGTAACCACGATTTGACCTGAATCCTGACTCTCTTCTGCGTTGTCCTGCTCGCCCCCGACTTGGGCCGCCGCTGGATTGAAGCTGATCAAAGCTGTGATAGCGACTGACATTGAAAGACCTGTTTTAACACGACGCATTTTTCTTCCTTCCCTGATGGAATGATTTGCGGGCCTTTTGACCCGTCAAACAAATTTAAACGAGGACGTTGGCCCCGCTCATATAGACATAGACTTCCTGAAATTTGCCGTCCCGGACTCTCCAAAAATTGGTATTGTTTAACAGTGTGATGCCCCCTTCCGCATCGGTGAGCTCGGCCGTGAAGGACGCAGATATCCGGCCGTTGGCTTCGTCGACGGTGCAGGTGAAATCGCGGTGGACAATGGTTTCATAGGCTCCGAAGAAATCCTCGAACATCCGGCGGATCTCTTCCTTGCCGCTGTGGCGGGTGAAGTCGGTCTGGACGCAGAACAGCGCGCCGTCGTGGAAACAGTCGAGCGCCGCCTCCATGTTCTTGGCATCGACATTCCCAAAATAGGTCTTGGTTGCCAGTTCGATCAATTCGTGACGCGCGAGGCCGGGTTCATATTGCATCAGGCGTCTCCTTCCTTGAGAAGATTGTCGCCGCTCATATAGACGGTGACGTCCTGGAACAGGCGGTCCCTGCAATAGAAACGATTGCAATTTTCATAGCGCAGCTGCTCGCCGCCATTGGGGGTGATCAGCACGGTGAACTGCGAACAGATAGCGTTGGATGCCGGGTCGGCGGTGTGGACAAAATTGCCGTGCCAGATCTGCTCGAAGTCGGCGAACAGCTTTTCGAACATGGCCCTGATTGCATCGCGACCATTGTGGGTCGTGTCGGACGTGGCTTCGTGCAGGATCGCATCGGGTGCAAAGCAGTTGAGCACCTGGGTCATATTCTTGTTGTCGACCCCGTCGAAATAGCGCTTGGTCACGATGTCGATATAGAAGGGGTAGGGCAGCGGCGCCTGGCCTGCCATTCCGGGGGTCCAGTCAGCCATCAATACCATCCTTTTCTGATATCTTCATCCTTGGGAACTTCGGGAGCCGGAAAAGCCTTCTTGCTGTGCGTCAGTCCCAGCTCGATCAGGGTTTCAAGAAATTTATAGGCAACTTGCCCCGGATTGAGCACCGGGATCGGCAGATTGTCAGCCAGATATTTGGCCGACTGGTGCATGGTCGTGGAGCCGAGCACGATGACATCTGCACCGTCTTCTTCTATCGCCAGCATCGCTTCGGCCTTGAGCTTGTCGAAAATCACCTCTTCCTTGCCAGCCAGCAATTCGGTGACATCGGGCCGGGTGTCGATCGAGCGCAGCGATGCCACCCGTTCCCACCAGCCATATTCGGTGATCGTCTTTTCGTAGAGCGGGAACCATTCCGGCCACATCGTCAGCACAGAGAATTTCTTGCCGAGCATCATAGCGGCAGCGAAGGCGGCTTCACCGGGGCCGACAACAGGGATGTCTAGCCGGGAACGGAGCGCGCGCATGCCGCTGTCGCTGACCGTGTCGATCAATACACCCGCATAGCCTTCTTCTTCGGCCTTGATCCCGGCCTGGAACACGGTCCAGTCCATCAACAATGTGTCATGATAGCTGTCACCCAGCGCCGCGCCCCAGGGAACGGCAGCAAATTCGGGTTGAAAACCTTCCCGGACAAAATCAGCGGGCAATTGCTCGGCGCGAGCTGCCACGCCCGCCTCGTCCATCGGGATGGGGACGATGACTTTGATCCGTTTCATAGCATTTCAGGCGTGGGCATGATGCGATACTCCCTTTGGACGTTCTATTGTATACAATTGTACTCCGTCAAGTGGAAACTACCAGTTCTGGTCAGGACTTGCCCAACGCCAGTTAATACGCCAATAGCCAGTTCATGAGCCGCGCCTCCGACACTGCATATGAAAAAATACGTAGCTTCATTCTGAACGGAGAGGCTCATCCGGGTATGCAATTGACCGAGGAACGTCTCTCCGAGATTTCCGGCGTGTCGCGGACACCGGTGCGAGACGCGGTTCAGCGACTGGAAAATGAGATGCTGCTGGTGCGCAGCGCTTCCAAGCGGTTATCGGTCGCGGACTGGTCGGATGATGAAATCGACGAAATGTTCGCGTTGCGGGCGATGCTGGAATCCCACGCTACCGAAAGGGCCGCGCTGCGGATGGACGCAGACAACCTTAGCCGGTTGCGTGATATCAATGCTGTGCTGACCGAGGCGGTTAACCGGGCGGAACCCGACATCACTACATTCCTTGATGCAAACCGGCAGTTTCACGACCTGATCCTTGCATGCGCGCAGTCACCAAGGTTGAGCAAATTGCTGCCGGCGCTGGTCGAACAGCCGGTGGTTCGACGCACTGCCAATCAATATTCGCAAGATGACCTGATACAATCGGGCACCGATCACGACGAGCTGATCGCTGCCTTCGCCGCGAAGGATCAAAAATGGGCGCGTGCAGTCATGACCAGCCATATCCGCCGTGCATTCCATAGCTTCAGCGGTGCGACCAGAAGGACCGCCGACGACTGACCCTCAGATAATACCGCGCTCTTCCAGATCGGCCATTGTCGCACTGTCCATGCCCAGCAACTCGCCATATACGGCCTCGTTGTGAGCGCCGAGTTCCGGCCCGACGCTATCAATATGGCCCGGGGTTTTGGACAGCTTGGGTGCGACGTTCTGCATCACGAAATTTTCATGCTGCGGGTGATCCACTTTGACCAGCGCTTCCCGCGCCTTGAAATGGGGATCCTCGAGCATTTCCGGTGCGCGGTAGACATTGCCGGCGGGCACGCCATGTTCCTCGCACATATCCAGCAAGTCCTTGCTGGATATGGTCCTGGTCCATTCCATGATGAGGTCGTCCAGTTCGGCCTGGTGTTCGCCGCGGGCGATATGGGTCGCATAGCGTGGATCCTCGCCAAGTTCGGGACGCCCCATCATTGCCGACATCCGTTTCCAGACGCTATCCTGATTGCCGCCGATCAATATGCTGCCGTCGCTGGTTGGATAAACATTGGAGGGCGCGATCTTGGGCAGGATCGAACCGGTTCGTTCGCGAATATGTCCAGCGACCGTATATTCCGCCACGGTTGATTCCATATTGGCGAGCACCGCCTCGTAGATCGCCGAGTCGACCACCTGGCCCTCGCCGGTTTTGTGGCGATGCTGCAGCGCCATCAGCGCGCCGAGACAGGCATAGGTTGCAGCCAGCGAATCGCCGATCGAAAGTCCGGCGCGGCTGGGCGGACGGTCGGGCTCGCCCATGATATAGCGCATGCCGCCCATGGCTTCACCGATGCCGCCATAGCCGGCACGGTGCGAATAGGGTCCGGTCTGGCCATAGCCGGACACGCGAATCATGATCAGCCCCTTGTTGATCGCGCTGAGCGTTTCGTAATCGAGACCCCATTTTTCCATGGTCCCAGCGCGAAAATTTTCCAGCAGAAAGTCTGATTTCTTGGCCAGCTTCTTGACAATCGCCTGCCCCTCTTTCTCGCGCAAATTGAGGGTTATAGACTTTTTATTGCGACCGACAACGGAGAACCAGAGCGGAATGCCCTGACCCCAGCTGCGCATTGCATCGCCAACCTTGGGTGGCTCTATCTTGATTACTTCGGCACCGTGGTCGCCCATCAGTTGACCGCAGAACGGTCCCGCAATCAGCTGACCCATTTCGATCAACCGCAAACCTGTCAACGCCCCTTGCGTCATGAAAAATACTCCCACATCATTCTTTCTCCTATACAAAAGGCCATCAGGATTGTATACAATTTATATGAGCATAAACAGTCGCACAGCGGTTGCCATATTGGAAGTCGGCCCAAGGGACGGGCTGCAGAACGAGGCCGAGATCATTTCGACGGCGGACAAGCTGGGGCTTATAAAGCGCATGCTTGATGCCGGAGTGAAGCGCATGGAAGTGGCAAGCTTTGTCCATCCGGGGCGGGTGCCGCAAATGGCTGATGCGGAGGCGGTGATCGCTGGCCTGCCCGACCGCGATGATGTTTCCTATGTCGGACTGTGCCTGAACAAGCGCGGCGTCTTGCGAGGCCTCGCTACGAGGGAAGGCAATAAACGCGGTATCGACGAAGCCGGCTGCGTAGTCGTCGCGAGCGATACTTTTGGCCAGAAGAATCAAGGGCAGACGATAAAACAAGGTATCAAGGAAAATCGCGAGATGATCCGCTTTGCCAAGGCCGAAGGGCTCAAGGCCCAAGTCACTATATCTGCCGCCTTTGGCTGTCCGTTCGAAGGCGCGGTCGATCCGGAAACGGTCTTGAATATTGCCGAAGAAATGGCGGCAGAAGACCCGCTCGAAATCGCGCTGGCCGACACGATCGGCGTCGGGGTGCCGGCCCAGGTCACCGACCTGTTCGGACGGCTCAAGGAAATATTGCCCGCACATATAAAGATGCGTGCCCATTTTCACGACACCCGCAATACCGGTATCGCCAACGCATGGGCGGCTATCGAAGCGGGTGTCGAAACATTGGATTCCAGCCTCGGCGGCCTCGGCGGCTGTCCATTCGCACCCAATGCGACCGGCAATATTGCTACAGAAGATTTGATCAACCTGCTCGACCGCTCCGGCGTCGAGCATGATCTCGATCTCCACAAAGCCATAGGCACGAACCGGTGGTTTGAAACGATAATCGGCCGACGGTTGCCATCGCTGGTTGCGCGGGCCGAGGCATAAGAGACAGGTTAACAGGAAAGAGATTTAAATATGGGATATCGATTGGGCGTCGACGTCGGCGGGACATTTACAGATCTTCTGCTGATTGACGAAGCAACAGGGAAAACGTTTCGGGATAAAGTGCCCTCTACGCCCGGCGATCCATCCCAAGCCGTTATCAATGGTGCGCGCGGATTGTGCGAGCGTCAGAATATTGCACCCGGTGAGATCGACCTGTTCCTGCACGGCACGACGGTGGCGACCAATGCAGTGCTCGAAAAGAAAATCGCCAAAGTCGGACTGGTCGTCACCGAGGGCTATCGTCATGTCATGCAGATTGCCCGCAGCCTGGTGCCAGGTGGCCTCGCCGCCTGGATCATCTGGCCCAAGCCGGAACCGATGGCTGCTCTCGAGCGGACGATCGAAGCGCCGGAGCGGATGGATGCCAAGGGCCAGACCGTCCGCGAACTGGATAAAACGGAAATGCGCGCCCGGCTGGAACGGTTGAAGGCCAGCGAGGAAATCGAAGCGCTCACCATCTGCCTGATGAACAGCTATGTTGATGGCGGCCACGAAAAGGCCGTCGCGGCCATCTGCGCCGAAGTTTTCCCCGATATTCCTATTTCCATTTCGTCGGACATTTTGCCCGAGATGCAGGAATATGAGCGTGCGCTCACTACGGTCGCCAACAGCGCGGTACGCCCGGCCGTGGCGCGCTATGTCGGCAATCTGGAAAAGGAATTGAAGGATTGGGGCACGAAGGCGAAACTCAACCTGCTGCGCTCCGACGGCGGATTGATGTCCGCCGAGAAAAGCGCAGAGGCTCCGGTCAACCTGCTGATGTCGGGACCTGCTGGCGGGGTCGCCGGAGCGGTCTGGGTAGCAAAAAGTGCCGATGTGAAAAATATTCTTACGCTCGACATGGGCGGCACGTCGACCGATGTGGCGCTGATCGAAAATGGGGCGGCGCGGCTGCAGCGGGAAACTTCGGTCGGTGACCTGAATGTCCGCGCGTCGTCGATCGACGTCAAAACCGTCGGCGCCGGGGGCGGGTCAATCGCCTTTGTTCCCGAACTGACCAAGGCCCTGCGCGTTGGCCCGGAAAGCGCGGGAGCCCAGCCGGGGCCGGTGGCTTATGGCAAGGGCGGCGAACAGCCGACTGTGACTGATGCCAATGTCGTGCTCGGCTATCTGCCCGAATCCCTGCTCGGCGGCAGTTTCAAGCTCGACCGGGAAGGCGCGACGAAAGCCGTCCAAACGATTGCCGATGCGCTTGGCATTGATCTTATGGACGCAGCTGCTGGCATCATCGACATTGTGAACGAAAATATGTTTGGCGCGCTACGGCTGGTTTCTGTCCAGCAAGGCTATGACCCGCGTGACTTTGCCCTGATGGGCTTTGGTGGCGCGGGACCGCTGCACGCCAATGCAATGGGCAAGCTGATGAACAGCTGGCCGGTGATCATACCGCCGTCGCCCGGCGTGCTCTGCGCCTATGGCGACGCGACGACGCGGCAGCGGGTAGAAACGCAGCGCAGCTTCAACAAGATGGTCCAGAACACGACAGATGAAGAGCTCACCACCTATCTCGACAATCTCGGCGCGCAGGTAAAGCAGGAGCTGGAAGCCGAGGATGTCGCGCCCGGCGATATCGAGCTGCTCTACGAGATCGACATCCGCTATGCCGGCCAGGCCTTTGAAATTCCGCTGTCGGTGGAACCGGAAGGCCTCTCGATCAAAAGCCTGATCGCCCGCTTCGATACCGAGCATGAGCGATTATTCACCTTCAATCTCGACGAGACGCCACACGAGATCGTTAACGTCCGCGCCGTTGCGCTCGGCAAGTCCGCCGATGTCGCACCGCCAACGATCGACAAAGGCGATGCGGATCCATCGAGCGCCAAAACCCGCGATCACCAGCTTTATATGGACGGCAAGATGCAGGATGCGGCGATTTACGATCGTGCTCTGCTGAAGGCCGGCAATCGCATCCCGGGGCCTGCCATCGTCACCGAAATGGATAGCACCACGCTCGTCCACAGCGGCTGTGAAGCGCTGGTCGACGCGCATGGCAATCTGATCATCAACCTGGTGGAAGGAGCCTGATATGCCCGCACAGATTATCGAAACCAACCAAGCTCCCTTCAACAAGGTCGAGGTTGATCCGGTCACCCTCGACATCATGGAAAATGCCCTGCGCAACGCCCGGATCGAGATGGACGCCACTTTGGTGCGCACCGCCATGTCGCCGGGCATCCGCGAACAGGGCGATGCCTTTCCGCTGATCGCCGACCGCGCCGGCAAGATGGTGGTGGGCCAGTTCGGCAGCTTTATCGACGGCTTCCTGCGTTCCTATCCTGGCACGATCGAGGAGGGCGACATGATCTTCCTCAGCGACCCCTACAGCTGCGACGGCGCGGTCAGCCATAATAATGACTGGCTGGTTCTGCTGCCAGTCTATCGCGGTGGCAGGTTGGTCGCATGGACAGCGATGTTCGGCCACCAGTCCGACATTGGCGGCAAAGTCGCCGGCTCGATCCCGATCGACAGCAAGAGCGTGTTCGAGGAAGGCGTCCGGATTCCGCCGGTGAAAATCTACCAGAAAGGCGTCTATAACGAAGAGATGGTGAAGGTCGTCCTCCACCAGAGCCGCAAGCCGGACTGGTGCGCCGCCGATCTTAACGCCCTGATCGCGTCCTGCCGCGTCGCTGCCCGCCGGGTCGATGAAATGTGCGGGCGCTTTGGCGAGGACGAATTTGCCAGCGCCACCGATCTGCTGCTGGCGCGCAACCATCGCGCGATGAAACATCTGATCGAGACCAGCATCGGCGAGGAACCGGTCAGCTTCAGCGACTATATCTGTGATGATGGCGTCGGTTTTGGTCCCTACAAGATCAGCTGCAAGATGTGGCGCGAGGGCGGCAAGGTCATCCTCGATTTCGAGGGCACCGACCCGCAGGCACCGAGCTCGATCAACTTCTTCCTCAACGAGAATATGTTCAAGATGTTCTTCGGCATCTACATGATCATGGTTTTCGATCCGCAGATATTGTTCAACGACGGTTTCTATGATCTGGTCGACGTGCGCATTCCGGAAGGCTCGCTGCTCAAGCCGAAATATCCCGCAGCGCTTGCCGGACGCACCCATGCGCTCGGGCGGATATTTGACATATTGGGCGGCCTGCTTGGCCAGCGTCAGCCGGAATTCCTGAACGGTGCCGGCTTCTCGTCCAGTCCGCATCTGATGTATTCCGGTTTCGACAAGTCCGGCGAATGGTTTCAGCTGTTCCAGATCGGTTTTGGCGGCATCCCCGGCCGGCCCTTTGGCGACGGCCCGGATGGCCATTCGCTGTGGCCCGGCTTCACCAATGTGCCGAACGAATTTCTCGAGAAATATTTCCCGCTCAGAATCGAACGGTATGAGGCCAAGCCGGATAGCGGCGGCGCGGGACTGTTCCGTGGCGGTAACGGCATCCATATGACCTACCGATTTCTTGAACCGGGAACCGTGGCGATTCATGACGACCGCTGGTTCACCTATCCGTGGGGCGTCAATGGCGGACAGCCCGGCGACCGCGCCACCAAGATATTGGAGCGCGCTGACGGATCTACAGAAGTGGTGGGCAACAAGCAGGACGGCATCGAGGTCCGCGAAGGCGATCTGCTCCACTTCATCACCTGGGGCGGCGGCGGCTGGGGCAACCCGCTGGAACGCGATCCCGAACTGGTCGCTCTGGAAATCCGCCAGGGACTGGTGACCGTGAAGGGCGCCCGCGACTATGGCGTGGTCATTGCCGAAGGTGGCAGTGTCGATGAACCAGCCACCCAAAGCCTGCGCGCGGAAATGGCAGAAAACGCCATCAAGACGGACGGACCGTTCAATTTTGGTCCAGATATAGAAACACTGAGGGCCAACTGTTTGGCTGAAACAGGATTGCCGGCGCCTGTTCAACCCGGCAGCTAAGATGAAAATGAGGTGTTAAGGCGCACTCGAGATATCCGAAAATTGGCGCGCGGGAGGATAAGGTTGTAGGTGCCACAATCTCCGGTGATTGTGACATATTCCAAAAGCCCGCTCGCCAGGCGGATCGTCGTGTCAACGCGGCGGTTCGGATAAACGGGCCTGCCGCTTAAGTGCGGGCGGACGATTCAGTTGAGGTCGAATGTGTCCAGATCACTCGTCGCTATCGCTGAAGGTCGGTTTGATCAGCCTCATTTGGCAAAGGCGCTGTCATCTGCTGATCAAAACACGGTATAGCCCTGTGACCGCCGTTTTCGAGCTGATCGATAGCACCGCAGAGCTAACTGGATAGCCCGCCAGTTCTGGTTTCCATCTCATCTAGCAATTCCACAAGGAGATGCCCGATCCGCATCGGATGCCCAGCCGAGATCAAGAACCGTGACCATCGGGTAGAACTTGCGCCATGCTCCTGACCTTGGATGCAACAAGTGATCAGAATAGACCCAGTTTCCCACGTTCAGGCATGTTTCAAAAGCGCCTGAAACTGCTCGCTCGACACGATGACGCTGTGGTGGCATTCTGTCAGGATGATAAGATGCTTTTCATTCATCGCTGGAATTTTTCTGTTTGTGGCACCGGTCCATGCCGCTGATTTACCCGTTTGCGGCTACGAAGTCGTGCACAGCTACCCTCATGATCAACAGGCATTCACCCAGGGACTTCTGTACCGAGATGGCCATCTTTTCGAAAGTACCGGCTTGAAGGGCAAATCGACAATCCGGAAAGTCAGGTTGGAAGATGGCGAAATACTGAACAAAGTGGAATTGCCGCCTACAGTCTTTGGAGAAGGTCTGACGGATTGGAAAAACCGGCTGATCAGTGTCACTTGGCGCAGCGGCAAGGGCTTCCAGTGGGATATCGGGACGTTGCAGCAGACGGGTGCTTTTGAATATTCTGGCGAAGGCTGGGGCTTGACCAATGATGGAGCGCGCCTCATCCTGAGTGACGGCACCCCGACATTGCGGTTTCTCGACCCTGAAAATATGCAGGAAACCGGGACGATATCTGTAACCGTAAACGACAGGCCGATTGCCAATCTAAACGAGCTTGAATGGGTCAACGGCGAGATACTTGCCAATATATGGCAAACCAATTTCATCGTTCGCATCGATCCCGCCAATGGCAAGGTGAAGGCCGTTATCGATCTCACAGGCCTTCAAAAACAGTTCATCGCGCAGGGGAATGAGGATGTGCTGAACGGGATAGCCTATGACAGTGCGAATGACCGTTTATTCGTTACCGGAAAAAATTGGCCGAAATTGTTCGAAATCAATATAGTCGGATGCGCAGATTGAACCCTTGTCCCGGGGCATAAGCGCGATCCGCGATCCGCGATCCGGGAATTCTATTTGCTCCCGCCACCTCCTGCCACTGGCGGCGCAGCCATGTCGATGCTGCGATATGCCTGCGGGGTGGTTATCGGGCAGGCGGTTATGGCCAGACCCATTTGTTTTGCAAATAGCTCGCGCCTGAATAATCGAAACAGGAGAAACCGATGACGAAGGAACAGATGAAACCCGATTATACCGGCCTGAGCGCCGTATTCATCAACACCACATTGACGCCATCGCCGAAGGAAAGCCATACCGACACCCTGATGGATGTCGTTCGCGACATCATGCGCGGTGCCGGTGTGTCGGTGCAATCCTTTCGCAGCGTCGATCATGACATCGCGCCTGGCGTCTATCCCGACATGACCGAGCATGGATTTGATAGAGACGCCTGGCCAGCCATTGGCAAGGCAGTGCTGGACGCGGATATACTGGTACTGGGCACGCCGATCTGGCTCGGCGAAGTCTCTTCGGAATGCCGCAAGATCATCGAGCGGCTTTATGCGCACAGCGGCGAGATGAATGACAAGGGCCAGTATATTTTCTATGGCAAGACAGCGGGCGCGGTCATTACCGGCAACGAGGATGGCGTTAAACATTGCGCCATGGGCATGCTCTATTCGCTGGCCCATATCGGCTATATGATCCCACCTCAGCCCGATGCCGGCTGGATTGGCGAAATTGGTCCCGGGCCTTCTTATGGTGATAAAAAAGACGACGGCTCGCGCGTCGGTTTCGACAGCGAATTTACCGCGCGCAACGCGACTTTTCTTGCCTGGAATTTGATGCACGGCGCGCAAATGCTCAAAGATGCCGGTGGGTGGCCGAGCTATGGCAACAGCCGCCGCGCCTGGGATAATGGCGAACGCTTTGACCATCCCAATCCGGAATATCGATAGGCTCTTTTAAAGGAGGGCAAGCTGGCAAATCAAGCGCGGCCGGCCGACGCCCGTCGGCGACTGGCGGCGCTTGCGGTGGTCGGCGATCATCGAGAATCGGATCGCCGGGAGGAGGCAGTCGCCCGCTGAACCTTGTTTATCTTAACGATTCATAAACCATCACTGTGCAAATGACGAAGCCTATATCTTTGGGGTGGAGGAATATGGACGATCTGCTGGCAGAATTCATAGCGGAAACGCGCGAAATGCTGGAAGCCATGCAAGGTGAGCTGGTGACCTGGGAGGCGGACCCCACCGACCGTGCCCGTTTGGATACTATTTTCCGCTTCGTCCATACTGTCAAAGGCAGCAGCGGCTTTTTTGACCTGCCCCGTATCGAGAAATTGAGCCACGCCGCTGAAGGTGCGCTGGCTGACGTTCGCGCCGGCAAGCGCGCTCTCGACGATCGTTTGATCAACGGTGTTCTGGCCGCGATTGACCGGATCGTCGCGATGGTCGATGCCATCGACGCTGGCGAAGAACTTCCCGCCGGCGGCGATGAAGAATTGATCCGGGCACTGGAACCCGCGCCGGAAAGCAGCAGCGGTTTGGAAGAGGTGGTTGCGCCACAGCAGCCCGACGACCACAAGAAAAATATGGTCCGGCCGGCACGGTCGATCCGTCTGCCGGTACCGTTGCTCGATCGGGTGATGTCGGGAATATCGGATATTGTTCTTGTTCGTAATGAACTGGCTCGCGCCATGCGCGAAAATGATGTCGATCCTCTGGTCAGCGCTACGTTCGAACGGCTCTCTGCAATAGTCGATGACGCGCGCGAGGATATTTCGCGCATGCGGATGCAGCGCCTGGAACAGCTCTTCGCCACCTTCCCGCGCATGGTCCGTGATCTTTCTGCGGAGTTGGGCAAAAAGGTATTGATCGATATCGAGGGCGGACAGGTTGAACTGGACCGCGAATTGATCGAACTGTTGCGCGACCCGTTGATGCATATTCTGCGTAATGCGATTGATCATGGGCTCGAAATGCCCGCCGAACGCCGAGCTGCCGGCAAAAGCGAACTTGGCCTGATCCATGTCACGGCGCGGCAGACAGGCAACAGCATTTTAATGTCGATCACCGATGACGGCCTTGGAATTGATACAGAAAAACTGTGCGATCGTGCGGTTGCTGCCGGCATATTGACAGCGGCAGAACGCGCCAAAATGTCGGAAGCAGACCGTATTGCCCTGATCTTCCAACCAGGCGTGTCGACGGCAGAAAATGTGACGTCGATATCGGGCCGAGGCGTGGGAATGGATGTCGTGCGGGCCAATATCGAAAGCCTGGGTGGCAATATTCGCGTCACCAGCACGGCAGGAGAGGGCACGCGACTGGTCATAACATTGCCGGCGACGTTGAGCATCATCCCGGCCCTGACGGTAAAAGTCGGCAATCAGAATTTCGGTATTCCGCGTTCTTATGTCGAAGAAATTGTCAGTGTCAAATCGCAGTCTCTGGAATTTGATCAGGCTGGCGATACCCTGCTGGTGACGTTTCTGGGGCAACGTTTGCGATGCTGCTCGCTGGCCAGGATTCTGGATATTGAAACATCAGATGATCCACAAAATTCCGTCTTGCTGATGATCAGACTTGCCGGTGGCGATCTGTTCGGAATGGCTGTGGACGAGGTGCTCGATCATCAGGAACTGGTCATAAAGCCGCTGCCGCCAGCGATAACCGCGACGAGACTCTATACCGGCAGTTCTTTGCTGGATGACGGTAGCCTGGTGTTGATGCTCTATATTGGCGCTATAGCTGATCGGGAAGGTCTGGTCAGCGACGTCAACAAGGCCAGCCGGAAATCGGCCTTGGCGGAACGGCAGAATGTGGTCGAGGCAGAAACTGTTTCCGCCCTGCTGCTCCGGGGTCTGGACGGCCAACGTCGGATCGTCCGGATGGATCCGGTCAGCCGCATCGAGACCGTCGACAGCGCCGCCGTTCGGATTTCTGACGGCAGTGCCCAGGTCGTCATTGACGGGCAGATCTATCCTCTGGCCGGAACGCAATTTGGGCCGATCGGCGAAGGCGAGATCAACCTGCTTATCTTCAGTGATGGCGCAAGCCAGATCGCCTACGCCGTACAGAATGTCGTCGACACGATTCACATTCCCAATGTGGTCGTGCCGGAAGTTAAGAAAGGCGAGATCGAAGGCGTCACATTATTTGATGGGGAAGCGCTGGAAGTGCTGGATTGTCACTGGTTGTTCGCGCAGCATGCAGGCGACAGTCACGAGAAAATATCAAAGACCTGCCAAATCAATGAAGACGATCCATGGGTGCGTTCGATCCTTCGTCCGATGGTCGAGGCTGCAGGTTATAAAATAGTCGGCGCAGACAGTATCGAACCGGTTGACGTCGCCATAACCATGAGTGACCAACCGGCAGCGCCCCGCCATGCAGGGCAGGTCATCACCCTTACCAGCGATCCCGAAGCAGCCGATCACAAGGGCGGTGTCATCTATCGCTATGATCGGGGCACTCTGTTGGCCTCGCTGACAGAAACGCGAAGGAAAGCATCATGAATATGTCGGTTCTGCTGCTCCAGCTTGCAGGGCAACGCATCGCTTTGCCCGCGCTTGAAGTTGATTCGGTGATCGAACTCGGCAAGATAACGTCGGTTCCGGGTGCGCCGTCCCACATTATCGGAATCAGCTCGTTACGCAGTCGTGCGTTGACCGTAATCGACTGCGCCAAGGTACTGGAAATTGTCGACTATGACATCGACGGACCCAAACAGGCAGCTGTTCTTAATTTTGAAGGGCATGATTATGCACTGCTTGTTGAAGAGGTGGAGGATGTCGTGGATGCCTTGACCGATCCTGCGCCGGTGCCGGGCGGAGCGGGAGAGATATGGTCGAAAATTTCCGATGGTTTGATCGAGACGCAAGTCGGTCCGGCAATGTTGATCAAGATCGATACCGTCATCAATAATTTACAATGAAGAACACATTAAGGCTTTGGTCAGGCTTAACGGATATCCTGATTCGGCAAATGAGAGATTAGAAATGAGTAAAACCTGCTTGATCGTAGACGATGCCAGCGTGATCCGGAAAGTCTCGCGACATATACTGGAGTCGCTCGGCTTCGAGGTGAGCGACGCCGAGAACGGCCTGGTCGGTCTCGAAAAGTGCGACGAGAATATCTATGATCTGATCCTGCTGGACTGGAACATGCCGGTCATGACGGGCATTGAATTCATCAAGGAACTGCGCGCCCGGCCAAATGGGCTTATTCCAAAAATTGTCTTCTGTACGACCGAAAGCGACGTCAACCACATTCGCGAGGCGATGAACGCCGGCGCCGATGAATATGTCATGAAACCCTTTGATCACGAGACACTGCAGATAAAGCTTCAAATTGTCGGGTTTGACTGAGGTCAAAACATGACAGGGGCCGATATAAATCAAGCTGGCCAAGGGCATGGTAATCGCAATCAGAGCGGAATGATCCGCGTCATGATTGTGGATGACTCGCTGATCGCTCGCACGGTGTTGCGAAAGATGATCGAGCAAAACAGTGATCTTGTCTTTTCGGCGATGGCAAATTGCGCCGAGGACGCTATCAAAAAACTGTCGCAAATCGAGGTTGACGTTATTCTCCTTGATCTGGAAATGCCCGGCATGGGTGGCCTGGCTGCATTGCCGGAGATTCTGGCCTGCGCCAGAGGCGCGCGGGTCATCGTGATTTCGTCGCTTACAGCAGCAGGTGCGGAAGCCACTGTGGCGGCTCTTTCGATGGGCGCGGCCGATACTATTCTCAAGCCGCGGCCAAGCGAGTTTACGTCCGATTATCGCAGTGAACTTGCCGCACGCATTCGCGCTATCGGTAGCTCGCCGATCGAAATCAACCGGACATGTTCCGTTCGCGGCGACAAGAGCCGGAAGAAAATTGACGAGATCTCAAAGCCGGCAAAGGTGATTGCGATTGGCGCATCTACTGGCGGTATCCATTCGATGTGCCAGATGCTGGGTGACCTGCCCAAATTTGTTGACCAGCCGATATTGGTCTCCCAACATCTGCCCAGCAGTTTCATGCCCGTATTCGCCCGCCAGCTGGAAATAGCCGCTTCCCGCAAGGCGCGGATTGCAACAGACGGCATGGCCGTGATCTCTGGAGAGATTCTGATCGCTCCCGGTGACGGGCATCTGATAGTGGAATTGAAGGACGGACAACCCGTCGTGCGTATCGCCCGTTATACAGTTCCCAATGGCTGCTGCCCTTCGGTTGATCCGATGCTGGAATCGCTGGCGGAATGTTTTGAAGGCGCCGTTCTCGGTATCATATTGTCGGGCATGGGGCGGGACGGTGTGCTCGGCGCCCGTTGCGTTGTCGATGCGGGGGGCACGATTCTGGCGCAAGATCGCGACACCTCACCTGTTTGGGGCATGCCGCGCGCCGTTGCCGAGGCAGGGCTGGCATTGGCCATACTTTCCCCGGAAGAGCTCGCGGTACGGATTTTATCTAGTAGGGTGGCTACCAAATGGGCATGAACGCAGGATCACAGAAAATCATTGCTGATTTGCTTGCGGCCCGGACCGGCCAACAGCTTACGGAAGACCGCAGCTGGCGAATTGGTACCGCACTATCCGGTATTTTCCGGCAAATTGGCATATCCAATGTCGATCAGCTTGTTTGTCTGCTCGACCAGCCGGCCCATGCAACCTTGTCGCAACAAGTGGTGGAAGCACTGCTGAACAACGAAACCTATTTCTTCCGCGATCGCGCCATGTTTGACCAGCTGTCCAAACAGGTGCTGCCGGAAATCGCGAGGGAGCGTAAAGAAGAAAAGACCTTGTCGATTTTATGCGCGGGCTGCTCGACCGGGCAGGAGGTACTGTCGCTGGGAATGATGTTGCTCGAGCAGAAGGCGCGCTGGGCGGGCTGGAAAATCGAGATCACCGGCACAGATATTTCCCACGGTGCCATCGCTACCGCCCGGGCCAGCACCTATTCGCAATTCGAGATACAACGTGGCCTGCCGGTTTCGCAAATGCTGGCCCATTTCAATGAAACGCCGATGGGCTGGGAGGCGAACGAAGAATTGCGGGCGCTCATGCGGTTCAGGGTCCATAATCTGCTTGATCCTATGCCTGCTATCGGATCGTTCGATCTGATTCTGTGCCGGAATGTGCTCTTATATTTTGATTCCGAGACCCGCCAGCGCGCCTTCGCACGTTTGATGGAGGTCTTGCATCCCAATGGTTGGGTCATGCTTGGTGCCGGCGAAACTATTGTCGGCCACACCGATCAGCTGGAATTGGTCAAGGGGGGGATAGGGCTCTACCGCCCGATTGAGCCCGGTTTTGAAAGTCAGAGCGCCGTTTGCGCACGTTAGCAGTTCGTGTAAATTGACGTAAAAAAACATTAATCAATCCTTAGGTATAAGAATGTAAAGCACTGCTAACTATCCCTTAAAGAGGATAATGGAGTGAGGAAATACCTTAAGCAATTGGGTGGGGGCACCCAAAGTCTGGTCTTTACGCCACTGATCGTACTTACGTTGATCTTTGGCGCATTGGCTGTGATGCTTGTGATCAACGACGCGATTTCAATCCCGTTGACGTCGCCATTGATCCTGGGCGGCGTTCTGGCGTTTGTTATTGCAGCGGTGGTTTTCGCGCGCCTTGGTGTTGTCCATATCGGTCACCTCGAGAGTCTCGGGATGACCGACAGCTTAAGCCTTTTACCGAACCGCCGCGCGCTGCACATTGATGTTCAACGCAATGGCACAAAAGATTCAGAATTGGCCATTGCATTGATCGATCTGGACGGGTTCAAAATGGTCAATGATCAATATGGTCATAATGTTGGTGATCAGGTGATCAAAAATTGTGCGGCCATGCTCTCGGATTTATGTGGGCAGGACGCACGCTGCTATCGCCTCGGCGGCGATGAATTTGCTATTTCCATGACAGGTTCGCTTGCCGGTACGATAGTCGAGGGCATCTCCCGCAGTTTTATCGATCTTTTCAAAAAACCGATCATCGTGGACGACCGCCGTATTGTGATCGGTGCGAGTATCGGCATCTCGTCCAGCAAAGGTGCAGACCGGCAAAATTCCTCTGAACTCCTTCGCCGTTCAGATGTCGCAATGTACACATCCAAGCGCAACGGCAAGATGCGGTGTACCTGGTATCAACCCGAATTCGACCGCAACCGGGAAGCTGCTCAAAAAATTGACAGCGAGATGCGTCGCGCCTTGTCCAATGATGAGTTTTACGTGCATTACCAGCCCCTGGTATGCGCCAAGACATCCAAAATTGTCGCGGTCGAATCCCTGTTGCGCTGGGCGCGCCCGGACGGTCGGCCAGTGGGGCCGGATGTCTTTATCCCGATCGCTGAAGAGTCCGGTTTGATAAACCCGATAGGTTTGAAGGTTTTGCGCCAGGCATGCAAAGATGCGCTGGCCTGGGCTGATATCACGCTCTCGGTGAACATTTCTCCCGCGCAATTGCGTGATGTTGAATTTCCCATTCAGCTGGGACAGATTCTGGAAGAAACCGGATTTCCGGCTGAGCGCTTGGAATTGGAAATAACCGAAACCTGTCTCGTGCTGGATCCGATACTGGCCGAGCGGACCCTCGACGTGATCCGGGGCTTTGGCGTCAATATTGCGCTGGATGATTTCGGTACAGGCTATGCATCTATCGGCTTTCTGCGGATGTTCCGCTTTGAAAAATTGAAGCTGGATCGTTCGCTGGTGGTCGACGCGGGGGAGGATGAAGGTTCCCGCGCAATGATGATCTCCAGCATCAGCGTCGCGCGTGCGCTCAATATGTCAGTCACCGCCGAGGGCGTTGAAACCCAACAACAGGCAGATCTGGTGAGAATAGCTGGCTGTGATCATATTCAGGGCTGGCTCTATTTCAAGGCAATGCCGCCCGAAGAAATTACCAATCACCTCAAACTGCAAAATTCGCAAAGCCATCAAACAAAGCTAATTGGATAGGATAGATATCATGACCGCAGCTTCAACCGCTTCGCCGGAAAGTCCCGATCTTAGTACGGCTCATAATGAAGCCAAAGATATGTTGTTGTCGCTGTCAGGCCGGCGAGCCAATTCTCTTTGGAACAAATATCTCGATTGTTCCGTCGGGACCAAGCTCAACATCTATCACGGGGTAAACTCGCTTTTCGGTTTCGCATTGCTCGGCATCGGCTGGTTCTCGCTGAACGCGATCCAGGCCGCCTTGGTGAAGGAGGGCATTAACGCGCCGACTGTCTCGGCCATTGCCGACCGTGCAGAAGCGATGTTCATCGCGATCATGATCCTGGCCATCGGCTGGGGCGCTGTGGCAATTGCTCGCGTTAGCAAGGATATCTCCGGTAGCATCAAAAAGCTCGTGCCCATGTTGTGGGATGTTATCGAGGGCAAGATGGATATGGAAATTCCCTATGTCGAACGCAAAGACGAAATTGGAGAGATGGCGCGATCAATAGAGGTGTTCCGTCGTGCATCCATCCAGCTGCAAAAGGTTCGCAGCGAACGGGAAGAAGCCCATGAACGGGAAAAGGAAAACGAAGCGAAGCAGGACCGTTTGCGGGACGAGCAAACCAAGAAAATCCGGATCATGGCCGACAAGTTTGAAAGCACGATCAGTGACGTTGTCAACAGCGTAGCAGCCGCTTCGGTCCAGCTGCAATCAACCGCAACATCGATGGCTACGTCTGCCGAACAGTCTTCTGCTCAGACCGGCAATGTCGCAAAGGCAATGGAAGACGCCTCCAAAGGTGTAACCGCCGCTGCCGCCGCCAGTGATGAATTTGCCATGTCGATCGGCGAGATAAGCCGTCAGGCATCCAGCTCCGCTGAGCTTGCACGCAAAGCGGCCGATGCCGCTGGCGAAGCCGATACGACGATGACAGCACTTTCGGTTTCCGCCGAACAGGTCGGCCAGATTGTCGAACTCATCCAGAGCATTGCTCACCGCACCAATTTGCTGGCACTCAATGCCTCGATCGAAGCCGCTCGCGGCGGGGAAGCCGGGCGCGGGTTTGCGGTCGTCGCCTCCGAGGTGAAAGAACTTGCCTCGCAGACAAGCAAGGCCACGCAGGATGTCGCTCGCCAGATTGGCAATATGCAGGAATCAACCAACGCAAGCGTGGATGCGCTCCGTGCTATCGGTTCGCAAATCCAGAAGCTTGAAACCACCGCTGTTTCGATCGCGACTGCCGTTGATCAACAGGCAGTGGCCGGACAGGATCTGGCACGCAGCATCGATGCCACCGCGCAGGGGACCGAAGAAGTTTCCAACAATATTGCGCAGGTCAGGGAAACGTCGCGCGCAACCGGAGAATCGGCCGGCCAGGTTCTGGGCTCTGCAACGGATCTGGAAAAACAGGCCGCCAAGCTCAACAAGCATGTCGATCAGTTCCTCGGTTACGTCCGCGAGTGGGATTTCTTCTCGCCGGCAAACGGGACAAACGGGTAACCGGATTTGTCCGTTAAAGGGCAAGGGCGGTAAACGCCTCGGCGCGTAATAGCGCTATTCCCTGACCGCGCTTAACGCTGCTCCGGCGGCGAAGGGTGTGATGGCGACGAGCAATAGCGAAATCGCAGCGAGAAACAGCAGAGCGCTGCTGCCTTGCGCAGATAGGCTACCCGCGCCGAAGATGAGCAACGGGATGGCCAGCGGCACCAGCAATAGTCCGCCAAGCGCGCCCGCTCCTTTCATCCCCGCAGTCAGCGCCGCGATCATCACCGCCAGGCCAGCGAGAGCCGGTGTCGCGATTGCCAGACTCGCCAGCAACGTTCCAAGAGCCGCGCCTTCCAGCCCCATCAGGCCACTCGCCAGAAAGGCTGCAAGCAGCAGCGGCGGACCGAAGGCAAGCCAGTGCGAAACCAGCCGCGCCGCCGCGATCATCTCGTCGGACAGGCCGCGCACGATCATCTGGTCATAGACACCATTTTCCAGATCGGGCTGGATCAGCCGGTCCAGCGGTAGTAAAGTCGCCAATAGTGCCGCGATCCATAATATTCCGCCGCCGGTCTGCAGCAGCAGCGCACGGTCCGGTCCCACCGCAAAAGGGAACAATGTCGCAGCAGAGAGGTAAAATATTACCGGCAGCCAGGTCCCGCCGCTGGCGTAGCTTTGCCGCACATCGCGCCAGATGATCGTGGCGATGCTGTTCATCACAAACATGCCTCCAAATCTTCCAATGGCTCGAGCTTCAGAGTGAAATCAAAGCCAATCGGCAGAGGGATATGGCTCGCGGCGAGAATGATCCCGCCAGTGTCGAGATGGCTTTGCAGGGCCACGCCCAGTTGATCGACCGAAGCCGTATCGAGGCCATTGGCCGGTTCGTCGAGCAGCCATAATCCAGCGCCGGTCAGATAGGTTCGCGCCAGCCGTGCTCTCTGCCTCTGTCCGGTCGAAAAATAGCGCACCGGCACTTCGGCGAGATGGCCGAGACCCGCGCGCGCCATCGCTGCAGTGACATCTGCCTGTCCCTTGCCGTCCAGCTTGGCCCAGAAACGCAGTGCCTGTTCGAATGGCAGATGCTCGTCCAGCGCCAGCCGGTCGTCGCACAGCGCTTTTCTCTCCGGCGCTGCAAAAGATCCCGCTGACGGCTGGAGCAGCCCGGCCAGCAAGCGCAACAGGCTGGATTTGCCGACACCATTGGGGCCGGTCAGCAATCCTGCCTGTCCCGGCTCAAGCGAAAAATCCAGACCGCGAAACAATATCCGCTCGCCGCGCACGCAGCTTAGCGCCTCGGCCAATAGCCGATTGTCGCTTCCGGTTGACTGTCCCTTGCTCATCGCACAGACTTAAGACATGGATTGGCGCGAAAGCCAAGCAAGGAGCAACAAAAATGGTGGCGCAACTGACTGAGGATGAACGCAAAGCGGCTCTCGCCAAGCTGTCGGACTGGCAATATGACGGGGAACGCGACGCGATCAGCCGCTCTTTCAAATTCTCCGACTTCACGGAAGCCTTTGCCTTCATGACCCGCGTAGCGCTGCACGCCGAGAAAGCCGATCATCATCCCGAATGGTTCAATGTCTACAACCGGGTCGACATCGTGCTGACCACTCACGATGCCGGCGAAAATGGCGGATTGTCAGAGCGGGACGTGAATCTGGCGACAATAATCGAGAGTTGCGCCTAGCCCCTATTTCTCTTCTCCGGCCAATACTTCACCGAGATCGCTGGTCAGGCTGACCGATTGTTTGCGCACGCGGCCGGGCATCCAGCGCGCGGCAAAGGCCAGTTGCTTGGCCATTTTGTTGACCGGCGTGTGCACCTTGTCGCCGTGGACAGCGGACCAGGCTGCCGGACCGATGATCGAAACCGGGCTAACCATGACGCCGGCTTCCTCGAGCCGTTCCTTGCCACTCTGGTTGGTGCCTTCGACGACATTGGAAATGATATTGGTGTCGATGAAGCCGGGCATCAGCGACCGTGACTTGATGCCGAATTTGCGGAATTCGATATCATGCGATTCGGCGAGGCCGCGCACGGCAAATTTGGTCGCGCTATAGACGCTGAGGTCGGCAACGCCGTAAATTCCCGCTGCCGACGCGGTGTAGAGTATGCAGCTGTCCTGTGTGCTCTTGAGCATTTCGAAACAGGCGCGGGTGCCGCTGATCACGCCGGTAAGGTTGATCGCGATCATCCGGTCGATGGCGTCGTCTTCCATGTCCTGGATCGCTCCACCTTCACCAATGCCGGCATTGTTGAACAGGACATGCATCTTGCCGCCGGTAATCGATCCAAACTCGCCCACCGCCTGTTTCCATTGTGCGCGGTCGGTCACGTCGAGCCGGTGGATCGAACTATGGCCTTCGGGGAGAAGCGCTGCGGTTTCGGTCATGCCTTCCGCGTTGACATCGGCAATCCCGACGAACCAGCCCTTTTCAGCAAAATAGCGCCCGACTTCGCGGCCCAGACCGGACGCGCCGCCAGTGATGAAAATTGTCTTCTGTCCCGTTTGATAGCCCATGAATCCACTCCCGCGTCGTTATTGACATTGATGTTCATTCCAGCGGTTTTTGACGCGAACGTCAAGTGAAGTTGGACATGCACGACAAAGCGCGTCACTATATATTCCGATGCCTGTCTCCGGTCCTTCCATTCGTCTGCAAGATGTCAGCCGCCATTACGCTACGGTCAGGGCTGTTGACGGAGTATCGCTGGATATTGCGGCGGGCAGTCTGGTTGCCTTGGTCGGTTTGTCCGGCTCGGGCAAATCGACCCTGCTGAAAATGATCAACCGGCTCGTCGAACCGGACAGCGGCGAGATTTTCATTGCTGAGGAGCCGGTCGACTCGATCGATCCCCATATCCTGCGTCGTCGTATCGGCTATGTCTTCCAGAATATCGGTCTGTTCCCGCATATGACGATCGCGCGCAATATCGCCATCGGGCTGGAACTTGCTGGCGAGAAAGATGGCAGCGCCGGCCGTGTCGCCGAACTGCTCGACCTGGTCGAATTGCCGCAGGACATGGCCTCCCGCATGCCCGATCAGCTGAGCGGCGGCCAGCAACAGAGAGTGGGCGTGGCTCGCGCGCTGGCGACGCGGCCCGGCCTGATGCTGATGGACGAACCATTCGGTGCGCTCGACCCGGTGACCCGCGACAATCTGACCGATCAATATAAGGCGCTGCACGACAAGCTGGGCCTGACCACCATCATCGTCACCCATGATATGGCCGAGGCGCTCTATCTCGCCGACCGCATTCTCGTGATGGAGGGCGGGCAGATCAAGGCGGATGCCACGCCCGCCGAGCTGTTATCCGGCAATGCCGGTGAAGAAGCCGAAGCCCTTGTCGCCATTCCCCGCGCCCAGGCCGCACATATCATCGCATTGAGCAAGAGATCATGACCGGGGCGTGGCAACAGGCTCTGGCCCGCGTGCCGGAACTGCTCGCCGCCCATGTCCAGATCAGCGTGTCTGCGCTGGTGCTGGCGATGATCATTTGCCTGCCGCTGGCTATCTGGGCCGCGCGCTCACCAAGAGTGGCTGCGGTCGCATTGACCGTCGCCAGTCTGATCCAGACCATCCCGGGACTGGCCTTGCTGGCTCTTTTCTACCCCCTGCTGCTCGGCGTGTCGGCGCTGGTCGGCGGCGGGATATCCGCGTTCGGTTTCCTGCCCGCACTTCTGGCATTGACCCTCTATGCGCTGCTGCCGATCCTGCGCAATGCGGTGACCGGATTGGCCGGGGTGGATCCTGCGGTCAAGCAGGCGGCGGACGGTCTCGGCATGACCAGCGCCCAGAAATTATATTACGTGGAAGCACCATTGGCTGCGCCCACGATCATGGCCGGGATTCGCACCGCAGCGGTCTGGACCATCGGTGCCGCGACACTTTCAACGACCGTGGGCCAGCCCAGTCTCGGTGACCTGATCTTCGCCGGACTACAGACGCAAAACTGGACGCTGGTGCTGGCGGGATGCCTGTTCTCTGCGGCGCTGGCCATTTCGGTCGATCTGCTGCTCGGTCTGATCGAGCGCGGGATTCGCGAACGCCGCCGGATATTGGCGTGGGCCGGGGCGGCGATTATCGCGGCAGGACTGCTCGTTGCGACGCTGCCTTTGCTGATGACACGCGACAATGTCGTGGTGGTCGGGGCCAAGAATTTCTCGGAACAATATATACTCGCGCGGCTGATCGGGTCGCGGCTGGAAGCGGCCGGATATGAAGTCCGTTATCGCGACGGCCTTGGGTCCGCGGTGGTTTATCAGGCCCTGTCGGAGGGCGATATCGACGTTTATGTCGACTATTCGGGAACGATCTGGACCAACCAGATGCAGCGCACGGATGCCCGGCCGAAGGCGGCGATGCTCAACGAGATCGCGAAATGGACCCGCGCCAGTCACGGTGTCGAGATGCTCGGCGCGCTGGGTTTCGAGAATACTTATGCCTTTGCTGTGAGGGCGGAAGACGCCCGGGAAAAGTCGCTCAAAACGCTCGATGATCTGGCGCGCATGTCGAGCGATTTCAATTTCGGCACCGATGTCGAATTTCTCGAACGACCCGAATGGCAGATGGTCCAGGACATTTATCCGATCCGGTTCAAGACCGCCCGGTCGTTCAGTCCCACCTTCATGTATCCGGCTCTGGCCAGTGGTGAAGTCGATGTGATTTCCGCTTTTTCTTCCGACGGCCGGATCGCGGCAAACGGCTTTGTCATACTCGAAGACCCGAAAGGCGCGGTGCCATCCTATGAAGCGATCCTGCTGCTCGCCCCGAAACGCGCCAGCGACGACAAATTTGTTGCAGCACTAAATCCCCTGACCGGTGCGATCACGGTAGAAAATATGCGGGAAGCCAATTATACGGTCGATCGCGAAGGCAATAAGAAAACGCCAGCACAGGCCGCACGCTGGCTGAATGACAATTTGAAGGAATGAACGTGAAATCTGGTTTTACATATCTGTTGAGAATCGTCGGTCTGGTCGCGTTGTTCTTCGCCGCATCCTTCTCGGTCACGGCGCGGGCGGACGTGAACGTCACATTCTACTCGCACGATTTCGGCAAGAATTTCCCGCACGCTTTCTTTGTCGCAAAGGGCGAACTGTCCGATGGCAAGAAAGTCGACACCGCCTTTGGCTTTACCGCAATCAACGTGTCGCCCGGCATATTATTCGGCTCGGTCAACGGCCATGTAAAAGCACCGTCGGCCAGCTATATCGCCAGCAGCAACCCGCATTTTACCGTTAAAATTGACGACGGGAAATATCGCAAACTGATGGCCGTGGTGCAAAAATGGCAGGCTATTCCGCAGAAAAGCTATAGTCTCAACAAGCGCAATTGCGTGCATTTCATCAATGATGTGATCAAGACGCTGGATCTCAAGACCAATTTGAAAACCGCCAACTGGAAAAAGCCACGATCCTTCATGGAAGAAGTCATGAAGCTCAATCCGTTCCTCAAATAAATAGAAGGCGCATTATATGACCGACGTTTGCATGATAATCGGAGCAGGCGCCGGCATTGGCGGCCATGTCGGCAAACGCTTCGCGCAAGACGGCTATCATGTCGCCTTGTGCCGGCGCAGCGATCAGGAAGGTCTCGACCAGATGGTCGCCGAAATCGAAGCTGCCGGTGGCAAGGCTTCGGGCCATTTGCTCAACGCGGTGGACGAGGGCGCGATCGAGAAGCTGATCGACGAGGTCGAAGCGGATATCGGAGCGATCAAGGTTCTGGTCTATAATCTCGGAGCGCAGATCGGTAACCGGGCGCTGGCGGATACGCCGCCCAAGACATTTGAACTGGGCTGGCGGATGGGCACTCTGGGTGTGTTCCGGGTCGCGCAAAAGCTGTTCCCGAAAATGGTCGAACGCGGGGGAGGGGCGCTGCTGGTGACCTCTGCCACGTCCGCGATGCGCGGCAATGCCGGACAGCATAGCCATGCCGCTGCCATGGGCGGACGGCGGATGCTCTGCCAGACGCTCAACGCGGAATTCGCGTCGAAGAACATCCATGTTGCGCATATATTGATCGATAGCGCGGTCAACGCGCCGGATACGCTGGGTAAGCTGCTCGGGCCGGAGCGTTTTGCAAAATTGCGAGAAGCCAAGGCCAATGGCAAGGACGAGATCATGGAGCCAAGCGCGATTGCCGACACCTATTTCCATGTCGCGCACCAGCACCGCTCGGCCTGGACCTTCGAACTGGACATGCGCGCCTTTACCGATACCGCTTGGTGGAACCACCCGATCGATCTCTAGTCGCTACATCACCATCACATGATAATGGTGCCAGGTGAATATCGCCACGGCACCGCGGTGCGGGGACCATGCTTCGGCGCGCTCGCGGATATCTTTTTCCGATGGCCGCTCGGGTAGCTCCAGAAAATTGCCGACGCCGATCTGGATCGCAAGATCACCGGCCGGCCAGATATCCGGGCGGCCCTGCGCGAACAGCAGATAGATTTCTGCGGACCAGCGGCCAATGCCTTTGACCTTCGTCAGTAGCGCGATCGCTTCTTCATCATCCGGCGGCAGATTGTCGAGATCGAGCCCGCCGGAGAGGATCAGTTCGGCCAAGCTCCGTGCATAGCCCTGTTTCTGGCGTGACAGGCCGCAGGCGCGCAGCTCGTCAAATTCGGTGGCGATCAGCGCTTCGGCCGGGCAACCATTGCCCAGCCGCGCTTCCAGCTTGTTCCAGACTGCTGCTGCCGATGCCACGCTGACCTGCTGGCCGACGATGGTGCGCAGCAACGTCTCATAACCCTCAGGACGGATCCGGGGCTCGGGATAACCGGACCGGGCGACGGCTTCTGCCAGTCGCGGTTCGATGCTGCTGACATGGTCCAGTCCGGCTTTGATCACTTCTTTTGATAGGCCCATTGAATATCGGTCCTTGTTTCGGCCCTTGATTCTTTTTGACGGCCCAGACATAGCGTGCGGGATTTTCAATGAACAGTCACTAAGGGGTAACTATGCCAACGATTCACGTAACCGGCCGCGATGGCGAAGAAAAAGCGGTTTCCGTCGACAGCGGAATCAGCGTCATGGAAGCGATTCGCGACAATGGCTTTGATGAATTGCTGGCCCTATGCGGCGGTTGCTGCTCCTGCGCGACCTGCCATGTCCATATCGATTCCGACTGGAAAGCGAAATTGCCGGAAATGAGCGAAGATGAAGATGATCTGCTGGAAAGCAGCGATCATCGCGATGAATTTTCGCGGCTCAGCTGCCAGATCGAAGTATCCGACGATCTCGATGGCCTGAAAGTCCGGATCGCCGAAGAAGACTGATTCCCGGTCAACCGACACAAAAAGGGAGTGCTTTGCCGCTCCCTTTTTGTGTCCGGCTGCTCTATCGTGCCAGTTTGACGATGGCCCGCGGGCTGCCAGTGGCACTGCTCGCTTCATTGACTTTCCACTGCAGTTTCTTGACAGCACCGTCGCTTTTATAGCCGTCTGCGGTGTTGTTGCTCAATATCTCGCCATTCGTCTCGATGGTGAAGCTGCCATCGATCGGCTGTGTCTTGTTCTTGCCGGATCCGCCCATCGGCATCGGCCCCATGGCGCCGGCCAGACCGCCCGGTCCCGCCATCGCCGGTGTTGAGATTTCCAGCTCACCGCCGCTCCGACGGATGATCTGGACGAAGGGGAATTGCATGGTTGCGCCCGGTATTGTCGGGAACGCGAACATCTGGTCGAAATTTCCGCTGACCATATATTCGACTTCAAACAGATTATCGCCGACATATTCGACCTTGTTCCAGCCGTCATATTTGGCGAGCTGGGCGGCGAATTCCTTCAGACCCTCGTCATCACCGGGCACCGCTCCTCCGAAGATCGAGCGCATGGCGGCATTTTTCTGCTCATCGTCCTTGTCGCCACCTTCGGGCGAATCATCATTGCTCTCTCCGGACGGAGGAGACATCGAGTTGCCGTCGTCTTCGGCCAGTTGCATCTGGCCGTTGTAGGTAAAGACATAGGTGCCGTCGTTCATCAGCCGCAGCTGTGAATCAAATTTTCCAGGAACCAACAAGCAGCCGACCAGCAGTAATGGTATCGATAGAGCTGCGATCAATTTGCCAAACTGGATCATAGACTTATTGCCCCTTTTTCCTCGTATACTCCGCATATAAAGCGATGGCGGCCGCATTGGATACGTTCAGGCTCTCCATCTTGCTGCTCATCGGCAGTCTCGCCAATGTATCGCAATGGGCCGCGACATTCTGGCGCAGGCCTTCGCCTTCCGCGCCCATCACCAGAGCGATTTTACCAGTTCCCATCGCGCCCTCGAGTTCATCGACGGCATCGCCATCGAGCCCGATCCGCCAATAGCCGGCTTCGGCGATATCATCGAGCGCGCGGGACAGGTTGACCACCCGGATCCACGGAACGATTTCCAGTGCACCAGAAGCCGATTTTGCCACGACACCCGATTCGGGCGGGGCATGACGGTCCTGGGTGATGATCGCGGCGGCATCAAAGGCAGCAGCAGACCGCAAGATCGCTCCGACATTATGCGGATCGGTCACCTGATCGAGCAACAGCAAAGGACGGTCGGTCTGTTGGTCCAGTATTTCGCCCAGCCAGATGTCGGGCAGGGGATCGACGTCGGCGACCATGCCCTGATGCGGCGCGTCGCGCGGGATAACCCGGCCGAGATCGGCGACATCGCAGATCACAACCGCGATATCATCAGGGATTTCCAGCGTTGCGAGAGCCTCGCGGGTGATCGATATCTTCTTGATCACCCGGTCGGGATTGTCGAGCGCTGCTTCTACCGCGTGCCGTCCCCAGAATTTGAGTCCGCCACCGGTTTTCTTAATTGATTTGTTTTTGCGTGCCATAATTGCTCTCTAGACGGTAAGCCTCCTGCGGACAGCCCTTTTTTTCTGCAAATTTGCAAGGGCAGGCATTGACAGTTTGCCATCCCTTCGTCATTGAGCCGCTCTTGTCGCCGATGGCGGCCTTGGATAACCTGATGGACAGGTGGCCGAGTGGTTAAAGGCAGCAGACTGTAAATCTGCCCGTGTAAGCGTACATAGGTTCGAATCCTATCCTGTCCACCATTTCCCCCCTCTAGGGGGCGCAAATGACCAGCAAGCCACTGATTTTTCTTAGCATATCCTCTTCCTGAGGGTGCAGGGGAAGGTACCCAATCGGTGGGAATTGTTTTAAATATATCCAGCAAAATTCCAAAGACGGCCTGATATATTATCGTCGAAGGTACCTTGATGCCTTAAGGCCATATATTCCCGGCAAGCCCGTGGAGCTAAAGCGCTGTTTAAAATCAAAGGATATCGAATCTCCAAGGGCCTTGAAAGGATGCCACCTTGCTCAGGCTGCTCACGCTGACGTAGCTTCGGCCTCCAAGAAGAGGGATGACCGGTGGCAAAAACGTTAAGGGAGCGTCGAAAACGGCCGCGTGTGAATTGGGGTTGCGACGGTGGCATGACGAAGGCAAAATTATGGGGAAGCGATGGGGATGTTTAACAGAATTTGGAAAATACGGGATCAAAGTTTTTCCCGCTATTTAGCTTTATCCCATAGTTGGCTTCGCTAGTGTCGCATTAAAAGATGTAGTTGGTTATATGCCGCTAGCTATCCTAGCGATTATAAATCTTAGGGGATATGAAAGCAACGTCCGCTCTACGGAGGTGGGGTTGATTAGTAAAAAACTCGGATACTTGGTCATAAATCTTAAAAATCCTGTATCCTAGGGGTTCTAAAATCGCTCTAATCTCATCCAGATGCACATGCCAATTATTGTCAGGGTTTAAAGAGCATTCGACAAAAACGCAGTCAATTTTCAATTCAGTCAAATACGATGTCGCTCCAAAAAGGACGTCCGTTTCAGACCCTTCTACATCGAGCTTTAGGATCGAGATGTGATTTATTTGCGACTCTCGGCTGAAATTGTCTACCGTCGAAATTTGTACGCTCTCACCCCAATCTGCTGTATCAGTAGATGATAATCTAACCATCGTGTCTGTTTGTTGATGTTTCATGGCGTCCGGATCGGAAGGAATAACAAAAAGTTCCGATTTCTCCTTACCCAAGCCCAGTTGGTGGACGTGGGTTTGTTTAAACGAACTCGCGTTTCTTGTTAACTTCTCGAAATTAACCTTTGCGGGTTCGAAGCAGAATACTTCTGGATTATTCAAATTGTGATGTATAGTTCGTAAATATTGACCGGTGTTTGCCCCTACATAAAATACCACAGGTTTTGTTTCGGTTAAATGTTTCGCGATTTCTTTAAAGAATCCAGTGGAAATATAGGCATCTCGATACTCGGATAATTTGTTCAGAATATTACTTTTGACGCCGAATCCCATTATCGCTCCATTGCTTTAAATCTACTATATTATTACTGTGCCTAAGGCTCCATTGAGATGCAAGAAATGTTAATTGAAATCCAATATATTGCCATTGCCGGTATTTCCCAGCCAACTGCGCGCACAATGCGGGGTTGGTTTGACAGCCTTGAGCAGCATGATTGCGAAGGCATGTCACCTAACCGCTTCCTTATCGTTCATTGGGAGAAGTTAGTCTTGTTCCAGCCGAACGCATGCCTGCTATAACAGGGTTCTCAAGCTGGCGAGAGACTGGGCGCGCAAGCGGGGACACCAGATCAGCTGGCTCTGGATCTGCGAAAACGGTCGCCACTCACCTCCAACGTGGTAAGTAATGTGGGAATATAAATGTATTGAGATATGTATTTGATTGTTATCAATATAGGCCACCTCGAACAATGGCGAATTCGGGCTGAAGTAGCGATTTGGTTCC
>NZ_CAXBIA010000021.1:0-38538 GCF_963975735.1 uncultured Parasphingorhabdus sp.
CTTGAATCAAACTTTGGCCGCGTTGGGAAGGGGCTATTTTTCGAGGTGGCCTATATTATATCAAAAATTATACGGATATCCTGTCCACTATTTCCCTATATTCAGCGCCTGGGAGTGCACGCGATGCGGTAGTTTCCCGTATTGCCAAGCAAGAACATCTGTTTAGGCTCGCATAGCTAACTCGTTAGGAAAAACATCGATGCGACTATTTTTTCTGGGTGCCATTCTTCCGCTTGTCATGACCGGGTGCGCGACAGCGCCAGCAAAGCCGGCGGCCGGAAACAGCAATGCTGTCGGTGATGGTTCCGAACTGCGCCCAGACGCGAATGCCGCAGTCGACGGGCTGGCATTCGCCCAGGCGCGTTGCGCCGGTTGCCACAATGTGACGGGTAGCCAGGCTTCGCCTAACTCCAGCGCGCCACGTTTCGAAAAAATAGCCAATACACGAGGGCTGACCGACGACACATTGAAAGCCTGGCTTCGCGATTCCCACAATTATCCCGGGCAGATGGATTTCGAGATTGATGCGAAACGGATTGACGAACTTGCGGCATATATGCTGACGCTCAAAAGCCCCGATTACCGGCCTGCGATCCAATAATAATAATAATATATATTCGACCCAATTTACCACAGCAGGGCTCTGTTCCCGCTCAAGCTATCTCGGGAGCAATACGCTCGCGTAAATTGATTGTGAGGCGAATGTCGTAAATTTGTGAAGCGCTTTTGTTCACGGCTGGTTCGCACCGAATGTGAAACTAGCAGGGATGCCCGGGCCCCCGACAATCGGGGAGAAAATTCAACATAAAGAATTACCAAGTTTTCTCGCCGTTTCCACCCACCAGTTTCGGCATAGGAATTCCATAGTAACAGCTTTCATCGGATCCCCTTATCTGACGTTTCCGGCTTGTGCTCACTTAGCCTTTCTCACGCGCTCGCCGAAAAGTTGAAATCGCTTCTATTTTTAGTGTGTCGGGGAAATCCAAGGGCAATTTTTCCCCAATAAATATAATGGGGGACTAATATTGTGAGCAGACGAAATAAATATTACTCGCGGACGTCTTTGATATCATTGACCGTAGCGGGCGGGTTATTGAGCGCGGCGACGCCGGGCTATGCCGAATCTGAGCAATCAAGAGCCATTACCGCTGAAACTGAAGCTGAGAATGACGCGGCGGTCGATGCTGATACCATTGTGGTAACAGGTTCTCGCATCCAATCGATTAATCAGGAAACAAGTGTACCGGTCGTTACGTTCGATGCTGAATCAATTTACGAAACCGGCAAAGTCGCGCTCGGCGATATTCTGAATGAATTGCCGTCACTACGGACGACTTTCAGCCAGGCGAACTCAACCCGCTTCATTGGAACCGCTGGGGTGAACTTCCTTGATTTGCGCGGTTTGGGCACCCAGAGCACGCTTGTGCTGCAAAACGGCCGGCGACATGTTTCCGCCTCACCGGGTATTTTCAGAGTAGACGTCAACACCATTCCAACCGATCTTGTTGAACGGATTGATATCGTTACCGGTGGTACATCTGCTGTATATGGGTCAGATGCCGTAGCCGGCGTCGTGAACTTTGTTTTGAAAGATAATTTTGAAGGCATTCAGGCACGGTTTCGTACCGGTATCAGTTCCCGTAAAGATCGCGGCACAATTTCCGCTGCTTTGACAGCGGGCCAAAACTTTGGGGATGATCGCGGTAACATCGCATTTTCTGCTGAATATAACCGTTCCGATGAACTGAACTACCTTGATCGTCCAGAGATTTCAGGTGCCTATAGCGGTCGGACACAGCTGCAGTTCAATGAAGATCCATCGAACGAAACTGACGGTAGTGACGGCATTCCAGACCGTGTTTTGCGGACAAATGTCATTAGCCTGGGGTCATCCTTCGGCGGTACATTTGTCGCTTCATCAGGTGCGGCTAACGTGAATGGTGCTTGTGCAAACGCCACTGGTTGTATTGGTGCTGTAGGTCCGGCTACGGGAACCAACGGCGTCCCTCGCGTATTTCGTTTTTTGCCCAATGGTACGCTTGTAGAAGCCAATTATGGGGAGGATCTCCGCGTCCAGACGGGACGGGCGACGGGTAACCAGATTGGCGGCGACGGCAACACCGCGCGGCAATATGGCCAGTTCGCGCCTTTCGTAGAACGCTTCGGTATAAACGCACTTGGACATTATGATATTTCAGATGCCTTCGTTCCTTATTTTGAAGCGAAATATGTCAAATATAATATTTTCCAGCAATCTTCACCAACCTTTGCCAGCGGCGGGACACAAACGGGTTCGGTAGCTGCTCAAACCGGCTTCACAACCAACAGCACGGGTATTCCTATCCGGCTCGACAACCCGTATCTCAACCCTCAGGCAGCAGCGCTTATACGTTCTACATTGCCAGCAGGACAGACAGCGTTCCGTTTGCAACGTACCAACATAGATTTCGGTAGCCGGGAAGAA
Organism: uncultured Parasphingorhabdus sp.; assembly: GCF_963975735.1. GTDB lineage: Bacteria > Pseudomonadota > Alphaproteobacteria > Sphingomonadales > Sphingomonadaceae > Parasphingorhabdus. The sequence goes on from NZ_CAXBIA010000021.1 coordinate 2,465, forward strand.
ACCGGTGACCGTGAAACCTATCGCGGCGTACTCGGGGTGAAAGGTCAGTTTAATGATGACTGGCGCTATGATATTTCCGCTAACTATGGAAAGTTCAAACAAGATCTGCTTTCCAATAACAACCGCATCCAGCAACGTTTCCGCCTATCCGTGGATGCGGCGCTCAACGCAGCGGGGCAGATTGTCTGTCGCTCACAATTGCCCGGTGTGGTAACGCCAATACCGACCAATGCGGGCGATGCCGCGGCGCTAGCGGCCGATATCGCGGCTTGTGTTCCGGTCAATCTGTTCGGTCAGGGTGCTCCAAGCCAGACAGCGCTGGATTATTTCAATGCCGACACACGATCGATCCAGAAGCACGAGCAGTTTGTTGTATCCGGCTTTCTGACCGGCGACACGTCTGATTGGTTTGAACTGCCGGGCGGACCTGTGGGCTTTGCGGTCGGCGGTGAATGGCGTCAGGAAGACGGCTTCCGCGACTTTGGCGATCTTGTTGTGCAAGGACGTACATTTTTGACCGCGATATCCCGCTTCACGCCGCCTGAAAAATTCGAAGTCAAGGAAGCGTTTGGCGAGTTGAATATTCCCATTCTCGCGGACATTCCATTCTTCAATGAGCTCTCGATTCAGGGTGCTGTCCGCGTTGCCGATTATAAAGGCGCAGTTGGAACGGTTCTGGCGTGGAATGCTGGCGGTAGCTGGGCTCCCGTTCGAGATATCCGGTTCCGCGGCAACTATGCAGTATCAGTTCGCGCTCCAACGCAGTTCGATCTGTACGCCCAGCCCGGTCAAAACTTTGGTACCTTGGGTGATCCGTGTGATGTCATCAACATCAGCAATGGTACGTCCAGCCGTGCTGCCAACTGTCTCGCAGCCGGGATACCAGTTGGCTTTGTCAACGCGCCAGCGCGGGCATCGAGCACGGCTTTCTCGGTTGGTGGCAACCCATTTTTGACGGAGGAAACGTCAAAATCACTGACATTGGGGGTCGTTTTGCAACCTCGCTTCGTTCCGGGATTGACCGTGAGCGTGGATTATTATGACATTGAAATCAAAGATGTTATCGGTTCGCCATCTGCGCAGCAAATTTTGAACAACTGCTATGATGGCACGTCGCTGAACAATCCTTTCTGCGCCGTTATCCGCCGCGATTCGGCGACCAACTTCTTTTCGACTACCGCACCGGACTTTGGTCTTATTCAGGGCGGTATCAACTTTGCAGCCGCCAAAGCCCGCGGCGTTGATTTTGAAGTCGCCTATCAACGTCAACTTGAAGGCATTGGCCGGTTTAATGCCCGCGCTGTTGGTACCTATGTCATCCAGCGTGATGACTTCCCGTTTGTCAACGAACCAACCCGACCTGACCAGATTCTTCTGGAGCTTGGCGATCCCCGGCTTCAGGTCAATGGATCTCTGAACCTGAAAACGGATGGTGGTGTAACATTTGGCTATCAGGTCCGGTATATCAGCAAACAGGCCGTTACCGCGATTGAAGATCTGCGGACTGTAGATGGTCGTCCGGCGCAAAATGCCGACTTTGCTGATTTCGAGTTCTACAAAGCGGCTTGGTATCACGATTTCCGGATCGGCGCGGATATTGGCGAGAAGCTCAATCTTTACGCTGGCATCGACAACGCGTTCGACCGGTTGCCGCAAGCGGACTTGCTTGGAAATGGCGCTGGTGATGGTATTTACGACAATATCGGACGCTATTTTTATGTTGGTGCGAAAGTAAAATTTTAGAAGAGAGTTACCCCCAACCGATGCAGCGCGTCTTTCATGGCGCGCTGCTGAGGTGGCGGGCATTTGCAAAAAATCTAAAGACTGAATCCAATGTGGGCCGCTATTAAGCCCGCTAAGTCCAATTTCTGCACATATTGCACCGGACAGGAACGCAATCGCGGGCCATGGCCAATCGAATGCTGCACTCTCTTCGCTATTGAGCTAGAAGACCACTCGGATTGGATAGTTTGATAACGGACATCCGGGAGCAAGACAACGGATATGGCGGAGCAGAAGAATCATTCATGACCGATAGTCTCGCGCAATCCGGCTTGGCGCTGTCTGTGCTCCTGTTCGTGATTTTGGCGGCGCTCGAGGCCATTTTCCCCCGGAAGAAGCGGTCGATGCCGCGCGGCCAGCGCTGGCGGACGAATGTGGTCATCATCATTGTCGACAGCATTGCCTTGAGATTGATGGGCCCGGCCGCGGCAATCGCCGCTGCCAGCTATGCGGCGCAAAATGGTATCGGCCTGTTCAACTGGATCGGTCTGCCGGATTGGCTGGAATTTATTCTTGCCCTCATAATATTCGATCTGGCGATCTATGCGCAGCATGTGATCAGCCATAAGGTTCCGTTGCTGTGGGCGCTTCATAAGGTCCATCATGCCGATCGGGATATCGACGTCACAACAGCCGTCCGCTTTCATCCGTTCGAGATTATCCTGTCGATGTTGTACAAGTGCGTTCTGGTATTTCTGCTTGGCCCGTCGGTGTTCGCGGTATTCCTGTTCGCGCTGCTGCTCAATCTCTTTGCGATGTTCAATCACGCGAATTTGCGCTTGCCGCTTTCGGTCGACGGGATTTTGCGGCTGTTCGTAGTGACGCCGGACATGCACCGCGTTCATCATTCGACCGTGGTCGAGGAAACCGACAGCAATTTCGGGTTCAGCATCGCTTTGTGGGATCGGCTATTCGGCACTTACACGGCGCAGCCAGCCGCTGGTCATGATGATGTCGTCATCGGTCTCGACGAATATCAATCCGATCATCCGAACGAGCTTTGGTGGAGCCTCCTGCTTCCGTTTCATGATCGCTATCGTTCGAAAGAGCGGTCCGGTTACAAAAGAAATTCTACATGACCCGCTAAATACGCTGGGTTCCAAAGCGGTTAGAAGGTCCATATAGGAGGATTTCTAAATAGCCGACCATTGCAGCGGAGCCCCGTCGGGCAGAAAGTTCCAGATGAAAAAAATACTGATCCTTGTTCTTTTTGCCATTGCCGTGGCCAGCTTCTTCTATTTTGATTTGGGGTCGCAGCTGACACTGGCCAATCTGAAAGAGCAGCAGGCCGCTTTTGATGAGCAATATCAGGCTGCTCCGTTCCTGATCATCGCGGCTTTCTTTCTGATCTATGTGGTAACGACGGCGGCCTCCTTGCCCGGTGCGCTGATCCTGACCCTGGCAGCGGGCGCGCTCTTTGGCGTGCTTGTCGGCACGATCATTGTTTCCTTCGCTTCTTCCATCGGGGCGACCATCGCCTTTCTTTCGTCACGCTATCTGTTCCGCGATGCGGTTAAATCCCGTTTCGGAGACCGGTTGAAGGCGATTGATCGCGGTGTTGAAAAAGACGGGCCTTTCTATCTGCTGACTCTCCGCCTGGTGCCGGTCTTCCCCTTCTTCCTGATCAACCTGTTGATGGGGCTGACCGCGATCAAGGCGCGGACATTTTATATCGTCAGCCAGATCGGCATGTTGCTCGGCACGCTGGTTTACGTCAACGCCGGTACGCAGCTCGCCAATATCGAGCAAGTCAGCGACATCGGTTCACCGGGCCTGTTGCTCTCCTTCGCTGCACTCGGCATAACGCCGTGGATCGGCAAGTGGATCGTGTCCCGGATCAAGCGCCGGAAAGTCTATGCCGACTATAGCAAACCTAAGAAATATGACCGCAATCTGGTCGTCATCGGCGCCGGTGCCGCCGGATTGGTTTCTTCCTATATTGCCGCGACCGTCAAGGCCAAGGTGACCCTCGTTGAAGCCGGCGAGATGGGCGGTGATTGTCTCAACTATGGCTGCGTACCCAGCAAGGCGCTGATCAAGAGCGCCAAGGTTGCCCAGCAGATGCGCCATGCCGATGCCTACGGGCTGCAGAAGACCGACCCGCAATATAGTTTCAAGGCGGTGATGCAGCGCATCCACAAGGTCATCGCGGAGATTGCCCCGCATGACAGCGTCGAGCGCTATACCGGACTGGGTGTCGATGTCGTCAAAGGCTATGCCAAGATCATCGATCCGTGGACGGTCGAGATAAAGCGCAATGATGGCGAGACCCAGCGGCTGACCACCCGTTCGATCATCGTCGCAACCGGCGGCGCACCGTTCGTTCCGCCGCTGCCCGGTCTCGATGATGTCGGCTATGTCACCAGCGATACTTTGTGGGAAGAATTCGCCAAGCTCGACGATATTCCGAAGCGGATGATCATCCTCGGCGGCGGCCCTATCGGTTCCGAATTGAGTCAGGCCTTTGCGCGCTTGGGATCGCAAGTCATACAAATCGAACGCGGAAGCCGCTTGCTGTCGCGCGAAGACGAAGATGTTTCTGCGCTTGCCAAGGCCGCGCAGCAAGCGTCCGGCGTCGACGTGCGGACGGATCATGAAGCGCTCCGCTGTGAGTTGGTGAATGGTGAAAAGCGGCTGATCGTCAGCGCGGACGGCAAGGAACAGGCGATCGTTTTTGACGCTCTGGTCATTGCTGTCGGACGTTCGGCACGGATGTCAGGCTTTGGCCTGGAAGATCTGGGCATCGAGACCGGCCGGACCATCGTTACCGATGATATCCTCGCGACCTCTTATCCCAATATCTTCGCCGCAGGCGACGTTGCCGGCCCCTATCAATTCACCCATGTTGCTTCGCATCAGGCCTGGTACGCGTCGGTCAACGCCCTGTTCGGGCAGTTCCGCACGTTCAAGGCCGACTATCGGGTCATTCCCTGGACGACCTTCATCGATCCGGAAATTGCCCGCGTCGGTCTGAACGAACAGGAAGCCAAAGAACAGGATATCGCCCATGAGGTGACCATCTACCAGATGCACGAACTGGATCGGGCAATCGCCGAAAGCGCGACCCAGGGCTTTGTCAAAGTCCTGACCCCTCCGGGCAAGGACAAGATTCTCGGCGTAACGATTGTCGGCGATCATGCCGGAGAATTGCTCGCTGAATATGTTCTGGCGATGAAATACAAGCTCGGCCTCAACAAGATACTGGGTACGATCCACACTTATCCCACCATGGCGGAAGCCAATAAATATGCGGCGGGCGAGTGGAAGCGGGCCCACGCGCCGGAAGGTCTGCTCCGCCTGGTCGAGCGCTATCACAGCTGGATGCGCGGATGATCAGCATCTTGCAGCAGGGTCAGGGGCTGATCGGTCTGACGCTGATCCTGCTGTTCGTCTGGGCGATATCGGAAAACCGCAAGGACCGGCCAAGCTGGAAATGGATCGGCGGAGCGCTGTTGCACCAGCTGACTATCGCGCTGGTCATCGTCCGGGTGCCCTTCGTCTGGGAAATCATCGGTCTCGCCAACCAGGGCGTGATGGCGATTGAAAAAGCCAGCCTGGTCGGATCATCCTATATGTTCGGCTATGCCGGCGGGGCGGAATTGCCCTTCGTGCTGAAAGAAGGCGCGCAGCCGCCGCTGATCATTGCATTCCAGATTCTGCCTCTGGTCATCGTGTTCTCGGCATTGTCGGCCTTGCTGTGGCACTGGGGCGTGCTCGCGTGGATTGTCCGCGGTCTGTCCTGGGCGCTGCGCAAGACCATGGGCGTCAGCGGTGTGGTTGGCCTTAGCGGCGGCGCGAATATCTTTCTCGGCGTGGTAGAATCGCCCTTGGTATTGCGGGCCTATTTCGAGAAGATGAGCCGGGGCGAATTGTTCATGGTCATGGTGCTGCCGATGGCGACCATCTCGGGAGCGATCCTGATCCTCTACGCCTCGACCCTGTCGCAGGCGGTTCCCAACGCGGTCGGTCATATGATCTCCGCATCGCTGATCTCGCTGCCAGCCGCGATACTGGTCGCCCGCCTGATGGTGCCGGGTAACGGCAAGACCGAGACCAGCGACAAGCAGCCGGGGCTGAAATATGACGGCAGCATCGACGCACTCGTGCGCGGAACCATGGAAGGCGTGCAGGTCTTCCTTGCGGTAATCGGGATCATCCTGGTGGTGTTCGCGCTGGTCGCTCTGGTCGACCAGATATTGACGATCCTGCCTTATGTCGACGGTCAGGCGGTGACCATCAAACGTGCCTTCGGCTGGCTGTTCGCGCCGCTGATGTGGACGCTCGGCGTGCCTTGGGAGCAGGCACCTGCTGCTGGCGCTCTGATGGGGACCAAGACGATCCTCAACGAATATGTTGCCTATCTCGATCTGGCCGCGATCCCCGAGGGGACATTTGATCCGCGCAGCCAGTTGATCGTCGTCTACGCGCTTTGCGGTTTCGCCAATCTTGCCAGCGTCGGCTTGCTGGTCTCGACCATCGGAACGCTCGCGCCGTCGCGCCGGGCGGAGGTTGCAGGACTGGGTGTGAAAAGCTGGATCGCCGGCAATTGCGCCACCGCCATGACCGGCGCGGTAATCGGCCTTGTCACTCTTGTCTGATGGCTCGCAATCTAGGAGGATGACCCATGTTTGATTCCCGTCTCCGCCCGATCATCGATCCCCCGCTCAACGCGCTGGGCGCGCGGATGGCGCGCATCGGTCTGACCGCCAATCAGGTAACGCTGGCGGGCGGCGCGGTGGGCATTGGCGCGGGCGTAGCGATCGGGTTTCAATATTATCTCCCCGGTCTGGTCCTGCTTTTGTTCAGCCGCCTGTTCGACGGGCTCGACGGCGCCATCGCGCGGGCTACGAAACAGACCGATTTTGGCGGCTATCTCGATATTGTCAGCGATTTTGCTTTCTATATCGCGGTGCCGATCGGCTTTGGTTTTGCTGCGCCCGCCAATCTTCCCTTCGCGCTGATACTGGTCGGCAGCTTCACCCTGACCGGGATCAGCTTCCTCGCTTATGCGGTGATGGCGGCCAAAAGGGGACTGGAAACCGAAGCCCACGGCAAGAAGAGCTTCTTCTATAATACCGGCCTCGCCGAGGGCACCGAGACTATCACCGCTTTTGTGCTGATGTGCCTGTTTCCGCAATATTTCGCCATCATCGCTGCGATCTACTCGGCGATGTGCTTGATCACGGTAATCCAGCGGACCATCGCTGCGAAAGTCGATTTCCCCTGAAAGCTCGGTAAGGCCTCTCGCATCCATCATATCTTGACGCGCCAGAAGCTCTGAGCCATGCGCTGCCCATGCGATTTTTCTCTGATAATGCTGCGTCTGTGCACCCCAAGCTGCTGGAATCGCTGGTCGAAGCCAATGGGCAGGACACCGCCTATGACGGCGACAGGCTGAGCGGGCAACTTAACGGCGCTTTCTCCGACCTGTTCGAAACCGAGGTTGAAGCCTTGTGGGTGGCGACCGGCACGGCCGCCAATTCGCTGGCGCTGGCCGCGATGTGCCAACCGCATCAGGGCGTGATCTGCCACCGCGAAGCCCATATCGAGCAGGACGAGGCCGGAGCGCCCGGTTTCTTCACCGGCGGTGCCAAGCTGATGCTGCTCGACGGCGAGGGGGCAAAGCTCTCGCCGGAAAGCGTCGAGGCTTATTGCGCGGCGATCCGCGACGACGTTCATCAGGTCCAGCCTGCTGCCGTTTCAATCACCAATGCCAGCGAATGCGGCATGATCTATCGCCCTGATGAAGTCGCTGGCCTCGCCGAAATCTGCAAGGCGCGCGGTCTCGGTCTGCATATGGACGGCGCACGCTTTGCCAATGCGGTTGCGACGCTCGGCTGCTCGCCCGCCGACCTGACGTGGAAAGCGGGCGTTGATGCGCTCAGCTTTGGTTTTGTGAAAAATGGCGGGATGAGCGCGGAGGCCTTGATATTCTTTGATCGTGAATTGACCGCCGATACTCATTATCGCCGCAAGCGTGCAGGGCATTTGCAGTCCAAGGGCCGTTATCTCGCAGCGCAGATATTGGCGATGCTCGATAATGATCTGTGGCTCGACAATGCCAGCGCTGCCAATGAAGGCGCGCAGATCATTGCCAAGGCGGCTGGCGACCGATTGATCTATCCGGTCGAAGCGAACGAGGTCTTCATCAAATTGTCGGCTGATGAAGCGGCGCATTTGCGCAGCATCGGCTTTGACTTCTACGACTGGGGCGCAGGGCAGGCGCGGCTGGTGACCAGCTGGAACCAGCGCGCCGAGGATATCCGTCCGCTTGCCGAGGCGATCACTTCCTTATGAACGCCGGTGACGAGAGCGAGCCAAGCCTCCTCGCCCCGCGCATTTTGATACCGTTCCTGCTGGTCTCGCTGATCTGGGGATCGACCTGGCTGGTGATCAAGGACCAGATTTCGCAAGTGCCACCCAGCTGGTCGGTCAGCTACCGGTTCATAATCGCCGCCGCCGCCATGTTCGTGCTGGTTGCCTATAAACGGCTGTCGTTCCGGCTCGACCGCACCGGCTATCTGTTCGCTCTCATTCTCGGGCTGTTCCAGTTCAGCTTCAATTTCAACTTTGTCTATAATGCCGAACTGTTCATCACCTCGGGACTGGTCGCGGTATTGTTTGCGCTGTTGATGGTGCCCAACGCGATAATGGGCCGGATATTTCTCGGCCACAAGATATCCGGCGCTTTTCTGGGCGGCTCCGCCATTGCGGCGGTCGGCATAGCGCTGCTGTTCTGGCACGAATATCGTGCTTCGCCGGCAAGCCTCGAACAGGTGCTGATCGGTGCAGCGCTGGCGTTAGGCGGAATCATGTCGGCTTCGATTGCCAATGTCATGCAGGCCGGCGAGCGGCTCAAATCCTATCCGATCATCACCGTCCTTGCCTGGGCGATGCTGTTTGGCGCGCTCATCAATGTCGCGCTGTCCTGGATTACCGTCGGTCCGCCAGTCTATGAAATGCGCGCTGCCTATTGGGGCGGTATCGTCTATCTCGGCGTTATCGGCTCGGTCGTCACCTTCCCGCTCTATTTCTCGATGATCCGCGAAATCGGACCGGGCAAGGCGGCCTATTCCAGCGTATTGGTGCCGGTGGTGGCGATGATATTGTCGACGATATTCGAGGATTATGTCTGGACCTGGCTGCCGGCTGGCGGCGCGGTACTGGCGATGCTCGGACTGCTGGTGGCGCTGCGGGCGCGCAAGCCGAAGACTCCCCGCATTTCTGCCTGAGCATTAGTCGAGCAGCGACTGCAGTCCCGATTTATAATCCGGATATCGTGGCTCCCAATTCAGCAGCCGCTTCGCCTTGCCATTGGCAACCCGGCGGTTCTCTTCATAGAAACCCAGCGCAGCCTTCGACAGATTGGCATCTTCGAGCGATAGCAACGGCGGGACTTCCATGCCCAACAGCCGCGCGGCATGGGCGATTACCTGATGCTGGGGCGCGGGCATATCATCCGAAATATTATAAGCGCCTGCCTGCCCCTCGAACGATGCGATCACGGCGCTGACAATATCATCGACATGAATACGGCTGAACACCTGTCCCGGCATATCCACGCGCCTGGCCTTGCCGCTGCGGACGCGGGTCAGCGGGCTGCGGCCCGGACCATATATGCCGGGCAGGCGGAAGACGTGGATATCGCCGCGCAAATTCTGCCAGTTCTGATCGGCATCGCTACGCGCCTTGCGGCGGCCCGAACCGATGGGCGCGCTCTCGTCTACCCATGCACCATCGACGTCGCCATAGACGCCGGTCGCGGAGAGATAGCCGCACCATCGTAGCGAGGTTGACGCAATTGCTTCGCCATAAAGGTCGATGACCGGTTCGCTGTCATCGCGGGCCGGAGGCACAGAAGACAATATATGGGTCGCGGATTCTATCGCAGCCAGCACGGATGGGGCATCATCGAAAGCCAAGGCGCCATCCTGCGCTTCGCGGCGCGTGCCAATCACCTCCCAGCCATCGGCTCGCATCCGCTGCGCCAGCCGCGAGGCGGTATAGCCCATTCCGAAGATCAGCATGCGTGGCATCGCTAGCTACTCTTTCTCCAGCTTGCCCGGGTTTAGCATCACCGGATTTTCGACATTGTCGGCTTTCCACTGCATCGCCATCCGTACCCGCGTGGCGCCGGAGGGGTGATCAAAGAACAGCATTTCCTCAACCGGTCCCGGTTCGATCTTGCGATATTCCGACAATCGCATCGACACTTTGGCAAAGCCGTCCGGTTCTTTGGCCGTATCCAGCCCGAATTGGTCGGCGTCGCTTTCGGTAATCCTGACCAGACTATTGAGCGCCGGCGTCGCGGCGAAGAAATAGGCGGTCAGGATGAGGCTGAGCAACGGAATGGCCGCGGGATCGGACATGTTCCGGATGCCCCATTTCGCGCCATGGCGTTCGATCAGCCGGGGCGCGAGCCGCGCGATTACGAACAGTCCGAAGCCGATGATCAGAGCCAGAATGAATATCGTCCGCCAGATATGGCCAAGAACATAATGACCCAGTTCATGCCCCATTACCGCCGCGACTTCTTCCGGATCGGTACGTTCGAGCAGATTGTCGTTTAGCGATATTCGGATCGTCGGTCCGATACCGGAAACATTGGCTGATATTCTCTTATGCTGCTTGGACTGGTCGAACACATAAATATTGTCAGCCGGAATATCATATTCGGCCGCCATGGCGACTATCTTGTCGCGCATCGGCCCTTCCGCCATCTCCTGATAGTCGTTGAACAGAGGTGAAATGAACACCGGCCCGAGCATCATTCCGATAAACAGAAAGATCGAAACCACGCCGGTTCCCCATAGCCACCATGTCTTGGGCGCGCGCCGGATCACCGCGAAGATCGCCATGATCAGCAGCGGAAAGATAATCAGAGAGATCACGAGACCGATCATTTGCTCGCCGAACCAGTCGCCAAAATCCTGACTCATCAGACCATATTGCTGTTCCCGGAAAAAGGCAGTGTAGATGGTCCATGGCAGGGTGATCAGAAAGCCGGCAATGACATAAGGGAATGTATAGAGCGCGGATTGCAGCCATTTTCTGCTGGTCACCCGTTCGGCCCAGTCCCGGAAGCGAGCCGACAGGCGCGACTGCAGGATCAGGAAATCGACCAATATGCCGACGACGGCACCCCACAGGATCAGCCAATAGCCGCCCTCGAAATAGCTGTTGGATTTTTCCAGTTCGGCACCCTGCAACGTGTCGATATAGGCACGGCTGGCCTGTTCGACGTCGAAGGCTGCAGCCCGGGGTTGCGCGAAAAGCATTTCTGCCGGCAGACCGGCGATCAACAGGACGGCGATAAAGAACAGCAATAATCTGGACATGATCCACTCCCTTTTGCCCCAGCCATAAACGCAATTGCGCGGGGTGCAAATGGCTCTTATGGCAAGCCCATGTTAGATATTCAAAAAGCACCGAATGACGAAATGGCCGATGCCGCGCCAGCCCCCAAGGATCCGGCCACCATCCGCCGCGAGGATTACCGGCCACCGGCCTGGTTCATTCCGGAAGTCGAACTCGATTTCCAGCTTGATCTGGAGCGGACTGTGGTGCGCTCGAAGCTGGATGTGCGGCGGTCGAAAAGTGCCAAAGCCGATGAACCCCTTGTCCTGCAGGGCGATGATATCAGCCCGACGTCGGTCAAAGTCGACGGCGAAGCGCGCACCGACTGGACGCTGGTCGACGGCGATCTGGTCCTGCCGCTGAGCGGCGCGGCGCATAGCGTCGAGATCGAGGTCGAACTCGATCCCTCGACCAACACCCAACTGATGGGCCTCTATGGTTCCAACGGAATGCTGTGCACCCAGTGCGAGGCCGAAGGTTTTCGCCGGATCACCTTCGCGCCCGACCGGCCCGATGTGCTGAGCCGCTATCAGGTACGGATGGAAGCCGACAAGGCGAAATTCCCCGTGCTGCTGTGCAATGGCGACAAGGTCGCCGAAGGCGACGGCGAAAATGGCCGTCACTGGGTGCAGTGGAATGATCCCTGGCCCAAGCCGAGCTATCTCTTCGCGCTAGTCGCCGGTGATCTGGTCGCCAATAATGACAGTTTCACCACCCGTTCGGGCAAGCCGGTCGAGCTCAATATCTGGGTCCGCGACGGCGATCTCGATCGCACCGGCCATGCCATGAAGGCGCTGAAAGACTCGATGCGCTGGGATGAGGAAACCTATGGCCGCGAATATGATCTCGGCCTGTTCAACATTGTCGCGGTCAGCGACTTCAACATGGGCGCGATGGAAAACAAGGGCCTGAATATCTTCAACTCCCGCTATATTCTCGCCGATCCGGAAGTCGCGACCGACGCGGATTTCGACGGTATCGAAGGCGTGGTTGCCCATGAATATTTCCACAACTGGTCTGGCAACCGCGTTACCTGCCGCGACTGGTTCCAGCTCAGTCTGAAGGAAGGCTTTACCGTCTACCGCGACCAGAACTTCTCCGCCGACATGGGTTCGGCGGCGCTGAAGCGGATCGAGGATGTGCGGATCTTGCGTGCGGCCCAGTTCCCGGAAGACGCGGGTCCATTGGCTCATCCGATCCGGCCGGAAAGCTATCAGGAAATCTCCAATTTCTACACCGCCACCATCTATAACAAGGGTGCCGAAGTCATCCGGATGATGAACACGCTGATGGGGCCGGTAAATTTCCGCAAGGGCACCGATCTCTATTTCGACCGGCATGACGGCGAGGCCGCGACCTGCGAGGATTTCGTCACCGCGATGGAAGACGGCGGCGAAATCGATCTGAAACAGTTCCGCAAATGGTATGAAACGCCAGGCACCCCACGGGTGTCCGCGACACTGTCCCACGATCCGGAAACCGGAACCGTCACGATCGAGCTCAAACAGAAAATTGCCCAGAAAGGCGAAAAGCCGGAGGCATCGGAATTGCTGATTCCTCTGCGGACGGCGCTGCTCGATCCGGAAACAGGCGCGCATCAGGGCGAACAGCTGCTGCTGCTCGATCAGGCTGAGCAAAGCTTCGTTCTTGAAGGCTATAAGGATCATCCAATCCTGTCGATCAACCGCGGTTTTTCCGCGCCGATCATCCTGGAAAGCAACCAGACCGCCGAAGAACTGGCCTTCCTTTCGGCCCATGACGACGATCCGTTCGCCCGTTTCGAGGCCGTGCAGCGGCTGATGACCGGCTATCTGACCGCCAGAATCCTGGGTACACCGGTTGACCGTGATATCATCTTGCGGGCCGTGGCGAAAATCCTCGGCGACAAGACTATCGATCCCGCCTTTCTTGCCGAACTGCTTCTGTTGCCCAGCGAAGCCTTTCTCGGTGACCAGATGGCGGAAGTCGATCCGCAGGCGATCCACGAGGAACGCGAAAAATTGCGGGGAAAAATTGCCGTGCAGTTCGAAAAGCAGTTCCGCAAATTGTACAAAAGCTGCTGGCCCGGCGAATTCTCGCTCGATGCCGAAGCGCGGGCGAAGCGCAAATTGCGCAATGTGACGCTTGGCTATCTCGCCGCGTCCTACACCGAGGATGCCGCCGAGCTGGCGTTCGAACAATATCGCGAGGCGGACAATATGACCGCCATGCAGGGCGCGCTGGCTGTATTGTCGCATCTCGAGGCCGAAGAACGTACGATTGCTTTTGATGACTTCTACGCGAAATTCAAAGGCAATGCGCTGGTCCTCGACAAATGGTTCAGCCTGCAGGTGATGTCGATGCGCAGCGATACGCTGAAACGGGTCGAAAGCCTGTCGCGCCATCCCGATTTCACCCTGTCCAATCCCAACCGCGTGCGGGCGCTCTATGGCGCGTTCACCGGCAATGCGGTCCGGTTCCACGATCCGTCGGGCAAGGGCTACCAGATGATCGCCGATATGGTGATCGCGCTGGACAAGCAGAATCCGCAAACCGCAGCGCGCTTCATCCCGCAGCTCGGCCGCTGGCGGCGCTATGAACGCGGACGGTCGGAACTGATGCGGCTGGCGCTGGAGAAAATCGCGGCGCAGCCGGATCTGTCGAAAGACGTTGCCGAACAGGTCCACAAAAGCCTTGCTTGATATTACCAAATCTCCCCAGCTCGACGGCGCGATACATGGTTTTCTCGGCCGGGCAGGGGGCGTTTCGGAAGGGATTTATGCGGGTCTGAATATCGGTCTCGGCAGCGATGATGATCGCGACACCATCATGGAAAACCGCCGGCTGGCGACGGAAGGCGTGTTCCCGGGCAGCGAACTGGTCACCGTGCATCAGGTGCACAGCGCCGATGTCGTGACGGTGACCGGACTTTTGCCGCTCGACCAGCGCCCTCACGCCGACGCGATGGTCACCGACCGGCCGAACCTTTTGCTCGGCATATTGACCGCCGATTGCGTGCCGGTGCTGTTCCATGACGCGCAAGCCAATATAATCGGCGCGGCCCATGCCGGGTGGAAGGGCGCGCTTGGCGGCGTGACCGACAATGTCATCGCGGCAATGGAAAAGCTCGGTTCGGATCGCGCGAATATTGCCTGCGCCATCGGCCCGTGCATCGCGCAGGCCAGCTATGAAGTGGACGCGGCCTTCCGCGCCCGGTTCCTCGACACTGATGCGAACAACGACCGTTTCTTTGCGACGGGTAAAGCGGACCATTTCCAGTTCGATATCGAGGATTATGTGGCGGCGCGGCTTCAAGCGGCGGGCATTTCCATAATTGATAAGCTCGGCCTCGACACCTATGCCAACGAAGACCGCTATTTCAGCTATCGCCGCTCCTGCCATCACGACGAGCCGGGCTACGGACGACAGATTTCGCTGATCGGCCTTGCGGATTAATATTGATTTCCACCGTCACCCCAGCGAAGGCTGGGGCCTGAACCGAACAGGCCGCTAAAAACGGCCGTTCGGTTTTTGCGCCAGTCCATGCTAGCCAGACGAGAAAACGGGGAGAGGGCATGAACGCACAACGTATTGGTCTATTCGCTGGCTTGGCGGTCTTTGTCGCCATGTTGCTCGCACCGACCCCGCAATCGATGTCGACCGAAGCTTGGCATGTCGCCGCGCTGACCCTGTTGATGGCGACGTGGTGGATGACACAGGCGGTGCCGCTGACCGCGACGGCCTTGCTGCCGTTTCTGGCGCTGCCGACCATGGACGTGATGTCCGTCAATGAAACCGCCAACCAATATTATTCGCCGATCCTGTTTCTGATCCTCGGCGGGGCCTTTCTGGCGCTGGCGATTGAAAGGGTCGGCCTGCACAAGCGTCTGGCGCTTGCGATCATCGGCCTGTCCGGTAAAAGTGCGTGGGGCATATTATTCGCGTTCATGATCGCGACGGCCCTGCTCAGCATGCTGATCTCCAACACCTCGTCGACCCTGATCATGATCCCGATTGCGCTGGCGGTACTGGTCGCCGGCGGCGTCAAGGACGGCGAGACCGACGGCTTTGCCGGGGCTCTGGTGATGGGCGTGGCCTTCGCTGCTTCGATCGGCGGGCTGGGCACATTGGTCGGCAGTCCGACCAACGCGATTGCCGCCGGACTGATCAACAAGACACTGGGCATGAATCTCAATTTCCTCAGCTGGCTGAAATTCGGCATCCCGATCGTGGTCATCGGCATCCCCGTTCTCGCGATCATCCTGATTGCTGTTCAGAAGGTCGGGCGGCACAGTTTCGACGGGGTCAAGGCCAAGCTGGCCATCGGTTCGCCGGGGGCATGGAGCGTGCCGGAAAAGCGCGTGGTTCCTGTGGTCGCGCTGGTCGTGCTGGGCTGGCTGTTCCTCCCCCAGATCAAGACCTTGTTCCCCGATGGTGCGTTGCACGACGGCAGTATCGCTATTGTCGGCGGTCTATTGTTGTTCATGCTTCCCGATGGCACCGGCAGACGTCTGCTCAACTGGGACGAAGCCAATCACGCACCGTGGGGCGTGATCATGATGTTCGGCGGCGGGCTGGCGCTGGCGGCCGGGATTATTGAATCCGGTCTGGCAGAGTGGTTGGGCGGAGCGCTCGAACCGCTGAAATCGGTGCCGGTGCTGGTCATCGCTATCGCGCTGGTCGCCCTGGTGATACTCGTCACCGAATTCGCGTCGAACGTTGCAACCGCTAGCGGCATCATGCCGGTGGTCGCCAGCCTGATCCTCGCAACCGGTGTCGATCCGGTGTTGCTGGCGGTACCTGCGGCCATGGCGGCGAGTTGGGGATTCATGTTGCCGTCCGGTACCGGACCCAATGCAATTGCCTGGTCGACCGGTCATGTCGAATTGCCAAAAATGCTGAAATCCGGACTGCTGCTCGATCTTGCCGGCATCCCGATCATAATCGGCTGCGTGTGGGTGGTTTCCATTGTAACCAGTTAATTTTTGAGGCATGACTTCATCCGGATTCATCGCTGTGGAGAGATAGAATATGGCAAAGCAAAATGATCCGACGGCAGCCGTGCCGGTTACGCGCCGGATGCCGAAGGCGCCGATCGAAAGAATTGGCGGGCGCAAGCTGAAGCCGGCGACTCTGATGATGGGTCACGGCTATGATCCTGAGCTTTCCGAAGGCGCGCTCAAGCCGCCGATCTTCCTGACCTCGACCTTCGCCTTTGAAAATGCCGCGGCCGGCAAACGCTTTTTCGAAGGGATTACCGGCAAACGCCCCGGCGGTTCGGACGGTCTGGTCTATTCGCGTTTCAACGGCCCCAATCAGGAAATATTGGAAGACCGGCTGAGTATCTGGGACGAGGCCGAGGATGCGCTGGTATTTTCCAGCGGCATGTCGGCGATCACCACGGTGTTGCTGGCCAACGTCAATCAGGGCGATGTCGTGGTCCACAGTGGACCACTCTATGCAGCGACCGAGACCCTGATCAATAAAATTCTAGGCCGTTTCGGCGTGACCTTCCTCG
This sequence comes from uncultured Parasphingorhabdus sp., assembly GCF_963975735.1. GTDB lineage: Bacteria > Pseudomonadota > Alphaproteobacteria > Sphingomonadales > Sphingomonadaceae > Parasphingorhabdus. The sequence continues at coordinate 19,101 of NZ_CAXBIA010000021.1, forward strand.
ACTTCCCCGCCGGTGCCACACCGCCAGACGTCGCCGTGATGCTCGAACAGGCCAAGGCGCAGGCGGCTAGCAATGGCGGCAAAGTGGCGATCATCTATCTGGAGAGTCCGGCCAATCCGACCAACGCGCTGGTCGACATTGAAGGCGTTGCCCATGCTCGCGAGCAGGTCTTCGGCAGGGGGGAAGGCGCGCCGCCGATCGCAATCGACAATACATTCCTCGGCCCGCTCTGGCAGCAGCCGCTCAAACATGGCGCCGATATCGTGATCTACAGTCTGACAAAATATGTCGGCGGCCACAGCGATCTGGTTGCCGGCGGCGTGCTCGGCAGCAAGGCCCATATGGATCCGATCCGGGCCATCCGGAACACGATCGGCACTATCTGCGATCCCAATACCGCATGGATGCTGATGCGCAGTCTCGAGACGCTGGAACTGCGCATGACCCGCGCCGGTGAAAATGCCGAAAAAGTCTGCGCTTTCCTGCGCGGCCATCCAAAAGTCGACGGCCTCGGCTATCTCGGTTTCATCGAGGACGCGCGCCAGAAGGATATTTACGCCCGCCATTGCAGCGGCGCCGGTTCCACTTTCTCGGTCTTCATCAAGGGCGGCGAGGCGGAGGCCTTCCGCTTCCTCGACGCAATGAAAATCGCCAAGCTGGCGGTGAGCCTCGGCGGCACCGAAACACTCGCCAGCCTGCCCGCCGCGATGACCCATATCTCGGTTCCCGACGAACGGCGCGCTGCGCTCGGCATCACCGACAATCTGGTGCGCATTTCGATCGGTGTCGAAGACCCGGACGATCTGATCGCCGATTTCGACCAGGCGCTCGCGGCCGTCTGACCGACAAGCCAAAGCGGCTGCATTACGCCGCTTTGGCTGCAGATTAAACGGTTCTCCAGATTAGCGCTTTCCGGCTCGGGCCGGAATGCTATATCACGGCCATGGCAAAGCGACCCGTCTACCCCCTGATATTCACCGATCTTGATGGCACGCTGCTGGATCATCACAGCTATTCGGCGAAACCGGCTGATGCGCTGGCGCGGCAACTTCATCAGCAGTCGCTGGCGGAAGTCATACCGGTTACCAGCAAGACCCATGCGGAACTATTATGGTTGCAGCAGGAAATTCCGCTTCCTTTCTCGCTCTGCGTGACGGAAAATGGTTCGGTCATCCATGGTCCCGAAGCCGTTTTTGCCGGAGAGGGCGGTCGCACCGGCAGGATTACCATGGGTATCGCATATTCCGCGATACTGGATCAGATCGGCAAGCTGCCCGGCTCGCTGCGCAATCATTTCACCGGTTTTGCCGATATGTCTGTCGAGCAGGTTGTCGATGCAACCGGACTGGCATTCGACGACGCGAAGCGGGCGAAAGACCGTCAGGCGACCGAACCCTTTCTCTGGTCCGGCACGGACGGTGAACTGGAAACCCTTGCAACGACCGTCGCCGAGGCCGGTCTCCGGATTCAGCGCGGCGGACGATTCTATCATCTGACCGGCCATGCAACCAAGGAACAGGCAATGGGCCGGATCATCGATATGATTGCCGGACAAAAGCACGATTGCGATGTCGTTTCGATCGCGCTCGGCGACGGACCTAATGATCTGGCGATGATCGAGGCGGCTGATTTTGGCGTGATCATGCCGAACCCGCAGGGCGTGACCATTGTTTCGGCCCGGCCCGGCGTCCGCACAGCTTCCGCACCGGGCCCAGAGGGATGGGTGATCGCGGTGACAGAAATTTTGGCAGAATTGGGTTTAAACCTGCGCCAAAGCTGATTAGGCTCGTTGCTTCGCAATGAAGGACATATATGGCTGATTTTCATCAAAACGGTAGCATTTCGACGCTTCACAATCTGTCGGGCCGGTCAGTGGAATCGCTGGAATCCGATTTGATGGGTTTTCGCAAAGCCAATCCAATGGCGCTGGTATTACCGAGTCTGTTCTCCGAACTCGAAGGTCCCGCGCTCGAGAATATCGTCGATGAACTATGTCAGGTGCCTTATCTGGACGATATCATCATCGGACTGGACCGCGCCGACAAGGAGCAGTTTTCCTATGCGAAGCAATATTTTTCGCGCCTCCCGCAACGCCATCATATCCTGTGGAACAGCGGCCCGCGACTGACTGCGCTCGATAGCGAACTGAAAGAGCGTGGCCTGTCACCGGCGGAACCGGGCAAGGGCCGCAACGTCTGGTTCTGCTTCGGATATTTCCTGTCCGCCACCAACGCCCAGGTGGTCGGGCTCCACGACTGCGACATATTGACCTATAACCGGGAGCTGCTGGCACGCCTGATGTATCCGGTCGCCAACCCGACATTCCCCTATGTCTTTTCCAAAGGCTATTATGCGCGAACGACGGAGGAGAAGTTCAACGGACGTGTCGTGCGTCTGCTGATCGGGCCGTTGCTGGCCGCGCTCAAGAAAGTCTGCGAGCCCAATGACTATATCACCTATCTGAACAGCTTCCGCTACGCACTGGCCGGCGAATTTGCGATGGGCCGGCAGGTGGTCAAGAATATCCGCATCCCCTCCGACTGGGGTCTGGAAGTGGGGGTCCTGTCCGAAGTCTGGCGCAACCAGTCGACCAAGTCGATATGCCAGGTCGAGATTGCCGACAATTATGATCACAAGCACCAGTCGGTTTCGCATGACAATCCCGAAGGCGGCTTGTCGAAAATGAGCATCGACATCACCAAATCGCTGTTCCGAAAACTCGCCACCGACGGTCAGGTCTTTTCCGCCGGTACCTTCCGTACGCTGAAAGCGACCTATTTCCGGATCGCGCTGGATCGAATCGAGACTTTCTATAACGACGCGGTGATGAACGGCCTGACTCTCGACCGGCACGAGGAAGAAACGACGGTCGAACTGTTCGCGCAAAATATCATGACCGCCGGTGAAGTGTTTCTGGAATCACCGAACGAAACACCCTTCATGGCCAACTGGAACCGGATCAACAGCGCCATTCCCGACTTTACCGAACGGTTCAAGGAAGCGGTGCGGCTGGATAATGAAGATTAGCTCTGGGAAGACTCGGCCGGGTCGGGCGCCACGTTGCTGAACCAGACGGTCCGATAGGGCGACAGGCTGAAATCACCCTCGATGTCGGTGATGATATGGCCGGAAATCAGGTCCCACCATTGGTCACCGGCGATCAGATTGATGTCTGCCAGCGAGAGGATCTTTTCTTCACTGGTCACGTTGCTGATGGCAAAGATGCTCTGTGTCCGTTCCCGGCTCTGGCGCCAGATGCCGAACAGCCCCTCGGGCAGCGCCAGCGTGAATTGCACCGCATTGGGATGAAAGGCCGGCTGTTTCTTGCGGGTTTCGACCAGCGAGAGAAAACGGGTAAATACCTGTGCTTCGACAGTTTCCGGATCGGCCAGTTTCGCGGTAATTTGATCATAGTCCAGTTGGCGCCGGTTGATCGACCGGTTGTGGCCGGTCCGGTTGACCTCTTCATAGCCATTCGGCGTCGCCAGCAGGCTGTGAATATAGATCGCCGGGATGCCCTCCAGCGCCAGCATGGTCGCCATCGCTGCCATGAACCGCTCGATCTGATATTCGTCCGGCCCCTCCAGCGTCCCCTGCATCGCTTCGAAAAACGAGATGTTCATCTCATAGGGTTTCTCGGTGCCGCCCGGCCCGCGCCGCATTGAAACGCGGCCGCCAAAGCCCTGAATAGCGGCCAGCATCTGGTCGACCTCGCCCTGCGGCAGGGCGCCTTCGGTCGGACGCAGCCCGATCCCGTCATGGCTGGCGGTGAAATTGAGATAGGTACAGCCGGTCAGCGCCGGCGGATTGCTCCGCGTCAGCCGCTTCAGATAGAGCGCGTTGCCGGTCAACAGCGCATGGACCAGCAGCGGCGGCAGCGAGAAATTATAGATGACATGCGCTTCGTTCTGGTTGCCGAAATAGGTCAGATTCTCGTGATTGGGGATATTGGTCTCGGTGATGATGACCAGCGTCTCGGCATGATGATCCATAAGCGTGCGGAGCAGACGGATGATCTCGTGGGTTTCGTCGAGATTGATCGATGGCGTGCCGATTTTCTTCCACAGGAAAGCGACCGCATCGAGCCGGAAAATTCGCACGCCATGGTCAATATAGGCCGCGATGATCTTGACAAATTCGATCAGCAGTTCGGGATTGGTAAAGTCGAAATCCAGCTGGTCGCTGCTGAATGTGCTCCAGACATGGCGATCCCCGGACGCGGTCCGAAAGGGCGTCAGCAGCGGATGCGCGCGGGGCCGCACCACCTGTCCGAGATCGGCGGCGGGATCGGCGGTATAATAATAATCCTTGCCCGGCGCTTCGCCGGACAGGAATTGCTGGAACCAGACGGATTTGCTCGATCCGTGATTGATCACCAGATCGCCCATCAGCCGATAGTCGCCGGCGATTCTCTCGATGTCGGACCAGTCGCCCAGATCCTCGTCGACCGCGAGATAGTCGATCACCCCGAAACCGTCGTCACAGCTATAGGGGAAAAAGGGTAGGATATGCACCGCGCCGATGGTCTGGCCGATATGCTCTTTCAGGAAGCGGTGCAGCGTCCGCAGCGGTCGCTCGCCATCCGAGCGGATGGTGCCGCCATAGGTGATCATCGCGACATCGCTCTCGTCCCACAAATGCTTGTCTGCGATTTCCGAGCGCTGGATCATCAGGCTCTTGTCGGGCCAGAACAGTTCGACGATCCGTTCGGCCAGCGCCTCGCAATCATGATCGGGGTAGAGCGCGCCCAGATGCGCTGTCAGCCGTTGCAGAAGATGGTCGATAGTGGCGCGATCATTCATGGTTGCTCTGTCACTCCGAAAATCTTCTTGACCCCGGCGGAACAATCGGGCCCTTATTGTGCAGTGCATCAAACAACAAATCCCGATTCAATAAAAGCTTTTTTAGAGGATCTCTATTTGCAGGCGCTGCAACCCGCGCTGCCTGCCAACGCCATGCGCGATGTCCAATGGCCCCGGGTACCCGGCCGGACCTGTCTTCTTTCCATCGGCAAGGCGGCCACGCAAATGGCTGCTGCTGTTCTGGATCGCCTTCCGGAGGATGCCAACGGCCTGATCGTAACGCGGCAGGGCTATGTCCAGCCGGGATTCGCGCCGGATAATTTTCAGATCGTCGAGGCGTCGCATCCGGTTCCGGATTCAGTTGGAGCAGAAGCAGCGCAAACCGCATTGCACGCGGCAGATGCGCTCGGTGCAGATGATCTCTTGCTGGTCTTGATGTCCGGCGGGGCAAGCGCATTGCTCCCTGCGCCAGCCGACGGGATATCGCTGGCTGAAAAACAGTCCGTCACCCGTGCCCTGCTGCGCAGCGGCGCGCCGATCAGCGAAATGAACATGGTGCGCAAGCATCTTTCGGCGATCAAGGGCGGGCGGCTGGCGGCGAGAGCCTGGCCGGCGGCAACCCATATGATTGCCATTTCCGATATTCCGGGCGACGATATCGCGATGATCGGGTCGGGGCCGACGGTCGCGGACAGCTCGACCTGCGCCGAAACTCTCGCCATTGCCGCGAAATATGCGATTGATCTGACTCCAGCGATCAAAAATCAACTGCTGTCGGGCGCGCTCGAAACCCCGAAAACCGGCGATCCTGACATGCAGCGGGTGACGGCTGACCTGTGCGCGCGACCCGCCGACATGTGTGCTGCTGCGGTCGATGCCGTCATTGCCATGGGCTATGAAGCGATCATGCTCGGCGACGCGCTCGAGGGCGATGCATTGGAACTCGGGAAGGACCATGCCGCGCAGGCGCTTGCACTCAAGGCGAGTGGACGCAAGGCGGCGCTGATATCAGGTGGCGAGGCGACCGTGACCTTGCGCAACCGCAGTGGTCGCGGTGGCCGGTGCACCGCCTATCTGCTGGCCTGTGCGCTGGCGTTGGAGGGCGAACCGGATATTTGCGGCTTTGCCGCCGACAGCGACGGCATAGACGGTTCGGAAGACAATGCCGGTGCCTTTTTGTGGCCGGGGATATTGGAAATGATGGGCGGAGCCGATCAGGCGCGTCAGTTGCTCGAGCGGGACAATAGCTATCTCGCCTTCGAAAAGGCTGGCGCTCTGCTGATGACCGGACCATCCGGCACCAACGTCAATGATTTGCGGGTGATTCTCGTCGGCTAGGATGGGGCTTTCCTACAGCAGTGCGGATCGCTTATCCTCGGAACCGGCTCTTTGACATCCCCGCGGAAAACTAAGTCATTCTCCGCGACTTGCCGCGCGCCGACCGGATATCCATCCTTCTGGAAGATTACACTAGGTATCCGGTTGGTGAAGGGAATATCCCAGAATTCTCGGCGTTTCAGGCAAAGTTGACAGAAAATAAAACCGGGCCTTTGTGTAAAGTTTCTTCTGAACAACCAACCGTCTTATGTCGGCGGGACCGCCTCGACCGACAGAATTTCAATCGCATCCTCTTTGCCGGAAAAATCACCATAGTCGCCGGGCTCAAGTCCCATCAGCGCCCGGCTGATGGGTGCGGAAAAAGACACCAGCGCGCTGGCCGGATCGGCTTCGTCGTCACCGACAAGCGAGAGCGTTTTCTCTTTGCCGTTAAGCAGGAAGGTCACTCTGGTGCCGAATTCGACCGTGGTACCGCTCGGCACCGGCGGTTGCTCCGCCGTCGATTGTCTTGTGTTCCAGTAGCGCAAGTCGCGCTTCGCGATCTTGAGCGCGACCTCGTCGTCGGTCAGCCCGGCAACCTTTGACTGCAACTCGGCCACGCGGTCCTTGATCAGCTGCAGCCCGCGCGCCGTGACCAGATTGGGTCCGACGGGGATCGGATGCTCGAACTTGGGTTCGAGATGCTCGTCATCACCTTCTCTGCGGAAAGCAACGCTCATCGGTCAGGTCTTGGGTGTCTTGGGCATAACCCAGATCGAAACCGGCGCGACAAATTTGCCATGCGCGGGCGTGCCGATATCGATCCGCTCGGCGGTGACCAGTTCACCGCTCTCGAGGCTGAAGGAGGCCCAGGGTTTGGGCATGCGGCCAAAGGTCATTTTCTGGATCGGCTGACCGGTGGCGCTGTTCATGATAGTTGCGATAATTGCCATGCCGCGCCGCTTGCGATGGATGCGCCGGACTGTCAACTATATGGTGACGCCCTGCAGTCCTGCCATCAGCCTTTTGGCATCGTACCCGGCCGTATATAGGGAAACATGTGCGGAATATAATCGGCTTTGCCGAGTTCTACTCCTTCGCTCCGTAATATCGCATAGGCGGTCATGATGTGGAAATAGAACTGGCCAAGCGCCCAGTCGCGGGCATATTGCTCGGCGGTAAGGTCAAACACGATGCCAATCGGAAGCGCGTGCGCGACGGGTTCGTTCGGGTCCTTGTCGAGCGCGTCCGGGGCGAGACCCTCCAGCAACGCGAGGGTCTCATCAATCCGCGCCTTTGCATTCGCGAAAGTACCGGGCCGTTCTGCCGCATCACGCCCTTCATCGAGAAGCTCGCCGATCAAAGCAGGGAAGACCTCTCCCTTCAGCCGGAACACCGCTTCCTGCGCCTGCACGCAGGCAAAGCGAATCTGGGTGGACAGCGGGAACATGTCGGGCGCGAGGCGCGCAGATAGCAGCGCTTCCGAATCAGTATCGGGAAGCTGGGACTGCGCCTTGTCCAGCCACCCGGCGAGCGCTTTGAGCATTTGTGTATAGGTCGGTACGAGCAGCTTCGTGAATGACATGTCTTCCTTACTCCGGGGTGGAATTTCCAGGTGGGCAATCCGGTCCATTTGATTCATCGCCGCTCGGCTGTCCACAAAAATCAGATTGGCGGGCAGTGCGGAACAAGTCGCAGGCCCTTGGTTCCAAGGCACAGCGTCGCTTTCGGTTCAGCGCCAGTCGACGATTTTCCAGCCGCGCTGTTCGGCCAGGCGGTGGAGTTTTGGCGTCGGCGTTGTCGCGATTGCCTCGTCGGCAAATTCCAGCATCGCCTGATCGCTGACATGGTCGGAATAAGCGCGGACATGGGCATCGGTGCGCTGCCAACCCTGCTTGGCAAACAATGCCTCGATCCGGCCGATCTTGGCATCATCATAGCAATTCTCGCCGATGATCTCCGGTAGCACGCGCCCTTCGCCGTCGACCACCAGCTGCGTGCCGATCAGATGGTCAAAGCCAAGACGGCGGGCGATGGCTTCGGCATAAAGTTCATAGGATGCTGTCACCAGCACCAATATCCGCTCGTCAGCGCGATCTGCTTCGACCTGATCAATCGCTTTCCGGTGACGATTGGATTGCAGGACCTTGTCGGCGAAGTTTTCGATATGCGGTTGCAGGGCCGAAAGCTTGGGGCTGCTACCGAGCAACATTCTCTGGTTGAAGGTTTTCAATTGCCCGCGGCTGATAAGCTTGAGCCCGTAAGCGGCGAAGGCAAAGGGCAGGATCGGCAGGAAAATCAGACGCCATGGCGCTCTGGCAAAGACCATATGGAACAGGAATGGCGTATAGGTTCCGCGCACGGTAATCGTCCGGTCCATGTCGTAAAGTGATATTTTCTGCATGCCGTCCCGAAGTTCCTGTTCGCGCCGTCCTTAGCAGTCAGGCTGTGAAAGCACCAAATATTTGAGCAGTTTAATCTCTTGAGCTTTGTCGCAATTTCGGTCACCTATAGATGCGATGTCGATACCCAGCGATTTTGTCGAAGAGACAGCCGAAGATGGTGCGGTTACGCTGCATTTTTCCGGCGACCTTTCGATAGCCAGCGTGGGCGACTTGCCCGAACGGTTGCGCTCCTATGCGGGTGAAGCAACGCGGCTGGATATTTCCGGTACAGGCTATGTAGACACGGTGGGGGCCTGGCTGGTCCACAGGACAGCGCGGGATATGGAAGCCGAGATTGTCGGCGCAAATGACGATGCGCAGCGGCTGATCGCGGCAGTCGCCGGTGCTGATCAGCCAACCGACATACGGCCTGAACCGCTCAACCCCGTGATCCGTGTGATCAGCGAGGTCGGCGAGGCGACAAGCCTGGCCTTCACCACATTGACAGGACTGATCGGCTTTTTCGGCGCGATCATCGTCGGTTTTTTCCGATTGGTCCGCCACCCCGGCAGGATAAGATGGAATGCGGTGATCCAGCGCTTTGATGTCGTCGGCGTTCGTGCCCTCGGCATTGTCGGCCTGATGAGTTTTCTGATTGGCCTGGTGATCGCGCAGCAAGGCGCGGTTCAGTTGCGGCAGTTCGGCGCGGAAGTGTTCACCGTCAATCTGGTCGGGCGTCTGACGCTGCGCGAACTGGGCGTGCTGATGACCGCGATCATGGTGGCGGGGCGGTCCGGCTCGGCCTTTGCCGCGCAGATCGGCACGATGAAACTGACCGAAGAAATTGACGCGATGCGCACCATCGGCGTGTCGCCGATCGAGGCGCTGGTGTTGCCACGCTTTCTCGCCGCCGTCTGCATGCTGCCGCTACTCGGCTTCTACGCCTCGATCGTCGCGATAATCGGCGGCGGTCTGCTCAGCTGGGTCGAACTCGACATCCCGCCGGCAACTTTTTTCGCCCGCATCCGCGAGGTGGTGCCTCTGACCGACGTCTATGTCGGACTGGTGAAAGCCCCCGTATTCGGAGCGGTCATCGCCGTGACCGGCTGTTATCAGGGGATGCAGGTCAAGGGCAATGCCGAGGATGTTGGCAAACGGACCACAGCAGCAGTTGTTCAGGCGATCTTTCTCGTCATCGTGCTCGACGCGTTTTTCGCAGTCTTCTTCAGCTGGATCGGGTGGAACTGATGCGCGAGTCGGAGACCATCGCCTATAATCCCGATTATGACGGCCCGATCATCAGCGTTCGCGGTCTGCGCAACAGCTTTGGCGAGCAGGTGGTTCACGACAATCTTGATCTCGATGTGCGTCGTGGCGAAATTATCGGCGTGGTTGGCGGATCCGGTACCGGCAAATCGGTATTGATGCGCTCGATCATCGGGCTGCAGACGCCGAACGAGGGCGAGGTCGAGGTTTTTGGCCAGCATATATTGGGCAAATCGGATGCCGAGACGATCGAAATTCGCAAGCGCTGGGGTGTGCTGTTTCAGGGTGGCGCGCTATTTTCGACGTTGACCGTGGCTGAAAATGTGATGGTGCCGATCCGCGAATTCTATCCCGACATGGATCGGGACTTCCGGCGGGAAGTCGCCAAATATAAAGTCTGTCTTTCCGGACTGCCGCCCGATGCGGCGCCGAAATATCCTTCCCAGTTATCGGGCGGGATGCGCAAGCGGGCCGGTATCGCACGGGCGCTCGCGCTCGATCCCGAACTATTGTTTCTCGATGAACCGACCGCAGGGCTGGACCCGATCGGCGCGGCCGCGTTCGACAGCCTGACCAAGGAATTGCAGCAGACCCTCGGGCTGACGGTGTTCCTGATCACCCATGATCTCGATACGCTGCACGCAATTTGTGATCGGGTCGCAGTGCTCGCCGACCAGCAGGTTATCGCGGTTGGTACAATCGATGAATTGCTCGCGCTCGACCATCCCTGGATACAGGAATATTTCAATGGCCCGCGGGGCCGGATGGCCTCTGCCGGAAAAAAGATGCTAGGATGAGAATGATCAACCGGTTCAGAGAATTGTTGCAGCTGGCGAGACCGCTTGTCATAGAGGTGAAATAGATGGAAACGCGCTCCAATCATATCCTTGTCGGTGTTGTCACTTTGGTGATGCTGGCTCTTGTGGCCGCCTTTCTGGTGTGGATCGTTCGCTTTGGCGACGGTGCGACCAAGCAATATGATATTTTCTTCTCCCAGTCGGTTGGTGGACTGGCATCGGGAACCGGCGTCACTTTTGCCGGCGTGCCCTCGGGACAGGTGATCAAGGTCGAACTGTGGAAGAAGGACCCGAATTTTGTGCGCGTTCGTATTGCCGTCAGTGAGGATACACCAATTCTCGAAGGTACCACCGCCACCATCCAGAGCGTGAGTTTCACTGCGCCGCCCAATATTCAGCTCGACGGGGCAAAAAAGGGCGCACCACCGATTACCGAAAAGGGGCCCGAAGGGGTGCCGGTGATTCCGACCAAGCCGGGTGCGCTCGGCGAATTGCTGAACAGCGCTCCGCTGGTGGTAGAGCGACTGGCGACCCTGACCGACCGGCTGACCTTGCTATTGTCGGATGACAATCAGAAATCGATCAGCGGCATATTGGCCAATACCGACAAATTGACCGGCAGTCTGGCGCAACAGGCGCCGGGTCTGGAAGCGCTGATGGAAGAATCACGGATCGCCATTCGCAATGCCGGCCAGACAGCCGAGAAGTTGGGCCTGGTAGCGGATAATACCAATGCTTTCCTGACCAATAACGGTGAGCCGGTGGCGAAAAATCTGGCCACAACATTGGATTCCGCTTCCAAGAGTCTCCTTGCTCTGGAAGGCGTGTTGAAAAATGCACAGCCCGGTGCCGAGCGTTTCTCGAAAAAGACGCTGCCGGAAATCGACCAGCTGGTCGAGGATATGCAGGCGCTGACCAAATCGATGACCAAGGTTACCGAGCGGCTGGATCAGGGCGGGGCCGGTTCATTATTGTCGGCGCCAGCGCTACCGGACTATGAGCCAGGAAAATGAAGGGGCAGATATGATGAGCAAATTTTTGAAAGCCGTCGGTCTGCTGGCCGCAACAACAGCGCTAAGCGCGTGCGTTAGTTTTGGCGGCGCTGAACCGCCACCGTCGCTGCTATCGCTGTCGCCCGACCAGAAGCTCTCGGCCGGGGCTGTGCGGAGCGGAACGCAGGCCGGTTCACTGGTCGTCGCGTTGCCGGCTGCACCACAGAAGCTGAACACTATCCGGGTGCCGGTACAGACCGCTGGCACGGGCATCGCCTATTTGAAAGATGCCGTGTGGGTCGACAAGCCGGCACGCCTGTTTCAGGATCTGCTCAGCGAAACCATTGCGGAAAAGAATAACCGGCTGGTGCTGACGGCAACAGAAGCTGGCGGTAACGCGCAAACCTATATCACTGGCGAACTGGTCGATTTCGGCCTCGACGGCCCCAGCCTGACCGTCACCGTCACTTATGATGCGGTCAAAATGGTTACGGACAAGCCGGTCGAGAAGAAGCGTTTCCAGGCCAGTGAAAAGGTCTTTGCTGCCGAACCAAATCCCGTCGGGGAAGGCCTGAACCGGGCCGCCAATAAAGTGGCTACCGAAGTCGCCGCATGGGTTGGTTAGCAGTCTAGCAACAGCCGCTATTCCTCACCGTAGCTGAAGCCTTCGGGTTCCGGCCAGTCTATCGGGGTCGCCGCCATTACCCGGAACAGGCAGCCCATCTCGTCGGCATGGGTCAGCCGCTGGTGCGCCGCCCGGATATTATCTGCCTGTTTTGGCGTCGCGTTGATCAACGCTTCTGCGCGCTGGTCAATCCCGAGCGACTTCAACCACTGGCCCTGTTCTGCGGGGCCATGTACCGCCAACAGCCGCGTTCGCGCGATATTGGCCAAAGTATGAAAATCGACATGGGCGGTGAGATCCGATGCTCCCGGACTGTCAAACGGGCTGATCGGCATATGGTCCTTGACCGCCTGCAAAGTGCTGCCGGTTCCCGGACGCGCATAGCCATAATCGATGATCAGCAATGTGCCGCCCTGTTTGGCCAGACGATTGGCCAGATCGCCGGCCAGTTCGACGCTGACCGGAGAGCGTTCCAATATCGTGCCATCGGGAAAGCCGCTCATGCTGCTGCCAATCCGGTCCTCCGCCACTTCGGAACTCGGGATAGCGACAAATTTGCTGCGATCGCGCGCGACCATCTGCCGTCGCCAGCCGCCGGTTGTCGCGACAAATTGCTCGATCGGCAGCGCGTCAAAAAATTCATTGGCGACGACCAGCAGTGGTCCGTCGCCCGGCAGGCTTGCTATATCGTCATGCCATATCGCTTCGGGATGGACCTCCGCCTGTTTGGCTTTCAGGACCGGGCTGGTCTCGACGAAATGGACCATCGGCGAGCAGCCGAATTTGGCGAGGGAGCGCAGCGCGTCACTGGCCAACGTGCCGCGACCCGGTCCCAGTTCGACATAATGGCAATGGTCGGGCGACCCTTTACGCAGCCATAGATCGGCCAGCCAGATACCGACGATTTCGCCGAACATCTGGCTGATCTCGGGCGCGGTGACGAAATCACCCTCTTCGCCCAAAGGGTCCTTGCTGGCGTAATAATAGTCATTGGCGATTGCCATATAGTCGCCCAGCGGGATCGGACCTTCACGGTCGATCCGGTCGGCGATTATATGCGCTGCACTGGGAGGGTCCGTTTTGATGCCGTCAGGCAACGCTCTTGTCTCCGGCCACTGCCTCGATGCGCGTGCGCCGGGCTTTGGCGGTGAACACCAGCCAGGCGCCCAGCAATATCATCGGCACGGTCAGCCATTGGCCCATGCTGAAGCCCGATTGCTCGACCAGCCATGTAAGCTGGGCATCCGGTTGACGGAAGAATTCGACGGTAAACCGGCTCAAGCCGTAAACCAGCAGACCGGTACCAAGCAGCTTGCCCGGCTGATAGCGGGCATCCGTTTTCCAGAAGAGCAGCGACAGGATGACGAAATAGAGCAGGCCTTCGAGGCCCGCTTCGTAGAGCTGGCTGGGATGGCGGGCGACTTCGCCGCCCATCGGGAAAATGACGGCCCAGGCGACGTCCGTTTGCCGTCCCCACAGCTCGCCGTTGACGAAATTGGCCAGCCGTCCGAAGAACAGGCCGAAGGGGATGACGCAGGCGATATAGTCGCACATCCGCAGAAAATTGAGTTTCTCCCGCCGCGCGCTCCACCAGAGCGCGAGCACGACGCCGATTGTACCACCGTGCAGCGACATGCCGCCTTTCCATACCTCGAATATTCGGATCGGCTCTTGCAGGATTTCGGGAGCATAGAAAAACACATAGCCCAGTCGGCCGCCGACGATGATCCCGAGCGTCGCCCAGAAGATCAGGTCATCGGCGTGGCGACGGGCCATTGGCGAGCCCGGCTGCGCCACCAGCTTGCTCAGATACCAGTAACCGATCAATATCCCGGCAAGATAGGCCAGCGAATACCATTTGAGCTGGAAAAAACCGAGATCGAGTGCGTTGGGAGACAGGCCAAGCTCCTCAAAGCGCGTAAACTGTGCCGCATTGGCCAATATAATATCAATCAACTCTTTTCCCCGCGTGGTTTCCTGTCCATATAAAGGGAAATTCCCCTTTACCAAGAGGGAACAACGGGAGACTAGAAGAATGGCGATTTCTGAACTTGACTTGGCAATCGATAAAACGATGGCGGCATTGACCCAACCTGGTCAAATGCTGGAGCTCGACACGATCAATAAATTTGGTGTCGACATGCCGGTGTTCAAAAATGCGCCGCAGAATGTAGCGGATTATCTGGCCTATTTCTCGCATCAGAATGCCGACAAGGAATTTCTGGTCGATGGCGACATCCGCCTGACCTTTGGCGAAACCTATGCTGCCGCGCGTGTTCTGGCTGGCGGACTGGTCGAAGGCTATGGCGTTCAGAAAGGTGACCGGATCGGTATCGCCGCGCGCAATTCGGCCAACTGGATCATCCTCGACATGGCGATTACCATTGCGGGCGGCGTTTCGACGAAGCTCAACGGATGGTGGCAGGGTGATGAACTGGCCGACGGCATCGAGGATGTCGGCTGTCGCTACGTCTTTGCCGATTATCAGCGGGCTCAGCGCCTGGTCGAGTCGAAACGCAACCACGGCGCCGAACTATTGGTCTTCGAACATGACAAATTGCCTCTCGAAGGGCTGAAAGTCATGCTGGAAAAAGGTGGTGGCGCGGAGACGCCGATGCCGCAAATCGGCCCCGAAGACAATGCGACGATATTATTTACCTCCGGGTCCACTGGTCGCTCGAAGGGCGCCTATGCCGAACATCGCTCGGTGGTACAGGGTGCCATGAGCTATGTCGGCACGGTATTGGTGCTGGTGCAAATGATGACTGCGGCCGGTACGATGCCGGAAGGGCAACCGACCGCGATGGTTTGCGTGCCGCTGTTCCATGTCACCGCTTCGGTGCCGCTGGTTCTGGTCAGCTATGCCATCGGCCGGAAACTGGTATTCCTCAACAAATGGGATGCCGAAGAGGCAATGCGCCTGATCGAAAAGGAACGGGTCACCTATTTTGTCGGCGTGCCGCTGATGAGCATGGAAATCTATTCGCATCCGCATTTTGACAAATATGATCTCAGCAGCTGTGTCACCATGGCCGCAGGCGGTGCGCCGCGTCCGGTCGAGCATGTCCGGCGGATCAAGGAGAAAATGGGCGACGGTTTCCCGGTCATTGGCTATGGCCTGACCGAAACCAACGGTGTTGGCTGTTCCAACCAGAATGAAAATTATCTCGCCAAGCCGGAAAGCACCGGCCGGGCAACGCCGCCGATTGTTGATGTCGCGATCCTGGATGATGACGGCAACAAGATGCCGCAGGGGGAGCGGGGCGAAGTCTGTATCCGTACCGCTGCCAATTTCACCGGCTACTGGAATAACGAAGAGGCCACCCGCGATGCCTTCACCGAAGACGGCTATTTCCGCACCGGTGATATCGGTTATCTTGATCCCGAATCCTATCTCTACATTGTCGACCGCAAGAAGGAGATCATCATCCGCGGCGGCGAGAATATCAGCTGTCAGGAAGTGGAAGCTGCGGTCTATGCAAACCCGGCGGTCGCCGAAGCCTGTATTTTCGGCGTTCCCGATGAACGGTTCGGGGAAGTGCCGGCACTCGTCTACCACATCAAGGAAGGCCATAGTCTGACGGACGAAGAGCTGCTGGAAACGCTCAAGCACCAGCTTGCGCCCTATAAAATGCCGGTACATGTCTGGCAATATGACGAACCGTTGCCGAAACTCGGCACGGCAAAAATCGCCAAAATCGTGCTTGCGAAAAAGCATCGTGACGAGCTGGCAGCGACTGGATGAATATACGCACCGATATTCCAGCTGCGCCGGCGAATCCGGGGACACGGATCGTCCGGCAGCGGGATATTATCAATCGCCGTGCGCTGGCTGAAAAGATCGAGGAGCTGATTGCCGAACATGGCATGCCCGACGCGCGGGCAAAAATCCTTCCGATCCTGCAGGAAGCGCTGGCAGATGGACGCGCGGAGATCAGCAGGCGTCTGTTGAAAAAGCCGTCTGCCGGCCATGAAATGGCGGCAGCCCAGTCGTTTCTGGTCGACCAGCTGGTGCGGCTCATTCACGATATCGCGGTGCAACACCAATATCCGGTCGGCAACCCGTCCTCGGGCGAACGGATCGCGGTGATGGCGGTCGGCGGCTATGGCCGGGGGGAAATGGCACCGCATAGCGATGTCGATATTGCATTTCTGACCCCGCACAAGGCTACCAGCTGGACCGAACAGGCGGTCGAAGCGATGCTCTACTGGCTCTGGGATCTCGGGTTGAAGGTCGGGCAGAGCAGCCGCTCGATCGACGAGATGGTACGCATGGCGAAAGGGGATCTTTCGATCCGCACGGCGCTGCTCGAAGGCCGCTATATCTGGGGTGACACCGGCGTCTACGAAGACGCGAAACAGCGTTTTTTCAGCGAGGTTGTCGCTGGCACCGATAGCACATTTGTCTCCGAGAAACTGGCCGAACGCGATGTCCGGCACATGAAAATGGGCGACAGTCGCTATGTCGTCGAGCCCAATGTCAAGGAAGGCAAGGGGGGTATGCGCGATCTGCAAACCCTCTACTGGATTGGCAAATATATCCACCGGGTGGCGTCGGCCGAGGATCTCGTCGATGTCGGCCTGTTGACCGCAGACGAATTCAAGCGCTTTCGCAAGGCAGCCAATTTTCTGTGGGCAGTCCGCTGTCACATGCATGACATCACCGGCCGCGCTGAAGACCGGCTGACTTTTGACCTGCAGCCCGAGGTGGCCCGGCGGATGCACTTTGCCGACCGGCCGGGTAAATCCTCGGTCGAGCGGTTCATGCAATATTATTTCCTGAACGCAAAAGTTGTCGGCAATCTGACTGGTGTGTTCCTTGCCCATCTCGACGAAACCCATAATGCCGGGGTGCGCCGGTTCCTGCCGTCGCTAACCCGCAAGCCGAAGAAGCTGAAGGGCTTCGTCCTCGATCGTGGCCGGCTGGCCTTGCCGAACGAAGAGTTTTTCGAGGAAGACCCGGTACGGCTGGTGGAAATCTTCTGGCTTGCCGACAGGCACGAGCTGGAAATCCATCCGATGGCAATGCGGGCGGCGCGGCGCGATGCCAAGCTGATCGACAACAGGGTCCGCAAGGATTCGCGCGCCAACAAGCTTTTTCTCGATATACTCTGTTCGCCGCGCGATCCCGAGCTGGTGCTGCGCTGGATGAACGAGGCCGCAATCTTTGGCCGTTTCATCCCCGATTTCGGTCGGGTTGTAGCGCAGATGCAGTTCGACATGTACCATCATTACACGGTCGACGAGCATACGATCCGCGCGATTGGTCTGCTCGCAAGGATCGGCAGGGGTGATCTGGCGGGTGACCATCCGAACAGCACCGCCACCATGGAAAAATTACAGAACCGGCGGGTGCTGTTTGTCGCCACCTTGCTGCACGACATCGCGAAGGGACGCGGCGGCGACCATAGTGTTCTGGGTGCGGAAGTGGCGATGAAGCTCTGTCCGCGACTGGGCCTGAAACCGCATGAAACCGAATTGGTCGCGTGGCTGGTCCGCAACCATTTGCTGATGTCGGCAGTGGCTTTCAAACGCGACCTCTCCGATTTCAAGACCATCCAGGATTTTGCCAGCCAGGTAAAAAGCGTCGAGCGTCTCCGCCAGCTCACCGTGCTGACCGTCGTCGATATTCGTGCGGTCGGACCCGGCGTGTGGAACAGCTGGAAACGGCAGTTGCTGACCGATCTGTTTGAAGCGGCGGAGGAAATGCTGCTGCTCGGTCACAAACAGCGCGGCCGCAAGGAACGGATCGACGAGAAAAAGGCGGTTCTGGCCGAGGCGTTGAACCTGCCCGACGCCGACTTCAAGAAACTGGCCAAGCGGTTCCCCGATCCATACTGGATCGCCGAACCCGATGATGTGATTGCACAAAATGCGCAGCTCGTGCTCGATGCCGGGGATACCGACCTGGCGATTTTTGCCGATATCTATGCTGAACGCGGCGCCACGTTGATCACGGTCTATGCCGCCGATCATCCGGGATTATTCTATCGTATTGCGGGCGGCATCCATGTCTCTGGCGGCAATATTATCGATGCGCGCATCCACACCACCCGTGACGGCATGGCGCTGGACAATTTTCTGGTTCAGGACGCGCACGGAAAGCCTTTTTCCGAAAAGGCTCAGCTGGACCGGCTCAAGGAAGCGGTCGAGGATGCTCTGGCCAACCGGTCCAAGCTCTCGACCAAGCTCGACGCCCGCCCGCTTACCCATTCGCGGGCAGGGGCCTTTGCCATCACGCCATTTGCGCTGGTCGACAATGACGCGTCCAACCGGTTTACCGTGGTGGAAGTCAACGCACAGGACCGTCCGGCCTTGCTCAATGCGCTGGCTTATGCCCTGTTCGAATCGAAAGTGACCGTGCACAGCGCCCATATCGCCACCTATGGCGAGCGCGCGGTCGATACATTCTACATCACCGATTTGCTGGGCGGCAAGATCACCAGCAAGCAACGGCTGAACGGGCTGCAAAAACGCCTGACCAACGCCGCGGCGGCCAAGGTCGACGAGAAGGCTGACTAGCCGAGCTTGTCCTTCAACGCCGCGAGAGCGCCAAAGGGACCGGCTTCCGCTTCGGATTTCAGTCCTTTCTTGCGGGCAACCTCATCGGCATTGGGACCGCGCGGAAAGGGATCGAGCGAAAGATAGAGCGTTTGCGCAATGGCTTCGCCGAGATCGATCTGCGCTTGCTCATATTCGACGATATCGCATTCGTCTTCGGTCAGTTCGATTTCTTCCTCGAGCTGTTCCGGATCGGGCTTGGGGATGAACAATATTTCAAAAGTATCGCGAACCTGTACCGGGATGTCTTCGCCGGTAATTGCGCAGCTCTGGAGCAAATCGGATTCGAGCTTTCCGGAGAAAGCTATCCCGCGTTCGCCACCCAGCAGTTTGTAGCTTGCCGTCAGGCTCGAAATTTCTGGCAAATCGAATCTTGATGCCAGAGCGCTTCGCTCTTCGGCGCTGGCCGTGAGCTTGCCGGTCTTGGGCTTCGAACCAATTTCGGACAGTTTGACGACGCAGGAAAATTCAGGTGCGTCCATTATAGAGCCGCTCCGCTGTCCGGGATGTGGCCCGCAATGATCTCGTCGGTTTTGCAGCCTTGCAGCGCGGCGTGATAAGCGGTGATTCTCTCCGCAACATAAGACAGCGCTCCATCATCCGGTCTCTCGCCACGAAAAATATTGCGCAATAGCGCGTCTTGCAGGTCCGCGCCATTTTCCAGCGCTTCGCGATAGGCACCGACCCGGCCGCC
>NZ_CAXBIA010000022.1:0-34206 GCF_963975735.1 uncultured Parasphingorhabdus sp.
CGGAGTGGTGACGCAGCGGATTGCAAATCCGCGCACCCCGGTTCGATTCCGGGTCGGGCCTCCAGAGATCTCTCCCAAGCTTGGGTTTCATTAAAAATTTAACAAAACTCGCGGCTTTGAACGCTTTTTGGTGACTGCCAGAAGCCGACGTGCCATCGACATCGATGCTCTTCCCATAAGGTCTCCGCAGCGTTACACTCTCGCATGACCGATAAATCCACCATGACCTATGCGCGCTATCTGGCGCTCGACACATTGCTGGACGCCCAGCACCCCCGATCCGATCTGGACGACGAGATGCTGTTCATCATCATCCACCAGACCAAGGAACTCTGGCTCAAGCAAATCATCCGCGAGATGCGCTTCGCCAAACAGCAAATAGCCGCCGACGCGCTCGTGCCTGCCTATAAGGCGCTTGCGCGGGTTAGCCGCATCCAGGCGGTGATGACGTTGAGTTGGGATGTATTGTCCACAATGACGCCCAGTGACTATACGCGTTTTCGCCATGTGCTGGGGCCCAGTTCCGGTTTTCAGTCCGATCAGTTCCGGACCGTGGAATATATGCTCGGCCTCAAGGACAAGGCCTTTTTGAAATATCAGGACGATCGTCCGGAAGCGCTGGTGGCGATGCAGGCTGCTCTCGATCAATCGAGCATCTGGGATGATGCGATAGCGGCGCTGGCTCGGGCCGGTTTCGATATTGCACCGGACCTGCTTGACCGTGATTTTGCCGTTTCCCATCAGCCGTCGGAACAGGTCGAGGCGGCCTTTCTGCAAGTCTATCGCAATCCGGAGAAATATTGGGAACTCTATCAACTGGCGGAAAAACTGGTCGATCTGGATGATGCGATGGCGACCTGGCGGCACAAACATGTGCTGACCGTCGAGCGGATCATCGGCGGAAAAATGGGAACCGGCGGAACCGCTGGCGTTTCCTATCTGCAGAGCACGGTGGGCAAGCGGGCCTTTCCGGAACTATGGTCGCTGCGTACCCAGTTATGAGCTGGAAACATCTGTTCTCCAAGTCTCTTGCGGCGAACCCGGAGCGCCTGCATTTTGCCGCGCACAGCCATCATCTCTGGCCTGATGCCAGCTATGAAGGCCATATGGCGGCTTGGCAGGATGCGGCGGTGCTGGCAGATCACAAATGGGACAAGATCATGGGGCCTGTCTGGTCCGAAGCGCAGCAACATGTAGCTGATGAACTGAAATTGCCCGATCCCGCGACGCTTTGCTTCGCGCCAAATACCCACGACTTTATTGTGCGGATCCTGTCCGCTATTCCGGCACGACCGGTTCGAGTGCTCGCGACCGATGGTGAGTTTCACAGCTTTCGCCGGCAAATGACCCGCTGGGTGGAGGCGGGGGAGGTCGTTCTGCAAACGGCGTCACCGGGTGGCTTGCTAGAGACTGCACAGTCCGGTGAATTCGATCTGATATTCGCCAGCCATGTTTTGTTCAATTCCGGCACCATCATCTCCGCGCTGGACGAGCTTGCGGCGCTGGCCCGTCCCGAAGGGCCCTGGGTGGTGATTGACGGCTATCACGGCTTTATGGCGATCGAAACCGATCTGTCGCAGATTGCCGATCGGGTGTTTTACCTTGCGGGTGGTTATAAATATGCGATGGCGGGAGAAGGGGCCTGCTTCCTCCATGCGCCGCCGGGTTTTGCCGAGCGACCGGTTGTCACCGGCTGGTATGCCGCATTTGACGATCTCGCCCTGGCACCCGGAGATGTCGGCTATGCGCCGGACGGGCGGCGGTTTCTGGGCAGTACGTTCGATCCTTCCGGTATCTACCGGTTCAATGCCGTGCAGAATATGCTGGATAGCGAGGGGCTGACGACGGCTGTGATTTCGGACCACGTCGCGACTCTGCAGGCTCAGTTTCTGGAGGAGGATGCTCTGGCAGGTTTTGAATTGCTCAATCCGCTTAACGATCAGCAGCATGCCCGCTTTCTCGCCTTTCGTGGGGAAACAGCGTCGGCGCTTCATGACAGGCTGGCTGCGCAGAATGTCGTGACCGATGTCCGCGGAGATGTTCTGCGCATTGGCTTCGCGCTTTATCATGATCGGGAGGATGTCGCGCGTTTGACAAAAATAATAGGGCAGGTGAGCTGAGCGCTGTGCCGTTACGGATTGTCTGACTGGGCGAGTTTCCTAACGGTTTCCACGGTTTTCACCGCTGATTTTTCCGTTGACGTGAAAGATTCTGCCAATAGGCTTAACTGAACAATTAAACGTCGCGTTGAAAAGGACAGACCATGAGCATTTCCGTCGATATCCAGAATGACGTTGCCCTGATTACCATGGACGATGGCAAGGCCAATGCCGTCAATTTCGATCTGATGATCGCGCTCAATGAAGCACTGGACAAGGCCGAGGCGGACGCCAAAGCGATCGTTCTGACTGGCCGCGAAGGGCGTTTTTCCGGCGGCTTTGATCTCGGCATGATGGGCAGCTTTACCCGTGACGATTCTGTCTGTCTGCTCGACCGGGCATCCGAATTGGTGCTCCGTCTCTACGGCGGACCAATGCCCGTTGTGGGAGCCTGTAACGGGCACGCGATCGCGATGGGTGTGTTTCTGCTAATGGCTTGCGACACGCGGATTGGCGCGGCCGGCGATTTCAAACTGGGTGCGAATGAATCGATTACCGGTATGACACTACCGGTATTTGCGGTCGAACTGGCGCGGGATAGACTCAGTCCGCTGCACCAGACCCGCGCGATGATCCAGGCTTTCATCTACGATCCGAAGGGTGCCGTCGAGGCGGGATATCTCGATATGCTGGTCGAACCGGACAAGGTGGTCGGTCAGGCTACCGCGATTGCGGGGCAACTCGCCAAGCTGCCGGGCCATGCCTATGCCTATCAGAAATCGGCGATGCGGAAACCGGCGCTGGATGCGATCCGGGCGAGCATTGGCAATCACCCGAACCTGCGCAAAATGGCTTAGCGGTGCTGGTCGATCAGGATCGGGTTGCCATCCGGATCGGTCAACATGATACTGGCTGGACCGTCGCTGCCTTCGGTCTGGCTGTCGAGTTTGACACCCGCTGCCAGCAATGACTTCTGGATTTCGCGGACATCGTCGAAATCATCGAGATTCTGTCCATCCTGATCCCATCCCGGGTTGAAGGTCAGCATATTCTTGGGAAACATGCCCTCGAACAGGCCGATCATTGTCTCGCCATTTTTCAGGATCAGCCATTTCTGGTCTACGTCGCCGCCAAATTTGGCAAAACCAAGTTTCTCGTAAAAGGCTCTGGAAGCGGCGATGTCCTTGACCGACAGGCTGACCGAAAAGGCTCCGAGTTTCATTTTCATTCTCCCAATTGCTACGCTATTGCCGGACCGGCAGGATTTTCGGGTTTTGCAAAACCGCTGCGGACAGGATCGCGATGATCAGGCCCACCGGGAATATCTCCATGAAAGTCATCGGCATACGGATATATATTTTCCCGTAATCGGAGCGCATTTCTTCCAGGGTCGCAATTTCCTGCGCCAGTTTTCCCGCCGTCAGACCCGCTCCCTTTTTGGCCTCGATCGCGCTGTTCACATAGCTGTCGATAAAGGCGTAGCCGTTGCTCATCGAATATAGCTCCCAGACGACCGTGTATATGAGCCCGGCGATAACCGCGATGGCGAGGCCCATGGCGAATGCGGGAAGGAAGCGGATCACACCGCCGAGTTCCTGATCACGATAGCGCTTGATACCGATGAATATCATCGACAGCGCAACCAGCATGGTCAGATAACCGAATAGTTCTGACGACAGGAAACTACCGCCGTCGCTGACAACCAGGCCCAGGATCAATGTGACAATGGTGATAGTCCCGGACAACACTCCATAGGTTAAGGCGATTTTCTGCATGATCTTTCCTCCGCTTGTGCGGTGGTTATGACAGCCGCGACGGCTTTTGGAAATCACCCGGATGGGTGACTGGGCCATTATCACCCCGATATATCAGGGGATAAGATGCAGGGTCCGTGCTTCCTCGATCGCCCGGACACGGCCGTTGACCTGAAGTTTTTCGTAGAGTTTCGCGATATGGGTTTTGACGGTGTTGGGCGAGATATCCAGCGTCCGGCCGATTTCCTTGTTGGATTGACCATCCGCCAATGCTTCGAGAACTTCCAGTTCCCGCCCGGATATGCCTAGTGATTTTAGCGCGGCGCTGTTCCGCTCAAACGGCCCGCGCGGTTTTCGCGCCGTCAGCCGGTGGCCCACCCAGATCCCAAGCGCAGCAAAGGCAAGGGCGATCAGGACAACATAGATTTCAACCGAATAGGTCTTGCTGAAATATTGATATTGCAGCCATTCCAGCGCGAAAGCGGCTGCGGTAAGTAGCGCGGCGTAGAGCAACAGGATTTTCAGGACAGGTTTCGATATCATGATCGGCGGGACGATCGGTGCGCACCAACCGCCCTATTTCTCCTCCAGCAAGTATTTCTTCCAGAAAATCAGACTCGCCCAGAATTGATAATCACCATTGGCCTTCTTGCGGAAGCCGTGGCCTTCGTTTTCGGCGAGCAAATGCCAGGCGGGGCGACTGTTGGCGCGGACGGCGGCGATGATCTGGTCGGCTTCGCTTGCCGGGACGCGCGGATCATTGGCGCCGGTGACGACCATCAGCGGGATTTTGATCTCGCTGGCGCGGATAAGCGGGCTGATTTCCTGCAATTTGGCGCGCTGGTCGGGGTTGCGCTCGTCGCCATATTCGATTCTCCGCAAATCGCGACGGTAGGCCTGGGTGTTTTCGAGGAAGGTGACGAAATTCGAAATGCCGACAATCTCCAGCCCGGCTTTCAACCTGTCGCCATAGCGCAGCATCGCCGCCAGCGTCATATAGCCGCCATAGCTGCCGCCGGTCACGGCGATGCGTTTGCGGTCAATCCGCCGGTCCTTGCGCAAATGGTCGAGGAACGCGCCGATATCGAGCACGCTGTCCTCCCGCCGCCACGGGCCATTGTCGAGCGAGACAAATCTTTTGCCAAAGCCGGTTGATCCGCGGACATTGGGATAGAATATCGTGATGCCGAGCTCGTTGACCAGATGGTTGTCGCGGCCCAGAAAACGCGGTGTTGCCTGACCCTCCGGCCCGCCGTGGATGTTGATGATCAGCGGGCGTTTGCCCTTGTGCCGCCCGGGATCGGGGCGATAGAGAAAACCGGACATTTTCTCGCCGTCAAAGCTTTCGATCTCGACCAGTTCCGGTACGACATTATCGGCAGCATCCAGCCCGCCGGTCTCGCTTCTGGTCCAGCGGGTGACCGCCAGCGTCTCCGGATTGACGCTATAGGCGTCGATGCCGGTACGGTTGCTGTTCAGGGTCAGGCCGAGCTCGCCCCAGGGGGCAAATTTCACACCGCTGATCACTCCGGCCGGCAAGGCATCGACAACCCGGATATCGCCGTTTTGCGTATCGTAGAATTTCAGCAGAGAACGACCCGCCTGATTGACCTCGAAGGCGATCCAGCGGCCATTCTGGCTGATATCGAAATTGGCAATGTCCCAGATTTTCTCGTCGACCAGCGGTTCGAACAGCGAAGTTTCGAGGTTGACGATACCGAGCCGTTTGACATCGCTGCCGTCATCCGATGCGGCCCAGAGCCGGCCGTCGGGGGCGAATTGCAGACCTTCGTAGGAAACCGGCACGTTGCTGCTGGTCAATTTGCGCAGGCTGCCCTCGGCGATGTCGATCAGATAGAGCTGGTTGTCGGTGACCGATACATAGTTGAACACCAGTAACTGCTTGTCATCGGGAGAGAAATCGATCGGGAACCAGCCGCCACCGGTCGAGGCAACCAGCATCCGGGCGCTTTCCGGATGGGCGGGGTTCATCAGATAGATGTCGTTATAGAGTCCGGTACGCTTGTTCGAGCCGAAGGCGAGCAGCTTGCCGCTGCTCGACCAGGGCCCCAGACTATTGCGGGTCTCGCCGTCGGTGAGCAATTTCGGCTGGCCGTTTTGCAGCGCGAAAATCTGGTTGATCTCGTTGCCGCCGCTGTCTTTCTGAAACAACAGTGCCGAGCCGTCGGGCGCGTAGCGGGCGCTGCTGACGGGCTCGCTGGCGAAGGTCAGCTGCTCGCGCTGTCCCATCGGGGCGGCAACGCGGTGCAGCTGGCGGGTTTCGGCGAAGCGGGTAGCGATCAGCATCGCCTTGCTCTTCGGGTCCCAGTCGACAAAGCTGGCGGTGCGATATTCCATATAGGGGCGGGTCTGGTCGACAATCGCCTGCGGGATGGCGGGGACCTGGTCCGCGACCAGAGCGGCCGGGCGGGGGGCTGTGCCATTCGCTTCCGCCGCTGCCGGGGCACCGGTAAATACCGACAATATAACGCCAATCTGCCAAGCCCGTTCAAACCGCATCCTGATCACTCCCTGTTTTCTTTCGCCAAGCTTATGGACGAACGCTATGAAAAGCAATTAGAGGTGGTTGATGTTTGATGGAAAGTCTCCCTTTGTTTTGCTCGACGATGTGCGGGCCTGTGATGCAGCGCCAGCGCGGCTTTACCGCGATCCGGTGGAGGTCATCCGGGCCGGTAAATTGGAAGATTTGGAAGCATGTTTTGCAGCTTTGTCGCGGGCCCGGCTGGCGGGGCAGCATGTCGCCGGCTATCTGTCCTACGAAGCGGGACTGGGTCTGGAAGAGCGGTTGCGGGGCAAGATTCCGGCGGATCTGCCTGCGCCGCTGGCATGGTTTGGAATATTCAATGATTACATCGAGTTAAGTCAGGATAACCTTGTCCAACAACTGCCCGACCGCAACGGCGCGTGGCTGGGACGGCTCGAACCCTCGATATCCCGCACCGCCTATGATGCAGCGTTCGAAAAGGTCCAGAATTATATCGAAGCCGGCGATATCTATCAGGCCAATCTCACTTTTCGGGCGGAAATGGACTTTTCCGGACATCCGCTGGCGCTTTATGCCGCAATTCGCGGCCGCGCGCAGGCAGGCTATGGCGGGGTGGTGTTCGACGGGACAAACTGGATGTTGTCCTTCTCGCCGGAGCTGTTCTTCGCGCTGAAAGACGGGCGGATCACCGCCAAGCCGATGAAGGGCACTGCGGTGCGGGTGGCCGATCCTGAAGCGGACGCAGCGGTGCAAGCACAATTGCAAAGCG
The DNA here is from genome assembly GCF_963975735.1 of uncultured Parasphingorhabdus sp. Classification (GTDB taxonomy): domain Bacteria; phylum Pseudomonadota; class Alphaproteobacteria; order Sphingomonadales; family Sphingomonadaceae; genus Parasphingorhabdus. Next base: position 7,129 of record NZ_CAXBIA010000022.1, read on the forward strand.
ATCCCAAACAGCGGGCGGAAAATCTGATGATCGTCGACCTGTTGCGCAACGACCTGTCGCGGGTCGCAGAGCGCGGCAGCGTGCATGTGCCGGAATTGTTCCATATCGAAAGCTATCCGACCATCCACCAGATGACCTCGACCGTCACCGCACAATTGCAGGACGGGCTCGACGCGGTCGATGTGATCCGGCAGATTTTCCCCTGTGGCTCGATCACCGGCGCCCCGAAAATCCGCGCGATGGAGATTATCGACGAACTGGAAAGCGCGCCCCAAGGCTCCCCCTCCGACCACGCCCCGCGCGGCATCTATTGCGGCTCGATCGGCCGGATCGACGCGCCCGACGAAAAGGGCCGCTCCGACGCCGCCTTCAATGTCGCGATCCGCACCTTCTTCCTGCAGGAGGGCAAAGAAACGCTTTCCATCGGCCTCGGCTCTGGCATAGTGGCGGACTCGGACGGGGAAGACGAATGGCGGGAATGCCTCGCCAAGGGGAGATTTGCCAAAGTGGATGCCAATGCGGAAGGGGGCCACAAGGTCGACCTGATCGAAACCATGGCCTTTGATCCCGCCAGCGGCATCGCCCGGCTGGAAGCGCACCTGGAACGGATGAAGACCAGCGCCGCCTCCCTGCAATTCGAATTCGACCGCCACGCCGCGCGCAACGCGATCCAGGCGATCACCTTTCATCAGGAAGCGCCAGCGATGGTCCGGCTGCATCTCGGCCAGTCGGGCGAGCTGGCGATCGAACTAAAACCGATGCCCGCCCCGCAGGACGGGCCCGTGCAATGCCGGCTGGTGCCGATGCAGGCCGACAAGGCGGATTTCCGCCTGCACCACAAGACCAGCGACCGGCGGGTTTATCAGGTCGCCAGCGAAGACGGCGGCCTGGGCGAGGGCGTCAACCCGATTTTTGTCGATGGCGAGGGTTTTGTCACCGAAGGCGCGATCTGGAATATATTTGTCGAGCGCGACGGGGTGTTGCTGACACCGCCTCTGGGCCGGGGCGTGCTGCCGGGCGTGTTGCGGGCGGAACTGCTCGAGAGCGGGCAGGCGGTCGAGGCGGACCTGCGCGCGGAGGATCTGGCTGGCGGGTTTTCTGTGGGGAATAGTGTTCGGGGGTTGGTTCTAGCGGAGATAGCCGGTTAGCGCACTGATACTGTTAATCCCGTCAAAACGCTGTCAATAATCCGGTACAACCGAAGGTCCGCCGACCTCGCGGCATTTGAGATCGATCGTCCGCCATTCGAGATCGCTGGGCGGCCGATCAATGCGTGCAACTTCGTCATCCACGCATCGCTCTGATGGGGTTCTGTCATCTTGCTCCCGGAGCGCTCTCTTGAGTCTCAACAAAGCGCGACGTTCTGCCTCGGAAATTTGACCCGGTTGCATTTGGGCACTGGCATGCGCCCTGTGTTCAGCATGTGCACGGTCTGTTTGCGTTGAATTATTCCCCGCATTTCCCGTCAATGACACTCCAGCCACCATCGCGAGAATCAGCCGGTGCAGATTTCGGGTTCCAGGGACTTGCCGTCGTTCGGCGTCGTTAAAGGTTTCTGTCATCATCTGTAATTTCCGTTCCTGTTTCCGGGCAGTTGATGGAATTCTGACGTCCCGAAATCTCCAGATCCAGCAGCAAGCCGGGCGTTAACATTGCCTGATTTTGACATAGGCACAATTAACAGGAGCTGTCGGAGAGCGGGCAGGCGGATTTGCGGCTAACGGAGTCTGAATGTTGATGCCTTGCTGAATTCGATGATTTCGAGCATGCCTTGATCAATGAGCAAATCGAAATCGACGCGCGAGGAAAAAGAGCACCAGCAGCTTATGCGGCTGGCAATGTCGGCGAGGGATTTTCGCCATGCCTTGAGTGCTGCAACTTTTTTGACCGAAGAGTGCGATTGGATCAAGAGCTATAGCAATGCGGAGAGACGTAAGTTCCGTTGTTACGAAACAACTATGGTCGTCGCATACGGTCGACCTTTCGTTCAGTCGCGCGGTCAGGTCGCACCACCCTTCAACTGGAATATGGTACCCGAGCTTGAACTTGAACCTGACGAAAGGCGGCTTCACGAGCAGCTGCTCACATACCGAAACAAGCTGCACGCGCACTCAGATAGCGACTTTACTAATATGGGTTTGGAAATCTGGCGAACGCCTCTGTCGGATGGTGAATTCCATGACTTCTTGGCAGTGCGCGGCGGCGAGTCGTTAAACTTCGAGGAGAATGAGGTCGATCAAATACATCGGATGTTGTGGAAGATCCGGCATCACGTTGACGCTGCCCTGCAGGCTCACCCCGCATCGCGCGACGGCCTGCCAGTCATCGCCATTGGGTGAACGGCTGCTTTCCATCCCTTTTTAACCTGCCAATAAAACATTCACCATCACCTCTGGAACCGATCCCCACGATCCGAGTTTCTCGATCATGGAAAATCAATCCCAAACACCCGCAAACCCACACCGTCCCGCCCTCACAGGACCCCACCCGTGATCCAGCTTAGCCAAAACGGAACCTCCCTCCGCATCCCCAGCCTCGTCTATACCAGCGACGAGCAGCCCGGCATCTCGCGGGTGCGGCGGGGGCGGGGGTTTCAATATTTGCTGCCGGACAAGAGCCCGCTGAAATGCAGTGTCGAACTGGCGCGGATCAGGAAGCTGGGCGTGCCGCCCGCCTATACCGATGTGTGGATTTGCCCAAAGGCCAATGGCCATATTCAGGCGACCGGTTTTGATGCCGCGACGCGGAAGCAATATCGCTATCATGACCAGTGGCGACTCTATCGCGACCGGCAGAAATTCGAGTCGCTGGCGGAATTTGCCACGACGCTGCCGCGGATCCGGCGCAAGGTGAACGCGCTGCTCAAGCCGGGGCAGGACGGTGATGTCACGAGCAAGGATGTGGCGATTGCCGCGCTGGTCCGGCTGATCGACCGCACCGCGATCCGGGTCGGCGGCAGCTCGCGGATGAGCAAGGGGGCGACCACGCTCGACATCGGCAATATCCGCTATGACGAAGACATGCTGCGCCTGCGCTATCGCGCCAAGGGCGGGAAGCGGGTGAGCTGCAGCCTGCGTGATACGCGGCTGCAGAAAATACTGGAGCAGATCGACGATCTGCCGGGTAAAAGATTGTTCCAATATGTCGGCAACGACGGCGAGGTCCATCCGCTCGACAGCGGCGACGTCAACGACTGGCTGAAAGAGGCCTCCGGCATGGACAGCCTGAGCGCGAAAATGTTCCGCACCTGGCACGGCAGTGTTGCTGCATTGGACGCGATCGCTTCGGAGGAGAGCCCGACGATCAAGCAAGCCTGCGAAGCCGCCGCCGCAACCCTGCGCAACACGCCGGCGATCTGCCGCAAGAGCTATGTCCATCCGGCGGTGTTCGATCTGGTCGATATGGAGGCGGAGGAGCGGCTGGCGATGATCGAGAGCGATAGCGCGAATATCACCGGGCTGCGGGTGGGCGAGAACAGGTTTGTCGGGTTGATTGGCGGGGGGTAATCAAGGCTTCTCTTGCGGTCTCAAGATCGTCGTCCCAGCGTAGGCTGGGAGCCAACCCGATCTTGCTTTCGCACACCGCCGATTGGTTTGGATCCCGGCCTTCGCCGGGATGATATTGTCCTGCGGAGCCAAAAGCCGCCGCCGCGGTGGGGCGCTAATCCCTGACGGCAAGATCCCCGCCGCTCACAATAATGCGCAGCCCATGGTCCACTCGCGCCGCAGCAGGCTGTAGACCAGCATGTCGCACAGGCCTGCATGGGTGCGTTCATGTTCGCGCAGGCAGGCTTCGCGGGTGAAGCCCAGACGCTCGGCCAGCGCGATCGAGGCCAGGTTCCGGCTGTCGATTTCCGCGAACACCCGGCGATGGTCTTCCCGCTCGAACAAATGGGTGATCAGCGCGGCGGTGCAGGCGCGGGCGACGCCCCGGCCCTGCCGGTTGGCGACCGTGACATATCCCAGCTCGCTCACCTGATCGTCTCCGGCCGGGACCGCGACAAAGCGGCCGACCAGGGCACCGTCAGATTTGTCGATTGCGACCCAGCTGCGGCCATTCCATTCCGGATCGGTGAGCCAGGCGCATAGCTCGGCTTCGCTCTCGAAACGCGGGCGCGAGAGAAAGCGGCAGGCCTCCTCGCTCGAAAATGTCTCGAACAGGGCCGCGCTGTCGCCGGGCTCCAGCTTGCGAAGCCGATATTGGTCGGTCTCGATCAGTGGCGTGTCCGGCATCCGGTCATCCCCCTGTTCCTGTCCGCATCGGGCGGCTTGTCACGATCACTGGTCGGCCTTGCCGGCCTTTGATGCCGCCACGAGCGCGTCCCAGCTTTCCCAGTCGATCGCGCGGCCCGGATAGGCGACCTTCTCGAAGGGCCAGTCGCTTTCTATCCAGCGCCTCGCCCAGGCATAAAGTTCGGCGTCGAAGCCCGCATCATATTCGGCCTTGGTCACCCACATGCTGACCTCGGCGTCATGGCCGTCCACGCTGCTAGGGCGGACATAGAGGGAGCCACGCTCGCGGGTGCCATCCGGCGTCAGCACGGCATAGGCGAAGGACTGGCGCTTTTCGAAGCGGGCCTGTTCATTTTCCATGTCGCGCATCGCATCGGCAGCGGAAATATCCTGGTGCGGCCAGCCGGTGCTGCGGGTGAAGGTCTGCTGCAGATGTTCGATCGAGGACATATAGGCCGCGAAATCAATATCGACCAGCTCGGGGCCGAGCGGGACAAGCTTGAAATTTTCGGTTTCTACCAGCGTCGGAGCATCGAAATCCGCCGGTATGAAGGCGGGGGGAGCTTCGGCATCCGGCGCCGCATCCGGCTCTGCAATTGCGGCAGTGCTGGCCGTTGCAAGGGCTCCCGCGGTTGCCGGGCCGCTCGCCATCAAAAACATTGCCGCCATCAGGGCTGCGCCCGTCATCGTGAAATTCGTCATGCTTGCTCCCTGATAATGCCTGTTTCCAAGGATTGCATCCGCGGGCGCCCGGCGCAACCGTTCAATTGTTCCGGGGCGAATCCGGCCGGATTTCCTCCAGGCGGGGAGGGTGATCGGTGACCGCTCGGGTGCGCCATACGGGGTCTGTTTCCGCACTCAAAAAATTCCGAAAAATCCCGGAACGATCTGCGGGGTCGTCCGTAGATTCCCTGTAGCCACATGGCATCGGCCTTCCCCCTTATGACGGGCCGCCGTGGGCTATCCCTGACAAAGGGCCCTGAAACCTAGAGGAGTGAAAAGAGATGATGTTACAGGATGAGAAAAACCACAGCGTGATCGCCAGCGACCGAGTGGACGGCACCGCCGTCTATGGCCCGGACGAGGGCAAAATCGGATCGGTCGACAAGCTGCTGATCGACAAGCGCGGCGGCAATGTTACCGATGTGGTAATTTCCGCAGGCGGCTTTCTTGGCATAGGCGACGAGAAGCACAGCATCCCCTGGTCGAAGCTCGATTATGACACCGACCTCGGCGGTTACCGGATCGACGTCACCAAGGAGCAGCTGATGGACGCGCCGCGCTTCGGCAACAATGATCCGGACCGGGTCTATGACCGCGACTATCAGTCGAGCGTCTATAATTACTGGACGGTGACGCCTTACTGGTAGGCTGTTATCCCAGACGCAAGAAGCCGGGCGAAAGCGATTTCGCCCGGCTTTTTTGTGCGTGGTGGATAGGCCGGTTAAGGGGGGCGGGAGCGGCTAGTCGTCGTCTTCGACTTTCTCCGGCAGGCCGTTGTGGTCGGTGCCGGCAAAATCCTCCAGCTCCTCTTCGGTCATGCTGTCATACATGTCCTTCGACGCACCCTTGAGGTCGCCGACCCTGGTCTCGCCGCGCTTGGCGGACAGGGCCGCTCCGGCGGCGCGTTGCTGGGCTTTGGATTTCGCGGGCATGGCTCGCTCCTTTTCTGATATTATGACAGCAACGCTACCGGGTGCGCCTTATAGCGGGACCTTGGCGTGGTCGCCCATTTCGTCGCCGTTCATGGTCATGCCGGTCATCATCTTGAACATGCCAATGACGCCGGGATCGGCTTCCCAGATTTCCGCGTCGCCCAGATCAAGGCGCAGCATCAGAAGGCTCGGGTCCTGCCGGCCCTGATCGTACCAGGCTTCGACCGGCTTGCTCCAGTGCTTGTCGATAATCGCGGCGTCGGTTTCCTCGGTCAGATTGCCCGAGACACAGGCGAAGAGATCATGGCCCTTGGAGACAAATTGCATCATCGCCGGGCCGCCCTTGGCGAGCCGGTTGTCGCGCGAGGTGTAGAACCAGATCGCGCTGTTGGCATCCTTGTCGAGCTGCGCGCGCATCGGGATGCTGTGCTCGCGGCCGCTGTCCAGCGCGATCATCACGAACGGGCTGTCGGCGATCGATTCCCAGAATTCTTCCCGGATCTCGTCGCGGTCGGTTGTGTGGTCCATATCTTTGTTGCTCATGGTCGGTTTCCTTTTCCGGTTTCATCTGACCAACGCGCAGAGCGGATAAAGTTTCAAAAAATTCGGGAGGTTTTTGCTGCGAGCAATAGAAAACGGGTAATCTGCCTTCCGGCCCGTACCGTCCTGCCACAAGCTTGGTTGCGGTGAGGGCGGATTGATATTAGGCACGCTGCTTACTTCTTGTAACAAGGACGCATCATGACCGATCATCTGGAAACTCCGCATCTCGAAACCATGGCGGTACACGCCGGCACCGAACCGGACCCGACGACAAACGCGCGGATCACGCCGATTTACCAGACGGCGTCCTATGTTTTCGATGATGTCGACCATGCTGCCGATCTGTTCAATCTCGATGCGTTCGGGAATATCTATACCCGCATCATGAACCCGACCAACGGCGCGCTGGAAGGCAAGATTGCGGCGATGGAGGGTGGCGTCGGTGCGCTGGCAGTGGCTTCGGGCCATGCGGCGCAGATCATCGTCTTTCATGTGCTGATGGACCCCGGCGCGCATATTGTCGCGGCGAAGAAACTCTACGGCGGTTCGCTCAACCAGCTCGCCCATTCGGTCAAGAAATTTGGCTGGAACGTCACCTTTGTCGACGCCGACAATATGGACGAGGTCAGGGGCGCGATAACCGACGACACGCGCTGCGTGTTTATCGAGAGTCTCGCCAATCCCGGCGGTGTGGTGCAGGATATCGCGGCGATTGCCGATATCGCCCATGCAGCCGGCATCCCGCTGGTCGTCGACAATACGATGGCCTCGCCGATGCTCTGCCGCCCGATCGAACATGGCGCGGATATTGTCGTCGAAAGCGGCACCAAATTTCTCGGCGGCCATGGCAACAGCATCGCCGGGCTGATCGTCGACAGCGGCAAATTCGACTGGACCAAGAGCGAGAAATTCGCCTTCCTCAACCAGCCCAATCCGTCTTATCACGGCAAGGTCTTTACCGACGCCTTTGGCCCGATGGCCTTCATTCTGGCCGCGCGTGCCCTGTCGTTGCGCGATCTGGGACCGGCGCTGGCCCCGCAGAATGCTTTCTATATATTGACCGGCATGGAAACGCTGGCGCTGCGGATGGAGCGCCATTGTGAAAATGCCCTGAAAATGGCGCAGTGGCTGCAGGGTCGCGACGAGGTCAGCTGGGTCTCTTATGCCGGACTGCCCGACAATGAATATCACGCGCTGGCGCAGAAATATCTCGGCGGCAAGGGCGGCGCGGTGTTCACATTCGGCCTGAAGGGCGGCTATGAAGCGGGGCGCAAACTGGTTGAAGCGGTCAAGCTGTTCAGCCATCTCGCCAATATCGGCGACACAAGATCGCTGATCATCCACCCCGCCTCGACGACGCATAGCCAATTGTCGGGCGATGAGCTGGCTGCTGCCGGCGCAGGGCCGGATGTCGTGCGCCTTTCGGTCGGGATCGAACATATCGACGATATTATCGCCGACATGCAACAAGCGCTGGAGTCTTTGTAATGAGCGATGGTGCAGGCGATTATGTCTATGACGAAGAAACGGGTGAATGGCTGAGCCCGGAAGATGCGGCGGCGCAATCGTCAGGACCGGAAGTCGTTGATGCGGTCGGCAATGTGCTCGCCGATGGCGATGCCGTCACGCTGATCAAGGATCTCAAGGTCAAGGGCGCGGGACAGACGCTGAAACGCGGGACATTGATCAAGTCGATTCGCCTGACCGGCGACGATCAGGAGATTGATTGCCGGCACGAGGGCATAAAAGGTCTCGTCCTGCGAGCAGAGTTTGTGAAAAAACGCAGCTGACCCATTCTCCCTGTTGCAGTGCAGCACCAATGATATTAGGCAGTCTCGCTTATTCCTTGCGACAGGACCTCCCATGACCATGATCTCCAAAGCACTCGGACGTATCCAACCCTCTGCCACGCTGGCGATGACCGCAAAGGTCACCGAGCTGAAGGCGCAGGGCATTGACGTGATCGGCCTGTCGGCCGGCGAACCCGATTTCGACACGCCCGACTTCGTCAAGGAAGCTGCGATCCAGGCAATCCGCGACGGCCAGACCAATTATACGGTGGTCGACGGCACCGCGGCGCTGAAACAGGCGATTGTCGACAAGTTCGCCCGCGACAACGGCCTGACCTATACGCCCAAGCAGATCACCGCGAACAGCGGCGGCAAGCACACCTTGTTCAACGCACTGGTGGCGACGCTGGACGCGGGCGATGAAGTGATCATTCCCGCGCCTTACTGGGTCAGCTATCCCGATATTGTCAATTTTGCCGGCGGCACACCGGTGTTCATCGCGGCTGGCGCTGACCAGGGGTACAAGATCACGCCGGAACAGCTGGAAGCGGCGATCACGCCAAAGACCAAATGGGTGCTGTTGAACTCCCCGTCCAACCCGAGCGGCGCAGCCTATAGCGCCGACGAACTGAAGGCGCTGGGCGCCGTCATATTGCCGCACGAGCAGGTGATGGTGATGACCGACGATATGTACGAGCATATCTGGTATGCCGATTTCCCGTTCGCCACGATCGCGCAGGTCTGTCCTGATCTCTACGACCGGACATTGACGGTCAACGGCGTCTCCAAGGCTTATGCGATGACCGGCTGGCGGATCGGCTATGCCGGTGGCCCGGAATGGCTGATCAAGGCAATGGCCAAGTTGCAGTCGCAGTCGACCTCTAACCCGTGCTCGATTTCACAGGCAGCCGCGGTCGCCGCGCTCAACGGGCCGCAGGATTTTCTGGTCGAGCGCAACGCGGCGTTCGAGAAGCGCCGTGATCTGGTGGTGTCGATGATCAATGACACGCCCGGTCTGCAATGTCCGACTCCGGAGGGTGCTTTCTATGTCTATCCCGACGCCAGCGAACTGATGGGCAAGACAACACCCAAGGGCGCGGTGATCAATTCGGATGAAGATCTGATCGCCTATTTCCTGGAAGAAGCACAGGTTGCTGCCGTGCATGGAGCGGCCTTTGGCCTCTCGCCGGCATTTCGGATCAGCTATGCGACATCGGAAGAGATATTGATCGAGGCCTGCACGCGCATCCAGCGGGCCTGCGCGGCGTTGATTTAAACCTCAGGCGCCGGGCGCGGACATCCGTCCGCTTGGCTATCCTCGCTTACGCTGCGGGCGCGCGGTCGCGCTTGCCTCGGCTGCGCCTCGGTTTGGCGCTCCCAATCGTGGTTAGTTTCTTACCGAGCGTAGCGAGGCAAGGCCGACGGGCCGCCGCGCCTTATGGCGCGAAAGCCAAGGGCGCGGATGCGCCCGCCCGGCGTATGAGGTGAAAATAAAAACACCCCCGTCGGAGGCGTTCGCGCAGCGAACTGCCGCGAGACATAACATCCTTCGATAGAAAATCTACTCTCCGGTATACTGAATATGACCTTGTGATCAGGTTCACAGCGCGGAAAGGAAAACTATATTAATAGCTGTAACCTACAGGCGGGACGTTTCGAACAGATGATGACCCCAAGGAACAGACCATGATGAAAATATTCAAGTCCGATTTGACCTACAGCCTCGGCGGCGGCTTTCTCGCTGGTGCATTGATGCTGTTCTTCATGCAACCCGCAGAGCAGCGGTCCGACATGGGCCAGGATCTGTCGTCGACCGTTAGCGCTGCCTCGCAGCTGCTCAGTTAATCCCGATGGGCCCGTTCCTCTCCAGAACAATCATGTTTGGCGTCAGTATCGCCTGTTTTGGCGTGGTATGGGCTGGCGTGCAAACGGCGCTGCCGGTTGATCAGGCTTCGACGCAGCCCTTTGTCGGCGAAGCCCATGCCGCCGAAAAAGCCACAATCATTCCGATGCCGCGCGTTGCCGCCGGGGAGGCCGGCACACGGGCTGTTGCAATTTTTGCGGGTGGTTGCTTCTGGGGGGTCGAGGGCGTTTTCGAACACACCAAGGGCGTCGTCAGTGCATCATCCGGCTATCATGGCGGCACCAAGCGCAGCGCATCCTATAAGCTGGTGAGTGCAGGTCTGACCGATCATGCCGAAGCGGTGCGGGTGGTCTATGACCCCAGCCAGGTCAGCTATGGCCAGCTGATGCAGATTTATTTTTCAGTGGTCGCCGATCCGACGATGCTCAACGCGCAAGGGCCGGATCGCGGCAAGCAATATCGCAGCGCGCTGGTGCCGATGAATGCCGGGCAAGCGAAAGCCGCTCGCGCCTATGTCGCGCAGCTCAACAAGGGAGGCTATTGGAAGCGTCCTATTGTCACGAAGATAGAAGCCTTTAAAGCCTTTTACCCGGCCGAGGCCTATCATCAGGACTTCATGCAGAAACATCCAAGGCAAGGCTATATCGTCCGCTGGGACAAGCCCAAGGTCGCCAATCTGAAGCGCTATTTCCCGCAACAATATCGCGCCAAGCCCTCCGCCTGATATTCGTCCAAGGGGCGTGTCCGGTTTAACAGTAAGTTAGCTTTCGATTGTTATCCATGGGCCGGGGACTGAAAAGCAGGAGGGCGACAATGGTAAACCACGAATTTGAAATTATGATTGCTTTTACGGCCTTGGTCGTGGGTATCGGGATGTTCTGGATTGCGCGCAGCCAGCCAGACTGAACGGCAAGCGGATCGCCAACTAGTGGCAGATCAAAAAAAAAGGCCCTCGTTACCGAGGGCCTTTATGGATTATTTCGGACTGAGTACCATCAGCATCTGTCGGCCTTCCAGTTTCGGATAGGCCTCGACTTTCGCAGTCTCTTTCATGTCATTCTGCACACGCACAAGCAAGGCCATGCCGAGCTGCTGGTGCGACATTTCACGACCACGGAAACGCAGGGTCACTTTGACCTTGTCGCCATTGTCGATGAACTTGTTCACGTTGCGCATCTTCACGTCATAATCATGATCGTCGATATTCGGACGCATCTTGATTTCCTTGACGTCCTGAACCTTCTGCGTCTTGCGCGCGGCATTGGCCTTTTTCTGGGCCTCATATTTGAATTTGCCGACGTCGAGATATTTCGCAACCGGTGGCTGCGCGTTCGGAGAAACCTCGACCAGGTCGAGGCCAACTTCTGCTGCTCGCTCGATCGCTTCCCTCGTGTTCATCACGCCAAGGTTTTCACCCTTGTCGTCGATAACCCTTACGGTGTCGGAATTGATCAGATCGTTGAAGCGCGGGCCGCCTTTTACAGGTGGCGTGGGGCGACGAGGTGGTGCAGCTATGTTAAATACTCCTGAGTGGTTGTCTATGTGGCTCATTAGCCGCAAAGTTTACATGAATAAAGCCTTCTTGATGGCGAAAGAGATATTAGCCAGCAATATTGTGGTGAGAATGCCACAGCTTCCTTTAATATATGGTAACTATGCGGCCGATTTCAAGTCCGGTGCCAGCGCCTCTTCCTTCAGCATGGCAACGACCTCGTCGAGAGTCAGAAATTCCTGCTCCTTCTGGCCGAGGCGGCGCAGAGCAACCTTGCCTTCTTCCGCTTCGCGCATGCCAACTACCAGAATATTGGGCACTTTTCCGACTGAATGCTCGCGCACCTTATAGTTGATCTTCTCGTTGCGGAGATCGGCCTCGACCCGGATACCGGCGGCTTTCAGTTTTGCAACGACCTGTTCGGCATAAGGATTGGCGTCGGTGACGATGGTCGCAACCACAGCCTGGGTCGGCGCCAGCCAGAGCGGCAGCTTGCCGGCATAATGCTCGATGAGAATGCCGATAAACCGCTCGAACGATCCGAGAATCGCGCGGTGGAGCATGATCGGCTGATGCCGTTCGCCGTCTTCGCCAACGTAAGTCGCATCCAGCCGCTCGGGCAGTACCGTGTCGGTCTGGATCGTGCCGACCTGCCAGGTCCGGCCGATAGCGTCGGTCAGGTGGAATTCGAGCTTGGGAGCGTAAAAAGCGCCTTCGCCCGGCAATTCTTCCCAGCCATATTCTTCGGTATCGCGTCCCGTCGCAATGACGGCGTCGCGTAGCGACTGTTCCGACCAGTCCCACATTTCGTCGCTGCCGATCCGTTTGTCGGGCCGCAGCGCCAGCTTGATCGCGTAATTCTCGAAGCCCAGGTCGCGGTAGCAGCGGTCCAGCATGTCGCAGAACAGGCCGACTTCCTCGATCAATTGTTCCTTGGTGCAGAAGATATGGGCGTCATCTTGGGTGAATTGCCTGACCCGCATCAGTCCGTGCAGCGCGCCATGCGGTTCGTTGCGGTGGCAGCAGCCGAATTCGGCCATGCGGATCGGCAGGTCGCGGTAGCTTTTGATACCCTGGCGAAAGACCAGCACATGGGCCGGGCAGTTCATCGGCTTGATCGCCATCATGTCGGCGGTGCCGGTGATGACCGGGCCCTCGCTCTCGGCATCGGGAACCTCGTCGGGGACAGCGAACATATTCTCGCTATATTTGCCCCAGTGTCCGGATTGCTCCCACTGCCGCACGTCCATCAGCTGCGGCGTCTTGACCTCTTCATAGCCGGCTTCGATCTGGCGGCGGCGCATATATTGCTCGAGCGCCTGCCAGATCACATAGCCCTTCGGATGCCAGAAGATGCTGCCCTGCGCTTCGGACTGGATATGATAAAGATCCATTTCCTGGCCGAGCTTGCGGTGGTCGCGCTTGGCCGCTTCTTCGAGCCGTAACAGATGCGCGGCGAGCTGCTTCTTGTTGAGCCAGCCGGTGCCGTAGATCCGTGACAATTGCGGATTGCGCTGGTCGCCGCGCCAATAGGCACCGGACACGCGCATCAGCTTGAACGCCTTGGGATCAAGCTTGCCGGTCGAGGCCAGATGCGGCCCGCGGCACATGTCCATCCAGTCATCACCTGACCAGTAGACGGTGATCTCGTCGCCCTCGGGCAGTTCGGCGGCCCATTCGGCCTTGAAGGTCTCGCCATCCTTCTGCCAGCGGGCGATCAGATCGTCGCGCTCCCAGACTTCCCGGCGCAGCGGCTTGTCGGCGGCGATGATCCGCTGCATTTCCTCTTCGATTCTGGGCAGATCCTCGTCGGTGAATGGATCACCGGCGGGCGCGAAATCATAATAGAATCCATCGTCGGTCGAGGGGCCAAAGGTGATCTGCGTGCCGGGGAAGATGTTCTGCACCGCCTCTGCCAGCACATGGGCATAGTCATGGCGCGCCAGCTCGAGCGCATCCTCTTCGTCGCGCGAGGTGACGAGGGCTAGCTCGGTATCTTCCATGAGCGGCCGCATGATGTCGCGCAACTCGCCGTCGATCTTTGCCGCCAGCGCCGCTTTGGCAAGGCCCGGTCCGATGTCGGCGGCAATCTGTGCGGGGGTAGTGCCCATGGCCACTTCGCGCGCGCTGCCGTCGGGAAGGGTGATTTTTATCATCTTGGTCATGGGCTCAGATCATCTCAAAATTTGTCAAAGTTAGATCCAGGGAAGGCGGGAAAAGCTGCCATCAAAGGATTGGATTTGACTTAGACTTTTGGGGTTTCAAGTCAACCAAATCAGGGGCGTACAGGTCGGGTGTGGAAAGGATCATATTCAAAATGTCATGGAAGCTTGACATTCTCGTGCGAATCGCTCATTTAAGTCAAGCAAACATGACATAATGTCTATGTAACTTGATGGAGAACGATGATGAAATTGAAACGCTGTTCCAGCAGGGAAATGACGCCCAACGAAAATATTGCCATATGGGCGGCGCTGGTAATTCTGTTGCTGGGGGCAATGTGAGCGCCATGGGAAAGCAGTCTGGACAGAGCCGATGGCCCCGCATGTGGAACTGGATCAAGCCCGACTGGCTGTTCCTGTTCATGCTGGCCGCCAGCATTGGACTACCGGTGTTGAGCGGGCTGAAAACCGATGTCGTCCAGTTTGTACCGCCGCCGCTGTTTCCCAAACTCGGCTTGCTGATCGGAGCCATGGTGGCGCTTTCGGCGATGGCGACTGTGGGCGCGAAGCTCGATCGCAAGCATCTGGATGATTATATGTTCCAGATGGTCGCCAACGGGGCGGTAATTGCGATAATCACGACGATGCTGGTCAATATGATATGGGAGGTTGGTTCCGGCATATTGCCGCCGATTACGCGCGACGATCTGATATCGGTGATGATGGGCAGCTGGAGTCTCGGCTATTTTTTCTATCGTTTTCGCGGGCTCAATACATGAAGAACCGTCTCAAAGTGCTTCGCGCCGAGCGCGTCTGGTCGCAGGCGGATCTGGCCGAACGGCTGGCGGTTTCCCGGCAAAGCGTCAACGCGATCGAGACCGGGAAATATGATCCGTCGCTGCCGCTCGCGTTCAAGATTGCCGATCTTTTTGAAATGGCGATCGAGGAGATATTCCAGCACGAATGATCGACTGACGAATTGTGATGCACTGGAGCGGATGTTGTTTTAAGCTTCGCCCATGTCTGATCCCGCAAATATCTGGCTTGTTGATAGCGACAGCGCCCTGAAACGCCGGGTGCGGATGGAAACTGTCGGCAAGACATTCGTACTTTACGAACAGCTCTGGCGCAGCGAAGCCTATTTTTTCGGTGATCTGGTCTATCGCGGCAAGGAAGGCGACTCCCATGTTTTCGGCCTCGAGGATGGCATCAAGAGCCGAAAGAAATGGAAGCTGGGGTTCAAGGGTGGTCTCCCCGCAGAACTCGTGCCTCTGCTACCCCGGGTCAAGCAGCCGCTGATATCCAATATCGGTATGCTGATCATCGCCTTTCTTTGTCTGGCTATTGTCTATTTCGCCGCTCGCTGACGAATGGAGCAATTGACGGTCGAGCTTTGACCTGCTCCTGGTTCTTGCCCAAGCGGCTAGCCGCTGCACCTTCTCATCCGGCATTTTCCGACTATATGGCAGGAGATGGATCGCCGCCTTCGCGGGGACAGGAAGACGGAATAATCTATGGAAGACGACATCTTGAATCTCGACCGTCCCGGCGGTGCAACGCTCGCTTATTGCTACACCCCGCCCAGGCCGGGCGTGAACGGCACTACCCTGGTTTTCCTGCCGGGCTATATGTCGGACATGGAAGGTGGCAAGGCGCTGGCCGTCGATGCCTGGGCAAAGCAGCAGGGCAGGGCGATGCTGCGGTTGGACTATGCCGGTTGCGGTGCGAGCGGCGGGCAATTCGAGGACCAGAGCCTGATCGACTGGCGCGACGATGTGCTGTTTCTGATCGACAAGGTGACCTCGGGTTCGATCACCCTGATCGGTTCGTCGATGGGCGGCTGGCTGATGTTGCTGGTTGCATTGTCGCGGCCGATGCGGGTGAAGAATCTGGTCGGCATCGCGGCTGCGCCGGACTTTACCGACTGGGGCTTCACCCAGGACCAGAAAATGACCATCCTCCGCGAGGGCAAGCTGGAGGAAGAAAGCGAATATTCCGAGGAACCCTATGTCACCACGCGGACATTCTGGCAGTCCAGTGACGGTGCCCGTCTGCTTCACAAGGAAATTGCCTTCGACGGTGCGGTGCGTCTGCTTCACGGGCAGAAAGACAGTGATGTGCCCTGGGCCTATAGTCTCGAGATCGCCAAGAAAATCCGTTCAGATGATGTGCAGGTCCATCTGGTAAAGGATGGCGATCACCGACTGTCCCGGGATCAGGATATTGGCTTGCTGATCGATATATTGTCACGACTGGGATGAGTGCCGGACTCCTTAACCGAAACCAATAACGGACATATCATCCATGATCTCGTCGCTATTCCTGCCCCTTTTGATGCAATCGGCCACGCCTTATGGTTCGCCGATCGAACCTGTTCTGCGGCCATCGGAGGTCAAGCGCGAGGGACCGGTCAATGCACCCCCGGTTAAAGCGAGAACAGCGAGCGATATCCGCTTTGACCAATGCCTCGACCAGGTGACGGACGATCCGGCCAATGGTTTGTTCGCAGCGAATAAATGGCAAATCGAGGGGGGCGGCTATCTGGCGCGCAATTGCCTCGGTTTCGCTTATGCCGAACAGGAAAACTGGCCAAAGGCGATCATCGAATTTGTTCAGGCAGCAGAAAATGCGCAGGCCGCGGGCGACGAGCGCGCTGCCAATTTCTGGTCACAGGCCGGTAACGCGGCGCTGGCGGCCGGCGATCATCAGCTTGCCTTGAAATATTTGGCTGCTGCGCTGGAGCAAAAAGATCTTGATGGATTGCTGAAAGGCGAAGTGCATCTGGATATGGCGCGCGCCTTCGTTGCGCTGAATCAATATGATCAGGCGAAGCAGCAATTTGTCATGGTCCACCAACTCGTACCCGAAGATCCGCTCGGCTGGCTGCTGTCGGCGACGTTGGCGCGGCGGATGGGCGATCTTGTGCAGGCCAAGTCGGATATTGCTGCTGCCGCCAAACTGGTGACAACCGATCCGGCAATCGCGCTAGAGGCAGGAAATATCGCCTATGAAGCCGGAGATGTGGCGAACGCCAGGATCAACTGGGAGCAGGCGGTCAAATATGATCCGGACAGTCCCTCGGCGAAGGCCGCGACCCGTTATCTCGAGCAGCTGGTTACGGGCGCAGAGGAATGATTTTCTCGACTGATTGACGGTCACCGGGCGGCGGCGGTTTTGAAGATCTCCAGATCCTTGCCGCGGGGTTTTTTGACTCGCAAAACGGTTGCAATACGGCATGGAAGGTGCGGCCTTCAGACTAGACAAAATCACGCTGAAAAGACGCGGATACTCGAGAAATAGGCCTTTCACTCCAGGGCCATAGGCCAAAAGCCCTAGTCGCCGATTGACGGGAATCGGGGCCATAGGGTAGTATTCTGCCGGGTCGCTCCAGGACCTAGACCAACAATGGTAGGTCATCATTTAAAGTAAATGGAGCGAAATCAATGGCAACTCATCATGGAATGAAAGAGTTCAAGGGGCTAACGGCCCTTTGCACTAGCGGTACCAACAGAAGTGACCGCTTTGGACGAATGTTCGGTGATCTTCCCCCGCTTTATGTCGACCCTAATGTACTGGCGGCTATCGGGGCCAAAAATGGTCCGATGAAGTCTACCGGAGCTGCGCAGAAAACCAGCAATATTCCGGTAGCGCATATCTTTTTCGGCCAGTTTGTCGATCATGATATCACGCTGGATCTAACCAGCAGCTTTGCAAGACTGGACCGACCGGAAGCGACAACCAATTTCCGGACGCCTACGCTGGACCTGGATTGTATCTACGGTGACGGGCCGGAAGGCTCGCCGTTCATGTATTTCCACGATCAACCCAAGTTCAACGGAGCGAAGCTGCTCACCGGTGCCGATATGCCTGGCGCAACCGCCTTCCAAACAGACGATCTGCTGCGTTCGCCGCACTATCGGGCGATCATCGGTGATCCGCGCAACGATGAAAACCGGATAATCTCTCAGTTGCAATTGGGCATGATCCGTTTCCACAACAAGGTTCTCGATCATCTTGATGCAGCCGGTGTTGATGCGGGCCATCTTTTTGAAGAGGCGCGGCGGGTGGTTACCTGGCATTACCAATGGGTGGTCGTGAACGACTATCTGCGCGCTCTGGTCGGGCAACCGCTGCTGGATGATATTTTTGGCAATGGCCGGTTCATTTATCGGCCGGAAGATTGCCATTTCGGCGAACATTATGGTGCCGATCCTTACATCCCCGTCGAATTTTCCGTCGCGGCCTATCGCTTCGGCCATTCGATGATTCCGCAGCGTATCCAGATTCAGGCTGGCAAACCGGCGCTGGAAGTTTTCGGGCCCACACTAGGCGAAGGTTTTGGTGCCTTGAATGATGCGGATGCCGTGGTGCATTGGCCGCAAGTGCTTGATCTGTCTGATCCGACCGTTGACCGGGCCGACAAGCTTGATGTCAAAATGGCGAAAGATCTTCTGAATCTACCGTTTGTAACCAATGGGGAAAAATCGCTAGCGACGCGTAATTTCCTGCGTGGCCAGGCTTTTCGTCTGCCCTCGGGTGAAAATATCGCGGAAGCCTGCGAACGCCCGGATAGTGAAATTGATCAGGTCTCCAGCGTGGCGAAAGCGCTGGCGTCGGCAGCGAACCCTCCTGCAAGTCTGGAAGCGGGAACTCCGTTGTGGCTGTATGTATTGGCGGAAGCCAGCGCGATCGGTCAGGAAGTGTCGTCCGGCACCTTTGCCCAGGGCGAAGGACTGGGGCCGGTCGGCGGACGGATCGTGGCGGAGACCATTATCGGATTGCTCGAGCTTGATAATGGCTCCTATCTAGGATCAAACCGGCAATGGTCGCCGACCAACGAAGAATATCCGCTCGGCACAGTCAAAGACCTGCTGTCGCTGCTGACTTTCTAAAAGTGACGATGCGAGCCGATCGCGGTCAGGTGCCGGATCGGTTCGCATCCCGTTGCTAATCCAGATAGAAATTGACCGTCGTGACCACGCGCACTTTCTTGTACGGTGTGTCGGTCACGCCATAGCCGCCGGCGTCGCCGTCGCGGCTGTCGATGCTGAAATAGCCCTGGGTAGCGGACTTGATCCCGCCGACATCGGTGCCGCTGTCCTGGGCAAATTGTTCGGCGGATTTGCGGGCGTCCTTGGTGGCTTCGGCAACCATTTCGGGTTTGATCTCGTCGAGCTTGGTAAAGGTATAGCTCATACCGGAACCGTCCTCGAGCACGACTCCGCGCCGGACCAGATCGAACTGCCGGGCGACAGCGGCCTGGGCCTTGTCGATATCATCGGTGCGCAGACTGAGCCGCTGACGGATGGTATATTGGGGGATGCCGTTGTTGCTATATTGGTTGACGTTGGCACCGGTCGGTTTGAGCGCATCCGCCTTGAAGCCGAGTTCCTTGAAAAAGCTGGTGATCGCAGTGGTGTCGCGGTCGATATCGGTCTGGGCGCTTTGCAGGTCGGTGGACTGGGCGCTGTAGGCGATGGTCCATGTCGCGAGATCGGCGGTGACGTCACGCTCGGCAAGGCCGCGTACGGTAACGCTGCGATCCGCCATTTTGGCACGCAGCAGGCCGTTTCCCAGCAAATAGCCGCCGATGATCAGACCAATGGTCAGCAGGCCCGCGCTGGCTAGCCAGACCTTGTTCTTGCTCTCGATAAATTTCTCGCTCATCACTCTTTCCCTCAGTTCAAAAGCCGCTTAGGCTGGTTCAAACGACCCGGTTCGGAATTGCGATATCTGCGATGAACCGTTTCTGAATAGCGATGAATGGAGAATAGCTTTGGCCATAAAATATCTGCACACCATGCTCAGGGTCAGCGATCCGGAAGCAACGGTCGCCTTTTTCGGGCTATTGGGGCTGGAAGAGGTCCGGCGTTTTGATAGCGAGCAAGGCCGGTTCACCCTGATTTTTCTGGCTGGTCCGGGTCAGAAGGATATTGCCGAAGTCGAGCTGACCTATAACTGGCCGGCGGAAGACGGCAGTCCGGCCGAACAATATGACGGTGGCCGCAATTTCGGCCATCTCGCTTATGCCGTCGACGATATTTACGCCCTGTGCCAGACATTGATGGATGCCGGCGTAACCATCAACCGTCCGCCCCGCGATGGCCATATGGCTTTTGTGCGATCGCCGGATAATATCTCGGTCGAGCTGCTGCAAAAGGGTGACCGGCTGCCGGTTCAGGAGCCTTGGGCGAGTATGGAGAATATTGGCGAGTGGTAAGCCCTGACTGCCGCTAGATCGAAGCCTTGCCGGTCGGTGTGGGCGGGCTGATCTTGGATATATCGATCCATACAATCTGGTTCCGGCCGTTGTTTTTTGCATCATAAAGACGCCGGTCGGCGGTTGCCATCACGTTGCGCAGGGTAGCGCGCTTGCCGATAGAAGCAACGCCGACGGAAAATGTGACCGGCTCCTGGATTTCCGGCACACGTTCGTGCACGGCCTTGATCAGGGCTTCACATATAGCGGTGAGCGCATTGGCGGGGAATTTCTTGCGATTGTCCCGGCCGTCGGGCTCGAGCAGCAGCGTGAATTCCTCACCGCCGATCCGGGCCGCGAAATGGCGGGTTGCATCGAGCTCTTTGCCGACGACCCGCAATACTTCGTCCCCGACTTCATGGCCGTAGAGGTCATTGACCTGCTTGAAGAAATCAATGTCGATAATCGCAAGGTGGCTGTAGCGATGCTCGTGCAGGTTGCGCCCGAACTCCCGCTCGAACGCGCGGCGATTGTTCATTGTCGTCAAGCCGTCCGTGTCCGCGAGCAGGGTCAGTTCGACCTGTTTGCGCAAGGTGCTCTCATGCTGCTGGCGCAGCCGAAGAATCCGGTTGGCGACGCCGATCGCGAGGATGATCGTTTCCAGCACCAGCGTGAAATAAAGACCATAGTCGAGTATAGTCCAGCCGATATAGAGGTCCATGCCGCGCGCCACCCGGTCCAGCCCGAAAATAATGATCGGAACCCAGCCGGCGATCTGGAACCAGATCGCCTTGCTGCCGCGGCGCAGTGCGTGCCCCATTGTATAAAGTACAATGAGAAACGCCGGCAAAAATGAACCGTGATAATAAGTGCGTCCGGCCATTCTATAGCCCTCGTCGATCTGCATGGCGAATGCCGTCACAAATATTGGCAACAGGGCCGTCACGAGCACGACGGATCGCAGCCAGGGAGCGATTTTCCCCCGTTCGACAAAGCTGACCAGAAAGAAACCACTGGCCGCAAACGCGATCGCGAGAGCCCAGTAATTGATCAGCATTTTTGTTGTCAGGCTGGTCTCGGGAAAGATGATGAAGATCAGGCCGGAAGAACTGAATGTATAGGCGACGGTCGCGCCGATCATCAGACTGTGCCACAGCATGAAACTGTAATGCAGCGCTCTGTAGAAGAACAGATTGTAGATCAGCGGCATGATCGCCATGCCGCAAAGCACCGCAAACATGATCGAGAGCGGCAGCATCAGATCATCCCACTTTTTCCGGGATGCCAACTCAATCAGCGATATCGAACTGACTACCCGCGGGTTGTCAATCGTCACATAGACCTGCTTTATGCGGCTGCGGACTTCGGGATATTCGGTGCCGGGAATGGCTAACCCGAACCGCCCTTTTGGCCGCCAGTTGTCGATCACCGCTTGTCTGGAAAAATAGGAGGTCAAGATAGCGCCGTCATCGAGAACGGCATGGACCTGTAACGTGCTAAGTCCGTTGCTCTCGCTCTGGACTTCTACCGTACCGGGCGGCAAAGTCTCGGCGAGAAAGGGAATTTTTACCCAGACCCGGGGACCATCAACGGCATATTTATTCTCGGAACAGTCAAAAGGTTTTCCGCTCTTCAACATTGCCGACACGGAAATATTGTTCCCGCTGCTCAATGTGCATAATCTGTCTGCCATCGGGACTTCGGCAAGCGCAGGCGCGGAGAGGCAAAAATATACCAGAAATGCGACGATAAAGCGCAACGGAATCCCCTCTCTTCAAGCTCTGCAGCAGAAGCATGCGGGATAGGATCAAATTGTTATTTTGAGGTTAACCATCGACAGCATGGAATTTGCAGAGTAATTTGCCGGCCATGCTTGAGATCATCAGAATAGCCGTATTGTCAGATAATTACGTCTGGCTGGTCCATGAACCGGAATCGATGGAGACGATGGTCGTCGATCCGGCGGTCGCCGAACCGGTTCTGGCCGAGGCGGAGAAGCGCGGCTGGAACATCACCCAGATCTGGAACACCCACTGGCACCCCGATCATACCGGCGGCAATGCCGCGATCAAGGATGCGACCGGCTGCCATATCACCGGCCCGGAAGCCGAGAAGGAACGCATCCCGACGCTCGACACGATGGTCCGGGAAGGCGACATGATCCGGCTGGGCGATGTGGTTGCGGAGGTGATCGACGTGCCGGCCCATACCGCCGGCCATATTGCCTTTCACATCCCTTCGGAAAAAGTCGCGTTCGTCGGCGATACGCTCTTCGCAATGGGCTGCGGGCGGCTGTTCGAGGGCACGGCGGAGCAGATGTACGACAATATGCGCAAGCTGGAGGCGCTGCCGGACGCCACGAAAATCTATTGCGCCCATGAATATACCCAGAGCAACGGCGAATATGCGCTGGTCGCCGAACCGGATAATCTGGCGCTGAAGGAACGCATGGCCGAGGTGCTGACCCTGCGGGCGAGGGGCGAGGCGACCGTGCCGACCACGATCAGCCAGGAACGCGCCACCAACCCGTTCATGCGGGCCGCTTCTGCGGCGGAGCTCGGGGCAAGGCGTACCGCAAAAGACAATTTCTGAGGCCCGCCTGACTGTTTCATCGCCGGTTCAGCCGCTTTCATGTTATATAAGGTGGCCAACAGGGCTGGGAACAGGAGACAGGCTATGAGAAAATTGCTTTTGACAATTCCGGCGGCGATGCTGCTGGCGGCACCCGCGATGAGCGAAGAGAAACCCCAGCTCACCGAAAAACAGCAGAAGATGCTCGACAAACGCCTCGAAGGGCGGACTGCGGGCGAGCCAAAAAGCTGCATCAGCGGCAATGACCAGCGCAATATGACGGTGATCAGCGACGACATCTTGCTCTTCTCGTCGAGCCGCAATGCCCGGACGATCTACGTCAACAAACCCTATGGCGGCTGCCACCGCGCGGATCGCAATATCCTGGTCTATCGCCGGTCGACGTCCTCGCTATGCCGCGGCGAAATCATCCAGCTGGTCGACAATGCCAGCGGCATGACCATGGGCAGCTGCGCCTTTGGCGATTTTGTGCCTTATACAAAGGATGCTGACTGAGCGCATCCCGCTGCAAACTGGACAGAAAACCGCGGATTTATTTTCCGTAAACTTTGCCGGAAAGGCGCAAAATTCCAGCCTTTCCGGCTTGTCGACCGGGCGCCTAGTGTAAACTTTGGTTTTGTGCCCTGACAAATGCCGGTCAGCAAAACCATGCGGACAGCAGCTGGTGCCTCTTGTCCGATTGTCAAAGAGCCCGTCCCGCACCCGTGGCAGGTTCGGTTGCGACGATATGCGACCAGCCTCCGTGTAGGACAGCGTTTTTTTACTCGAGATCCCGCGCGCCCGGCTCCTTCCCCGGTTGCAATGCATCGCGATGCTTCAGCAGACGCTGCTGATATTCTGTGCCATCGCCATATTCCTCGAACAGACGCTGGCGCTTGTGCTGGCCGCGGACTTTCAGCGCATGTTTGATCGGGCACCAATATTGCTCGGTACGGGCGGAGACCTCGCGGACATAGGCGATGACGCCATTGGCATAGCTGCAATAGGTGCAGTTGATCTTCTCGATCGCGTTCAGATAGGATAATTTCCCGCGGTCATAGACGATATAATCGCGCCGCCGGACGCGCTCGATCCCGTAGGCGCGGAAGCAGATCGACTGATAGATGGATACCGACAGGTCGAGAAAGGCGAAGGGCAGCAGCAGGGCATAGATGAACGGCGCCGTCAGGATCACCGAAATCTGCGCTTCCGATATATAGCGCAGCACACCGATGCGCAGCGACCGGTGCATTTTTTCTATGTCCCGATCAAGCTGTGCGCGGCCTTTGCCGAGCCGTTCGCCCATCAAGCGGCGTTCCTCGGCAACCTGGATTTCGAGTTCCGCTTCAAGTTCGCGGATGCGATCGACGATTGCACTTGCCTTGCTGTTCACCGGCACCTTCCCCTGTTCACTGACTGACCGTCTTCAATCGTCAGATTTTGGGAGAGAACCAATCCGTATAGCTACCTAGTGTTGCGGGCAGGGGAGCAGTGATGAAGGACGGGAGCACATATAGAAAAGCCCCGACCGCGCCAAGCGAGGTCGGGGCTTGTGAGGAATATGAGCTGTCGGCCTATTTATCTTCTTCAAACATATTCACCGCATTTTCGCCGGTTGCCGAGAGGCGGATCTTGTCGCCTTCGAACTCGGCGATCAGGCCGACGGGCAGATAGTGATGGGAAGCGCCTTTACCGCTCTGGGTCTGCGGGCTGTCTTGCTTGGTCAGCTTGATACGCTCGCCGCTATCGTCAAGATGGTCAACAATGCCAACGTGCACGCCGTCCGCGCCGATGACTTCCATATGTTCCTTGATCTGACTCTTATCTACCATGGGGATTTCCTTTTCTGTTTGCCTGTTGTGAAACCTACGTGCGGGGAGCGATCCTGTTCCAAGACAATCGGAGGAGCGATCATCATTGACGGAACATCGGGCCCGATCCCGATATCGCTCTAGCTCCTCGCTTGCGGGCGCGGGATACGTAATATTACCGGCAATATTGCGAGCCACCGCGGCTCGCCTGGTCGAAATGCAGGTGATCCGCATGCGCCTTGTTATAGTCCGGTGACAGGGTCGTCGCGAACAGGGTGCAGGCACCGTCTCGTACCTCTTTCAGAAACCGCGACCGCGCGTCATCCGCGTCCCACTGGCCGGCGACCGAGACCGTGCGCCCGTCGGCGAGGCGGAAGGCGGCGATGTCGATCGCATTGGCCGTGGCATGTTCGCTATAATTGCCCGTCTGCCCGCCGCCGATCCGCCGGCAGCTGTAACTGCCATAGGTGGTGATCTGCTTGACCGTGGTGCCGAGATGCTCGCGGGCCGCGGCGCCCACGATCTGATTTTCCCAGAGCACCAGACTGACCGCCATCGGGCAGCTGGTCTTGGCGGCGGGGCTGAAGGCGATGGCCTGCGGCTGGCCGCGGGTGAGCGTGACGCCATTGTCATAGCCGCATTGCGGACCGGCAACGACTGGCGGCAGGGGCGAATAGCTTATCGCGGCTTCTTCGAGCAGCGCATGGCAATAGGGCGTATCGTCGGCGAGCGCATCGATTTTGCGGGTGGTAAACGGCCCGATCGGCGCGGCCAGCGACAGCGGCGTCCACGGCATCCGGTAATCATGCCTGATCCATTCGTAACCGCGCAGAGCCAGCGCCAGAAGGATGATAAGAAAGATGATCCGGAAGGAGATGGTCAAAGATCCTGTTCAGGGCGCGCGGGTGTTTGGGGATTTCCTGTTTAACCGTCGCGAGCGGGAAAAGTTCCCGTCTTGCGCTGCTTCCCGGGACTGTGCGCCCATAGGACTCACACGAAGACACGAAGCCGCAAAGCGATTATTCCCCTTCTCCCGTGAGGGAGAAGGATACGAAGCCTTGCCGCCGAAGCTTTGGCGCAGGCGGCTAGGCGCAGTTGGATGAGGGTGTTCCGCTGGTGAGTTGCTGGGCCACTGCGGTCCGGTAAACCCTCACCCAGCTCCGTCTAGGCAGCAAGCTGCCAAGTCTGCGCAACCCTCTCCCTTGAGGGAGAGGGGGATTGGTGAGTCCCGTAAACTTTCTAATCATCCGCAGCAGGCCATTTGAATATTTCCGTGAACTCTGCGGAAAGCTGATTTTTGAATTCGATTGCTTCTCGTTCCAAAGCGGTGATTAATTTCACCCTCAGAGCATGGCCTATCTTCTTGGATGAATCGACTGTGCGTTGGCCCGTCATGTGCGCAATTTGAGTATTAAGCTTGTCCCTCTCAGCTCTTGTGAAGTTTCCTAAATGGGTTGCCTGATAGCTTCCGCCAGTAAAGTCTTTGGCGTGCTTGCCTTGCTTGTTTTCGAAGAATTCGAGTAGCAGTCGCGCATGGATGCAGAAAGACTCGATTAGCGCATTGCGCAGCACCTTATTGGCTGGCTGTGACCCCAATTTTTCATATGTCTGTCGAAGCATCCAAAGCTCGTACGGCAGATGTTCACCAAGAATCTCCTCGTCTGTCGCGATGCTTGGGTTGGTCAATTCCAACGGTCCTTTGCTTTGTTTCAAAGTTGAGCCGATTGCTGAACTGCGGCAGATATTTTGTTTTTCCGATCGTCGGAGCCCCACTACTTCTTATACAACCCGTCCATCCGCTCCTGATAGCGCTCTCTTATCACATGCCGCCGGATCTTCATGCTCGGGGTCAGTTCCTCGTTCTCGATCGCGAACGGCTCGTCGGCGAACTCGAAGCGGCGGACTTTTTCGATGACGGAGAGGTCCTTGTTGACCCGGTCTACCGCTTCGCGCACCGCCGACTTGAACGCCGGGTTGGCTTGCAGCTTGATGAAATCATAGGCCATGCCCTGCTCGCGCGACCATTCGAGCGCCCATTCGGGGTCGGGGACGATCAGGCCGACCATATAGGGTTTCTTGTCGCCGCTGATCATCGCCTGCAGGATTTCCGGCTGGATGGTGAGCATGCCCTCGACCTTTTGCGGGGCGATATTGTCGCCCTTGTCGTTGACGATCAGGTCTTTCTTGCGGTCGGTGATCGCGACCCGTCCGGCCTCGTCGATATGGCCGATATCGCCGGTGTGGAGCCAGCCGTCCTTGAGCACCTTGTCGGTCTCTTCCTGGTTGCGCCAGTATCCGTGCATGACCAGCTCGCCGCGGACCAGGATTTCGCCGTCAGCGGCAATCTTCACCTCGGTATCGACCATCGGCGGACCGACCGTATCCATCTTCAGGCCGGTGCGCGGGCGGTTGCAGGCGATGATCGGGCCGGATTCGGTCTGGCCATAGCCTTGCAGCAAAGTCAGGCCGAGCGACTGGAAGAACGTGCCGATTTCCGGGTTGAGCGGGGCGCCGCCGGAGACCATTGCCTTGATCCGCCCGCCAAAGCGCTGCTGCACCTTGGGGCGCAGGGTCTTGTCGAGGAACAGGTCCATCAACTTGTCGCGCTTGCGGCCTTTGCCTTCGGCTTCGCGATTGCCGATGGCGAGCGCCTTGCCGAGCAGATAATTGGGCATCTTGCCCTGTTTCTCGACCGTCTTGATCAGCCGCGCGCGCAGCACTTCGAACAGGCGCGGGACGACGACCATGATCGTCGGGCG
>NZ_CAXBIA010000023.1:0-34054 GCF_963975735.1 uncultured Parasphingorhabdus sp.
CTCCGTCAGCCGTTCCGGCTGCCACCTCCCCATTGCTGCGCAACGGGGAGGAAATTGCATAACGAACACACTAACTCCCCCCTCACTCCGCAGCTTGAGCAAATTCCTCCGGTTCCGTCCACACCAATATCGGCTTGCGCGCCGCCTGCGTTTCATCCAGTCGCCGCCGGGGAGCGAAATAGGGTGCGCTTTTCAGGCTTTCGTCGCCGGCCTTGGCGCGTTCGGCCACCGAACGGAATGCTCCGATAAACTGGTCGATCGCCGCCTTGCTCTCGGTCTCGGTCGGCTCGACCAGCATCGCGCCGTGCACCACCAGCGGGAAATACATGGTCATCGGGTGATAGCCCTCGTCGATCATGCCCTTGGCCAGATCCAGCGTTGTCAGCTCATTGGTGAAGCCCTTGTCCGAGAACAGCGCCTCGTGCATGCATGGCCCGCTGTGGGCGAACGGTGCGTCGAGCACGTCCTCGAGGCTGCGCAGGATATAATTCGCGTTGAGCACGGCATCTTCCGCCACCTGTTTCAGGCCGTCTGCGCCGTGGCTGAGGATATAGGTTAGCGCGCGGGTGAACATGCCCATCTGGCCGTGAAAGGCGCTCATGCGGCCGAATGTGTACGGATGCCGGTCCTCGACCGTCTCTTCCTCGACCAGCGTGATATGGCCATCGGCATGGCGCTCGGTAAAGGGCAGCGGCCCGTAAGGAGAAAGCGCTTCGGACAATACGACAGGCCCGGAACCCGGTCCGCCGCCGCCATGCGGGGTGGAGAAGGTCTTGTGCAGATTGATGTGCATCGCGTCGATGCCGAGATCGCCGGGTCGTACCTTGCCGACGATGGCATTGAAATTGGCGCCGTCGCAATAGACGTAACCGCCCGCCGCATGCACCGCATCGGAAATCGCCTTCATGTCCGGCTCGAACAGGCCGCAGGTGTTCGGGTTGGTGATCATCACGCCCGCCACGTCGGGACCGAGACGCGCCTTGAGCGCCTCCAGATCGACCCGGCCAGCGGCATTGGCGGGAATATCCTCGACCTTGTAACCGGCAAAAGCGGCGGTCGCCGGATTGGTGCCATGGGCACTTTCGGGCACAAGGATCACTTCACGCGCATCGCCGCGTGCCTCCAGAGCAGCACGGATACACAGAATGCCGCAAAGCTCGCCATGCGCGCCGGCCTTGGGTGTCATCGCCACGCCGTGCATGCCGGTCAGCTTGATCAGCCAGACGGCCAGTTCGTTGATCACGCCAAGCGCGCCCTGCACGCTGTCCACCGGCTGCAGCGGATGGATATCGGCAAAGCCCTTGAGCCGCGCCATTTTTTCGTTGAGCCGCGGATTGTGCTTCATGGTGCAGCTGCCGAGCGGGAACAGGCCGACGTCGATGGCGTAATTCTGGCGACTCAGCCTTGTATAGTGACGCACCATCTCGCCCTCGAACAATCCGGGAATGGCGATCGGTTCTTCGCGTTCGAGACCACCGAGACGGCTTTCGACCTGCGGTGCATCCGGCAGATCGACACCGCTGCGATCCGGCGAGCCGATTTCGAAGATCAGCGGTTCATCGACCATCAGCGCGCGGTTGCCGGTGTGGGTGGTGACGGAACCAGTGTCCGTCATCTGCAGATTGTCTTCCTGTCTGGTCGGACGGCCTTCGGAGAGCATGCTCATGACAGGGTTCCTTCCAGAGCGGTCGCGAATTGCTCGAGCTCTCCCTCGGTGGATGTTTCGGTGACCGCGACCAGCAAACCATGCGCGAGCGGCGTAACCTCCGGATACAGGCGGCCGAGCGAGACACCGGCCAATATTCTCTGGTCGGCAAGCTTTCGCACCAACGGCCGAGAATCGGCATCAAGGACCAGCGTGAACTCGTTGAAAAAACTGTCATTCAATAGTTTTACGCCCGGAATTTTCGACAGCCGGTCTGCTGCCTGCACCGCCATTTTATGATTGAGCATCGCCAGTTCGCGCAGGCCTTTTTCACCGAGCAAGGTCATATGCGCCGAGAAAGCCAGCGCGCACAGCCCGCTGTTGGTGCAGATATTGGACGTCGCTTTCTCACGGCGGATATGCTGCTCGCGGGTGGAAAGCGTCAGGACAAACCCACGCTTTCCTTCGGCATCGACGGTCTCTCCGCAGAGCCGGCCGGGCATTTGCCGGACATATTTCTGCTTGCAGCCAAACAGCCCGACATAGGGTCCGCCAAATTGCAGACCGACGCCCAATGACTGGCCTTCGCCAACAACAATATCCGCGTCCATTTCGCCCGGTGACTTGATCGCACCAAGAGCGACAGGTTCTGTCACAACAGCAACCAGCAATGCTTTATGTTTATGCGCCTTTTCCGCAATCGCGGAGAGATCACCAATGCGCCCCAATATATCGGGATATTGGACGACCACGCAGCTGGTCTCGTCATCGATCTGGTCGAGCAGGCTCTGGCCATCGGTCGCGGCTTCAAGGGTCGGCGCCTGATAGGACAGATCATCCTTGGTGAAGCGGGCCATGGTTTTAGCGACCGAAACATAATGCGGGTGCAGGCCCGATGACAGGATCGCCTTGCCGCGCTTGGTGATCCGGCGGGCCATGGTGATGGCTTCCCAGCAAGCGGTCGAGCCGTCATACATCGAGGCATTGGCGACATCCACGCCGAACAGCCGCGCGACCTGGGTCTGGAATTCAAACAGCGTCTGCAACGTGCCCTGCGCGATCTCCGGCTGATAGGGCGTATAAGCGGTAAGGAATTCGCCGCGCTGGATGATATGGTCGACGCTCGCCGGGACATGATGGCGATAGGCCCCTGCCCCGAGGAAGAAGGGCATGTCGCCAGCAGCGTGGTTCTTTTTCGCAAGCGCCTTCATATGCGCTTCCACCGCCATCTCTCCCGCGTGCATCGGCAGTCCGTCAATCGGTCCGGTCAGCCGTGCTTCCTCCGGCACATCGACAAACAGATCGTCGACCGATTGCGCGCCGATAGTGGCCAGCATGGATTGCCGGTCGTCGGGAGTCAGCGGGAGATAACGCATTTTCTTTCCTTCACATTAACCCCTCCTTTTCAAAGGAGGGGTTGGGGTGGTTTCGTGCTGCGTATCGCTAACGCGAGCGATGCTGAAGCATCGCCACCACCCCTTGATCCCCTCCTCTAAAGAGGAGGGGAAAATTCCTTACAAGCCGTCGACGAACGCCTTATAGGCTTTCTCGTCCATCAGATCGTCAAGCTCGTCCTTGTCCGACAGGGTCAGGCGGAAGAACCAGCCGTCTTCTTCGGCCGATGAATTGACCAGTCCGGGCTCGTCTTCCAGCATCTCGTTCACTTCGATCACTTCGCCGGAGACCGCCGCATAGACGTCGGAGGCCGCCTTGACCGATTCCACCACTGCGGCATCGTCGCCCTGGCCCAGCTCCGTGCCGACATCGGGCACTTCGACAAACACAATGTCGCCCAGCTGTTCCTGCGCATAGTCGGTAATCCCGACGGTCGCCGTGTCGCCTTCGACATCGACCCATTCATGTTCATCGGTATAATATCGGCTCATGCTCGTTTCCTCTTCCTGTCAATCTATTGCTTGGATTTGCGGTGATAGTGATGCTTTACAAAAGGCATATCCGCTACGGTGCAAGCAATTTTTTTACCGCGCTGTTCGACGGTAATGGCAGTTCCGGTTTCGGACAGGTCCATCGGGACATAAGCCATCGCGATGGGGCGCTGTAACGTTGGCGAGAAACCGCCACTCGTCACCGTGCCGATGGCCATACCGGCATCATCAACAATCGTTGCACCTTCGCGAACAGGCTGGCGACCGTCGACAAAAAGACCGACGCGTTTTTTTGCGGCCTTGTCCGGATATTGCGCCAGCACGCGCTCCGCTCCGGCAAAATTACCCTCTTCGCGCCGTAGCCTGGACAGCGCAAAGCTGAGATTCGCTTCGACCGGCAACAGGTCAGGGCCCATGTCATGGCCATAAAGCGGCAATCCCGCCTCCAGCCGCAAACTGTCGCGCGCGCCCAGACCAATCGGCCGTACTTCTTCCAGCTCCATCAATGCCGAAGCAAGCGTCTCGGCATGTTCCGACGGGACACTGATTTCAAACCCGTCTTCGCCGGTATAGCCCGAGCGGCTGATCCCGAGCGGGATACCGCGCCACAGGAACGGCCCGGCTTCCATAAAATAGAGGTCAGTCGGCTTTGGCCAGTCCGGCTCGAACGGATCGATACCCAGCTTCGCCAGAGCAGCTGCAGCCTTTGGTCCCTGCAGCGCCAGCAGTGCCGCATCTTCGAGATGGTTGAGCGTGACGCTGTCCGGCAGCTGATCGCGCATATAGGCGATATCATCATATTTGGTCGCGCCATTGACCACCAGATAGAGATTATGGCCGGTGTTGGTGACCATCAGGTCGTCCAATATCCCGCCATCCTGAGCGAGCAGCAAAGTATAACGGATCTTGCCCGGCGCCAGCGCCGACAGATTGCCCGGCGTGATCCGCTCGAGCGCATCGGCTGCGCCCTCACCGGTCAGCTGCAGCTGCCCCATATGAGAGACATCGAACAGGCCCGCTTCGGTCCGGGTCCAGATATGTTCGGCCATCACGCCTTCATATTGCACCGGCATTTCATAGCCGGCAAACGGCACCATCCGCGCGCCGAGGCCGCGATGCCAGTCGCCGAGAGGCAATTGTTTCAGATTTTCGCTATTTTCACTCATATCTATTCCGCCCAGACAAAAGACAGCTCGCAGCAAAGCCCTGCAAAACTGCCCCCTCTGTCACGGAACCTGAGAGTTTTCCCGCCTTCGCTAAAGCTTCGGCGGACAAGCCCGCTTCTACTATCCGGCTTTGACGAACCTTGTCCGCCGAAGCCTTGGCGAAGGAGGATTTCCCCTTCGGTGGCCCATCATCGCTAAAGCCATGACAGACTCTTTCCAGAGTGCTTGTGAGACGGTTGCGGTCCGTTCGCCTGAGAGTTTCCGGGGCGGTTGCTCCTTCGGCGGCTTTTCGGTCTTGTGGGACAGAAAAACGCTCTCCCGCAACGTCTCAAGATCCTTGCCCGAGAGCGCCGATCAAAAAGCAGCTTTATGAGTGGAACAGCGGTCGGAAGGAGTCAACGATTCTGTTGTGCGGTGCAGTATTTTTGTCAGCGGCGCTCAAACCAGCTCCCAGATCGCATCATTCTCGTGCACAAATTGCCCGGCAGCGCTCTCCGCCATCAACGCAACAATCGCATCGGCAACGTCGCTGGCGAGGATCGAGCGGTAGCGACGGAATTTTCCGTGCAATAGAAGGTCCATGATAGGGCTGGCGGCGATAGCGAGGCTTTCACCGATGCGGCTTTCACTGGTCCGTTCCCCGCGCAGCAGGCCGGGACGGATGATATCGAGACGGTCGAATTTCTGGGCGCGCATCAGGTCCTCGGCCTCGCCTTTTGTTTTCAGATAGAAGCTGGAAGCGCTGCTGTCCGCCATGGTTGACGACACTGCGATAAACTGTTTCGCGCCCGCCGCCTTGGCTGCGGTTGCCACTGTGCCGACCAGATCGCGGTCGACCGCGGCAAATTCTTCCTTCGACCCCGCCTTTTTCATCGTCGATCCAAGGCAGGATATCACAATATTCGGCTTTATTTTGGCAATTGTTGCCGGCCAGTTTTCCTGCAGCTGGA
Source organism: uncultured Parasphingorhabdus sp. (assembly GCF_963975735.1). GTDB lineage: Bacteria > Pseudomonadota > Alphaproteobacteria > Sphingomonadales > Sphingomonadaceae > Parasphingorhabdus. The sequence continues at coordinate 5,648 of NZ_CAXBIA010000023.1, forward strand.
CGTGGACTTTAGCTTTGCCGACGTCTTCGCGATAGGGTCTGCGGAGCAGCAGGTGGAGCTTGTTCCCCAGCCCCCGTTCAACCAGTTTGTGGGTCAGCAGACTGCCGATCAGGCCGGTGGCTCCGACGATCAGGACTTTATCGGCCATGTCTATTATCCCCAAAAGCTTGCTATTGATAAGCCGTCATAGCAGCGAAGGCTGCTATCCAAAACAAAGTTTGCGGGAATCGTTCGATCGGCTTGGGCCCCAGCCTGCGCTGGGGTGACGATATCACTTTGCGGAAACCCGCTCGCCAAATATTTCCTGGTGCCGGTTGCGTGCATACCGATCCGTCATCCCGGCGAGAAAATCGGCGATATGGCGGATCCGGTCCGGCTCCGCTTTGGGCAGCGCCGAGGCCCAGTCGTCGGGCATCAGGTCCGGTCGCTCACGATAGGCTTTCACCAGATCACCGACCATCATCTTGCCCTCTTCCGCCGCGCCGGTCTGCTTGGGGTGATGATAGAGATTCTTGTACATGAACTTTTTGAGCGCCCGTTCCTTCTCGGCCATAGCGCTGGAAAATCCACCGATCATCTGACCTGCCTGACGCACATCATCCGGCGACTTCACACCCAGATCGTCTATACGCGCCTGCGTGGTTTCCAATACGTCATTGGCCATCAGTCCGATCTGGTCACGGATCAGTTCCGGAAATAGCCGGTCTCGCGGCACGTCGGAAAAGCGGTCGCAAATCATCTGCCACCGTTCGGCAATGAACGGCAGTTCGAGCAATTGATCGAGTGTCAGCAGTCCCGCCCGCATGCCGTCGTCGATATCATGATTGTCATAGGCGATATCGTCGGCAATCGCCGCAATCTGCGCCTCGAGCGACGGCCAGCTATGCAGGTCGAGGTCCATCGCGTCATTGACCTCAGCCAGCGCCCATGTCGGTTTTGCCACCGGACCATTATGTTTGGCGAGCCCCTCCAACATTTCCCATGTCAGGTTGAGACCGTTCCAGCGCGGATAAGGAGTCTCGAGTCTGGTCAGCGTCCGGATGGTCTGCGCGTTATGATCGAACCCGCCGAATTCAGCGAGGGCTTCCTGCAGCGCATCTTCCCCGGCATGGCCGAAAGGTGGATGCCCGATATCATGCGCGAGACAGAGCGCTTCGGTCAGATCCTCGTTCAGGCCGAGTGCGCGCGCCATCGTGCGGCCAATCTGCGCAACCTCCAGACTGTGAGTCAGCCGGACGCGATAATGGTCGCCATCGGGCGCGACAAAAACCTGGGTCTTGTGGCGCAAGCGGCGGAAGGAGATACTGTGGATAATCCGGTCGCGGTCGCGCTGGAAATCATCGCGCGGGCCGCGTGTGACATCGCGTTTTTCATCGTGCAACCGGCCCCGGCTGTCAGCCGGATCGCTGGCATAAATTTTCAACTGGCTCATTTGGTCAGCTCGTTGACCTCGACGCCATCGGCACTGGCCCAGGCGAAACCGTCGCCGCCATCCTTGCGATAATCCGCTTCAAAGGCTTTGGCCGCCTTGAAATCGTCGAAGGGTCCGATCACCAGCCGCCGGGTCTGGCCCCAGGGCGAGGTCCAGGCCTTTTGGTTCTTGAACAGTTCCGGCTGCTTCTTGGTCATGCGGCGATAGTCAAATTTCAGCGCATCGAGATTCGAACCCGTTGCAATCTGCACCCAGTAGCGTTTCGGATGCACAGGCTCCTTCGGTTTGACCACAGCTTTCTCAACCGGTTTGGCGACAATTTTTGGCTGTGGCTTGGCCGGTTCGATTTCGTCCAGATCAACCGGAACCACACCGGCTCGCTTTTCCTGCTCGGGAATATCAATGCCGTTGATAATGTCGGAAAGCGGCCTCCTCGCCGGTTCGGCAGCAGCCATCTCGACCGGAGCAGACCGTGTTTGGGCGAGGTCGAAATTGATCAAATTCTCTGGCTTTTCCGTTCCCGCTTCGGCCGCGGGCGGGTTCGCCGGGAAGGACTGGACCGGTGACCGGGAAACCGGAGCACGACCGGCAATCTCGACCTTGCGCTCGACGGTTTGCGACACCAGCGCCGGGGACTGACTGACGCCGAGAGTGGTTTGAAAACCGGGAGCAGCTGTTTTAGCCGCCGTCTGGCTTTCCGCTATATCCACTGGTTCCGGCGGGTTCTTTGCAGGCTCCGGCTCACTCTTCACGGATGGCGCTGCCGCGCTTGAAAATGTCGGTGCGCGGCCGGAACCGGTTGCTGCCGGGGCCGGCAAATCGGTGCGGGACAATACGACCAATTCATTCTTCTTAGATCGCTTGCTCGCTTTCCGGTCGGCTTTTACCCGGTCTGTCGTCCCGGGGCGACGACGCGGCGATTTATCGGGCATGGCGAGCACACGGGGACGTTCCACATCTGCGCCCAGTGCCGGTCCGACCGGGATCAGTCCTGCATCTGCGCCGTCACCGCCTCTGGCGGCCATATTGGACGCCATTTGAACCGCGGCCACATCGACCCCGATATTTTCGCTGGCGGGGAAATGACCATAATGGACGGCTGCGGCCTTCTGCGCCGCAGTCAGCTTGGGCATCCGATCAAAAAACGGCTTGATGGCTTTCGCCATTCGCCGCTCCATGGTTTGCTCGATTATATTCTCGGCGTCTTTTTTCTTGCCGTTCATGGCATAGATAAACGCCCGGTTGCGCCATGCATCACGGTCGCTTTTCTGGAGCAAGGGGTTGAGTTGCGCATCCGCCCGTTCAACATCGCCGCTGATCCCAAGCGAAACGGCATAGCGCTCGATCAGTTCTTCACTGGTGCCATAGCGCATCGCCAGCTCATAGTCTTTCTGCGCATCCCGGTTCCGGCCAACAAGATCATAGGCGAGCCCGCGATCCGCCGCGATTTCGCGCGCCGCGATACCGTTGTCCACGGCCTGGTTGAAATAACGGATCGCGCCAAACGGATTTTCCTCGGCGAGCAAGGCTCTGCCGAGACCGACCTTCACTCTGCCACTTGAAGAATAGATTTGATCCGCCTTGGCGAGAAAACCGATCGCCGCGCGCATATCGCCGAGCTTCAGTGCTGCCAGTCCGGCATCTGCCAGAGCGGAGGAATCATTGGAATCGCGGGCAATCCGGCGCAACGCGTCCTGGAGATCATCGGAATCGGACTGATTGCTATATTGCGCAACGGCAGGCGACAGAGGAGCGCTTGTCGCGACAAGCGTCGCGGACATCGCCAGCAATATTTTAAATTTATGTTTCACAAAACGCATAAAGGAATGATTGCACACGAAATCAATCGTTCCCGAAGCCTGGCAAGGCCAATGGTGGCACGAAAAAGACAAACTACCTCGTGCCACCCCATCAGCATATAAATCCGCCGGAACCGATCCCGAGCCTATTGATTATTCTGCCGGTTCAAAAATCGTGGAATGTCCAGTGGATCGGAAGATTTATCATCTTCGCCACCATCGTCTTCATCGGCCTTTGATCCGCCTCGTGTCAGATTGGACATCCGTTCGAACAACGTACCGCCGCCAGAAGCGACCCGTGGTGCCGGTGGCGGTGGTGGAACCGCCGAACCGGTTTCTTCATCATCGTAGACCTGGATGGCATCATCGCCCAGCACCAGTTCGTCCTCGTCATCGTCCTCCGGCACATGCTTTGCAGCAGCCATTCCCGGTGTAAGCGAGGCGAAAGACGGCGTTGTCGCTGTCTCGTCTTCATATTCTTCCTCGTCATCACCGCCATATGTCGCGACGGGAGTTGGTGACGCCTCAGGCTCGACTTCCTGTTCGATTTCCGGTTCGACATCTGTGTCTGGCACCGGTGCGGACGCGATTTCGGCTTCCTGAGCGGCTTCTTCTGCATCATCGTCGCTGGCAATCGACGAAGCGAAGCTGGACGACAGCGGAATATCTTCCGATTTGGGCGCTGAACTGCCCATAGCGAAGGACGCAACCGGCGCGGATGAGGACCTGCTACCCTCGCTATCGATTCCGGTGGCGACAACCGAAACACGGATACGTCCGTCCAGATTCGGGTTAAACGCGCTGCCCCAGATGATATTCGCATCGGGGTCGACCAGTTCGCGAATATGATTGGCTGCCTCGTCGACTTCCATCAGGCGCATGTCTTCGCCGCCGGTGATGGAAACGATAACGCCCTTGGCGCCCTGCATCGACACGCCGTCGAGCAGAGGATTGGCGATGGCCTTTTCGGCTGCTTCCAGCGCACGTCCGTCGCCTTCGGCTTCGCCGGTACCCATCATCGCCTTGCCCATTTCGTGCATCACGCTGCGCACGTCGGCAAAGTCAAGGTTGATCAGGCCCGGCATGACCATCAGATCGGTAATGCCGCGAACGCCCTGTTGCAGGACTTCGTCAGCAAGCAGGAACGCTTCCTTGAAGGTCGTGTTCGGATTGGCGACCAGGAACAGGTTCTGGTTCGGAATGACGATCAATGTATCGACGTTCTTCTGCAATTCCTCGATACCGGCTTCAGCCGATTTCATCCGGCGTGTGCCTTCAAAGGTGAATGGCTTGGTCACTACGCCGACGGTCAATATACCGCGGTCGCGGGCGGCTTTGGCGATCACCGGAGCAGCACCGGTACCAGTACCGCCGCCCATGCCGGCAGCGATAAAGCACATATGCGTGCCTTCCAGCGCCTGCTCGACCAGATCGATGGTTTCTTCGGCGGCTGCACGGCCAACCTCGGGACGTGATCCGGCACCCAGACCCTGTGTGATATCGGGGCCAAGCTGGATACGCCGTTCGGCCGTCGAACTGTTAAGCGATTGCGCGTCGGTGTTGGTGACGATAAAATCAACGCCCTCGACCTGTGCCGCAATCATGTTGGCAATGGCGTTACCCCCGGCTCCGCCGACTCCGATAACCGCAATTTTCGGTTTCAGTTCTTCGACTTCCGGTGGGCCAATATTGATACTCATCTCATTGTCTCCCGAGACATTTGGTCGTGCTGTCATATTTTGTTAACGCTTTGCACAAATTTTGCGTGGGAATCACCCGAAAACTTAATTTATTTTGTCGCTTTACTAAAAATTTCCACGGATCGCCGACATCAAACGCCCGATCACTGCCGATCCGCCATATTTGTAAACTTTTTGATGGCTTCCCGACATCGATCGCAGATCAACCGGATCCTGTGATGCATAGAGCGCGAGCCCCGCGAGTCCGGCGAAAGCAGGGCCGCTGTGCGCTTCGGGAAGAGCGCTCAGGCCGGTCGGTCGACCGATGCGCACCGTGCGCCCCAGAGCGGACTGGGCGTAGTCGGCGATGCCCTTGAGTTCAGCCCCGCCACCCGTCAGCACAACCTGCCGGCCAACCGGACCGGTAAATCCGAGTTCCTTCAACGACCGCCCGATTTCGCCGATCAGATGATCCAGCCGCTGGCGGATGACCGAAATCAGCTGCGCGCGGGTGATCCGTCCGTCTTCGTCGCTATGTTCGGCGCTTTTCTCCAGATCAAGATTGATAACGTCATGATTGTCGCGAGGACTGGTGGTCGCCGAGCCATAGAAACATTTGATCCGCTCGGCCTGCGCGCGCCGCAAACCAAAGGAGGAGGCAATATCGTCGGTGATATCGGCAGCGCCATATGGCAGCGTCGTCAAACCGACCAGCATCCCGCCAGCGAACAGCGAAACATTGGTCACTTCCGCGCCCAGTTCGACCAGCGCCACGCCAAGTTCGCGCTCTTCCTTGGAAAGGCAGGCGGTTCCGGCAGCGATCGGCGATGCGACGATAGATTTCACATTCAGATGCGCGCCGCGCACGCTCATATCGATATTGCGGACCGGCGAACCTTCGGCAAGGATGACGTGGATATCGACGCCAAGGCGATCGGCGTGCAGGCCTTTCGGCTTCTTCACCCCGTTCAGACCGTCGAGCGTATAGAGAGCCGGCTGAGCGTGCAGCACCATCTTGCCCTTGGGATCAATGCTGGCGCGCCCGGCGTCGAGAAGCAGATCGATATCTTCCTGCTCGATCCGGTGGCCGCCCAGTTCGGTTTCGACCGAGGTCAGCATGCTCTGCAGACCACCGGCGGAGAAGCTCACCCAGACATCGTCGATATTGGTCCCTGCGATGCGCTCTGCCTGTTCGACTGCGTCGCGGACATCCAGCTCGGTGGTCTCGGTATCGGCGATATAGCCGCGCTTCACGCCCTTGCTGGCGCGCTGGCCAGTGCCAAGAACCGTCAGTTCGCCATTGTCCATCCGCCCGGCAATCATCGCGGATATCTTGGACGAACCGATATCCAGTGCTGTGAAGATTTTCTCTACCCGTGCTGCCATTTGTCTAGTCCTTCACCCCGATTAATATCGTCACCACCCGATCAGCAATTCAACCGATCAACTGTCCGGATCAGCCGCAGCCAGTTTCGGCGGCATCCGCAAATAGGCGCGTTCGGCATCGCGCAGGTCAAAATGCACAACCCCGCGCCCGAGCAACCGGTTGACGCCGTCCATCCGCGCAAAATTCAGCAACGCGGCCGAGGCAGTTTCTTCGCCTTCCGGCAGAGCCAGCGTCTCGCCGCTGTCAAACTCCAGATCCCAGCGCCGGTTGCCGATCCATGTCGCGCCGGTCACCATCGGGCGCAGCGCCGGTGCGACGTCGAGCAGCGAATCCAGCTGGGTAAATTTCAGATTGGCTTTCTTGCCAACGATTACCGGCAGGGCAGGAATTTTTTCCTTGCTGATTTCTTCCAATGGATAGCCGGTCTTGTCGATCAGCGATAGCTGACCCTGATTTTGCCAGACCGCAACCGGTTCGCGTTCGACTATGTCCACGACCAAAGTATCGGGCAAGCGTCGGGAAATCCGGGCGTCCTTGATCCAGCCATTCGACATCAGATCGTCGCGCACCGCATCGATGTCGACCAGCAGCATCGACCGGTCTTTCTGTGCGAGAGTGATCTCATAGACTTTGAGCTCGTCGATCCGGTTGACGCCGCTGACCTCGACCCGCTTCACTTCAAAGCCGGCGTTGCCGACCGCAGCGGCGACCTCGGTCTTGATCCGTTCGTTGATACCGGAATAATGGGCAACGCTATAGGCGCCAAGAATGAACACTGCCACCAGCCCCCAGGTCAGGCCCTTTTGCACCTGTTCTTCGGTTACCGGCATGGCGCGCAAAATCTTGTCGAAAATCGAGACCTGACGGACCTTGCGTTTCGCCTGTTTGCGCGGCTTGCCCTTGACCTGCCGATTGGTGCGTTTCCGGGTTGCTGTCATAACGCTTCTCTCACAATCAATTCGACCAGTTGCTCATAGCTGATCCCCATCTGCTTCGCCTGTTCGGGGACGAGGCTGAGCGGGGTCATGCCGGGCTGGGTGTTGGTTTCCAGCACGAACAGGCCGGCCGCGCCCTGTTCGTCGTCCCAGCGGAAATCGGTGCGCGAGGTTCCCTTGCAGCCCAGTACCTGATGGGCGCGCAGGGCATAGTCGAGGCATAATTTCTCGATATCTTCGGGGATTTCGGCGGGACAGACGTGCTGGGTCAGCCCCTCTGTATATTTCGCGGCATAGTCGTAAAAACCCTGCGCTGTTTTCAACTCGGTCACGCACAATGCCTTGCCTCCGACAACCGCCGTGGTCAGTTCGCGGCCTTTGATGAAGGGTTCGGCGAGCAGTTCGTCAAATTCCTGCCACGGGCCGCTGACATCACGGCCGATCGGATTGCCATAATTGCTGTCGTCGGTCACGATTGCAACGCCGACGGAAGAGCCTTCGTTGACCGGTTTGAGAACATAAGGGCGAGGAAGCGGGTCGGCTTCGTAGAGGCTCTCACTGGAAACGATGGTACCTGCGGGCATCGGGATGCCGGCGGGGACCAGCTGCTGTTTGGTCAGTTCCTTGTCGATCGCAATGACCGATGTCGCTAGCCCGCTATGGGTGTAAGGAATCTGCATCAGATCGAGCATCCCCTGAACGCTGCCGTCTTCCCCCGGCACGCCGTGCAGGGCGTTGAACACCACATCGGGCCGGATACCGGCCAGCACCTGCGCTACATTGCGGTCCATATCGACACGGGTCACCTGATGGCCGTTTTTTTCCAGCGCATCGGCCACACCATTGCCGCTGCTCAGCGATACTTCGCGTTCGGCAGACCAGCCACCCATCAGGACGGCGACGTGGAGTTTATCTGTCATGCTTCATCTCCCACGCGCTGGATTTCCCATTGTAATTCTACGCCCGAATGGGCTTTGACACGCTTGCGGACTTCGTCGCCGAGCGCTTCGATATCGGCAGAGCTTGCGCCGCCGAGATTTATCAAAAAGTTGCAGTGTTTTTCCGACACCTGCGCCTGCCCGATTTGCAACCCGCGGCAGCCTGCTTCATCGACCAGCTGCCAGGCCTTGTGGCCCTCGGGGTTCTTGAAGGTGGAACCGCCGGTCTTGGAGCGCAGCGGCTGCGAGGCTTCGCGTTCTTCGGCAATACGCTTCATTTCAGCGCCGATAATTTCGGGATCGCCGCTTTCGCCCTGAAAAGTCGCGCTCACGACAATCGCGCCTTCCGGCAAAGCGGAATGGCGATAGGTATAGCCCATATCGGCCAAGGGAATCGCCACCAGATCGCCGTTGCGCAAGATAACATCCGCGCTCACCAATATGTCGCAGACTTCGCGGCCATAAGCCCCGGCGTTCATCCGCACCGCGCCGCCGATAGTACCGGGAATGCCGCGCAGAAATTCCATCCGGGCGATGCCATTGTCACGGGCCTTGCTCGCTGCCGAAATGCCCGGCGCGCCTGCGCCGCAGCGCAACGTCAGCCCGTCCGCTTCGATGCCAGCGAAAGCCTTGCCCAGCCTGATCACGACGCCGTCAATGCCTCCGTCGCGGATGATCAGGTTGGATCCCAGCCCGAGCGGCCAGACCGCTATCGCCGGATCAAGGTCGCGGAGAAACTGTTGCAGATCGTCAATATCCTTGGGTTCGAACAGCCACTCGGCTGCGCCGCCGCTCTTGAACCAGACGAGCGGGGCCAGAGCAGCGCCCTCGGTCAACTTGCCGCGGGTAACAGGCATGGTCGCAACCGCGTTCATTTGCGCGCCTCCGCAATGCCGTCCGCAAGTCCGGCTGCCCATTTGGTGATGTCCCCTGCCCCGAGGCAGATGATCATATCATCCGGCTGCGCCACTTCGGCCAGCCGCGTCGCCAAGGCCTTCTGGTCGGCAACGGTCTCGGCAAGCCGATGGCCGCGCACTCTCAATCCGTCGACCAGAGCATCGCTGTCGATGCCCTCGATAGGGTCTTCACCAGCGACATAGACTGGCGTCACCAGCACCATGTCGGCGTCGTTGAAGGCGCCCTGGAATTCTTCCATATGGTCGCGCAAACGGGTGAAGCGATGCGGCTGGACGACAGCGATCACGCGGCCCTGCGCGCCTTCGCGTGCAGCAGACAGCACGGCCTGGATCTCGACCGGATGGTGGCCATAGTCATCGATGATGGTGATACCGTCAACTTCACCGACCTTGGTAAAGCGCCGTTTTACACCGCCAAAATCATCAAAGCCTTTGGCGATCTGATCGTCGGTCATGCCCATTTCGAGGCCGACGGCGACGGCCGCAATAGCGTTCTGAACGTTGTGGCGGCCCGGCATCGGCAATGTGATATTCTCGATGGTTCTGGTCTCGCCGTCGCGGTCGCGTACGACCACGTCAAAGCGGTTGCCACCGGCGATTGGGGTGACATTGACACCCTTCACATCGGCCTGGGCGGAGAAACCATAAGTGATGATCCTCCGGTCGCGGATGCGGGTCAGCACCGCCTGCACTTCGGGATGGTCGACGCACAGGATCGCCGCGCCGTAAAAGGGTACATTCTCGATAAACTCGACGAAACTGTCCTTGATCTTTTCGAAGCTGCCGTAATGGTCGAGATGCTCGGCATCGATATTGGTGACGACCGCGATCGTGCCATCGAGCCGCAGGAAACTGCCGTCGCTTTCGTCGGCCTCGATCACCATCCACTCGCCGGCACCAAGCCGGGCGTTGGAGCCATATTGGTTGATGATGCCGCCGTTGATCACGGTCGGATCGATACCGCCCGCATCCAGCATCGCCGCAACCATAGAGGTCGTCGTGGTCTTGCCATGGGTCCCGGCAATCGCGATGGTCGATTTGAGCCGCATCAGTTCGGCGAGCATTTCCGCCCGGCGGACCAGAGGTATCCGGCCCGCCAGTGCTGCCTCCACTTCGGGATTGCCGCGCTTGACCGCAGTGGAAGTCACAACCACCGCCGTGCCTTCGACATTTTCTGCATTCTGGCCGATTTTGACATCAATGCCCTTGGCGCGCAGACCGTCAATCACATAGCCTTCGGCAATATCGCTGCCCTGCACCTGATAGCCCATATTGTGCATCACTTCGGCGATGCCCGACATGCCGATGCCGCCGATGCCGACGAAATGGATCGTACCGATATCTGTGCCGACGCCCTTCACTGTGCATCATTCCTTGCCAGTGCTTCCTTGCGCGACGATATCATTTGCTGCTGTTCCTTCTTCACCTTCATGGTCTTTCCCAGAGGCGATGTGCCGATGCTTTCGACCAGATCGGCGAGATCGTTAACCGCTTCCGGCCGACCGCATTTCGCCGCAAAGCGCGCGGCATTTTCCAGCGCGCCGGGTTGCAGCGCCATTTTCTGCATCTGCTTGGCCAGTTCCTTGGCGGTAAAGCGCGACTGCGGGATCGAACGGGCGCCACCGGATGCGACCATTTCTTTGACGTTATAAGTCTGGTGATCATCCATCGCGCTGGGTAGCGGGATAAGGATCGCCGGACGGCCGGCGGTTGTCAGCTCGGCAATCGTCGAGGCCCCTGCCCGGCCAATCACCAGATGCGCCCAGCCGAGACGCTGCGGCAGATCGGGAAGATAGGTCGCCAGCTCCGCCGGGATATCATGTTCCGCATATTTGGCCCGTACCCGCTCGATATCATCCTCGCGGCATTGCTGGGTGATCTGCAGACGGCGGCGCAAATGCATCGGCAGCATGGCCATCGCATCCGGGACAACGTCGGAAAGGATCGAGGCGCCCTGGCTTCCGCCAGTCACCAGCACCCGGAAAATGCCTTCTTCGGACAGTGGCGGATAGGGTTCTTCGCGCAGCGCGACCACTTCCTCGCGCACCGGATTGCCGACCAGATGGACCTTGTCCTGATATTTCGGCTTGATCCGCAGAACATCGGGATAGGCGGTGGCAATAGCATTGACCGAACGCGCCGCGAGCCGGTTCACACGGCCGAGAACAGCATTCTGCTCGTGGACGATCGTCGGGATGTCCCGGCTATTCGCAGCAAGCAAGGCGGGATAGGCGGGATAGCCGCCGAAGCCGACGACGGCCGACGGCTGGAATGTCTCGTAAAGCTGCATCGCCATCCGGCGGCCTTTGAGAATCGCGCGGGTTCCGCCGACCCAGCTGCGCGGATTCTTGGTGATACGACCGGCAGGAAGAACATGGACCTGCCCTTCGTCGACCATGCCGGGAATTTTCTCGCCGCGTGCATCGGTGATCAATGCCACCCGATGGCCTCGCAGGACCAGTTCCCGCGCCAGCGCATAGGCCGGGATCATATGCCCGCCGGTGCCGCCAGCCGCGAGCACATAATGTTTGGAAAAACTCATACCGCTATCCGTCCCTGCTCGGGCCAAGCCGAGCCATATTGTGAACGGTCAAGATACGGGTTCCGTCGGGTAAATGCGAGCAAAAGTCCGATACCGATGCACAAAGCCAATATCGACGAGCCGCCGTAGCTGATCAGCGGCAGGGTCATGCCCTTGGACGGAAACAGCTGAAGGTTCACCGCCATGTTGATCAGCGCCTGTCCGCCAAACTGGGCAGTCAGGCCGGTTACCGCGAGAATGATGAAATTATCCTCTTCGTCGAGCAGACGGAGGAAGACCCGGACGATGATCGCGAGAAAGACCAGCGCGATGGCCATGCAGGCCAGCAGACCGAATTCTTCGCCAATTACTGAGAAAATATAGTCGGTATGCGCCTCGGGCAGCTTGAATTTGGCTGTGCCGAGCCCCGGCCCGGTGCCGAGCAGGCCGCCACCGGTCAATGCCTTGTGCGCGAGCATCACCTGGTCAAATTCGTCGCCGCCGAACAGCCAGGCGTTGATCCGGTGGGTTGCAACGGGATAGAGAAAATAGGCTCCGACCAGCCCGCCGACACTGCCGATACCGACCGCCGCGATCAGACGCGCCGACAGACCGGATACGGTCATCACCGCGAACCAGATACCGCAGATAAGGATAGTCTCGCCAAGATTCGGCTGCATCAGCATCAACACCGCGATAATCCCGGTCAGTACGACGGACAGGGAAATCACCGGCAAGCCGGGGTCCTTGATCCGCAGCGACAGCAGCCATGCCAGTGCGACCGCATAAAGCGGCTTGAGAAATTCGCCGGGCTGGATGGTTGCAAAACCATAGCCGATCCAGCGCTGCGCGCCGTTGACGGATTTTCCGAACACCGGCACGAGGAACAACAAGATGATGGCAGCAACCGCGCCGAGGATCGCGAACCGCCGGGCCTGTTCCTTCGGCAGCATCGAAACCACCAGCATCAGCGGAACACCGACGATCACCCAGCCAAGCTGGCGATAGAAATAATAGAGCGGATCGATCTTGACCGTATCGCTGCTCAGTTTCAGCGCCGTCACCGGCGAAGCTGCGGCAACCGCGATCAACCCGATCGCCACGAGAGTGAGGATCAGTCCGAGCAGAACCCGGTCGAGTTCCCAGAACCAGATCGCAAGCGGCGAACGGTCGCTGCGGCCGAGACGCGACTGCAGTTGAAAGCGCTTCTTTTTGAAGGCTCCGGCAATTTCAGGCGGACTGTTTGAGGCGCTCATTGACTCACCTCACTGGTCGCGGTGCCGATCAGATCATTCTCGATCACCGAATTGACTGCCGTCCGGAAACATTCGCCGCGCGCTTCAAAGTCGCGGAACTGGTCGAAAGATGCGCAGGCCGGCGACAGCAGAACCACTTCGCCGGGCCGGGCGTTGGCGGCCGCCTGCTGCACCGCCGTCAATATCATTTCGCAGGATTCGACCGGAATTTTATCCGCCAGCAATTTTCCGAACATCGGGCCGGCTTCGCCGATCGTGTAGGCTTTCACAACATTCCGGTAGAAAGGCTCGCACTCGGTCAGCGTATCGCTCTTCGGCAGGCCACCGAGAATCCAGTGGATTTTCGGATAGGCACCAAGCGCGGGACCGGTGGAAGCGGGATTGGTTGCCTTGCTGTCGTTGACGAACAACACGCCGCTGGCTTCGGCAACCCGCTCCATACGATGGGCCAGGCCAGTGAATGATTCCAGCGCCGGACGCCATTGGTCTTCGGCAATCCCCAGAGCTTCGACCGTGGCAACCGCGGCAATGACATTTTGCAGATTATGCGGCCCCTGCAGCGATGGCCAATCAGCTTGTCCCGAAATCTCCGCACTGCTGGTGTCTATAATATTCCGAACCCGCCCGAGATCCTGCAATCCGTGCAAAGCCAATTGGGTCTTTTCATCAGAGCTGGCGAAAATGGCTACATGATCCGACCCCAGCATATCGAACAGACGCGCCTTTGAAGCGGCATAGCCGTCAAAGCCGTCATAGCGGTCTAGATGGTCGGGACTGATATTGAGCAGCAGCGCGACATCGCAATCGAGGCTTTGCGTCAGGTCAATCTGGTAGCTGGAAAGTTCAAGGACATAGACGCCGCCCTCGGGCAAGGGTTCCTGCGACAGGATCGGCACGCCGATATTCCCGCCCATCAGGCTCGGCACGCCGGCACTGGCCAATATATGGTGGATCAATGCGGTGGTCGTCGACTTGCCGTTGGTCCCGGTAATGCCGACAACCCGGTGCGGGGGCAAATCGTGGCGGGCATGGGAGAACAGCTCGATATCACCGATGATCGGCACGCCATCGGCAGTTGCCTTTTGCGCAATCGGCTGGCCGTTGAGCGGCACGCCGGGAGACACGACAATCGCGTCATAGCCTGTAAGGTCCGATGCAAGAGGGTCGGCTATCGTCGCTTTGTCGGCCACGCTTTCGCGCAATTCTTCGCGATTGTCCCAGGCCAGCAGTTCCGCTCCGCTTGCATGCAGGCTTTCGAGCGCTGCCATGCCGGAACGGGCCAGTCCAAGTATGGCATAGCGTTTGCCGGCAAAGGCGGAAGAGACGATCATCTCAGCTTCAACGTCGCCAATCCGGCAAGCGCGAGCACCAGACTGATGATCCAGAAGCGTATCACAATGGTGGACTCGGACCAGCCAAGCTGTTCGAAATGATGGTGGATCGGCGCCATGCGAAACACACGGCGGCCGGTACGCTTGAAGAAGAACACCTGGACGATGACCGACACAGCTTCGAGCACGAACAGCCCGCCAACCAGTGCCAGCACGATTTCATGATGGATAGACACCGCAATCGCACCGAGCGCACCGCCGAGTGCGAGACTACCGGTATCACCCATGAACACCGCAGCCGGGGGTGCGTTGAACCAGAGGAAGGCGAGACAGGCGCCGATCACGCACGCGCAGAAGATCGCCAGTTCGCCCGCTCCGCGCACAAAGGGTATGCCGAGATATTCGGAGAAAACGGCGTTACCGGAAAGATAGACGAGAATGAGGAAAGTAGCGCTGGCAATGACGACTGGCATGGTGGCGAGGCCATCAAGCCCGTCGGTCAGATTGACCGCATTGCCCGCTCCGACAATCACGAACATCGCGAAGGGGATGTAGAAATAGCCGAGGTCGATCTGCACATCGTTGAAGAACGGTACATAAAGGCTGGTACCGATCTGCTGGACAATCAGCCATGTGGCAAAACCGGCGATGATGAATTCCAGCAACAGCCGGACCCGGCCCGGAATGCCCTTGTGGCTGGCTTTGCGGACCTTGTCATAATCATCCATGAAGCCGATCGCGCCAAAGCCGAGCGTCACGAAAATACAGGCCCAGACGAACATATTGCTGAGATCCATCCACAACAGCAGCGAAGTCACCACCGAAATCAGGATCATCAGGCCGCCCATGGTCGGCGTGCCCGCCTTTTTGAGATGGGTGATCGGGCCGTCTTCTCGGATCGGCTGCCCCTTGCCCTGCCGCATGCGCAGCATGTTGATGAATTTGGGACCGATCAGAAGACCGATGAACAATGATGTGGATATCGCGGCACCCGAACGAAAACTCAGGTAGCGAAAGACATTGAATATGCCTTCGAATTCAAGCCATTGGGCCAGTAAATAAAACATCAATACTCCCCGTTCACCAACGCAGAAACCGCCGATGACAGCCCCAGATAATTTGACCCCTTGATCAGAATAACGTCCCCGTCGCCGATCAATTTTGCCGCCTCGGCCAACGCCGCCGAAGCGCTCTCGGCATGTGACATTTTCACGCCCTGATCAAGGCTCTGTTCAAGTTTCGCGGCAGTATGTGCCATATCGTCGCCGACCAAGATTATCGCAGCGGCTCCGCAGGGCAAAATGTCGTCAGCCAGCGCGGTATGAAATTGCGCCGACTGGTCACCGAGCTCTCCCATAGCACCGAGAATGAGGATTTTACGGCCAGTGCACGGTTCGACGGTAAAATGTTGCAACGTGGCCTTCATCGACGCCGGATTGGCATTGTAGCTCTCGTCGATAACCAGCGCTTTACCGCCGGATTTCAGCGATATGACATGTCTGCGGCCGCGTCCGTCAATGCCGCTCATTTCGGCAAGCGACAGACCGGCCGAGGCCAGATCACCGCCAACAGCGCGCACGGCAGCAAGAATGGCCAGTGAATTGGACACCCAATGGCGACCGGCTTCGGCGATTGTGAAACAGAGGCTCCGGTCCCCCAGCCTGGCCGTGACCAGCGAGCCGCCCCGGGGTGCGGCAACAACATCAACCGCGCGGACATCGGCGCCATCTTCAAATCCGAAGGAAATCACATGGGCGGCATAGCGCTCTGCCGTCTTCTTCAGCCGCTGGAAATAGGGACTCTCGTGCGGGATGATCGCGGTGCCGCCGGGCATCAGCCCTTCGAATATTTCGGCCTTGGCATCGACAATGCCTTGCTCGCCATTGCGAAAATTCCCGATATGTGCCGGCGCGATAGCGGTGATAATCGCGGCATCGGGTCGCACCAGACGGGTGAGTGCGGACAGTTCATGCGCGTGGTTCATGCCCATTTCGAAAATACCGAATCTCGTGTCTTCCGGCATGCGCGACAGGCTGAGCGGAACCCCGACATGATTATTATAGCTTTTGACCGACCGGTGTGCGTGGCCAAAAGAACAACGGTCGAGCGCCGCAAACAGAGCTTCTTTGGTGCCGGTCTTGCCGACTGACCCCGTTACCCCGATGATCTTGGCATCGGTGCGAAGGCGAGATGCCTTGGCCAGCATATCCAGAGCCTGAACGGTATCGGGCACCAATATATGGGGACCGTCGGCCGGCTCGCTGACAATCGCACCGGCAGCGCCCGCAGCAAACGCCTGTTCGACGTGAAGGTGACCGTCGCTATGTTCACCCTTGAGCGCGACGAACAGATCGCCCGGGCCAATTTCGCGCGAGTCAAAGGCAACGCCGTTGACGGAAAATTCGGTACTCGCCTTGCCGGCTGTCGCTTCCGCTATTGCGGCAGATGTCCATAATGCGGTCATAGCGCCTGCGCTCCGGCGCATTCTCTTGCCACTTCGACATCGTCAAAGGGAATGACACGGTCGCCGACGATCTGGCCCTGTTCATGGCCCTTGCCGGCAAGCAGGACGATATCCTGCGCTCCAGCCATTTCGACCGCCTTGGCGATGGCCGCACGCCGGTCGGCGACATTGTCGGCACCCGTTGCTCCGGCCATGATCTCGGCGCGAATGGCAGCCGGATCTTCACTACGGGGATTGTCGTCGGTGACGATGACATGATCGGACAATTCAACCGCGATCTTGCCCATTTCGGGACGCTTGCCCTTGTCGCGGTCGCCGCCGGCACCGAAAACCGTGATCAACTGTCCGGTGACGTGGGGCCGCAACGCCTCGATCGCGGCGCGCAAAGCATCCGGCGTATGGGCATAGTCGACATAAACCGGCGCGCCGGCGCGGGTGATGGCCGCACGCTCCATCCGGCCGCGCACCGGCTGCACCCGCTGCATATGATCGAGGATATTTTCAAGCTTCCCGCCGCTTGCCAGCACGATGGCGGCCGAGAGCAGGATATTCGCAGCCTGATAGGCTCCGATTAAAGGCAGTGAAATGCGGTGGGTATTGCCGTGCGCCTTGACCATCAGCACCTGGCCCAAATGGGTCGGAGTCTGCGACATCAATTGCAGCGTCGAACCCTTTTTCCCGACCGTCAGAATCTCCAGCCCGCGATCGGTGGCGCGCTTGATCGCCTTGTCCGACCAGGGATCGTCATCGGCCCAGATCACCGCGGTCCCGTCGCTCGCCACAACCTCGTCAAACAGACGCATCTTCGCTTCGAAATAACTGTCCATATCACCATGATAGTCAAGATGGTCGCGGCTCAAATTGGTGAACGCGCCGATCCGGACCGGCAATCCTTCGGTGCGATATTGCGACAGACCATGGCTTGACGCTTCAAAAATCGCGTGGCTGACTCCTTCGCGGGCCAGACCGGACATGTTCGACAGGAAGGTGACAATATCGGGCGTGGTCAGTCCGGTTTTGATCTGGTCATCGGCAGTGGTGACGCCGAGCGTCCCGATCGACGCGCTGCTATAGCCATCCATCCGCCACAGCTGCCGGGTGAGTTCTGCGGTTGACGTCTTGCCGTTGGTTCCGGTTACAGCAGCGACATTGGCCGGTGTCGGCGTAAAATATCGCGCCGCCATCCGGGCAAATAAACGCCGGGGCTCCTCATCCATAATATGCACGAGACCTTCGACCTGCGCGCCGGGACGGGCAACCACCGCAATGGCACCAGCGGCAACCGCCGCTTCGATAAAATCTTCACCGTTGAATTTTGCACCCCGAAAAGCGCCGAATATATTGCCTGGCGCGATCTTGCGGTGATCGATGGCAAAGCCGGTGACCGGCTGTTCACCGGTCTCTCCGTTCAATCCTGGTACCAGACTACTCAATTGCATCATCTTGCTCTTCGGATGTCGCTTTCGGCTTCCAGAGCAGCGGCGTCAACTCGGACACATCGACATCGCGATGTTCATCCGGAATGACACCCAGCATCGGTCCGACGCGCGTGACAAGTTTTCGTACGATGGGCGCTGCGGTCCATCCGGCGGTGCGCTGGAATGACGTTTCCGCGGTGCCCTTCGGCTCGTCGAGCATGGCAATGACGACATAGCGCGGGTTATCCATCGGGAAGGCAGCAGAAAAAGTCGAAACCAGCGACGTTTTGTTATAGCCGCCCTCGGACGGTTTTTCTGCCGAGCCGGTTTTGCCGCCAATCCTGTAACCCGGAGCATCGGCCTTGCGGCCGGTACCGTCCGAAACAATCATCCGTAGCAACTGGCGCATCCGGGCGCTCGTCGCTGCCTTGAATACGCGCCGGCCCTTTGCCTCTTTGCCCGGCTCCACTTTTAATAAAGTGGCCGGACGCCAGATGCCGCCATTGACCATTGCCGCATAGGCGCTGGCGAGATGAAGCGGGGTAACGGCGATACCATGGCCATAAGCCACGGTCATATTGGTAACCCGTCCCCAGTTCCGTGGCCAGAGCGGAAAACCCCTTTCAAACAGTTCGATATGGGGCCGCTCGTCAAAGCCGAGCCGCCGGAACATATTTTCCATGGCTTCCTGACCGAGATTGTCGGCAATCCGGGCGGTAACGATATTGGAACTGTGCACCAGGGTTTCAGGGACGTTCAGATAGCGCCCCTGACTGTGATCGTCCTTGATGGTGAAGCCGCCGACCTTGATCGGCTCCATTGCATTGTAGCGAACAGCCAGATCAGTGACGGTTCCGGCGTCAAGAGCGGCTGCAATGGTCAAGGGCTTGAAGGTCGAGCCCAGTTCGAACACGCTCTGGGTAACCTCGTTATTCTGGTATTTCATCGATGCCCTGCGGATTTTGTTGGGATCGAATAGCGGTAGCGATGCCAGCGCCATCACTTCGCCGGTCTGGACGTCCAGAATTATGCCCGCAGCGCCGCGCGCCTGGGTCATGATCATCGCGTCCTGAAGTTCGCTTTCCATCGCCGCCTGCACCCGGCTGTCGATTGACAATATTGCGGGCGCAGCACGGAGATTCTTGTCGACAAGACGCTCGTTAAGCGCCCGCTCCATGCCCATCACGCCTTTGCCGTCGGCATCGACATAACCGAGCACATGCGCGGCCAGCTCCCGCTGGGGATAGAGGCGTTCGTCCTCGCGGGGAAATTCGATTCCGATTTCACCCAGGGCATGGACCTGCTTGACCTGCTCGGGCAGCGCCCGACGGCGAAGATAGGTGGGGTGCGAGCCATTCAGCTTTTCCAGAAAATCTGCCGCACTCGTATCCGGGAAAATCAATGCCAATTGCCGCGCCAATGTCTCTTTTTCACCGAGCAGCCGGGCCGGGACAACGCGGACGGCATAGCCGCGCATCGTCCGCGCCAGGGCGACGCCGTTGCGGTCGACAATATCGCCGCGCGGCGGAATGAAGGCACTGCTCGATGCGCGATAGGGAGCCGCATCTTCCAGGATCGTGAGGCTGACCAGTCGCCCGACGATGATGGTGAAAGCAGCCAGAAAAACCAGCAGCAATATCATCAGCCGGAAATGCGCGCTGACGGCTATTTCCTTGGCCTTTCCCGAAAACTGCACCTTCTTGCTGTTGGCCAGAAGTGTCGTCATTCGGCCAGGCTTTCGATTTTTTCTGCTATAGCCTTTCGGCCTAGATCGCGGACGAGACCGTCATCCAGCAACTTGTCCTCCAGATGTGCGACCCGGGCCGTCCGGCTCTGCAAGGCGCCCGGTCCGCTGCCGTGACCATTGGTTGTTGCCGCGCTCGCCAGCTGTCCATGACTACCAATAGCGCTGCCATCGGCATTGCGATCCTGCGCCTTGGCAGTGCCGAACACCGAACCGATAATACCGGCAGGCTTTATGCCGTCCATCGAACTGAGCACCGCGACCCGAACCGGCTTGCGCAAGTCTTTGCCACCGAGATTTGCAAGCGCTCTCTCGCCATCCAGATATTGCGCGGCGACCGGTGATGCATAGCCGAATTCAAGCTTGTTCCATTCCTCGAGCTGACGCAGATTGGCGCGCGCGCTGAATTCTGTTTCCAGATAGCGGATGTCTTTCTTGACCTCGACTATCTTGCGATCGGTCCGCGCGAGATCGCTGCGCAGCGTCGCGACGCTGAGTGAAAGCGGATATAATAAGATCGCCACCAGAAAAACCAGCGCGAGCCATCCCATTCCTTCGAGGCGCTTGAATGCCAGCATCAGGACTGACCTCCGGGCGCGTCGGTACGCACCGCTGATCTGAGGGTGGCGGAGCGGGCCCGGGGATTAAGGGCCTGCTCCGCTCCGGCCGGACGCACCGCTTTGGCTGGTTTATGAAAGGTGGGTGCCGGTCGTGTCTCGTTAACCTGGGGTAGATGGCGGGAACCGGCAGACTTCTGTCCGCCGCGGTCGCGTAGAAAATTTTTGACAATGCGGTCTTCGAGACTGTGGAAGCTCACGACAGCCAGACGGCCGCCGGGCCGCAACAATCTTTCTGCCGCGACCAGACCGTCTTCGAGTTCGCCCAATTCACGATTGATATGGATGCGGATTGCCTGAAAGGTCCGCGTTGCCGGATCCTTCTTGTCGCCTGCGCGAAAACCCAGTGCTTTTCTGACCACTTGCGCGAGTTCGGAGGTGCGGGTCAACGGACGTGCTTCGACAATCGCCTTTGCGATCCGCCGCGAACGGCGTTCCTCGCCATAGCGATAGATCACATCGGCGATCACTTCTTCATCCGCTTCATTGAGGAAATCAGCCGCACTCTCGCCATCGCGAGCCATCCGCATATCGAGCGGCCCGTCTTTCTGGAAGGAAAAGCCGCGCTCGGCCTGATCCAGCTGCATCGAGGAAACGCCGATATCAAGCGTGATGCCGTCGATATTCTCGTCGACCAGAACATCGGCCATTTCGGAATAGAGCGCGTGGTGAAGGTGCAGATTGCCATCGGAGCCATCAACCATCGCCTGGCCCGCCGCGATCGCATCGGGATCCTGGTCAAAGGCATGAACGATCGCCCCTGCCTTCAGCATGGCCGCGCTATAGCCGCCGGCTCCGAATGTACCGTCGACATGCGTTTCGCCAGGGGTGATGGCGAGCGCTTCGATCACTTCGTCGAGCAATACGGGGACATGGCGTGCGGCTGCAGCGGGGGTCATTTCTGTTTCCCTCCACTTTTCTGGCCGGCTTCTTTCAGATGATGTTCGACCAGCCGGCGATCGACGGGGACGTCGTCGGTCGTGTCGAGCAATGTCTGCGGGTTCCACAGGCAGAAGGTCGTACCGATGCCGTGGAACAGCACGTTGCCGTCGAGATTGCCGATTTCGCGCAGCTGGGGCGGCAGGATGAAACGGCCGCTGGCGTCAAAGCTGAGGTCCTGCAGCGAGGAAAATTTCCGCGCGCCGGCGGCATCCTTGTCAAAACTGTCGCCGCGCGCAATCGCCGCTTCCCACTGCTTGTCAATTTCGCTGAGCATGTCGGCTTTGCGACTAAGCCCGAAACCGACGAGGCAATCCCATTTTTCATGGGTGCCGAGGCAAAGGGTGCGGCCATCGCTGCTTTCAACCAGGTTTTTACGCAAAAAGGCTGGCACCGACAAACGACCCTTGTCGTCTATCGCCGATATTGCAGAGCCTGAATATGCATATGCACCTGACACAGCGGAAGTCCCTCACCCCGACCGGAGGCAATAGTCTCCCCGCTTCAGAAGCGCGCTTTCCAGCGCCCTTCCGGAAACAACATCCCGGACAGGAAGAATACCCCGATAACAAAACAGGGTTATCAGGGGATGGTCGGGGATGAAAGGGGATTTTACGGGATTTTATGGGTACAGCTAATTAACACATTGAAATATAGTTATTTTATTTTTAACCCTTTTGATTTTCTGGTCGAAGGACCCGCGCTTAGTGTCTGGAAACGCCCAAAATATCCTCATTTCTTGCTGACAATAGAGTCAATATGCTCCTCCACCAGAGAATCGACAAAGCGGACGGCCCCGCTATTCTGCGGCGAGCGACGGGTTGATTCCGGCCAAAATGCCGCATTCAGGAAATCAGCATCGGCGACGATCGAAGCCTGCCCCAGCCCGACCGAACATCGGGCGATAAAATCACCGCTGGCCATTTTGCAGCGCGCATTAGGAGCAGAGCCTGCCGTCATGGGCTGGAGCTTGCCTGCCCCACGGGTAGCGAATGAATAGCTGCCAAAACTAAGGTCGACGGCCTCCGTGCTCCTGTCAGCATCAGCGACCAGTTCCAGCCCCCAGTGCCCGAGCAACGGAGACAGCAAACCGCTGGCCAGAGGCCGCCGCGTGTCGCCAAGAGGCAGTTCGGACGGCCAGACCAGATCCGGATCGGTCAGGATGATGACATCGCCACCCATTCGGACCCAGGCATCGAGAATGGTCAGATCCGCTGGATCCATCGCCCGAGGCTGGGCCAGGATGACGATATCCGGATCATCCTGTTCGAGACTTTCCAGGCTGTCGACCGCCGCCATGTCATATTGGTCCTGCCAGTAACGATAGACGGGTGCCGGCTGCGCACCGCCCGACAATATCGATTCCATCGATGCATTGTCGCCCCATACCAGCGGCAGGCTGGTCATCAACTGAATGCGCGGTCTGGGTTGATTGCTGTCAGGTGGAGAGTCCGCCGCGCTGCATTGCGTCAGTACCAATAGCGCCACCATGGCGGACGGGAGCGTCTGCCAAAAGCCCGCCAACTATTCCCGCTCCCGGTCCATCGGCGCATCCAGATTCGGATCGGGCTTCAAATCGGGGACGGTCTGTCCCGGAAGATTTGCAGAAGGCAAACGCACATCCGCTTTCCCGCCTCCGGTTGCCGGAGCCGGAGTGAGACCCAGTTCAGCCAGCGGTTCGGCCGGTTTTTCTTCCGGTTTGCTGGCAAGCGGAGCAGTTCTCCCTGCGCCTTCGCCCTGCATTTCCTCGAGCACCGTCTGTTCGTGGCTGGCCCGCTGGATCACGAAATTGGCGATACTGACCAGCAACAGCACCGCTGCCAGACCAATCACACCCACCTGGATGCGCTGCATCGTGTCCTGACGACCGGAAGTTTGCGCCTTCTTATCCATCATTGTCGAGCCACGGGAATACCGGCAACCCCTTTTCTCTGAGCCATGCGGCATTGTAGAGCGATGACAGATAACGGAAGCCCGTGTCGCACAATATGGTCGCAACCCGGCTGCCCGGCCCCAGTTCCTTGCCGAGAGCGATTGCGCCGGCAACATTGATGCCCGACGACATGCCGAGGCAGAGCCCTTCGTCCATCAGCAGCCGTTCGACCCAGACCAGCGCTTCCTCGTCGGAAATGCGATATTGCCTGTCAACCGGCGCGTCTTCCAGATTACCAGTGATCCGGCCCTGGCCAATGCCTTCGGCAACGCTGCTGCCTTCGGACTTCAGCTCGCCATGGGCATAATATTCGTAAAGCGCCGCACCATGCGGGTCGGACAGGGCGATGGTGACATTTTCATCCTTCGCCTTCAGCCCCATGCCGACACCAGCCAACGTGCCGCCAGTGCCGACTGCACAGGTAAAGCCGTCGATCTTGCCATCCATCTGGTCCCAGATTTCCTCGGCGGTGGTCTCGATATGGGCGCGGCGGTTGGCGACATTGTCAAACTGGTTGGCCCAGACCGCGCCTTCGGTTTCTTCCGCAATCCGGCGCGATTGATGGACGAAATGGCACTGGCTCGAATAAGGCGCAGCCGGCACTGTGATCAACTCCGCACCAAGCGCGCGCAGCGTATCCATTTTTTCCCGGCTCTGGGTTTCCGGCATGACGATGGTCGATTTATAGCCTTTGGCATTGGCGACCAAGGCGATACCGATGCCGGTATTGCCTGCAGTCCCCTCCACAATCCGTCCGCCGGGCTTCAGCAAACCGCGTTCCTCGGCATCCTGAATGATATAGAGAGCGGCACGGTCCTTGACCGAGGCACCGGGATTGGCAAATTCGCACTTGCCGTAAATGTCGCAACCGGCTGCTTCGCTAGGTCCCGAGAGACGGACAAGCGGCGTATTGCCGATCAGTTCGAGTGTGTTTGGAATGATGCTCATAGACCAATACATAGTGCGCGGGATTTCGCGCCGCAAGCTTGAAGCCTTTTCAGGGTCGATAGCATGGCTTTAGTCGCCCGCACATCTCGCCTGCCCCCGTGAAAATTGTTCGTGCGCCGCGGAAGTTTATCATGCTAGGCGAAAGGCAACTTCCGACAAAGAATAAGGATAAGAGGATCATGGTCGAGAAAAAATATGAATGTTTCGATGTCGAAATAGACAATGGCGTCGCGCATATCCGGATGAACCGCCCGGAAAAACTCAACAGCATGAACCGGGCTTTCTGGAATGATCTGCCGGAGATTGTCGAAGACATCGATATCAACGCGCGCGCACGAGTCATCGTGATCAGCTCGACCGGCAAGCATTTCTCCGCCGGCATGGATCTTTCGGTTTTCGCACCGCAACCCGACAGCAAAATCGATGGCGCGGACAAACATGTGCTCGCGGAGATGTTCCGTTCCAATGTCAAACGTATCCAGCATACTTTCAACGCGCTGGAAGAAGCCCGCATTCCCATATTGTTCGCGCTGCACGGCGGCGTCATCGGCGGCGCGATCGACATGATCAGTGCGGGCGACATCCGCTGGTGCAGCAAGGATGCGATATTCTGCATTCAGGAAACCAATATCGGCATGACAGCCGATGTCGGCACCTTCCCGCGCCTGCAGCGCTATATTCCCGAGGGCTGGGTCAAGGAAATGGCCTATACCGGCCGCCGCATTGATGCCGCCAAGGCGAAAGAAATCGGTCTGGTCAACGATGTGTTCGAAACGCAGGAAGAATGCCTCGCCTATGTCATGGCTACCGCGAAAGAAATCGCGTCCAAATCGCCGCTGGCGGTGACCGGCTGCAAGGTCCTGATCAACTATGGCCGCGACCATAATACCGCCGACACGCTCGACTATATCGGCGTCTGGAACGCCGGCATGTTCCCGCCATCTCATATCCAGGAAGCGGTCGCTGCCATGGGTGAGAAGCGCGAGCCGGACTTTCCGGACCTGTTGCCACTAAGAACAACCGCACTCTAGTTTCGCGCGCGATCCATCGATGATAAATTTTGTCTATGCCCTGATCCCGGTGGTCCTGATCACCGCATTGGGCTGGTTGCTGGCGCACAGGAATTTCCTTCCCGCCGACGGCTGGCGCGCGATCGAACGACTGGTCTATTTCATATTTTTCCCGGCCCTGATCATCAATGTGCTGGCCAGCGCTTCTTTTGAGATTGTCCCATGGGCAATGGTGCTGGTGCTGGTTGGTTCGCAATTTGCGCTCGCAGCAATGGGATTGCTTGCTAGACGGGCCGATGACGGGCCGCGAAAGGGCTCGATCATCCAGTCCAACGTCCGCTGGAACACGTTCGTCGGCCTGTCCATCGCCAGCGCGCTGTTCGGCGAACCGGGACTTGCGCTGATGGCGATTGCGGTCGCGGTCCTGACACCTACGGCAAATGTCATTTCGGTGCTGGCATTGACCCATTTCGCCGAAGATAATGGGACCAAAAAACCGCATGTAGTGATGGATATGATCCGCAATCCGCTGATCATCGGTTGCGCGATCGGCATCGCGCTCAATCTGCTGGGCATTGCTCCCACCGGGATTGCCGAAAAAACGCTCGACATATTGGGTCAGGCCACGCTGGCGCTCGGCCTGCTCGTGGTCGGCGCGGCGGTTGATCTGGAGGCTTTCAAACGGGCGGGGCACACCACTTTGACTTGGTCAGCCGTGCGCCTGCTCGGCTTGCCGCTGGTGGCACTGGCGGCGGGGCTTTTGCTCAACCTCGCGCCGGACAGTCTTGCGATTGTCATGATCGCCGCCGCAACGCCAACCGCCAGCAGCGGCTATATATTGGCGCGGCAACTGGGTGGTGATGCCACCTTATCCGCCAATCTGGTCGCCGTGCAGACGGTCTTTTCAG
This sequence comes from uncultured Parasphingorhabdus sp., assembly GCF_963975735.1. GTDB lineage: Bacteria > Pseudomonadota > Alphaproteobacteria > Sphingomonadales > Sphingomonadaceae > Parasphingorhabdus. The sequence goes on from NZ_CAXBIA010000023.1 coordinate 31,824, forward strand.
TGCTGTCCATGCCGGCGATTTACGCGCTCTATCTGCTTACCCAGTCCTGAAAAACCCGCCTTACTACACTTTAGCTGAGGTCGAATTTCTCCGGCACCAGTTTCGCTAGGATTTTGTCGCAACCCGCATTGTTGCGCTGAAAGCAGTCATGCGCCTTCATCGCTTCGAAATGCGCGACCAGCACCGGCCAGCGGGATTTGTCGGGCAGACCGGCCAGCATTTCGGTCTGGGCAATCTGTGCGGCGACGGATATATCGGCAATGGTGATACTATCGCCGATAAAATGGGCGCGGCCATCGAGATATTGCTCGAGATAATCCCACAGTGGCGGCAGTTTTTCATTCCAGGTCGTGCGCGCCGTTTCAAGATCGGGTGCCTTGCGCTGGAAAATATTGAAGATGATCGGACGGAACAGTCCCAGGCCTCCGGTCATCGCCAGTCCGGTATCGGCATATTCCTCCAGCCACAGCGCCCGGCCATGGTCAAACGCATCGGCGGGATAGACCGCCGGTTCCGGCTGCCGTTTCTCCAGATAACCGCAAATCGCCGAGCTGTCGGTGATCGTTCCGGCGGGACCGTCCTCGGCAATGTCCCGGTCGCGCAATGACGGGATGCGACCGAGCGGACTGATTTCCTTGTACCAGTCCGGCATGCCCATGACGTTGACGTCCTCGCAATCATAATCGAGCCCTTTGAGCGCCATCACCGCCTCCACCTTGCGCTGGAAGGGAGACAGAGGCGAGCCGTAGAGGACGAGGGATGCGGTCATGGGTGTGTATCTCCTGATGTTTGGAAGTTCTTTGCCGGATTGATCGGAGAATGGAAACCCCTCTCCCGTGAGGAAGAGGGTTGCGCAGTCTTGGCAGCTTGCGGCCTAGGCGTAGCTGGGTGAGGGTGCTCATCCGAAGCGCAGTACGCCCTCACCCAACGTCGTTACTTGTTTCAGGAATATTCAATCCCGACTGCATCCGCAGCCCGCTTCGCCAGCTTCCTCGCCGCATCCGTGTCCGCCCCCGTAGCCAGAGCAACCCCCATCCGCCGGTAAGGCCGCGTCACTGGCTTGCCGAATATCCGCACGTCCGTTTCCGCGCCTTCGCGGCCCAGCGCCAAAGCTTCTGCGACACCGGTAAATTCAAACTGCTCGCTGTCCCGGTCCGCCAGGATTACCGCGCTGGCGCTGGCTGGTGCAGTCAGGGCGATGTGCGGAATGGGAAGCCCCATGATCGCGCGGGCGTGGAGGTCGAACTCGCTGAGATTCTGGCCGATCGAGGTGACCATGCCGGTATCGTGCGGCCGCGGGCTGAGTTCGGAGAAGATGACTTCACCCTGTTTCGTAACGAAAAACTCGACCCCGAACAGGCCCCAGCCCTTGCCGTCGCCGCCGAGGTTTTCGACGACCTTGCGCGCCATATCCTGCGCAGTGGCTAGCGCCGCCTCCGTCATTGCTGCCGGCTGCCAACTTTCCTGATAGTCGCCGCGCTCCTGCCTGTGGCCGATTGGCGGGCAGAAGAGCACGCCGTCGCGGGTGCGGACGGTCAGCAGAGTGATCTCGTAATCAAAATCGATAAATTGCTCGACAATCACCCGCGCCCGGTCGCCACGCATATTGGCGACGGCATAGTCCCACGCCTCTTCGAGCTTCTCGGCGCTATCCACCTTGCTCTGCCCCTTGCCGGAGGAAGACATGACCGGTTTGATCACCAGCGGATATCCGATATCCGCTGCCGCGCTGGCGACTTCGGCAAAGCTTTCGGCATAATGGTAGCGCGAGGTGGTCAGGCCCAGTTCCTTGGCCGCGACATCGCGGATCGCGTCGCGGTTCATTGTCAGCTGGGTGGCGCGCGCCGACGGGACGACGTGGAAACCCTCGGCCTCCATATCGGCGAGTATTTCGGTGCGGATCGCCTCGACCTCGGGGACGATTAGGTCGGGCTGATGTTTTTCGATTGCCGCGCGCAATTTCTCGCCGTCGAGCATCGAGAAAATTTCGCGGACGTCTGCCACCTGCATGGCGGGGGCATCGTCATAGGAGTCGCAGGCGATGACATAGGCGCCGAGCCGCTTGGCCGAGATGGTGAATTCACGGCCGAGTTCGCCAGAGCCGAGGAGGAGGATTTTTTTGGTGTGAGTCATCGGGTGACTATGTTGGGATAGGCTGAAGGGCGCAAGCCACAATATTTCCTCCCCGTTGCGCAGCAATGGGGAGGTGGCAGCCGGAACGGCTGACGGAG
>NZ_CAXBIA010000024.1:0-22903 GCF_963975735.1 uncultured Parasphingorhabdus sp.
TTCAACCCTTCAATGGCACAACGCGCAAGGCGGCCTACAGCTCTCGCTTACGTTCGATATTTGGGTGTCGACATAGAAGATGCTCTCACTCTGGCTGAAAAAACAGAGATATGACTATGCTCGGACACCAGTCACTTACGGACTGGTGTCCGCTTTCGGGGAGATTGCCGTCCGGCTGCTTTTATTTTCCGTCAAATCACTTCGAACGGCAACAACTAGGTGGCAAGCGGTCATTGAGATACGCCGTCGGGAATGACCGCTTTTGGGCCGGTATCGGACTGTCCGCTATTCGATGCTGGGCGGTGGAAAGTGGACCTTCGGCCAACGCCCCAATAGCGGTCGTTTAGCGCGCATCTTCTATTACCTGAAACCTGCCGATAAATCGGACAGAATATGCAGGCTCGCCGTTCCGCTTACAGAGACCTGGGTGGGCATAACGAACATTCGCCACCACAATTTTGGAATGGCTACCGAAAAACCGATCGCAAATCTCTCGCCTGCCTCAAACTTATCTTTTAACGAGCTCGCCTCCGTCTTGGCGGTCTGGGCCAGTGCGTGGATCGAGAGCCATTGCGATGGGCGTTACGTCGGGAAGCGGCACGTATTTTTCCCTCTGATCCGCAGCCACGCCTGGACGCCGCACGACTCGGACAAGCACAAACAGCGCATAGAAAATCGCCACAGTAGATTCGAACAGGAAGAAGCTGCCTGGACCATAAATTGACATGAGCGTGGCGGCGAGCAACGGGCCGATCGTGGCCCCGATGGAATAGACCATCAATAACCGCCCCGAAGCCGCGATATAATATTTGTTCTCCAGTCGGTCGAAGGTCTGGGCAACGCAGAGCGGATAAACACTGCTCATAGCTCCTCCGAACAGCGGCGCTACAATCACCAAGGCAACAAACGGCAATCCCGAGGCGAGCAAGCCCGCCAGTGCGCCCCATGCGACACCTATTGCCAGCAACGCGCCGGACATGACGACGCGCCGGTCAAACCGATCCGCCAATGCGCCCATCGGAACTTGGAATGCCAGCCCTCCCAATACGACGGTGCTCATGAACAAAGCGGCTTCTGATACGCTCAGACCGATCTGGCGTGCAAAAACGACCCCCAGAGCATAGAATGAACCAACCAGCAAACCGGCAACGCCGGCACCGACCACGCCTACCTTGGAAGCGGCATATAATTCTCTGACGTTAAGCACGCGGCTGTTGCTGAGATTGGGCTCTCCCAAGCTTGTCAGTGCGACGGGGATCAGTGAAAGCCCGACCAACGATGCTGCCAACATGAACAAATCGGGAGCAGCGACGTCGGCGACGTTGACCAAAGTCTGGCCCGCCGCAATCGCAAGATAGAACGTCAACATGTAAAAACCGAGGACGCGACCGCGGGTTTGATTACTGCTTCTGGTGTTCAGCCAGCTTTCAATTGCGGCTGTCATGCCTGCAATACAGAAGCCGTTGACAATCCTGAGGATCATCCATGCGGTCGGATGGAAAAATGCTTCATAAGCCAATATTGTTGCCGCGGTCAGCGCCGCAAAAGCAGCAAAGGCACGAATATGCCCGATCCGGAATATTACATGTTTACCGCGCAATCCGCCGAGCGCCAAACCTAGGTAATAGGCCGCCATGATCGCTCCGGTCAGCAAAATAGGATAGCCTGCGGCTTCCATACGAAGCGGAAGGATCACGCCGAGAAGGCTATTGCCGAGCGTAAAGCCAGCGGTGCCACCTAGAAGGGATTTGACGGAGGTGAGAATCTCGCGGACACTTTGACTCATCGGCTGCACGATATATTTTTCTGATCGAGTTTCGATCTTAGGTGCCTCTATTCGCATGCCAGCGGGAAAGAGCGTCCGCGTAAGCGCGTGCGATGAATTCCGGGACGGGACCGATGGTATTCTCGAGATCCTCTTCGCTGAGCCCAGCTTGAGCGGCCTCCTTTCGGAACAGCGCAATGGGACCATCATAAATCGAAAGATCATCCGTCGAAAATGGTCCTACCATTATATTGCTTGCAACCCAACCATTTGAAAATGTTAAAACTTTACGGTGTTGAGACTTTATAATTGGCATGGTGGAACGCCTCGCTTCTTGATGTGATTGATTGTGACTGACATGGTAAACTCAATAATCCGACAGAAAGGCAGCAACGTCCTTCGCCGGTCGCGCTGAATAATCGCGATAGATTTCTTCCGAGATCAGCTTGCGCAGGGCCGGGCTATAATGCTTGCGCGCGATGCCAAGCGCGTCCGGCGGCGCCAATATGATCACCTGCTTGTGCTCCGCAGTCACCAAGGGGTCCAGCCGGCTCACGCATTGCATGATGAACCGCTCTTCTTCTTGGCTATGCAAGTCAGTCGTTTCGTAACCACTTCGACGGCTACCCACTCTTTCGAATGACCGTCCAGGCCTGTCACGGCCGAGTTCGGCGGTCTCGGGAACATGCCGCCGCTTTTTTTCGACCAGTTCCAGTTCGACATGAAGTGCCCTACCAAGATTGCGGTAGAGCGCCATGTTCGCGCCGTTAAGCGCCAGAATATAACTACCATTTTCTATAAGCATCTATGCCTCCTTGGCTGTTTGACGAGTAGAACCTTGCGCGCCGTGGCTAATGGTTCTTGCGTGTGGTTTTGTCCGATCGCTTCGGCGGTGCTTTTGACGTGCGCCGCCAGTTTTGGGCCGCTTTTATAGTCGGCAATACCGCACCACCTTCGTTTTCCCAGTTGGCGATTGCCGCATGAACACATATTGTTTGCGCCGGGATCGCCGTCTTATAATCGTATCCGATTTGTGCCATCATGGCCGTATTCCTTCTGAATATTTACATAGGGCAGCGGAGCCACTCGACGTGGCTCCGACTTTTTCCTTTTAGAAAGCAGGTCCCGCCGGTTTGGCAGACACCGCTTCGATGCGAGCGATCTGATCCTTTATTGATAGCTTCAATTTCTTGAGCTCGCTCATTTTTGCGGGATCATGACTCGCCGTTTTTTGCTTTTTCGCAATTTTGCGATCAATTACGTCGTGCTTTTTTCTCAGCCGACGTAGGAATGACTTGGACATATTGTCCTCCGTGAAAGTTTGATGAAAAAACAATGCTGATCCGTCGAGCACGGGCTGCCAAATGAGGGAGGAGGCTGGCAACCCGTGCCCTGTGGAACAATTGCATTAGGCCGGTTTTGGTTGACCCGACATTTGTCTGCTCAGCGCACCTGAAACGCTATTATCCGAATTGGTTTTCACCTTTTGTTGTTTCGGTTTTCTCGGTTCCCGGTTTCCGGTTCTATTCTTTTTTGCCATTTTATAATCCTGTTGATTAAGTTCATATCAAAGAGCCTTGGGCTCACGCGGATATGCGCCTGACCCGGATGGCGATGCCATTTTCCGGATCAGGCAGAACCAATCGGTTCGGGCGGATAGGGCCGTGTTTTTCTGTAGTTCATTGTTAGCAACTCCAGCTTCGGATCGGAGGCTTTTGATAAATCGGAGATCGCTCTCCGGATTTCAGCTTCCCGCCTCGGCGATTGTTTCACTTGTTGATGGCGAACTGGATCATGGCCATAATAGAGAGGGTCAGCGAAACTGCAAATATGCCAAGAATGGCGCGATATTCGCCTTCTCCAAGTGAGGGAGTCCGCGAAGAAATCTGCGCAGCGTGAATCCTGTGAGCTGCTATATCCTGTATCATTTTCTAGTCCTTTTAGCGCGCGACCAACCGCTACCAGCTTGCACCAGTCCGCGTTTGTCAGCGCAATACGCCAGAGAAAAGCCCTGCAAAAAATTGCAGCCATTGCTTTTCACATTTTGTTATTGAGAGTGCAGCCGACCCATCGAAAGTCTTGGGCTGCGCTGTGCGTCAGCGACGCCGGTCCCCGTTTGCGGAAGACGATTGTCTTCCGATCGGGGCGGGCTAGAGTGTTAGCAGTTTTTCCATGCTACCAAGCCAAAGAGATGATAAAATCATAGCCATGCCTTTAAGATAGGGCCGCCAATTTTTTAGTCAAGCCGGAGACCGGAATATGTCTTCGCAGCATACAAAGCGAGAGATTACACCAATGCATCCAGATGACCAGTTCCACTGGCGGCCCATGGTTGCCGACGATCTCAAAGCCGTTTCCAAACTTGCATCCGATATCCATGCAGACTTTCTCGAATCGGACAGCGTCTTGCTGGAAAAGCAGAAGCTGTTTCCGGAGGGTTGCTATATACTCGCAGTGGGAGACATTATCTCAGGCTATTTGTTGAGCCACCCGTGGAAACGGCATGATCCCCCGGCGCTGGACAATCTTCTCGGATGCTTACCATCTCGCTACGACACTTATTATATCCACGATCTGGCGCTGGCGGGATCCGTGAGGGGACATGGTATGGCTGGACCGATCATTGAGGAAATCGCAAAACTTGCACGATCTCTGCAACTAACATCTGTCTCTCTCGTAGCTGCCGGAGGCTCAGAAGGTTTTTGGAAACATCAGAAGTTCAGAATTATCAGCACGGCGGATTTGGATAAAAAGCTCGAAACCTATGGTGTGCAAGCACATTATATGGAACGCTCGGTCTGTTAGCAAATAAAGCTGACAGCTGAACAAATGCAGTCTAGAATCGGCACATGTATAAACTCCTATCCAGAAAACAGAAACCCGATATCGCCATTGACCTGGGCACGGCAAACACGCGCATCATGACGGCGGCAGAGGGGATTGTTTTTGACGAACCGACCTTATGCTGTTTTTCTGGTGATACCGGCAGAAAAAAGATGGTCGCAGCCGGACTGAACGCGGTCAGAATGCGCGGTCACGACACAAATGGCCTGCGCGTTGTCCGCCCGCTGAGCTACGGTGTCCTGAATGATATAGACGCGACGCGGATGTTTCTGGATTATGCTATTTTCGCGAGTATCGGGAAGCACCGGCCAGGGCGCTTGATAGCCACGATCGGCGTCCCCACTGATGCCACGAGCGCTGAGCGCAATGCCCTGATGACAGCTGCAAAAGATGCAGGAATTTATTCAGTAACCATGGTGGATGAAACCATCGCAGCCGCACAAGGTGCTGGGATAGATATCGACGCTCCGACGGGTGCAATGATCATCGAATGCGGTGCAGGCCTTACCGAGGCCGTTATCATTTCTCTTGGCGGGCTCTGCGGCCGCGCCGCCATTCGGAAGGGAGGAGACAGTCTGGACCAGTCGATCATCGATTATCTCCATTTCAAGCACAAGTTTCAGATCGGACAGAATATGGCGGAACAAACAAAATTGGAACTGGTCGAGCAGATGATAGTGGATGCTGGTGCAACCGGATCGATCCATGTCAAAGGACAGAATATGGTTACGGGCCTTCCGGAGACCAGGTCCATTCTGGTTCAGGAGCTTGCGGTTCTGGTTGGCAAGCATATCGATGCCATCGCCGATATGTCGGCTAATCTTTTGGGCGACACGGCCCCCGACCTGTGTGATGATATTTATTCCAATGGCATTATATTGACCGGCGGCAGCGCAGCAATCAATCTAATCGGACAGACGTTGAAGGACAGGATGGACGTCCCGATTACGGTAGCGGAACAATCCAAATCCTGCGTCGCTTACGGCCTGCACAGCGCATTGGTTCATTAGCGCTCTCTAGCGACCAGTCCAGTGGATTGACATCAACGTCTTGCTCCACCATATCAATTTTATGGCTATGACCATTCCTCTCGGGCGATATCGCCACCTTTCGGGACAGCTCGCCGCAGGAAGCTGACCCGGATCTGCGCTATTCGCCTCGCCAGAACGAGGTGACAATACGGGGTCCGGGATTTTCACAATCTATATCGAGATAAAAAGCATCACTGTTTGTGTTGCTTTCCATACAGTTTTGAAAAGAGCCTTTAGCATGGAACATAAGAATATCAGTCAGGACGCGATGCGTCCGGTGATCCATATGATCGATCACGAGAGCGACACGATTGAGGCTTTCGCAATGGCGCTGGAAGCCCGCAATCCAAAAGTAGCAGAGCTGCTTTATGAAGAGCTTGGCCGCGCAGAGCTCCATAACGCAGAAGATATGCCGCCCAATGTCGTAACGATGAACTGCACGGTCGAATTTATCGACGAGAACAGCGGCATGCGGCGGATGCTGAAGCTCGTATATCCCAAAGATGCGGATATCGGGTATGACCGCCTTTCCATTCTGACTCCTATGGGAGCAGGCTTGATCGGGATGGTATCGGGCGAGACTATTGCATGGCCCGACCGAAGCGGTGTTGAACGGATCTTGCGTATCGTTAGCGTCAGACCGCCCGAACAGACGGAAACCGGTCAGGACTGAGGCTGTGGAGAGAGAATTTGGCCGCCATCGGTGCGTCACCGAAGACGGTGACTATGTCGAAGTGATCGAATATCAGCATGTCAAAATAGTCGATACCGACATGGGCGTCCGGCGCTATCCGGGTGCCCGGAGGATTGTGACTGCGGACGGCGCGTCTGTGCGCTACATTGACAAAATGACGTTTGAAATCATCGATACAGGCAAATTGGTGAAGCGGCCGGATTGAATCAGATTATGAGATCTGTTGGTTTGTTGGCAAATATTCAAACGAAATAGTTGGAGTGAGAAATGATACGATTCGTGGTTCCAATAATATTGGTTGCGGCGACAATCCTGTTAGGCCTTCTGCTTCCGGTGAACCCATGGCTTGTCTGGTTTTTGGCTCCCGTTGTTGTCCTTCTCGGGGTAGGACTTTGGGATTCAGTGCAGACAAAGCACTCGCTGCGCCGCAACTATCCGGTGATCGCCCATACACGATGGTTTTTTGAAGGTCTTCGTCCCTATTTGCGCTCCTATATCGTCGAAAGCGATCTCGATGGCAGGCCGTTTAATCACAATGATCGTGCGCTGGTTTATGCCCGCGCCAAGGGGGATATTTCTTCGCACCCGTTCGGCACGGAATTGAACGTTTATTCCGAAGAATATGACTGGCTCAGCCATTCGATGATGCCGAACGAACGCGCGGTAAAGGAATTCCGGGTTGATGTAGGTGGCCCTCAATGCAAGAAGCCCTATTCGGCGGCGATCCTGAATATTTCAGCGATGAGCTTCGGTTCGCTCGGCGCAAAGGCGATAGAAACGCTGAATCTGGGGGCGCAAAAAGGTGGCTTTTATCATGACACCGGTGAAGGTGGCTTCAGCTCATATCATTCAAAACACGGCGGCGATATTGTCTGGGAGATCGGAAGCGGCTATTTCGGATGCCGCACCAACGATGGTAGTTTCGATCCCGATAAATATGCAAAGACGGCGGTTCTCGATCAGATAAAAATGATTGAAATCAAACTGAGTCAGGGTGCTAAGCCCGGTCAGGGCGGAATGCTTCCCGGTGCAAAGGTCACTGCAGAAATCGCGGAAACGCGTGATGTTCCTGTGGGCGAGGACTGCATTTCACCCGCCGCTCATACAGCATTCACAACCCCGCTTGAATTACTCGATTTCGTCCAGCAGCTACGCGCCCTTTCTGGCGGCAAACCGATCGGTATAAAGTTATGCGTCGGCCAGCCGCATGAGATTTTTGCGGTGATGAAAGCGATGCTGCAAACCGGCATCAAATTGGATTTCATCGTTGTTGACGGCGGCGAAGGCGGGACCGGTGCTGCACCGGTCGAGTTGTCGGACCGGGTTGGCATGCCTCTCCGGGAAGGCCTTATTCTCGTCAATAACGCGCTCATTGGATCCGGATTGCGCGGTGATATCCGGCTCGCAGCATCGGGCAAGGTTATCAGCGGGGCGAGCCTAGCGATGAACGCGGCGCTTGGCGCGGATTGGTCGAATTCCGCGCGAGGCTTCATGTTTTCTCTGGGCTGCGTCCAGTCGTTGCAATGCCATACAGGTAATTGCCCGACCGGCATTGCGACCCAAAGCGCATCACGGCAGCGCGGCCTGGTCGTCGAAGACAAGGCCGAGCGCGTTTACCGGTTCCAGAAGGAAACTGCGGCGGCTTTGCGCGACATCGTCGTTTCCATGGGTCTGGAAAACCCCTCGCAAATCCGTCCGCACCATCTGCATGAGCGACTGAATGCGGTCAAGTCCAGCTCGATCGACGGTATATATCCGTTTCTGAAAGCCAATGTGCTGATTGATACACCGGAAGCCACTCCCTATTCCCGTTTCTGGGCAGCCGCACAGACAGAGAGTTTCCGGGCCCTGCCCGACATTCGCCAGACGAGTTATAACTAGAGAGAACCATTGGCCGTCGGCTAACGCAATTGGCTATACTTGCTCCCGTGCCGGTTGATGCCCACATTGGTCCGGTCCGCATCGCGAGCCGACTGGCAGACCACACATATTCGGGTTGCGGGCAAAACGCGGCGCCGCGCTTCGGGGATTTCATCGCCGCATTCAGCGCAATATTTTGCGGCTTCGCCCGACGGCATGTCGACCCGCGCGCGCTTCACTGCGTCGGCGATCGTATCCTCTAAAAGCCGACGCAAGACGACTTCGCCTCTTATGTCAGGAAATGGACCGGTTTCTGCCATTTTCTTTCGGAACTTTGACTTCAGAACCGGACGTTCCATCAGCACTTCGTTCCGGATATGCGCGGCAAGCTATATTCTTGACCTTTGAGCTTTACCCGGAATCGAACGGAAATAGATGCATCATCCGACGGACCGCTGACAACGCTCAGTCCTCATGGCTCCGGGCTTTGTAGCGAGGGAGCGCCCACCCCCACCAAAGCGCTCCCGCTCTCAACCCAAACCCGCAGGCCAGCGCCAACCCGATTGCAATTTCACGCTGAAGGCCCAGCAAATGCAGGATGATATAGGTTGAGGCTGCCAGAACCGCTGCAGTCACGTAAATCTCGTGAGAAAAGATTATGGAGTCTTCTTTTCCGAGAACGTCCCGGATGATCCCCCCAAAGCACGCTGTAATGACGCCCATAGTGATCGAGACTAGTGGGTCCTCTCCTAACGCATTGGCTTTTTCCGCTCCTGCGGTCGCGAAGAGCGCGAGCCCCAATGCATCGAACCACAATATCCATTGATGCCGGGAGGCAGCGAGATGGGCTATGAAGAAAACCGACACAGAGACCATTATGCAGACCCCAAGATACTCCGGACGATCCATCCAGAACACCGGTTGACTGTCCAGCAAGAGATCACGGATGGTTCCGCCGCCGATCCCGGTGACCGTGCCCAGCAGGATGAAGCCGATGACGTCCATCTGATTGCGTGAAGCAACCAGAGCGCCGCTTATGGTGAAAACCACGATGCCAAGCCAGTCGAGGACGGCTATGCTGCTTTCGAATATCACTTTGATGCTCTTCCCTAAATCGTCATTGCTTCCGCACCACAGTCGAAGTCATTTTGAGAAAATTCTTTGCCCCGCTCCGGGAATGCCGTGTCCTCCCGTAGCCCATTGGAAAACGCGAACAAATCCGTATATCAAGTGATAGCCCTCGGTCGCATGAGTGGCGGCTGCAAGCTCTTTCTCCAAAGGGGACATTTGATAAGGGGGCGCGACGCTGCCTGCCCCCCTTGAGAATTGATCACGCGAACAGTTTTTCGGCGGTTTTGGCCACGCGCGATCCGAGATACCGGGCACCGGCAAGCTCATCTTCATCGGGTTGGCGGCTGCCATCCCCACCGGCAATGGTAGTAGCACCATAAGGCGCACCACCACGAACCTTGTCATGTCCCGATTGGCCTTCAAACCCATAATCGAGGCCAACGATAGTCATCCCGAAATGCAGCATGTTCGTGATCAGAGAAAACAAGGTGGTTTCTTGTCCTCCGTGCTGCGTCGCGCTGGCAGTGAAGGCTGCGCCAACCTTCCCGTTCAATGCACCGCGCGCCCAGAGACCACCGGCCTGGTCGAGAAACGCCGCCATCTGCGACGATACCCGTCCGAACCTTGTGCCGGTGCCAATGACGATTGCGTCGTAGCCTTCCAGTTCGTCGATCGAAGCGATCGATGCATCCTGGTCCAGTTTGAAATGATTGGCACGAGCGATCTCTTCCGGGACCGTCTCCGGCACTCGCTTCACATCTACAGTCGCGCCTGCTTCTCTGGCACCTTCCGCGACTGCTTTGGCCATCGTCTCGATGTGACCGTAGGTCGAATAATATAACACGAGAACTTTGCTCATGATGTCACTCCTTCATTTGTGATTTGATCGTCATTCTGGCCGAATGCATAGGCATCCATCCGTAAGACACCGTATGTGTTGCTGGTATGAAGCCTTGCGGCAGCCGCCTTTGGTCCTGCTGCCCCTAATGCAACGAACAGGGGTAGTAGATGCTCTTCGGTCGGGTGATTGCGCTGGGCATTCGGAGCGAGGCGCCGGTAAGCAAGAAGATCGCAGGTTCGGTCTTCCACAAGAGCCGCATCGAACCAATCCGCAAAATCGGTGACCCATTCGGGCTCTTCCATAGCTTGCTGTCCGCGCCAGCTGGAGAGGTCATGCGTGTAGCTGCCGCTGGCGATAATCAGAACGCCTTCATGAGTAAGGGGCGCAATGGCCCGTCCGACTTCGAGATGATGTCCCGGCCCCAACTGGCTTTGCACCGAAAGCTGCACGACGGGAACGTTTGCCTCTGGCCAAGCCAGCATCAAGGGAACCCAAGCCCCGTGGTCGAGGCCGCGGGATTTATCGGTGGCTGCAGACAGGCCGGCATCGCCCAGAAGGTCGACTACGCGTTCCGCCAATTCCGTGGAACCGGGTGCAGGATAGGAGAGGCGGTAGAGCGCATCGGGAAAGCCGGAAAAATCATGGATCGTCTCGTTCTTCTCGACAGCATTGACGGATGAAATGCGCGTCTCCCAATGCGCCGACACCACCAGTATCGCGCGCGGACGGGGCATGGTGGACGCCAACCCCTCGAGGAAGTAGCGGGCTGCTACGTCCTCGAGTGGAAGCGTCGGAGCCCCATGCGAAAGGAAAAGGGGGCGAAGCATGGCTTCAGGCCTTCTCTGCGAACGGATTACCGATCGCGTAGGCACCGTCGCCGAGCATTGACTGCGCTAGCAAGGTCACTGCCCAGAACACCGGATATTCCCAGCCACCTCCCGGATTCGAGAAACTAAAGCCGCTGGAAAGATGCGGTATAATTGCTCCGATCATTATGACCAGCGCGCCAAGTGCGGCCCAGCGGGTCATGAAACCCACGATCAGCGCAAGGCCCAGCCCAATCTCGCCCGCCATGACGGGATAAGCGAGGATGCCGGGAAACCCGATGCTTTCGAAGAAGCCGGCCGTTCCGGCAGGGGTGAATACGAGAAGCTTGGTCAGTCCGTGAGTCAGCAGGAGCGTGCCACTGGTAACTCGCAACAGGGCAATGGCTCGTGAAATTGTATAAGTGTCGGTCATAAAGTCCTCCAGATCGGTTGCCCACTAGATAGACTGATACGGATACGCATTAAATTGTCCAAGATTGACTACCAGCTATGCGTTTTCGTATAATAGGGCATGGACTGGGACGACTTGCGGACATTTCTTGCGATTGCGCGACAGGGGACGCTTTCGGCAGCGGCGCGCTCACTGGGCGTCACCCAGCCTACGATGGGACGCCGTCTTGCAGCTATGGAGGCCCGAATTGGGGCTCGATTGCTGCAACGCACCCCAAGCGGATATGCGCTTACGCCGACTGGAGAAGCGGTGCTTGGCAATGCCGAACGCGCCGAGGCTGAAGTTCTGGCTGCGGAGCGCGCCATCACCGGAAGGGACGTCGCTCTCGAAGGGGTTGTAAGGCTGACAACAGTTGACACGCTGGCCGCCCGGATTGTCGCTCCGGCACTTGCTGCCCTTCAAAAAAGGCACCCGGGCATCGTGGTAGAACTGGTGCCGGATACGCGATCACTCAGCCTGTCGAAGCGTGAAGCCGACATAGCACTTCGTATGACACGATTCGAAGGGCATGAAGTTGCGACCAGACGCGTCGGTGCCGTCTCAATGGGACTATATGCCACCGCTGAGTGGATCGAACCCGCCGAACACGGTGACGTGCGACTCATCACGGTTTTGGACGACCAGTCCCACCTTCCAGAAGCCAAGTGGCTGCGAGAAGCGTTTCCAGGCGCCTCGATTGGCTTCAGATCGAACAGTCGCGAAGTGCAATTGCATGCTACGCTCGCAGGCGCAGGGGTCGCAGCCCTTGCTTGCTACAGAGCGGATTTAGAACCCAGCCTCGTCCGGCTCAGAAACTCCAAATCGGAACTGGTCCGTGACATCTGGTTGGGGGTGCATGTCGACATGCGACACATGCCAAGGGTGCGCGCAGTTTCGGACACAGTGGTTGAAGCACTGAAGGAGAACTCCAGCATTCTAAATCCGAAAACCCAAGTGAGTAAGGCCGCTCAAAAATCCTAACAACGTCCTGACTGTGTGTCCGCTTCCAGGCATATAAAGCTGCAGACTGGATGACCGAAATTGGGGTGCGAAGCAGACATTGGATATGACTGCTGCGAATGACCGCTTCTGGGGCGGTAGCCGAAGGTCGGCTTTCTACCACCCAGCATCAAATAGCGGATAGTCCGCAAACGGCCCAAAACCTGCCGTTTCAATCGGATCAATCAAATGGCGGCAACCCCACCCAATTTCAGACGTGCGATTCTATGAGTAAAAGTGTTCGCTTCGTGTCGGATAGCGACATAGCAGAGACCATTCGGAATATGTCGAATCCGGCGTTGCGAGATGTCTGCTATCGTGCTTTTGTTGGTAAATGACCAGCCGACCCCCATCTCCTTGCAAAGATATTTGCGCGCTGGACGATAGTGCCAGCGTCTGCACAGGCTGCGGTCGCACCGTCGCCGAGATCGCCGAATGGGGGAGCGCGACCGCCAGCCGCCAGCACGAAGTCGTGCGGCGATCTTCGGCTCGTATGAGAAGCCCCGCTTCACAGGCGCACTCAAAAACGTAACCCCCAAGCCCATCCAAAGCGGCCTTCATCTTTGATGAAGATAGCCGCTTTGGATGCGCTTTTCTTAGGGGGATTTAGGGTATTTGTCTTAATTGCAGGATATGCCTAGCGGCGCGTGTTGTATTACAATGCCCGTGTTCCACGAGGCAATTACATGGCGACAAATACCGATCTGAAACCTGCGATGCTGAGCATAAGGCTAGATGCTGAAACGCTTTCTGCGCTTGATAACTTCGCGGTAGGGCGGGGCGGTAGAAGCGCAATCTTGCGGCAAATGATTGAACAGTTGTTGGAGAAGAAGAGTGGCCGCCCCTTGTTGGATCGCCCCGAAGGAATAGCGCATAATCGTGTCTCGCTACGCTTCACCGATGCCGAGATTGCCGTGATCGAATATCGTGCGATACAGCGTTCGACCAATCGGTCAGGCTGGATCAAGGCATTGGTGCGCCGTCACATTGCTTTGAAATCTCGCGTCGATGATGGTCTGCTTAACGAGCTCGCGCCAATCAGGATGCAATTGCTCCGTATTGGCCGCAACCTCAATCAGGCGATGAAGGCTGCCAATCTGCGAATGATGGATGACGGCGATAAGAAAATCGAAAACGACCTTCGACGGATCGCTGATATGCGGATGGAAATTTCCGAACAGATAGCAGCCGTCGGTGATGCCATGCATGGCGATGTGAGCTACTGGAAGGTTGCTGACTAATGGGTTTGGAATCGGCTTTATGGGAAGCGACGCGGCCCGCATATCGGGTGCGTTATATTCATGATCCTAACGGATCAGTGCATATCCCGCTTTATGGAAGTTACGGTGCTGCCACTGGCAAGACGGCCAGAGCAAAGCTGGCACGGATTGTTCGCGGTTCGCCAGAAGTGTTGGTTAAGGTCACTGGCCGTCAACGCGGCGGCAATCATGTCAAAGCCCATCTCGATTATATCGGGCGCAAAGGAATCGTGGATATTGAAAGCCGCGATGGAGAGATACTGACTTCAAAGGACGATATTGCCGAGCGCGCAGAAGAATGGAGCGACACGCTAAAATGGCGGTCGCGGCCAACGGTATCATCGGTTTCATTGGTGTTCTCGATGCCAGCGGGCACCGACCCAGAAAAGGTGTTGGGAGCTGTCCGTGCGCTCGCCCACAGCGAGCTAAGCGACAATCATGATTATGTCTTGGCTTTGCACACCGATACGCCGCGTCCGCATGTTCATTTGACTGTGCAGGCCGAAGGGCTGGATCGGATCAGGTTTAATCCGCGTCCTGCTCAGCTTAGCCGATTTCGTGAGCGATTTGCCCATGAACTGCGAGCGCGCGGTGTTGCCGCCGAAGCAACGCCAAGACGGGCGCGGGGTCGCGGAATTGCCGGGTCGAGTATAGCGCTCGTCAAATTGCGCGCCCGATTGGCAAGCGGGGCGAGCCCGGCAATGACAGATGCAGACCGGCGCACTAACGAACAGGCGGTTGCTGTTGCACGCGGCCAATCAGATCTTCCACCGTTTATCGCCAAAGGGAAAACGCGCTGGCAGAAGATACGCGATGCTTATGGGCAAGCTGCTGCGGCGCTCGGAGCAACCGGACAATCCGAGGATCAGGCTTTAGCAGACGATGTTCGTAAATTCCTTGATAAGCATCCCGATATGAATGCAACGCCGGAAATCTTTGCTGCACATCATGCTCGAAATCTGGGTATTGAGCGTAAGAAACCAGAACAGTCGCGTGAGGCTTCACCCAGACGATTTTAACGCGTCCTGCCGTCCTTTTTCATTGCCTGATCTTGAGTGATTTCGCGCACGCGCTGTGCTTGTTGAGCTCGCACTTGAATGGCTGCGATACTATCTCCGCTGGCGATGCGCTGGGCAACATCCTGACGTTTCGCTTCAACTTCCTTCGATGCTTTGACCGGATCATCGGGATATTTCGCGCGCGTAATCGAAATGCTTTGGGCTACAATGCTCTGGGCGCGTCGCAGTTCGGGGTCGCGCGCGTTTTCTTCATGCGTCTGTTTTAGAAAGCGATCAGAAAGGGTTTTGAATGTTATTGTCTCTTCCGCCGTACCCGATACTTTGCTGACCGGCTTTTTGCCTTCACGCCGCTTCTCGCGTTCCGCAATCCGTGCTTGCAGACGCTCAGCTTCGGCACGGACGATTTTGGACGGTTTGTAATTTTCTACTGTCAAACCTTGCGCGGCAGCGGCAAGGAATGCTGCTTTCTTGAATTTATCACCGCCGTTGATCCTTACTGCTGTCCACCCGTTCGCTTTCGCAATCCGCAATATGTCAGGTAGAGCATCAATGTTGCTGGTCTTGAGGCGGTCTGGTTCCAAGCGGACTATCGGTTTTTTATCATCCGAAGTTCTGTATACCTTATTGCCTACACGCAGGAATCTGCCAGTCAGATCATCGGTAATCGTGGGTTTTTCGGATTTACGCTTTGGCTTTTTCGGCGTGGTTTGGTCAGGCGTTAATTTTGATCGCCGAGCTTTTGATTTCGAAGCACTGCCTCGTTCGGACGAAGAGTCACCTTCGAGTTTATCGGCCATTTTCGTCTCCTTCTTCCACTGTTCCGGTTACATTTCCATTGTGATCCACCGTCCTCGTATCGACGTATAAGCTTGGACAATCTTCGGTCAGGATATCTTCTTGGTTCATTGCCCTTGTGTCGTGTCCGGCCAATTCATCGTCGGTCATGTCCCGGAACGGTGCTTGAGGATCGCTGATTTGCTTCCGTTTGGCGACGAGCGGCACTTCAGGAGGCGGGAAGGCGCGGCGCTTGAAGAAGCGGCTGCTGAAATAAGTAATTTTTGTGCCGATAATCGGCGGGATGCCGCCGCGAAGCAAAATCAGCTTATCGGCTGAAAATTGCATCAGTTCCTGCGGTAGCATCAGTGCGCGGCGCTGTTCTGAAATAGACTTCGAGCGGTTGGCCAGTAATCCGTTTATGGTGAGCGACTTGGTAACGCTGTCCTGTCCCACATAGCCAATGCGCTCTGATAGATCGTTGGCGACGCGCAGTTCCTTGGGAGTGAAGGCGACTTCAACGCCGCAATTGGCGACGATTTCGTCAGCGACATGCTCGCCATAAACGCCGCGCAATTGCGAGCGGGATTGGATGACGGGAAGGAGCCTGATCCCGTAACCCGCAACATAGGAAAAGGCACTGGCAATTACCGAAGCGCGGCCAAGCCGGGCAAATTCATCAAGGATGACCAGCACTGGTATCGGCGTGGTCTCACCCGGTAGTTCTCGCACGTTGAGGTCAATAAGCTGCTGGAACAAGAGATTGTAGAGCGGGGCTATGCGGTCCAGTTCATCGGGCGATACACCAAGGTAGATCGAGATAGGACGTTTGCGAAGCTGGCGAAGATCAAAGTCGCTTGCGGCGGTTGCGGCATCAACCAAGGGGTTGAGCCAAAGACCGAGGACGTTTGTGATCGTTTTCTTGACGTCAGCAAAGCTATTGTCGGAACCACCAGCAAAATCGGCCAGCGCCGTGCGGCATCCGATGGACAGCTTTAGACTGGGATTGTTCAGTTCCTTTTGGAAAAAGCCCCGCGCATCGCCTTGGTTCAGGTGGCGATAGATCGCGCCCATTGTTAGCGGCTCGTCGCTGGTTTCTGCAATCCATGCACCGACGCCTGCAAATCCGGTTCGCGCGCCGTTAGACCAAAAGGCTTCGCCGTGATCCGGCGCTACAAACAACATTGTTGCGATCTTTTGCAATTCGATGATGACATCATCCGGGTTATTACGGTCGATATAGGCCAGTGGATTGTAACGAGCAGTGCGGCCTTCGCGGTCGGTCGGGTTGAACAAATAAACGGCTTGGCCGTAATGAGCGCGGAACCCAGCGCTCGCATCGTAATTTTCGCGTTTTACATCAAGGACGACAACAGAGCCTTGCCATGTCAGCAGGTTGGGAATGACAATACCGATGCCTTTACCCGAGCGGGTCGGAGCTTCGACGATAACATGCTCGCTCCCGCCAAAGGTCAGGAAACGACCCCCCTTGCGGCCGAGAATGATTCCCGCACTGCTACGAAAGCCCTGGCGTTTTATCTCGCTCTCACGGGCAAAACGTGCCGCTCCGTGAAGCGGTGCACCGCGCGCCCAAAGCGCATAAATCAGGCCAATCAGAAGCAGGCCCCCGCCAATCAAGCCGCCCGCCATCGCTCGAACAACTTGCGGATCGCCGCGATAATACCACACGAATTGCGGTATTTTGAGCGGATCATAGGCGGTAACGGGCAGGCCCAGAATCAACCACCCGATCATACTGGCTATAGCGAGTGCAATGAACAGCCCGAACAGGATTCCGATGAGTAATCTCGCTGCCCCGCCGTCAGGCGGCGTGCCTGCCTTCTGGGTCATAATAGATCTCCGTTACCCGAAATTTGCCGTCTGTCTTTTTGATTTGCACGACGCAATCCACGAGCATTTTTAGCAGCGCCCGAATATCGTCTCGCGCAAGATCAGAGCCGCCTTCGCTTTCCTTGACTAGCAAAGTCAGCTGCTCGAATGCCAGTTCGGCGGAATCTGCATGGATGGTGGTGATCGATCCTGGGTGACCTGAATTGACGTTGCGCAGGTAAAAGAAGGCTGTTCCATCGCGTAATTCCTGAAGCAAAATGCGGTCAGGTCGCATCCGGAGCGCGCTTTCCAGCAAATGCTTGGCCGTGACATTGGCGGTGCCTTGCCCGTCCTTCGCATAGAGCATGTGCACGACATTCTTCTGGGGAACGACCAATTCGCGTGTGTCTTCGATAGTTAGGAGCCGTTCTTCGGAAGGGATGAGTTGAATCAATCCCTTGGAAAATGTGGTTTTTCCAGAGCCGGTTGCACCCGAGATGAGAATGTTCAGCTTTGCTTTGACCGCAGCATCGAAGAATTCGACATGATGACCTGCGCGCAGCAGTGTGAGTAAGTCTAACTCATGCTGGCTGACCTTTTTTTCAGCAATCCGAGTGTCCTTGAACAAGCCCGCTGCCTCGAAATCGTCCAGTGTCATTGATACGGATGATGGCTTGCGAATGGTGATTGAGACCGTTTCGTCAGGGACAACTGGCGGGACAATGATTTGCACCCGCTCACCGCTTGGAAAGATGGTTGAAACTATCGGATTTTCGCGGGTGATGTCCTGCGCGGTATAGGCGGCTGCAGCAGTTGCCAGCGCCATCAGCGTTTTGAAATCTAGCGAAGGCTCGTTTTCCCATGTCCAGCGTCCGCCCCGCTCAATGCCGACCTCACCGGGAAGGTTGATGACCAGTTCGGTGACGCTCTCATCAATTAGGTATTTAGCTAGAGGCTGGGTCACGCTGTCCAGAACAGCGGTGTTTTTGCCCGGCGCGGCCATTATTTAAGCGCAAGGCCGTAAACGGTCGAGAAGTCGAAGTCCTGTGCGACGGTTATTCCAACGTCCTCACCCTGATTTTTGCGCAGGACCGGCTTGATATCGCCATTTTGCTGCAAAACGGTGGAGGCTGCGTCAGATGGAACACGGGTTGTGTTCGATCCATTGTTACCGACCGCTTCTGCTCCAACTGTGGCCGCATCTTCAACGAGACTGAAAAGCAGAGCGGTGCCAAATCGTTTCCAGAAAAAATTCTCGACTTTACCGTCTACACCGCCGCGACCAAGCGCGTCGGTTGCCGGCGAGCCCACATCAATCGCAATGCCGCGCGGTGTCACTGCGCGTGTCCAAAGGACGAACAGGCGGTATTGTCCCCGATTGAGGCCGCCTTGATATTCGCCGAAGATTTTCGTGCCTTTTTCCAGAAGCACGACCCGGCCATTGTCGGAATAGACATTGCGCGGGACAATACAGCTCACATATCCCGGCTGACTAGAATCCATCGCGGTTTGCAGGACACATGGAATGAAGCTTCCCGCCGTAATCAGGAAATTTCGGTCGGGAAGCGGACGTGCTTGCGCCTGCCCGATAACCGACGCGCGCCGGAGCGTATCAAGATTGGTGGATTGGCGGGGCGAAGCTTCTCCGGTGCTGGCTCCGCTACTAACTGCATTATAGTTCGCTGCACTGGCTCCACCGGCGCGCTCACCGCCATAGGCAATAAGCGTTGACCGGCGCGCAGCTTCGCGCAGTGCTTCCGCTGGCGATTGCTGCCGTTGTTGCACCGGGGTCGGACCTTGGCCTTGCTGGGGTAAGGGCTGCTCGCCAATAGCCGGAACAACGGGTTCCCCCAATGGAATAGGTGCGTTGGGATCGGTTCCAGCTTCTGCAAGCGTCGGGGCAATAACCGTTGCCGGATCATAATCTGCAGCTTCGAGCGCTGGTTTGGGTTTTACGGGCGGCAATTCTGAATTGCCAGTCAGCCCGGTTCCAAGCGCCAGTACGGTAAACATCAAAGCGCCAGCGGCGGCGGCGAAGCCGATCATCTTTTTCGGGTCCATAGTTGTACCGGGGATCGACGGCATTTTGCTGCCACGTTCGCCCGCCGGGCTGCGGTCAATCTCGTCGGGACCGGGTGTTTGATCAATCGTAGGACGGTTTGAGGCCGGTTCTGGCTGAGTGGTATCGGTCATCAATTTGACTCCCCGTCATCTGTTCGCTCGACAATGCTTGAGGCCGTGCCGGTCTTGGGGTCGCGTCCATAAAAATCGGGTGCGTCATTGAAAATGCACAGCACCTTTTTACCGCGCCGCAAGCGAAGCTGCGCAAACACGCCGTGGACAACCACAAATTCATCGCGAACATCGAACGGGACAATGCTCTCCGTGCCGTCAGGATTGATTGCAAATATTGCGGGTAATTCGCGCTGGTTCGGAAAACGCAGGGCGGTAAATTGTCCGTTGTCAGTAATTTCGGAAGGCTGGATTTCCGATGATCCCTGAACGCTGTATTTGAGATTACGGGTGCCTTCGATAACGCCAAGATCAAGCGCTGAGCGGATTGCGCCTGATTGGAGCGCTACTGCCTGCGTGTAAGCCGCTTGGGTAGCAGCAGCTTGCGCCGCCGCTGCCTCTTCGCGCGGATAGCGGAAGGCTACCTTAAAGAAGGTATCAGTGGTTCGTTCGCCAATCGAGCCCCGGCGCGCGCTGAGCTCGAATGTATAGGTTCGGTTTCCTGTATTTGAACGCGTGATGACGATCAGATTGGTTGGCCCGGCTCGTTCGCGCGGCTTGATGAACAAGGAATTTTCAGCGGGAGCCACTTCCCAGGATATCGTGTCTCCGAGCGCAACATGCTCGACGCGTTCGCCCGGCGAAAATACAATCTGTGTTGCAGACCGGAAAACGCCGACAATACGGAAAACCTGATTTTCGTCAAAGATAACTTCGCGGATTCGGTTGTCTTGCGCCGTTGGCTGCGGGGTTTCACCAGCCAATATTGGCGAACCGTTAAGCAGCAGCGCCAATAGAGTGAAGTTTCTCAGATTTTTCATGGTGTGACCTCCAGATCGGCGCGGTAGGTTTGCACTTCCAGCCCCAGCGGATTTTTGAACCTTTGCTGCTCGGTAGTTGGTGTGTCCGTGGTGTCGTAAGTCACCGTTGCAATCGCCTGCGTGTCAGTGACGCGCGACCCTTGCTGGAGCGATTTGGTGAAGCGTATTTGCGCGACTTTTTCGGAAACGAACGTGACTGATTTGACCGCGATGAATATTGTATCGAGGTCGGTGAAGACATTCTGCGGTGAGCTGGCATTATCTTTGCTATAAAATGCCGTCCAGCGCGCCTGTTCTTCGCGTGATGACATCGCCAGCACGCCCTCAAAGAACTCCTTGCGAGCCTGCGGTATCCAGCCCTCGCGGTTGCGGACGTAATCGGCGAGAAAATATTTGGCGACCGCCTCATTATATGTAATCTGGTTATCGCCCGACATCTGCGCGGTGATCTCACTCGCGCCGGTCGCCTTATCGACAGTGATAACGTAGGGCGCGACGGTTTTAAGCGGCGTCAGCATTGCAACAGCAGCCACGCCGGTAATCGCAAGTCCGCTGGCAATCGCAGCAACTATCCAAGCGAACCGTTTTGAACGCCGCGCTGCAACAAAGCGGTCGCGGTCCCAGCTTGCGCTTTCCGCAAAATAGGCTTTGAGATCATCTCTATCGGTGACGCCGCCAGCCATCGCTCAGCAACTTTGATACACGCGCTTTGGCTGCGCGCTGCTGATAGGTGGGACTATGGTTTGGGCCTTGGTGCTGGGCCGTGTTGCTGGTTTTGGGAGCGTAGATGATTTGCTCGGAAATACTTCAACACCTTCACGTTTCGGTTCTTCGCCCGGTTCACTACCAGACGGCTGCCCTGCAGGCGTTGACGTGCCAGTCTCGGGATTGACGGTCGGCAATATCGAGCCATAAGGGTTGGCCGGTCTGCGCTTTTTCCCATCGCACTTGGACAGCTTGGGCGACTTTGGCGCAGCGGTAACCGGGCTGGCAGGCATAGAGATCGCCAAAGCGGCAATCACAACGATGATTTGTTTATGCATTATTTGCTCCTCAATTTGTTCCGCGACTGACCCAGCCTGATGTTCGCATTCTTGCCATCCCGCGCGAGACGCCCTGTGCGATGGCGCGGCTTGTGGCCTGCGTACCGGTCGCACCGCGTCCGATCACAAACCCACCAGCTGCTGCGATTGCCGATGCGAACTGATTTGCGAGGGCGGGGCCGCCGCCGCCAAGTGAAGCCGCCAGCATCGGGATCTGTAGGAAGAAGAAAAAGCCGAGCGCATAGAAGGCCAGAGCTTTGATTGCGGCCATGCCGATTTCGTCATTTTCTGAAATAGTGGCGATGATTGCTTCGCCGGTCTGGGTAAGAAACAGCGTCAAAACGAGCGCGAAGACGATCAGCATCAGATAGTTGATGCACGCACCCAGCCAGGCAAAGAAATAGCCGCGCGTGGACTCGAACAGAAGTGCCGCGACAAAGAGCGGGCCGACCACCGATAACAAAGCCAGTGCAAACAGTCCAAACGCGCTGATGACAAAGCCGATAGCGGCACAAAGCAGCGTGGCGACGATCACCATCACCACCAGAAAGCCTGAAAAGACAGCATAGCCAATATCGGGAAGCGTGCCTTGAGTTTCCTGATAATTCGCCGCGATCTTGCGCATAGTGTTGGCAGTTTCAAAGCCAGTGCCTGCCAGCTTGTCATAAAGGCCGCCAAGGCCGCCAACATCCGCGCCGCCAAGAGCCGTTGCGAATTGGCTCGGCAGGCCGCCAAGCGCAAACATGCCTATTTGTGTTCCGTAAAGCGATGTGACGGCAAAATAGAGAAACGCGAGCTGGCAGCCGCGATAGGCATATTCACGGAAGGGATATTGCACAGCCCCGCGCATAATGGCGTAACCCAGCAACGAAATGTAGATCACTATGCCGATCCGCAGCGCAGGCGATACAATACCGATGATAGCAGCATATTTACCAACGATCGCGCCTAAGGCAGAGTTAAGCGCCTCAAACATCGTGGTAAAAACATGATCGCTGAAATCCATATCGGCACTGAGTCCTTTTGGTTTGTTACTATCTGGTCAGCTGGAGCTGTGATTTGGCGAATGTCGCTGCGCGGCAGTTGGTCGTGACCACCGCAGGCTGCGCGCTCGCAGGGGTATTCGAGCCTGCCCATCGCCGACAAGTTTCTTGCATCGGGGCAATCTCGGCGGGGTTTGCAGCATAATATTGCCAAGTTCTGGCACGGATATTGGTGTCCGCTCCGCCAGAAGTCTCGGACGCGCCGCACCCCGCGAGCAACATCAGGATCGTCAGGGGTGCAGCCCGCATGGTCATTGCCCCCGGTAGTAACGGCTTGCTTCATCGAGCTTTTGTGCCAAGGCAGCTTGGCCCTCGGCAGCGCGAGCGCGTTCCTGTGCTTGTTGCTGCAGAGCAATCGCTTGCAAGCGCAGCTGGTCATTTTGCATGGCGGCAGATTCCAGTTGCAACCGCGCGGTCAGATCAGCAACTTCCTTGGCTGTGGATGCGGTCGCCAAACGTGTGCGCAGTTGGTCGAGCCCTTGAGCCCGCGAAGTAACGGCGGAGCCGACATTTTCTGCGA
>NZ_CAXBIA010000025.1:0-21608 GCF_963975735.1 uncultured Parasphingorhabdus sp.
CTTGCAGGTCCGCGCCATTTTCCAGCGCTTCGCGATAGGCACCGACCCGGCCGCCCAGCGCACCCATCATTCGCCCGACATGCTTGCCGACCACCATCTCTCCGATACCGATCTGGCGCAATTGCCCGTCCATGTCGGAAATAAAAATTTCGGTCAGCCATGCAATATCCTGACCCCGCTCCTCGTCTTTTTCCAGCCGGATCATGACCAGAGCGAATATCGCGGCGATCATGTCGAACCGGCCGTCGATACTATCCGGGACCTGACCTTCCTCATACCAGGCGATCTGCCGTCCTTCGCGGACAATTGCCTCGTATAAGGGGCGCATGGCGGCGTTGGATTTGTCTTTGGAAAATATCTTGCTGAAAAATGACATTGCTGGTTCCGCTGGTTGGATCGCAAGTTTATGGACGATCGGGTCGTTTGTTAAGTCTGGATACAGGGCATATTGATATTTATCGCCCGAGATGCAATGGGCGATGACAAGTCAGGCAACCGATATGGTGCTGGCTTTATAGTGGAGAATGAGTTCGATGGTCGGCAATATCAAAAAACACAGCTTGTGGCTTGGGCTAATGGCTGGTGCCATGACGATGGCGGGATGCACCCAGGTGCGCGGTCATCAGGGATATATTGCCGATGAAGTGCTGATGTCGGCCGTTCAGGCAGGCATCGACAACCGGCAGTCGGTCGAGGCATCGCTCGGTCGCCCGACCTTTACCGGCCAGTTTGATGATAATACCTGGTATTATCTCTCCCGCGATACCCGCCAATATGGTTTTAACGTCCCGCGACCCCGCGACCAGCAGGTGATGCGCGTGCAATTTGATGCCGCCGGAAATGTGATCGCGGTTGACCGCACGGGTCTGGAACTGGTCGCGAGCATCAGCCCGGATGGCGACAAGACGCCGACTCTGGGTCGTGACCGCTCCTTTTTCGAAGAATTATTCGGCAATATCGGTGCTGTTGGTGCAGCGGGCGCGGGCGGCCCAAGCAACGATCCAACAAACCCCTAACGCCTAATCCCATATTCGCCCCGGCGGTCGCCCTTATTTGGCGATACCGCTGGCGGCGAGTACTGCCAATGTAACCAGTTCCGATGCGGTTGACGCCATGGTCGCAATCTGCACCGATTTTTCCAGTCCGACCAGCATCGGTCCGATAACCGAATCACCGCCCAGTTCGCGCAGCAATTTTGCTGACAGATTTGCCGATTGCAGGCCAGGCATGACCAGCACGTTGGCGGGTTGTGACAAGCGGCTGAACGGATAGTTGGCCATCAGCTTGGGATTGAGGGCAACGTCCGGCGCCATTTCACCTTCATATTCGAAAGTAACACGCCGCTGATCGAGGATTGCCACGGCTTCGCGAAGATTCTCCAGCCAGCGTCCTTCGGGATTGCCGAAGGTCGAATAGCTGAGAAAGGCAACGCGCGGCTCGTGGCCCATTTGCCGGGCTACTGCTGCCGTCTGCTCGGCGATATCCGCCAGTTCATGAGCCGTTGGCCGTTCGTTGACCGTT
This sequence comes from uncultured Parasphingorhabdus sp., assembly GCF_963975735.1. Lineage (GTDB taxonomy): Bacteria > Pseudomonadota > Alphaproteobacteria > Sphingomonadales > Sphingomonadaceae > Parasphingorhabdus. The sequence goes on from NZ_CAXBIA010000025.1 coordinate 1,522, forward strand.
GTGTCGGCCATGAACACAGTATGATGCTGGCCGACCATGACATGGATACCAAAAGCGGTGCGGCCTTTTTCGACATCGATCACTTTGGCGACATCGCGGAAAGATTGCGAATAAGGACGGGTAACCCCGGTGATCATTGCGTCACCCTGGTCCATGGCGAGCATGGCGGAACCGAATATGTTGCGGTCCTGATTGACCATGCGCTTGATATCGCGCTCCATGTAGCCGCGACGGTGGAGACGCTCGTACAGCATATTCACCATGTCCGGCACCAGCGGGCTGTTGCGGCTGTTGTGGACCTCGAAACGGTCCGGATCGCTCACGCCCAGTTCTTTCAGCTTCGCCCGTACGCGATCGTCTCTGCCGACCAGAACCGGCGTGCCGTAGCCGCCGTCCTGGAACTGGATCGCGGCGCGCAGCACAACATCTTCTTCGGCTTCGGCGAAAATAATCCGTTTCGGCGCTACGCGGCAGGCCTGATAGGCTTGTGTGAGGACCGATGTCGTCGGGTTGAGACGCGCCTTCAGACTCTGCCGATAGGCGTCGAGATCCTCGATCGGTTTCTGGGCAACACCGCTATCCATGGCGGCTTTGGCCACTGCCGCCGAAACCACGTCCATCAGGCGCGGATCGAAGGGGGCGGGAATAATATAATCGACGCCGAAGCTGGGTGCCAGTCCGCCATAGGCAACGGCAACTTCTTCTGGAACTTGTTCGCGAGCCAGTTCGGCAATCGCGTGAGCCGCGGCCACTTTCATTTCCTCGTTGATACGGGTTGCCCGGACATCGAGGGCACCGCGGAAGATGAAAGGAAAACCGAGGACATTATTGACCTGGTTGGGATAATCGGAGCGTCCGGTGGCGACAATCGCGTCGGGGCGGGCCGCTTTCGCATCGGGCGGCGTGATTTCCGGATCGGGATTGGCCATCGCAAAGATGATCGGCTGCGGGGCCATGTCTTTGACCATTTCCGGTTTCAGGGCGCCGGCTGCAGACAGGCCGAGGAAAACATCGGCACCCGAAAGCGCGTCTGTCAATGTACGGGCATCGGTGTCGATCGCATGGGCGGATTTCCACTGGTCGACATCGTCGCGACCGCGATAGATCACACCGGTCCTGTCACACATGGTCAGATTGTCATGCGGAACGCCGAGGCTCTTGATCAGCGAGGCGCAGGCAATCGCAGCGGCGCCGGCGCCGTTGACCACAACCTTGATATCCTCGATCTTGCGATCGGTCAGCAGGCAGGCGTTGATGATCCCGGCAGCAGCGATAATCGCGGTGCCATGCTGGTCATCATGAAAAACCGGAATATTCATCCGGTCGCGCAGGGTCTGCTCGATGATGAAACAGTCGGGTGCGGCAATATCTTCCAGATTGATGCCGCCGAAGCTGGGCTCCATGATCTGGACCGCGTTGATGAAGGTCTCCGCGTCCTCGGTGTCGAGTTCCAGATCGATGGCGTCGACATCGGCGAAGCGTTTGAACAATACCGCTTTGCCTTCCATCACCGGTTTGGAGGCAAGTGCGCCAAGATTGCCAAGGCCAAGAATGGCGGTGCCGTTCGAGATGACGGCGACCAGATTGCCCTTTGCGGTATAATCATAGGCTTTCGCGGGGTCCTCTGCGATCGCCCTGACGGGGACGGCGACGCCTGGTGAATAGGCCAGGCTCAGGTCTCTCTGGGTGGCCATCGGCTTCGACGCGATAATTTCGATTTTTCCAGGACGCCCGTGGGAGTGAAAAAGAAGGGCTTCCCGTTCGGAAAAGTCTAGATTGTTATCGTTCTTGTCGGCCAAATTATGTCTCCGTCTATCGTTGATTGGCTTGAATACGCCGTTTGTATCTTCACGTCCCGCAACGCGATCTACTCGCTTTGTCGCCATGCCGCAATATTCAAGTAAATTTCAACAGGATGTGCTTGCTACTCTTTTATGTATCGCTGCACTCGGCTATCGCGAGTGCATGGCAACCCGGACTCAGGACAAAGTGGAAAACACGGTCAAGGACCCTTCGCCGCCATCGGCCAAGGTGACGCCGATGATGGAGCAATATTTCGCGCTCAAGGAAAAGGCGGACGACTGCCTGCTTTTCTATCGGATGGGTGACTTTTTCGAGCTGTTTTACGACGATGCTAAGCTCGCTTCGGCGGCGCTCGATATCGCCCTCACATCACGCGGGAAAAATGCCGGGGATTCGATCCCGATGTGCGGCGTGCCGATCCATGCTGCAGAAAATTATCTGGCAAAACTGATCCGGGCCGGATTCAAGGTGGCGATTGCCGAGCAGATCGAAACGCCGGCCGAAGCCAAAGCACGCGGCGGTTACAAGGCGTTGGTGGCGCGCGATATCATCCGATATGTCACCGCCGGAACGCTAACCGAGGATACTCTCCTCGATGCGCGCAGCGACAATATGCTGGTCGCGCTCGCTCAGGTACAGGGCGAGATCGGACTGGCGGCAGCGGATATATCGACCGGCAGTTTTGAACTGGCGACGATTTCGGACGATGCACTGGACGCCGAACTGGCGCGGCTGGCGCCGTCGGAAATCATCTGTCCGCCCGCGTTGCTGCCAAGAGTCGCAAAGGCAACCGGCTGGAACAAGGATCATTTCGACAACGTCGGAGCGGAACAGCGCCTGCAGGATCATTTCGGGGTGGCGATGCTCGACGGCATGGGCGAATTTTCGCGCGCCGAACTGGCGACGGCGGGCGGTCTGGTTGCGTATGTCCAGCATGTGTCCCAGGGCAATATGCCCTATTTGCATCCACCCAGAAGACGCGAAACACGCGAATTTCTCTCGATTGATGGTCCGACGCGGGCCAGCCTCGAGATTGACCGGACCTTGGCCGGCGCCCGAGACGGCAGCCTGCTCCACGCCATTGACCGCACGGTCACCCCCGCTGGCGCGCGTTTGCTGGCGCGTGATCTGTCCGCCCCCTTGTTCAATGAAAAACAGATCAACCAGCGTCTCGGGCTGGTGCAATGGTTCCATGACGGTTCGGCGGTGCGCGATGATGTGCGGACCGAGCTCAAGGCGTTGCCCGACATTGGCCGGGCGCTGGGCCGTGTCTCGGTTGGGCGGGGCAGCCCGCGCGATCTCGGGCAGATTCGCGATGGCCTGAGCGGCGCGCGGATCTTGCGCGAGCGGCTGACGATGGTCGCCGGCTTGCCGGAACTGCTCGACAATATCCTGCCGGCGCTCGATGGCCATGGCGAACTGGTCGACTTGCTGGAGCGGGCGCTGGTCGAGGCCCCGCCAACCGATATGACCAATGGCGGCTATATCGCGCAGGGTTTCGATCCGGCGCTTGATGAGCTGCGCAGTGCCGGTTCAGATGGCCGCAAATCGATCGCGATACTGGAAGCGCGCTATCGCGAGGCAACCGGAATCAATACGCTCAAGATCAAGCATAATGCGGTGCTCGGCTATTTTATCGAGGTTCCCGCCCGGCATGGCGACAGCCTGATGGCGGAAAATTCCGGTTTCACCCATCGCCAGACGCTGGCCGGTGTCGTGCGCTTCAACTCGACCGATCTGCATGAAGAAGCTGCCCGGGTATCACAGGCAGGTGCGCATGCTCTGGCTGCCGAAGCCGCGCATTTCGAGGAGCTGGTCGAAAAGGTTCTGGCACGCAAGCACGAGATTGGAGAAAGCGCGGACGCGCTCGCCCGGATCGACGTCTCTGCGGCGCTGGCCGAACGCGCCGCCGAGGGCCAATGGTGCCGCCCCGAATTTGTAGACGGCAATATTCTGGATATCCAGGCCGGTCGTCATCCGGTGGTCGAAGCCGCCCTGTCGGCCAAGGGCGATCCCTTTGTCGCCAATGACTGTTGCCTGGCGCAGGACGAACGTCTGTGGCTGGTCTCCGGTCCCAATATGGGCGGTAAGTCGACTTTCCTGCGGCAAAACGCGCTAATCGTTATCCTTGCCCAGGCAGGCGGGTTCGTGCCGGCTTCATCGGCTAAGCTCAGCCTTGTAGACCGCCTGTTCAGCCGCGTCGGCGCGTCCGACAATCTGGCGCAGGGCCGTTCGACATTCATGGTCGAGATGGTCGAGACCGCCGCGATCCTGTCGCAAGCGACCGAGCAAAGCTTTGTCATCCTTGACGAAGTGGGCAGGGGAACCTCGACCTATGACGGGCTTGCGCTCGCATGGGCGGTGGTCGAGGCGGTGCACGAAACCAACCGGTGCCGCTGCCTGTTTGCAACCCATTATCACGAGCTCACGCGACTGGCCGACCGGCTCGACGCGCTGTCGCTCCATCATGTTCGCGCCCGCGAGTGGAAGGGCGATCTGGTGCTGCTCCACGAACTGGCCAAAGGTCCGGCGGACCGCAGCTATGGTCTGGCGGTGGCGAAACTGGCAGGAATCCCCAAACCGGTGCTCAATCGCGCCAAATCGGTGCTCGACAAGCTAGAGGCCGGCAAGGCGGAAACCGGGGGGCTGGCCGCCGGTCTCGGCGATCTGCCGCTATTTGCCGCCAGCCTTGCAGATGTTGAAGAAAAATCGGATGATCTGCGCGTGGCGCTGGGAGCGATTGATGTCGACGCGCTGTCCCCGCGGGAAGCGCTGGACCAGCTCTATGCGCTGAAAGCACAGCTTGAACAGGAATGACGACATGAAAAAATGGATCGTGATATTGCTGGCCGTGGCCATCGCCGGTGGCGGCGCCTTTGTCTATTATGCCCGCAGCAACAATAGCGAGCCGCTTGCGGTCGGTGCAACCGCGCCCGCTTTCGTCACTGTCGGTGCGCTCGCCGGCCAAGAGTTTCAATTCTCGCTGGCCGACAAGCTCAAGGACGGCCCGGTCGTGCTCTATTTCTTTCCCAAGGTCTTCACCGAAGGCTGCACGATCGAGGCCAATATGTTCGCCGACGCCACCGCAGAATTCAACGCCGCCGGTGCCACCGTCATCGGCATGTCGGGCGACGATATCGAGGGGCTGAAGAAATTCTCGGTCTCCGAATGCCGCGACAAATTCGCGGTTGCCCGCGCCGATGACAAGATTATCGAAGCCTATCAGGTCCGCATGTCACCGGGGCTCGCGATGACCAACCGGACCAGCTATGTTATCGACCGGGAAGGCAAAATCGTCTTCGTCCACAGCGCAACAAAACCGCAGGGCCATGTGACCGGCACGCTGGCAAAGGTAAAAGCGCTCTCCAAAAGCTGATTAAATACTTGCTTTTGCCGCGCGGCTAGACAGAAAGACCCTCATGAACGATCACGCACCAGATCCAGCCATGCTTGCCAAAGCAGAAACGCTCACCGACGCGCTGCCCTATATGCAGCGCTATGCCGGCAAGACCTTTGTCGTCAAATATGGCGGCCACGCGATGGGCGACGCCCGGCTGGCGCGCAACTTTGCCGAGGATATCGTCCTGCTGAAGGCGGTCGGGATCAACCCGGTCGTCGTGCACGGCGGCGGACCGCAAATCGGCGCGATGCTCGAACGGATCGGCGTAGAGAGCAAATTTGTCGACGGTTTGCGGGTCACCACAAAGGAAACCGCGGAAATTGCCGAAATGGTCCTGTCCGGCGCGATCAACAAGGAACTGGTCAGCTGGATCGAGCAGGCCGGCGGCAGCGCTATCGGCATTTCCGGCAAGGATGGCGGCTTTGTCAAAGCAACGAAATTGCGGCGCACCGAACGCGATCCGGACAGCAATATCGAACGGATCATCGACCTCGGCTATGTTGGCGAACCGAAGAAAGTGGATCGCAGTGTGGTCGACATGATTTCAACCGCCGGCATGATCCCGGTGATCGCGCCCATCGGTGTCGGCGAAGACGGAGCGACCTATAATATCAACGCCGATACGATGGCCGGTGCAGTGGCTTCGGCCCTGCGCGCCGCGCGCCTGTTCCTGCTGACCGATGTTCCCGGCGTCCTCGACAAACAGGGCGAGTTGCTGACCGACCTTGACCCGAAGAAAATCCAGGCGCTGGTCGACGAAGGCACGATTTCCGGCGGGATGATCCCGAAGCTGGAAACCTGCGTGAAGGCAGTGCAGGAAGGCGTCGATGCCGCAGTCGTGCTCGATGGCCGCATTCCGCATGCGATGCTGCTCGAAATTTTCACCAGCAAGGGCGCTGGTACGCTGGTCAAGGACGATATTCATTCGGTTGAATAATCGCACGGCTGTGTTATATTGTTGATACAGTAAATTACTGGCGTTACCGGCGACAAACCTCTAGCCGCTATGCCAGATTATCGATAAAGGGTCCGTCCATGGCATTCGCAATTCTTCAAATCATCGCAATCCTGCTCAACGTGGCGATAACCGTCATCATTGTGCAGGCGATCATGAGCTGGCTGCTCGCGTTCAACGTCATCAACCTGCAAAATGAAATCGTCAACGCGATCTGGACGACACTGGACGCGCTCACCGCGCCGATCTATCGCCCGATCCGCAAGATCATGCCGGATTTCGGCGCGATTGACCTGACCCCGATGGTTGTGATCATCGCTATCATCATCCTCCAGGACGCAATTTTGCCACCTCTGGCGCAAGCGCTGCTCAGTTGACCACGGCCCATATCATTGACGGCAAGGCTTTTGCCGCCGGTCTTCGCGAACGGATCAAGGACGCGGTTCCCGCTTTTGTAAAGCAGGCTGGTCGCGCGCCGGGTCTGGCCGTGGTTCTGGTCGGCGAAGATCCTGCCAGTCAGGTCTATGTCGCGTCCAAGCACAAGGCGACGATTGCTGCGGGCATGGAAAGCTTCGAGCACCGGTTGCCCGCAGATGCCGCGCAGGACGATCTGCTCGCTTTGATCGAGCAACTGAATGCCGACGAGACGGTGGACGGAATATTGGTTCAGCTGCCTCTGCCAGCAGGTCTCGATGAAAAAGCCGTAGTCATGGCGATCGATCCGGACAAGGATGTCGACGGTCTCCACGTGATCAACGCCGGCCGGCTGGCCAATGGCGAGGAAGCACTCACCCCGTGCACACCGCTCGGCAGCCTGATGCTGCTGAAAGATACATTGGGTGACCTGACCGGTCTCGATGCCGTCGTGGTCGGCCGCTCGATCCTGGTTGGTAAGCCGATGGCACAACTGCTGCTCGCTGAAAATTGTACCGTTACCATGGCGCACAGCCGGACCCGGGACCTTCCCGACGTCGTCCGCCGCGCCGATATTGTCGTAGCAGCCGTTGGCCGCGCCGAGATGGTCAAGGGTGACTGGCTGAAAGACGGCGCTGTCGTGATCGATGTCGGTATCAACCGGCTGGAAGCCGCTCCAGGCGAGAGCAAGGGCCGTCTGGTCGGCGATGTCGCCACCGCTGAAGCGCTCGATCATGTTCGTGCGATTACGCCGGTTCCGGGAGGGGTTGGCCCGATGACCATTGCGGTGCTATTGCGCAATACTCTGGTCGCTGCATCCGCGCGCGCCGGACTGGAGAAACCGGAGGGCTTGTAATGCGCCTATTTGCCGTAGTCGGAATTGCACTGATGCTTTCGAGCTGTGCCAGCGGCGGCGGGCTTAACGACCGCGAGCGCTATAATCGCGTGATCGGAAAGCCGGTCGCCAACCCCAGTGCCATCGTCAAAGCCGAATTGTCCTTCGCCCGTCTGGCGCAGGAAAAGGGTCAATGGTCCGCATTTCGCGAAACCGCAGACGATGCGGCGATCATGTTCACGCCCGAACTGGTCAACGCGCAGCAATGGCTGAAAGGCAAAGCCGATCCGGCGCAGGCTGTCGACTGGCAGCCGCATAAAATCTTCATGTCCTGCGACGGCAGTATCGGTGTGTCGACCGGCGCCTGGCAAAGCGCAAATGGTACCACCGGCCATTTCACCACCATCTGGCATCAGGATGATTTCGGCAAACGCAAGCCGAGCAAGGACGTCTCGTGGAAGTGGATATTTGATGATGGTGTGCCGCTGGCCACGCCGCTTGCCGAACCCGATTATGTCGAGACCGAAGTGGCTTCGTGCAAGGCTGATCATCGTACCGCTAACGCGCCTGCCGGCTTGACGACGAGTGGCAAATCCGGGGCTTCGGTTGACGGCAGCCTGTTGTGGAGCGCTGCTTTTACCGCCGATGGTTCGCGCATAGTCTTTGTCGATCTCGCTCAAGCCGATGGCAGTTTCAAGCGGGTGCATGAATATACGGTCGCGGCGCCAATCTCATGATCGAGCTGTTCATCTCTGCCTTCATCACCTTTTTCGTGGTGATTGATCCGCCCGGCTGCGCGCCTATTTACGCCAGCCTGACCAGCAGCGCGCCGGAGCGCGAGCGCCGGATCATGGCCATTCGCGCCATTCTCGTCGCCGCAATCATTTTGCTGGTCTTTGCCCTGTTCGGAGAACAGATGCTGAGTGCACTCGGCATCAGTCTCGACAGTTTCCGGATCGCCGGCGGTATCATGCTATTCCTGATCGCTCTGGAAATGGTGTTCGAGAAACGCACCGAACGGCGCGAGGACCGCGCGCAGGAGATTATCGAACAGCCCGAGATCGAGGATGTATCGATCTTCCCGATGGCGATGCCGATGATTGCCGGACCGGGGTCAATTGCCGCAGTGATGCTGCTGACCTCCCAGCATGATGGCATCGACAATGCGCTGGTCATTCTCGGCGCTCTGGGATCGGTATTGTTGCTGACGCTGATCGGATTGCTTGCTGCCGGACCGCTGATGCGGATATTGGGCAACAAGGTCGAGGCCGTCATCACCCGGGTTCTGGGTGTGCTCCTCGGCGCGCTGGCAGTGCAATTTGTCATCGACGGACTGAACGCGAGTTTCTGATTACCGCTTCGCCGTCACCCGGTGATCACGCCTTTGCCGGATAGCAACGTGTAGGCGCGATCTGCCAGTGACGGATTGACGATTAGCCGACGGAGCAATTTTTGCGGGCTTTCGTCTCTTCCGCTGCCATAGGCTGCGACAAGTCGGTCCCATGATACACGCGACTCCGCTATCCGGTCGTTCTTGGCATAGACCATGGCCATAGCAACGTCATAATAGGGGCCAACGCCGGTGCTGGACGGAATGATTTTCTCGGCCAAAGTCAGGGCTTCCTTATCCTTTCCCTCTGCCAGCAAAGTCAGCACGAGCCCCGTTTCAGCAACGATCGAGCCTCGCGGATCCAAGGCGATCGCCCGTCTCAGATATTGGCTTGCCTCGGGATCGTTGCAGCCAAAGAGATTGGCGCCGGTCTCTGCCTGAATCGATGCTTCATAAGGGTCCAGAGCAACTGCTATTTGGGCAAGTTCTTTTCCGCGAGCACAACTGCCATTGAAGAAACTGGATCTGGCGAGAGCGAAGACTGCGGCTGAATCCTCTCGGCCGCGAACCATCGCACGGCGAGCAAATTGCAATCCTGCTTCGGGATCCGGTTTTCTGCCGGTGGCCTCTTCCCGCAAAAAGGACATGAATGAAGCAGCGGCAAGAATGCGACTGTCCAGTGGGTCAACCTCCAGCGATTTTTTGATGCAGGACTCGACCACTGGCAATAGTTCCGGATCTCTGTTGGCGCGGTAGTTTTCGAAACGAAGCAGGCAGGCATAGCCTATCATCGCATCGTCGGGCAGGTTTTTGCGTTGGTCGGCAGCGACTACGCCATAAACCCCGGCAACGCGGCTGACTATCGGACCAAGCTTTTCGGGATAATCCGCAGCTGAGTCAGGTACAGCAATTGTCGTCGACCAGATTGTTTCGTTTTCCGCCAGCGAGCGTAGGGACAATATGACTTCGGGACCGCTCGGGCCAGCTACCAATCGGCTGTCAAACTGATAGGCATTCTGTTCCTCTCCAGCGGCGATGCTGGATATTTCTCCTGCCGCCAGCCTTAACTGTGACGAACTGGAAAAGGCATTTTCCAGAAACAGCCGGATTTCGGTGTCAGTGCCAAGCTCCTTTTCCGCAGTTGCGCTCTCCGAGGACGAAAAATAAATCTTCGGAGGCAGGGTATAATCCTGCGATGCGCTCTCGGCACCGGATATCTTCCGGTCGAAGCTGTTCAGCGACCAGACCAGGCCTATTCCCACGATCAGGAGAAATGCCGCCAGTCCTAGAGTTGTCTGCCGGTTGCTGAACCATCGGTCCATTTCAGCTTCGACCGGTGAGATAGCAGATATTTCCTCGACATCCGGCTCTGTGCTGCCCGGCTGTTCTTCCAGCGCGGCATCGTCCATCTGAATTTCGACGGCATAATGGCCAATTGGTATCCGCAGCCGTTCTTCTCTCCCCATTGCGGCATAATGGGCCGCCAACATCTTCCGCAACCTTCCCACCTGTACACGGGGGTAGCTGTCGGCCTGGACATCGAAATCTTCCGTGCGACCCAGCCCGTCGACCGCAATCTGATATGCCTTTGGCGGGGTTTCCGGGTTGGAAATCGACTGATCAACCAGATAGCGGAGAAGTTGGGACATTACTGGAGAACGGACGAAATCCGAGGATTGCAGAAGTGAATCGGCTTCTGCGCGGAGCAATCTGGTTCGTCGCTCACCTGCTTTCGACGAGTACATTATTCCATTCTCTCCGGCATCGCGCCTTTTGTCAAAACTCCGGAACATCGGACCGGGAGAACCATCATTTGAATTCCACCCAGTCTCGAAGACTGATCCAGCCCTCACTGCCTACAATGATGTGATCGTGAACGGTTAACCCGAGCTCCTTTCCGGCTTTGACCAGCCTGAGCGTGGCATCGATATCGTTCTCGCTCGGTTTCGGATCACCGGAAGGATGATTATGCGCAAGAATGAGCGCTGTCGCGTTCAGAGCGAGCGACCGTTTCAGAATTTCGCGCGGGTAAATGGGCGCTTCGGAAATAGTGCCTCTGCTGACAACTTCATCGCTGATGAGCCGGTTTTTGCTGTCCAGAAACAACACCCGTACCTCTTCCACCGGCAAACGCGCCATGGCGACGACAAGATATTCGATCACGTCAGCAGCTTTGGAAAGGGAAATACGGTCGATCATCTCGTCCTTGAACGAGACCAGCATGGCTTCGTGCACCAACGACAAGATTGCCTTCGCGGGGCTACTTTCCGTTGTCCGGCTATGGGCGTGCAATGCTCCTCCGATGGAGCCGAATTCTGCAATAAGTCCGCCGGCTACAGCGGAAGCATTGTCTATTTTTGCGACAAGGAAAAGTCGCTCCAGGATTTGTCGACCCCGAATTGCCGAAGGCGTTGCTGATGCCGGTAGGTGCCGACCACCAACACTAGCAGCATCGGATAAGCCCATATTGCCACCACTATTCCATAAGCTTGAGGTAGAAGCTCTGGAATAATTATTATTGGTAAGTGCGTTAGCACTTGTATCGACTGCATGGCGCATAACCATATTGTCCAAAACCTCTCAGCATTTAACGCAAGATAGTAAAAGCAAACCAACATTGCGGAGTCGACGAGAAATATCCTCACCTCGAGATGAGAAAATCGTTCGGTGACAGGAGAGGCGACCGCGAGCGTCAAAATGAAGCCAACAAGAAAAATGATAACTGCAAAACGCTCTGGGCGACCGCCCCTTATCAAACCGTAGCTGAAGCAAATTATCAGCAGCGCTTGAAACAATTGAATTCTTGCCATGCGGCACTCCACCAAAAATTGGTGAAATGGTCAAGCTCCGCTTGGTTCAAGCGCAAGTAACCGCATGTGGATAAACAGTTGCCGTTTCTGAAAGTTCTGCTTTTGACGGAGGACATTCCAATCCATCGCCCCAGCTGACGGTACGCAATCCGGCGTCTTCGCGATCTTCAGTCAAATGGGCATGGGCTTCCACGACTTCCCGGTAAGAGCGCGCTGTTTGCGCGGCTGCGGCGATCAGTTTTTCGGATGCATCAATTCCTGCGGTCAGCGAAAAACGCGTTCCCGGTGCGAGACGTGCAGCAGCGATGCTGCTCATCAGTTCGCCCATCTGGATCATCGTCAAATTGAGGGATTTTTCGACTTCGTTAATTTTCTTGGCAATCGGACGGGCGGCTTCGATACGTTGATTCAACATGTGATTCTCCAGACGCCGGATGACCCCGACGTCGACTTGTGACCAAATTTACAGAGAATTAGCTTAGGCTGATCAACCGGCTCACAAGCATAGCTGCGAGACAGACAAAGGCGAATGCGAAGGCTAGTTTGACCGACAGGTCAGCGATAGCCCAGATCCGTGCTCCCTTGCTTAAATCATTACCCAATTCTCCCTGCTTGCGGAACGGCACAGACAGGGGTGGATTGGGGGACGTTGCATAAGACTGGTAAGTCGCCTGCATTTCCCTGACCCTATCCCGGTCCGGTGACGCTGCCTGTTGTCCAGGCAGGGGATAAATTGCGTCGGAATTGGGCTTTGGGACAATGCCAATATTCTTGGGTACAAAAAATTTGTGAGCGATTCCCTCATGGTCAGCCAGCATGCGGGCCGCCGCTTTGCTGCTGGTTACCTGCAGTTTTTGCCGAGCCGAACGCAAACGTTCGTTGATAATATTGGGAGTCACGCCGCCAACCTGTGCGGCGGTTTTGGCATCGTGACCCTGCAAAAGGAGGTGAAGGGCCTCTTTTTCCTTCTCGTTCAGGTCATCGCAAGGCGTACTGGTCATCCGTCATTCATAAATCAGGCAGGGCGATATTGCAAAAGAGATCGACAAGATAAATTGCATCCGGGGTGTTGCGTTGGCTCAAAGCCGGTTTTGTCTCTGATTAGATAGGGTAAATTCAGATGTTACCGCTAAAAATAGTTAAGAAAAACCGACATATCTTTGATATGCTGAACGGGTTTTTGCCGCTTATACGGCGGCGGCGTTAACCTGTTACCCTATTTTCCTCCGGTGAAACGGTTTGAAACTCGAGAAAGCTATCGGATCGGCGCATAACCAATGGCGTTCGGTTGGAAGCTCCGGGCAATGGTGTGTTCGAAATGGCGGTGAGATGGTTCCGGTCCCCCTGGATTCAGGTCCGCCCTTTTATAAACGACTATTGATGAAGCGAATGGAATATTCTGGTCAATATTCTCTCGCTACGACGAGTTCCCATCCGATCTAAACGAAGTGGTCGGTCCCGATGCACCTCGTTTAGGTTATCTCTCCGGGTCGATCGACCTTCTCCCAAGCAATGGTCGACCCGGAATTGATAGCCGCTTCCTACGCGAGTTCGACTGAATTTGCCTTGTCATTGTCAGGATAGGGCTTGGAGCCCAAAACTTTATTTGGCGACCAGCAAGAATTTTGCGGTCGATTGAGATTGAATGGAAAAAATGAAACGTCGTAGATTAAATCTGAACCGCAGAGAAAAGGAATTGTTTCTCGGACATGTCGTGGCGTGGGGTACCATTGTCACGGCTTTGACTCTGGCAATTTCCTTGGCCCCCAGCATCGCTGCCGAAGAGGGGCAGTCCAGCGGCTCGGCGTCTGACTTGATGTAATCCGGCGCCCGCATCATTGCGTCAGACGTGGTGATACGACTCTATAATCTACGCGCTTCATCAACCAGCATCACCGGGATCCCGTTCCGTATCGGATAGGCCAGACCCGCCGTTTCGCTGATCAGTTCTTGCGCTTCGATATCATGGACAAGCGGTCCGCGGCTTATCGGGCAAACCAGTATTTCCAGCAGCTCGGGATCAATTGCCCGCTTTCCACTGGTTGTGGCCCCATCCGTCATTGTAACGTGACCCGGTCATCATCACCATCCTGTCGGCCGAAAAATTCCAGCAGCTGGATGATCAGCTCGGCGCGATTGGCCAGGCCATCGACCTCGAGCAGCGCCTGTTTCGAAGCGGCATCGAAAGGCGCAATCTGTGCGATACCGTTGACAAAGGCCATGTCGTCGAGCCGCCCGATACTGTCCCAGTCGACCTGATAGCCCTGTAGATCCGCAAATTTCCGCGATTCGATCTCCAGTGCGGCGCGTTCGGCGCTGGCCAGCACTTCGTCCAGTTCCTGATCGTCCTCGATTTCGGCCATTACCTGGCGAAACGCTGTCGACGCGTCGATCTCCTCGACAACGCGGAACCGGGCGACACCTTCCAATACGACATTGAAGCGGCCGTCATCCAGCGCCTCGATGTCGATGATCTTGCCGAGGCAGCCGATGTCGAACAGGGCAGGGTGTTTGCCCGCCTCCTTCGGCTGGATCATCCCGATCTTCCGGTCGCGCGCCATCGCGTCGTTGATCAGCGCGCGATAGCGTTCCTCGAATATGTGCAGCGGCAGATGCATGCCGGGAAACAGCAACGCTCCGGACAGCGGGAAGATAGAGAGTCTTTTGGTTTCGCTCATCCGAACAGCACGGCGCTGAGCTTGCGGCGGGTGGCTGCAACCCATTCATCCTCAAGGCCGACCATTTCGAACAGCGAGAGCAGTTTCAGACGTGCCGCGCCATCGTTCCATTCCTTGTCGGCAGCAATGATGGTGAGCAGATTCTCGGCAGCACCGTCATGGTCGCCGGTAGCGATCAGCGCGCTAGCGAGGTCGAACCGCGCCTGATGGTCCTTGCCATTGGCAGCGACCGCCGCCTTCAAGGCTTCCAAAGCGGCAGCATCCGGTTTGTCCTTGGCCAGCTGCAGGGTTGTCTGCGCCCGTTCGATAGCGGGTTCGCTGCGGAGTTCCTCCGGCAATCCGGCGAGCGCTGCTTCTGCTTGCTCTATATGGTCCGCCGCAACCAGCGCGCGAATCAGCCCGCCGACAGCCTCGACATTATCAGGCGCCATATCGGCGATCTGCGCGAAAATGCCGGCAGCACGCTCGGCATCGCCTTCACCCAGGACTTCTTCGCCCATGGCGAGCAGGGGCGCGACATCCTGTTCGGGTTCAGCTCCACCGCCAACCGGCAGCTTCTCGAGCAGCTGATCGAGCATCGAGGACAATTGGCTCTCGGTACGGGCGCTGGTTAGGTCGGCCACAGGCTTGCCCTGAAAAATCGCATAGACGGTCGGGATCGACTGCACCTGGAATTGTGCGGCGATAAATTTATTCTCGTCGACATTGAGCTTGGCCAATATAACGCCGCGATCCGCATATTGCGCGGCAACCTTCTCGAGCACCGGCGTCAGTGCCTTGCACGGCCCGCACCATTCTGCCCAGAAATCGAGGATGACGAGCTTGTCCATGCTTGGTGTCACGACTTCCCGCTGGAAGACTTCTACCGCTTTCTGTTCTTCGACTGTCAGTCCTGCTGTTGCCACATCATGCTCCTGTTATGGCGCCGGACCAATGCCCCGGCCCGCGCCCAAATCGTTTATCTACTGGGCTTTATGTGGGGTCCGGCGCGCCAATGCCAAGGATATTTTTGCATTTGTAGTGAACTAGGGTGTGATTGGGGCTTGCGGGGTATAAAAACCCATGCTAACCGCGCGCCTCAACTGCTGCTGACCAAGTGATTACCCAAGTGTCACAGCAACGCCGAGCGGGCGTAGCTCAGGGGTAGAGCACAACCTTGCCAAGGTTGGGGTCGAGAGTTCGAATCTCTTCGCCCGCTCCAGATTTTCTAAGAAAATCAGTAACTTGCTAGGGCATTCAAAAATGCCTCTCGGGCTAAAAAAGCTCGGGCTACAACCGGGCTACAACCGATTGCGGAAGCTTTGATGTCCGAAAATTCGGCTAGTGGCTATCGCGAGAATTGAGCGAGGTGCAGCTTCGATGGGATCGCCCACGTTTAGCTGACCGATTCCCGTTTGATGAGGCGGCGGTATCAGCACCCACCCTTCAACCTCTCGCCATTCAAGCGTGAGTCCTGCATCTAGAACAGCGATGACCGATCTCGATCCAGCAACTGCGGCCGCCGCCGACTTCTACGACCAGCACTACGCTTGCTGCAAACCTCTCTTCCTCGAACCCGGAATGAGATGCACACTCGGTAGCCCTGATCGTCCGAAGCACTGCCGCTTCTGTGGCCTCAGCGAACCCGAGGTTCAGTTCAAGACCGATGCCCATGCGCTACCGGCAGCCTTTGGCCGGATCGGCCTGTTCAGCAACTACGAGTGCGACGCCTGCAACAGCTATTTCGGTAAGGGAATCGAGAACGATCTGGGAAACTGGACCAAGCCCATGCGGACGCTCATGCGCATTAAGGGCCGCAGCGGCGTTCCGACCATCAAGGAGCCTGGCGGTGGCAAGGGTTGGCGAGTCGAATACTCCACTGGAGCCTTCCAGCTCAGCGAGTATGAGGGCGACCCCCATTTTACGATCGACGAACAAGCAAAGCAGCTCCGCTTCGAGCTTCACCGCGATCCCTATATCCCGGTCGCCGCACTCAAGGGGCTCGTGAAAATCGGCCTGACCCTGCTTCCTGAAGTCGAGTTGGCCCATTTCTCCGAGACGTTCGACTGGATACGCAACCCCGATCATAGTCAGAGTTTCGTCGCGGAATTTCCAATCATCCGCACCTTCATTTCGGGTCCGATGCCCAACGACAAGGTGACGCTGATGTTGCTGCGCCGCCGGTCGGGCGTCACCACGGTCCCCTATGCCTTCTATGTGATCGGCCTCGGCAACGAGGTGCTGCAAGTCTTCATCCCGTCGCTCTCCCAAGACCAATGCATCAACGGACAACCGCTGAGTCTGGTGCCATTTCCGACACCGGGATCGTTCGACGCGAAGGCTTATGGGCGCCCCAGGGTGAACACCATCGACCTTACAGGGCGGGAAACGGTTCGCGGCGAGAAGGTGCCCGCGACCTTTGGTTTCGACGGCATCGTCCAACCCGAAGCGGATAGCAACGCCGGGGGTGCTGGACAATGATCGCCACGCCGATCGACGTGTGGAACGTCGCAACTTTCGACCAGGGCATTAACGAAAGGCTGCGGGGAGCGTCCGACCTCATACGCAAATACTTTGAGACCGACCGGCGCCAGCAGCGCGAACGCACCCTGTCGCACCATTGCGGCCCGCCCCCGAGCAATCCCTTCGCTGCCGGGTTCCTCAAATTTCAGGAGGAGTTGTCGGCCCAGATCGCTGACCGGACGATCCGAGCCTGGCACTATACGCGCCTGATGGATGATGAGGCTGACGCAATCATCGTGCGCGGTGCGGTGCCCTCGACGCTAGAGACAATCAAGGCCCGCCTCGACCGCCAGGTCGGCGCCGGATTGTTCACCTCCGAGATGGCCGACGCCCTATTCACTGCCAGCCCCTTTCACGGCAGCCAGCACGATGCCCGCGCGGGGAAATTCTGGTTGACGTCTCTTCCAAGGACGATCGACGATGGCGGTGTCGAACTGCTGCTCTCAAGCTGGGGTGGCGAAGCCGTCTATTTTTGGCAGGATGACGAGATGCTCCAGGCGCAACTCGCAACCCTCGGCCGACCAAGAGTGATCGAGGCCGCGGTGCCACTTGCCCTGACCAATCATCGCTATGACGCGAGTTGCGCGCTGGTGGCGAGCTTCGCTCGAACGCTCGGCTGCCAGACCGACACTCCCTCCTTCGACCTCTATGTGACACAGCCACTCGGTCCCGAGGCAATCCTTGCCGTCCACAGTGAGGGGGACATGATCTTCGACCAGATCGGGCGCGGCTATCCTACGGACTTTGCCTCGGACATATAGCGCCGAACGGCTGTGGAACGCTAAACTTCTGGCGCTCGCCCGGCTGGGATCAGATTTCCTTTTCGGGAGCCGAAGCCCTGTAGCCCCACGCCCGCAATCGTCGGGCACGCATGGGTGACTTGCCCGCGATCCGCGTCAGAGCCTCCTGGAGCGATGATTTCATGGACGGGTCTTCGTGCTCGTGGCGTGCGGCGATCTGTAGCGCCGTTTGGACGACCAGACGCAAATCCTTGCCCTCCGTTTCCTCAATCATGGCCTCGAAGGCGTCGATGGTAACATTCGCCAGAAGCCTGACGTCCTCATCCCGCCAAGGCTCGCCTCGGCCAATGGCCAGCAGCACCCCCTTGGGATCGCGCTCATCCTTGAAGCTCGACTGCCGTGCCTCAAACGCGGCTTTCAATGTCGGATCGACAGGCGCGTCCGTTGAAAAATGGTGATAGCTCAAATCGAAGAAGCGGGGATCGTCAGGCTGTGCCGCAGTGTAAGCACGAGCAAGCTCATCAGCCTCATCGTTGCGGCCGAACTCGCGCAAGAACAATATGGTGCCATTGATGTTAAGAGAGTCGATCGTGGCTAGGTTTTCCATTGCGCTCTGGTAAAGCGTATCGAGCACCACTTCGTCGTCGTCCGTCAATGACTCGTGATAGCGGTCCCAAGCTCGGGCGAAACTGTTGTCGCGGCTGTTGCGGTTCAGCGCTTCCTCTAGGATCTTCGCCTCTTTCAGCAAGCGAGCTTCGTCAAAATAGCCGGCCGAAACGCCCTCGAAGATCGTTCGGTCGAAATCGTCCGGGTGCGAGAATGGCAGCGCGGAGAGCTGATCGCGCCATCGCACTATCTCATCTGTGGGGTCGTTGTCGCGATCTTGCATGGCTGCGATGAGCGCATTGTAACTCTGGATAAACTCCATCGGCGGCGCGTGATCGCGCTCAAACACTGCCCAGCCGGACAGCAGGCAAGCTGTGACAGCCTGTGTCAGAACTTCCGGGCGATAGGGTTGCAGATAGCCGGCGAGCCGATGTGCGAGCCGTTCGATCTTCTTGATGACGCGGATATTGGTGATGCCGAGCGCGACAACGCCGCCCCGTAGCAGGGCACTCACGGGCTCATCATCGACGATGGCGATCCTGGCCGCTTCCTCAGCGGTCGGGGCGAACACGATGGATGTGTCGATCGCTTTTTCCAGCAGGCGTTCGAAATCCTTCCGCTTCTCCTGTTCCATCGCTTCATCGTTGAGCAGCAGCACGACACGGCAGTTGCGCTGCTCCTTCAGAAAGGAAACGAGCCCCAATACATCACGCGGCGTCAGATCCACGCCCGCACGTTCGAGATCATCGAGGCAAACGAGCCGGTCGCGCACCAGCAGGAAGGCGGATCGCGCCAGGGCGTTTCCAATCTCGCCAAATCCCACGGCACTGAGAGCCGGGCCGATCCAGCCCCGCGCCTGCCGCCCGACGGATTTTCCTTTCTTGATCAGCGCCCCGAATGTTTCGGCATCGGGGCCGGTAAGCGCCTGTGCGGGTGAAACCGTGCTCTCGAAGATCGCATAGCGCAAGTCGTCGAGTGAATTGAGGCCGAACAGGGAAACGTAGGCATAGTCCTGTTGGTAGAGATCGCCGCTTTCCTGGGCCTTTTCGAGATAATGGCGCCAAGCGTAAGTCTTGCCAACACCCCAGCGCCCCTTGATGCACAGAACCTCAGCATCCTTGCTGGCGAGGAATCGCTGAATCTCTTTGATGACCAATTCTGCGGACATGCCTGCTTCTATCCGGCTCGGGTCGCTGACGGTAGGCCCAAACCGGCAACGGCGGTTCGCGTCCGATTGAAAACACGATGGGCGTGAGGGGAAAGCGTTCCCCTGATCGGGAGCCCGATGGTCTCCCGCTACCCCTTCGAGCGGGGACACCCCGCAACGCCCCGTTCGGCGCCTCCGCGCCGATCCGTAAATCCGTTTGGGCGGATTTGCGTCTTTCCTGAATCTTCGGAGATCGGGCCAGGGCGTTCGCCGGCCCGATCGCGTTTGTTTGTGACTCTCCCCGTCGGTGGGGTGGGCGGGCGCGTCCTTTAGGCCCGCCGCGCCGGGGCGCAACGCGCGGCAAGCCGCGCTTACCTCCTCTGCGTTCCAGCCCTTCGGGTGCGCCCCGGCTCCGCCGGCGGGCCTGCCGGTCGCTCTTTCGCCGCCCACCCCATTCCGGGGTGAGTGCGGTTTGAAGGAGTAAGGAAGATGAACGCTGTTACCCCAACGACCGCTGTTGAGCCTGTGTCGGGCATCGAGATTTTCGTGCCGCTGAACAAGCTCAAGAAGTCCCCCAAGAACGCCCGCAAGGTGCCGCATGGCGAGGCCGCCATCGAGGCGCTGGCCGCTTCCATCGAGCATAAGGGCTTGATCCAGAACCTTGTGATCGAACCGGAAATGAAGAGCGAGAAGCCGACCGGCGCCTATTTCGTCACTGCTGGCGAAGGCCGCAGGCTGGCCTATCTGTTGCGCGCCAAGCGCAAGCAGATCAGGAAGAACCACCCGGTTCGCTGCCGCCTCGACACCGAGAACGACCCGTCCGAGATCAGTCTGGACGAGAACGTGACCCGGACCCCGATGCACCCC
>NZ_CAXBIA010000026.1:0-20591 GCF_963975735.1 uncultured Parasphingorhabdus sp.
TCGCCTTGGCATGTTTGACGACGCCGCCGATATAATGGAGGCACATTTCCGACAGTCCGGCATATTCATTGCCGGCGAACAGGGGCTTGCCGTCTTTCCAGATCGACATATGGGTGTGCATGCCGCTGCCGTTATCGTCCTTGATCGGCTTCGGCATGAAGGTTGCGGTCTTGCCATAGGCATGGGCAACCTGCTGTACGACATATTTGTAGACCTGCACCCGGTCGGCGGTTTCGGTCAGCGTACCAAAGGTGATGCCGAGTTCGTGCTGGGCAGAAGCCACTTCATGATGGTGCTTGTCCATCGGCAGGCCCATTTCCAGCATGGTCGCAACCATTTCGCCGCGAATGTCGACGCAGCTGTCAACCGGAGCAACCGGAAAATAGCCGCCCTTGGCGCGCGGGCGGTGACCCATGTTGCCGACATCATAATCGCGGCCGGTGTTGGTCGGCAGCTCGATATCGTCGATCTTGAAGCCGGAACGGTCGTAGCCGGTTTCGAATTTCACGTCGTCAAACATGAAAAATTCCGGTTCCGGTCCGACATAGATGGTGTCGCCGATGCCGGTCGATTTCAGATAGGCTTCGGCGCGGACAGCGGTCGACCGCGGATCGCGATTGTACAGCGAGCCGTCACCCGGTTCGACGATATTGCAGACCAGGATCATCATCGGCGTGGCGGAGAACGGGTCCATATACATCGCGTCGAGGTCGGGGCGCAGGATCATGTCGGATTCGTTGATCGCTTTCCAGCCCTCGATCGAGCTGCCGTCGAACATGAAGCCTTCTTCCAGCACATCTTCGTCGATGATGCCGGCGCACATCGACAGATGCTGCCATTTGCCGCGTGGATCGGTGAACCGGACATCGACCCATTCGATCTCGTGTTCCTTGATCATTTTAACAATATCGGATGCTGTATTGCCCATTTTTTAGTCCCTTGATTGTGATGTGTTTGGATGGTGTGCGATAGAAATCAGATGGCGTCGTTGTCGCGCTCGCCGGTGCGGATGCGCAGAGCGGCTTCGACCGGAATGACAAAGATCTTGCCGTCGCCGATACGGCCGGTCTGGGCCGCTGCGGCAATCGCTTCGACCGTGCGGTCGGCAAGACTGTCCTCGACCACCACTTCCAGCTTCACCTTGGGCAGGAAGTCGACAACATATTCGGCGCCGCGATATAATTCGGTATGGCCTTTCTGCCGGCCAAAGCCTTTGGCCTCGGTCACGGTGATACCGGAAACGCCGACTTCGTGCAGCGCTTCTTTGACTTCGTCCAGTTTGAAGGGCTTGATGATGGCTTCAATCTTTTTCATTTTTTACGTCCCCGTGTACCAACTCTTCGGCGATTCCTCCCGCACAGGAGCAAGACACCTTGGCCGGGCACAATTGCCCGATACTATTCAATTACCATGCCAGAATTGATTCGTCTGCAGAATCACCGGAATGCTTGGTGCCATAGCTAATGCCTAATGCGACCACTGACAATGCCGACCAAAAAACAGGCATTTATGGGCAGGCGCGCCTATTTTTTAGGCAGGGGTTTCGCGCTGACGGGCAGCGCGAAACCTAGCGCGGCGTCGGAGCTGTCATTTCGGGCAGATTGGCCTTTGTCCAGTTTGACCGGTTCACCACATAATGGCGGATATTCTCCACCTGGGTGGCGCTGAGCTGCGATCCGAAGCTGACCATACCTGCATGTTTCAACGCGCCGCCGGTAACAACCGATGCCCAGGCATCCGTATCCGGCAGCACCCCGCTGACCCGGAGGTCAGGCGTGAAGCCGTTGCCGATGGCGCTGTCGCCGTGACAGACCAGACAATTGCGGCCGAAGAGGGCCTTGCCGGCTGCGATCTGTTCCGGCGTTCCGGTCTGAACCGGCGGATCCCAGACGACTTCGCCTTTTTCAGGCAGCGCCGGCAGTTTCGCCTTGCCGCCCAGTTTCATCACCACCAGTCGCGGGATGTTGGGCAGCTGGCGGGTGACGCCGCCAGCAACGCCGGCAACCAGCGGGAAAGCACCGCCCTTGCTGGTCAGGAAGGCGACATATTGTTCGCCGTCGATCATATAGGTGGAAGGGGCGCTGACGATGCCGGACTGCATCTCCATGCTCAGCAACTCCTTGCCCTTGTCGGCGGAATAAGCCTTGAACAGGCCGGTGCTGGTGCCCTGGAATACCAGATTACCGGCAGTGGTCATCGTGCCGCCATTCCATGCCGCTGGATAATCCTTGCTCCATGCGACCTTGCCGGTTTTCGGATCGAACGCGACCAGCTTGCCGGTGGTTGCGGCAATCGCGGCCTTGTAAAATTCCTTGTCGTCGGGCAACTGGCCGATCGACCAGCCGATGCCGACGTTGAAGCCCAGCCGTTCGCGCTTCTTGTCAATCTCGCTGACCGGCACGTCATAGCCCTGCGGGATTTGCTGGGCAGGGATGTAGACGAGGCCCGTCTTGGGATTATAGCTCATCGGATGCCAGTTATGGGCGCCAAGTGCGCCGGGAATGGCGATGAACGGCTTGCCGGTTTTATAGAAGCGCGCGTCGGGGTTTTCGATCGGGCGACCGGTGTCGAGATCATAGCCGGTGGCCCAGTTGATGCCGTCAACATAAGGCTCAGCGCTGATTAAAGTACCGTCGATCCGGTCGATGACAAAGAAGAACCCGTTCTTCGGCGCGTGGTAGAGCACTTTGCGCATCTTGCCATCGATTTCGAGCTCGGCCTGAATGATATGCTGGGTTGCGGTATAGTCCCAGGTTTCCGCCGGTGTTTCCTGATAATGCCAGAGATATTTTCCGGTATCGGGATTGACCGCGACGACCGAGGAGAGGAACAGATTGTCGCCTTCGCCGCCGGAGCGCAGGCCGTGGTTCCACGGATTGCCATTGCCGACGCCGAAATAGAGCTGGTCGAGATCCTCGTCATAGACGATGCTGTCCCAGACCGTGCCGCCGCCGCCGGAAACCTTCCATTCGCCGTCGCTCCAGGTCTTGGCCGCCGCTTTTGCGAAAATCTCGTCGCTCGCCGCGCCGTCCGGTTCGCCCTTCGGATTGGGCACGGTGTAGAAACGCCATTTCATAGTGCCGTCGCGGACATCATAAGCGGACAGATAACCGCGCACACCGAATTCCGCGCCGCCATTGCCGATGATCACCATATTCTTGACCACCCGCGGTGCGCCTGTGATGGTGTAGGGTTTGCTGTTATCGGTGGTCTGGGTTTCCCACAGTCGCGCGCCGGTAATCGCGTCGAGCGCGATCAGGCGGCCGTCGATGGTCCCAAAGAATAATTTGCCGTTCCTGATCGCGACGCCGCGATTGACGACATCGCAGCAGGCGTCGACCGCTTTTTCGCCCGAGACTTCCGGATCATAAGACCAGAGTTCCTCGCCGGTTTTTGCGTCGTACGCGAATATCTTCGACCAGGCGGTGGAGATATAGAGCTTGCCGTCGACGACCACCGGTGTCGCTTCTTGGCCGCGCGCATCAGGCAGGTCCTTGAACCAGGCGATGCCCAGTTGGTCGACATTGCTTTCATTAATTTGATCGAGCGGGCTGTGGCGCTGTTCCTTGGCGTCAAAGCCGATATTGTCCCAGTCCGCGTTGGTGACCGCATCGGTCGCCGCCGGCTCGCTGGTCTGCTTCTGGCAAGATACCAGCAATAGTGGAGCCAATAACAATCCCAGCCTGCGCATCACCCGTCTCCTAAAACTGCCGGACGGTTAGCCATCCCTGCAATTTAACTGACTAGCTAAACCGAGGGCGGTTGGTCAAGGACTATAGAAAGACGCGTCCGCTCCGCGCGATTCACCGGGCTGGCCGCGTTTGCGAATCCGCGAATTCGGGATCGCCGGCTATGCCTCGGCCAGACTGGCGAGTCTCAGTTCCATGCCATGGCCGCTGGCGCGCCAGTCGAGCGATGCGCCGAGCGAGGTCGCCAGCGAATTGATCACGCGCGTTCCCAGACCCGATGCCGACGCGGCGAGCGCGGCATCCTTGGTGTCCGCCGATCCATTGTCCTTGCAGACGATCGACCATTGATCCTCTGCCGTCGTAATCACGAACTCGATTCTGCCCCCGGCATCCGACAGTCCGTGTTTCACGCTGTTCGACACAAATTCGTTGACGATCAGCAGCAGGCCGTTCGCCAGATGCGGGGACGCCCGTCCCCCGCGCACATCGGCGGACAGCGAAACACCTTCGGGAAGCAATTGCTCGAGATCCATGCAGACCCGGCGGAACAGCGATTCTAGGTCGACCGACTGGCCCTCTTCGAGATCGTGCAATTCGGCGTGCAGCGACGACAGCGACCGGATTCGCATGCTCGCGTCTTCCATCGCGATCCGCACCTTCTCGTCCGGTGCGGCGCGTGCCTTCATCGAAAATAGCGAGCCGATCGAAGCCAGTGAATTTTTCACCCGATGGTCGATTTCACGGCGCAGCATCTGCTCTCTTTCCAGCGCCTGGCGCAAATCCAGTTCCCGCATCACCTGGTGCGAGAGCGCCGTGATCACCTTGCGCTGCAAGTCGCTGAGCACGCGCGGCTGGTGGTCGAGCACGCACAGGGTGCCGAGCGGCAGCCCGTTGCTCCCCTTCAACACCGCACCGGCGTAAAAACGGAATCCGGGATCGCTGGTACAGAGAGGATTGTCCGCCATCCGCAGGTCGGCGAGCGTATCGGGGATTTCGACGAAATCGTCCTGCAATATCACATGGCCGCACAGGCTGGTTTCGAGCGGGGTCGACCGCACGCCCAGACCCGTTTCCGCCTTGAACCACTGCCGGTCCTTGTCGATGAAATTGACCACCGAGACCGGCGCTTCACACAATAGCGCTGCCAGTTCGACAATCTCGTCAAACGCCTGCTCGCGGTCGGTGTCGAGTATGCCATAGCGGCGAAGTTCGCGGAGACGCTCTGTCTCCTGGGGGTGCTGTTCGGGCTTCATCTCGCGTTATTAGCAGATTGTTTTGGCGAGGGAAGAGCCTCCTACCATGCCCGCACTGAAAGCGGGCCGAATTTTTGCCGATCGACCGCTGTTTGCGATCAGACCGGCATGCATCTCAGGTTTTCTGCCATTCTCGCGACATTCGCAAATCGCGGAGTGCAGAAGGTCCAAACATTGCGCGGGCTACTCCGACAGATGGCGCGCGCGTGATTTTCGTAGTTCGCTGCACCACCGGACCGGTGAGAAATTCAATTTGCAACATCATGTAAATTATTGAGATACAGTCTTTTTTCTGGCAGCATTTTATCATTCGCTAACTTTTGCCCGCTATCGGCTTTGGTTAGATATAGAGGCCAGTCTGTAGAATGAAAATGGAACAGTTCAACATTGAGAAGAGCCATAAACTTGGCTTTTCGGGCAATGAATCGCAAAGCTTTTTTGACCGCATCAGCGCGCGCATCTTTCACCAGAACAAGGATCTGGATAGCGCGACTGGCATGTCCAGCCTGAGAACAACCGAAGCATTGCTGCTTCTTCAAAATTATGAAGAAACGCGGCAGGGCTGGTTCTGGTCAACGGACAAGGCCGGTAATATAACCTATATTACCGAGACATTGGCGGAGGTGATGAACAAGTCTCAGGCAGAATTGCTGGGAACTCCGTTTTTCGAACTATTTGCAAAGCCCGAAGACGGCGTGCCCAACCAGAGGACGTTGCCGTTCATGTTGGCGAAGCAATGCCGGTTCAACGACCTGAAACTGAAAGCCGTGATCGGGGAAGAGGATCGCTGGTGGTCGATCTCCGGGAAGCCGCAGCTGGACAAGGCCGGTGAATTTGTCGGCTATCGAGGCAATGGCAAGGACATAACGGCGCAGCAAAGATCGGAAGAAGAATCCTCCCGTCTGGCGATGTTCGATTCATTGACCGGTTTGGCAAATCGCACGTCAGCGTCGAAAACGCTCGCATCCACACTTTCTACTTTCAAGCAACAAAAGCGGACCTGCGGGATATTGCTGGTTGATCTGGACCGTTTCAAGCAGGTTAACGATACCATGGGTCATCTTGCCGGAGATGAACTGCTGAAGCAGGTCGCCAAGCGGTTGTTGAAAGCGGTCGACAAGCGCGGTGAAGTATGCCGGATCGGTGGTGACGAGTTTCAAATCCTGCTTCCGGACATGGATGACCGTGGCGAGCTTGGCAATCTTTCCGACAACATTATCTCGAGCCTGTCTGCCCCTTATACGGTGGATGGCTCGCGATGCATTATCGGGGCATCGATCGGTATTGCAATCAGTCCGTTTGACGGGATGGTGAGTGAGGATCTGATCCACAGCGCCGATCTCGCTCTCTATGCTGCAAAAGGCAGCGGACGCGGCCGCTTTCATTTTTTCTCGGAAGATTTGCAACAATCGGCAAAAGATCGCAGGATTCTGGAAGACGATCTGCGTGACGCCCTGTCCAACGACCAATTGTCCCTGGCCTATCAGCCGATCGTCAATGCAAAAAACGATGTTGTGCGCGGCGTGGAAGCGCTGATGCGCTGGAACCATCCCGAACGGGGTCCAATCTCTCCCGCGCTCTTCATCCCCATTGCCGAAGAGGCAAATCTCATCAAAACTTTGGGCGAATGGGCTTTGAACAGGGCCTGTCAGGATGCCGTGAAATGGCCGAGCAAATTCATCGTTGCGGTGAATGTTTCACCGATCCAGTTCGCCGATGACAAACTGCCGGCCATTGTAACCAGTGCGTTGAAGAAATCCGGTCTTCCGGCTGGACGGCTGGAACTGGAAATCACCGAAAGCGTGTTTCTGGAAGGTTCGGAAAAGACAGAGAAGATGTTCGTCGATCTGAAGAATATCGGAGTTCGGCTGGCGCTTGACGATTTTGGTACCGGATATTCGTCGTTGAGCTATTTGCAAACGGCGCCCTTTGACAAAATCAAGATCGACCAGAGCTTTGTTCGCGGCGCTACCATTCCAGGATCACGCAATGGTGCCATTATTTCTGCGATTGTCGCTCTTGCCGAAGCACTGGATATGGAAACGACAGCCGAGGGCATAGAAGCGATGGACGAGCTTGCATGGATCCGCGAGCTCAATGTCAGTCATGTTCAGGGCTTTGTCTACAGCAAGGCGGTCGAGGCCGAAGAACTGGTGCGGCTGGTGGAAAAAGGTGACTGGATCGTTACGCCAAACGGCCCGGCCAAGTTTCGCCATGATCGTATTTCGATGTATCGCAAAGTCCGGGCGGTCCATGAAAATCACTGCTATTCTCTCATGATACGCAATATATCGGAGACCGGCGCACTGCTGGAAGGGCTGTGGGATGTGCCTGTCGGTACCAAATTTGTAATTGATTTCGGTGAGGGGCAGCTCGCTGTCGCGGTGGTGCGTCGTTCCGACAAGCGGCAACAGGGCATCGAATTCGAGCGGCGTCTGGTAAGCGACGGAAATGGCGGTCTGTGCACCAGCCGCCGGGTCTCTCCCTATCTGATCGCGGAAGCGGGGATGCAGATTCCCAATATACCGGTCGATTTCTATCCGAAATCCAGCTTTCCAACTTCGGTCGACTCTATCCCGAGCTTCTACACGTCCAACGACAAAAAATAGCTTTCGTCGACCGTGGTCGATGACCGACTATCGCTACCGGTCTGCTGCCGGATCACTGAAGATGGAATAGCCGTTCGCCTGCGATGATCGCGCCCCTTGGCGCTGGCTCCGTTAACGGCTCGCCGTAATGCCCTCACGGGCTGTCCGCAGAACCGGCCCTATTGCCGCCCATGTTCATCCGCCAGACAGGATCACCTGCCAATCACGCTATTCACATGTCCACATGCGGCTTTTGTGCCGCCTCATCTCGTGCCGTGAACCGAAGGGGAGCATCACAGACGGCACAGCATCGCGAGCCCGGCCGGACGAACCGCTCCGGTACGGCTAAATCAAAATATCGATTGAAGGAGAATAATGATGAACGACATTTCCCGAAACAGGAGAATAAGCGTCCTGCTCGCCACGGTTGCCATATTGGCATCGGGCAGTGCATCCGCGCAGTCGGCGGCGGAGAGAGAAGATATTATCGTCACTGGCCAGCAGGAAGCCGAGGCGGCCAATATCGCCATGGACCTGTCCCAAGCGCCCGAGGGACCCGAGATCGAAGGCATTATCTCCGCCCGCAGCGCCGACAGATTGCAGGTGACGGCAGAGGACGGTACAAGAACGATCGTCGCCTTCACCGACGCCACAGAAATAAAGGCCAGCAAGGGCCTGCTCGGCCTGGGACGCAAGGCGCTTGGTGCTGATGCGCTGCTCAACGGCTTGCCCGTCAGCGTCGACACGGTGCAGATCGGCAGCGATCTGGTCGCGAGCAAGATCAATCTGCGCAACAGCGATCTCAAGACCGCCAATATGATCCACAATGGCACTGCCCAGGGTTTTGCCGAACAGACCGCCGCGACCGAAGCATTGCGCAGCCGCGTCAGCGATATCGACCAGTATAATGTCAAGGGCACGACCAATGTCCATTTCGATACCGGCAAGGCGACCCTTTCCGCTCGCGGCAAGGCCGATCTGTGCGCCACTGCGGATGCGGCTGAGGAAATGAACAACGCTTTGATCCTGGTCGTCGGCTATACCGATTCCACCGGCGATTATGAATATAATCAGCAGCTCAGCGAAAAACGCGCCAGCCGCGTGGTCAATTATATCCAGCAGAATTGCGGCTGGAAACCTTACCGCATGCTGACCCCGACCGGCATGTCCGAAGCCGATCCGCTCGGCAGCAACGACACCGCCAGCGGCAAGGCGCAGAACCGCCGCGTTGCGGTGAATATCTTGGTCAGCAAGGGCCTCGACGGCCTTTAAACCAATGCAGCACTGAACAACGCGGGGCGGGTACGCCCGCCCCGTAAGCTGACAGCATGGATCAGGCGAAGCGCCGCCCTATGTTGTTGTGGAAGCCTTCGCCAGTTCGCGAAAGCGGATGCCGGGTTCAGTCGCCCTGCCGTTCCTCGCTTCTGCGATCCCCTTTTCGCCGTTCCCCCGTGCGCCGCTCCGGTCCGCGGTAATTCGGATCGTCATGTACGCGGCGGTCTGCTTTGCGAGGGTCAGACGATGAGTCCCCGTCCCGATTATTACTAGACATATCGTTTGTTCTCCCCGAACAAATTATAGCGCCCTTTCAAAAGGTTACTTCATCTAGTCTTGTCTGTAAACAATATTGTCGCAGCCTGTATTTGACCCTCGTCTATCGGGAGCCTTCATGCGGGGAAATACCGCCAAGATCGGCGCGCAGCGCGGGATCAGCGCTGTTTCTTGGCAATGGTCGCGTTGAAGTCCGGATCCTTTTTCGCTACCCAATTGACAAATTTGCGCACCACCGGATCGGCGAGCAGCGCGTCGACGTCCATGGCGTGGCGCTGCAATTCGCTATTGGTGAAATGGGTGATGATGGTCTGCTGGCAGATCGGATGCATCGGCACCGTATCGCGCCCGCCCCGGCTTTTCGGCACCGGATGATGCCAGACGATGGTCTTGCCGGTCGGCCGCGCGCACAGCCAGCAGGCGGGCGCCTCCGCCGGAGCCTCTTCCGCGTCGGACTGCAGATCCTGCCAGCCGCCATGTTTCGAATGTTTGCGGGCCATCGGGTATTGCCTGTGTTGGTGGGGTGTGAGAGGATCACCTAAGCCCACCCGGCGGCAAATGCCAGACAAAGCAGCCCACTCCCGCTCAGGGACGGCTGTCCTTGCGCTGCTCGGCGGGATAGTCCTCCGGTTTGACGGTCGAAACATTGGGCCGGTCGCTAACCTTTTCAGGCGGCTGCCCGCCGGGCGTCTCCTCATCACCGTCCTGTTTCGGCCGGTCCTCGGACCCGCCATAGGTGCCGCCGGCCTTGCCGGTGTTCATGCCATAGGAACTGTCCGGCCGGTGCGGCGTCCCAGGCGCAGCGCCGGGATTTTCCCGTTCATATTCGTGGTGATGCTTTTCATTCTCATCCTTGCGAGCCATGTCACTTTCTCCGTTTTCGGGGCGTGTAGGAAATTTACGCTGCGGGCGGGGGAAGGTTCCGTTGGGGACCGGACTTGCGGCCCCACTCCCGCTCAACCGTCTTTACAATCCCCGCCTGCACCAATAGTATGACGATCCATCTGCAAGGAGCAACAGCCATGGCCACCGTCCGCAAAACCATCACGCTCAGCGCGAGCCAGGACGCGTGGATCAAATCCCGGATCGCCGGCGGCGAATTTACCAATGACAGCGAATATATCCGCGATCTGGTCAAGCGCGACCAGTCGCAGCAGGACCGGCTGGCCACGTTGCGCGCAGCGATAGCCGAGGGCCTCGACAGCGGCACCAGCGACCAGTCGCTGGACGACATATGGAGCGCCGCCGAAGACCGTGCCGCCCATGGCTGAACTGCGCCTGAGCAGGCGCGCCGCCAGCGATCTGGCCGAAATAGCCGATTATACGATTGCCGAATTCGGCATCGATCAGGCCCGGCGCTATCGCGACCAGTTGCACGCCTGTTTCCAGTCCCTGCTCGCCAACCCCGCGCTCGGTCGCAGCGCGGAGGAAGTCACCCCGGGCCTGCGCCGCATCCGCCAGCAGGCGCATGTTGTGTTTTATCGGGGTGAGCGGGATGGGGTGTTGATCGTGCGTGTGCTGCATCACAGCATGGATTTTGAGCGGCATCTATGATGGTATCGAGTTAAAGAATGCTTTGAGATTTTGGACTGTGAGTTTGGTGTATTTGGGAAACTGTCTCCCTAATAACTGAATAAAATTAGTGCCGAGATTCGGCACTGTTACCTTTCAGATTTCCAGTCAAATTTTGCTGCCAAGCGTTTCGCGCGGCTGGAAATCCGTTTGCTTTCACAAGTGGCCGCAATGGATAAAGTCCGATTGCGAGTAATTTCTAAATCGAGAAAATATTGTAGATCTCTCCAAGTCATTAAATCGCTCAGGTTTTCGAGCGTTTCTATGAACCCTTCATCGGTTTGGGTAAGTTCGGAAAGCAGGCTATTAGGTCCTTCCCCGTCATCACCTTGCTGCCAAGCATAAAGTAAATTCACGGGGTCAACTGATGCAAGGATTTCAGGTAGAGACATTGATTGAAAACGACCGATCATCAATTTGGACACGGTATCCAATTCGTCCGATTTGAATATCCATTCTACTTCTTGCTTTTTCTGATTTCCGTGCCGGCCTTGGGAAAAAGTTTCGCTCCGAAATAGATTCGTTAGCCATCCGGTTGCGGCTCCTTTTTCAAACATAGAAATGATGGCGTCACTGCGGTCGTCAGCGGTCAAATGAGAAAGCAGGACCGGTACCAACCGTTCCGCGCGATCCCAAATGGAGTTGAACCAATGAAGATCAAATTGTCGGCGGTGGTAAGCCTCGTCTAGTATATTAGAAAAGGCCAATAGGAAGTTCTTGGAGCGCTGGCCATCTAGCGTCTCGGCGTCGAAGCCCGGCATTCTTTCGAATAGGATGTCGGCTTTACTCAACGAACCTTCAGGAGCTTTTTTATGCCATTCAAGGATAAGTGAGCCGGTATCCAGCTGACCGCTATCGGCAGCCAGCCACAGTTCGTTTAACTCTTGCTGAGTCAGCGCATGAGTTGGCCCGGACATTGCGAAATAAAGTCGATAATGATCTGGACTGGCCAACCGATGTTCTCGAATTGCTTCGTCTCGGGTGGTGTCGGCTACCCTCTGGTGCAGCTTGAATTTACTGCCATTTTCGGCAAAGTCGATGTCGAGCCCTGCTAACTGTTGAGCGAAATAATGCCGATACTGAAGGTCGTCAAAGTAAGATTCTCCAACGGTATTGAGCAACTTCTTTGTGTCTTCTGCTCTATCATGTTCCTCCACCCGCGCCGTTCCAAGTGACAACACCGCCGCCGTCGCGCAGTAATCTTCAATCCACCGGTAAAGTGACGGATTTCCATCTTTTATGAGTAACAGCCATACTAAATCTGCCAAATCGGCTTTAGAATCTCGTAGCGGCGGCCAAAAAAAACGAATTGAGTCCAATGTTCTAACCACTGAACGTGGCGTTCGGAGCTGACGACCCCCCTCATAATCCAAGACTGATTTTAATCTTGAATGCTCATCATCCGTCTTGGTTGATGCAATTGCCTTGAGTTCGTCACTGAACCATTGGCGCAGTTGAAATGATTCGGGTTTTGGAACCATTACGGTCAACTGCACAATTTTCTCTAGGTAGGCATGACCATCTTGAACCCGCGCCGCCTTTTCTATGCTACGGGATAGAATTTCGCTATCGTAGCAAAGCAAGTAGATGACGTTAGGAAAGTCAGCAACAGAACGCGCCAGCCGAAGGACCTCAATAACCTCGGCGGGTTCCAGTCGGTCAACATCATCTATCGTGATCACAAATCGATGCCCTAGGTCCCCAAGAGATCGGACAAGCTTCTCTTTTAGTTTATCCAGTGAGTGATCATCTGCTTTGTCCTTAGTCGCTTCTCGCCCACCTTTGAGCAAGCCCCCTATAAACTTTGCCGGCTTATAGTCGGCGGCATTTCCGGCAACTTCAACCAGTTCGCCTGCCCTGCCTATTGCAGCGGTAAATTTTCTCAGCGCCTCTGCGGTCACTTTAACCTTAGCTGCAGTAGAATCGGTCGCATCTCCTTTGGAAAGCTTTATGTCTGCTATGGCGTGTGAAATTGACCCAAAAAGGCTCGTAAGCAACGCATCTCGGTTTCCGACCAACCAAGGTCGAAAATTGATCACTGTTGGTTGCTTATCTGTAGGGAGTTTTCCAAGAGCTTCTTCGATCAAGCCGAGTAGACTCGATTTTCCCGAACCCCATGCACCTTCGATACCGATGACAAGGCCGCCGTCACATCCATGATCGACTAAAGATAGAGCAATCCGGTTTGCAACGTCACGATAGCCAAGGCGATCATCTTGACCTCTTTGAATTGCTCTGTCACCTATTGGCGATGGGGCATCTGTTTTCTTCACGATGCCGGTATAATCGCTGGCACTCACAAACCAACCACTATCGTAAAATTATTAGAATTACGGTGACACTTTACTTTTTCATGAAGTTACCAAAACTAAGGTGCAAGTGTATTGTAGCGCAATTGGCAGGGCTCAAGATCGGAGTCGAAACAATGAAACACAAAAATCTCACCGGCATCATGACCGCCATCAAGGATGCGACCGCCTTCATTCAGGGCAAGCGGTCCCGCGCATTAGTAGTGCGGCCACCAAAACCAAAACCTAATAAGGCGGGCAATCCAACCCGGCCGCACTCTTCGTAAATATCTCGTTCCCGTCCTCGGTAATCCCGATACTATGCTCGAACTGCGCGGTTAGCGAGCGGTCGCGGGTGACGGCGGTCCAGCCATCATCCAGCATCTTGCAGGCATATTTGCCGATATTGATCATCGGCTCGATGGTGAAGAACATGCCGGGGCGCAGTTCCGGGCCGGTGCCGGGGCGGCCGGCGTGGACGACTTCGGGGGCGTCGTGGAACATTTGCCCCAGACCATGGCCGCAGAAATCGCGGACCACCGAATAGCGGTTGGCTTCGGCGTGGCTCTGGATCGCGTGGGCGACGTCGCCCATCCGGTTGCCCGGTTTCGCCTGCTCGATGCCCAGCATCATGCATTCATAGGTGACCTGGACCAGCTTGCTCGCCTTGATCGGGGTCTTGCCGACCAGATACATGCGGCTGGTGTCACCGTGCCAGCCGTCGACGATCACGGTGACGTCGATATTGACGATATCGCCCTCGACCAGCTTCTTGTCGCCGGGGATGCCGTGGCAGACAACATGGTTGATCGATGTGCAGCAGCTATGGGTAAATCCGCGATAGCCTAGGGTCGCGGGGACCGCTCCGGCGGCGAAAGCCTGTTGCCGGACCATATCGTCGAGCGCGCCGGTGGTTACGCCGGGAACGACGTGGGGGACAAGGCTGTCGAGAATCTCTGCGGCCAGCCGGCCGGCCTTGCGCATGCCCTCGAACGCTTCGGGGCCGTGCAATTTGATCGCGCCGGTGCGGGCGGACGGGGTGGTGTCTTCTACGGTTAGATAGTCTGTCATGGGGCCTATATAAGCATCGCGACCCGTTTTGGCGATACCCCAAAATATCACAGATTTTCGTCGGATATTAACCCGCGCGGTCTATACGGTGGCTTTGAAAAATGACGATGATTTCAGAGGCTTGATGCAATATCGCGTGAAATATATGCTGCTCGGGGCAAGCCTGCTGCTCGGCGGCGGGGAGATCTGGCGGCGGCTGGCGATGCTGGCGACGCCGGAAATCCAGCCGGCGGGGCTTGTCGCCTTTGGCGGATTATTCGTCTTATGCGCGATCAGCCTGACCGGTTTTGCCTTGCTCAGAAGCGGCTGGCTGCGCTGGCCTATGGCGCTGTTGCTGGCGGCGGGATCGATGCTGGTCGACGGCTATCAATGGGCGGTCGGCGATTTCATGGATTACGAGAGCTTTGTCACCATGGTGCAAAGCGCCGGTGATCTCGGCAGCGCGCTGGCGCAGCAGGGCATGGCGCTGGCGCTGGCGGCGGGCAAGGCGTTGCTGCTGTTGCTGGCGGTGGGTCTGAAGCCGTCTGAAGGTGGCGGGCTGTGGGCGCGGGGAGCAAGGTGGGCGGCGCTGCCGATCCTGCTGGGTCTGTCGGTGCTTCTATTCTTTCGCGGCGGGGAGGGGGGCAGCGGCCTGCCATCCTCGCACAGCGGCGCCAGTCTCGCTCTGCTCCACGTCTTTGATGTGGCGACCAGCGAGCGCGGGCCGCGGCAGCAGGTGGCGCTCAAACCCGCTGCGTCGCCGCGCAATTCCGACATCGTATTGATCATCGACGAGAGTATCGCTGGCGCCTATCTCGATATCAACAGCGAGACCGGCGTCTATTCCGGTCTTGCAGGCGGGGCGGCGGGTGGTGAAGTCAGGCCGCCGATCCACAATTTCGGGCTGGCGACCTCGGTCACCCATTGCAGCGTCGGCAGCAATGTCGTGTTGCGCTTCGGCGGGACGCGGGACAATTATCGCAAGACGATCCGCTCCGGTCCGTCGATCTGGGCTTATGCGAAGAGCGCCGGTCTCGGCACCGTCTATCTCGATGCCCAGCGCACCGGCGGCCGCTACCAGAACCGGATGGACGATGCAGAGCGCGCGCTGATCGATCACTGGGAGCAGTTTGCCGATGTCGCGGTGGTCGACCGCGATCATGCGGTGGCGGACAAGCTGGCGGGCTATCTCAACGACGGCAAGCCGCAGCTGATCCTGGTCAACAAGGTCGGCGGCCATTTTCCGGTCAGCGACAAATTTCCGATGAGCCACGCGCGCTACCAGCCGATGCTCAAGCGCGGCCTGATGCCCGATGTCACCGACATGGCGGGCGGCGACAATCTCGACGGCAGAGCGAGCAACTGGCGGCTCTACCGCAACAGCTACCGCAACACCTTGCTATGGAGCGTCGGAGGCTTTTTCGACCGGCTGTTCGCTCAGGCAAATATCGATAGCGCGACGATCCTCTATACATCCGACCACGGCCAGAGCTTCCACGAACGCGGCGACGGCGGAGAGGCGACCCATTGCACCCCCGCTCCGCAGATCGAGGAAGGCATTGTGCCGCTGGTGGTGATCGGTGATGGCGGCGACGAAGGGCAGAACGCACGCTGGGCACAGGCGGCGGCAGCGGGCAGGGACCAGAGCTCGCACTACCGGATATTCCCGACCCTGCTCGGCCTGATGGGCTATGCGGCAAAGGACGTCGCGCCGCTCTACGGCCCCGACCTGCTCGCCGCCGAACCCGACCCGTTCACCTTCAACACCCGCTTCAACGCGCGGCTGGGCAGCGATCCGGCATGGCTGCACGTGCCGCTGGACCAGATCGCGCGGCCGCCGCTTTCCGACTATCGGGCCGGGGCGACAACCGGCACCAAATAACATATTCCCTCACGCGGCATATTCGCTCTATAGCGACGGCATGACACAAGAAAAAATCTGGACCGCCGCGCTGATCGTGATCGGCGATGAAATCCTTTCCGGCCGCACGCAGGACAAGAATATCGCGCAGGTCGCGAGCTGGCTCAACGTGCAGGGCATCCGCCTCGCCGAGGTCCGCGTGGTCGCCGACGACATGGACCATATCGCCGAGGCCGTGAACATCCTGCGCGCCCGCAACGACTATCTGTTCACCACCGGCGGCATCGGCCCGACCCACGACGACATCACCGTCGACGCGATATCAAAGGCGCTCGGTGTCGAGGTCGTGATCCACCCCACGGCCCGCGCGATCCTGGAGAAATATTACGAGAGTCGCGGCGGCATCAACGAAGGCCGGCTGCGCATGGCCCGCGTCCCCGAAGGCGCGGAACTGATCGAGAACCGCATGTCCGGCGCGCCCGGTATCCGCATCGAGAATATGTATCTGATGGCTGGCGTCCCGCACATCACCGCCGGCATGCTCGACGCGCTCACCGGCACGCTCGAGGGCGGCGCGCCTTTGCTCAGCGTCACGCTCGGCGCCTGGGCCCCGGAAAGCGAGATCGCCAGCATCCTCCGCGACGCGGAAAAGGCGCACGAGGGCTGCGTCATCGGCAGCTACCCGTTCTTCCGCAACGGCACCGTCGGCGCGAATTTCGTGGTGCGTTCTACCGAACCGCATGATCTGGAGACCTGTCGCGTGGCGCTCAAGGCCGGACTGGAAGCAGCCGGTTACGAGGTTACCGACGGCGGGATTTGACGTCGTCCCAGCGTAGGCTGGGATCCATACCAATGGCAGCGGTTCACGCAAGTTCGGGACCGGACGCAATATCGGTTTGGGCCCCAGCCTACGCTGGGACGACACTATCTGGTCGCCGGGGTCCAGCCGTCATGGCGCGGCGCGCGGGGTTTTTTTCTCAGCCATGCGCCAATATATATCAGAGCCGCATATCTGTAGGAAAGCCTGTTGGATTTGGGCTGGTTGGCCATGCATCCCCACCCCGTTCGTGTCGAGCGAAGTCGAGACACCTGACAAAACGCGAAGCCCAAACAAAAACGCACCGGATCAGAAACCCGATCCGGTGCGCTGTCGCATCAATATGGATTAGGTGATTTCCTTTAGTCGTCAGTCTCGGCATCGGATTCCGGATTTGCAACAGCTGCAGTGGTTGCATCCGTCTGAATATCGGCGTCCGGCGTTACCGGTGGCTGAGGTTTCGGAGCGGCTGGCGCCACATCATTCAAGGCGTTGAGCACAAAGATCGCTTCATCAATTTTTTCCCACGCGTTATTGTAAACGGCAGGATCGAGAATGGGCTTATCTTGGCTGCTGCTGCGACCATATGCCGACGAGCTGTTTTTCGAGTTCAAAAAGTTTAGCCGGACTTTGGACATTGTGTTGGGCATTTGCTGAATGTACGCGGTCATTCTCGTCTTTCCGGACGCGCTCATTCCCGCCATGGCTTCCAGAAAACCGGTTTTATTCTCGGTTGCACTTGCTGCCGTGATAAAGCCGGTCTGCAAGTCCGCGCTTTCAACCTGATAGCCCAAATCTTGCGTTACCGTCATGACGGCAGAGAATAAGTTGTCTTTCGTCACCTCAAACTCTTTTGACTGGATGGATTGGAGCTCCATCGGCGTCATCGTCGGTTTCTTTTTAGCTTCGGCAGCACCAGCCGAAATCAATGCCATCGCTGAAATGGCAACCAGTAATTTTCTAAACATATTTACCCCCAAGATTAAAAATCGCTCGTTCTGCTGCGAAAGTCAGACACAACATCCGCACCATCAAATTTTATGATCAGTGTCATTGTTCGCGAGCTCTGTGAAAAACCGCTCGCGGAACTGCCTCCCCCGACAAGGAGGATTGTCCAGTAGTTGCTTGACCCAGATGACTGGCTAACGGTTGCATGACGCTGATAAGACCACACTTCAGAACCCGCAGCATCCCGTGTAGTAATGTTGGGTGAACCGAATTTCTCCAAAACTTCAGCTTTGGTTGTTTCGCCCACCTTGAGATTGAGTTGAACATTACCCTGTGTAAGCGCGCTATTTCGTTGATCCACCGGCCCTGCGACTGGACCACAAGCGGCCAATGCGGCCGCGCCGAGTAACGTCAATGACTTGTATCGCATAACGAATCCTTCCCCCCTTTAATGACAGAAATCAGACATTTTCTGACTTCAATATTAAATACCGTTGTATTTAATGGAGAGACATGTGGACGAAAAAAACGAATAGTCAAATAACCAATGTTCCAATCCGGAATAGAAATAAAATATTATGGATAAATTTACATGGATATTACGGGTTTGCGCGCCAGGCCGGGATTTGGCGATGTGGAAATTATTTCTGTTTCCGTTCGTGTCGAGCGAAGTCGAGACACCTGGTTTGCTAGCTGCCGTTCGTCCTGATCCTGTCGAGCCGCAGGCCAGCGTAGCTAAGGACACATCTCGACGAGAGGTGCACTTCGACAGGCTCGGTTCGAACGGAATTCATAACCAGCCAAGCGGACAACCGGCATAGGGATCGGTGCCGACAGCGCCCCAAATTCCAACCCAATCCTCCACCCGCTGGACGCCACGTCGCCACGCTGCCATAATCCCCCGATGTGCAACCATTATCGCAATATTCCCGGCGCGCTCCATACGATCGAAAGCTGGGCCGATTATGTCAGCCATTTCCGGCTCGATGGCGCGGCAGAGGATGTCTGGCCCGGGCGACAGGGCGCGATTGTGCGAGAAGTGGATGGCGCAAAAGTCGCCGAGACCATGCACTGGGGCTTTCCGTGGGTGGGCAAGGGCAAGCGCCCCGGCACCACCAGAAAGATGAACACCACCAATGTCCGCAACCTGCAAAGCCCGCTCTACCGCAATGTCATCAACAAGGCCGAGCATCGCTGCCTGGTCCCCTTTCACCAGTTTGCCGAGCCCAAGCCGGGCGCTGGCCGGGAGGAAGTCTGGTTCAGCGTCAACGAACAGCCGGTGTCCTGCTTCGCCGGTATCTGGAGAAAGCAGGAGGAGGGCGATTGCTACGCCTTTCTGACCTGCGAACCCAATCCGCTGGTGAAGCCGATCCACCCGAAGGCGATGCCGGTGATCCTGCAGCCGGAAGATTACGACCGCTGGCTATCCGGCGACGATGCGGCAGCTCTGCAAGCGCCGTTTCCGTCGCAGCTGATGGCGGTGGTGGGTTAGCCGAGTTGTTCACCGGCGTAGGCGCACAGGCGACTGGCCATGCGGGGCATGGCCATCAAGCCGAGCGCCCAGAACAGTCCTGTCCACTCGGTAATTAGTGCATTTAGCAAACTGTCACCGTAATTCCCATTTTCAATTTTTCGCGGTCAAGCCAGCCAAAGTATCACCGTCACATGTCCATTCGATTGTTCGACTCGTTGCTGAATTGAAGACAAAGAACAGTTGATCCACAAGAAATTGAAAATCTTCTGAATCTCGGTCAAAGTAACTTTTGGGCAGTTCACGACAGAGACCTATGTGAGCATGAAATGGGTTGGTATCCCCCTGTTGAGTGTATCTTGAACAATCATAGACGCGAAATACGCGACGTTCTTCGTCGGCACTTTTAAGGTTTCTTATTTCCTCGACGCCTACCGAAAAGATTACCGCTAAATTGCCAAGATCAGTCCTATTCCGTAATATTGATACTAGGTTTTCTATCGGCAATGATTGGGCGGGATCAAGTCGCCATACCGAAAACTCAGATTCGGCCAGTGATTTTTTCTCAATGAAAGCCCTTTTGATGTTCGTATGTTTGCTATTGATGTGTCTTGGATCAAATGCACCTCTAGCAACCCTCTCCAAATTTTGCAGAGGCCCAGAAGAATGAGCGCAGTTATGAAGTAACTCACATTGACACGGAATAGGGCATGTCATTTATCCGACCAACAATCTCACGGTTTGGTGATCAAATTTCTCAGCGATTGCGAGCTCCGATGACACGTCGAGTTTCCAAGGAAGGTAAGATTTGGCTGAAGGTACCAACGTTCCTATCAGTTTTCGATTACCATTAAATGTAAGCGAAAAACAATAATTTTGATTAGACCAACGAAGAGAAACCGAGCCATCGTCATCAATTTCAGTCAGAGGAAATAGTTTTATTTGTGACAAGACTGACTCAATTGCTTTTATATCTCGTATTACTTCTTTTCTTGGGGTCGGTATCTCATCTACATCCTTTAAACGGCTAAGGCTTCCTATCACGGTATCGAAAACTGTCTTCGATCCTAAAAGATGTGTATTGTAAATAAAGGAAGCATGTTCGGTTGCGCTTGCTTCACGGATTTTGCTTCGCTGGGATGGGATGGGATGCCAATAAAACAAATGCAGCGCTTGTTCTTGCGCGAAAAATTTGGCGATGGCTTTCGAAACGCGATCTTTAGAATTCGACCAAAGCGCCTGAGCTTCAGGGGGAGAGGGTTCGACGGTCCAACCCTTTTTAGAATGCTGCAACGAATGTATTGCCACACTCTCTATCACATTACCCCATACCTCCGGCCGCGTACATGTGACGTCGTTTTGGTCCAGTGTTGTCCATTTGCTTGGTTCAATGACCCTTTGTGAAGTTTCCCTAGATGAACTTGAATGAGGCAAATAGGTGGTGTGAGTAGACTCTTCAGTTTCGTTCAACGAACGATTGCTAGGCCAATACTTTTGGGACGG
>NZ_CAXBIA010000027.1:0-20081 GCF_963975735.1 uncultured Parasphingorhabdus sp.
TGAACACCCGGCCATATTTGTCGTGATAGCAATCCTGCACCTCGACATCGGCCTGGGTGAAGAAGCGGAAAATCTGGGTCAGCAAATTGCGTTCGTGATCGGTGAGCTTCTGCGCCCAGTCACGGCAATCCTCGCCCAATGGCACTTCTTCCGGCATCCAGTGGATCTGCTGCTGCCGTTTCCAGAACTCGTAAGCCCATGGATATTCAAAGGGCTTGTAGGTTTTGCGTGCTTCCAGAAGTGACATGTTAACTCGTTCTCCGCTTTATACTCGTCACCCCAGCGTCGGCTGGGGCCTAATCCAATCTTGTTTCACACACCATATTTTGGTCTGGATCCCAGCCTTCGCTGGGATGACAATTGATGTGCTGCGCGCTCTTTTACGTCCGAATAAAACGACCCCCTCCCAAAAGGAGCAAAAGGGAGGGGGCAGTGGGCAAAGTCTATGCCGCGCCGCTTATTGGCAGGCCAGGCATTCGTCATAATCCGTTGATCCGGCGGTGGTCATCAGTTCGACAGTTTTCGGGTCGAGCGTATTGTCCGCTTCGACACCGCCGCCAGCACTTTCGCTCATGATCGTTTCGCCACCGGCAAAGCCGGCGCGCTGGATCGATTTCGAGCGCAGATAGTAAAGCGACTTGATACCCAGTTCCCACGCGCGGAAGTGGAGCATCAGCAAGTCCCATTTGTCGACATCGGCCGGGATGAACAGGTTCAGCGACTGGGCCTGATCGATAAACGGCGTACGGTCGGCCGCGAGTTCCAGCAGCCAGCGCTGGTCGATCTCGAAGCTGGTCTTGTACGTGTCTTTCTCGTCCGCGCTGAGGAAATCGAGATGCTGGACACTGCCGCCCTTCTCGAGGATCGAGTTCCAGACATTGTTGCTGTCCTTGCTCTTTTCCTGCAGCAATTTCAGCAGATGCGGGTTCTTGACCACGAAGCTGCCCGAGAGCGTCTTGTGGGTGTAGATATTCGCCGGGATCGGTTCGATACAGGCCGAAGCGCCACCGCAGATGATGCTGATCGACGCGGTCGGTGCGATCGCCATCTTGCAGCTGAACCGCTCCATCACGCCCTGATCGGCCGCATCGGGACAAGGTCCGCGTTCCTTCGCGAGCATCATGCTGGCTTCGGACGCCTTGGCCGAAACATGCTTGAAGATCTTGAAGTTCCACGATTTCGCCAGCGCGCTTTCGAAGCCGAGGCCGCGGGCCTGAAGGAAGCTGTGATAGCCCATCACGCCAAGACCGACGCTGCGTTCGCGCATCGCGCTATATTTCGCCCGCGCCATTTCTTCCGGCGCGCGGTCGATATAATCCTGCAGGACATTGTCGAGGAAGCGCATGACGTCCTCGATAAAGCCCTTCTCGACCGACCACTCGTCCCATTTCTCGAGATTAAGCGAGGACAGGCAACACACTGCGGTCCTGTCCTCGCCAAGGTGATCGCGACCCGTGGGCAGTGTGATCTCTGAACAAAGATTGGAGGTTGAAACCTTGAGACCCAGATCGCGGTGATGCTTGGGCATCATCCGGTTCACCGTGTCGCTGAAGATGATATAGGGCTCGCCGGTGGCCAGCCGTGTCTCGACCAGCTTCTGGAACAGGCTGCGCGCGTCAACAGTGCCGCGGACCGAACCGTCTTTCGGCGATTTGAGATTGAATTCTGCGCCGTCGCGGACCGCTTCCATGAATTCGTCGGTCAGCAATACGCCGTGATGCAGGTTCAGGGCTTTCCGGTTAAAGTCGCCGGAAGGCTTTCTGATTTCGAGAAATTCTTCGATTTCCGGATGGTTGACGTCGAGATAGCAAGCCGCCGAACCGCGACGCAAAGACCCCTGCGAAATGGCCAGGGTAAGGCTGTCCATCACGCGGACGAACGGAATGATGCCCGATGTCTTGCCGTTGAGGCCGACAGGCTCGCCGATACCGCGAACGCTGCCCCAATAGGTGCCGATGCCGCCGCCGCGCGATGCGAGCCAGACATTCTCGTTCCAGGTGTTGACGATACCGCCGAGGCTGTCATCGACACTGTTGAGATAGCAGCTGATCGGCAGACCGCGACCGGTGCCGCCGTTGGACAGCACAGGTGTCGCCGGCATGAACCAGAGCTTGGAGATGGCATCATAAAGCCGCTGGGCATGATCCTGATCATCGGCATAAGCGTCGGCGACGCGAGCAAACAGATCCTGATAGGATTCGCCGGGCAACAGATAACGGTCGTTGAGCGTTTCCTTGCCGAAATCGGTCAGCAATGCGTCGCGACTGTCATCCTGCGTGATCTTGAAACGGCGTTTTTCAACGCTGTGGCTGTCACGCTCGGCCTTCAGTTCCTTTTCATCATTAGCCTTGGCCGAGGCAGCTTCTGCTGCGGCCTTTTTGCTAACTTCCGGTTCGCTTTTCGGCATTGCCTTTTCAGCTTTGCCTTTTGGCGTGTCCAATACTTCCGCGCCCATTTCACTCTCACTCACATCTGTTCCAGTCACATTCTCGTTGTCGCGGTTGTCTCTAAAATCCATCAAAGCCCCCTAAAGTCACTCTACTAATTCAACGATCACAACGACCTATCGGCCGATTGCTCACCTCTATTTGTTGCGGGCATTTGTTCCTGTCTTGTTCGATTCGAGCCGAAGCTGCAATCCTAACAGTTTTAACACCCGGACGGGCATTTATTTTCCTGCCCGAAAACCCATAAATATGGTTGCATTCGGCACAAAGGGAGCTGTCCACCGAGTCGGTGTTTCAGACGACTAATACTATAAGTTGGTGTGCCCCCTCGGCCTAACCACAACCTATAGTGGCTGAATCAGGATTTTATGCAAGGGGGTAAATGATATATTAACGACTCCGTTCGTCGTATAAATG
Source organism: uncultured Parasphingorhabdus sp. (assembly GCF_963975735.1). Classification (GTDB taxonomy): domain Bacteria; phylum Pseudomonadota; class Alphaproteobacteria; order Sphingomonadales; family Sphingomonadaceae; genus Parasphingorhabdus. The sequence goes on from NZ_CAXBIA010000027.1 coordinate 2,865, forward strand.
AATCGCTTCGTCGGACGCCGATTCATGCTGCAACGCAGCGACGCGTGGACTTTCTAGGCCTGCCGCGAAGTGCAAGAGTCGATGGTAAAATTTACATTAAAATCTATCCACCGATCATGCACAGGGAGGGGTGACTCATTTGCTGCACCAGATATGGTAGTTCAATTATTGGCGCGACAAATTACAAAAGCTGTTTCAACATCTCTCACAGATCGGATCAACAATATATCATGGACCTTAAACTGGAAAACAGATCGGTATTGGTAACGGCCGGCAGCAAAGGCATTGGCCTTGCCACCGCACGCGGCTTTCATACAGCAGGCGCACGGGTCGCTATTTGCGGTCGCTCGCAAGACAATCTAGATGCCGCAGCCGCGCTCATGCCCGGTTGCCTTGCCATCGCCGGTGATGTGTCAAAGGCCGATGACATCGAGCGAATTGTCGCTTCGGTCACGGAGACGTTTGGCGGCATCGATATATTGGCAAACAACGCAGGCGGCCCGCCGCCCGGCCTGTTTGTTGATCTCGACGATTCGGATTGGGCAAAGGCGGTGGAACTCACCTTGATGTCCGTCGTCAGGACGACGCGTCTGGTATTGCCGCATATGCAGGCGCAAAAATGGGGGCGGATCGTCAACATATCCTCGACCGGAGTGAAACAGCCCGTGCCCGGCCTGACTCTCTCCAACAGCATCCGCATGGCGGTACTGGGCTGGGCAAAGACGCTGGCCAATCAAGTCGGTCCCGACAATGTCCTAGTCAACACCGTTTGCCCCGGCTTCACCAATACCGACCGCATTACACAAATTTTCGAGTCGCAATCTGCGGCTTCCGGGAAGACTGTTGATGAAATTTCGGAAGGCCTCGCAGCGCAGATCCCGCTTCGGCGGATTGGACAGCCTGAAGAAATTGCCAATCTTGCAGTGTTCCTCGGCTCGGAAGCGGCGAGCTATATCACAGGCACCGCCATACAGGTGGATGGCGGTTCGGTTCAAAGCCCAGGCTAGACCTAAAGCCGGTCGGCGGCAAAATCGCCCTTCCGATGCCCTCTATCTCCCGGGGTCTGCCCGGACCGCTAACGCTGTTCGCGATCGACGAGAAGCGCGGTGGTCGGCTTGCGCCTGAGGGCTACAATCAACACGCCACCAATCGCCAGCGCCGCACCCAGCCCCATCCGCAGATCGAAATTGTCGTTGGTAATCCAGACACCCAGACCGATCGTTGCCAACGGCGTTATCAGGGTGAGCGGGGCCAGAAGATTTGCCTCGTAATGCTGGATCAGGAAATAATAGGCCGAGTGCGCGCCTACCGATACGATCAGCGCAGTGAACAGCACGGCGGCGGCCAGCGGCCAACCGGCAGCGATCGCAGCTGACCATTGGCCCTGCTCGAAGATTGCCGAGCATATCGTCAACGAGATCACCGACACCAGACCGACCCAGGCCTGAAAGCGGAACGGCGTGACATTATCAACGCGCTTCATCAATACCGCGCCAGCCGAGCCCGCGAAAGCCGCGGCGGCAACAAACCAGAGACCCGTCGACAAAGTTACGCCCTCGGGACGCCATATCACCAGCAACACGCCGAGCAGAGTCAGCCCGACGCCGACGCCGCGACGCCAATGGATACGCTCGCCAAGCATCAAGACCGACAGCAGGATCGTAAAGGGAACCCCAAGTTGCAGGATGATGGCAGCGGAGGACGGTGACGTTGTCTTCAAACCGATGAACAGCAGCGCGAAATTCCCGCCGCCCATCAGCAAGCCGATCAATAAGATGCGCCAGGCCGGGCGGGGCATGGGCAACAGCCAGGGCAGCATCACAAGCGCTACCACAGCAAAGCGCAGCGCTGCGTAGAAGACCGGCGGAACCGCCCAGTCATCGACGATGATCTTGCTCAACACATTGTTGGAGGCCCAGATCAGACAAATAAGGACGAGAAGTAAGAAATCGCGCGGGCGCATAGAATCGGTTCCTTGGCGGGTCGTCGATACTGCCCGCTTCGTTGCTCGTATCGCGTCAGCGCATTGTTCGCAATCGCAGCATGAAATATGAACGCCAGTCAGGTTTTCCATCTTCTTGTGCCCGAACGCGAGGGGTCCCCGTATCCGAAGCGCGATATTGAACCGGCACAATCCGTCAACCGTGCTGAAAATGCCCTAATCAATGCTGCATCACAAAAACTTGCCCGTCCTGACCATTTCGGCCAATAGGCATGCCCATAGACCATCGTCAGATTTCCGGAGCCAATATGACCACCACCATCAAGACCGCCGACCTCATTGACAGCGTCGCTGATGCCCTGCAATTTATCTCTTATTATCATCCGATGGATTATATCCGGGCGCTCGGAAAAGCATATGACGCGGAAAAATCTCCCGCTGCCAAGGATGCGATTGCGCAGATCCTGACCAATTCGAAAATGTGCGCCGAGGGCCACCGGCCGATCTGCCAGGATACCGGCATCGTCAATGTCTTCGTCAAATGGGGTATGGATTGCCGGCTCGACGACACGTCGCAATCAATGCAGGAAATTGTCGATGAAGGCGTGCGCCGCGCCTATCTCCATCCAGAGAACAAGCTGCGAGCATCGATCCTCGCTGACCCTGCCTTCACCCGCCGCAACACCAAGGACAACACCCCTTCTGTGCTGCATGTCGAGATGGTTCCCGGCGACAAGGTCTCCGTCGATGTCGCGGCCAAGGGCGGCGGGTCAGAAAATAAATCCAAGTTCAAGATGATGAACCCGAGCGACAATATCGTCGACTGGGTGCTGGACATGATCCCGCAAATGGGGGCCGGCTGGTGCCCTCCGGGCATGCTCGGCATCGGTATCGGCGGCACCGCCGAGCGCGCCGTATTGCTCGCCAAGCAGAGCCTGATGGACCCGATCGACATGGGCCAGCTGAAGGAGCGCGGTCCGCGCAATGATATCGAGGAAATGCGCATCGAGATTTTCGACAAGGTCAATGCGCTCGGCATTGGCGCGCAGGGACTGGGCGGACTTTCAACCATTCTCGACGTCAAGATCAACGACTGGCCCTGCCACGCTGCTGGCAAGCCGGTCGCGATGATCCCCAATTGCGCGGCCACCCGCCATGCCCATTTCACGCTCGATGGCAGCGGCCCTGCCTATCTTGAACCACCGAAGCTGGACGAATGGCCTGACGTGAACTGGACACCATCGTCGGAAGCCAAGCGTGTCCATCTGGATCAGCTTGACGCCGCAGAAGTGGCGACATGGAAACATGGTGACCGGCTCCTGCTTAACGGCAAGATGCTGACCGGCCGCGATGCCGCGCACAAGCGAATCAAGGACATGCTCGACAAGGGCGAAGAGCTGCCGGTCGAATTCCGAGGCCGGGTGATCTATTATGTTGGGCCGGTCGATCCGGTTGGCGAAGAAATCGTCGGTCCCGCTGGCCCGACCACGGCAACCCGGATGGATCAGTTTACCGACATGATGCTCGAACAAGGCCTGCTGGCGATGGTCGGCAAGGCGGAGCGCGGACTGGATACGGTGGCCTCTATCAAGAAACACAAGAGCGCCTATCTGATGGCGGTGGGCGGCAGCGCCTATCTGGTGTCGCGCGCGATCAAGGGCTCCAAAGTGGTCGGCTTCGAAGATCTCGGCATGGAAGCAATTTACGAATTCGAGGTACAGGACATGCCGGTGACGGTGGCCGTGGATGCCGAGGGGCAAAGCGTTCACCATCTCGCACCATTGGTCTGGCAGGAGAAAATCCGGAAAGAAGGGCTGCTAGACGGAGTTTAGGAATCGAGGGCCGGCGTCCTCTTCTCTGGACTACGAACCGCCAACCGCAACCTGCAGGAATTTGGGCTTGCTGAACGGGGCCGATGCGTCCTGTTTCATCGGATAATTGCCCGGAGGCAAGGCTGCAAGCGGCATGCCCGCAACACAGAGATCATATGGCGAGACCCGATGACGCGTGCACAGTCCGCCCGCGCCGTCGCTGACCAGTGGTGTTTCAAACTCGACAGCCAATACTGAACCGTTCGACCTGCTCACCGTGCAAATAACCAGCTGTCCCGCACCAAGGTCCAGCACCAGATCGGTGCCCACTGGAACGCCAACTATACCTTCAAACCGTGCACCTGATTTGGAAAGATCGCGCATGACGACCTCATAGCGATGATCTTCATGGATCGCGCCGATACGACGGAACACCGTGCGCCGGTCCGGGCGATATAATTCCGGCCCGTCGGGTTCAATCCTGAATTCCCCACTTCCCATCTTCTCTTCGATTTCTTCCAGTCTGAGGGCCTTGGAATAGATCCAGCCCTGGATATAACGCGCACCTTTTGAGCACACGACTTTATACTGGTCAAAAGCCTCGACACCTTCCACGGTTGTTTCCATTCCCAGAGCATCAGACAGGCTGACGATCGCGGCAATGATCTTGGCGCTATTCTTGTCTGTTTGGGTGCAGGAATCGACAAAGCTCTTGTCGACCTTGATTTTGTCGAACGGGGCCGAGCGAAGATAGCTGAGCGACGAATAGCCGGTACCGAAGTCGTCCAGCGCCAATCTTACACCCAGTTCTTTCAGTATTTTGAACGTGTTATCCACGGCTTCACTATCGCCCATGAAGACGCTCTCGGTCAATTCGAGTTCCAGCCGTGCCGGGTCCAGCCCGCTCGACGCCAGTGCGTTCATCACGATTTCGGGAAATCCGCTATTGGCAAATTGCACGGCTGACACATTGACGGCGACCCGAACCGAATTCGGCCACTGCGTAGCATCGCGGCATGCACGGCGAAGCGCCCATTCACCCAGCTGGTTGATCAGATTCAATTCTTCCGCGATCGGAATGAATACCGAAGGACTGACCCCTCCCCGCTCCGGGTGCACCCAGCGCATCAGCGCCTCAAACCCGACGACCATGTGATCGTCGGTGCGGACGACCGGCTGATAATGCAGTTCAACCTGGTCATTGGCGAGCGCGTCCCGGAGATCCTCTACCAGAACGCGCCGCTCGTCTTCCTCATTTTTCAAATTGGCGGCATAGAAACGATATTGTCCACGGCCTGAATTTTTGGCCGCATAGAGGGCAAGATCGGAACTGCGAACCAGTTCGTCCTTCTCGACGCCGTCATAGGGCGCAATCGCGATACCGATCGAGGTTCCGATCGTCGCGCTTTTGTCGTCAATGGGATAGGGCTTGGACACAAGCTGCACGATTTTCTCGGCAAGTTCGCCCAGTTTTCCCCGATCATCCATATCTGGCAATATGACTTGAAATTCATCACCGCCTAAACGGCCGATTTCACCACCATCCCCGATAATCTCACGCATCCGCTTTGCCACCTGCTGGAGCAATTGATCCCCGGCTGCATGGCCCATCGTGTCATTGACCTGTTTGAAGCGGTCGAGATCAAGCATCATGATCGCGCAGCTGCGGTTGGCCGCCTTGAATGCAGCCAACATTCCGTTGAGCCGACTGTCCATCCGGTGACGGTTGGCAAGTCCGGTCAGCGAGTCAAATTCCGCCAGCCGCAAATCTTCCAGTTTCTGTTGATATTCCACCGACACATCTTTTGCATTGCCGCGATAGCCCTGGAAATTGCCCGAATCGTCAAATTTCGGATGGCCGGAAATCAACCACCATGTCGGACGATCATTTTGACCCAGCGTGTCCGGTATCCGGCGGACGACCAAATCGTTGATCTTGCTGCGCTTGCTCAGATGATATTTGAAGGGACGGTCTGATTTTTCGTCCGGGTTGTCGGGATCATTTTCGAACAGGCTGGTCAGAGAGACTGCCAGCAAATCGCCAATCGGCTTGTTCAGATTTTCCGCTGCCTTTTCTGATAGATATACCAAATTACCATTTGCATCGGTTGCCCATAGCCAGCTTATTCCCGCTTGTTCAAAATCATCAAGAATCTCGATGCGCCGGGCATAATCATTCGATGTTATTACAGACACGCCTTCCGGATCCGCACTTATGGCGGATTCGTTGGAAAATGCGTGTAAAAAACCTTTCGCCACTTCTGAATCCTAGATTGGGAGGATTTTACATTCGTTTAAAATGGTTAAATTGATCGTAACAGGGCGCCATCAAGTTGAACTATTCCTGTATATTTTTACCAAAATGGCCGGCTGTTGGCTTTGAAACGCTTGCCGAGGACAAGAATGTCCGGCCACCCTCTCGGAACCGGCGTTGTTAGCGAGTAGGTCGCCGCACCAGCACTCCATGTTGGCAAATTCCATGCAAAGTCCATTTCATCTCCCGCTGGACGATTATTTTTCTGACCAAATGACAATGAGGACAAATGCGTTTATATTGAAGCCATGTATATTTTCGTCATCTTCCTCTGCGGCATCGGCAATTTCGCGATGCACAAGGCTATGTTGGAGAGTAACCATCCCATCATTGCCGAAGCACGGGGCGGTTTCCGGAAGATACTTGGTCCTCATGGTAGCTATATTCTGGAGTTCTTCATGCTCCTGTCAGCGATGATTTTTGCCGACATGGGTATGCTCACCGCCGTGATCTTCTATTTCGTCTATACGCTCGCCAATTGCGCGGCGGCCTGGGTACTATTTTTCAACAAACATTAAGTTTGAACGGCTTAACGCTTGAAATAACCTATGTCGTTTATCCGACTACGGGTGTAGTTTATCGAAAGCCGGTATCGGCTGCAACCATTTGGACATAGCAGCGCCTAATTCCAGAACAAAACGCCCTGGGGAGGGATATATTGACCAACAGAATACGGATTCTAACCGGCATTGCCATGAGTGCGATGACCGCATCCAGCCTGTTCCCCATTGCAGCACATGCCCAGACAGCGTCCCTGTCCTCCTTGCAGCCGCGCACCGAAAATGGCCGGCAGATATATGACGCGACGCAATTTGCCCGCTTCAATCCCCGCACCGCGCTCGATATTGTCAGCCAGGTGCCGGGGTTCACCATCGACACCGGAGACGATGACGAGCGCGGCCTGGGTCAGGCGGACGAAAATGTCCTGATCAACGGCGCGCGCATCTCGGGCAAGAATAGCGACGCATTCACTTTCCTGGGCCGAATTTCCGCTGCTAATGTACTGCGGGTCGAAATCGTTGACGGCGCAACGCTTAGCATTTCCGGCCTTTCAGGTCAGGTACTCAATCTCGTAACCGACACGAACGAAACAAGCGGCCTCAGCGGCAATTTCAAATGGGAGCCTCAATGGCGGCGCTCGGGCAACAACTGGTTTGCAGGCGAAGCTTCTATCAGCGGCAAGCTCGGCAAGGGAGACTTCACCCTCGCGATCGAGAATGATGCTGCGCGCAACGGTGTCGAGGGGCCGGAACAAGTTACAGGCCGCTTTGGCGACCTGCTGTTCGAGCGTGACGAAATTGCCCGCTATCGTCAGGATCTACCAAAGCTGAGCGCATCCTATAACCGTACCAGCGCAGCCGGGTCTGTGTTCAATATCAATGGCGCCTACCAAATATTTCGGCGGCGTGAATCGGTTGCCACAGATCGTACTCAGATCGGTCAGCCCGATATTTTCGAACTCTACGACAGCCGCGAGAATGAATGGAATGCGGAACTCAGCGCCGACTATGATTTCGCTCTCGGCGGAGGGCGACTGAAGCTCATTGGCTTGCAGCGATTTGAACATAGCCCGGTCAGCGACTTTTTCGGCCAGACATTCACCGATGGTGTTACGCCCCCGAACGGTAGCCGGTTTGACCGCGTGACCGACGAAGGCGAGTCAATATTCCGGGCCGAATATGGCTGGAAGACGAAGGGCGGCACGGATTGGGGCTTCAGTCTCGAGGGTGCCTATAATTTCCTGGACAATGAGGGCAGTCTAGCGGTGCTCGATACCCAGGGCATTTTCCAGCCGGTTGCCTTGACCAATGCCAATAGCAAAGTCACCGAATATCGCGGTGAATTCATAGGCTCCTACGGACGCCCCCTGTTGGAAAACCTGAGCCTTCAGGCGACACTGGGTGGCGAATATAGCAAGATCAGCCAGAGCGGCGCAGCGGGCCAGAGCAGGTCTTTCATCCGACCGAAGGGATCGCTATCGCTTGCCTGGCGGCCTCAAGATGATCTGGACATCAGCCTGAAACTGGAACGGTCGGTCGGCCAGCTGAATTTCTTTGATTTTGTCGAATCCGTGGATGTGTCCCAGAATAACGGGAATGCAGGAAACCCGGAACTGGTGCCGCCGCAAAGCTGGCGGGCCGAACTGGAAGCGACCCGGAAACTTGGGCCATGGGGTTCGATGACCGTCAATATTTACGGCGAAAAATTCAGTGATATAGTCGATTCCATTCCGATCACGGCAACCACCGAAGCCCGTGGCAATCTCGACAGCGCGACCAGCTATGGCGTGGAACTGCTGACCAGCATATTGTTTGACCCGATCGGCTGGGCCGGAGCCAAGCTTGATTTTGAAGGAGAAATCCGGAAAAGTTCGCTGAACGATCCCGTGACCGGCGTCTCGCGCCGGATCAATGACGACAAGATATTCACTTATGAGGCCAATTTCCGTCACGATGTGCCGGGAAGCAATTGGGCATGGGGGGCCGGTATAGAGGACTTCCGCTATTCCAGATTTCTGCGCCTCGACCAGAGCAACCGCTTTCGCACCGGCGCTCCCTATAGCTGGATATTCGTGGAACATAAGGATGTGTTCGGTCTGACCGTACAAGCCAATCTGGGCAATCTTTTCGGGCGCAGCGAACAATTTGCCCGCACGGTCTATGAAAACAGGCGCGACGGTCCGATCGCCTTTGTCGAGGACCGCAAACGCGAATTCGGCCTGATCTGTCGGCTGAAGGTCAGCGGCAGTTTTTAGACGCACCGCTCGACAAGAAAATTTAGCCAGATAGACTTTCTGCGCCGCTCGCCCTACATCCGGCCCCATGCCACCTGATTATGCTACCCAGGGTCAGATTGACCCGCCGATGATTCCTACGCTCAAGCGTTTCCTACCCTATCTCTGGCCTGCGGGTGAGCCGGGTTTGCGGATGAGAATCATCGTCGCCGGTTTCCTCGTGCTTTGTGCCAAGGCGGCGATCCTGACGATGCCTTTCCTGTACAAGGCGGTTATCGATGGCATGTCGGGCGATGATCTCGACACCGAACTGACCGTGTTGCTCGCGCTGGTTGCTGCTTACGGACTGGCGCGCTTCGGGCAGGTGATGTTCGATAACCTGCGGAACATTGTCTTTGAAAAAGTCGGTCAGCAAGCCGCAAGACGCCTCGCGACCAATGTTTTTACCCATCTCCACAGTCTATCGCTGCGCTTTCACCTTGGCCGCCGCACCGGTGAAGTTACCAAGGTCATCGAGCGCGGAACCAAGAGCATCGACATCATGCTCTATTTCCTGCTGTTCAACATTGCTCCGACGATCGTAGAACTGACCGCCGTACTGGTCATTTTCCAGATCAAATTCGGCTTCGGCCTAGTCGCCGCGACGATGGCGATGGTCGCGATCTACATCTCCTTCACCCGCAAGGTCACCGACTGGCGCAACGCTCTACGGGCGAAGATGAATGATATGGATACAAGAGTGATTGGCCGGTCTGTCGATGCCCTGCTCAACTACGAGACGGTCAAATATTTCACTGCCGAAAAGCGCGAGGCCGACCGCTATGACAAGGCCATGCGCGACTGGGCAGCCGCTGCGGTCAAATCGGAAAACTCGCTTGGCTTGCTGAATATCGGACAGTCGATCATCACCAATCTGGCGATGATCGGAGCGATGGCGTTCAGCGTTTACGGCTGGAAACAGGGTGAACTGACGGTTGGTGATCTGGTGCTGGTCAATGCGCTGCTGATGCAGCTGTTCCGGCCGCTCGATCTGCTCGGCATGGTCTATCGCACCATCCGTCAGGGTCTGGTCGACATGGATGCGATGTTCAAGCTGATCGACACCAAACAGGAGGTTGTCGACAAGCCGGGCGCGAAAGCTTTGCAGGTTTCCGACGGCACAGTGCGGTTCGAAAATGTCGTGTTCAACTATGACGATGATCGCCAGATATTGCACGGGCTCGATTTTGAAGTTCCGGCTGACGGAACGCTCGCCATTGTCGGGCCGTCCGGTGCCGGCAAGTCGACGATCGCGCGATTGCTGTTCCGATTCTATGACCCGCAAGCGGGACGCATATTGATCGACGGTCAGGACATAGCCGAAGTCACCCAGCACAGCTTGCGTGGCGCGATTGGTATCGTCCCGCAAGACAGCGTCCTGTTCAACGACAGCATCGGCTATAATATCGGCTATGGCCGCGAAGGGGCAACCCAGGCGGAAATCGAGGAAGCAGCGCGCGGGGCGGCGCTGGATGGATTTATCGCCAAGCTTCCCGATGGCTATGACACCCAGGTCGGCGAGCGCGGATTGAAATTGTCCGGCGGCGAGAAGCAGCGCGTCGCAATTGCCCGAACCTTGCTGAAAAATCCGCCGGTGCTGATATTGGACGAAGCGACCTCGGCGCTCGACAGCCGTACCGAGGACGAAATCCAGGCGACGCTCGCCAAGATATCGGAGCGGCGGACCACCTTGATCATCGCGCACCGGTTGTCGACGATCACGCATGCCGATGAAATCATCGTGCTCGACGAAGGCCGCATCGCGGAACGGGGTAGCCACCGGCAGTTGCTGGTTAAACGCGGCCTCTATGCAGATATGTGGAAGCGGCAGGCAGAGGACCAGCGGGAGAAGGCGTGACCGTCCGCGCGGATTACATTTTCGGTCAATTCTCGCTTTTCCGGTTTCGCGCAACGCCGTCTCTGGCTAGGGACTAGAATATGACCGAAGCCCTCCTTCCCTTGCTCAAATCCACATTCGGCTTCAGCAGCTTTCGCGGCATGCAGGCGGATGTGCTGCAGCGCGTGATGGCGAAACAGAATACGCTCGCGGTCATGCCGACCGGCTCGGGTAAATCGCTCTGCTACCAGCTACCCGCCATCGCCAACAAGGGCACCACCATCGTGATATCGCCGCTGATCGCGCTGATGCACGACCAGTTGCGCAGCGCCGAGGCGGTGGGGATCAGGGCAGCCACCCTCACCTCGGCCGACGACAATCGCGCCGAGACCATCGCCCGTCTGAAGGCCGGCGAACTGGACCTGCTCTACGCCGCGCCGGAACGCGCGTCCCAATCGCATTTTCGCGAATTGCTGGAACAGACAGACATTTCGCTCTTCGCTATCGACGAAGCGCATTGCGTTTCCGAATGGGGCCATGACTTCCGGCCCGACTATCGATTGCTCCGCCCGCTGCTCGACCATTTCGGCTCGGTGCCACGGTTGGCGCTGACCGCCACTGCCGATGCGCATACCCGCGACGATATATTGGTGCAGCTGGGAATCGAACAAGACGGCCTGATCCTCGCCGGTTTTGACCGGCCCAATATCCGCTACAGCATGAGCCCGCGCAGCGGCCTGGCACGGCAAGTCGGTGATCTGGTCGATCGTATTCCTGGACCCGGGATTGTTTACGCACAGACCCGCGCCGCCACCGAGAAAATGGCCAGCCAGATCGCCGCCACCGGACGCAGCGCCCGCGCCTATCACGCTGGCTTGCCGCCAGAAGTTCGTCAGCAGAACCAGCATGATTTTGTCGCTTCCGAGGATATGGTGATGGTCGCCACCATTGCTTTCGGCATGGGGATCGACAAGCCGGATGTCCGCTTTGTCGCCCATGCCGGCCTGCCCAAGTCGATCGAGGCTTATTATCAGGAAACCGGCCGTGCCGGCCGCGATGGCGATCCCGCCGAAGCGCATATGTTCTGGGGCGCGGAAGATTTCGCCAGAGCGCGACAGCGGCTTGGCGAGATCGACGAGACCCGACTGGAGAGCGAGCGGACAAGGCTCGCCGCCTTGGGCGGTCTGGTCGAAACTCCGGGATGCCGCCGCGCAATTCTCCTCCGGCATTTTGGCGAGCATCCGGCCGACCAATGCGGCAATTGCGACAATTGCCTGAACGCTCCGGAAACCCGCAACGTGACCGAACTGGCGCGGAAATTCCTGTCCGCCGTCTATCGCACCGGACAGAGTTTCGGCGTCACCCATCTCGAGGCGGTGCTGACCGGACGACAGGACGAAAAAATCCTCGCCCGCGGTCATGACCAGCTTTCGGTCTTCGACATTGTCGGTGAAGAGGAAGCCGCTCTGATCAAGCCGGTATCGCGGTCGCTGTTGCTGCGCGACGCGCTGCGCAACACCGATCATGGCGGCCTGATGTTCGGTCCCGAAGCGCGGAAAATTCTCAAGGGCGAGCAGGAAATCGCGATTGTCGAACCGCCGAAACGGACTTCGCGAAAACGACGCGGTGCCAGCGCCTCGCCCAACCCGTTTGGCGACCCCTTGTTCGAGGCATTGCGCAAGAAGCGCATGGAACTGGCCAAGGAACTGGGCGTCCCGCCTTATGTGATCTTCCACGACAGTGTGCTGCGTGATATGACCGGCCTGAAACCGGACAGCCTGTCGGCGCTCAGCGAATTGCCCGGCGTTGGCGCGGCGAAGCTGGAGAAACATGGCGACGCGTTTCTGGCGGTGATCCGCGAAGTGACCGAAGCAGCCTAGGCCAATATATGAGATTTCTGCCCGCCTTATTACCAATAGCCTTGATCGGCTGTAGCGCGGCAACCGCAACCGATACGCCCATTCCTACAGAGGAGACCCAGAGCATGTTCCGGAAAATTAACGACAATATAAGCGTGGCACCGCAAATCAGTCTTGAAGATGTTGCTGCAGCCAAGGCCGAAGGCGTGACCCTGATCATCAACAATCGCCCCGATGGCGAGGATCCGTCTGCTCCTCAGAGTGCCGATATCGAAGCGGCTGCGCGGGAAGCGGGCATGAAATATATCGCAATTCCGATAACCCACAGCGGCTTTTCGGGACCGCAGGTCGATGCAATGATCGCGGCGCTCGCCGATGGTGACAAGATCCTCGCCTATTGCCGTTCCGGCACGCGATCCACATTGCTGTGGGCGCTGGCGCAGGCGAAACAGGGTGTCGAAGCGGACGAAATCTCCCGGCTTGCCGGTAACGCGGGCTATGATATTACTCCGGTCCGGGCGATGGTCGACGCGCTTTCGTCCGGGAACTAGCTGAGGCATCTGGACAGCCACTAACATTCGTGTAAGTAGTCTGGAAAATGGAAAACCTGCCATCTCCAACCCTCTGGGCGATTCCTTTTTTCGTCATCACGGTCGCAATGGAATGGCTGTGGAGCCGGAAAAACGCGAAGATTCGCTACGAGACCAAGGATGCTTTCACCTCGCTGGCGCTGGGAATGGGGAGCTTGGTCGCCGGCATCCTGACCGGTGGCCTTGTCCTGGCGCTGAGCCTGTGGGTTTACGAGCATAGAATCATCGATATCGAGCTGGACTGGAAGACGCTGCTCTGGCTTGCACCACTGGCCTTCGTGCTCGACGATTTTGCCTATTACTGGTTTCACCGCACGGCGCATCGCGTCCGCTGGTTCTGGGCAGCGCATGTCATCCATCACAGCAGCCAGCATTATAATCTGACTACGGCACTGCGGCAGACCTGGACCGGTTTTTTCGCTCTCAGCTTCCTGTTTTCGATGCCGCTGTTTTTCCTCGGCATTCCTCCGGCGCTGGTTTTCTTCCTCTCGGGGCTGAACCTGATCTATCAATATTGGATCCACACCGAAGCGATTGACCGGATGCCGAAATGGTTCGAAGCGGTGATGAACACGCCGTCGCACCACCGCGTCCATCACGCGACCAACCCGCGCTATCTCGACCGCAATTATGCCGGTGTGTTCATCATCTGGGACAAGATGTTCGGCACCTATGAACCGGAAACCGATGCGGAAAAAATTCAATATGGCATCATCAAGAATCTAGAAAGCTTTAACCTTTTCTGGGCTGCCTTCCACGAATGGATCGGCATTGCCAAGGACTTGTGGTCCGCGCCATGGCGGCACAAGTGGAACTATCTGATCAAGCCGCCTGGCTGGAGCCATGACGGAAGCCGCGAAAGCAGCGAGATGATCAAGCAACGCTGGATGCAAAACGAGAAAATCTAGCTTTATCGAACGCCGCGAATTTGCCGCTATCCTTTGTCTGAAAAAGAGCGCAAGCGCGCGATAGAGGGGTTGGGGTCCCTTCCAGTCGTGCATGATTCGCACGCGGGTCGCGCATTGGAACCATTTTGCAATTTTCGGAGGGATCCAGCCGCGTTCGTCGCGGGCTGGCCAATATTCGAACCTGTCTTGCTGCGATATTGTACCGAGGGTTCCGCTCATGGACATGAGCGCTATCCAGGACATTCACACCGACCGGCAGGCTTTGATCACCCGCATTGTACCGACCAGCTGGATTTTGGGTTTGCTCGCCTGTAGCCTGCTGATCGTCATCGCCATGATGGGATGGGCCGGTCTCGACCTGGACTTTCTCAAAGCCAGCAATGGCAAATATTTTCTGCTGCTGCTGCTGCTCGTAACCACTCGCTATAGGTTGCGAGATCATGCGACCGGATGGCAGCGGATCGCCCGCGATTTTTTCGAATATGTCGGCTTCTTTCTGTTCATCAGCCTGCTGGGTGCAACCGCGACCTATCCTGTCGCCGCAGCAACCAGCGGATTTGTCGACCCGGCACTGGCCCGTATCGACGCATTTCTGGGCTTCCAATGGGTGGATTGGTATTTGCTGGTCGTCAACAACCCATGGCTGCAATCGGCCGGAAGTCTGGCCTATGCCAATATCTATATGTCACCGGTGCTGCTGCTCGGCGGTCTCGCGATCAGCGGCGAACGCGCCCGCGCGCAACTTTTCCTGTTCAGCTTCTGGCTGGCCGCGGTGATTACCATGCTGGCATTCCTCGCCTTTCCGGCGGTCGGTCCGCTTGCCTATATATGGCAAGGGCCGGTTCCGTACATGCCAACCAGCGCCCTCTATCAGGCGGAATTAATTCCGCTGTTACGGGACAATCTGCTGGGCAGCGTTGATCTGGGTGCGCTTCAGGGACTGGTTTGTGCTCCCAGCTTCCATACTGCCGCAGCCGTCATCTATATCGCCATGGCCTGGCAATGCCCCTATCTCCGCTGGCCGTTGCTGGTGATAAATGGCGCTATGCTGCTTTCCACACCGGTCGAAGGGACCCATTATCTGATCGACATGATCGGCGGCGCGATAGTTGGATTATTTGCACTGTGCACAGCCGGTGCTTTACAATATAGCCTCCCCAAAATGCGCAAAAAGCGCAGATGGGGAGTAACAGGAATATGGCAGAATTTGACATCATCGTCATCGGCGGCGGTTCCGCCGGCAGTGCAGTCGCCGGACGGCTGAGCGAAGACGGAAAGCGTTCGGTATGCCTGATCGAGGCTGGCGGACGAAATAATAATCTCCTGGTCAAAACGCCGGGAATGATGCCGTTCCTGCTGAAAAATGCCAACTGGAAGTTCGATACGGTCCCGCAAAAGGGCCTCAACGGCCGCACCGGATATCAGCCGCGCGGACGCGGCTTGGGCGGTTCCAGCGCGATCAACGCGATGGTCTATATCCGCGGCAACAAATGGGATTATGACAATTGGGCGGCCCTCGGCTGCGACGGCTGGTCCTATGACGATATCCTGCCCTATTTCAAGAAATCCGAAAGCAACGAACGCGGCGGTAATGATTATCACGGCGGCGACGGACCGCTTTCCGTGTCCGACCAGAAATGGCCCAACCCGGGCAGCCTTGCCTTCGTCGAAGCGGCGCGCAATCTGCAACTGCCGATTCTCGATGACTTCAATGGCGAGAAGCAGGAAGGCATGGGCATGTACCAGGTGACCCAGAAAGACGGCGAACGCTGGTCCGCCGCGCGCGCCTATGTCGAGCCGGCACGGTCTCGCCCGAATCTGACGATAAAGACAAAGTCACTGGTCGAGAAACTGGTTGTCAAAGACGGGCGCGTCACCGGCGTGCAGATCAGGCGAGGGTCTGGCAGCGAAACGATCAACGCGCGCGCTGCGGTTGTCCTCTCCGCCGGAGCCTTCGGGTCACCCCATATCCTGCAACTCTCCGGCATCGGTCCAGCAGCCCATCTCAAGGACAAGGGTGTCGACATCGTGCTCGACAAGCCCGAAGTCGGCGCGAACCTCAAGGATCATATCGACTTTGTATCCGGCTATCAGACCGAGTCCAAGGAACTGATCGGCGATTCTCTCGAAGGCACCGTCCGCATGGCCAAGGCAATACTCCAACATCGGATCAAACGCACCGGGATCATGACCACACCTTATGCCGAAGCGGGCGGGTTCTGGAGCAGCGGTCCGGAGGTGCCAGCCCCCGATATCCAATATCATTTCGTGCCAGCGATGCTCGAGGATCACGGCCGCGAGCAGGTCAAGGGTCACGGCTTCAGCTGCCACGCCTGTGTCCTGCGCCCGCATAGCAAAGGCACGGTACGGCTCAATAATGACGATCCACAAGCGCAGCCGTCGATCGACCCTAACTTCCTCGATGATGATCGTGATATCGCGACCTTGCGCAAGGGTGTGCGGCATATGAAACGGATATTGGAAAGCCCGCCGCTGACCGAATATTCACCGACCGACCGGCATCCGATCAACATGGATGATGATGCGGAACTGGACGCGCTGATCCGTGACCGTGCCGATACCGTCTATCACCCCGTCGGCACCTGCCGCATGGGTCCAGACGACGCCGCGGTCGTCGACCCGCGTCTGAAGTTCAAGGGGCTGGACGGTCTTTATATCGCCGACGCCTCGATCATGCCGGAAATCATCAGCGGCAATACCAACGCGACGAGCATCGTGATCGGCGAACGGGCTGCGGAGTTTATCAAGGCGGATCTGGGCTAGTCAACTCGGAGGTGTTTTAGCAGTTGTTTATTTTCAATGAGTTAACCTCTAATTTGATCCCGAATTTTGCTAGATAATGCATCAAGTCCGGAATGGAATTAGGCGATATCATCATTTGTTTTTCTTGACGACAAAGCCGCCGAGACTCAATGGAGTCTCGTCGGCTTCTTATGTTTCAGCAAGACGATAGTCAGTTTTTAGGACCTTTCTTGCCGGTCTTATAAGTCTCAACCACAGTCGTTTTGGGACGACGTTGCGAGGTTAGGATTTGAATCTGGCGCAGGCGGCGAATGATGCGGGCATCGTTCCAGAGCCGAGCCTTCGGGTCGTTTGATATACTGCGGGGTAAGCGAGAGCTGGGGGCCGCGTATTATGCGGCTTGACGGTTCCATTTATTAT
>NZ_CAXBIA010000028.1:0-19928 GCF_963975735.1 uncultured Parasphingorhabdus sp.
ATTTTGAGTGCAGCGCGTCTACCAATTCCACCACAGGGGCTCTTTGGCTGCGTCAATCGACGATCAGCGAAATCGAGGCTCTGTTAGCGAAGAGGCCATGCGCTGGCAACGGCTTTTTCACATGACCCGCGCGAGCATCTGTCCGTCAAAAGAAGAGACCGGCATTCGCAGTCTGATAAAGCCAGATTGGAAAAGCGGCCACCGCCATCAGGCTGCCCAGCGGCAACATGCTTTCCCTGGTGACATTTCCGCCGCGCAACCGCCAGGAGATCGCTACCAGAATCCCGACCAGACTGGCGCCGAGGATGACCAGCGGCAACGCCTGCCACCCCAGCCAGCAACCGATTGCGCCCAGCATCTTCGGGTCACCACCGCCCAGACCGTCACGTCCCCTGATATATTTATAGGCAGCGGCCACTATTGCCAGTGCTGCATATCCCGCCAGGCCGCCGGTCAGCCGGTCGAGAAATGTAGAAGAGACCATGAGCAGACTGGCGAGCAATCCGGATAGCGCTAGGATCGCGGTCAGCCGGTCCGGCAGCCAGTGGTGTTTGACGTCGAGCGCGGCCAGCGTCAGCAATAGCCACCCGAAGACCGCCCCCGCCAGTCCCTGAACGCCGGGCGCGGCGAACAGGGCAAGACCGCCAATCAGCGCAGCGGCCATCTCTATTGCAATATGATCAGCGGCGATCTTCGTTCCGCACTGACGGCATTTTCCCGACTGGAGGAGGAAGCTCACGACCGGGATCAGTTCCCGGGATCGCAATTGATAGCCGCAATGGTCACAGGAGGAGCGACCGGTGATGACCGAACGTCCTTCCGGCCATCTGACTATCAACGTCGCCAGGAAGCTCCCGATGATCAGACCGAGCACGATTCCGGCAATCGGCAAGAGATAGGCTGGCAACGGCTGCTCCACAAAAGATTACAAAAATCCGGTTACACGCTGGGCCGTGCCGATCAATGGGGCAATTGAAAAATCGGAATGTGACGCCTATGTGCACTTCAAGAATCGCGTTTCCTCCCTCCGGGCAGCGCAACCAACCCAGAAAGGCCAATTCATGTCCAGCTCCGACCCGATCGTCATTCTCTCTTATGCCCGCACACCGATGGGCGCCATGCAAGGCGCGCTCAGCGAAGTCAGCGCATCCCATCTGGGTGCTGTCGCGGTCAAGGCAGCGGTCGAGCGCGCCGGGGTTGCCGGAGCGGATGTCGAACGCATCTATATGGGCAACGTGCTGTCCGCTGGCCAGGGCCAGGCCCCTGCCCGTCAGGCCGCCATTTACGCGGGACTGCCGCAATCGGTCGAGGCGACCACGGTCAACAAGATGTGCGGTTCCGGCATGCAGGCGGCCATCATGGGCGCCGAGGCCCTCACCGCAGGATCGGTCGATATCATCGTGACCGGCGGCATGGAAAGCATGACCAACGCGCCTTATCTGCTGCCCAAGATGCGCAGCGGCGCGCGGCTTGGCCACACCGAAGCCAAGGATCACATGTTCCTTGATGGTCTGGAAGATGCCTATGAATCGGGCCGCGCCATGGGCAGTTTCGCAGAAGAAACCGTCGGCGAATATCAATTGACCCGCGAAGCACAGGACGAATATTCGATCGAATCGCTCGCTCGCGCCAAAGCGGCCGTCGAAGGCGACGCCTTTGATGACGAAGTCGTCGCGGTCGAAGTCAAGACCCGCAAGGGCAATGTCATTGTCGACAAGGACGAACAGCCGCCCAAGGGCAATCCCGACAAAATCCCGCAGCTTCGCCCTGCCTTTGCCAAAGACGGCACGATCACCGCTGCCAATGCTTCGTCTATTTCCGATGGCGCGGCTGCAATGGTGCTGACCCGTGCCAGCGTCGCGGCAGAAAAAGGCCTGACGCCGGTTGCGCGGATCGTTGCGCATGCCGCTCACGCCCATGCGCCGGCCAAATTCACCACCGCGCCGGTGCAAGCCATCCAGAAAGTCCTCGACAAGGCCGGCTGGTCGGTTGCCGATGTCGATCTCTGGGAAGTCAATGAAGCCTTCGCCTGTGTCGCCATGTTCGCGATGCAGGATATCGGCATCGACCGCGACAAGCTGAACGTCAACGGCGGCGCGACTGCGCTTGGTCATCCAATTGGTGCCAGCGGCGCTCGGATCATGGTGACGTTGATGGCAGCGTTGAAAAAACGCGGTCTGAAAAAAGGCGTTGCGGCGCTTTGCATCGGTGGCGGAGAAGCAACCGCGGTTGCACTGGAATTGACCGACTGAACTATTTCAGCGGTTCATCACCCCAGACGTCGTCGGTGCTGATATAGCCCCGGCGGCCGGTGACATCGAACAGGCACCAGCCTTTTTCGCATTGGGTCAGGCTGCCGACCACACCCGGTTCGGCCATCCAGACAATCTTTGCACTGCCACTGGGCAAGGCGCGCATCGCGACCGGCTTTCCGCTGGTCGCGAGCACCAGACCGGTGTGCGATGCGCTGAGCAGACGCGCGTGCATCCACCCCTGCGTTCCTTCATGGTCCTCGATTTTCCGCCAGGCCTTGTAGCGGGCGAGTATCTTTACCGGCAATTTCTCGCGCTTATATATCCACATCGTCGGATATTCGGTGCTGGGACCAGTGCGCATGCGCGCCTCGGGCTCGTCTATGGAGGCCCAATAGGGCGGCTCTTGCTGCGCCGCAGCAGGCGCTGACAGGGACAGACCCGAAATCGCAATGAGCATGAAAGCCAGAATACGCATGATGATTGGTTACTCATTCCCCGATTGATGCCGACATAGCCCGAAACAGGCACCCGCTTCAAGCGCCGCCTGCTTGACCTGCACCGAATTTCAGGCATAGCAATTGGCTATGCAAGACTCAACTCGCCCCGCTAATCCCCGTGTCATCGTCACTCGTGAATTGGCTGATGCCAATCAGCATCGCATGTCCGAATTATTCGATGCAGTGCTCAATCATGCGGACACACCTTTTTCTCGCGATGACCTGATCGCCGCAATGGCAGATTGCGATGTGCTGGTACCCACCGTCACCGACCAGATTGATGCGGAGATGATCGCCAATGCACCGGACCGGCTGCGCATGATTGCCAGCTTTGGCGCCGGGGTCGATCATATCGATCTCGCCGCAGCTCGTGCGAGGAAAATTCTGGTCACCAACACACCGGGCGTTTTCACCGAGGATACAGCGGACATGACCATGGCGCTGATCCTGTCTGTGCCCCGCCGGCTTTCCGAAGGTGAAAAGCTGATGCGGTCCGGGCAATGGGAAGGCTGGAAACCGTCGGGCATGCTCGGCCATTGTATCGGCGGCAAGAAACTCGGGATTGTCGGCATGGGCCGCATTGGTCAGGCCGTCGCCCGCCGCGCGTCCGGCTTCGGCATGTCGATCGTCTATCACAACCGCCGCCAGCTGCCACCGGCAGTCGAGGAATCCTTGCGCGCCAGCTATGTTGCCGATCTCGAGGATCTTGTCAGCGAGTGCGATATTATAACGCTCCATTGTCCGCACACGGCGGAAACCCACGAAATGATCAATGCCGAGCGGATCGGGAAGATGAAATCTTCCTGCTATCTGATCAACACCGCGCGCGGCGATCTGGTCGATGAGAATGCGTTGATCGAAGCATTGCAAAATGAAAAAATCGGCGGCGCCGGACTGGACGTATATCAGAATGAACCGGATATCGATCCGCGTTTCCTGGACCTCAAAAACACCGTATTGCTGCCGCATATGGGCAGTGCCACATTCGAGGGCCGGGAGGCTTCAGGCGACCGGGTGATCACCAATATCCGCGTGTGGGCCGACGGTCACCGTCCGCCGGATCAGGTTCTGGACGGCTGGGTATAAGCTTTCCGTTGAGTCCCCCGATGGTCTCGACTAGACATTTTCGACCGCCTGATTCGCGAAAGTGAACGGGCATGATAAGAATATATCGGCGGGGAACATCATGAAATATCCAGTCAAATCCTTGGGCATGCTTCTGGCAGCCGGCTGGGCGGTTTCGCCGCTCAGCGCGCAACAGACACTGGATCCCGCCATTGCAGATGTAGCCAATAGCGGCGACACCGCCTGGATATTGACTTCCAGCGCTCTGGTCCTGCTGATGACCCTGCCCGGCCTCGCGCTTTTCTATGGCGGCCTTGTCCGCGCCAAGAATTTCCTGTCGGTGCTGATCCAGTGCATGGCGGTGGTCGGCATCTGTTCGGTTCTCTGGATTGTGGTTGGTTACTCGCTGGCTTTCGGTGGCGTCACCAACGGCTTCCTCGGTAGCGGTTTCAACATGATGCTGAACAATCTTGGCAATGTCCGTGAAGGCACAGCCGTTCCCGAATCCGCCTTTGCGATGTTCCAGATGACCTTCGCCGTCATCACCCCCGCGCTGATGATCGGCGCGTGGGTAGAACGCGCGCGCTTTGGCTGGGTGGTTGCATTTTGTACGCTCTGGCTGCTCGTCGTCTATGCACCGGTGGCCCATTGGGTCTGGGGTGGCGGCTGGCTGAGCAATCTCGGCGTGCTCGATTTTGCCGGCGGTATCGTCGTCCACACCACGGCTGGCGTTTCCGCACTGGTCGTCGCGATCATGCTTGGAAAGCGTATGGGCTGGCCGAGAACCTTGATGCTGCCGCACAGCCCTGCCCTGACGGTTGCCGGCGCCGCGATGCTCTGGGTCGGCTGGTTCGGTTTCAACGGCGGCTCTGCTCTCGCCGCAACCGACGATGCCTCGTCGGCGATCCTCAATACGCATGTCGCAGCGTCGACGGCGGCGCTGGTCTGGATATTGATAGAGCGATTCAAGGTCGGGAAATCAACCGCGGTCGGCGTCGCCACCGGTGCGATTGCCGGACTGGCAACGATCACCCCGGCAGCCGGTTTTGTCGGCCCCGGCGCGTCTATCCTGATCGGCGCTGCTGCATCGATTGTCTGTTTCATGGCGGTTGGTCTGGTCAAGAACGGCTTCAAGATCGACGATAGCCTCGATGTATTCGCGGTCCACGGCGTCGGCGGCATCCTCGGCAGCCTGATGCTCGCGCTGTTCATCGGTACCGGCTTCGGTGGCACCGGCTATCCCGAAGGCATGGGCTTCGGCAGCCAGTTTGTTGCCCAGTTGATCGGTGTCGGCGCGGTCGCCATCTGGTCGGCGGTCGCCACCGCCATTCTCGGCTTTGGCATCAGCTTCATCCTGCCGATGCGGGTCAGCGAAGACGACGAACGCGATGGTCTGGACATTTCCAACCATGGCGAACGGGCATGGGATCTGGATTGAGGAAAAATCCCCTCTCCCTCAGGGGAGAAGGGTTGCTAACCCGTGAACAGGATAGGCGTTATAATTCGAGATGCAGAAACTGGTTGAATGCAGTTGACGGATAGTCACTGAACGGTCCACCATTTTTGAATCCACGCTTGCGATACAGACGCAGTGCCGGTTCAAATTCCGGACCGGAGCCCGTTTCCAGACTCACCCGCCGATAGGAGCGCAGCCGCGCTTCGGCGAGAATATGATCCAATATTGCCCCGCCTACGCCTTTCCGCAGATACTGAGGTTCGGTTCGCATCGACTTGATCTCGCCCGCAAAAGGTGAAAGCTGCTTGAGCGCGCCGACACCCATCAACCGGTCCGCGTCCCAGGCAGACCAGACCGAAACACTTGACGCCCGCAATCCCGAAAGATCCAGCGCATGGATGCTCTCCGGCGGCGAATTTGCCTGCATCCCGGCAAGATGCGCGGCCAGCAGGTCCTGGACCTGCTGCCCGCTGAGATCATCAAGCCGGATTTCCACCTTAGTCGCCGGTCAGGATGCGATCCACAAGCTGCTTCACCGTCGGCACAAAGCCGTTCGAGTAGAATGGATCGGTTCCGAAATTGAAAGCACCATGGCCGGCAAACATCAGATGTTCCTCGACCGGTGCGCCATGAACGATTTCCTGCAGACTTTTCTGGATACAGAAACTGCGCGGATCGGCGAGCCGTCCGGTGCTGTTATTGTCATGGTCCTTCCATGCCGAAAAACCGCAATGCGACAAACAGCCCATGCAGTCTGCCTGATCCTTGCGAATCATTTTAGACTCTTCGGGGGTTGCGAATATCAAAGTGTTATCCGGCGTTTTCATCGCCATGGTAAAGCCGAGGCCGTCCCATTCGCGCGCGCGGAGCAGATCGTTGCGGGTGACCCAGAAATTCTTGCCCTTGATACCGACGTCGAGCTGATGCGTATGTTCACCGGCCTTCTCTGTCGAATAGGGAATCTGGCGTTCCGAACGCGATTCCAGACTGCGCAGAAATTCGTTGCGAACCGCTGAACTGTAGAAACCGGTCGGCGAGAATTTGTGCAGAAGAATATCGCCTTCCTTGATCTTGGTCAGCTCGCTCTTCCAGCTTTCCGGAATCGGGCTTTCCTTGGTCAGCAAAGGCCGGGTGCCGAATTGAAAGGCAATCTGGCCCAGTTCCTCGCTGTCGATCCAGTTCTGCCAGTCGCGCAAATGCCAGACACCGCCGGCCATGATGATCGGCACGCTGTCCGCAATGCCCTCGGCGCGCATCGTATCGCGCAGGTCCTTGACCCGTGGATAGGGATCTTCCGGTTTTCTCGGATCTTCCGCATTGGACAGGCCGTTATGACCGCCCGCCAGCCAAGGATCCTCGTAGACCACCGCTGCCATCAGATCGGGAACCTTTTTATAGGCCCGCTTCCACAGCGCGCGAAAGGCGCGGGCGGAGCTGATGATCGGCAGATAGTTCACGCCATATTGCTGGGCGATTTCCGACAGCTTGTAGGGCATGCCCGCACCGCAGGTCACTCCGGCAATCATGCCTTTGGTCTGCTCGAGCACGCCTTCCAGCACTTGCTGTGCGCCGCCCATTTCCCACAGGACGTTGATGTTGATCGCGCCCTTGCCGCCTGAAATCTCGTAGGCCTGCTTGACCTGCGTAACCGCACCGTCGATCGCATATTGGATCAGTTCCTGGTGCCGCTCCTCGCGTTTCCGGCCATGATAGATTTGCGGAATGACGTTGCCATGTTCGTCATAGCTGTCCGCATTGACTGCGGATACCGTACCAATGCCGCCAGCGGCAGCCCAGGCTCCCGAACTTGCGTGATTGGTAGCTGCGACGCCTTTTCCACCTTCGATCAACGGCCATACTTCCTGACCATTATACTGGATGGGTTTTAAGCCCTTGAACAATGAAATCTCCTATTTTCCCCAAAATTCGGTATAGACGGCGGCATATAAAAATGCTCGAAAAATCTCTGGTATGAATTGCGTTATTTAGCGGAGCCGAAATCGGCGCGTCCCAGCGCATGGCCGTAAAGCAGGCCGTAGCGGGCCAGCATCTTGCTCTCGTTATATTCGGCCTGCGCCTTGAGACGGTTCTGCATGCCTAGATCTTCGCGCAATTGCTGATGCTGGACCAAGGTCGTCAGCGATTCCTGAAATTTTGATTCGTCGGGCAGCGGTTTGACAAAGCCCTGATTGGCCTGCGAGACCATCGATTTTATGTCGCCGACGTCGGTCGCCGAGACCGGCAAGCCAGCTGCCATCGCCTCGATCAGCGAAATCGGAAATTGTTCGCTGTCCGATGATAGGGCAAAAATGTCGAACAGACCGATATAGCGCGCCGGATCGGCCATGAAACCGGGCATCAGCAAACGGTCGCCCAGACCGACCCGCTGTGCTTCGGCCAGAATAGTATCTTTTTCCGGACCTTCACCGACAATCACCAGCCGGACATTATCGCCCGCCGCCGCACAAGCGCGCACCAGCCGCGGGAGATTCTTGATCGCCCGCAGCCCGGCCACCGTGCCGACAACAACCTCGCCGTCACGCTTGGTGAAACCCGGCAAAGCGCCGCGTTGCGGTTTCTTGTCGAAGCGCTTTACGTCAATGCCATTGGGGATGCGCTGGATTTTCTGTTCCGGCTGCTTCCAGACATCGCGGGCAATCTTCGCCAGTTTTTCAGACGGCACCACCAGCGCCCGCGCATCGCCCAGAGCAAATTTGCGGAACCAGTTTCTCTTCCAGTTGAGTTTTTCCTGCTCGTCTTCGTTGAACCCGTCCTCGTGATGGATCAGCGGCGGCAGGCCGCCGGCGCGGGAAAATAATGTCCGGGCCATCACGCCGTCCATCGATCCCCAATTATAGGACAGGATCAGATCAAACTGGCGGAAATAGCTGACAAATTCGCGGTAACGCTTCAGCGAAGGCTTCCCCGCCAGCGATGGCGCATCTTTGGGAAATTCGACCTTTACCCTGACATCAATCGCGTCGCGAGCGGACAGGCTGTCAGGCTCTGCCGACAATATCACATGTTCGGCAGCGGAACCGAAGTGGTTCATCAATCTGACGGCGCGCGCCTCCTTGCCGCCCAGATTGAACGTACTGTGGAGATGCAGGATCTTTGCTGGCTTCATGCGGATTTCATGCTCGGCTGTCTAAAATCATTCAGTCAATGCGGTGGAGCAATTGATGGATCGCGTCAAGCGAGCCGGGCTCTTCCAGCGTCGGCGCGTGGCCCACGCGCGGGATCGTGACCAGTTCGCCTTTGTCCAGCTTTTCGAGCATCTGGGCGGCAACCCGTTCGCTGAACAAGTCTGACAATTCCCCTCGCAGGATAAGCGTCGGAATGTCTTTCATATTCTCCAGAGCATTCCACATGGCGCCGCTGCCGCCGCCCTTGCTGTCGAACGGCTCGGCAATCTTCATGTCATAGTCCAGCTTGATTCTGCCGGAACTGTTCATCCGGTAGACCTTCTTGGCGAATTCGATCCAGTCCTTCAGGGTAAAATCCGGGAAGATTTCCCGGCCGCTCTCCGCCATATCGCGGGCGGCATGGGCCCAGGTATCGAAACTCCGCCCCTGCCCGACATGGTCGGCAATCCGGTCCAGTCCTTTTTGATCGAGTTCGGGACCGATATCATTCAGCAAAGCACCGGCAACGCGTGCCGGATACATCTTGGCCATGATCATCGTGACGATACCGCCGAGTGACGTTCCGAAGAACACCGCTTTTTCGATCTTCTGCTCGTCCATCAACATGATGATATCCGAGATATATTGCTTCGGATTATAGGTGCTGCTGTCCTTGGCATATTCACTCAGGCCGCGGCCCCGCAGATCGACCATGATGACTCGCCGCTGGCCGTGGAATTCCGTCCCGAGATGCCTGAAATCGCGGGCATTTCTGGTCAATCCCGGCACACAGATAACCGGTGTCTTGCCGCTGTCCGAAGGATAGTCATAAGCGTGCAATTTCAGCCCGTCATCGGATTCCCAATAGATATCCTGATAAGATTTTTTTTCGGTCATGCTGCGATTGGCCTCGTGTTCCTGCTTGCTGCGCAACCGATTAGCCGCCACTGTCGAATAATGCCATATAAACCGCAACCAGAACCCGGCAAGACCGTCTATCAGCCCGATGTCCAGATCACCCGCTTGGGGGAGAAGATCGGCGACCCGGCGAAGCCTGCCGATTTTCCCGACCATATCTTGCGGTTCAGAAATGACCGCTGGGACCAGAGTGTCGGGCTCGACGGCCTGGGTGATGAAGCATGGCGATCCCATTTCGGACGGTTCGAACCGCTCGCGGACAATCTCGATCCGCCGCTGGCGCTGCGCTATCACGGGCATCAGTTCCGCAATTATAATCCCGAGATCGGCGATGGCCGCGGCTTTCTGTTCGCGCAACTGCGCGACGACCGGCAACGGCTCATGGATCTGGGCACAAAGGGTTCCGGTACAACGCCTTGGAGCAGGAGCGGCGATGGCCGGCTCACCCTGAAAGGCGCTGTCCGCGAAATTCTCGCGACGGAAATGCTCGAAGCATTGGGCGTCAATACGTCGAAAACTTTTGCCGTTGTCGAGACTGGCGAGAAACTGTCGCGCGGCGACGAACCCTCCCCTACCCGCTCGGCGGTAATGACCAGGTTGAGCCATAGCCATATCCGGATCGGAACCTTCCAGCGCATCGCCTACGAGAAGAACGAAGCTTTGATGCTGCAACTGGTCGAATATTGCCTCAAACATTATTATGGCGGCGTGCAGACCGACGATCCGGCGACCGAATTATTCGCGAAAACCGCGGAGGAAGTCGCCAAGCTGGCCGGTGCCTATATGACAGCCGGTTTTGTCCATGGCGTGCTCAACACCGACAATATCAATATCACCGGTGAAAGCTTCGACTATGGCCCGTGGCGCTTCACGCCTTATTGGGAGCCCGGCTTTACCGCCGCCTATTTCGACCATGAGGGATTATATTGCTTTGCCCGGCAGCCCGAAGCGCTACACTGGAACCTCGCGCAACTGGCCAGCGCCCTGCGCCTGATTAGCGACAGTGAACCATTGGTCGCGACGCTCGAAGGATTTCCCAAAGCCTATGGTACCGCCTTCACCCGGCATTTCTGCTGGCGGCTCGGGATCGAGTCAGAGGGGTTTGAAAGCGACCGCGATCTGGTTGTTGCTGCCGAAAAAGGACTGGCGGAAAAAACCATACAGATTGACCGCTTTTTCTTCGATTGGGGCAGAACCGAAAACCTCGCCAGCCCGGAGGAAAATCCACCCGGATTTTCCGAATTTCGCGCCTTGATCGCCGATCGTGCACGAACGCGAGAACCGGTCAGTGGTTACTGGCAAAAACCGGAACCCTGTTCGATGCATATCGAAGAAGTCGAAGCAATCTGGACCGCTATCGCGGAAGATGACGACTGGACCATATTATCGCAAAAAATCAATGATATCCGTGATATGGGCTATGCCTTGCGCAATGGTTGACAAGCTTTCGACCGACGCAGGGCAAGGTAAACGGATTAACCATAAGAATTCTGCATTTTTTGGGCTATGATCTATCATCGGAGATGTCCATATACCCATCTTTCGAACAAGATTTGCGTAGAGAATAGAGGCAATAGTGAGCGACCTGAAATCGATCGAACCGGCAACCGGGAAAACACTGTGGACCGGCACCAGCGGAGACGCTGACGCAGCGGTTGCCAGCGCACGCGAAGCATGGCCGGGATGGGCAGCTACGGCTGTGGTCAAACGTATCGAGGCCGTCAGGCGCTATGCCAACCAGATCCGCAACAACGGCGACGAGCTGGCCGAACTGATTTCCCGCGAAACCGGCAAGCCGATGTGGGAAGCGCGGACGGAAGTTGATTCCGTCGTCAAAAAAATCGATATTTCGGTGGCTGCCTTTGCCGAACGGACACCGCAACGCCAGTTGCCGAGCCAGGCCAACACACGCACAGCCTTGCGGCACAAGCCGCATGGCGTACTCGCCGTGCTCGGTCCCTATAATTTCCCCGCCCATTTACCCAATGGCCATATTGTCCCCGCGCTGATCGCCGGCAATACGATTGTGTTCAAACCGTCGGAGAAAACGCCTGCGGTTGGCCAATATCTGGTCGATGCATTTGCAAAGGCAGGACTACCCGCCGGTGTTATCAATATTTTGCACGGCGGTCCGGAAACCGGCAAGCAACTAACCGCCAATGACGGACTGGACGGCGTTCTGTTCACCGGCTCGGCCCAGACCGGCATTGCCCTCAATCGCCAGTTCGCCTCCCGACCGGACAAGATTCTGGCTCTGGAGATGGGCGGGAACAACCCGATCATTGCCTGGGACACCGACGACATCCACAGCGCAGCGGTGCTGATCGTGCAATCGGCCTTTCTGACCGCGGGCCAGCGCTGTTCTGCCGCTAGCCGGCTGATCGTCAAGGACACGATCTATGATCCTCTCGTCCGGGAAGTGAAGCGTATCGCCGACCGCCTGATCATCGACGAACCCTTTGCCAGCCCTGCCCCCTTCATGGGTCCTGTCATCGACAACGAGACCGCTGACGGGCTCACCGAAAGCTTCCTTGCGCTGATGAGCCATGGCGGCAAGCCGATCAAGCATATCGCGCGACCGGTAGAAGGCCGCCCGTTCCTCACGCCGGGTATCATCGATGTGACAGATCTTCCCGAACGCCCGGATATAGAATTGTTCGGACCGATCCTGCAGGTCATCCGCGTCGGTGATTTCGCTGAAGCCATCGCCGAGGCCAATAATACCCGTTACGGCCTGTCCTCCGCCCTGATCGGCGGGACCGCGCAGCAATATGACCAATATTGGTCCAACAGCCGCGCCGGCATCGTGAACTGGAACAAGATGACCGTCGGCGCATCGTCCGAGGCTCCCTTTGGCGGCATCGGATTATCGGGCAATCATCGTCCGAGCGCTTATTATGCCGCCGATTACTGCGCCTATCCGGTAGTTTCTCTGGAAGCAGAGCAGCTCAAGGCGTCGATCGGCATAGGACTGAAAGACGAATAAGCCGGGGACGGTCCCGAACCTGCAACCGCGAAATAGCTTAGCTTAGGCAACCCCAAAAACTTCTGTTTTGAACAATCAGGTCGATGCAGGCATATCAGCCTCATGGAAAATAGTTCAAACAAGGCAGCCCGATCGGGCACAGTCTATCTGGTCGGCGCCGGTCCAGGCGACCCCGATCTCTTGACGTTGAAAGCGGCAAGGCTGCTGCAACGCGCCGATGTCATCGTCCACGACGGTCTGGTCAGTCGGGAAATTCTGGATATGGCGTCGCCCTCCGCACGCCGCATTTCGGTGGCCAAGAAGCGCTCGCTGCACAGCGTTTCTCAGGACCAGATCAACGATATTCTGATTAGCGAAGCGGGCAAAGGCCACGTCGTTGTCCGCCTCAAGGGCGGCGATCCGTTCATCTTCGGACGCGGCGGCGAAGAAGCCGATGATTGCATCGCTGCCGGCGTGGCCGTTGAAGTTGTCCCCGGCATCAGCGCCGCGCTCGGCTGCGCCGCACAGGCCCGCATGCCGCTGACCCATCGCGATGCCTCCAGCGCGGTATCCTTTGTCGCTGGCCAGTGCAAAGGCCTGTCCGACCAGAACTGGTCCGGGCTTGCCGGCAAAGGCCGCACGTTGGTCATCTATATGGGCGTTGCCAATGCCGAGGCGATTGTCGAAAAACTGATCGCCGACGGAGCATCCCCGGACATTCCGGTGGCGGTACTCGAAAACGGCACCCGTACCAATTTCCGTGCGCTGCGGACCCTGCTGACCGATCTTGGCGACATGGTGCGACGCGAGAACGTCCAGAGCCCCGCGTTGCTCGTTGTCGGGGAAGTGGCGAGATACGGCGATGCCGAGAACAAGTTTCGGGAATTTGCACAATTGGCGGGAGTGGTCGCATGAAAATATTGACCGGAAATGACCTTAAAACCGGCGACGTTATCTGGTGGACCGGCCTCGACTGGTCGCGTTTTGTCAAAGACGCCACCGATGTTGGCGACACGGGCGAAGCCATTCTCCACCGGGAAGAAGCCGCTCGCCGGGTGAACTCGCCTTATATTATCGAGGCCGAAGAGACCGATGACGGCCCGCGCCCGGGCCACATCAAGGACCGGGTCCGCGCACTCGGACCAACCGTCCGTCCCGACCTGACATTAAAACCGGCCGATCCCGACGCCGGCCAATGGGTGATCTGACATGTATCAATATGACCAATATGACCAGAAAATGGTCGACACACGGGTCGAGGAATTTCGCGACCAGGTGAAACGTCGCCTCGCTGGCGATCTGACCGAAGACCAGTTCAAGCCGCTCCGGCTGATGAACGGCCTCTATCTGCAACTCCATGCCTATATGCTGCGCGTGGCCGTTCCCTATGGCACGCTGAGCAGCAAGCAGATGCGCATGCTCGGCCATATTGCCCGCAAATATGACCGCGATTATGGGCATTTTACCACACGCCAGAATATCCAGTATAACTGGATCAAGCTGGAAGACGCGCCAGACATTCTCGCCGATCTGGCATCGGTCGAAATGCACGCGATCCAGACCAGCGGCAATTGCATCCGCAACATATCCTCGGACCAGTTCGCCGGTGCAACCGCCGACGAAATCGCCGATCCGCGTCCCTGGGCGGAATTATTGCGGCAATGGTCGAGCTTCCACCCGGAATTTTCCTATCTGCCGCGCAAATTCAAATTCGCCGTGATTGCCAGCGACACCGATCGTGCAGCGATGCGGCTGCATGATATCGGCATCCAGCTGGTGCATAATGATGCGGGCGAACTGGGTGCGAAATTCTTTGTCGGCGGCGGCATGGGCCGGACGCCGATGATTGCACCGGAGATCCGCGACTTTGTGCCTGCGGACGAGCTGATCAGCTATGCCGAGGCCTGCCTGCGGGTCTACAACCGCTACGGGCGGCGCGACAATAAATATAAGGCGCGGATCAAGATCCTCGTCCACGAACTTGGCAAGGAAGAATATACCCGCCAGGTCGAGGAAGAATTCGCCCATATGAAGCAGCTGGGGTTGAATCCACCGGTCGAAGAGCTGGCGCGGATTACGCAATATTTTCAGGACCCGCCATTTGACAAGCAGGCAAGCGTCGATATCGACCTGTCCGATCCGGACTTTGCCCTGTGGGTGGACCAGAATATCTCCGCGCACAAACAGCCCGGCTATGCGATTGCGACGATCAGCCTGAAGCCACGCGGCGGTATTCCCGGCGACGCGTCATCGGCGCAAATCGATCTGATGGCCGATCTGGCCGAGCAATATAGTTTTGACGAATTGCGTGTGACGCACAGTCAGAATATCGTCCTGCCTTATGTCAAGAAGAGCGACCTTTACGCTCTCTGGCAGAAGCTGGACGACGCAGGACTGGCTCCGGCCAATCTCGACCTGATCACCGACAGCATTGCCTGCCCGGGTCTGGATTATTGCAGCCTCGCCAACGCCCGCTCGATTCCCCTCGCCCAGAAAATCAGCGAACGTTTCGCAGACCTCGGTCGCCAACGGGAACTGGGCGAGTTAAAGCTCAAGATCTCGGGTTGTATCAACGCCTGCGGTCACCACCATGCAGGTCATATCGGCATATTGGGCGTCGACCGGAAGGGTACGGAAAACTACCAGCTTCTGCTCGGCGGCTCGGGCGCGGAAGACGCCAGCCTGGCCAAGATTACCGGTCCCGGATTTACCGAAGACGGCGTGATCGACGCGATCGAAACCGTCACCGATCTCTATCTCGAACAACGCGAGGAGGGGGAGCGGTTTATCGATACCTATCGCCGTGTCGGCATGGCCCGGTTCAAGGAGGCTATTTATGGTTGATGCTATCCGTTTTCGCGATGATGAAGTGCATGAAGAGCCAGCGGTTTCGCTCGACTCTTTTCTCGACCAGTCGAATGCCACTGCCGTCCGTATCGAGGCCGGCGAAGATGCCCGCGTCCTCTTGCCCTATCTTGACCGCCTGTCGTTGATCGAAATCGATTTTCCGGTATTTGGCGATGGCCGGGGCTATTCCGCCGCGCAGATATTGCGCGAGTCCGGCTATACCGGCGAATTGCGCGCGAGCGGCGACGTGCTGCTCGACCAGTGCGCCCATATGCGCCGTTGCGGCTTTGATGCCTTTTCGCCGGATTCACCGATCAACCCCAAGCTGATGGAAGAGGCAATCAGCCGCTACGAGCATGTCTATCAAGCGACATCGGACAAGCGCACACCAATATGGAGCATCCGTCATGGCTGAAGCAGCACGCAAGATCGACACGATCGATGTTCGCCCCGATTTCACCCAGGCCGATGCCGATGCGCTGAACCAGCGTTTTGCGGGTATCGGTACGTCCGAAATGCTCAAGACATTGTTCGACGAGCGCCAGCTGGGCGAAGTCGCTGTGGTCTCGTCCTTCGGTACCGAGAGCGCGGTCCTGCTCCATCTGGTCGCGGCGGTCGACCCGACCATTCCGGTGACCTTTGTCGATACGCTGAAGATGTTTCCGGAGACCCTGGAATATCGTGACACATTGGTCCGGACGCTGGGTATCAAGAACAGCAATGTCGTCGAACCCTCAGCCGCTGTATTGGCAGAGAAAGACGAGAACGGCCTCCGCTGGTCATACGATCCCGACGGCTGCTGCGAGATCCGCAAGGTCGAGCCACTGGCCCGCGCCAAAGCCGGACTCAACAGCTGGATTTCCGGTCGCAAGGCATTCCAGTCGGTGACCCGCAACAATATTCCGCGCTTCGAAATTGACGATGGCCGTTTGAAAATCAATCCTCTCGGCGACTGGATCAAGGATGATCTCGAAGCCTATTTCGAGGAGCATGACCTGCCGCGCCATCCCCTGGAAGCCGAAGGCTATCTATCGGTCGGCTGCGCGCCCTGCACCTCGAAAGTGAAGCCGGGCGAAGACCCCCGCGCCGGTCGCTGGAGAGGCTGGGACAAGTCCGAATGCGGCATTCACGAAGATGTGACGCCATTGCCCGACGCGGATGATAGCGGCGCCAACGATCCGATATTCTAGAACCGGCTTAGCGGGCGGCCCGCCCGCAACACCGGGTCATTCGTCAGATTTTCGGAACATCACGCTTCGTTAAAAACAGCGCGCATATAAAAAAGACCAGGCTGAAAAAAGTGATCGAGCCAGCAAGAAGCCAATCCCGCCAGGCACCATATTCAAGGCGAACCTGTACCCAATTTCCGTTGACAGAATAGCGGACCGGAACCTGGTCGCCAATTTTGGCTATCGGTGGCTGAAGGCCCTGCTTCGTTTCCATCTCATATTCCAGGCCCTGATCGGTAACGAAACGGACGGTGGGGTAATGAGTGACAAAGTCTCTGGAAGGACCGTCCGAGCTTGATGTGCTATTTTGCTCTGCGCGTAACGATATTATCTCGGCGGTCCCGGGTGCACTATTGTTGCGAAATTGCCAGGTATCGACGCCGATAGAGAGACCAACGAACAGGAAAAGCGAAATAACCGGCAATATGGTGATACGCATCCAGATTTCCATGGCCGTATCTCCCCTTCCCTTGCCCGGCTTCGATCAGTCCGGTCGCCGCCACCGGAGCCAAGGAAACAGCCCCGACCCTAATATTCGTCGGGCATATCCTCTTGCGCCAGATCACCAAATTTCGTGAATTCGGCGATGAAGCTGAGATTGATATTGCCGGTCGAACCCTGCCGGTTTTTGGCGACGATCACGGTCGCCTTGTTGACCTTGCTCTGGTGATCGGCTTCCCACGCGGAATATTTCGCGATCTGTTCCGGCGTCGAATTGCCGTCCGGCTGGTCCGGCCTGATCGCGAGATGATAATATTCATCGCGGAAAATGAACATCACGATATCCGCGTCCTGCTCGATCGAACCGGATTCGCGCAGATCGGAAAGCTGCGGCCGTTTGTCTTCGCGACTTTCCACTTGTCGGCTCAATTGCGACAGGGCGATCACCGGCACTTGCAATTCTTTCGCCAGCGTCTTCAGACCACGACTGATTTCCGAGATTTCGTTGACCCGGTTATCATTGGCGCGGCCGGAACCTTGCAGCAGCTGGAGATAATCGACCACGATCAGGCCGATACCCTGCCGCCGCTGCAACCGCCGCGCACGGGTCCGCAGCGCCGCAATGGTCAGCGCCGGCGTATCGTCGATGAACAGTGGCAGATCCTGCAATTCCCGCGAAGCCAGCGCAAGCCGGTGCATGTCGTCGCGGCTGATCGCGCCCATCCGCAGCTTTTCCGAACTGATCTCGGCCTGTTCGGACAATATTCTGGTCGCCAGCTGATCCGCTGACATTTCCAGACTGAAAAACACTGTTTTCGCGCCGAGCGAATCTTCCGGCGCGATCCCGTCTTCCATATCGCGGAGATAGCGGTGCGCCGCGTTGAACGCGATATTGGTGGCGAGCGAGGTCTTGCCCATGCCCGGACGACCCGCGAGAATGAGCAGATCGCTTCGGTGCAGACCGCCCATTTTGGCGTTCACATCGCTCAGGCCGGTGGTGATACCCGAAACCTTGCCGCCGCTGTTAAACGCACGCTCGACATTGGTCAGCGCTTCGGTCGATGCATGCAGGAACGAGCGAACGCCGCCTTCCTGTGCCTCGCCTTCGGAAACGCGATAGAGCGCGGTTTCCGCTTCCTCGATCTGTTCTTTCGGGTCGACGGTCTCGCTGGTATCGAGAGCGCTTTCCACCAGCGATCGCCCGACGCTTACCAGTTCGCGGAGCAGCGCCAGATCATAGATCTGGTTGGCAAAATCGCGGGCACCAATCAGGCCGGCTCCATCGCCGGTCAGTTTCGCCAGATAGGATGGACCGCCCAGTGCCCGCATTGCTTCGTCCGACTCGAAATAGGGCTTCAGCGTAACCGGAGTGGCCACCATATTCTTGTCGAGCAGCTTCAGTGCCTGTTCGTAAATCCGGCCATGCAGCGGTTCGTAGAAATGTTCCGGGCGCAGCCGGATTTGCACATCTTCCGCGACCCTGTTGTCGATCAGCAGCGCGCCGAGAAACGTCGCCTCTGCCTCGACATTGCGCGGCAGGCGCTGTTCTTCATGTTCATCATTCTCGAAACGCATCAATTCGGCCATGGCTCTTCATTGACGCTGAATCGATTCAGGGCAAGAGGCGGTGCGAAAAATCTCGCAAAGTTCGGGGGACAGATCTGTGGAAAAATATCCTACTGCTATGCTGCACTGCAAAAACCCTTGTCCTGAGACCGGCGCTGCGGCAACAGGGCGCAATGTCCGATCCGCGCATCATATCCGTAGAACTCGACGAAGCCACAATCTTGTGGCGCAACGCCGATATCGAACAGGAACGACGGATCGCGATTTTCGATCTGATCGAAGAAAATCATTTCAAGCCGCTCAAACAGCATGACGACGGCTATGCAGGACCCTATCAGCTTCAGCTCAGTGTCCAGGAAGGCCGGCTGGTCATATCCATCGGTCGCGAGAATGGCGAACCGCTGGAGACGCTGATCCTTGCGCTCGGCCGGTTCCGGCGACCGATCCGAGATTATTTTGCCATTTGCGACAGCTATTATCAGGCGATCCGCAAAGCCAGCGCTGCCGAAATCGAAACCATCGACATGGCGCGGCGCGGCGTCCATGATCAGGGCGCGGAGCTGCTGGTCGAGCGGCTGGAGGGAAAGATCGAAGTGGACTTCAAAACCGCGCGCAGACTCTTCACATTAATCTGCGTATTGCATATCAAGAATTGAATGAAACTTCCGCTGCGTATCAGGGAGCCAGGGTGGCCAGTCGAGACATTAGAAAAAATATAATCGGCGTCGCCGCCATCGTGGTGGTGTTGCTGGTTATCGCCTTCATATTGCGCAATATTGCCGTCAGCTGGGCGCCATCGCGAGATCAATATCCGGTACAGGGCATTTCCGTCAGTGCCAGCAATGGCGACATCATATGGCATGTCGCCGGTGCGACCGGCGTCGACTTTGCCTATATTCAGGCCACCGACGGTTCGACCAGGCGGGACCCGAAATTCGCCGCCAATATCAAGGGTGCCAGAGAATCGGGTATCCGTTATGGCGCGCTTCACGATTATTCGCTCTGTCGCCTGGCGACGGATCAGGCGACGATGTTTGTCACCACCGTGCCGCGCGGAGAGAATATGTTGCCACCCGCCGTGCGTCTGGCCTTCGACAATGGCTGCGGCGACCGTCCGGGTCGGGCGCTGGTGCTCAGCGAGTTGAACATGTTTCTCAACCAGATCGAGGCCCATAGCGAGAAGCCGGCCATCCTTGCCGTATCGCGCGAGTTCGAGGAAATGTATAATATCAGCAGCGGCATCGACCGGACCTTCTGGCTTGAAGCCAATTTTTTTCCGCCCGACTATGCCACCAAACCCTGGGTGATGTGGCGGGCTTCCGATATGCGCCGGATCAGCGGGGTTGACGGCCCGATAAACTGGAACGTAGTGCGACCATGACCACCAACAGGAAACTGATATGAGCATATTATCCGACCGCTGGATCCGCAATGAAGCGAAACATTCCGGCATGATCGAACCCTTTGTCGAAGCGCAGAAGCGGGAGGGATGCATCAGCTACGGCCTGTCCTCTTATGGCTATGACGCACGGGTATCGGACGAGTTCAAGATTTTCACCAATGT
>NZ_CAXBIA010000029.1:0-14412 GCF_963975735.1 uncultured Parasphingorhabdus sp.
TAGACTCTTCAGTTTCGTTCAACGAACGATTGCTAGGCCAATACTTTTGGGACGGCGATATAACTGGAATAGTATTATTCATCATCTGACCAGAGGTTAATTTTCTTTTGCATTGGTTTGCCCAATAATTCAGTCATGGTATTTTTGTTACCAATGTGAAGCATAGCGAACAAGTCGTTAAGTTTCTCCAAAACTTGGGTCCCATTCATTGTCTGAATTCGTGTTTCTTGGAGATGATCGACCTTGACGAAAGATCGGTTGCTGATTTTGCCGATGTTTGTATCAAAAAAGTCTTCACCGCCTGCGCTCAACTCCAATCTGTTCAGGATTTTCAGATCCGATGCTTTGTCTTCAAACCATCCAGTGTGAGAATGCCAACTTCTCCCAGAATCAAAAGCTTTTGGGACTATTAATGGACATTTGTTTAGTAGCCCAGATAGTCGATAAGTATCATCCGCAGTAACAAATTTATCGATAACTTGAAATGAGGCTTGAAAAAATTCAACTTCTTTATTTCGAGCAATTATAGAACGACAAGCGGCCAGAATGTAGCCGAGCGCTTTATTCGATATTTTGTCCCAACGTGTGTAACGAGTGCATTCCACAGCGATGTTGTTACCTGAAAACCTGAAAACCCAGATTGAGGAAGCATCGGGCCTTTTGTAGGACAATGAAACTCCGAATTCCTCGTTGGTGTCGACTTGCTGAAATGCCGGCAATTCTTCCTGAAGGGACAAGTATTCCTGAGCTAATTGACCAAGGTCTTCTGGTTTTACCCAGTCACTAAACGATAGCCCAAAAACGACATTTTGGACGGCATGATCGTCGTTTATCGGTGAAAATCCAGACGCTTCTTCTTGGAGGTCTTTTCCAGTTTCACTAGGCATCTATAGACACATCGAATTTCCTCTAGGTCGCATAAAACACTTAAGCCTTTTTCGCACCAATGCAAGAATGGATCGAATTCATATATGCTAACCTAGGTTTGAATTTCTAGGGCTTAAAGGCGTTGGCTTGACTTTCCGCTCTATAAAACCTCTTCCTTCCATATTGCTACCGCCCGACAAACCCCCCTTTCCCAAATCCAACACTTCAGCTAAAGCCCTCCCGAACATCCGAATCCCACCCCCGCCACGGCCCTCAACCGGCTAGGCACTCCCCGCTGCGTGGGCTTCGAAAAAACAAAAAACGAAAGGCCACACTCCACCATGACAACCACCGGCAAAGACTCACTCGGCACCCGCTCGACGATGACCGTCAACGGCACCGACTACAGCTATTATTCGCTCGCGAAAGCGGCGGAAAAGCTCGGCAATATCGACAAGCTGCCTTACACGCTGAAAGTGCTGCTGGAAAATATGCTGCGGTTCGAGGATGGCGGCTTTACCGTCGACGCGAAGGACGCGCAGGCGGTGGTCGACTGGCAGAAGGAAGCGAAAAGCCCGGCGGAAATTCAATATCGTCCGGCCCGCGTGCTGATGCAGGATTTCACCGGCGTTCCCGCCGTGGTCGATCTCGCGGCGATGCGCGACGGGATCAAGGCCCTCGGCGGTAACGCGCAGCAGATCAACCCGCAGGTGCCGGTGCATCTGGTCATCGATCACTCGGTGATGGTCGACGAATTCGGCACACCGCAAGCGTTCGAACATAATGTCGAGCTGGAATATCAGCGCAATATGGAGCGTTACGAATTTCTGAAATGGGGCAGCAAGGCGTTTGACAATTTCTCCGTCGTGCCACCGGGAACCGGCATCTGCCATCAGGTGAACCTGGAAAATATCGCCAAGGCGGTCTGGTCGTCGAAGGATGCCGAGGGCAATATGGTTGCCTATCCCGACACCTGCGTCGGCACCGACAGCCACACGACGATGATCAACGGTCTCGGCGTGCTCGGCTGGGGCGTTGGCGGGATCGAGGCGGAAGCCGCGATGCTCGGCCAGCCGGTCTCGATGCTGATCCCCGAAGTGGTCGGCTTCAAATTGTCCGGCAAGCTGGCCGAGGGCATTACCGCGACCGATCTGGTGCTGACCTGCGTGCAGATGCTGCGCCATGTCGGTGTGGTCGGCAGCTTTGTCGAATTTTACGGCCCCGGCCTGAAGGAACTGTCGCTCGCCGATCGCGCGACGATTGCCAATATGGCGCCGGAATATGGCGCGACCTGCGGCTATTTCCCGATCGACGAAAAGACGCTGGAATATCTCGAACTGACCGGCCGCAGCGCGCAGGATATCGCGCTGACCGAAGCCTACGCGCGGGAGCAGGGCTTCTGGCGCTATGACGAGACCACCAAGGACGCGATCTACACCAAGACGCTGGAACTCGACATCAGCACCGTGGTGCCGTCGCTCTCCGGACCGAAATTGCCGCAGCAGCGCGTGTCGATGGCCGAGCTGGACGAAGAGTTTAACCGCGATCTCAAGAAGGTCTTTGGCGTCGATGACGACGGCAAGCGGGTCGATGTCGACGGCAGCGACCAGGGCTTTGCCCATGGCGATGTCGCGATTGCCGCGATTACCAGCTGTACCAACACCTCCAACCCGACGGTGCTGATCGCCGCCGGTCTGGTCGCGCGCAAGGCGCGGGAACGCGGGCTGCAGCGCAAGCCATGGGTCAAGTCATCGCTGGCACCGGGATCGCAGGTGGTCACCGACTATCTCGACAAGGCGGGCCTGAGCGAGGACTTGAACTATCTCGGCTTCAATCTGGTCGGCTATGGTTGCACCACCTGTATCGGTAACTCGGGGCCTTTGCCGGCGCCGATTTCCAAGGCAATCAACGAGAATGATCTGGTTGCCGCGTCGGTGCTTTCGGGCAACCGCAACTTCGAAGGCCGGGTGTCGCAGGACGTGCGCGCCAACTATCTCGCTTCGCCGCCGCTGGTTGTGGCTTATGCGCTGAAGGGCACGGTCCGCGAGGATATGTATGAAACGCCGATCGGGCAGGGCAAGGACGGCGAGGACGTGTTCCTCAAGGATATCTGGCCGACCAACGCCGAAGTCACCGACATGGTCAACAGCTTCGTCAACCGCGAGATGTTCGAGAGCCGCTACGCCAATGTCTATGACGGCGACGCCCAGTGGCGCGCGATCGACGTCACCGGCGGCGACACCTACCAGTGGCGCGCGGGCTCGACCTATGTTGCCAACCCGCCCTATTTCGAGGGCATGACGATGACGCCGGAGCCGATCAGCGACATCATCGAGGCGAAAACCCTGGCGCTTTTGGGTGACAGCATTACCACCGACCATATCTCGCCAGCCGGCGCGATCAAGGAGGACAGTCCTGCCGGAGAATATCTGAAAAATCATCAGGTTAACAAGGCCGACTTCAACAGCTACGGCTCCCGCCGCGGCAACCACGAAGTCATGATGCGCGGCACATTTGCGAATATTCGTATCAAGAATGAAATGGCCGACGGCAAAGAAGGCG
This sequence comes from uncultured Parasphingorhabdus sp., assembly GCF_963975735.1. Classification (GTDB taxonomy): domain Bacteria; phylum Pseudomonadota; class Alphaproteobacteria; order Sphingomonadales; family Sphingomonadaceae; genus Parasphingorhabdus. Next base: position 3,430 of record NZ_CAXBIA010000029.1, read on the forward strand.
GTTACACCAAGTACAACGGCCAGGTCATGCCAATCTACGACGCCGCAATGAAGCACAAGGCCGACGGCACCCCACTGGTTGTCATCGGTGGCGAGCAATATGGCACCGGCTCGTCGCGCGACTGGGCGGCCAAGGGCACCAACCTGCTCGGCGTCCGCGCTGTCATCGTCGAAAGCTACGAGCGGATCCACCGTTCGAACCTCGTCGGCATGGGCGTCCTGCCACTGCAATTCGGCGAAGGCACCGATCGCGAAATTCTAAGCCTCGACGGTTCGGAAAGCTTCACGATCAAGGGTGTCGCCACGCTGAAACCACTGCAGGAAGTCGAAGTCGAAATGACCCGCGCCGATGGCACGACATCGACCTTCAAGACGATCTGCCGGATCGATACCGCCAATGAAATGGAATATTTCCTCAACGGCGGCATCCTGCAATATGTCCTGCGGAATCTCGCGAAAGGCTAGAACGCCACGCTATATTGTGCATAGTCGGGGCATAGGAGAGAGACCCATGCCCCGACTGCGCGAAATACCCCGGTCAGAGGTGACCGACGACTATGTTCTCGGTCTCTATAATATGCTGTTCGGTGATCGTGATCCGGTGGCGGAACCGGGCACGGCAACCGGCACGCCGGGCAACTGGTGGACCGTGTTCGCGCAGGTCCCCGATGCTTTCAAACATACCAGCGAGGGCTTCGGTTTCTACCGTTCGCCCAATCGCAAGCTCGATCCGAAGCTGCGCGAACTCGGCCAGATCCGCGCCGGCTATGCGGTGGGATCGCAATTTGTCTATTCCCAGCACAGCAAGGCCATGCGCTTCGAGGGCTTTTCCGAAGAGCAGGTCAAAGCCATCCCCGACTGGCAGGTTGCCGACTGTTTCAGCAATGTCGAACGGGCGGTTCTCGCCTATACCGATTGCCTGGTGCTGGAGCGGGGCAGGGTGCCCGACGGCGTTTTCACGGCGCTGAACAAATATCTCGGCGAAGTCGAAATACTCGAGCTCACCTACATCACCTGCACCTATATGATGCACGCTGTGATGAGCCGGGCGCTGAAACTGGAATTCGACGATGTGCCGGAACGGGTTGTCGAAGTGCCCGCTCCCGATGGCGCCACCGCCGATGTCATGGGCATGGTCGACAAACGGAAGGGAGCGAAGCAATGAGCTACCATCATCTCGCCCTCGCGGCGAAGGACATGAAGGCGATCCACGCTTTTTATGAAGGCGTGATGGGCTTTGAACTGGTCAAGGTCGAGATTGCACCGGTCATGGGCGGCGGCTGGGGAAAGCATTTCTTCTACCGGATGGACGGCGACGACAGCCGGTTCATCGCCTTCTGGGAGTTGATGGAAACTCCCGGTGAAGCCGGATATAAATTCGACCTCAACGAGGCAGCCGGAACGCCGCAGGGGACCAACCATTACAGCTTCTCCGTGGATACAGCAGAGCAACTGACCGGCTGGCGCGAAAAATGGAATGCGGCCGGTCTCGACGTGCTGGAGATCGACCATAATTGGTGCCACTCGGTCTACACCCGCGATCCCAATGGCAATATGATCGAATTCTGCCTGACCACGGGTAGCTTCACCGACGAAGATCGCGAGCGCGCCCTGGCAGCGCTGGACGAAACCAAGATGAAACCGTCCCCGCCGCCGGCCATGATGAAACAATGGCTGGCGAAAGACGCCTAGCTGGCAACGTGCAGTTCAGGCTTGGTGACCGGCCGGGCATCATCGGCCTGCAAGCCTCTGAAGATGGTGCTGACCACGATCCTCAGCCGTTCTTCGGTTGCCAGATGCATCATCTGCATCATCAGCTGGGGATTGCAAAAGGGCTGCATCATGGTGTTGACCAGTGATACGACAGCATCGAGCTCCAGCCCTTTGAAATAGCCGCTCTCCATTGCTTCAGCGAGAATCGAGGCCATGTAATGATCGGCCAGATCGACATAGCCCTTGATCACGTCAAAATGCTCGTTTCCCAGTTCCATGTAGGATTCAAACAATTCCGGATCATCTTCATATCGTGCCCGCTTGATAACCACGCGCTTGGCGAAAAACTGATAGAGCTTTTCCTCGACCGGCATGTCGGCGGAAACCAGTTCCTCCATGATGACCAGCAGTTCCGCAAACCATTCTCCTGCCATCGCTTCGGCCAGCGCGTCCTTATTCTCGAAAAAGCGGTAGAGATTGGAAGGCGACATGCCGACCGCTGTCGCGAGGTCGCTCATCGTGAAGCTGATCGCGCCTCGGTCCTGGATCATCCGGTCGGCGGCAGCGATTATTCTCAGGCGCGTTGCTGCGATGTCGGTTTCGGGACGTGGCATGATATGGCTCCCCTCCAGGCTCCTTGGCACGGCATTATGGCCGCTGTGATATATATAGGTGATACAGTTTCGCGATAAAAGACGAAACCGTTCATTTTTCAACTACGCCCGAGGTAATGTTTGTCTATTCGGGATCATTTTTCAGCGCTAAAGCAGTGCTATGACAGACGATAACGTTCAAACCACCAGTCCGGAACAGTCAAAATCAAATCAGGCAGCCGGTCCATTCGCACCGGTTACCGAGAGTGTCAGCTTGTTCCGCCGCTGGTGGCGGATGGTCGTGCGCGCCGATGTCGATCAGCAAACAGTCATCGATAAAGTGCGGGAAGACAGCGGGTTTACGCCCCATTTCGCCTTCATGACCTCGATGTCGGCCGGCATCGCAATCCTTGGTCTATTGCTTTCGTCGCCAGCTGTCGTGATTGGCGCCATGCTCCTCTCGCCACTGATGGGGCCGATAATGGGGGCGGGATTTGCGCTCGCCGTTGGCGATTCTGCCTGGTTGAAAGAGAGCGGAAAGGCGATTGTCCTGGGAACGATAATCTCCATATTGTTCGCCGGATTGGTGGTGACCTTGTCGCCCCTGCAAACCGTCACCGCGGAAATTGCCGCGCGCACACGGCCCAATCTTTTTGATCTGCTGGTCGCGCTTTTCTCTGCCATGGCCGGTGCCTATGCAATGATCCGGGGGCGGATGGGCACTATTGTCGGCGTCGCGATTGCTACGGCTCTGATGCCGCCGCTTGCGGTTGTCGGTTTTGGTCTGGCGACATTCAACTGGGCCGTATTCGGCGGTTCGTTGCTGCTGTTTTTCACCAACCTGATGACGATAGCGTTGACTGCAACGGCTATGGCCTGGCTCTATGGTTTCCGTTCCTATCTTTCCGAACGGCAATCTCAATTTCAAATTGCCGCGATGGTCGTGGTCTTCATAGCGCTTGCTATTCCTCTCGGTCTTTCGCTGCGACAAATAGCCTGGGAAGCCAATGTCTCGCGGTCGGCTAATGGATATATCAAGGATCAGTTCGGGAAACGTTCAAGCGTCTCGCAAATAGAAATAGATTTCGACGCCGATCCGATCGTCATTAATGCTACCGTGTTTACGCCGAAGATCCTGGCAGGGGCCGCTGAACAAAGCTCAAGGGTCCTGAGCAGGACGTTGGGAAAGCCGATCTCCGTCAACCTGGATCAATTCAAGGTGGAAACCGGAGAAGATGCGAATTCAGCCGAGCTTGCCGCTGCGAAAATGCGAGAGCAGGCGCAGGAAGCCGAGATCCAGGTAACCAGATTGCGGGAGAATCTTGCTCTGATCGCCGGGGTTTCGGTGGATGATGTGACGCTGGATACCAGCAAGCGGCGTGCCATGGTCGTCGCAAAACCGCTTTCCGGTGCCTCGCTGGCATCATATTATGCGCTAGAGCAGCGCGTCGCTTCGGGAGCGAAGGGCTGGATCATAAGATTGCAGCCGCCAGCCATCGCCTTGCCGGAATTGATCGTCACCGATGGTGTGCTGGACCCGAAGTCTAACAACAATCTCAATCTGATAATCTGGGCTTACGGACGGATTGGCTTGCCGTTGGGCATGAACGGGGCCGCTGCAGACAGGGCCGTGGTCAAGGAAGCTTTGACAGCCAAAAATGTTGTGATCGCTCAGGAATCCGGGATGGTCACACCAAATGGCGGTGTGAGATTGCGCTGGCTGGCCCCCTCAGAGGGCGTGAGCGCAGAATGATGACTGTTTAGGCGAGGTTCATTTTCAATAGGTTAGCTTATATTCTCGATAGGGGAGACAGACTATGCGGCATTTCATGTTCACCGGACTTTTGTTGGCGAGCGTCGCAACGCCAGCCATCAGCCAGTCCTCACCGGATGAATCGGCCCAGGGTGCCGTCTCGGTTACCATTTACAATAATAACCAGGCACTGGTGCAGGATGTCCGTAATCTGAGCCTGCCCAAGGGCCGCAGCAAGCAGCAATTCCCCGATGTGTCTGCGCAAATCCGTGCGGAAACCGTGACCCTGTCCGGTCCCGGTATCGGCATAGTTGAGCAGAATTTCGATTTTGATCTGCTCACCCCGGCCAAGCTGATGGAAAAGGCTGTGGGACAGACGGTGACCCTGATCCGGACCAATCCGGCAACCGGAGCAGAAACCCGGGTGCGGGCGGAAATACTCGCGGCCAACGGCGGTGTGGTAATGAAAATCGGCAACACGATCGAAGTGCTGCGCGACGACGGTCTGCCGGTGCGAGTGATTTTTGATCGCGTGCCACCCAATCTGAGAGCGCGTCCAACGCTATCGATCACCTTGGAGTCGACGGGCGGGCAGGTGCCGACAACGCTGAGTTACCTGACTCCGGGGCTCGGCTGGAAGGCGGATTATGTGACCCTGTTTGACGATGCCAGGCAGACAATCAATGTCCAGGGCTGGATCACGCTGACCAATAATAGCGGTACCGATTATCGCAATGCCAACACCCTTTTGGTTGCAGGCAGTCCCAACAGCGGCGGCGGCCGGAACAGCTATCCGCAATGGCCGACCGGCACGATTGACAGCGCCGGAACCGAATCCAGTGATCGTGAGCGGCTGGGCGATTATTATCTCTATCCGCTCCCCGAGCGGACCACGATCGCCAATGCCCAGCAGAAGCAGGTCAGTTTTCTCGATGTTACGGCAGCGCCCGCGCGCAAGGTCTACGAATTTACCAATGGCTGGCTGGGTACCCGCGATGCCGCCAGCGCCAATTCGGTGCTGAAATTCTCGACCTCGCGCGCCGGCGGTCTTGGTGACCAGCTGCCGTCCGGGATCATGCGGGTCTATATGCGCGACAAGCGTGGCGATCCGCAATTTATCGGCGAAAGCCAGATCGAGGCGACGCCCATGGGTTCGTCAATGTCGATCCGCACCGGCGAAGCCTTTGACGTGAAGGTCAAGACTGTCGTCGAGGAGCGCACCCGGCGCTCGTCCACTCGCTGGCGGAGCAAAATGCGCTACGAGGTTACCAATGCGCGCCCGGAAGCGGTCACGGTCGACCTCGCGCAGTCCGGACTCTGGGGAGATGTCGGTATCGAGCAGGAAAGCCAGGCAAGCGAACGGGTGTCCGCCGACAAGGTGGAATGGCGGCTTAACGTCCCTGCCAATGGTAGCGTGACGGTGACCGCGACTTTCGACAGCCGTTACTGATCGGGTCGAGCGGTATGACCGTCTCCCGGCTCCTGGCCTTACTGGCATTGGCGTTATGCTCGCCGGCCAGTCCGCTTGCGGCGCAACAGCTTGTCGTCTCCGACGAGCCCACAGATGTGTCGATCACCATCTACCGCGCGCCCGGAAGAGGGGACGGAGCGATTAATGCCAATTGGCCGCAAGGCTATGCGCTGATCACCGAGACCCGGACGGTGCAACTGCCCGCCGGCGACGCGACGGTGCGCTTCGAAGGCGTGTCCGAAGGAATGTTCCCTGAAAGCGCCATGGTGACCGGCTTGCCCAACGGCGTCCGGGAAAAGAACCGCGATGCGCGTCTATTGTCGCCCCAAGGTCTTGTGGACGCCTATCTCAAACGCGAGGTCTCGATCACTCGCACCGACAAAGCGACCGGCGTGTCGCGCACGCAAGATGTGTTCATCACCGCAGGGCCGGCTGGCGGCGTGATTTTCGAGAGCGACGAAGGGTTCGAGGCTCTGCGCTGTACCGGCCTGCCGGAACGGATGACCTTCTCGGAAATCCCTGCGGGTCTGTCTGCCAAACCGACTTTGTCGATTCTGACCACTTCAGAGCAGGCGGTGACCGCCAAGCTGACCCTGACCTATCTGGCTTCCGGTTTTGACTGGCAGGCCAATTATATCGCGACGGTCAAGCAGCGCGAAGCGGGCGAGAAGGCCAAAATGGATCTGTTCGCCTGGCTGACGGTGGCTAATGGCGGCAACCAGAGTTTTGAAAATGCCAATATGATGGTGGTTGCCGGAGAACCCAATCGCGAACGGCGGGCTGATCAGGTGCGTCCAACCGGCGGCGCGCTGATCATCCGCTGCTGGCCGATGCAGCGCACGGATCAGGTTCCCTATAATCCCGGATATATCCTGTCCCGTCCGCCGATGCCTCCGCCCGCTCCGGCGCCGATGATGTACCACGACGAGGGAGCGGAGATCATGGTCACTGCGACGCGACGTAGTGAAAAAATGATGGACATGGCGTCGCCGGTCGCGGTTGTGGTCGCGGAGCAGGAGGATCTTGGCGATCTCAAATTATATCGGGTTCCCGAGCGGGTTGCGGTTAGCGCCAAGGGCCAGAAGCAGGTGGCGATGATCGTCCAGTCCGGCGTCACTTATGAGCGTATCTATGTTGCTAATGCCGGCAATTATAATGAAAATAGCGGTGCGATCAGCTATATTCTGCGAAGCAAAAACGATGCGGAAAACGGACTGGGTGTACCGCTTCCGGCTGGCAGGGTCGCGGTTTTCGAGAATAGTTTTGTCGGGCCGCTACTGGCGGGGGAAGGGGCTTTGCCCGACCGGGCGATAAATAACGAAGTCGAGGTCGAAGTGGGCAGTTCGTCCGACGTGCGCTTGTCGGTGGTCGAGACGCGTCGATCGAAGCGCAAGTCAAGCTGGCAGGCCGTCGTGACCAACGCGCGCGACCATCCGGTCAGCTTTGAAATGGAAATTCCCTATGATATTTCCGGTCGGGTCAAAGCTATCGACGTAATTGACGGTGTTCCCATCTGGCGAGTGACCGTTCCGGCGAATGACGAAGCGAAAATTTCCTACACGATCAAATTGCGCCAATAGCGGCCAGATCATTGTTGCAGATATTTCTGCTTTGATTCTTCCGGAATGATTCTGGGGCGATGGTTCTCGTCGAGAGCCACAAAGGTGAACAATCCGCTGGTGACCGGCACCTGTTCTTCTGCCAGATTGCGCGAAGCGATAACGTCGAGCCGGATCGCGACCGAGGTCCGTCCGATCCGTTCCACCCGGGCATAAACCGAAATCAGATCGCGAGACAGGATCGGTGCGATAAATTCCATCGCCTCGATGGCGACCGTCGCGGTCGATCCGCGCGCCACTCTGGCCGCCATGATCCCGCCGGCGATATCCATTTGCGACAATACCCAGCCACCGAATATATGGCCGTTGTTGTTCAGATCCCTCGGCTGCGGCGCGACACGAAGTACCGGCTGCATTTTGGCCAGTGCGGTCAGATCGTCATTACCCATCGGGAAATATGTCCTTGAAAGCTTTATCATCGATTGATTCGTCATGCCCGGTCCCGCTCGACAGGAAGACCAGTCCCATCAATGCCGCCGTCAGCATCAAGGCAAAGGCTATGCCGCCGGCGGTAGCAATATACATATGTATCGAGACCCAACCGTGGAGATAATAGAGGATCGACAAGGTGACCACGACGCAAAATAACGTGAAGAGCCCCATAGCGCGCATCAACCGCCAATATCGGGACCAGGCGATGCTGGCGTAGAGGGGATCATCAAGGCGGGAAGGTTGGGACAAAGGGGGCTCCGTTGGTTTCCAGTGCATTGGACGCGAATCCTGTTACCATCAAGTCCAATCAATTTCAAAAATATGCTATACGGGTGCAGTAAACAGAATCAGAGGCGAGGAGATGGACGATGACCATTCAAACAATTTTGCAGGGACGCAGCGCCGACATTTATAGTTGTACTGCAGATATGTCGGTTTCACAGGCGGTCGAAATCCTGGCGGAAAAACGCATCGGCGCTCTCCCGGTTCTCGATGGAGAAGGCGTTGTCGGGATTTTTTCCGAACGTGATGTGCTCCATTGCCTGCGGAAATACGGCCACGCCGCCATGGATCATGTGGTGCGCGACGTGATGACATCCGATGTGATTTTCGTCGAACGAACCAAAAGTGTCATGGGCGCGCTGTCATTGATGACCAAGAGGCGGATTCGCCATCTGCCGGTGGTCGAGGATGACAAACTTGTCGGCTTTGTCTCGATTGGCGATCTGGTCAAATACCGGATCGATAAAATCGAAAGCGAAGCGGCGGCGATGCGCGATTATATCCAGTCGGCCTAGGTCCTGTCCTATAGAACGGCTATGTTGTTCTGACTCAGATATTTCAGGCTAATATTGCGCACCGCCGTTGCGCGGTCGGTCGCGTCGGGGAACCGCTCTCGATAGGCCTTGGAGCGGACTTCAAGGCTGAGCGCTGCATGCGTCGGTAGCGCCTTTATGATATCGGCTACAGGCAAGCCTCCTTCACCGGGACAGCTTCGCAAATCTATGGCGTCTTCGAGATAGGCCTCGAAACTGTCGGCGCAGTCGGGATTGCCATCGCAGATTTGCGCATAAGGCAGAAAACATGCTTCCATTTCTTCCAATTTTGCGGGTGCATGGCCCGCCCGCTGGAAATGGAGCGTGTCGATCAGCAAGGCGGCGGCCGGGTGGTCGGCCTTCCGGATAATGTCGAGCGCGCTGTCCATCGACTGCACCGCGGTGATCATCAGAAACTCCAGCGCTACCCGTATGTTGCCCGGAGCTGCCCATGCGCATAATTGATGCAAGGCGTCGGCGGTCCGGCCATGATCCGGTTCGGAGCTTACCACCAGAATATTGGCGGCGCCGAGGTCTATTCCCGCGTCGATGATCCGCTTATGGTCATCGGTCAGCTTTCCACCCTCCGCGATCCATATGACCTCCACGTCCAGCACAGACAGGTCATGGGCCCGGATCGCATCAAGCGTGCGTCGCCGGGTCTCCGCGGTCCATTTCTCCGGCTCGATAGTGAAACCGACATGGCTGAATCCCGCCCGCCCCGCAGCGTCCGCTACGTCTTCCGGTTGAAATTCGGGCAATGTGCCTGCGGCGAGAGATAAAATATGAGCCATTCCGCCAGGATCGGCTTTTCATCGCATCCCGGCAACGGCCATTTTAATGAGGCCGATGGCTCTGGCCTTTGTCCGGCCAGATAGCCCGCCTTGCAGATATTGGACTTATATCGTCCCGGATTCCAATATCGTCGGCCCCGGTTCCGGCGGTTTGCGGCGGACGATCAGCTGGATAACTTCCATCAGTGTCGGTCTGGCCAATATATAGAGCAAACCGAGATAAGCGAGGCCGCCGGTTGCGACCAACAGCGCCAGCCTCAGATAGACAATCATCTCCGGCAGCATCTGGTCGACGAGATAGACAATGGCTGCCATGACGATCGAAGCCGACAGGCCCGGCCACACGGCCTGGCCGATTTCCAGAGCATTGATGCCGATATGCCGATGCGATTGCGAGAAAGTGAAAAGCGTCAGGATCGGGAAGGCGATAACCCATCCCCAGGCGAGACCGTAAACACCATATTGGATAGCGATCAGGAATGTGACCGGCATCAGGACCGCGCCGAACATATTGGTCCGCGCGGTTACTTGCGGACGTCCCAGCGCGTTATTGGCGGGGGTGAACAATATCTGCAACGTCATCACCGGCATTGCCAGCGCGAGGATCGCGACAAAGGGAGACATTTCGTTCCATTTCGGACCGAACAGGGTTTCGACCAGCGGATAGGCGGTAACTGCCATGCCGAGATAGAGAGGGCAGGAGATCAGCATGATCAGCCGGATCGCCTTGAGGAAGGACCATGCCAGGGCGCGGGGGTTGGACTGCAGCCGGGAATAAGCCGGGAAGGCGACTTCGTTCAAGGGCGGCACAAATTTTGCGGCGAAGATCGTCGTCAGGAACAGCGCTTCTGCATAGAGGCCAAGATCATGCGGATCGAGGTGACGGCCGGCGATGAATATGTCGGACTGGCTTTGGATCGTCCAGAACAGGTGGCTGGCCAGCAAGGTGGCGCCAAATCCGAACATCGCTCCGGCGCCTGTGAAATTGAAGGTCGGCAATATATAGAATTTGACCGCTATGACGAGGCAGATCGCCCGGCTCCAGAATATCGCCAGCGGTGCATAGACCAATGTCCAGACGCCATAACCATTATAGGCGCAATATAACGCTGTGGTTGCGCCGACCACTGCCGAGATGAGATTGATGATCGCGGGCTTCTTGAATTCCAGCTCGCGGGTCATCAGCGCTTCGGGCAATACCATGAACGGCGTGGCGAGAAAGATCAGCGCCTGGACCCGCAGCAAATCGGCGATTATCGGTTGCCGGTAATATTCGGCTGCAAAAGAAGCGAGAATCAGCTGGAGTATCGCGATCCCGCCGTTCAGCAACAGCAGCATGCCAAAGGCCTGGCGAATCCGGATCGGTTCGACTTTTTCCGCCTGGATGATCGAACTGGCCAGGCCATATCCGTTCAGGAAACTGAGAAAAACGAGCACCACCTGGGTCATGGCAAATATTCCGTAATCGCCGGGATCAAGGATCCGGACTACGGCCAAAGTCGAACCCCAGGCGATGACCTGTGCCAGGATTTGCGTGCCGGAGCGCCAGAAAACTGCGCTTCTTACGCGGTTTCCGAAGTTGCTATCGTCGTCCAATGAAGTGATTTCCTTCAACAAGTTTAAAGCCCTTGATACCGCCTTATCGCCGGAAACTCCGCTATAGCCTTCAAATACGAATATTTTTGAAACAAAAGTGCAAAAACTATGTTGACGGAATCGGGGCGTCCATCTAGAGGACGTTTCATCAGGACGACGCGGCTCGGAAGGGCCCCACTGTTCTGGTCGTCAAAATTA
>NZ_CAXBIA010000030.1:0-9067 GCF_963975735.1 uncultured Parasphingorhabdus sp.
GGCAAGAGCGACCAGAAAGGCCCGCATCAAGCGGTCAGGCGCACCCGAAGGGATGAAACAAAGAGAAATACCCGGCTTGCCGGGTTGCGCCTGAGCGCGGCGGGCCTAGCCGGGAGCGCCGCCCACACCGTCTCTCTGGTGCCGGAAAACAACGCCGGCGCGTCCGCGCCGTCCATATCAATCGCTAACAATCGCGATTATCCCATCCGCGAAGCGGCCCAACAAGAACGGCACCCTTGCACGGCGCGACGCCGCGCGGTGGTGTGCGCGCGCAACTGTGCGCCAGCGCCCACCGGGCAAGGAGAGAGGCAAGAGTGCCTGCGGGTCAGAACAAAAAAGTCGCACCCTCAAGGAGCGCAGCGGGAAAGAGTGCGTCCTTAAAAATCCCGCTCATCACCAGCGGTCCGCCAGGACTGCCCTTCCTCTTGCGCCATGCGATCGTCACCGGCAGGCCGAGACGCCAAAGGCGGCTCGGTGGAGTGAGCCCGCGAAGGCGGGATCGCGGAATAGAGCGCGGTGCGGACTTGTCCGCAGGCGTTCAATCTAGGCTAAAATAACTCTTGCCTGAAATACCAGCGCGATCAAAAAACGCCTGATTGCGCGCTCGCGCGTCGCCCAAAAGTGCGTCCCATCCGATCAGCTCTATCGAACCCTGAAACCCGCTTTGCGGCTGATATAGACGCCCGCGCCCATCCGCTGTGCGTTGCCAAGTATATGTCCATTCATCAATTTTACCGACAATATCTGCAACGATGAAACAATGGAAAACGGTGCGATCATCAAGCTTGATCGGTCGCCCTTTCACATCACTTAATTTTCCCTCTTGCAACCGCCGCACATAACGCTCGACTTGCGACTGAGGATTTTCATTGTCACCGTAGCTTGACCGGCCCGGCCGTTTGAATTCGACCAAAAGAACTTTGGACGGTTCTTCGGTTTGTCGCAAACCGTGAACATAATCAAAGATTAGGACATCAGGGCGTTCGTCGCTTTCGATAGCCTGCGACAACGTTGAAAACTCGACGTCAGAGCTGAAATATTGCGCAAAGGTTAGCCGTTCATCGATGATCCAGAGATCGTGAGATGATGCAGATTCAACTTTTTTCGTGCCATCTTCAATTGTATTTATGCGTAGCGGGCAAATGAACGAGTGAAGGATGTCCTCGCGCTGATACGAACTGTCCCGTGTATCATCACGCACTTTTTCCAGAAGTATTTCGATAAAATCGAGAACGACCTTCCGGCGCACGATATACTCTGCAAGGCTGCGTTGCTCTGCATCCTCAATCGCTGAACCGGCTTCCGAAATGGCATCGGCAAAGGAAGCGGCGTCAGCTTCACCACCTCTCAATCGGCTGAGGACGGATTTAATTTTATCAGCCTGCCGCTGGTCTCTGCGAAAGCGCTCACGAGCCAAATGCCCGTAAATGGCATCCTCTTTCAGTTCACCCGAAGGGATTTTGGTCTGAAGTTCTTCGGTGTTACCGAAGGCAACAGATGGATAGCTTTCTGTTATCTGTTCAATCTTCTCGCGCTGCTCGCCACCAAGTTTCTCAAGGGGTTCCTTGAGAAACTCCTCAATATACGAACTGCAAACATCATTGATGATGCGGTCGAGAACAACATCTTCGAACATGAAAGCCGTCCGCTCCTGATTCACATTCGTGTCGAGATATTCGCCTGTTAAAATAGCGTGGAATACACGGTCATTGTCGCTGCCAAAATATTTCAGACCTAGCTTACCGTCGATGCTTTGAGACTGGACCGTCCGGTCGTGAGCAATAAAATGGACAAAATGGTGTCCTTTGAGGTCCGCGCTGGCAACTTTATCGCATTCCATAAGGGTTAACAGCAGTAGGCCATATTCTTCGGTCTCAAGCTGTATGTCAGCTTGCTTGCGGTGAACGATGTTGTCGATCTCGGCAGGATAATGACGGGTCTCATCGCCAACATAGACCGAAATTTGGGGGCATTTCTTGCCGATGAATGTCGGCAAGAAATGCGAAGTCAAATGTTGAAAAACAAAGCTGTCGCGGCCCGGAAAATTCGAAAGATACCCGTTATCACGCAATCCATCGAAACGAACGAAGAAAGACGGGCTCTGGGTCGATCCGACTGCCTCTATTTTCTCGTTCTGAATTTGGTCATTCCGCTTCAACATGAAGTCAAAGGATCGTGTTTCCATGCCGTCTTTGGATTTGAACGTGCTGACGACGCTAATCTTCTGGAAGCAATCCAGCCATAAGAGCCGCCCGACGCCTTTACCACCAATCGAAATTTTGTTGTCCGTGTCGGTTTCGGTAAAAGCGTCCCAATTCTTCTCGTCTAGTCCAAAGCCGTTATCTTCGACAGTCGCCCACACTTTATCCTTGTTACGATTGGTGTTCACGGTGACGTGAATCTGCCCTTGCTTGCTGACAGTCTCCCCAAACCGGTTTTGAACTGAATGAATGGCATTCGAAATGGCCTCAAAAAGTGGTTGCATCGCAGCAGTCACATTTTTGGGCTTTGGCAAACGCTCAATGCGTTTGACGATATTTGGCCTAAGTGAAGTCATAATCGGACTTTCTCTGATATTTTAATTTCACGCCGCATACCGTCCATCTGCAAGCCGCCGCGCCTGTCCGATCGCGGTTAGGGCGTCCAGCACGGGGGTTATGCCCTTGGCGTTTGTGCCTTTGATAGCGCGGGCGATGTCGCGGGGGTGTTGGGGTAATGGCGATGCGGCAAGAATATTGGCGACAGCGCTGACTTGTTCGGCAAGTGTTTTTGGCCACGGGATGATTGTTGCAACAACCGGCAAAGCGGGGGCATCGCCCAGATCGAGATCGCGGTTCACCGGCTTGGCGGTTTCGCCCGGCGATTGATATTCAGGGCGCAGCCAACGGACGACGCCCTTGGCTTCTTCAGCGGCCCGTTCCCTGTTGAGCGCCACCAAGCGGGTAAGGATTTCATCATCCGACAAATTAGCAGGCCAGCCGTAAGCTTCGGCAACGGCGGCATCGATTGCATCGTGATGCTGTTTGATGAGCGAGACTTGCCCGCGTGTTGCGATGTCTTTCAGCTTCGGTTCTATCGCGGTCTTTTCCTGTTCGGCGACGCGAATGGCTTCCAGCGCATTGTATAGCCCGGTCAGTGTTATATCCGAATGTTCAGCCAACACTTTCTTACGCAACGCATCCAGTTTTTCAGCTTCCTCACGGATACGGGCTTTTAGAGTATCAGCAACGTCCGCTGGGAATGGAAACGGATCAAAACAAGCTGATTTGGCATATACTGGATCGTCCCCCATTCCAAGGCGACCGCCCGCCGCTAGCGCCCATGCGCCATGTATTGCACTCGACAACACGCCAAGATGCCACGCATCATCTAGTGCAGAACAAATCAGCTTATTATCCGGGACAATGCCTATTGGCAGAAACTGGAACACCCGGTGCTTTGCGGTTTCAATGGTTGCGATATAGCGATCAATTCCGGCCATAGCCTTCCGCATCTCGCTGCGCGCTTCGCCATAAATCCACCAGTTTTCGCGGTAACTGGCGCGGTTGTTCTGGGCGCGGTGCGGTTTCACATTTGAAAGAACGTGCTGATATACCGCCGGATGCTGGTCCCGCGCTTCGGCCTCGGTCAGGCCATAAAGGTCGATGACTTTTACATCGCGCGAGCGTGATGCCAGGTCGCGGCCATTGCGATAATCAAATATCACATTGGCATCGCCGGGATTGCCTGAGCGAAAGCGCGGCTTATCGTTTGAGGTTGTAAATCCAAGTTTTTCGGCCTCTTCCGGCGAAAGAATAAAGCCGCTCCCCATCAGCTGAACTCCGCGCGAAGCGAGCTTGTCATTGGATTTGAGCGGGACTGCTGCTGTGACATCCGCACCGATACGGAGATCGCTGTTTATCATTCCCTGCTTGCTATCGAAGGTCACGCTATCAGGGGCGGCGCTTTCGTCCGTGACGGCTCGCAGCAAGCCTTCTGCTTTACCGGGCTGCGCCACGGTCATTGCAATACGCACCGCTGCGCCGTCGCTGGAATCAACCCAAGGGTGATTGGGAATGGCGAACGTCAGACTGATCCGGTCTTTGTTTTCCAGATATTTGGCAACGACACGGCGGCTGAATGTTTGTGGCAGCGAATTGGTCGTGATGAAACCAAAGCGTCGTACCGTTTTCTTTCTTGTTGCAAGCGCCGCCTTGTCCCACCAGTGCATAACGAAATCAGCGGATTCGGGAACATTAGTGGTTTTGAACAGCGCATCAAAATAGCCGCCGCCCAATCGTTCTCGAACATCCTTGCCGCCGATGAACGGCGGATTACCGACAATGAAATCCGCTTTGGGCCATTTTGCTGCCTTTGCACCGACATAGCGTTCAACCTCGACGCGCGCATCCTCATCGGGAACCTTCTTTCCGGTCACGGGATGCAGCTTCATCGTCTCGCCGTCCCAACGGGTGAGCGGCTTGCCATGTTCGTCGCGTTCAAGGACTTTCTTATCCCACGAGATAAGGGCATCGCGGTTTTCGATGGTCTTTACGTCGCGCAGCACGGGTTCGGGCGGCATTCGTCCTTCGCCAGAAACCCGGAAATGCCATTGCAGGTAGCCGATCCACAAAACCAATTGTGCAATCGCCGCCGCGCGCGGGTTTATCTCGATACCAAGGAAATTTTCGGGAGTAATCGTGTGGCCGCTCATTTCCGCTACATATTGCTTGTCGCCCAGTTCGATCAGCAGCGAGACGACTTCGCCTTCAAGCTCTTTCATCCGTGCCAGCGCAACATAGAGGAAATTGCCCGTGCCGCAGGCAGGGTCAAGAACTTTGGTTTGCGCTAGCGTTCCATGAAATTTTTCGACAACCGCGCGCGCCTCATTGGCTTTGTCGGCCTCAATCAGGCTTGTCGCCGCCGCCTGCACACCCGCCCAATCAGCACGCAGCGGTTCGATGACGGTGGGCAATACCAACCGTTCGACATAGGCACGCGGGGTATAATGCGCGCCCAGCTTGGCGCGTTCTTTGCCGTCGAGCGCGCGTTCAAGCAAGGTGCCGAAAATCGCTGGCTCAACATCGTTCCATTTCTTTTCGGATGACTGGATTAAAAGCCCGATTTCGTCGGCATCCAGAGGGATGACAGTCTGATCTTTGAACAGATAGCCATTGAATTTTCGGACGGTCTCTCCGGCATCACCCAGCGCGCCGACAAAACCGCCAGTGTCCATCTTCGCCCATAGATCGGTCAGTGCGGGCGTTAGATTTTCAGGTCGCGTCTGCATCTTTTTAAGGAGCGCGGTAAAACTACCGTCCGGAATAAGGCCGACATCTTCGGCAAACATCGTGAAAAGGCAGCGCATCAGGAAATCAGCAACGCGTGTCGGGTTTTGCTCTCGCGCCTCTAGCCGTTTGGACAATGCGGCAAGCCGGTCGGCAATTTCCCGCGTGACCTTGGCCGCTTCCTTGGAGGGGTCAAGGCTGAGTGGGTCAGTCCAGATGGTTGCCAAACGGGAGCGGACATCCTCATGCCGCAGATCATCCAGTTTGATGCGGAAACGGGCCGCGTCGGGAAACTGGGTATATTGCTTTCCGGTTCCGCTGAAATCGGCATAGACATCAATGCAATGGCCAACATCGGTAATTAAGAGAAATGGCGGCCAGCCATGTTCGAGCGGCAATGCCTTGGCATAGCGTTCGGCCTGTCCTTTGGCTTTCAGCATCGCCGCAGCCCAGCCCGGAGTGCCGCGCTTGGCGGTGCCTTGCTTCAGCTTTTCGGCTGCGGGTTTGCCGAAAAAGTCAGCTTCTCCGCGTTTCGCAGCTTCACGGTCCGCATCCGTGCCTTGCTTTGCCTCCAGCACGAAACAATCACGCTTATAGGCGTCTAAGCGACCAAAACTGGTTGTGCCGTCGCCATTGTCCTGGAACACGCGGCGTTCAAAGACATAATCATTGTGAGCGTCATCAGGCTGGCTGCCATTGGGAGAGTCAACTCCAATGAGGACGCAAAGTCCGTTCACGAAGCTCTGCGTATTGGCAAGCTCCGAACCGCCGGTAATGGCCCAGTCCGCAATAAATGAATTTATCTGATTATTATTCTGCACGGATTATCTTTAGACGCCGGGACACATTACTCGCAATCAACAAACGAAGGGGCGCTGTCATTTGTTATCGCCCCCAATATCCACCGCCAGTCTGTAGCGCGCATAGCGACGCTCGCCAGTGCGGATCAGCGCATTTTTTGCAATCAAGTCATTCAAATCGCGCGTCGAAGTCGCTGTGGTTGCACCGGTAATCGTCCGATAGTTTCCAGCGCTTAACCCGCCTTCGAATCCATCTGGCCCTTCGCGGAACATTCGGATCAAGGCCTTTTCCTGCCTCTCGTTGATCTCGCCGCGAAGGCGATCAAACAGGCGTGTTTTTTCAATCAGGAACCGTATGCGGGTAATCGTGCGAGCCTGCGCCTCGATGACAATATCGGCAAACCATGTCAGCCACGCATCAATGTCGTTGCTTTGGCTTCCAAGGTGAAGCGCGGCATAATAGGCTTTGCGGTGGCGATGAATCGTCTCTGCAAGCGCGGTCAGCGTCGGGGTTGCGAGACTTTGTGCTAAAGCTTTTTCAGCAATCGCGCGCCCAATCCGGCCATTGCCGTCTTCAAAGGGATGAATGCTCTCAAACCAAAGGTGAGCGATAGCCGCCCGCGTGATCGCAGGAACTTGATTTGGTGATGACGGGGCGCTTTCGTTGAACCATGCAATAAAGCGAGACATCTCCATCGGCACATCTGTTGACGGCGGCGCTTCAAAATGCACGCGCGGTGCCTGGAGTGCGCCAGACACAATCTGCATCGGATCTTCGTGTGTCCGGTAGCGCCCGACATCAGCAATGTCGCGGCGACCATTCATTAGCATCGCGTGCCACGCAAACAGCGTCTGATCGTCAAGCGGCGCGGCATGGCTGCGATAGACATCGGCCATAAGCTCGGCAGCACCGGCCTCAGCGGCGCTTGCCCGGCGCTGGTCGGCAGCAAAGCCCAGATGCCGTGCCAGTGATGATTGGACGCTATCGCGGTCAAGGATTTCGCCTTCTATGGCAGAGCTATCGACAATTTCTTGGGAAATAAGTTCGATGGTCAAGCCGTTGCGTTCATCGTCGTCAAGATGATGCAATGCCCCGATTACAACACCGGAACCTTTTAAGAATTGTGCTTCTGACATGCGGATAGATTCCGCGTCGAAGCGAAAGTCAGGCCAGGCAGGAAGTTGCCAGTTCCAGCGCATGATCGATAAGAACCCTTTCTATCAATCATGATATAACAGTATTGTGATTGATAAAGCGAGTGCCAATCAATCATCAAAGGCAAAAATGTCGCTTCGCGTCGTTAAGTTGTGGCGATGGCCGAATCCCGTTCAGGATTCTGGTGGCCAGCATGACAATATCCTTCGATTGTCATTTCGCGAAAAGTTGAGGCGCTTCCCCTTTGGTCAGCTCGCCTCATTGGACATGGGAACACTGCTGTTCAGCGGTCTGTTCCATCCATGCCCGTAACAAGCCTATTCATCGTCAAGATCAACCTCGGCGCGAGGTGACGATTTCGAGGCTCTAAGGGGTTTGGGCCTACGGACGTTGATGGAGGCCGCATCAAGAGTGCTCTTGATGTGCGCGGCATAGAATTTCTCAATCATCTCGACGCTGGTGCGGCAGTTTTTGGCGATCTGGTAGATGTCGGCCCCCTCCATCAACCGCATACAAATATAGGTGTGACGCAGACTATAGGCAGTGCGGGGCTTCTCATCCCGGTCGCGCTTGAGGTTGGCCCGCTCCAAAATACCGTTGAATAATCTCACATGATTACCGGGAAACACAGAGTCCCGTAGTTCTGGATATTCCGGTTCCGGCGGGTCTTCTGACAATGGCGGCAGGCCTTCTTTACGCCGTCGCTGCTTCTCACGGCGGCTTTCCGCCTGAACAGGTTTTGGCCGATTGAGTAATCGTTCATACGGTCTGACCGCGCTCGGCATCGACTTACAATAGCCAACGCCGCGTTTACCTCGCACCTCAATTTCGAGGAGCGTCTCACCAGTTGCCTCGTCTTCGACAATAGCAACATCGCGATGCTGGAGATTTTTTGCCTCATCGGGCCGCAGGCCAGTGTTGGCTAGAAATAGGACATAATCATGGACCTGTTCGGCATTCCACCTGTCACGCTCATGGAAGGGATCACGCGCATAGGCGCGCGTGGCTTCATAGAGCTGCTTGTATTCGGCTGGACTGAACCAAGGACGGTGGACGATCTTGCCCTGCGTTCTGTAAGGCGGTGATAGGTCAGGCAAATGCTCAAGCCACCCGTTGCGGATGGCTGTCTTCAGAACCATTCGTAAAGTGACGATTTCATTATGTAGGGTGCTGCGCGCTGGCGGTTTGTCCACCAACGGTCGATTGCTGCGTGACGCAGGATTTGGTTCAAGCCGCGACGTCATCCGGTGAACGCGATAATCCTGCACTTTGGCCGGGGTCACTTTCGAGACGCCAAGCTCGCCGAAGAAAGGCAGCAAATGAATCCGCAACCGGATTTCATGTCCCTCGGTCCACTTCTGGCTGCGCTCACCTTCGGTAATAACTTCATACTCGGCAAGAAACTGTGTTGCGGCTTGGGCAAAACTCTTCTCCGACAGGAGAATGCCAGCGTGATCTTTGCCGCGAAGTGCAAGATACCAGTCTTCGGCAAACTCGGATGCCAGCGCGAGACTTTCACGCTTGGTTGTGGCCCGTCGTTGTTTACCGCCGACTGAAGCAGAGCATTGCCAGATGCGACTCTCACCGCGCCGATACAGCTGCACCTTGCCATTGAGAACTCGGTGACTTTCCACACGTCGCCTCCACCAATTGGGATATGATGACCTACGGCTATCAGGTTTTAGAGAAAGAGTCAAAATGTGTTAGCTATGTGTTAGCTCCAAAACGAACAAAAGCCCCAGTCTTTCGACCGAGGCTATTCGTTAAGTTATTGTATTTGATGCTTTAAGTTGGTTGCGGGAGTAGGATTTGAACCTACGACCTTCAGGTTATGAGCCTGACGA
>NZ_CAXBIA010000031.1:0-8118 GCF_963975735.1 uncultured Parasphingorhabdus sp.
CTCATCATCGAGCACGGCTCGAACATGGGCGCTGGTGCATTGTGCCTCGAGAAACTTGCGTGCTTCGTCGCGGAGAAACTTCTGATCGTCAGAGAAATCAAAATTCATGGTTCAAACCTCGTCCTGTTTTATCATTATCATTCGTCGTTGGCGGGCATGCCGAGGGCACCCCGTATTTCGTCATTGTCCGCGCCGAGTGTCGGCGGGTCGGCATAGATATTCGCCGGGCTGGCGGAATAATGGACCGGATGTTTGATCGTCCGGTATTTGCCGATCTTCGGTCCCTCGCGTTCCTGCCAGAAACCGACCTGCTGGAGATGCGGATCGTCGAGGACATCGGCGATGTTGTTATAGCGCATGGCCGGGATATTATGCTCGTCGAGCAGGGGCAGCCACTCGTCGGTTGTCTTGGTGGCGGCGATTTCCTCGATCAGTGCATAGAGGGCGGTGATATTCTTGGTGCGCTCGGTATAGGTTGCAAAGCGCGGTTCCTGAAAGACGCCGGGCTTGCCGCCAAGCTCGAAGAATTTCTCCCATTGCGTGTCGCTATAGGGGACCAGGCCGATATAGCCGTCCTTGGTCGGATAGGGTTTGCGATTGGGGTTGATCGACCTTGTATAGGCCATCTTGCCATTGCCCGGGATGAAGGTCTCGCCCCACAGATTTTCGACCATGTTGAACCAGGTAAAGGCTTCGAACATCGGCACCTGGACAAATTGCCCTTCGCCGGTCTTTTCCTTGTGATACATCGCCGCGAGCGTCGCGTTGACCGCGAACAGGCCGATGGTCTTGTCGGCGACCAGCGACGGCATGTAGAGCGGACGACCGCTGTCGCCGCGCATTTCGAACAGGCTGGCAAAGCCGGAGGCGCACTGGATCAGGTCGTCATAGGCCTGGCGTTTCTCATATTCGCCGCCCTGGCCGAAACCGGCGCAATGGACATAGACGATGCCCGGATTGATCGCCTTGACGCTTTCATAATCCAGGCCGAGCCGTTCCATGCCGGCCAGCCGGACATTGTGGAAGAACACGTCGGCATGTTTGAGCAGTTCGAGGATCACCGCCTTGTCATTCTCGTTCTTGCCGTTGAGCGTGATCGATTTCTTGTTGCGGTTGAGCGAGGTGAAGATCGGGCCGAGGTCGCCGGTCGGATTGTCACCGGCGTGGCGCATCATGTCGCCGCCGAACTTGCCTTCGCCATTTTCGATCTTGATGACGTCCGCGCCCATGTCAGCGAAATTGAGAGTGGCGAAAGGACCAAGGACGACGGTAGACATGTCGACGATTTTCAAACCCTTCAGGGGTCCTGTTGGTTCCGTGTCCCATTTCAGCTCTGGCCATCCGCTCATTCACTAGTCCTCAAATTATTAGGTGCATTGATTACCCCGTCTGTTATCATGTTTAATCGATTGATGAACTGTTTATTTTGAGGGAATTACCATTGGCTTTGGCAGACAAGAAGGCGCCGGTCCTGATCGGCGTTGGCGAAACAAGTGGGCGGAAACTGAAAGAATCGCAGGGGCTTGAATGGCCTTCTACTGTCGACCTTGCGTCAGCAGCGGTCAGGGAAGCGCTGGCCGATAGCGGCGCTGGCGAAAAACTGGCGGCGTCGATTGACTGTCTGCTCTCGATTCGCCTGTTCCACGATAGCGGTCTGCCGCATGATTTCGGCTCGCCAGAGAATCACCCCGAAGCGGTGGCCACGGCCTCCGGTCTCGATCCGGCGCATCTGCTCTACGGCGATGTCGGTGGCCAGAGCCCGCAGAAGCATCTTAACAAGCTCGCCTGCCAGGTGCATGACGGCGAATATAAAGCGGTGGTTCTGTCGAGCGCGGAGAATATGGGCACGGTCAAGCGCGCGCGGCGCAGTGGGCATGAGCTGGACTGGAACCAGCCGGCGACCCGCGACATGACCGACCTGATCACCAATGAAGACAAGATGCTGACCGCCTATGAATGGCGGCAGGGCATTATCAACATGCCGATGGCCTACGGGATTGTCGAAAACGCCCGGCGCGCGCGGCTCGGCATGGACCGCGACAGCTATGCGCAGAGCATGGCCGAACTGTGGGAGGCTTTTGCCGGTGTGTCGCTGACGCGCGAACATGCGCAATTTGCCCGCAAATGGACGGCGGAGGAATTGTTGGCTGATGAGCATGGCAATTACCGGCTCAACGACCCCTATCGCCGCTGGATGGTGGCGCAGGATGCGGTCGAACTGGGCGCTGCGGTGATCCTGACCACGGCCGGCCATGCGGAAGAGCTGGGCATAGCCGAAGACAAGATGATCTATCTGCACAGCGGATCGGACGCGAGCGTGCCGTTGATGAGCCTGCAGGATGATCTGTCGGTCTCGCCGGCGATGCAGGTCGCTTTTCCCAAGGCATTGGAACTGGCGGAACTGGACGCTGGTGATCTGGGCCCGATCGATATTTACAGCTGTTTCCCGGTGGCGGTTTCGCTGGCGATGGACGCGCTCGGTTCGCCGGACCGCTCGCTAGCTTCCTATACGCTCACCGGCGGGCTCAGCTTCTTCGGCGGTCCGGGCAACAGCTACAGCGCCCACGGTATGGTCGCGCTGGTCCAGGCATTGCGCAAGGATGGCAGCAAGCCGGGGATGATCTCTGCCAATGGCGGGGTGATCAACAAGGAATCGGTGGGCATCTATGCGGCACAGCCAGTCGCTGGCGGCTGGTCACCCGACCGGATCGCGGCGCCGGTGCGGATTCCGAAGCCGGATCATGTCAAGCCGGACCATTATTTCAACGGCAAGGCGGTGATCAAAAGCTATGCCATGCCTTATGGCAAGGCCAGCCGGGGGGCGGCCAGTCTGTGGCTAGAGGATGAGCAGGGATTGCCCGCCATCGGTGTGCTGCCCGATGCGCCGGAAGATACCGATCTGATTGGTCTGGCGGTGAATGTAACGGCGGCCGACGATCGCAATATCGCCAAGCTTAGCGGATAGTCTGCATATCCAGCAGTTCGATTTTCGGCGTCAGATAGCAGTCGCGGCAGGGTTCTTCCTTCGCCAGATCGGTGGACAGATATTTGCTGTTGCTGTCGGCGAAGATGGTCGCGACCGCTTTGCGGGTTCCGTCGGCGGCCACCGGCTGCTGCAGCGCTACGCGGATCGCAGCGACCAGATTGATGCCGCTGGAAATGCCGACGCCGAGACCGAATTGCCGGATCAGCCGTTGCGCCATCAGGATCGCGTCGCCGTCATGCACGCCGATGACGCCGTCCAGTTCGGACAGGTTGAGGATCGCCGGGATGAATTCGTCCGACAGGCCCTGGACCCGGTGCTGACCGCATTTGTGGCCGACCGACAATGTGGGGGATTCAATCGGCTCGACCGGATGGACGGCAATGCTCTGGTCCCGGCTCTTGAGATAGCGGCCCATACCCATGACGGTGCCACCTGTGCCGACGCCAGCGACAAAGCCGCCGAGCGTGCCGCCGTCGGCAGTTACCTGTTGCCATAGTTCGGGACCGGTGCCTTCGGCATGTTCGTCCGCGTTGACCGGATTGGAAAACTGGCGCGGCATATAGGCGCCCTGCTGGCCCAGCTCTTCTGCCGCCGCCATGCAGCCGAGAAAGCCGCCCTGCTCGCGGGAGACCAGACGCACATCCGCGCCATAGATCGCCAGCGTAGCGCGCCGTTCCGCGCTGACCCAGTCGGGCATGAAAATGGTGACGGGATGACCGAGCGCGCAACCGATCGCGGCAAAGGAGATGCCGCTGTTGCCGCTGGTCGCCTCGACAATCGTCTGGCCGGGCAGCAATTCGCCGCGCCGCATCGCATCCTGCAGGATCGCCAGCGCCATCCGGTCCTTGATGCTGCCGGACAGGTTGAACATCTCCGCCTTGGCATAGACGGTGACATCCTGCTCCTCGCAGCGCGCAAGGATCTTGATCATCGGCGTATTGCCGATCAGAGCCGACAGCGACTGCAGCTTGTCCTCGCGCGCCCGGCCTACAAAATCCAGCATGGTATTTCCCCTATCATCATCTGCATGTGCATATGAAGCGAGACGGGTGGGAAATCCCTGTCAATTATTGGTGCTATTGCACGGAAGATGTGATAATATTCTGGATATGACCAAAGAAACCAAAAATATTGATGATAATGACCGCAATATCCTGAAAGCCTTGCAGCGCGATGCCAGCCTGTCGCTGGAAAATCTCGCCGCGCAGCTCAGCCTTTCGACCAATGCCTGCTGGCGGCGGGTCAAGCGGATGGAGGCGGACGGGATCATCGCCCGCCGCGTGGCGATTGTCGATCCAGAGGCGGTCGGCCTGAATATGACCGTATTCGTCGCCGTGCGGACCAGCGACCATAGCGACAAATGGCTCGAAAAATTCGCCGCAGCGGCGTCGGCGATTGAGGAAGTGGTCGAATTCTACCGGATGGCGGGCGAGGTCGACTATATGCTCAAACTGCTCGTTCGCGATGTCGCCGACTATGACCGGGTCTACAAGAAACTGATCAAGGCGGTGCCTTTGTCCGATGTGTCGGCGAGCTTCGCGATGGAGCGGATCAAATATGAGACGGCGGTGCCGGTTTGAGGGGGGTCTGCATTGGGTGGGGGGAAGGTAGATCTGCTACAAGCTTAATATCTAGTCTTCCAACCTCTTTGTGTCTCGTCGAGTCGAAACACCTGTAATCCTAGAAACTTTCTAGGAATGCGTATTTTTACTCCCATGGGTACACGAACGCAAATCGCGTTAATTGGTCCTAGTCCAGGCCCTGCACCAACGCTTACATCTGAGAGAGCGGCGCATTTCGGATAGGTACTCAGAAATGATAATTTTATCTCTTGAAACAACGCCTTGGATTGAGCGTTATACGGATCAATCTTCTGAAATTGGTGCGTTCGCTCTTTTTCGGATAATTTCAGAAGATCCAACAATGTCATCGTCTTTCTCCCATCGAGCGCAATATAGATGAGCATGGGTGCCAAATACAATAGGTGCCCCGATTACGGTGACAGTGCACTTCATTCTGAGCACCAGAGTAAATTAGTGCACTGTCACCGTAATTCTAATACTGTTGCTCTGATTGGTGGAAGGAACGATATTGATTGATGTAAGTAAACTTAGCGCGGACTTGGTTCCGATTTATGAGTACGAAATTGGAATTGGAAATTGTGTAAAAAGAGTTGATTATCCGGCTGGCACACGATGCCCTCTAGCAGTTGTTTTTGAGAAACGACTTGATATTAAAGGATATTTAGCAAAGCATGGATTGCCAGACCAAGTGGAAATCTGGGAAAATAGAGATAGCCACTATAGCATTGAAAAGGGCTATTTCTCTGAAACTAGCAACCATGCTATTTCCGGCCCACTTTAGAATGGGCTATACAGCTCTGGAATTTTGGTGACGGTGCACTTCAGCCCAAGCGTCCGAACGATTTAGTGCTGTGTCACCGCAATTCGAGAGTTTTGCCGAACCGTTGGATGAAAGATTATGGACGCACGCATTGATAGATTTCATGCTAATAATGAGGCATTATTTGAGACGTTGGATATACGTAGAATTGACCGGTGCATTGGCCCTTTAGAGGGCGCATTTTGGCAATATTCAGTGTATCGAAAAGGTTCTTGGATGATATTGGTTCGGGCGGCTATTAGAGATGGAATTGCCATTTATTTGACCAGCGATGAACTTGCTTACGCCCGCCTCCAAACGAATGAAGATGCGGAACCAATTGCTGAAAAGTTTTGGGGTAACTTGTGGGCGTTTACGAGGCCAGAAACTTTCCGAGTAATTCAAATGGAAGAAGCAGAAATAGAGCGACAAGGCTTGTTGGATGACGCTGACGCACCTTTGGTTGAATTCGAAAGCCACACTGACGATGAATATGATGTTGCGTTAGGACTGGAACTCCAAAAATTTCTAGAAACCAAATCGAACTGACCCCGCAACGCTATTCAGCTATTCAGTTAGCACCCGCTCTCGGGATAATGTGGACACCAACCCAATCAAACCGCCACAACCTCCTGCCGGATCGCGCCGAATATCGAGTGACCATCCGCATCCAGCATCTGGATTTTCACCGTATCGCCAGCGCTCATGAAGGGTGTCTTCGCCTCGCCGTCATTAATCGTCTCGATCATCCGGATTTCGGCGATGCAACTATAGCCCAGGCCGCCTTCGCTGACCGGTTTTCCGGGATCGCCGTCGGGGCCCTGGTTGGATACGGTGCCGGAACCGATGATCGTGCCGGCTGACAGGGGACGGGTCTTGGCGGCGTGGGCGACCAGATCGGCTAGGCTGAAGGTCGCGTCCGCTCCGGCATTGGCACGGCCGAAGGGTTCGCGGTTATAGTCGACTTGTAGCGGCAGATGGATGACCGAACCTTTCCACGCGTCGCCCAGTTCGTCGGGGGTCACGCAGACCGGCGAGAAAGCCGATGGCGGTTTCGACTGGAAAAAGCCGAAGCCTTTGGCCAGCTCGCCCGGGATCAGGCCGCGCAAGGACACGTCG
Organism: uncultured Parasphingorhabdus sp.; assembly: GCF_963975735.1. Taxonomy (GTDB): domain Bacteria; phylum Pseudomonadota; class Alphaproteobacteria; order Sphingomonadales; family Sphingomonadaceae; genus Parasphingorhabdus. The sequence goes on from NZ_CAXBIA010000031.1 coordinate 6,488, forward strand.
TTGCACAGCATCACCAGCTTGATATGGTCGGCGGCATCTGCGGCGCTGACGCCCGGTGGCACATCATCGGTGATGACCGCGACTTCGCCTTCCATGTCACAGCCCCATTTGGGATCGCCGAGCGGGATATCGTCGCGCGGGCCGAGGAAGGCGTCCGAGCCGCCCTGATACATCAGGGGATCGCTGTAGAAGCTCTCAGGCACTTCCGCGCCGCGCGCTTTGCGGACCAGTTCGACATGGTTGATATAGGCGCTGCCGTCGGCCCATTGATAGGCGCGGGGCAGAGGGGATTCGGCGAGCCGCTCGTGAAAGCGCTCGCAGGGTACGCTTTCATGTTCGACATCGCGGTAGAGCGCTTCCAGCTTCGGCGCGCATCGTTCCCAGTCGTCGAGCGCCGCCTGCAGGGTCGGGGCAATATTGCTCGCTTCGCAGCAGCGGGTGAGGTCTTTCGAGACCACGACCAGACGGCCGTCACGGGTGTCATTTTTCAGGGTAGCGAGTTTCATGTGCGTTCCTCGGTCTGGCTGCCGTTCGTCTCGAGCCCTTCGTTAAGTTGAGGATTCGAGAGACCGGTGCGTGTGGGCTCAGTGTCTCGACTACGCTCGACACGAACGGTAATAAAGGAGCTTATGCGGCGCAAGGCAAGCTAATGCTCGTCGCGGGCCTTTTCATGCAGCCAGGCGGCATGTTGCGGCGCTTTCTTGGTGCGGCTCCATTCCTCGAGCATCGCGGGGGCGACGCGGCGCAATTCGGCCATCTCCTCGTCGGTGCCGATATCGCAGGCCAGCTCCAGCCGGTGGCCGTTGGGATCGAAGAAATAGATCGACTTGAATATCCCGTGATGGGTCGGGCCGAGGACTTCGAGCCCCTCGGCTTCGGCATTGGCCTTGGCCGCCATCAGGTCGTCGAGCGAGTTCACCTTGAAGGCGATATGCTGGACCCAGGCCGGGGTATTCTGGTCGCGGTCCATGTCCGGCTGCTCCGGCAGCTCGAAAAAGGCGAGGACATTGCCGCCGCCGGCATCGAGGAAGATGTGCATATAGGGGTCGTGCTCGCCGGTCGACGGCACTTCATTTTCGGCAAAGGCGAGCTGGAACTCCATGCCCATCACGCGCTGGTAGAAGTCGACCGTCTCTTTCGCGTCCTTGCAGCGATAGGCGACATGGTGGATGCCATCGATCTTTGGTGCGGCCATTATACCGGCTCCTCTACATTCAGCACCCCGCGCGCAACCTGATCGCGTTCGATGCTTTCGAACAGGGCCTTGAAATTGCCCTCGCCAAAACCGTCATCGCCTTTTCTCTGGATGAATTCAAAGAAAACCGGTCCGACCTGCGCTTCGGCGAAAATCTGCAGCAACAGGCGCGGCTCGCCGCCTTCTGTTGTACCATCGAGCAATATGCCGCGGGTCTGCAGCGCGTTCACATCCTCGCCATGGCCGGGCAGGCGGCCATCAAGCATTTCATAATAGGTGTTCGGCGGCGCGGTCATGAACGGCACGCCGAGCTCCTTGAGCCGGTCCCAGCAGCCGACCAGATCATCGCAGATCAATGCGATATGCTGGATGCCTTCGCCGTTGAACTCGCGCAGGAATTCCTCGATCTGGCCCTTGCCGCCTTCGCCTTCCTCGT
>NZ_CAXBIA010000032.1:0-4591 GCF_963975735.1 uncultured Parasphingorhabdus sp.
AAATACGGTGCCCACCAATCGATTGTGATTGATAAAGCGATGAGTGATGTGCCCAGCCACAGGGCAGATTTCGTGATGATTGATGATTGTGGGCGAGCACAATAGGAACCGTCTTCACAGTCAGGTCTTGTCCGAAAATAGACATGCCAAAAACCCGCTGCCAAAAACCCGAGAGTTATTGCGACAAAGTACCACTTATAAGGTTCAAGAGCGGTAAGATTGCCAATCCACGCTCCGCTTACGCCAAGGGTTACAAGGACGAGCGGTACAATACAGCAGGACGATGCCAAAATTGCGCCTGCTATGCCGCCCACTGCCCACCAACTTTGCTTTTCTGGCGATTGTGGGGGCATTTCTGTCTTAACGGTCTCTGGCAATATCGTATCTTTCATTGCGATTGATCTTCGATGGAGATAACTATACGCTCTGTAGTAACTACAGGAACAAGGACTTTTTATGCAACAATCTGTCAAGCGCGGAAAACTGGCCAAAATCGCCGGCTGCAACATCGAAACGATACGATATTACGAGAATATCGAGCTGTTACGCGCCGTTGATCGAACAAGCAGTGGTCACAGGGTCTATTCGCCTGATGACCAGGCACGGTTACGCTTCATTCTGCGCGCGCGGGAACTCGGTTTTTCAATTGCGGAGCTAAGAGGTCTTCTTAGCCTGGTCTATTCCAACGAATATACGTGCGGAGAAGTGTTGGCCGTAACCAACGATCACATTACCAGTATTCAACGGAAAATATCCGATTTAAAACGTCTGGAGCACACATTGTCGGACATGGCGCAGAAATGTGATGGCGGAGAAGTACCGGACTGCGCCATCGTTGATGCAATGTTTCATTGAGGACAGCTTTATCCTATATCGCGCGCGCCAACAGGACTGTCAGGGTTGCAAGCATCGGCACTAAGGACCGCTATCGACGTAAAAGTTGGACAAATAGTGCGAGCTAATTGCTGCCCCAAAACATCCACTCGTTCGAGTTCGGCGAGCCGCCGATCACGTTTGGTGAGCAGGTTGTCCCGCTACAGAGGACCCTCTTGCCATTGTGGCGACCCGACCGTTCAGGGCTTTATCGGTTTCGGTATTGCTTTTCTTCGGAACCAAAAACTCCACACGGCCAGACTACCCAGCAGTGCCAATGCCAAACCGGCAATCGTCTGCACGACTTTATAGGCTGTACCGCCAACCTTTGCCGCATGGAGCGGATAGGTGAGATTGAATAGCTGCAAACCCTGCGGCATCGCGAGCGCATCTTTAGCACGAAGAAGATTGCCGGTTGCGCCATCAAACCAGATGATCGTGCGGCCATTATTGTGCCATTCACCCGGCCGCTTCAACCGGATGGCCACGGGATCGCCCGCCTTTCGCGGCAGTCCGATGATACGGATGGTGGCATCAGGAAAGCGCGCTTGCGCCACTGCCGTGATGCGAGGCCAATCGGCATTATCCGCAGGACCCGCGGCCACTTTCGGCGGTTCGAGTGCCGACTCCATTTCAGCTGCGCTGGAGAAAGGCGACAGCAAAAGTTCCGCGACCGGCTTGAGCGTCATCATCACACCGGTCAACATGGTGAGGAACAGCAAAGGCGCGAGTATCACGCCCATATCGCGGTGTTGCCTGATGATTGCGGGTCTTGTCATTCTGGCAGGCCACAGGCGCAACCTGAATGTCTTTCGTGTCGGCCACCACAATATCAGTCCGGTAATGATGAATCCAAGCCCGACCAGTCCGGCAATGCCGCTGACCGTCTCTCCCGCTTCCCCGACAAGCAGATGGTGGTGCAGATCAAACAGAAAAATTTCCGAGCGAGCCCAGATGCTGTCCCATGACGTTATCGCCGATCCGCTGGCATCGGCATAAAAGCCGCTGTCCGGTCCGGTGCGCACCGTGTGGAGGGCAATATCGCTGTTGGCAAAAACGATGGAGGTCGGTGTTTGGGTCGAACCAGCTAGAATATTCTGCGTAAGCGCGCCAAGTGTGGCCGGGTCGGTCTCAACAACAGCTTCCGCCGACACTGTCAGACGCAGCCAGGCGCCCTTCCACAACAACAAAGCGCCGGTCAGGCCAAGCAAGGCCAGCAGCAGACCGATTAATCCGCCGGCCCAACGATGGATCGACGCGACCAGCTGCATCAGAAGCTATATTTCCAGCCCAGCGTGAACGCACGTCCACGGCCGGATACATAAGTGCTGTCATTCACGAACGTAACCGTCTGCGCATAATAGGTAATATATTGCTTATCGAGAATATTCTGGATGCCCAGGCTGAAATCGCCAAAGTCGTTACCTGTGTATGACAGTGCAAGGTCAACCAGTGTAAATCCGTCAAAATCATTCTGTGGCAATCCGCCATCGAATGTCCGGTCAAAAAAGGTCGATGACTGAAGCCGTGCTGACAGGCCAGCTGCAATCGGACCTTCGACGAACAAATTCAGCCGGTCTGGTGAAATATTGCGTCCGTCCAGATCGCGGTCGACGATATCATCCCCGTCGCTGTCAAAGCGACCGTAGAGTTTTGCAAAATTGGCACCGAAGCCAAATCCGGATGGGAAATGGTAATCGGCAGCAAATTCGAACCCGGAAATCTCGGTGCGTTCCCGCCGGATTTGTCCCGCGCCATTGACCACCTGAATCCGCGAACCCAGATCGGAATTGGACCAGAAATAGCTGGCATCGAGGTTCAGGCCGTCTTTGTGATAGCCCGCCCCGATTTCGATATTGTCGGCAATGACCGGCTGCAGATCGATGAGATCGGCCACCGTCTGTCCGGGCGTGTTGACGGAACGCAGAACCAGGCCGGCGTCCGGCATGGTGAAGCCCTGCGCATAAGATGAAAAGAATGTCAGTCCTTCCAGCGGTTCGACGACGATGCCGGCATTTCCGAGCAGCTTGTCGAATGTCAGCGAAGAGCCTTGGACAAAGGTAGATCCGGCGCTCGCGATCGTGGTGAAATCGGGCACGTCGAGCGCCACATTCTCGTAGCGCAGCCCGCCGGACAGACGCACGGCCTCGTTGAGGAAGGTCTGCTCGAGCTGCACGAAGGGCGCGAATTCCTGGAATTTCAGCAACGGCACCCAGAGCCTGTCCGTCTGTGCCAGTTCCTGAAAGGTCTCGTCATGCAGATAGTCGGCACCTGCCGCGATCTGCAGCCCGTTCCATAACGTATCTTCGCGCACATAGGTCAGCTTTGCGCCATATTTTTCCGATGCCAATGCTGACTGATCGAACAGGCTGCCCGCTGGCGCAATCGACACATCCTGAAACACCGGGAACGCATCTCCGCCATATAGCGCGTAGAAATCATAATAATATCCCGCGAGCGACAGCTTGCCGCCGAACAGGTCCCTGTCAGTATAGGACAGGGCCAGATTTACGGCTTCATTGTAGGTAGGGTCTCCAGCCGGTACGCCGCGGGCGCTGGTTGCGGGAATACCTGCTGCAATGTCGCCGTCGACGCGAACATAATCGCCGTCACCAGCAAGATTGAAATAATTGGCCGTCAGTTCGATCCGTTTGCTGTCATCAATGTCGAGACCAAGCTTCCCGAAGACATTATAGGATGTGGTGTCGGCAAGGTCGCCCTGTGTGGGATCGACGCCCACCGCGTTACCGTTTCCGTCATAATATAAGTCGTTTTTCTGGTAGGCCCCGGCGACGACAAAATCCACAGCACCAATTTTTTGACCCACCAGACCCGTGAGCCGTGTGTGGAAGCCATTGTCTTCAAAGTCGTCGGTCGAGATTTCGGCGGAAACTTTCGCCAGCAGGTCGCCATTCGTTGGCGGGGCGACGGTGACATAATTGATGACACCGCCGGTCGCGCCCACACCCTGAATGGCATTGGCACCGTAAATCACCTCGACGCGGTCGACAAACGCGGGGTCGATGGTGAATCCGCTACGCTCACCGTTGCGCAAGGGAGTCGATTGCGGAATATTGTCGAGTAGATAAAGCGGCGTGCGCCCGCGCAGGGTGACGCTACTGCTTGTCATCTTCTGCCGTCCGGGGGTCAGGCTGGGAATGGAAAAACTGAGGCTATCGAGGAGGCTCGTGCTGACCGACAATTGCTGGTCGATCGTCTCGCGGTCAATGACGCGAACGCTGTTCGGAATGGCGCTGATCGGTTTGTTGACGCGCGATGCGGTCACGATAATTGCGGGTTTGAATTCGTCTGCCCGGCTAACATCGTCATCTCGTTGATTTTGGTTTTGCGATTGGGTCTCGCCGCCGTCCTGTGCCCATGCGGCAGGAGAGTGCATGGCAAACAGCAATATCCCGAAAGCTGCCAAGTTTTTGAAATGCGGTGTCCGATTCACGATATAATTCCCTGTCTAATCTCTAATGCGAATGCGAATTATTCGCAATAATAGCAAAGGTCAATAGACCTATTGGATTCTTTCGAATATTTTGAAGCGAGCGGAATGGTTGTAAGCTTGCCAATATCCTGCGAACCAGACTGACAGTCTGCTTTTCATGACTCTCGATTTTAAATCAGACAGCAGAAGGACGGCTTTCCAGTTTAGCCGCACTTGGTGCTATCGGGTCGGGGCCTGAGCAGCCTAGAGGTTAGCACTTGCTCA